>NZ_JBWKZP010000001.1:0-1126337 GCF_059424585.1 Hydrogenophaga sp. GW101-3F08
TGGTGCAACGACTGCATCTCGCCGTGCCCCACCGGCTCCATCGACAACTACCGCACCATGCCGCGCATCAAGGCCTATTCGCTGGCCGAGCAGTTCAGCTGGGACAGCCTGCCGGCCGAACTCACGGCGGCCGAGCGCGCCGCACTCGTGGGTGATGCAGTGGCCGATGTGGCCGAACCCGCCACCACCGAGACCGAAGCCGCCGCCGAAACACCCTCCACCGACCCCAGCGGCCAGGAAAGCTTCAAGTCCGCCGCCTACGGATCGATCATCCCGCCCTGGAGCGCCGCCCACGCCTACACCAACCTCTACGGCCCCAAGGCCGCGCAGAAGACCGTCACGGCCACCGTCACCGGCAACGTGCGCGTGACCGAAGTGGGCAAACAGGCCGGCCACGACTACGACACCCACCACATCGTGCTCGACTTCGGCGCCATGCCCTTCCCCGTGCTCGAAGGCCAGTCCATCGGCATCGTGCCGCCCGGCACCGACGCCCAGGGCAGGCCGCACCACCCGCGCCAATACTCCATCGCCAGCCCGCGCAACGGCGAGCGCCCGGGCTACAACAACCTGTCGCTCACCATCAAGCGCGTGCTCGAAGACCACCAGGGCCAGCCCGTGCGCGGTGTGGCCAGCAACTTCATGTGCGACCTGCAGGTGGGGGACACGGTCGAGGTGATCGGGCCCTTCGGCACCAGCTTCCTGATGCCCAATCACCCCAAATCCAACATCGTGATGATCTGCACCGGCACGGGCAGCGCGCCCATGCGGGCGATGACGGAGTGGCGCCGGCGCCTGCGGCAAAGCGGCAAGTTCGAGGGCGGGAAATTGATGCTGTTCTTCGGTGCGCGCACGAAAGAAGAACTGCCGTACTTCGGCCCCTTGCAGAACCTGCCCAAGGACTTCATCGACACCCACTTCGCCTTCTCGCGCGAGAAGAACAAACCCAAACGCTACGTGCAGGACGCGATGCGCGAGCGCGCGGCCGACCTGGCCGTGCTGCTGCAGGACCCGAACACGTATTTCTACGTGTGTGGCTTGAAGAGCATGGAAGAGGGTGTGGTGCTGGCGCTGCGCGATGTGGCGACCCAGGCCGGGTTGAGCTGGGAGCAGATCGGCGCGGCGCTCAGGCGCGAGGGGCGGCTGCACCTGGAAACCTATTGATGAACGGACCCACGGACATGAGCATTTTTGATACCTTGGTCGTTTCGCGGCGCGCCCCTGGCGTGGCCCAGGTCACCATGTCGCGCCCGGCGGTGTTCAACGCTTTCGACGAGACCATGATCGGCGAACTCGACGCTGCGTTCACCGAGCTGGAGGCCGATCCTTCCGTGCGCGTGATCGTGCTGGCGGGCGATGGCAAACATTTCAGCGCGGGGGCCGACCTGCAGTGGATGCAGCGCGCCAGCGCCGCGAGCCATGAATGGAATCTGGCGGACGCACGCCGTTTTGCCGGCATGCTGGCGCGCATCGAAGCCTGCGCCAAGCCCACGGTGGCGCGGGTGCAGGGCGCGGCGCTCGGCGGGGGCGTCGGCCTGACCTGCGCCTGTGATGTCGCGGTGGCCGCCGACAACGCCAGTTTCTCCGTCAGCGAAGCGAAGTTCGGCATCCTGCCGGCCGTGATCGGCCCCTATGTGACCAACGCGGTGGGCAAGCGCCAGGCGAAGTGGCTGGCCCTCACCACCACACGCATCGGTGCCGCGAAAGCGCTGGCCATCGGTCTGGTGCAGCAGGTGGTGCCGCCGGAGGCGCTGGACGCTGCGGTGGATGCGACCGTCCAGGAGCTGCTCGCCGGTGGCCCCAACGCCCAGCGCGAGATCAAGCAGCTGTTTGCTCAGCTGCAGGTCGGACCGATCACGCCCGAAGCGCGCGAGCTGACCGCACAGACCATCGGCCGCGTGCGCGGCACCGACGAGGCGCGCGAGGGCTTCGCCGCCTTCCTCGCCAAACGGCCCGCCACCTGGATTCCGAGCGCCACATGACCCCTCTCCACAACGCGCCGGTGCTGGTTGTCGGCGCCGGCATTATGGGCGCGGGCATCGCGCAGGTAGCGGCCCAGGCGGGCCACCCGGTGTTTCTGTTCGACATGCGCGAGGGTGCCGCGGCGCAGGCCAAGTCGAAGCTCGCGGCGACGCTCGACGGCCTGGTGGCCAAGAGCAGGATCACCGCCGAGGCCGCGGTGGCCACACTGGCGCGCATCGAGCCCATCGGCTCGCTGGACGCGGCCGCGGGCGCCGCACTGGTGGTCGAGGCCATCGTCGAAAACCTCGATGCCAAGCGCAGCCTGTTCCGGCAACTGGAGTCGGTGGTCGGCGAGACCGCCATCCTGGCGTCCAACACCTCGTCGATTTCCGTCACCGCCATCGCCAACGGCCTGCAGCGGCCCGAGCGTTTCGTGGGCATGCATTTCTTCAACCCCGTGCCGCAAATGAAGCTGGTGGAGGTGGTGTCCGGCCTGCAGACCGATGCCGCGGTGGCACAGGCCATCGAAGCCCTGAGCGTGGCCTGGGGCAAGGTGCCGGTGCACGCGCGGAGCACGCCGGGCTTCATCGTCAACCGCATCGCGCGACCGTATTACGCCGAGACCCTGGCCCTGCTGCAGGAGCAGGTGGCCACGCCGCAGCGCCTGGACGCCTGCTTGAAGGCGGCGGGCTTTCGCATGGGGCCCTGTGAGCTGATGGACCTGATCGGCCACGACACCAACTTCGCCGTCACGAACTCGGTCTTCGAGGCCAACTTTGGCGACAAGCGCTACGTGCCTTCGCTGGTGCAGCGCGAGCTGGTGGACGGTGGCCTGCTGGGCCGCAAGAGCGGGCGCGGCTTCTACACCTACCCCGAGGGCGTGCCGGCGTTGCCCGCAACCGCGCCCGAGGTGCCGCTGGCGATGGGACCCGTCACCGTGCACGGCGACGGCGAGATCGCCGACCGGCTGGAACAGCTCGTCGCCGAGGGCCGCTTGTCCGGCGACGCAGCGCCCTCGCGCCAGCGACAGAGCGCCTGGGTGGGCCTGGCCATCGGCGCCGCCCGGCTCGTGCTGACGGATGGACGCACCGCGGGTGAGATCGCGGCGCGTGAAGGGGTTGCCGATGTGGCGGTGTTCGACCGCCCGCTGTTGTGGCCAGCGGCTCCCGGCGGCGCGCTCGCCTATGCGGTGGCACCGCAGGCCAGGGCCGACTGGCGCGAGCAGGCCCCGGCGTGGCTTACCGCACTCGGCTTTGTGCCCGTGCCCATGGCCGATGCCCCCGGGCTGGTGGTGGCGCGCACGATCGCCATGCTGATCAACGAAGCCGCAGACGCCGTGCTGCAAGGCGTGTGCACCCCCGAAGGCGCCGACGCCGCGATGAAGCTCGGCGTCAACTACCCGGCCGGGCCGTTCGAGTGGCTGGCGCGCTGGAGCGTGGCTGGCGTCACGCAGGTGCTGGAGGCGCTCGACGCGCATTACCGCGGTGAGCGCTACCGTGTCAGCCCCTGGCTCAGAAGGAAACACACATGAAGTTCGTCGAATTCCATGCGGGGCAGGTCATCGAGGCGGGGCCCTACGAGCTGGGTGAAGCCGAGCTGATCGACTTTGCGCAACGGTACGACCCCCAGTGGTTTCACACCGATCCGCAAGCGGCCGTTGCCGGCATCCACAGCGGGCTGATCGCCAGCGGGTGGCAGACCTGCGGCATCGCCATGCGGCTGGTCGCCGACGCGGCCTTGCAGGGCTCGGAGTCGTTTGCCTCGCCAGGGCTGGCCTACGTGAAATGGCCACACCCGGTGCGCGCCGGGGACCGGCTGAGCCTGCGCGCGACGGTGATCGACACACGCCGGGCCAGCAGCAAGCCCACGCTCGGCATCCTGCGCTGGCGCTGGCAACTCTTCAACGCGGCCGGCCACGAGGTGCTGGACCTCGAAGCGACCAGCCTGTTCCACCTTCCCCAACAGGACACCCCATGACCCAGGCCTACATCTGCGACGCGATCCGCACCCCCTTCGGCCGCTACGGCGGCGCCCTCAGCAGCGTGCGCACCGACGACCTCGGCGCCATCCCGCTGCGCGCCCTGATGGCGCGCAACCCGAGCGTGGACTGGGCCGCCATCACCGACGTGCTCTACGGCTGCGCCAATCAGGCCGGTGAGGACAACCGCAACGTCGCCCGCATGAGCAGCCTGCTCGCCGGCCTGCCGCTGGAGGTGCCCGGCGCCACCATCAACCGCCTGTGCGGCTCCGGCCTGGACGCCGTGGGCACGGCCGCCCGCGCCATCAAGGCCGGTGAGGCCGGCCTCATGATCGCCGGCGGCGTGGAAAGCATGAGCCGCGCCCCCTTCGTCATGCCCAAAGCCGAGAGCGCCTTCAGCCGCAACAACGCCGTCTACGACACCACCATCGGCTGGCGCTTCGTTAACAAACTCATGAAAGCCCAGTACGGCGTCGATTCCATGCCCGAAACCGCCGAAAACGTGGCGACCGAGTTCAAGATCGAGCGCGAAGCCCAGGACCGCATGGCCCTGGCCAGCCAGATGAAAGCCGTGGCCGCGATCCAGGCCGGTCACCTGGCGCGCGAGATCTGCCCGGTGAGCATCCCGCAGAAAAAGGGCGACGCCCTCGTCGTGGACACCGACGAACACCCGCGCGAAACCAGCCTCGAAGCCCTGGCCAAGCTCAAGGGCGTGGTCAAACCGGACGGCAGCGTGACGGCCGGCAACGCCAGCGGCGTGAACGACGGCGCCTGCGCGCTGCTGCTGGCCGACGAGGCCACGGCGGCGAAGAACGGCCTCACACCCAAGGCCCGCATCGTCGGCATGGCCACGGCCGGTGTGGCCCCGCGCATCATGGGCATGGGGCCGGCCCCGGCCACGCAGAAGGTGCTGGCCCTCACCGGCCTCACGCTGGACCAGCTCGACGTGATCGAACTCAACGAAGCCTTCGCCGCGCAAGGCCTGGCCGTGCTGCGCACCCTGGGTCTGAAAGACGACGATGAACGCGTGAACGCCTGGGGCGGCGCCATCGCCCTGGGCCACCCGCTGGGTGCCAGCGGCGCACGCCTGGCCACCACGGCGGTGAACCGCCTGCACGCCACGGGCGGGCGCTACGCGCTGTGCACCATGTGCATTGGCGTGGGGCAGGGGATCGCGTTGGTCATCGAACGGGTCTGAAGTCCAGGGCCGCGGCGCGGGGCAGCGCCAGGTTGAGTGGCAGGCCCACCAGCAGGTGCAGCCCGGCCCAGGCCAGGCAGGCGCCGCGCCAGCCGACCTGGGCTTCGAGCAGACCGCTCAAGGGCCAGCCCACGGTGCTGGCGAAGCCGGCCAGCAGCGTGATGCCGGTGATGGATGTCCGTGCCTGGGTGCCCTGCAGCCGGACCAGGGCGGAAAAAGCCGCTTCGTAGAGCCCGCCCCCATGGCGATGCCCAGCACCAGTCAGGCCAGCATCAGGCCCACCGTGCCCTGCGCCTGGGACAGGCCCGCCAGTCCGGCGGCGAACAGCAGGCTGCTGCCGGTGAGCACCGGGCGGGCGGCCCAGCGGTCGATGGCGCGACCGGTCAAGCCCATCGGTGCGAACGCCATGGGCTCAGCCGCTGCGCTCAGGCGATGTCGAAGGCGTGAAAACCGAAACGGCCCGCGCGCCGGTCGGCGAAATAGTGTTCCAGCGTTTCCTTGACGGTGCGAAAGGCGATCTCGTCCCAGGGAATCTGGTCTTCGGTGAACAGCCGGGCTTCGATGGTTTCGGTGCCGGGGTTGAACTGCGTGCTGAGCAGGCGCGCGCGGTAGTACATGTGGACCTGGCCCACGCGCGCGACGTTCATGAGGGTGAAGATGTCGCCCATCTCGAACTGTGCGCCGGCTTCTTCGTCGGTCTCGCGGGCCGCGCCCTGCGCGGTGGTTTCGCCCAGCTCCATGAAGCCCGCGGGCAGTGTCCACTTGCCCCGGCGGGGTTCGATGTTGCGCAGGCAGAGCAGCACGTATTCGCCGGTCTCGCCCCACACGGGCACGGTGCCGACCACGTTGAGCGGGTTTTCGTAGTGGATGGTGTGGCAGGCGGGGCAGACCGCGCGGGGCTTGGTGTCGCCGTCGTCGGGGATGCGGTAGCTGACGGCGGCGCCGCATTGTCTGCAGTGCTGGATGGGGCTGCGGTGCATGCCGCAAAGTGTAGGGGGAAATGAAAAAGGGCCCCTTGCGGAGCCCTTCAAGACGCGTGGGGCGCGGGCCCCGGCGCGGGTGGCGCTCAGCCTTTGGTGGTCTTGCCGTGCTTTTCGATCAGGGCCTTGGCGGTGTCGAGCAGCTGCTTGCCGTTGAAGCCGCGCTTGTCCATGTCCTGCACCCACTCCACCTCCACCAGGCGGGCCTTGCGCTTGAATTCCTGCGCCTCGGCCGCGGGGATGGTGTGGATCGTGTTGCCGAGTTTCACGGCGGACTCGCGGCCCGGCTTGTCGCCGCTTTGCTGCACCTTGCCCAGCCAGGCCGAGGTTTCCAGGCCCGAGTTCTTGTCGATGACGGCCTTGAGGTCGGGCGGCAGCGAGAAGTACTTGGCCTTGTTCATCGCCAGGATGAAGGTGGTGGTGTAGAGCGCGCCGCCCGAGGGGTCGAACTCGCTGTGGAACTTGGCCAGTTCCTGGACCTTCACCGCGGGCACCACTTCCCAGGGGATCACGCAGCCGTCGATCACGCCCTTGGAGAGCGCGTCGGGGATCTGCGGCAGCGGCATGCCCACGGGCGTGGCGCCCAGGTAGCCGAGCATCTTGGTGATCTGGCGGGTCGGGCCGCGCACCTTGGAGCCCTTGAGGTCTTCGGCGGTCTTGACCTGCTTGTTGCGCATGTGGAACATGCCCGGGCCATGCACCTGCAGGGCGATCGGCTGCACTTCCTTGAACTCGTCCTTGGCGACGGTCTGCACGTATTCCCAGTAGGCCTTGGAGGTGGCTTCGGCGTTGTTCATCATGAACGGCAGCTCGAACACCTCGATGCGCGGGAAGCGACCCGGGGTGTTGCCCGGCAGGGTCCAGACGATGTCCACCACGCCGTCCTTGGCCTGGTCGTAGAGCTGCACCGGCGAGCCACCCAGCTGCATGGCGGGATAGGCCTCGAACTTGATGCGGCCGTCGGAGTCCTTGGTGACCTTGTCCATCCAGGCCTTGTGCATGTTGAGCCACACGTTGGACTGCGGCGACATGAAGGTGTGGAACTTGAGGGTGACGGTCTGCTGGGCGAAGCCGACGAGGGCGGGCGCGCCAAAGGCCACGGCGGCACCGGATTGAAGCAGGGTTCTGCGCTGGATCATGGGGAGGTCTCCTGGGGTCGGTCGAAAAATGAGGGAAGGCAAGACCCGGCAACGGTAAGGGTTTCGCACCGCGTCGGGCAGGGGTCAAACCCGCAAACGGGATCGCGGGTGAGGTTTGCGTGATTTATTTTTGTAAAACCAATTCACCCCTGCGGAATTATAGGAAGGAGCCCCCGGGGGTAAACCCGGGGCCGGCGGGCCGGGGTTCAGGCCACCTGGACGGTGATGCCGCTCAACCCGTCGATGCCGCCGGTCATGGTGTCGCCGCGCACCACCGCGCCCACGCCCGCGGGGGTGCCGGTGTAGATCAGGTCACCGGCCTGCAGCTCCCAGGCGTTGGAGAGGTGCTCGATGGTTTCGGCGACGTTCCAGATGAGTTGGCTGACCGCGCTGCGCTGGCGGTCGCTGCCGTTGACCTGCAGCCAGATGGCCGCGTGGTGGATGTCGCCCGCGTCCGCCGCGGGGGTGATCGGGCCGATGGGGGCGGACTGGTCGTAGCCCTTGCCGATGCACCACGGCCGGCCCTGCTTCTTCATCTCGGTCTGCAGGTCGCGGCGCGTCATGTCCAGGCCGACCGCGTAGCCGTAGATGTGGCTGGCGGCGTCTTCGGCCTTGATGCCGCGCCCGCCCCGGCCGATCGCCACGACCAGTTCAATCTCGTGGTGCAGGTTGGCCGTGAGGCTGGGATAAGGGATGGTGGCCACGTGGCCCGGCTCGGCGACAACGATGGCGTCGGCCGGCTTGAGAAAGAAGAACGGCGGCTCGCGGCCGGTGAAGCCCATCTCTTTGGCGTGTTCTTCGTAATTGCGGCCCACGCAGTAGATGCGGTGGACCGGAAAGCGCTCGGCACGGCCGACCACGGGCACGGACACGACGGGGGGCGGGGTGAAGGTGTAGGAGGTCATAAGAGGGAGGGAAAGAGGTTAAAGAAAACTCGCGGCAGCACAGTGTGCCTCCGGCGCACGTGCCTGTGCCCAGGATGCCGCGGAACTGGCTTTGCCAGGCCGCAGGGCATCGCCCCCTGGGGGGTGGCGCGAAGCGCCGCGGGGGGGGGGGTCAATGCTGCTTCGCCGGCAACCGCACCACCAGGCCGTCGAGCTCGGGCGTGAGCACGATCTGGCAGCTCAGGCGGCTGTCGGGCTGGGCCGGGCAGGCGGCGAAGTCCAGCATGTCGCCCTCGTCGGCCACCGGGGGCGGCAGCTGGTGAATCCAGGGCGCGTTGACCATGACGTGGCAGGTGGCGCAGGTCAGGGTACCGCCGCAGTCGGCTTCGATGCCGCGCACGTTGGCGTCCACGGCGGCCTTCATGAGGCTCTGGCCGGGTTCGGCCTGGATGTCTTGCACCGACTGGTCGGCGGCGATGAATCGGATGTGGATCATGGTGGTGGAAGGGTTCAGATGCGGCTGAAGTATTCGCGCCGTTCGAAATCGGCCTTGTCGTCGGCCTGGGCGTGGCGGTCGATTTCGCTGCGCTTGATGCGGCGGAAATAGCGCACGACGTCGGAGCCCAGGCCCTGGCTGAGCGCGGCGTCGTCGCGCAGGGCGTCCAGCGCATCGCCCAGTGTGCCGGGGATTTTCTCGAAACCGTCGGCGTAGGGGGTTTCGCAGGCGGGCGGGGGCGTGAGGCCGCGCTCCAGGCCGTCGAGCCCGGCGTGGATCTGCGCGGCGATGTAGAGGTAGGGGTTGGCCGCCGGTTCGCCCACGCGGTTTTCGATGCGGGTGGCGGCGTCGCCCGCCGCCCCCACCACGCGCAGCATGGCGCCGCGGTTGTCCTGGCCCCAGATCACGCTCTGAGGTGCCAGCGCGTTGGGGCGGAAGCGGGCAAAGCCGTTGATGGTGGGCGTGCACAGCGCCGTCATGCCGGGGGCGTGGGCCAGCAGGCCGGCGAGCCAGTGGGCGCCGGCGTCCGACAGCGTGTGGCGCGCGTCGGCGCGGCTGCTGCCCGCTGCGGGCGCTTCGCGCACGCAGGCGTTGGCCCCGGTTTTCAGGTCCACCAGCGACTGGTGCAGGTGCCAGCCGCTGGACATGATGTTCGGAAACGGCGGGCGGCACATGAAGGTGGCGTGGTAGCCCGCGCGGCGCAGCGCCTGGCGCACGCCGTTGCGAAACAGCACCATCTGGTCGGCCGCGGTGAGGGCGTCGGTGGCGTCGAACACGGCTTCGACCTGGCTCGGGCCGAGCTCGATTTCCAGCGACTGCAGCGGCAGGCCCAGCGCCTGCGCGGTGCGCATGACGATGGCCAGCGGCTCATCGGCCAGGTCGATCAGGGCCTCGGACTGCAGGTTGTAGCCGGGGTGGATCATTTCCACCTGCGGCGGCAGGCCGGGCCAGGCGGCGCGCT
The DNA here is from genome assembly GCF_059424585.1 of Hydrogenophaga sp. GW101-3F08. Taxonomy (NCBI): domain Bacteria; kingdom Pseudomonadati; phylum Pseudomonadota; class Betaproteobacteria; order Burkholderiales; family Comamonadaceae; genus Hydrogenophaga; species Hydrogenophaga sp. GW101-3F08. The sequence continues at coordinate 9,599 of NZ_JBWKZP010000001.1, forward strand.
CGGGGTCGAGCTGGGGCGCGGTGTCGGTGATGCGGTAGATGTGGAATTCCACTTCGAGCCCGGTCTTGAGCCCATAGCCCGCCTGGGCCAGCCGCGCCAGCGCCCGCTGCAGCACGCGCCGCGTGTCCAGCGGCACGGGCGTGCCGTCGGGAAACCAGGGCTGGCAGCGCAGCCAGCCGGTGTGGGCCTGCCAGGGCAGGGGGGTGAAGCTGGCCGGGTCGGGCAGCAGCATCAGGTTGGCCGCGCCGGCAAACCCGGGCAGGTCGTCCGCGCCACCGGGCTCGAACACCTTCCACGCGGTGCGGTCGGCCGTGTCCTTGAGCATCAGCGTGCCGACCATGCCCACGCCGTCGCGCAGCGCCTTGATCGCGGCGTGCGCCATCAACGTCTTGCCGCGCAGCATGCCGTGCGCGTCGCACCAGCCCAGGCGCACGCGCTGGACGCCGCTGGCTTCGATGAGCTGGGCGGTCTGCAGGCAGGCGGCTTCGCGGGCCGCGTCGTGGATGCCGCAGCGTTGGGCGAAAGGGCTCATTTCGCGCCGGCCGTTTCGGTGGCGGGCTGCGCGGCGGCGTTCTGCCAGGGCGCGCCCGCGCGCTTGGCGCGCACGGCGTCTTGCCACCAGGCCTGCCAACCCTCGGCGGGGGCGATGCCGTCCACCGTGTCGGGGCCGTGGATGCTGGCGTGTTGTGCCGGGTCGGCGATGCCGGGCGGTGTGCCCCCTGCGGCCACGGTGTCCATGGCCTGCAACAACATGCGCCGGTTCGCCATGATCACTTTGTCGGTGGTGCCCAGGTGTTCGCGCGTGCGGTCCTGGATGGCGCCCATGCTCTCGCAGGCCCACTGGTCGTGCACGTTGATGTCGTCCTCGCCCATGCCGAGGTAGGTGCGGTTCTGCTGCTCTTCGGCGTTGAAGCCCCACTGGTTGTGGCGGCCGGACTTCGGGATGTAGTCGGGCAGGGTGACGGCGTCCAGGCGCTGGTTGCGCATGGTGTTCTTGTCCACGGGATCGGCGAAGCTGGTGAAGAAGGCGAACCAGTAGTTGTGCGTGTCGTCCACCGGCACGTGCATCTGCGTGATCGTCATGGTTTCGGACAGCGGGATCACGAAGGTCTGCGGGAACACCGCGTTGGTGATGCGCACGTGGGTGAGCGCCTCGGTCATGGGGCGCAGGGCGGTCAGCTGGATGCCGTAGGGCTGCTGCGTGAAGCTGATCTGTGGCTGGCCGAATTCGCGCATCACCTTGGTCATGGGCCAGCGCTCGCCGCCCACCTCGCCCACGCTGGCGCCGCGGAACTGCTTGCCGTAGCTGTCTTCGAGCGAAGCGTCGTTGAAGAAGCGGTGCAGGTACGAGGCGTGCGCCGGGTCGATGCCGACCTCGAAGGCCTGCAGCCAGTTGCAGTGCCACAGGCCCTTGAACACGAAGCTGTGCGTGGCGGGCGCCTCGAAGCAGTCCAGCGCGGGGAAGGGCGGTGGCGTGCTGCCCTCGGGGCCGAACCAGCCGAACAGCGCGCCCGCTTTTTCCACCAGCGGGTAGCTGCGCTGCCGGATGCGGGTGCACAGCGTGCTGCCGGCGGGCTCGGCCGGGGTTTCGGTGCACTGGCCTGACACGTCGAACTTCCAGCCGTGGAAGGGGCAGCGCAGGCCGTCGCCCTCGTTGCGGCCGTAGGCCAGGTCGGCGCCGCGGTGCGGGCAGTCGCGGTCGAGCAGGCCGAAGGCGCTTTGTGCGTTCCTGAACAGCACGAAGTCCTGCCCCAGCACCCGCACCGCCTTCACCGGGCGCACGCCCATGGCCGGGTCCAGCGCCGGGTTGAACTCGTCGAGCAGGGCCACCGGCTGCCAGTAGCGGCGCAGCAGCTCACCGCCCGGTGTGCCGGGCCCGACCTGGGTGATGCGCTGGTTCAGTTCGGCTTTCATGCGGGGGCTCCTGTAGGCGGGCGAGAGAGGGTTGTTAAACGGTATCCCATTTTGTCGATTCAGTGTACAGTTTGCGGCATGAGCCTGCAAGAAACCGTTTTGATGCAACTGCGCGACCTGATCCTGAGCGGCGAGTTCGCGCCCGGCCAGCGGCTGGCCGAGCAGCAACTGGCCGAGCGGCTGGGGGCCTCGCGCACGCCGGTGCGCGCCGCGCTGGTCACGCTGGAGCAGGAGGGGCTGGTCGAGGCCAACGACACCGGCAAATACCTGGTGCGCCAGTTCACTGCCCAGGAGGTGACCGACGCGATCGCGGTGCGCGGCCATCTGGAAGGCATGGCTGCGCGGCTGGTGGCCGAACACGGCGTGTCGCGCCAGCTCCAGGGTGGTCTGCGGGCCTGTCTGGACGAGGGCGACCGCCTGCTCCAGGCCCAGCCGCTGACGATGGAGAGCTACGCCGCCTACGCGGCCATGAACGACCGCTTCCATGCGCTGATCCTGGAGGCCTGCGGCAACCGGGCGCTGCAGCGCGCTGTGGCGCTCAACGACAAGCTGCCGTTCGCTCCCGCCTCGGCCATGTTGCCCATGCAGGGCACGGTGGCGCTGGACCGCGACTGGATGCTCTACGCCCATCGCCAGCACCACATGCTGTGCGACGCGTTGCAGCGCGGCGAGGGCGCGCGTGCACAGGCCCTCGCGGTGGAGCACACCGAGGTGGCGCAGATGAACATGCGGCTGGCGCTGGAGCGGCGCGCGGAGTCCGAGCGCTTCATGCCGGGGATGCGGCTGGTCGTGGGCTGAGGACGGGGCCCCCCTGCGCCGGCCCTGCGGGCCGTCACCCCCCAGGGGGCGATGCGAGTGGCCCGGCGAAGCCGGTTCCACCGCATCCTGGGTGGAAGACATGTCGCGCCGGAGAGGGAGTGGGTCCCAGGGCACGGTTTCGTGCCTCGGGGTGGTGCTGCGGGGCCATGGAAAACCGAAGTGGGCGTGCCTTGCCGGTCGCTCGGGTCTTTCGGGGGTGTATCGTGCCGACATGAGCGCCCAACCGGAACAAGACACCCCCTGCCGTGGCAGCCTCGTGCTGCGCCGCGTGGCCATCGACACCTACCACGAGAACGTGGCCTACCTGCACCGCGATTGCGCGGTCTACCGGGCCGAGGGTTTCCAGGCCCTGTCCAAGGTGGAGGTGCGCGCCAACGGCAAACGCATCCTGGCCACGCTCAACGTGGTGGACGACGCCAGCATCGTCGGGCGCCACCAGCTGGGCGTATCGGAAGACGCCTTCAGGCAGCTCGAAGTGCTCGACGGCCACCCGGCTTCGGTCTCGCAGGCCGAGCCGCCCGAGTCCATTCCCGCGCTGTTTCGCAAGATCAACGGCGAGCGCCTGGGCCGAGACGACTTTCACGCCATCGTGCGCGACATCGCCGAGCTGCGCTACTCCAAGATCGAACTGACCGCCTTCGTGGTCGCCAGCAACCGCAGCGAGCTCGACCGCGAGGAGGTGTACTTCCTCTCCGAAGCCATGGTGGCCGCGGGCCGCCGGCTCGACTGGCACGAGCCGCTGGTGGTGGACAAGCACTGCATCGGCGGCATCCCGGGCAACCGCACCTCCATGCTGGTGGTGCCCATCGTCGCGGCCTACGGCCTGGTGTTCCCCAAGACCTCGTCGCGCGCCATCACCTCGCCCGCGGGCACGGCCGACACCATGGAAGTGCTGGCCAATGTGCAGTTGCCGTTCGACCGCCTCACCGAGATCGTGCGCGCGCACAAAGGCTGCCTGGCCTGGGGCGGCACGGCCCACCTCTCGCCAGCCGACGACGTGCTGATCTCGGTCGAGCGGCCGCTGTCCATCGATTCGCCGGGGCAGATGGTGGCCTCCATCCTGTCAAAGAAGATCGCCGCCGGCGCCACCCACCTGGTGCTCGACATTCCCATCGGCCCCACGGCCAAGGTGCGCTCCATGCCCGAGGCGCAGCGCCTGCGCCGCCTGTTCGAGTATGTGGCGCAGCGCCTGCACCTCTCGCTGGACGTGGTGATCACCGACGGCCGGCAGCCCGTGGGCCGTGGTGTGGGACCGGTGCTGGAGGCGCGCGATGTGATGCAGGTGCTGGAAAACGACCCGCAGGCCCCGAACGACCTGCGGCAGAAGTCGCTGCGGCTGGCGGGCCGCATCATCGAATGCAGCCCCGACGTGCGCGGTGGCGACGGCTTTCGCATCGCACGGGACATCCTCGACTCGGGCCGCGCGCTGGCGCAGATGCGCGCCATCATCGAGGCCCAGGGCTCGCACGGTTTCGACCACCACCACCCGCCGCTGGGGACGCTCACGCTGGACGTCGTGGCGCCCGAGTCGGGCCTGGTGGCGGGCATCGACAACCTGCAGATCGCGCTCATCGCACGGCTGGCCGGCGCGCCCAAGGTGCAGGGCGCGGGCGTGGACCTGCTGCGCAAGCTGGGCGAGCCGGTGGTCGCGGGCGAGGTGCTCTACCGCGTGTACGCCAGCTACGCCGCTGACCTCGAATTCGCGCGCCAGGCCAGCGCGCGCGCCAGCGGCTACAGCATCGGCAGCGCGGAGCAGCTGCCCCACGTGTTTGTGGAGTTCTGATGAGCACACCCCTGAACGATCTGGCCGGCTGCCTGTTGTGTTTTGAGAACGAGCGGGTCATCGCGGCCAGCGCCGCCCACGCGGCCGGGCTGAAGCTGGCCGTGATTGCGCGCCACCGCTTTCCCGACGGCGAGCTGCGCCTGCGCCTGCCCGAAGCCCTGCCGGCCCGCGTGGTGCTCTGGCGCGGCCTGCACCAGCCAAACGAAAAACTGGTCGAGCTGTTGCTGGCCGCGCAGACGGCGCGCCAGCTCGGCGCGCAGCACCTCACGCTGGTGGCGCCCTACCTGGCCTACATGCGCCAGGACATCGCCTTCAACCCCGGCGAGGTGGTCAGCCAGCGCGTGATCGGCGGTTTTCTCGCCAGCCTGTTCGACGCGGTCATCACCGTGGACCCGCACCTGCACCGCGTGACCATGCTGAGCGAGGCCGTGCCGGTGCGCGACGCCATCGTGCTCAGCGGCGCGCCGCTGCTGGCCGACCACATCGCGCGCAACCGGGTGCGGCCGGTGCTGATCGGGCCCGACGAGGAGTCGCTGCAATGGGTGTCCAGCGCCGCGCAGCGCTTTGGCTGGGACCACGCGGTGTGTCGCAAGACCCGCCACGGCGACCACGAGGTGGAGATCGAGCTGCCCGCCATGCCCGTGGCCGGGCGCCAGGTGGTGCTGATGGACGACGTGGCCAGCTCGGGCCACACGGTGGCGCAGGCCACGCGGCTGCTGTGCGCGGCGGGCGCGGCCTCGGTGGACGTGGCCGTGACGCACGCGCTGTTCGCCGCCGACGCGGTGCGGCTCATCCGCGAAGCGGGCGCGGGCCAGATCTGGAGCACCGACTGCATCCCCCACCCGAGCAACACGGTGAGCATCGTGCCGGTGGTGGCCGAGGTGTTGCGCGAGCTCGTTGCGGTCGGCCGCTCCGCGGCTTGAACGCCTCGCGGCGGGGCGTGGGGCACGCCGGGTAGGGCGGTGACGCCGCCACCCCGGCGGCGATGAAGCATGCCCGCCATGCCAGCGCCGTCCCCGGGCGGTTGGCTTGCAGGATGCCCCTCAGGCTCTTACAGTGGGCTCGTTGTCCTTCCTGCAGGAGGTGCGATGCGGTTCGATCGGGTCGTGCATGCCGCGGTGTCTGGCGGGCGAGCCTTCGGCGCTGCGGGGCGCTGTGCACTGCTGGCGCTGCTGCTGGGCCTGGCGGGGTTCGCCGCGCATGCCGCTGCTCCGGCCACCGTGCTCACGGTGCACGACGCCATCGGGCCGGCCAGCGCCGACTACATCGTTCGCGGCCTGCAGCGCGCCCAGCGGCAGGGCGCCCCCCTGGTGGTGCTGGAGCTCGACACCCCGGGCGGGCTGGACAGCTCCATGCGCCAGATCATCCAGGCCGTGCTGGCTTCGCCGGTGCCCGTGGTCACCTATGTGAGCCCGCCGGGCTCGCGCGCGGCCAGCGCCGGCACCTACATCCTCTACGCCAGCCACGTCGCCGCCATGGCGCCGGCCACCACATTGGGCGCGGCCACGCCTGTGGCCATTGGCATGCCCGGCGCGCCGCAGCCCCCCAGGGAGCGGCCCGACGCCGACCCGGCTCCCAAAGGGGAGCCCGGCAAACCCGGCGCACCCGCCCCCGCGTCGCCGGCGGACGCCATGACCGCCAAGCAGGTCAACGACGCGGCCGCCTTCATCCGCGGCCTGGCCATCCGGCACGGGCGCAACGTGGCGTGGGCCGAGCGCGCGGTGCGCGAAGCGGTGAGCCTGAGCGCGACCGAGGCCCTGCGCGAGAAGGTGGTCGACGTGGTGGCCAGCGACCTCCCGGACCTGCTGCGCCAGATCGACGGGCGCACCGTGCGCATGGCCAGTGGCGAACTGCGCCTGCAGACCCGTGGCCTGGGCACCGTCGCCCAGCCCCCCGACTGGCGCCACCGCCTGCTGGGCGTGATCGCCAACCCCAGCCTGGCGCTGATCCTGCTGATGATCGGGGTCTACGGCCTGATGTTCGAGTTTTCCTCGCCCAGCTTCGGCCTGGCCGGCACGGTGGGCGCGGTCTGCCTGCTGCTCGCGATGTTCGCGCTGCAGTTGCTGCCCGTGAACTACGCGGCCCTGGCCCTGATCCTGCTCGGTTTTGCGCTGCTCGCCGCCGAGCTGCTGTCGCCGTCGTTTGGCGTGCTGGGCGTGGGCGGTGTCGTGGCGTTCATCACCGGCGGCCTGCTGCTGTTCGACCGCGACGTGCCCGGCATGGGCGTGCCGCTGCCGCTGCTCTTCGGCATCGCCGTCACCGCCGGGGCCGCGGTGCTGCTGGGTGGTGGCATGGCGCTGCGGGCGCGCCGCGCCCCCGTGGTCAGCGGAGGCGAAGACATGATCGGCGCCCTGGGCGAGGTGGTCCAGGTGCAGGACGGTCAGGCCTGGGCCGAGGTCCGTGGCGAGCGCTGGCAGGTGCGCGCTGACACTGCGCTGCGACCCGGGCAGCGCGTGCGCGTGGAGGCCCTGCACGACCTGTCGCTGCAGGTGCGGCCGGAGGCCGCCACACCGCCCCCATCTCCCCACCCATCGGAAGGAGGCACCCACGATGTTTGATTTCAACCTGGGGCTGGGCACGGTTCTCGTGCCCGTCGTGCTGATCCTGCTGGCGTCGTCGTTTCGCATCCTGCGCGAGTACGAGCGCGGCGTGGTGTTCCAGCTGGGCCGGTTCTGGAGGGTCAAGGGCCCGGGCCTGGTGCTCGTGATTCCCGGCCTGCAGCAGATGGTGCGGGTCGATCTGCGCGTGGTGACCATGGACGTGGAGCCGCAGGACGTGATCTCGCGCGATAACGTGTCGGTCAAGGTCAACGCGGTGGTGTTCTTTCGCGTGGTGGCGGCCGACAAGGCCATCATCCAGGTGGAAAACTACCTCATGGCCACCAGCCAGCTCGCGCAGACCACCTTGCGTGTGGTGCTGGGCAAACACGAGCTTGACGAAATGTTGGCCGAGCGCGAGCGGCTGAACCTCGACGTGCAGCAGATCCTGGACGCGCAGACCGGCGCCTGGGGCATCAAGGTGACCAACGTCGAGATCAAGCACATCGACCTGAACGAGTCCATGGTGCGCGCCATTGCGCGCCAGGCCGAGGCCGAGCGCGAACGGCGCGCCAAGGTGATCCACGCCGAAGGCGAAAAACAGGCGGCGGTTTCCCTGCTGGAAGCGGCGCGGATGCTCGCGCAACAGCCCGAGGCCATGCAGCTGCGCTACCTGCAGACCATGACCCAGGTGGCCGGCGACCGCGCCTCGACCATCGTATTCCCGCTCCCGATGGACCTGCTGGGGCGTATGCTGCAGACACCCCAGCCGACGTCGCCGCCGGCCCAACGCGAGTGAATCCAGGAGACCGTCCATGGCACATGCACCCATTCACAAGCCCGAGGTTCATGCGTCACCGCCCAACCTGACCGACTACGACGCCACGGTCGCCCGGTTCAGCTGGCCCGAGGCACTGGGGCAGCTTGATGGTCTGCCCGGTGGCGGCGGGCTGAACATCGCCCACGAGGCGGTGGACCGCCACGTGCTGCACGGCCGGGGCCACAAGACCGCGATCCGCTGGCTGGGCAAGAACGGCGAGCGGCGCGAGTTCAGTTACGCGGACCTGGCGCGGGCCACCAACCAGTTCGCCAATGCGCTCGAACACCTGGGAGTACAGCCCGGCGAGCGCGTGTTCATCCTGATGGGGCGCCTGCCCGAGTTGTACGTGGCGCTGCTGGGCGCGCTCAAGGCGCGCTGTGTCGTGACGCCGCTGTTTTCGGCGTTCGGGCCCGAGCCCATCGTCACGCGGGCCGAATTGGGCGACGCGCGCGTGCTGGTCACGACGCCGGAGCTGTACCAACGCAAGGTGCAGGATCTGCGCGAGCGCCTGCCCGGCCTGCGGCACGTGATCGTGGTGGGTGCGGTGCCGTCGGACGAGGGTGGGGTGCACCCTTGGGGAGCGCTGGTGTCACCCGCCCCCACCGCCTACACCATCGCCCCGACCGATCCGGAGTCCATGGCCCTGCTGCATTTCACCAGCGGCACCACCGGCCGGCCCAAGGGGGCGGTGCACGTGCACGCCGCCGTGCTGGCGCACATGGTCACCGGCCGCTACGCGCTCGATCTGCACGACGACGATGTGTTCTGGTGCACGGCGGACCCGGGCTGGGTCACGGGCACGAGCTATGGCGTCATCGCGCCGCTGGTCTGCGGCGTGACCAATGTGGTGGTCGAGGCCGAGTTCGATGCGCAGACCTGGTACGGCGTGCTCGAGCGCGAGCGCGTGAGCGTCTGGTACACCGCGCCCACCGCCATCCGCATGATGATGAAGCTCGGCGCCGAGGCCTTGAAGGGTGTCGATCTGTCGGCGTTGCGATTCATGGCCAGTGTGGGTGAGCCGCTGAATCCGGAGGCCGTGGTCTGGGGGCTGGAGGCGTTTGGCCTGCCGTTCCACGACAACTGGTGGCAGACCGAAACGGGCGGCATCATGGTGTCGAACTACGCGGCGATGGACATCCGCCCCGGCTCCATGGGCAAGCCCTTGCCGGGCATCGTCGCCGCGGTCGTGCGCCGGACCGAGGGCGGGCATGTCGAACCGATCGCGACGCCCGACGTGGATGGCGAACTGGCACTGCGAACGCCCTGGCCGTCCATGATGCGCGGCTACCTGCACGAGGACGAGCGCTACCGCAAGTGCTTCGTGGACGGCTGGTACCTCACGGGCGATCTGGTGCGCCGGGACGCCGATGGCTACTACTGGTTCGTCGGCCGTGCCGACGACGTGATCAAGTCGTCCGGCCACCTGATCGGGCCCTTCGAGGTGGAGAGCGCCTTGATGGAACATCCGGCCGTGGCCGAGGCTGGCGTCATCGGCATTCCCGACCCGATGGCGGGCGAGGTGGTGAAGGCCTTCGTGGCCCTCAAGCCGGGCCACGAGGCGAGCGAGGCGCTGCGGCGCGAGCTGCTGGGCCATGCCCGCAAGCGCCTGGGCGCGGCGGTGGCGCCCAAGCAGATCGATTTCCGCGACAACCTGCCCAAGACGCGCAGCGGCAAGATCATGCGCCGCCTGCTCAAGGCGCGCGAGCTCGGTCTGCCCGAGGGCGATCTGTCCACGCTGGAAAGCGACGAAAAGAAATGAGAGCCCCCACGCTCCGCCGCTCCGCGGGTCGCTGCCCCCCCCCCGGGGGGCTGGTCCTGCCTTGGGGCGGCCCGGCGGCAGGCCCGCTGATGACTGAGGCCACGACATGACCGACAAGCTCCATCTGGACCGCGCGCACCTGCACCACCTGTACCGGGAGATGTTGCGCATCCGCCGCTTCGAGGCCAAGTGCGTCGAGCTCTACCAGGCGCAGAAGATCCGGGGTTTCCTGCACCTGTACGACGGCGAGGAGCCGGTGGCCGTGGGCGTGATGGCCGCGCTGGAGGCGCGCGACGCGGTGGTGGCCACCTACCGTGAACACGGCCAGGCGCTGGCGCGCGGCGTGCCCATGCGGGCGCTGATGGCCGAAATGCTGGGCAAGCTCGAAGGCTGTTGCCGCGGGCGTGGTGGCTCCATGCACATCTTCGACCGCGAACGGCGGTTCTTCGGCGGCAACGCCATCGTGGGTGGTAGCCTGCCGCTGGCCGTGGGCATCGCCATGGCCGACAAGCAGCTGCGCCCCGGCGCGCTCACCGCCTGCTTCTTCGGCGAAGGGGCGGTGGCCGAGGGGGCGTTTCACGAAAGCATGAACCTGGCCGCCCTCTGGCAACTGCCGGTGCTGTTCGTCTGCGAAAACAACTTGTACGCCATGGGCGTGCCCCTGAAGGACGCGGAGTCGCAGACCGACGTGTACCGCAAGGCCGAGGCCTACCGCATGGCCAGCGCGCAGGTCGACGCCATGGAACCGGTGCAGATGGCCGCGGCTGCCCGCCGGGCGGTGGATCACGTCCGCGCCGGCCTGGGGCCTTTCTTTCTGGAATGCCGCACCTACCGCTACCGCGCGCATTCGATGTTCGATACCCAGGCCTATCGCACGCGCGAGGAGGTTGAGGGCTGGAAACGCCGCGACCCGATCGAGCGCCTGCGCCGCTGGATGGAGGACAACCACTTGCTGAGCCCCGACGAGGCGGCCGCGATCGACGCAGGCATCGCCGCCGAGATCGACACCGCCGTGGCTTTTGCCGAGGCGGGCACGCTGGAGCCGGTGGCCGAACTGGAACGCTTCGTCCTGATGGACAGCGTCGTGCAGGAGCAGGCGGCATGACCCACCGCGCTTGCATCCCTTGGGTGGCGACTCGGCAGGAGGTGCGATGAACACGACCCCCATGAAGATGACCTACCGCGAAGCCTGTCGGCAGGCGATCCGCGAGGCACTGTTGTCGGACCCCCGCTGTTTCGTGATGGGCGAGGACGTGGGCAAGTACGGCGGTTGTTATGCGGTGACCAAGGGCTTGCTGGAGGAATTCGGCCCCGCCCGCATTCGCGACACGCCACTGGCGGAGAACGGCTTTGTGGGCGCGGGCATCGGCGCGGCGCTCACCGGTCTGCGGCCCATCGTGGAGATCATGACCTGCAATTTCAGCATGCTCGCGCTGGACCAGATCATGAACAACGCGGCCACCTTGTCGCACATGTCGGGCGGGCAGTTTGCCGTGCCCGTGGTCATCCGCATGGCCACGGGCGGCGGTCGGCAGCTGGCGGCCCAGCACTCGCACAGCCTGGAGGGCTGGTATGCGCACATACCGGGGCTCAAGGTGCTGGCGCCCGCCACGGTGGAAGACGCCCGCCACATGCTGGCGGCGGCGCTGGCCGACCCCAACCCGGTGCTGCTGTTCGAGCACGTGGTGCTCTACAACGCCGAAGACGAGATCGATCCGGCCGTCACGGCGGTGGACATCGCGCACGCCAGACGGCGGCGCTCCGGTTCGGACGTGAGCCTGATCACCTATGGCAACAGCCTGCCGAAGTGCCTGGCCGCGGCCGACGCGCTGGCGGGCGAGGGCATCAGCGCCGACGTGATCGACCTGCGCGTGCTGCGTCCGCTGGACATTGCCGCGGTCATCGAATCCGTGGCCCGCACCCACCGCTGCGTGATCGTGGACGAGGGCTGGAAAAGCGGCTCGATCTCGGCGGAGATCTCCGCCCGACTGGCCGAAGACGCGCTGCACGAGCTCGATGCCCCGGTGCGCCGCGTCTGCAGCCGCGAGGTGCCGGTGCCCTATGCGGCACAGATGGAAGAGGCCTCGCTGCCACAGGTGAGCGACATCGTGGCGGCCGCACGCGGCCTGGTGAACCCGGGGTAGCACAGCGTGGCCGATTTCCTCATGCCCTCGCTGGGCGCCGACATGGAAACGGGCAAGGTGGTCCAGTGGCTGGTGAAGCCGGGCGACCGCGTGAAATCGGGCGACGTCGTGGCCGTGGTGGAAACCCACAAGGGCGCGATCGACGTGGAAGTCTTTCTCGACGGCGTGATCGATCAACTGGCGGCGCTGGATCAGGACATGCCGGTGGGCGCGGTGCTGGCGCAGGTGAGGCCACAGGGTGCGCCAGGGGCTCCCGCGCCGGCCGGCAGGCTTGTGACACAGCGGCCTGGACCCACGTCACCCAGGGCCGACGCGGGCGGGCGGGATGCCGCTGTGGCGCCACCGGCGTTCGCGGCGCCACCGCCACCGCCGGTCGGGCCCACGGCGCGCGCGCGGGTCAGTCCGGCGGCGCGGCAGCGTGCGCGGGCGCTGGGCCTGAACCCCGATGCCTTGCCAGGCAGTGGGGTGGGCGGCATGGTCACGCTGTCCGACGTGGCCCGAGCAGCGGCCCAGGCGCCGTCTGCGCCCGATCAGGCGCCCGGCGCGGCGGCTGCACCACACACGCGTGCCAGCGGGTTCGACGCCGTCCAGATGCGCCAGGCCATCGCGGCCGCCATGAGCCGTTCCAAGCGCGAGATTCCGCACTACTACCTCAGCGACAACATCGACTTCATGGCCGCCTCGGACTGGCTGGAAGCCTGGAACCGCGAGCGCCCGCCCGAGCAGCGCCTGCTCGGCGCGGTGCTGCTGCTCAAGGCCACGGCGCGGGCGCTGCGCGAGGTGCCCCAACTCAACGGTTTCTACGAAAACGGCGCCTTCCGGGCCGCTACGGGCATTCACGTCGGCTGGGCGATTGCCCTGCGCGGCGGGGGGCTGGTGGCCCCCGCCATCCACGACGCCGACCGGGCCTCCCTGACCGAGCTGATGGCGGCCCTGAGCGACCTGGTGCAGCGCGCCCGCAGCGGTCGCCTGCGCAGCTCCGAGCTGACCGACCCCACCATCACCGTCACCAGCCTGGGCGAGCGTGGCGCGCAGAGTGTGCTGGGCGTGATCTACCCGCCGCAGGTCGCCATCGTCGGTTTCGGCCGCGTGGTGCCGTGCCCCTGGGTGGTCGATGGCCAGGTGCAGGTGCGCCCGGTGGTGAACGTCACGCTCGCCGCGGACCACCGCGCCAGCGACGGGCACCTGGGGGGCCGGTTGCTCGCGGCCATTGAGCGGGCCCTGCAATCTCCCCAAGACCTTTGAAACCGCATGGGAGCCTCGATGAACGCATCCGACATTCGACGACTTGCCGCCGACGTGCTGGCCGGCATCGCACCCGAAGCCGACCTGTCCGGCGTGGGGGACAGCGAAGACCTGCGCGAGGCGCTGGACCTCGATTCGATGGACTTTCTCAACTTCATCATCGGCCTGAGCCAGGGCAGTGACGTCGCCATACCCGAGGCCGACTACCCGCGGCTCTTCACCCTGCGGGGGCTGGTGGCCTACCTGGCGAAGTAGGCCCTGCGTGCGTGGGGCTGGCTACGCGCAAGGGGGGATGCTTCTCGGGCGGAGGGGCTATGCGCGCCAGCGTACCGACTGCACCGCGTCATCTGCCTAAGCTTGGTCGAGACGGATGCGCGGGCCCACACGCCGCGCTTCCGCTCAAACCGTGCGATGGCCTGATCTGCCGAAGCTCAACCTCCGTGCCAGAAGCTGATCAACTCTGCAGGGCCTCTCTTCATGTGGGGGCGGTCCTTGTAAGCGACCAAGGAACCACCATGCACTCCATCAAACTCATCGCCGTTGCCGCGACCACGCTGGCGTTGACCGCCTGCTTCTCGTTGCCCGCGGGCCCGACCGGCGCCACCGGAGCGACCGGCGCCACCGGTGCAACGGGTTATACCGGTGCCACAGGCGACACGGGGGGCACGGGCGCCACCGGTGCCAAGGGAACCACCGGCTACACCGGCGCCACGGGCGGCGCGGGTGCCACCGGTGCCACAGGCGATACGGGTGCGACCGGTTATACCGGCGCCACGGGCAGCACCGGAGCAACCGGCTATACCGGTGCAACGGGCGCCACCGGCAGCACAGGCAGCACCGGTGCCCGGGGCGCGACCACGCAGGGCGATACGCTGGTCATCGTTCCGGCGCGCTGAGTCACGGGAAGAACACCAACCCGCTCTGAAAACGGGTGGGTTGGTGTGTCGGGACAGGGCACGCCAACCGGTTTATCCTTGGCGGCCATGAAGCTCTACAACTACTTCCGATCCTCGGCCTCGTTCCGTGTGCGCATCGCGCTCGCGCTCAAGGGTCTGGCCTACGAATACGTGCCGGTGCACCTGGCCAAGGGCGAGCACAAGCAGCCCGCGTTCGGCGACATCGCCGTCGAAGGCCTGGTGCCGGTGCTGGAGCTGGACGACGGCACGCGCCTGTCGCAGTCGATGGCGATCATCGAATACCTCGACGAGGTGCATCCCGTGCCCGCGCTGGTGCCGGCGGACCCGCTTGCCCGGGCCCGCGTGCGCGCGCTGGCGCAGGTGATCGCCTGCGAGATCCATCCCGTGAACAACCTGCGGGTGCTCAAGTACCTCAGCCGTGAGCTCAAGGTGGACGAGCAGGCCAAGAACACCTGGTACCGGCACTGGGTGCGCACCGGGCTGGAGGTCTTCGAGCGACAGCTGGCGCAGGGTCCTGCGTCTCCATTTTGTTTCGGTGACACGCCCACGCTGGCCGACTGCTGCCTGGTGCCGCAGATCTTCAACGCCCGGCGCTTCGACACACCGCTCGATGGCCTGCCCCGCACCATGGCGGCGTTCGACGCCTGCATGGCTTTGCCCGCGTTCCAGCAGGCACAGCCCTCGGCCTGCCCGGACAACGAAGCTTGATGCCCCTGCGCGCAGAAGACGGGATCGTCCCCGACTGGCCCGCGCCGCCGGGGGTGCGGGCCTTGTTCACCACCCGCTCGGGTGGCGTGTCCGCACCACCGTTTGACAGCTTCAACCTCGGCGACCATGTGCGCGACGCGCCCGAATGCGTGGCGACCAACCGCGCGCGGCTGGGCGGGCGCATCGCGGCACGGCCCGTGTTTCTCCAGCAGGTGCACGGGACCACCGTGGTGGTGCTCGACACGCAGACGCCCGACGGCACGGTGGCCGACGCCAGTCTGAGCACCCGCAGCGGCGTGGCCTGCACCATCATGGTCGCGGACTGTCTGCCGGTGCTGTTCACGAACAGCGCGGGCACGGTGGTGGCGGCGGCGCATGCGGGCTGGCGCGGCCTGGCCGGTGTGGATGCACAACCCGCGGGGCAGGGCGTGCTGGAGACCACCGTTGCCGCCTTTGTGAGGGCGGTTCAGCAGATGGATCCGTCGGCCGATCGGGACCGAATCGCTGCCGACATGCTCGTCTGGCTGGGGCCGTGCATCGGGCCCCAGGCGTTCGAGGTGGGGCCGGAGGTGCGTGCCGCGTTCGTGCAGAGCGATCCGGCGGCCGAGTGCGCTTTCGTGGCGCAGACAGCAGGGGGCGGGAAGTTCCTGGCGGACCTGTCGGCACTGGCTCGGCTGCGGCTGCGGGCCATGGGCATCACCCGCATCCACGGCAACGACGGCACCGAGGCCTGGTGCACCGCGACACAGTCCTTACGTTTCTTTTCGCATCGTCGGGACGCTGTCCGTCTGGGCAGCACCGGGCGCATGGCCGTCTGCATCTGGAGAGTCTGATACCGGCGCTGCGCCCGATGGGGCGAGCGTCTTGCGCGCCAGGTCTTCGGTCGCTTCACGCGCCTTCAGTTCCTTTCGGCGTTGCGGGGTGCGCATCAGGTAAACCACCAATGCCACCGGCAGCAAACCGTAAAGAAAGAAGGTCACAATGGCTCCGAGGACGGTGCCCGTCGTGTTGGATGCTTCGGCCACCGCCATCATGAGCACCACGTAAATCCAACCAATGACCACCAGATACACAACACGCCTTGCAGCCCGGGAGGGTTTGTCAAGCTGCACAAAGCAGTCCGACAAAACCTAGGGAAAACCCGGAAATCTCCCCCAGAGAATTCGATAATAAACCGCTGCCAAAAACCATTGGACCATTGGAGACCTGCATGACATCTGGGAATAACGCCCAACCACCCTGGCTGGAGGCTGCGCAGCAGTTTCAGCAAAACCTCATCTCCCAATGGACGCAGGTGGCTCAGGCTTTTCCTGGCGCGGCCACACAGCAGGCACCTGAGGCCGCCGCCGACCCGTTTGCCGCATTCAAGGCCTTCATGCCGCAAAGCGGCGCGGCCAACCCCTTCGGCATGGCCATGCCGGGTATGGGCGGCGGGCTGCCGGGCGTGAGCGACCTGTTCAACCAGGCCGCCGGTCAGAAGGTCTGCTTCGAGCCGGCCAAGCTGATGGAGATCCAGGCCAGCTACCTCAAGGACGTGGCCGGTCTGTGGAACCAGGGCCTGGATGCCAAGCCGGTGGGCGACCGCCGTTTTGCTTCCGAGGCCTGGAGCAGCAACCCCGTGGCCGCCTTCTCGGCCGCCGCCTATCTGCTCAACGCCCGCACCCTGATGGCCCTGGCCGACGCGGTGCAGGGCGACGCCAAGACCCGCACGCGCGTGCGTTTCGCGGTGCAGCAGTGGATCGCCGCCAGCGCGCCGAGCAACTTTCTGGCCTTCAACGCCGAAGCGCAGAAGAAAGCGCTCGACACCCAGGGCGAGAGCATCGCCAAAGGCATGGCCAACCTGCTGCACGATATGAAGCAGGGCCATGTGTCCATGACGGACGAAAGCGTGTTCGAGGTGGGCAAGAACGTGGCCACCACCGAAGGCGCGGTGGTGTTCGAGAACGAGCTGTTCCAGCTGATCGAATACAAATCCCTCACGGCCAAGGTGTACGAGCGGCCGTTCCTGCTGGTGCCGCCCTGCATCAACAAGTTCTACATCCTCGACCTGCAGCCCGAGAACTCGCTGATCCGCTACTGCGTGGAGCAGGGCCACCGCACCTTCGTGGTGAGCTGGCGCAATCCGGACGAGTCGCTTTCGCACAAGACCTGGGACGACTACATCGAAGACGCGGTGATCAAGGCCATTGGCGTCACGCAGGACATCACCGGCGCCGAGACCATCAACGCGCTGGGTTTCTGCGTCGGCGGCACCATGCTGGGCACGGCGCTGGCCGTGCTGGCCGCGCGCGGTGAAGAGCCGGTGAACTGCGCCACCTTCCTCACCACGCTGATCGACTTCACCGACACCGGCATCCTCGACGTGTTCATCGACGAGCCCTTCGTGAAGATGCGCGAGATGCAGTTTGCCCAGGGTGGCCTCATGCCCGGGCGCGACCTGGCCACCACCTTCAGCTTCCTGCGGCCGAACGATCTGGTGTGGAACTACGTGGTGGGCAACTACCTCAAGGGCGAGACGCCGCCGCCGTTCGACCTGCTGTACTGGAACTCCGACAGCACCAACCTTCCCGGCCCGTACTACGCCTGGTACCTGCGCCAGATGTACCTGGAAAACAACCTGGTCAAACCCGGCAAGGCCACGGTCTGCGGCGAGAAGATCGACCTGGGCCAGGTCAAGCTGCCGGTCTACATCTATGGCTCGCGCGAAGATCACATCGTGCCCATCGGCGGCGCCTATGCCAGCACGCAGGTGTTCCCCGGCAAGAAGCGCTTCGTGATGGGGGCCTCGGGCCACATCGCCGGTGTGATCAACCCGGCGAGCAAGAACAAGCGCAGCCACTGGACCGGCCCGGCGGGCAAGTTCCCGGCCGACGTCAACGACTGGATCGCCAGCGCCACCGAGCACACTGGCAGCTGGTGGGGCGACTGGGCCGCCTGGCTCAAGCCACAGGCTGGCAAGCAAATTGCTGCTCCCAAAACCTATGGCAGGGGCAAGACCTATGCCGCCATCGAACCGGCGCCGGGCCGTTACGTCAAGGCGAAAACATGAACATGGCCCCGGGTTCTCGATGAGGACTCTTCGCGCCGGACAGGATTTGATTTTTTTAGCTCACTTAGGAGACACACATGGAAGACATCGTCATCGTTTCAGCCGCCCGCACCGCCGTGGGCAAGTTCGGCGGCTCGCTCGCCAAGACACCCGCCACCGAGCTGGGCAGCATCGTCATCAAGGAACTGCTGGCTCGCACCGGCCTGCCGGTGGATGCCGTGGGTGAAGTGATCATGGGCCAGGTGCTGGCCGCTGGTTGTGGCCAGAACCCGGCCCGCCAGGCCATGATGAAGGCCGGTGTGGCCAAGGAAACGCCGGCGCTGACCATCAACGCCGTCTGCGGCTCGGGCCTCAAGGCCGTGATGCTGGCCGCGCAGGCCGTGGCCTGGGGCGACAGCGAGATCGTGATCGCCGGTGGCCAGGAGAACATGAGCGCCAGCCCGCACGTGCTCAATGGCAGCCGCGATGGCCAGCGCATGGGCGACTGGAAAATGACCGACACCATGATCGTGGACGGCCTGTGGGACGTGTACAACCAGTACCACATGGGTATCACGGCCGAGAACGTGGCCAAGGCCCACGGCATCACCCGCGAAATGCAGGACGCCCTGGCCGCTGGCAGCCAGCAGAAAGCCGCCGCCGCCCAGGCCGCTGGCAAGTTCAAGGACGAGATCGTTGGCGTGAGCATTCCGCAGCGCAAGGGCGACCCCGTCGTGTTCAACAGCGACGAATTCATCAACGCCAAGACCACCGCCGAAGTGCTGGCCGGCCTGCGTCCCGCCTTTGACAAGGCCGGCTCGGTGACCGCCGGCAATGCCTCGGGCATCAACGATGGCGCCGCCGCCGTGATGGTGATGACGGCGAAGAAGGCCGCCGCCCTGGGCCTCACGCCGCTGGCTCGCATCGCCGCCTTTGGCACCAGCGGTCTGGACCCGGCCACCATGGGCATGGGCCCGGTGCCTGCCTCGCAGAAGGCCCTGGCCCGCGCGGGCTGGAAAGCGTCCGACGTGGACGTTTTCGAACTCAACGAAGCCTTTGCCGCCCAGGCCTGCGCCGTCAACCTGGCGCTGGACATCGATCCGGCCAAGGTCAACGTCAACGGCGGCGCGATCGCCATCGGCCACCCCATCGGTGCGTCGGGTTGCCGCATCCTGGTGACGCTGCTGCACGAAATGCAGCGCAGCGGCGCCAAGAAGGGGCTGGCCGCGCTGTGCATTGGCGGCGGCATGGGCGTCTCGCTGGCGGTGGAGAGATGACCCACCCCCGCGCCGCCTGCGGCGTCACCCCCTCAAGGGGGCGCCAGCAGCGGCCCGGCAAAGCCGGTTCCGCGCTGGCCTGAGCTGGCGCCTCCCTTGTTCGATATGGCTTGGGTTTCAATCGTTTTTTAATGCCATAACGGCAACACCTAGAGGAGCAGACAAAATGAGTCAAAAAGTAGCGTACGTCACCGGCGGCATGGGCGGCATTGGTACAGCCATCTGCCAACGCTTGCACAAGGAGGGCTTCAAGGTCATCGCTGGTTGCGGCCCCACGCGCGACTTCACCAAATGGCTGGACGAACAGAAAGCCCTGGGCTACACCTTCTACGCCTCGGTGGGCAACGTGGGTGACTGGGACTCCACGGTGGAGGCCTTCACCAAGACCAAGGCCGAGCACGGCAGCATCGACGTGCTGGTCAACAACGCCGGCATCACCAAGGACCGCATGTTCCTGAAGATGTCGCGCGAAGACTGGTCGGCTGTGATCGAAACCAACCTGAACTCCATGTTCAACGTGACCAAGCAAGTCGTGCCCGACATGGTGGAAAAGGGCTGGGGCCGCATCATCAACATCTCGTCGGTCAACGGTGAAAAAGGCCAGGCCGGCCAGACCAACTACTCGGCCGCCAAGGCCGGCATGCACGGTTTTTCGATGGCGCTTGCGCAGGAACTGGCCACCAAGGGCGTGACGGTCAATACCGTGAGCCCGGGTTACATCGGTACCGACATGGTCAACGCCATCCGTCCGGACGTGCTGGAAAAGATCGTGGCCACGGTGCCGGTCAAGCGCCTGGGCAAGCCCAGCGAGATCGCCTCCATCATCGCCTGGCTGGCCAGCGACGAGGGCGGCTACGCCACGGGCGCGGACTTCTCGGTCAACGGTGGTTTGCACATGGGCTGACCCGGCCCACCCCTGCGACGCGCTCGCACTGGCGAGCGCGTCACCCCCTCAAGGGGGCAACACCTGCGGCCCGGCGAAGCCGGTTCCGCGGTGTTCTGGGTTCAAGGCATCTCGCGCATCGACCCCGCTTCGGCGGGGTTTTTTATGGGCGCTGGGATAATTGGCGCATGTCTGTTTCTTCCCTCGCTCCCTCGCCTTGGCGTTTGTCCGTCGCCCCCATGATGGGCTGGACGGATCGCCATTGCCGTTTTTTTCACCGGCTGCTGACCCGCAACACCTTGCTGTACACCGAAATGGTGACGACCGGCGCGCTGATCCATGGCAACGCGGCGCAGCATCTGGATTTCAATGAAGAAGAGCACCCGGTGGCGCTGCAGCTGGGCGGCAGCGAGCCGGCCGACCTGGCGCGGTGCGCGAAGCTGGGGGAGGAGCGCGGTTACGACGAGATCAATCTCAACTGCGGATGCCCCAGCGAGCGTGTGTTGCGCGGTGCCTTTGGCGCCTGCCTGATGGCCGACGCGGCGCTGGTGGCCGACGGCGTCAAGGCCATGGTGGACGCGGTGGATATTCCCGTGACGGTGAAACACCGCATCGGCATCGACCGGATCGAAAGCTACGACTTCGTTCGTGATTTTGTGGGCACGGTGGCCGACGCGGGTTGCCGTGTTTTCATCGTGCACGCGCGCAACGCCTGGCTCCAGGGCCTGTCGCCCAAAGAGAACCGCGAGATTCCTCCGCTGCGCTACGAGCTGGTGTACCAGCTCAAGCGTGACTTTCCGCACATGACCATCGCAGTCAACGGTGGCATTACCACCAACGAACAGATCGCCAGCCACCTGACACAGCTCGACGGCGTGATGATCGGCCGTGAGGCTTATCACAACCCCTGGGTGATGACCGAATGGGATGCCCGGTTCTACGGCCAGGCATCCCGCGGACCGGCCTTGACGCGTGAAGCGGTCGAGTTGGCCATGGTGGACTACATGGAACGCGCTGCGGCGCAAGACGGCGCGCCCTGGTATTCGATCGCCAGCCACATGTTGGGCCTGCGCCACGGCCTGCACGGTGCCCGCAAGTGGCGCCAGGTGTGGAGCGACCACCGCCTCAAACCCTTGCCCGCGCGCGATGTCTGGGCGATGGCGCAGGCCCATGTGGTGAAAGAGATCACACCCGCGCACATGGTTGCGTGATTACGCGCGTGACGCCTGAACTTTTGAGCGCTACTATCGTCACAAGCACAGGGTCTGCCCAGCGCACCAGTTTCGGACGGAGCAGACCCGGGTCGGGCGGATAAAAATTCCGACTGGCGCCGACGTCGGTGGGGAGCGGGCCTTGACGTTGGTGACGCATCGATAGCGACCGCTTCAATAGGAGGTCGTATGGATGTTGTCCGTCATTTCCTGTCACGCTACGAACAGACGCGTGAAGACGAGCTGTCGATCGAGGAGTACCTCGATGCCTGCAAGAAAGATCCGCTCGTTTACGCCACGGCGGCCGAGCGCATGCTCGTGGCCATCGGCGAGCCGGAGTTGCTGGACACCCGGCACGACCAGCGCCTCTCGCGCATCTTCGGCAACAAGGTCATCAAGATCTACCCGGCCTTCCGGGACTTCTATGGCCTGGAGGAACCGATCGAACAGGTGGTGTCCTACTTCCGCCATGCCGCGCAGGGCCTGGAGGAAAAGAAACAGATTCTTTACCTGCTGGGGCCGGTGGGCGGGGGCAAGTCCTCCATCGCCGAGCGCCTCAAGCAGCTCATGCAGCAGGTGCCGTTCTATGCGTTGAAGGACTCACCGGTCAACGAGTCTCCGCTGGGGCTGTTCAACGCGACCGAAGATGGGCAGGTGCTCGAATCGCAGTACGGCATTGCGCCGCGTTATCTGGAGCGCGTCATGTCGCCCTGGGCCGTCAAGCGGCTCGAAGAGTACGGGGGGGACATCCGGCGCTTCCGCGTGGTCCGGCGTTTTCCTTCGGTGCTCAAACAGTGCGCCATCGCCAAGACCGAACCCGGCGACGAAAACAACCAGGACATTTCTTCGCTGGTGGGCAAGATCGACATCCGCAAGCTCGAGACCTTTGCCCAGGACGACCCGGACGCCTACAGCTACTCGGGTGGCCTGTGCCTGGCCAACCAGGGCCTGCTGGAGTTCGTGGAAATGTTCAAGGCGCCGATCAAGGTGCTGCACCCGCTGCTCACCGCCACCCAGGAAAGCAACTTCAAGGGCACCGAAGGCTTCGGCGCCATACCGTTCGACGGCATCGTGATGGCGCACTCCAACGAGAGCGAGTGGAAGGCGTTTCGCAACAACAAGAACAACGAAGCCTTCCTGGACCGCATCTACATCGTGAAGGTGCCGTATTGCCTGCGCGTGTCGGAAGAGATCAAGATCTACGAAAAGTTGATCCGCAACTCGTCGCTGGCCACGGCCGTGTGCGCGCCCGGCACGCTCAAGATGCTGGCGCAGTTCGCCGTGTACACGCGGCTGAAGGAGCCCGAGAACTCCAGCATCTTCAGCAAGCTGCTGGTGTACGACGGCGAGAACCTCAAGGACACCGATCCCAAGGCCAAGAGCTACCAGGAATACCGCGACTACGCCGGGGTGGACGAAGGCATGAGCGGCATCTCCACGCGATTTGCGTTCAAGATCCTGTCGCGGGTGTTCAACTTCGACAGCACCGAGGTGGCGGCCAACCCGGTGCACCTGATGTACGTGCTGGAGCAACAGATCGAGCGCGAGCAGTTCCCCGCCGAGACCGAACAGAAGTACCTGGCCTTCATCAAGGAAACGCTGGCGGTGCGCTACGCCGAGTTCATCGGCAAGGAAATCCAGACCGCCTACCTGGAGTCGTATTCCGAGTACGGCCAGAACATCTTCGACCGTTACGTGACCTACGCCGACTTCTGGATCCAGGACCAGGAGTACCGCGACACCGACACCGGCGAAATCTTCGACCGCTCTTCGCTCAACGCCGAGCTGGAAAAGATCGAGAAGCCCGCCGGCATCAGCAACCCCAAGGACTTCCGCAACGAAATCGTCAACTTCGTGCTGCGCGCGCGCGCCAACAACGCGGGCAAGAACCCGCTGTGGACGAGCTACGAGAAGCTGCGCGCGGTGATCGAGAAGAAGATGTTCTCGAACACCGAGGACCTGCTGCCGGTGATCTCTTTCAACGCCAAGGCCAGCGTGGACGAGCAGAAGAAGCACGAAGACTTCGTCAACCGCATGGTCGACAAGGGCTACACCACGCGCCAGGTGCGCCTGCTTTGCGATTGGTACCTGCGCGTGCGCAAGAGTTCTTGAGCGCGTCAGGCTTCTTGGCCCATGAACCGCTGAAAGCAGGCCACCATGCTGCAGCAAATCGTAGACCGCCGGCTCGCGGGCAAGAACAAGTCCATCGGCAACCGCGAGCGCTTCCTGCGTCGCTACCGCGAGCAGATTCGCGATGCGGTGCGCAAGGCCGTCTCGGGCCGCAGCATCCGCGACATCGAGCAGGGCGAAGACGTCACACTGCCGCGCCGCGATGTCTCCGAGCCGGTGTTTGGCCATGGGCAAGGGGGTATGCGCGAGTCGGTTCACCCGGGCAACCGCGACTACGTGCGCGGCGACCACATCGGCCGCCCGCCCAGTGGGGGCGGCGGCGGCCGGGGCAACCAGGGCAGCGAAGACGGGGTGGGTGAAGACGATTTCGTGTTCCGCCTCACGCGCGAAGAGTTCATGCAGGTGTTTTTTGACGACCTGGCCTTGCCGCGCCTGGTGCGTACACAGCTCCTGCCCGACGCGCCCGAATGGAAGTCGCAGCGCGCGGGTTTCGTCTCGGCGGGCAACCCCGCCAGCTTGCATGTGGTGCGTTCGATGCGCACCGCGCTGGGCCGGCGCATCGCCATGGGGGCCGAGCTGCGGCGCCTGCTGCGCGAGCTCGAGGCCGAGCTGGCGCTGGCCGAACGCAGCGAGGCGAACACGCCGCCGGGCAGCCTGCGCGTGCTCAAGGAACGGGTCGAGGTGCTGCGGCGCCGGGTGCGCCAGATCCCGTTCCTCGACCCGCTGGACCTGCGTTTTCGCAACCGGGTGCGCATCCCGCAACCCACGGCCAAGGCCGTGATGTTCTGTCTGATGGACGTGTCCGGTTCGATGGACGAAGAGCGCAAGGACATCGCCAAGCGCTTCTTCATCCTGCTCTACCTGTTTCTCATGCGGCACTACGAGCGGACCGACGTGGTCTTCATTCGCCACCACACGCAGGCGGCCGAGGTGAGCGAGCCCGAGTTCTTCCAGGCCACGGAGAGCGGCGGCACGGTGGTGTCCAGCGCCCTCACGCTGATGCACGAGATCATCCTGGCGCGCTACCCGCCGGGCGACTGGAACATCTACGGCGCCCAGGCCTCCGACGGCGAGAACTGGTACAAGGATTCGGCCCGCTGCAGCGAGCTGCTGCAGCAGAAGCTGCTCCCGCTGTCGCGCTACTTCGCCTACGTGCAGGTGGCCGGTGACGAGCAGAACCTCTGGGAGGAATACGCGCGGGTGCGAGAGACCGAGCCGAACTTCGCGATGCGCAAGATCACCGATGCGGCCGACATCTACCCGGTGTTCCGGGAGCTGTTCAGGAAGGCAGGTACTTCATGACACACGACACCGATGTTGAGCCGCCTCGGGAGGACGCGCCCCCCGCGTTGGTGGGCCCGCCGCGCAAGCGCGAGCCGCTGCCTTGCCCGTCGGACTGGACCTTCGAGCTGATCGAGCTCTACCACGCGCAGATCGCCCGCGTGGCGGGCGAATATGGCCTGGACACCTACCCGGTGCAACTGGAGGTGATCACCGCCGAGCAGATGATCGACGCCTACGCCTCGATCGGTATGCCGGTGAACTACCGGCACTGGTCGTTTGGCAAGCAGTTCATCGCGACCGAGAAAAACTACCGGCGCGGCCAGATGGGGCTGGCCTACGAGATCGTGATCAACTCCGACCCCTGCATCGCCTACCTCATGGAAGAGAACACCCTGACCATGCAGGCGCTGGTGATGGCGCACGCCTGTTATGGGCACAACTCGTTCTTCAAGGGCAACTACCTGTTCCGCATGTGGACCGACGCCTCGTCCATCGTCGACTACCTGGTCTACGCGCGCAACTACATCAACGAATGCGAGGAACTGCATGGCGTGGATGCGGTGGAGCAGCTGCTCGACGCCTGCCACGCGCTGATGAGCCAGGGGGTGGACCGCTACCGGCGTTCGCAAAAACCTTCGCTGGCCGAGGAGGAAGCGCGCCGCAAGGACCGCGAAGCCTATCTGCAGCAGCAGGTGAACGACCTCTGGCGCACCTTGCCCCGGGCCGCCGACAAGCGGGAGGAAAAGTCCAGCCGGCGCTTCCCCGTCGAGCCCGAAGAGAACCTGCTGTACTTCATCGAGAAACACGCGCCGCTGCTGGAGCCCTGGCAGCGCGAGGTCGTGCGCATCGTGCGCAAGGTGGCGCAGTATTTCTATCCGCAGCGCCAGACCCAGGTCATGAACGAGGGCTGGGCCACGTTCTGGCACTACACCTTGCTCAACACCTTGTACGACGAGGGCTTGCTGTGCGACGGTTTCATGATCGAATTTTTGCGCTCGCACACCAATGTGATTCACCAGTGGCCGGTGGGGCACCCGGCCTACAGCGGCATCAATCCGTATGCGCTGGGCTTTGCCATGTTCAGCGATCTGCGGCGCATCTGCGAGAACCCGACCGACGAGGACCGGCAGTGGTTTCCCGACATCGCGGGTTCGGACTGGAAGGTCACGCTGGACCATGCCATGCGGCACTACCGCGACGAGAGTTTCATCGGGCAGTTCCTTTCACCCCGGCTGATGCGCGAGATGCGCTTGTTCTCCATCGTTGACGATGCCCTGCAGCCCGAGCTGGAGGTGGCCGCGATCCACGACGAGGCGGGCTACCGGCGCGTGCGCGAGGCCCTGGCGCGCCAGCACGATCTGAACGAACGCGAGCCCAACATCCAGGTCTGGAACGTCAATGTCCGCGGAGACCGCTCCCTGACCCTGCGGCACACGCGCCAGCACGACCGACCGCTCAGCGACGATGCACTGGAAGTGCTCAAGCACGTGGGGCGCCTGTGGGGCTTCACGGTGCGCCTCGAAAGCGTGGACCGCCATGGCAAGGTGGTGCAGCACTGGGAGGTGGAGCCCGCTCGCCAGTGACGCGGCCGCCGGCCCGCCGCGGGCCAGCGAGGCGGGCGGATGAGGCGGGCGGATCACTGGCCCTGTTTGCCCTTGAGCTTGGTGATGCCGATGAAGTCCATGATGAGCTTTTCGTAGATGGGCTCGGACGTGCCCTTCTGCATCTTGCGCATGAAATACTTCTCGAACGCCACCTTGGCCAGGTGCACCCACTTGCCTTCGCTGAACCAGCTCACGTTGCGCGGCGGGATCTGCGGCAGGGCCACGAAGGCCGCGCCGGTGTCGCCGAAGTCGGCCAGGCAGACCGTGTTCCAGGTGGCGTGGTGCGTGGGCTCCTGGCCGTCGAGCAGCTCGCGGATGTTGTGCGCCGTGGCCGTGACCATGGACTCGATCATGTAGCCGGTTTTGGGCGTGCCGCAGGGAATGGGCGTCACTTCCACCGGCGGGATCGCCACGCACACGCCCACACTGAAGATGTTCTTGAACTTGGCGTTGCGCTGGTGCTCGTCGATGGTGATGAAGCCGCGCGGGTTGGTCAGGCCTTCGATGCCGAACACCGCGTCCACGCCCTTGAAGGCGGGCAGCATCATGCTGTGCTTGAAGGGCAGCACGTGGTCCTTGATGGGCCGGCCCTGGTCGTCGTGCTCGGTGACGTGCATCTGGCCCGCTTCCACCTTGGTGGTCTTGGCGTTGCAGATCCACTTGATGTGGCGCTGCCTGAACGCCGATTCGAGCATGCCCTTGGAGTCGCCCACACCGCCCAGGCCCAGGTGGCCGATGTAGGGCTCGGAGGTCACGAAGGTCATGGGCACCTTGTCGCGGATCTTGCGCTTGCGCAGGTCGGTGTCCATGATCATCGCGAACTCGTAGGCCGGGCCGAAGCACGAGGCGCCTTGCACGGCACCGACCACGATCGGGCCGGGTGCTTTCACGAATTCGTCCCAGGCCGTCTTGGTGGTCTCGGCGTGGCTCACGTGGCAGATCGACTGCGTGTGGCCGCCGTAGGGGCCCAGGCCTTCGACTTCGTCAAACGCGAGCTTGGGGCCGGTGGCGATGACCAGGTAGTCGTAGTCCACCCGGCTGCCGTCCTCCAGCTCGATCTGGTTGGCTTCAGGGTGGACCCGTTTGGCGCGCTGGATGATGGATTCAATGCCTTTTCGCGCCAGCGCCGGGGCGATGTCGACCTCGATGTCCTTGCGGGTGCGCCAGTTCACCGCGACCCAGGGGTTCGAGGGCACGAAGTGGAACTTGGGTGCTTCGCTGATCACCGTGACCGTGTCGCCGGGGCGGGCCAGTGCCTTCATTTCGTAGGCCATGGGCATGCCACCGAGACCGGCGCCGAGAATGACGATTCGAGCCATGGAAGTATCTCCGTCGAAAGGGATGAGGGGGATAAGAATTACTAAATTCGCAAGTGCTTATATTGAGCGCACATGTGGCACAAGTGTCTTGGTATATACCCTATGGTGTATGCAGTCGGGGTGCAGAGGGCCTCACTTCTCCTGTCCCCGGTCTAGTGGTTATACGCCCAACGCGCGTAAATCGAGCTGTCCGTCGCGCACCGGCGGGCACCAGAAATAGGCGCCGGTCTCGGGTTCGGTGAAGGTGTACAGGGCGTCGGTGATGCCATCCTCGGCGCCCGACATGCGCCGCAGCTGGGCCTCGAAGGCGTCAAACGAATGCCCGAAGGCCGTGAACACGAGCCCGCCTTCGTTGCCCTCGGCCCAGGGCATGGAGCGGCGCAGCACGAAAGCCTCGGGCTCAAAGCTCTCCTGGGCCGTGCGTTTCACATGGGCCGAATCGGGCGCGTCGTGGATCTCTTCGTTGCTGTCGCGCTCGCGGCCGATGGTGTGGTCCTGCTGCTGGCGCGGCATGGCCTCGAAGCGGCTCATGTGGTGGCGCCAGCGCTGCACCGCCGCGAAGCTGCTGCCGGCCAGCGCGCCGGCGCTCTCGGGCAGCAGGGCCGCCGCCAGCGCCGCGTCGCCCTTGGGGTTTTCGGTGCCGTCTTCGTAGCCGGTCAGGTCGCGGCCGTTGTCGTGGCTGAAGGCGTCGGTGATGTCGGTCACGTCGAAGGCGGGCGCGAGCAGGGCCTCAAGATGGCGGCTGCGGATCAGCAGATCGCCCCGGTCGGTGCCGCGCAGCCAGACCAGCAGATCGGTCGGGGTGGCGGGCAGCTTGGTGCGCGCGCCCTCGATGCCGCGGAACGTGCGCAGGCCGGGCAGTTCAACCCCCAGTTCGCGCACCAGCGATTGGCCCAGACCGACCACGGTGGCGCGGCCGTCGGCCTCTTGCGCCAGCGCGCGCAGCACGGCCCGTGGCTGGGCGCCCATTCTCAGCTGGCAGGTGAGGTAGCGGCCCTGGGCCGGAATGGGTTCGAGAATGCCGGGCTGAGCCAGACGGGCGAGAGACATGGGTGGGGCTCCTGATCGGTATGCCGTTCGTGGCCACGGCGCAGCGGCGAACGGCACAAGCCCGGAATTTACCAGCGCCCAGCCGCCGGGCCGGGTGCCGCCGGCTGGGCTTCTCAGATGGCCGCTTCCAGCCCGTTCTGGAAGTGCGCTTGCATGCGCTGGCGGGTGAGCGCGGCGTCGCGCGCGAGCAGGGCGGCCATGACGGCACGGTGTTCGGCCAGCGATTCGTCGATGCGCCCGCTCTTGAGCAGCGAGTTGTGGCGGTTGAGCTTCATGACCTTGCGCAGGTCGGCCACCATCTGTTCGCGCCAGCGGTTGTCGGCGAGTTCGAGCAGCCGCATGTGAAACCGCTCGTTGATCGCGAAGAAGCGGTCGCGCTGGCCCAGCGCAGCTTCCAGTTCGGCGTGCAGGGCCTTCAGTTCGGCCAGATCGCTGTCGGTGGCGCGTTCCGCCACCACGCCGGCGGCGTCCGATTCGAGCAGGGCCAGCAGGTGATAGACATCGGCCAGGTCTTTCTCGGACACTTCGGTCACATAGGCGCCACGCCGCACCTTCATGGTCACCAAGCCCTCGGCGGCCAGCACCTTGAGCGCTTCGCGCAGTGGCGTGCGGCTGATGCCGTATTCCTCGGCGAGTTTGAGCTCGTCGATCCAGCTGCCGGGCTCCAGCTCACGGCTGAAGATGCGCTGGCGCAGCAGTTCGGCGACTTCTTCGTACAGGGCGCGGGGGGCAAGCGACAAGGCGGACATGGGCAGGCGAGTGACGGGAGGCTGTGTGACAGGCGCTGATTGTAAGGCAGCGGGAATATTTTGCATCAATAATTATGAATGATATAAAATCAACACTGCTTTTCCCCAATCCCCCGACGCCCGGTTTGCCGCCGTTCCTGTTGCTTACCCCTACCGCCCCGCCATGAGCCAGAGCCAAAACCCGCCCGAATTCAACCCCGCCACCCTCGAAGCCTGGGCCAAGGCGGCCCAGAAATCCGCGCCCGGTGGCGACGTGAACGCGCTGAACTGGCTCACGCCCGACGGCATCAGCGTCAAGCCGCTGTACACGGCGGCCGACACGGCGAACCTGCCGTACACCAACACGCTGCCCGGTTTCGAGCCCTTCATCCGCGGCCCGCAGGCCACGATGTACGCGGTGCGGCCATGGACGATCCGCCAGTACGCCGGCTTTTCCACCGCCGAAGAATCCAACGCCTTCTACCGCAAGGCCCTGGCCGCCGGCGGGCAGGGCGTGTCGGTCGCGTTTGACCTGGCCACCCACCGCGGCTACGACTCCGACCACCCGCGCGTGACCGGCGACGTGGGCAAGGCCGGCGTGGCGATCGACTCGGTGGAGGACATGAAGGTCCTGTTCGACCAGATCCCGCTGGACAAGGTGTCGGTTTCGATGACCATGAACGGCGCCGTGCTGCCGGTGCTGGCCGGCTACGTGGTGGCGGCGGAGGAGCAGGGCGTCTCGCAAGACCAACTGAGCGGCACCATCCAGAACGACATCCTCAAGGAGTTCATGGTCCGCAACACTTATATCTACCCGCCCGAGCCGTCAATGAAGATCATTGGCGACATCATCGAGTACACGGCCCAGCACATGCCGAAGTTCAACTCGATCTCGATCTCGGGTTACCACATGCAGGAGGCGGGCGCCAACCAGGCGCTGGAGCTGGCCTTCACCCTGGCCGACGGCAAGGAGTATGTGAAGACCGCCATCGCCAAGGGCATGGACGTGGACGACTTCGCGGGGCGCCTCTCCTTCTTTTGGGCGATCGGCATGAACTTCTACCTGGAGATCGCCAAGATGCGCGCCGCGCGCCTGCTGTGGACGCGCATCATGAAGGGCTTCAACGCGAAGAAACCCAAGAGTCTGATGCTGCGCACCCACTGCCAGACCTCGGGCTGGAGCCTGACCGAGCAGGACCCGTACAACAACGTGGTGCGCACCGCCATCGAAGCCATGGCCGCGGTGTTCGGCGGCACGCAGTCGCTGCACACCAACAGCTTCGACGAAGCCATCGCCCTGCCGACCGAGTTCAGCGCCCGCATCGCCCGCAACACGCAGCTCATCATCCAGGAAGAGACCCACATCACCAACGTGGTGGACCCCTGGGCCGGCAGCTACATGATGGAAAGCCTGACGCAGGAAATGGCCGACAAGGCCTGGGCCATCATCGAAGAGGTCGAGGCCATGGGTGGCATGACCAAGGCCGTGGACAGCGGCTGGGCCAAGCTGAAGATCGAAGCGGCCGCGGCTGAGAAGCAGGCGCGCATCGACAGCGGCAAGGACGTGATCGTTGGCGTCAACAAGTACAAGCTCAAGACCGAAGACGCCATCGAGGCGCGGGACATCGACAACGTGGCGGTGCGCGACGGGCAGATCGCCCGTCTGAAGGCCATCCGCGCCAGCCGCGATGCGGGTAAGGTGGAGGCTGCGCTGAACGCGCTCACCGCTGCCGCCGAGTCCGGTCAGGGCAACCTGCTGGAACTGTGCATCCAGGCCATGCGCCTGCGCGCCACCGTGGGCGAAGTGAGCGACGCGCTGGAAAAAGTTTTTGGGCGCCACCGCGCCGATACACAAAAGGTGACCGGTGTGTACGCTGCTGCCTACGACTCCGCCGAAGGCTGGGATGCTCTGAAGGGCGAGATCAACGACTTCGCCGTGGCGCAGGGGCGCCGCCCGCGCGTGATGATCAGCAAGCTCGGCCAGGACGGCCACGACCGCGGTGCCAAGGTGGTGGCCACGGCCTTTGCCGACCTGGGCTTCGACGTGGACATGGGCCCGCTGTTCCAGACGCCGGAGGAGTGCGCCCGCCAGGCGATCGAGAACGACGTGCACGCCGTGGGCGTCAGCACCCTGGCCGCCGGTCACAAGACCCTGGTGCCGGCCATCATCGCCGAGCTGAAGAAGCAGGGCGCCGACGACATCATCGTGTTCGTGGGTGGGGTGATCCCGCGCCAGGACTACGAGATGCTGTACGAGGCCGGCGTGAAGGGCATCTACGGCCCGGGCACCCCGATCCCGGCCAGCGCCAAGGATGTGCTGGAGCAGATCAAGAAGGCGGTGGGATGACCCCTGCCGAATTGCAGGCCGGCGTGCTGACCGGCGTTGGTGCTGCCCAGCGCCGCGCCATGGCCAAGGCCATCACCTTGCTCGAATCGACCCGCGCCGACCACCGCGCGCAGGGCGATGAGCTGCTGACCGCGCTGCTGCCGCACACTGGAAAGTCCTTCCGGCTCGGCATCAGTGGCGTGCCCGGCGTGGGCAAGAGCACCTTCATCGAAGCCCTGGGTCTGTACCTGATCGGCCTGGGCCACCGCGT
Organism: Hydrogenophaga sp. GW101-3F08; assembly: GCF_059424585.1. Taxonomy (NCBI): domain Bacteria; kingdom Pseudomonadati; phylum Pseudomonadota; class Betaproteobacteria; order Burkholderiales; family Comamonadaceae; genus Hydrogenophaga; species Hydrogenophaga sp. GW101-3F08. The sequence goes on from NZ_JBWKZP010000001.1 coordinate 41,356, forward strand.
GGCGGTGCTCACCATCGATCCGTCATCCACCGTGTCCGGCGGCTCCATCCTGGGCGACAAGACGCGCATGGAGAAGCTCTCCGTCCACGAGAAGGCCTACATCCGCCCCAGCCCGAGCAGTGGCACGCTGGGCGGCGTGGCCGAGAAGACGCGCGAGGCCATGCTGGTCTGCGAGGCCGCGGGCTATGACGTGGTGATCGTCGAAACCGTGGGCGTGGGCCAGAGCGAGACGGCGGTGGCCAACATGACCGACATGTTCTGCCTGCTGCAGCTGCCCAACGCGGGCGACGACCTGCAGGCGATCAAGAAGGGCGTGATGGAGCTGGCCGACCTGGTGGTCATCAACAAGGCCGACATCGACCCCGACGCCGCCACCCGCGCGCGCGCGCAGATCACGTCTTCGCTGCGCCTGCTCGGCTTGCATGGGCATCCTGAGCGTTCGCCGGGCCGCCCCAAGGACGCGAGCGCCCCCTCGGGGGGCAGCGAGCAAAGCGAGCGTGGGGGCTCCAGCTCTCATGCCCACCACGACAGCCGCATCTGGCACCCCCAGGTGATCCAGATCAGCGCGCTGCATGGCCAGGGCGTGGACGGCTTCTGGGAGGCGGTGACGCAATTCCGCGAGCTGCAGGCCGCCCAGGGCCGACTCGTCGCGCGCCGCCAGCAGCAGGCCCGGGCCTGGATGTGGGAACGCATCGAGGCCGGCTTGAAACAGCACTTCCGCGAGCACCCGGCGGTGCGCGCCGCCCTGGACGAAACCACCCGCCGCGTGCTGGACGGCACGCTGCCCGCCAGCAGCGCCGCGCGCCAACTGCTTTCCTTGTACGAACCCCAACCCGCTCGGGCCGAACCTGTCCAAGCCCCTGCGAACCATCACCCCCGCCCTTCGACAGGCGCGGGCCCCTCGGAGAACTGAGAACACGACCATGCAAGACATCCTGGAACAACTCGAAGAAAAGCGCGCTGCGGCGCGGCTGGGCGGCGGGCAGAAGCGCATCGATGCGCAGCACGCCAAGGGCAAGCTGACCGCGCGTGAGCGGCTGGAAGTGCTGCTCGACGAGGGCACGTTTGAAGAGTGGGACATGTTCGTCGAGCACCGCTGCACCGACTTCGGCATGCAGGACCAGAAGATCCCCGGCGACGGCGTGGTCACCGGCTACGGCATGATCAACGGCCGCCTGGTGTTCGTGTTCAGTCAGGACTTCACCGTGTTCGGCGGCGCGCTCTCCGAAGCCCACGCCGAAAAGATCTGCAAGGTGATGGACCAGGCCATGAAGGTCGGCGCGCCGGTGATCGGCCTGAACGATTCGGGCGGTGCCCGCATCCAGGAAGGCGTGGCCTCCCTCGGTGGTTATGCCGACGTGTTCCAGCGCAACGTGATGGCCAGCGGCGTGGTGCCGCAGATCAGCATGATCATGGGCCCCTCGGCCGGCGGCGCGGTGTATTCGCCGGCCATGACCGACTTCATCTTCATGGTGAAGGATTCGAGCTACATGTTCGTCACCGGCCCCGAGGTGGTGAAGACCGTGACGCACGAGGAAGTGACCGCCGAAGAACTCGGCGGCGCCGTGACGCACACCACCAAGAGCGGCGTGGCCGACCTGGCGTTCGAGAACGATGTGGAAGCGCTGCTGATGCTGCGCCGGCTCTACAACTACCTGCCGCTCAACAACCGCGAGAAGGCGCCGGTGCGCCCCAGCGGCGATCCGATCGACCGCATGGAACTGAGTCTGGACACGCTGGTGCCGGACAACCCGAACAAGCCCTACGACATGAAGGAGCTGATCGTCAAGACGGTGGACGACGGCGACTTCTTCGAGCTGCAGCCCGAGTACGCGAAGAACATCCTGATCGGCTTCGCGCGCATGGACGGCCAGACGGTCGGCATCGTGGCCAACCAGCCGCTGGTGCTGGCCGGTTGCCTGGACATCAAATCGAGCATCAAGGCCGCGCGTTTCGTGCGTTTCTGCGACGCGTTCAACATCCCGGTGGTGACGTTTGTGGATGTGCCCGGCTTCATGCCCGGCACCAGCCAGGAGTTCGGCGGCATCATCAAACACGGCGCCAAGCTGCTCTACGCGTACGCCGAGTGCACGGTGCCGAAGATCACCGTGATCACGCGCAAGGCCTACGGCGGCGCCTACGACGTGATGGCCTCCAAGCACCTGCGCGGCGACGTGAACTTTGCCTGGCCCAACGCCGAGATCGCGGTGATGGGCGCCAAGGGCGCGGTGGAGATCATCTTCCGCGAGGAGAAGAAGGACCCGGCCAAGCTGGCGGGGCGCGAGGCCGAATACAAGGCCCGCTTCGCCAACCCTTTCGTGGCCGGCGCGCGGGGCTTCATCGACGACGTGATCCTGCCGCACGAGACGCGCAAGCGCATCTGCCGTTCGCTGGTGATGCTCAAGGACAAGAAGCTGGAAAACCCGTGGCGCAAGCACGGGAACATTCCTCTTTGAGCCGCATGGTGCCTGTCGTGACATGGGGTGGCGCTGGATCGGACTGTGCGGGCGTTTTGCTCCGTGTCCCCCGGCCTTCGGCCTCCTCCTTTACCTGCGCAAAACGCCCACACAGTCCGATCCTGGTGAGTGGGTATTCCACTGTCCTGCATTCAACCTCCTTCGCAGCCATGGGCACGGTGTGCCTGTCGCAGCGAAGTGAAGGAGGAGCCGACCGCAGGTCGGCGGGGGACATGAGCGGAGGCAGGCACACCGTGCCCATGGCGGGCTCAGCACCAACCCACCGAACAAACAACACACTTGCTCTCGTCTAGGAGACTGACATGTTCACCAAAATTCTCATTGCGAACCGTGGCGAAATTGCCTGCCGCGTGATCGCCACCGCCAAGAAGATGGGCATCGCCACCGTGGCGGTGTATTCCGAAGCCGACAAGGAAGCGCGCCACGTGCAGTTGGCCGACGAGGCCGTGTTGCTGGGCCCGGCGCCCTCGCGCGAGTCCTACCTGGTCGCGGACAAGATCATCGAGGCCGCCAAGAAGACCGGCGCCCAGGCCATCCACCCCGGTTACGGCTTCCTGTCGGAAAACGAGGCCTTCGCCAAGCGCTGCGAAGACGAGGGCATCGCCTTCATCGGCCCGCGCCATTTCTCCATCGCCGCCATGGGCGACAAGATCGCGTCCAAGAAGCTGGCCAATGAGGCCAAGGTCAACACCATCCCGGGCTGGAACGACGCCATCGAAACCGCAGAACGTGCCGTGGAAATCGCCAAGGACATCGGCTACCCCGTGATGATCAAGGCCTCGGCCGGTGGCGGTGGCAAGGGCCTGCGCGTGGCCTTCAACGACAAGGAAGCCTTCGAAGGTTTCACCAGCTGCCGCAACGAGGCGCGCAACAGTTTCGGCGACGACCGGGTGTTCATCGAAAAATACGTGCTGGAGCCGCGCCACATCGAGATCCAGGTGCTGGGCGATGCGCACGGCAACGTGGTCTATTTGAACGAGCGCGAGTGTTCCATTCAGCGCCGACACCAGAAGGTGATCGAGGAGGCGCCGTCGCCCTTCATCTCCGACGCCACGCGCAAGGCCATGGGCGAGCAGGCGGTGGCGCTGGCCAAGGCCGTGAAGTACCAGAGCGCGGGCACGGTGGAGTTCGTGGTCGGCAAGGACCAGGACTTCTACTTCCTGGAGATGAACACCCGCCTGCAGGTGGAACACCCGGTGACGGAGTGCATCACCGGGCTCGATCTGGTGGAACTGATGATCCGTGTGGCGGCGGGCGAAAAGCTGCCGATCACCCAGGCCGACGTGAAACGCGAGGGTTGGGCCATCGAGTGCCGCATCAACGCCGAGGACCCGTTCCGCAACTTCCTGCCCAGCACCGGCCGCCTGGTGCGCTTTCAGCCGCCCGCGCAGAGCATGCACCAGGCCAACACCGACGCCTTGTACGGTGTGCGCGTGGACACGGGCGTGGTCGATGGCGGCGAGATTCCGATGTACTACGACTCGATGATCGCCAAGCTCATCGTGCACGGCAAGGACCGCTTTGATGCGATTGCCAAGATGCGCGAGGCGCTCAACGGCTTCGTGATCCGCGGCATCAGCAGCAACATCCCGTTCCAGGCGGCGCTGCTGGCGCACCCGAAGTTCGTGAGCGGTGAGTTCAACACCGGTTTCATTGCCGAGCACTACGCGCACGGCTTTCGCGCCGAAGACGTGCCGCACGACGACGCCGACTTCCTGGTCGCGCTGGCCGCTTTCGTGCGCCGCAAGTCGCGCGAGCGCGCAGCCGGCCTGACCGGCCAGTTGCCGGGTTACGGCGTCAAGGTCGGGCACGATTTCAGCGTGATTACCCTGGGCGCGGGCGGCCAGAACCGCTACACCCCGGTGCACGTGGACGAGGTGGTGGGGCAGGTCGGCTCGGCGGTGGTCACGGTGGAGGGCAAGCGCTTTGCCATCAGCAGCCCTTCGCGCCTGAACGACGTCTGCATCACCGGCGAGTGCAATGGCCAGGCCTTCACCGCCCAGGTGGAGCGCGGCACGCTGCGCAACCCGCTGGCCCTGGTGGTGCAGCACAACGGCACGCGCATCGAGACCGTGGTGGTGTCGCGCCGCATGGCCGAGCTGCACCGGCTCATGCCGTTCAAGGCGCCACCCGACATGAGCCGGTACGTGCTCTCGCCCATGCCCGGCCTGCTGGTCGACGTGGCGGTGCAGGTGGGCCAGAAAGTGCAGGCGGGTGAACGCGTGGCCGTGATCGAGGCCATGAAGATGGAGAACGTGCTGTTCGCCGCGGCCGACGGCGTGGTGGCCAAGGTGCTGGCGGGCAAGGGCGAGTCGCTGGTGGTGGACCAGGCCATCGTCGAGTTCGAGTGAGCCGGGCCGGTTGCAGCTTGACACGCCACGTGCGCAGGGAAATGGGATACGCTCCAAAACGCTGCAACTTCCAGGGGTCCCGCATGGAGCACGGTTTGGCATTCGCACTGGGTTGTCTGCGCCATCCGCGGCGCATGGGCGCCATCGCGCCCGCGTCCCGGGCCCTGGCCCGGGCCATCCGCGACGAGGTGCTGCGCAGCGAGCCGGGCGTGCTGATCGAGGTCGGGGCCGGCACCGGCGCCATCACCCGGGCGCTTGCGCCGGCCCTGGTGGCGCAGGACCGTTTTGTGGTCTTTGAGCGCGACCCCGAATTCGCCGACCTGCTGCGCGCCTCGTTCCCGCAGCTGGAGGTGCTCAACCACTGCGCGTCCCGCGTCGACCTGCTCACGTTGGCGGCGGACACGCCGGTCACGCTGGTGTCGTCGTTGCCCCTGCTGTCCATGCCGGGCGACGAAGCGCGACAGTGCATCGAGGCCATGCTGGCGCTGATCGCGCGCCAGCCCCGTTCCCGCCTCATTCAATACACCTACGCGGCGCGCCATCTGCGCCCGTTCAACGGCATCCCCGCGGGCTGGCACTGGCGGCGTTCGGCCTCGGTCTGGGCCAACCTGCCGCCCGCCACGGTCTGGGCGCTGGAGCAGGTGCCCGCTTCACACAACGGAATTCACTGATTCATGAACGCAACGCAACGTCCCTTCAAGGTGCTGGGCATCCAGCAGATTGCCATCGGAGGCCCCGACAAACACCGCTTGCAGACGCTCTGGGTGGACATGCTCGGGCTGGAGAAAACCGGCAGCTTCCAGAGCGAGCGCGAAAACGTGGATGAAGACATCTGCGCCATCGGCAGCGGCCCGTTCAAGGTCGAGGTCGATCTGATGCAGCCGATGGACCCGGACAAAAAGCCGGCGGTGCACACCACGCCGCTCAACCACGTAGGCCTGTGGATCGACGACCTGCCGGTGGCGGTGCAATGGCTCAGCGCCAATGGCGTGCGTTTTGCCCCGGGCGGCATTCGCAAAGGCGCGGCCGGTTTCGACATCACCTTCCTGCACCCCAAGGCGAACGACGAGTTCCCGATCGCGGGCGAGGGCGTGCTGATCGAGCTGGTGCAGGCGCCGCCCGAGGTGGTGGCGGCCTTCGCCAGGCTGGCGGGCAGCCCGGCCTGAAGTGCGCCGTCCTGGCGCCAGGCCCTGCCGTGCTCACCCCGGCAGGGCTTTTTTGCGTCCTCGCGCCGCCGGCCAGCGCAATGAACGGATTTGGCCCCGTTTCCCCCGTTTTTTCGCGGCAACGGCGACGGCCGCCGTCGGTACCCTCGGTGCATTGATCGGCCATCCGCGCGCTTTCCGTGACCGGGGGCCGGTTTCACCACCGCAGGAGTGCGCCATGAGCCCGGCTTCCAACCCGCCAACCACCCACCCCGTGTCCGTCCAGGCCAGTGCGCTGCTGGCGCAGGGCGACGAACGATGGGCGCAACGCCGCCCGGTGTGGCGCGAACGTGAACTGGCGCTGGCCTGGCCGCAGGACCTGCTCGATGTGTTCAGCCGGCGCATGGAGAGCCATGGCATGGCGATCCACCAGGCCCAGATGCTGTGCGACCGGCGGTATGCCCTGCAGCAGTTGCGGCTGGCCCACAACACGGCCGACGACACCTTGCGGTGGATGGCGACCCAGCTGTTCCGGCATTTCGAAAGCCGGCAGTCGGGGGTTGCTTCCGTGCATTGACGTGCCGCCCGCCTTCTCCTTCTGTCTGGCCGGCTGCTGTGGCGTCTCAAGCTGGTTGGAAATGCACCGATAACGCTAACAGAGACATAACTCACCGAGGCCTACGCGCATGATGATGACCAAACCTTTTCTGCCCGGCATCTGGCTGATGCGGCGCATGCGGCTGCCCGCCAAACTGGCGCTGCTGGGGTCGGTGTTGTTGGTGCCGCTGCTGGTGATCTGCGTCTTGCTGGTGCAACGCCTGGGGGCCGAGTTGCAGGCCGCCAGGAACGAAGCCGACGGTGTCCGGATCGTCGCCCGTCTGGCCGATGTGGCCGCCGCGGTGCAGGCGCGCCGTGGGCACAGCCAGGTGCTGCTGTCCGGCGGGGACGCGGCCCGCGGCCCGCTGCAGGCTGCGCAAGCGCAGTTGGCCCAGACCGTGACGGCGGCGGGCGAAGCGCTGGCTCGCCGACCCGATTTCGAGTTGTCGCGGGACTGGAGCGAGGTGAAGTCGGGTCTGGAGGGGTTGGCCACCTCGGGCGCATCCACCCCAGGGGATGCCTTTTCGCGGCACACGGCCGCGCTCGACGCGCTTCACCGCTTCACCTACACGGTGGGGGAGCGCTCGGGCCTTCTGTTCGACCCCGAACCCACCAGCTATTTCCTGATGGACATGGCGGTTTCCCGCACCCTGGCCTGGGGCGACGCCTTGAGCCAGATCCAGGGACTGGGCGCCGGGCAGCTCAGCCTGGCGCAACCCGAGCCCGATGGTTTGAGCGGCCTGCGTCTGCGGACCGAAGCGCTGAAAGCCCAGGTGCTGGACATGCGCCTGGCGATGGATTTCGCCACCCGCCACGGGCAGAGCGGCCTGCCGGGTGAGTCGGTGATCGCGGCCAGCGATGCCTTTGCCCAGTTCGCGCGCCAGGCCTTGGGTGCACCCGGCAGCGTGCAGGGCGCTGCCTACTTCACAGCCGGCGATCAGGCCCTTTCGGCGCTGCGGGCCTATGAAAGCACCGTGTTGACCCGTCTGGACGCACTGCTGGCCCAGCGCGTCGACCGGCTGGCGTGGACGCGGTGGGCCGTGTTGGGGGCCTCCTTGATGGGCGTGGCGCTGCTGGTGTACCTGATGCAGGCGTTCTATCTGAGCTTTGTCACCGATTTCCGCCACGTTTTCGACGTCATGAAGCAGACCGCCGACGGCAATCTGCGTGCGCACGTGAGCATTCGGGGCAACGACGAACTGGCCCAGCTGGCCCGGCTGGTGGAGCGCATGAATGGCAACCTCTCGGCCATGGTGGCCGAGGTGCGCAGCAACTCGGCGCTGGTGGCGCACGCGGGCAAGAGCCTGGCGATGGGCAACCGCCACCTGGCCGACCGCACCGAACAGCAGGCCGCGAACCTGGAGCAGACGGCGGCCAGCGTGCAACAGCTCTCGAGCACCGTGCACCAGAACGCCGAAACCGCGGGCGACTCGGACACCCAGGCCGCGCAGGTCCGGGACGTGGCCGAGTCGGGCGCGCAATCCATGGTCAAGGCGGTGGACTCGGTCGAGCTCATCCAGAAGAGCGCCCAGCAGATGAACGAGATCATCGGCGTGATCGACAGCCTGGCCTTCCAGACCAACATCCTGGCCCTGAACGCGGCGGTGGAGGCAGCGCGGGCCGGTGAACAGGGGCGCGGTTTCGCCGTGGTGGCCAACGAAGTGCGTACGCTGGCACAGCGCTCGGCCGCGTCGGCCAAGGAGATCCGCCAGCTCATCCAGACATCGGCCACCCAGGTCTCCAGCAGCGTGACGCAGATCCGTGCCGCCGGCAGCAACATGACGCAGATCGTCAATGGGGTGCGTGGCGTGGCGTCCAACATGTCACTGATTTCGGCCGCCAGCGCCGAACAGAGCACCGGTCTGGTCGAGATCTCATCGGCCGTGAACCAGCTCGACCAGATCACCCAGCGCAACGCGCAGATGGTGGAGCTGGCGGTGATCCAGGCGAACAAGCTGGAGGAGCGTGCGGCCCATCTGTCCAGGGCGGTGTCGTCCTTCATGCTGCAGCAGGGCACGGCTGAAGAGGCGGTGCTGCTGGTGCAGCAAGCCTTGGAGCTCCGCGCCACGGCCGATCCACAGCGTTTCGTGCGCGATCTGAGCGATCCGGCCAAAGGATTCCATGACCGCGACATGTATGTGTTCGCGCTGGACCGGCAGGGGGGTTACCGCGCGTTCGGCGGCAAGCCCGAGAAGGTGGGCAGCCGGGTGCAGGACATCGCCGGGGTGGACGGTCAGGCGCTGCTGGAGTCCATCGTGGCCCAGGCGGAGCAGGAGCCGGGCTGGGTCGAATACGACATCGTCAACCCGCAGAGCGGCGTCATTCAGACCAAGATGTCGTACGTGACCAAGGTGGACGAGCTCTACGTGGGTTGCGGGGTGTACAAGACCGCGATCGTGGCCGCCTGAACGGGGCCCTGTGGGCCGCGTGTGTGCCGGGCCTCAGTCGGACGCGGCCAGGCGTTTGGCCCGCGCCCGTTCGAGCGCGGCGGCGATGACGGCGCGTTTCTTGTCCAGCACGGCCGGGTCGGTGTGCTGCGAGTGGGCTTCGAGATCGGCGTATTTCATGCGCGCCTTGGCTTCCAGCACACGGTCGTGCTCCACCTGCTCACGCGCGAGCCGCACGGTGCGCGCCTCGTAGCGCGTGCGGGCAAGCGTGGCCTGCGCGTCGCTCCAGGCCTGCCAGCCGGTGCGCTCGCCGCTGACGATCTCCAGCGAGATGCAGTCGACCGGGCAGACCGGAATACACAGCTCACAACCCGTGCAATAGGGCTCGATCACGGTGTGCATGAGCTTGTTGCTGCCGACGATGGCGTCGGTGGGGCAGGCCTTGATGCACAGCGTGCAGCCGATGCACCAGTCTTCGTCGATCACCGCCACGGTCAGCGGCCCTTCCACGCCGTTGACGGGGTTCAGTGGCTGGGTCGGCTGGCCGGTGATGGCCGCCAGACGCGCCACACCTTCGGTGCCCCCGGGCGGGCACTGGTTGATGCCCGCCTCGCCGCTGGCGATGGCTTGCGCGTAGCGCGCGCAGTCCGGGTAGCCGCAGCGCGTGCACTGCGTTTGCGGCAGGGCGGCGTCGATGCGCCGGGCGAGTTCGTTCATGCCGGGAAATATACCCCCGGGGCACCGCCGCCGGGGCGCGGCCCGGTCAGACCGGCTGGCGGGCCTTGCGGGGCGCTGTCGTGGATGGGGCCTTTGCCGCGCTGGAGGCGGGGACCGGTTTCGCCGCGGCCTTGACCGTTGCTTTGACCGTTGTCTTGGTGGCCCGTTTCGCGACCGGTTTCGTGACGGCGGTTGAGGTCGCCGCCGCTTTCACACCTTGCGGCGCCGGCGCGGTGGATGCCACGGCCAGGGCCTCCGGGGTTGGCTGGTGCGCCCGGATGAAGGACTTCACCACTGGGTACACCATTTCGCGCCAGCGCCGGCCACTGAAGATGCCGTAGTGGCCCGCGCCCTTGGCTTCGTAGTGCATCTGGTGTGTCTTGGGGATGCCCGTGCACAGATCGTGCGCCGCGGCGGTCTGGCCCGAGCCGGAGATGTCGTCGAGCTCGCCTTCCACCGTCAGCAGAGCGGTGTGGGCAATGTCCTGCGGGCGCACGCGCTCAAGCTGACCCTTTTCGTTCTTCACGTCCCAGGTGCCGTTGACCAGCTTGAAGTCCTGAAACACCGTGTCGATGGTTTCCAGGTAGTAGTGGGCGTCCATGTCCAGCACCGCGTTGTACTCGTCGTAGAACTGGCGGTGGATTTCGGCGCTGGAGTTGTCGCCCTTGATCAGGTCCTGGAAGTAGTCGTAGTGGCTGGTGGCGTGGTGGCCGGGGTTCATGGCCACGAAACCGGAGTGCTGCAGGAAACCGGGGTAGACCCGGCGGCCGGCGCCGGGGAAGTTGTCGGGCACGCGGTAGATGACGTTGTTCTCGAACCAGCTGTGGCTGCGCTCGGTGGCGAGGTTGTTCACCGAGGTCGGCGACTTGCTCGCGTCGATCGGGCCACCCATCATGGTCATGGACAAGGGCGTGGTCTCCCCACGGCTGGCCATCAGCGACACCGCCGCCAGCACCGGCACTGTGGGCTGGCACACGCTCATGACGTGGCAGTTGCCATAGCCCTTTTGCAGGTAGCGGATGAACTCCTGGATGTAGAGCACATAGTCGTCGAGGTGGAAGTCGCCCTCGGACAGCGGCACCAGACGGGCGTTTTTCCAGTCGGTGATGTAGACCTTGTGGTCCTTGAGCATGGCGCGCACGGTGTCGCGCAGCAGCGTGGCGTAGTGGCCCGACAGCGGCGCCACGATCAGCACCACCGGCTGGCCTTTGAGCGTGGCCAGCGTGTCGGTGTTGTCCGAGAAGCGCTTGAAGCGCCGCAGCTCGCAGAAGGGTTTGTCGATCTCGACCCGCTCGTGGATCGCGATGTCCACCCCGTCCACGTCCACCTTGTGGATGCCGAACACCGGTTTTTCGTAGTCCTTGCCGAGCCGGTGCATCAGGTCGTAGCCGGCGGAGATGCGCTGCGCCAGTGGAAACTGCGCCAGCGGCAGCATGGGGTTCAGGTAGAGCCTGGAGGCGACTTCGGCCAGGTCAGCGAAAGGCTCCATCACTGAGCGCTGCGTTTCGTAAATCTGGTAGAGCATGGTGGGTGGGACCTGAATGGTTATGTTGCAGTGCAATATAGCAGCATGACGGGGCAGGTGTGAGAGTGGAAACACTTAAAACCCCAAGCGTTTTGTCACCTTCGTGAAAGAATGCAGTCTGGAACTTTTCGCACGCCGCCGGGCTCAGCGGAAACCTCCCTTTACCCATCGCACATGCAACGTCGCAACTTCTACCTGGGCGCCGGTGCCGTGCTCGCCGCCGCCCTGGGAACCCACATGAGCCTTTCTTCCGCCCAAGCTCCCGCTGCTTCCGTGGCGAGCGTTTCCCGTCTGGACGCCTTGCAGAGCCTCCCGGCCAGTGAGCGTTTGCCGGTGCTGTTCGTGGGCCATGGCAGCCCCATGAACGCCATCGAGGACAACGCATACCGGCGCAGCTGGCAGGCCCTGGGCCGCGAATTGCTCGCGCGGGGCATCCGGCCAAGGCTGATCCTGTGCGTGTCGGCGCACTGGCTCACCCAGGGCTGGCAGCTCACCGCCATGGACGATCCGCGCACCATTCACGATTTCGGGGGCTTTCCCCAGGCACTGTTCGACCAGCGGTACCCGGCCCCCGGTTCACCCGCCATGGCCCGCGCCATCAGCCAGGCGGTGCGGCAGCCGGGCTCGGACGCCCCGTTGGGGCTGGACGCCCAGGCGTGGGGGTTGGACCATGGCGCCTGGTCGGTGCTCAAGCCCATGTTCCCGGACGCCAGCATTCCCGTGATCCAGCTCGGCATGGACTACGGCCGCCCGCCCGCCGAGCACCACGCCCTGGGGCAGCAACTCCAGGCCTTGCGGGACCGCGGGGTGTTGATCGTGGGCAGCGGCAACATCGTGCACAACCTGCGCGCCATTCGCCGGGAGGTGGCGGACAACCAGGCCTACGACTGGGCGATCGAATTCGACCGCATCACAGGGGAGCACATCGCGCAGGGCCGCCTGGATGCGCTGAGCGAATTCCGTGCGCTGGGCGCCCTGGCCCAGCTCGCGCACCCCACCTGGGACCACTACCTGCCGCTGCTGTACGCGGCCGGTGCCGTGCACGAGGGCGAAGCACCGCGCTTCTTCAACGACAGCTTCCAGGCGGCCTCGATCTCCATGCGCTCCGTGATCTGGGGGTGACCGGTTCCGAGCGGTCCCGGAAACAGAAAAGCCGCTCAACGAGCGGCTTTTCTTCGAGGGGCGACCCGATCAGATGACCTTGGCGATCGCCTGGCAGACGTAGTCGATGTTCTTGCTGTTCAGCGCGGCCACGCACATGCGGCCGGTGTCGGTGCCGTAGACGCCGAACTCGCTGCGCAGGCGCACCATCTGGTCCTTGGACAGGCCCGAGTAGCTGAACATGCCGATCTGGGTGGTGATGAAGCTCATGTCCTTTTGCACGCCGGCGGCCTTGAGGCCATCCACCAGCTTCTGGCGCATGGCCTTGATGCGCACGCGCATTTCACCCAGCTCTTGTTCCCACAGCGCGCGCAGCTCGGGGTTGTTCAGCACCGCGGCCACGATGGCGCCACCGTGGGTGGGCGGGTTGGAGTAGTTGGTGCGGATCGCGATCTTGAGCTGGCTCAGCACACGGTCGGTCTCTTCCTTGCTGCTGCCCACCACGCTCAGGGCGCCCACGCGCTCGCCGTACAGGCTGAAGCTCTTGGAGAAGCTGGTGGAGACGAAGATGTTCAGGCCGGCGGCCACGAACTTGCCGATCACGGCGCCGTCTTCGGCGATGCCGTAGCCAAAGCCCTGGTAGGCCATGTCGAGGAAGGCGGTGAGGTTGCGGGCCTGCACCACGGCGATTACCTGGTCCCACTGGGCGGGGGTGATGTCGTAGCCGGTGGGGTTGTGGCAGCAGGCGTGCAGCAGCACGATGGTGCCGGGGGCGGCGGCGTTCAGCGCGGCCAGCATGCCGTCGAAGTTGATGCCGCCCAGGCCGCCGTTGGCGCTCTGGTCGAAGTAGGGGTAGCTTTCCACCGTGAAGCCGGCGTTGGTGAACAGCGCGCGGTGGTTTTCCCAGCTCGGGTCGGAAATCAGCACCTTGGCGCTGGGGCTGATCTTTTTCAGGAAGTCGGCGCCGATCTTCAGGCCACCGGTGCCGCCGATGGCCTGCACCGTGGCCACGCGGCCGCTTTTCACGACGTCGGAGTCGGCACCAAACACCAGGCCCTTGACGGCGGCGTCGTAGGCCGCGATGCCGTCGATGGGCAGGTAGCCGCGTGCGGTGGGCTTTTCCATCATGGTCTTTTCAGCAGCTTGCACGCACTGCAGCAGCGGCAGTTTGCCGTTGTCGTCGAAATACACGCCAACGCCCAGGTTGACCTTGTTGGGGTTGGTGTCGGCGGCGAACTGTTCGTTCAGACCCAGGATCGGGTCGCGCGGGGCCATTTCGACGGCGGTGAACAAAGACATGAATATCCTTTGGAAGTTGTCAGTAGCGGGATTTTCGGGGCTCGGTTAGCCTTGCGGGTTATCCATGATTTTACCCGGCCCCTACCCGGGCCTGCCGAGCGCGCCATGCCAAAAATTGCAGAAGTCATACCGGAAACACAGCAGGGTGAATTCATCCGTTTTCCCGGTTCGCCGTTCGAACTCTTCATGCCGTACCCGCCAGCGGGCGACCAGCCCACCGCCATCGAGCAACTGGTGGAGGGCATCAACGACGGTGAGGTGTTCCAGACCCTGCTGGGCGTGACCGGCTCGGGCAAGACCTTCACCATGGCCAACGTGATCGCCCGTCTGGGGCGTCCGGCCATCGTGTTCGCGCCCAACAAGACCCTGGCCGCGCAGCTCTACAGCGAGTTCCGCGAGTTCTTTCCGAAAAACGCGGTCGAGTACTTTGTCAGCTACTACGACTATTACCAGCCCGAGGCCTATGTGCCGCAGCGCGACCTGTTCATCGAAAAGGACAGCGCGATCAACGAGCACATCGAACAGATGCGCCTGAGCTGCACCAAGAGCATCCTGGAGCGGCGCGACGTGGTGATCGTGGCCACCGTCTCCGCCATCTACGGCATCGGCAAGCCCGAGAGCTACCACCAGATGGTGATGACGCTGCGCACCGGCGACAAGATCGGCCAGCGCGACCTGATCGCCCAGCTCGTGCGCATGCAGTACGCGCGCAACGAGGCCGACTTCTCGCGTGGCAAGTTCCGCGTGCGCGGTGACACCATCGACGTGTTCCCGGCCGAACACAGCGAGATGGCGATCCGCATCGAGCTGTTCGACGACGAGGTCGAGACCCTGCAACTCTTCGACCCGCTCACCGGCAAGGTGCGGCAGAAGATCCCGCGCTTCACCGTCTACCCCAGCAGCCACTACGTGACGCCGCGCGAGCAGGTGCTCAACGCGGTGGAACTGATCAAGGAGGAACTGCGCGTGCGCCTGGCGCAACTGGTTGGCATGGGTAAGCTGGTGGAGGCCCAGCGGCTGGAACAGCGCACCCGGTTTGACCTGGAAATGCTCAGCGAGGTGGGCCACTGCAAGGGCATCGAGAACTACTCGCGCCACCTGGCCGGAACGGCCGAGGGCGAGCCCCCGTCCACTTTGACCGACTACCTGCCCAAAGACGCGGTGATGTTTCTGGACGAGAGCCACGTGCTCATGGGGCAGTTCGGTGGCATGTACAACGGCGACCGGGCGCGCAAGACCACGCTGGTGGAGTACGGTTTCCGTCTGCCCAGCGCGCTGGACAACCGGCCGCTCAAGCTCGAAGAGTTCGAGCAGCGCATGCGCCAGGTGGTGTTTGTCTCGGCCACGCCGGCCGACTACGAAAAGACGCATTCGGGCCAGGTGGTGGAACAGGTGGTGCGTCCCACCGGCCTGGTGGATCCGGAGGTGGAGGTGCGCCCGGCCACGCACCAGGTGGACGACGTGCTGCAGGAAATCCGCATCCGGGTGGAGAAGAACGAGCGCGTGCTCATCACCACGCTGACCAAGCGCATGGCCGAGCAACTGACCGATTACCTGACGGAAAACGGGGTCAAGGTGCGCTACCTGCACAGCGACGTGGACACCGTGGAGCGGGTGGAGATCATCCGCGACCTGCGGCTGGGTGCTTTCGACGTGCTGGTGGGCATCAACCTGCTGCGCGAAGGGCTGGACATTCCCGAGGTCTCGCTGGTGGCGATCCTGGACGCCGACAAGGAAGGCTTCCTGCGCTCCGAGCGCAGCCTGATCCAGACCATTGGCCGCGCGGCGCGCAACCTGCAGGGCCGTGCCATCCTGTACGCCGACCGCGTGACCGACTCAATGGCCCGGGCCATGGGCGAAACCGAGCGCCGCCGCACCAAACAGGTGGCGCACAACCTGGCGCAGGGCATCGAGCCGCGCAGCATCAACAAGCGCATCAAGGACCTGATCGACGGTGTCTACAGTGAAAAGGCCGGCAAGGAAGCCGACCGCCTGGCCGCCGAGAGCGCGCAGCGCGCCAGCGTGGAAGACATGAGCGAGAAGGACGTGGCGCGCGAGATCAAGCGGCTGGAAAAACTCATGCTGGAACACGCGCGCAACCTCGAATTCGAGAAGGCGGCCGGGGTGCGGGACCAGTTGCACCACCTGAAGGCCCAGGTGTTTGGCGCCCCCGGGGTGGACAACCTGGCCTGACGCACAATCGGTGCACAAGCACCCGCGCAGGGGCCGGCCAGAACGGCCGGGACGCGGGGCACACCAGCACCAGATTCGCACATGCAAGCTCAGGATGAACCGCGCAGCGGCGACGGACCGGCGGACAACACACGCATCTACCTGATCGAGGACGATCCCACGGTTCTGCAGTTCGTGCGGCAGGCGCTGCTGTCCCGGCCGCACTGGCGCCTGCTCGGTCATTCGGACAGCATGGCCCACGCCCGCGTGCACGCCTTGCGCGCCGACGCCAACGTCTTTCTGGTGGATCTGGGCCTGCCCGATGGCCGGGGGGAAGACCTTCTGCACCTGCTGGCACGGGAGAAGCCTGGCGCCGAACTGCTGGTCTTCACCGTGTTTGGTGAGGAGTCCCGACTGGTGGGTGCGCTGGAGGCCGGCGCCACGGGTTATGTGCTCAAGGGCTGCACGGGCGAGGACCTGACGGCCGCGATTGAGCAGATCCGCGAGGGCGGGGCGCCCATCTCGCCCCTGCTTGCCCGCATGTTGCTCAAGCAGTTTCGCCTGGTGCAGGAGGCGCTGCCGGTGATCCCGGTGGTTGCGCTGCGCGAAGAGGTGCTGCTGTCCGAGCGGGAAACCGATGTACTCAAGCTGGTCGCCCAGGGGTATGTGAACAAGGAGATCGCCAGCAAGCTGGCGATCTCCCCGACCACCGTCGGCACCCACATCAAGAACCTCTACCGCAAGCTCGCGGTGCACAGCCGAGTGCAGGTGGTGCGCGCGGCGCAGGAGCGTGGCCTGCTGTGAGTCCCAGGGCCCGAGTGCGCCAGACCCTCAGCCGCGTTCCGGCCTACCTTTGGGCTGGGGTCCTGTTGGTGATCCTGCTCGTGTTGCTCGCCATGGTCACCCAGGGCAGCGCTCCGAAGGGCGCAGCACAGGTGACCCGGGCCGATCGGGTCACGGTCAGGAACGGGGTCGAGACGGTTCAGGCCGTGGCCCTGCCGCACCTCTGGGACGACGGAACGCAAACCTGGGGGAATGAGGTCCAGTACCGTCTTCGTCTGCCCGCGACGCCGCCTGAAGCCACCCCCGGCGATCCGCAACTGGCACTGCTGCTGCCCCGGGTCGGTGTGCGGTTTCGTGTGCTCTTCAATGGGCAGGAGGTCGAGTCCCAGGCCTGGCGACGCGGCCCTGGCTATTTCGATACGGGCACCCACGCGCACCTGGTGCCGCTGCCGCAAAGCCTGCGCAAGCCGCTGTGGGAAGACAACCGCGTCGAGATCCAGCTGCAACCCCAGGCCCTGCGCATCAGCGGGCTCGCGCCGGTGTGGATCGGCGCCAGGGACGCCTTGCAGGAGCGGCACCAGCGGCTCATCTGGTGGCAGGTTCACCTGACCTGGATGGTGGCGGCCTCGGCGCTGATGATGGGGCTGCTCTCGCTGCTGATCTGGATGATGTCGGAGGAGCGGCTGCTGGGCCTGCTTGCCGCAGGCCTGCTGGTGCTGACCCTGCGCCTGTACCTGTCGACGCCGCTGTTCCTGCCGGGGCCGTTCCTGGCCTGGGACTACCTGCACAAGCTGACGTTCACCCTCTACTGCGGCTTCCTGTACCTGTTCATCTCCGAGCTGTTCGACTTTCGCCAGAGCGTGGTCCGCAAGCTGGTCAAGGTCATGATGGTGATCGGCCCGGTCTGGCTGGGCGTGCTGGTCTGGACGCAGAACTACAACCTCTACCGCCTGTGGACCGGGGTGATCGTGCTGGTGTGCGTGCTGGCCCTGCTCAAGGTGATCCACCGCGCGCGATGGGGCATGGACGTGAACCAGCGGCTGATGGTCGTGGTCGGGCTGGCCACCATGGTCACGGGTCTGCGCGACTTCCTGGTCGTCCAGGTGGGCTTGCCCGGTGACGTGGATATCCGCTGGATGACCGCGGGCAGCCTGGTGCTGATGTTCGCCATGGGGTGGGTGCTGGTGCAGCGCACCTCGCAGTCGATGGAGCAGGTGGAGCGGCTCAATGCCGAACTGGCCCACAAGGTGAGCGAGCGCGAGGAAGAACTGCACGCCATGTTCAGCCGGCTGCGTGCGGTGGAAAGCCAGCGTGTGCTGGAGACCGAGCGTCGGCGGCTCACACGGGACATGCACGATGGCCTGGGCAGCCAGTTGGTCCAGACGCTCAACCTGGTGCACAGCAGCGGTGAGCGTGTCGAGAGCGCGGCCATCGCTTTCATGCTCAACCATGCGCTCGAAGAACTGCGCATGACGCTGGATTCGCTCGAACCCATGGGGGGCGACCTGCCCACCATCCTGGGCACCTTGCGCCAACGCATCGCGCCCGCACTGAAAGCCGCCAGCATCGAGCTCGACTGGCAGGTGCAGGAGGTGCCGGCGGTTCCGGGCTTGGAAGCGCGGGGCGTGATGCACCTGTTTCGCTGTCTGCAGGAGGTGTTTGCCAATGTGGTCAAGCATGCGCATGCCAGCCGGGTTGCGGTGCGCACCTGGCAACACGGGGAACGCATCTGCCTGAGCGTGACCGACAACGGCGTCGGGCTGGGTGATGCACCGGATTCGGGATACCGCGAAGGGGGTCGCGGTATCAGCAACATCCGTTTGCGCGCGGCTGAAATCGGTGCCGAGGTGTGGTTTTCCGGCGCGCTCCCCGGCACCCGGGTGACCTTCAGCTTTGCCCATGAAGGTCCCATGGTCGGAGTGGCCGAGGCCTGATCGCCGTGCACGGACGGCGTCCGGCGCATGGGATCGGTGGGCGTCCGGAAGGGCCGTTCTTTCCCGGGCCACGAGTCGTGAGCGCCGTACAATGTCGATCAAATCGCTCGGCTTTGCGGTATACTCGACAAAAATAGTCGGGAAAGCCTTCAACGCATCGACCCGGAAGTCGGGCGGGGTGGGCGGAGCTGGGATTTGTGGGCTTTCGGGCCTGCGAATCGTCCAACGACGGTCAAGCCAACACTTCAAGGAGCTTGAAAATGCGCCTCACGACCAAAGGCCGCTTCGCGGTCACTGCCATGATCGATCTGGCCCTGCGCCAGAACAATGGCCCCGTCACGCTCGCGGCCATCAGCCAACGCCAGCAGATTTCGCTGTCTTACCTGGAGCAGCTCTTTGGCAAGCTGCGCCGTCACGAACTGGTCGAGTCCACCCGTGGGCCCGGCGGTGGTTACACCCTGGGCCGCAAGGCTGCGGAAATCACCGTGGCCGACATCATTGTCTCGGTCGACGAACCCATCGATGCCACCCAGTGCGGCGGCAAGGAAAACTGCCTTGGCGAAGGCCACCGCTGCATGACGCACGAACTGTGGGCGGCCCTGAACGCCAAGATGGTCGATTTTCTCGACTCGGTGTCCCTGCAGTCGCTGGTGGACGATCAGCTCGCCAAAGGCGTGGTGGTGGAGAATGCCCCCATGATCAAGCGGGCCATTTCCAGCGCACCGGTGGTCAAGCCGATCCGGGTGAATGCGCCCAACTCGGTGTTTGCTCTGGGAGCGACCGCATACTCGAAATGATGCGGGTGACCCGCCTGGAGCTCGGCTCCGAGGCCGGTCGTGCCGGCCCACGGTGCCGCTTTCAGGCGTCTGTCAGCCGTTGCCCACAGCATTCCATCTCCCATCCATTCAGCCAGCCCACGCATCGCCAGCCATGAGCACACCACACTTTCCCATCTACATGGACTACAGCGCCACCAATCCCTGCGACCCGCGGGTGGTGGACGCCATGATTCCCTGGTTGCGCGAGCATTTCGGCAACCCGGCGTCGCGCAGCCATGCCTGGGGTTGGGAAGCCGAAAAAGCGGTGGAAACCGCCCGTGAGCAGGTGGCCGCGCTGATCAACGCCGACCCACGCGAAATCGTCTGGACCAGCGGCGCCACCGAGTCCAACAACCTGGCTCTCAAGGGGGCCGCCCACTTCTACAAGACCAAGGGCAAACACCTGATCACGGTGAAGACCGAGCACAAGGCCGTGCTCGACACCATGCGCGAACTGGAGCGCCAGGGTTTCGAGGTTACTTATCTTGACGTGCAGGCAGACGGCCTGCTTGATCTGGAGTCCTTCAAGGCTGCGATCCGCCCGGACACCATCCTGGCCTCGGTCATGTTCGTGAACAACGAAATCGGCGTCATTCAGGACATCGCGGCCATCGGCGCAATCTGCCGCGAAAAGGGCGTGATCTTCCACGTGGACGCCGCCCAGGCCACGGGCCGGGTCGACATCGACCTGCAGACCCTGCCGGTCGATCTGATGAGTCTGACCAGCCACAAGACCTACGGCCCCAAGGGCATTGGCGCGCTGTATGTGCGCCGCAAGCCCCGCATCCGCATCGAGGCGCAAATGCACGGTGGCGGCCACGAGCGCGGCATGCGCTCGGGCACGCTGCCCACGCACCAGTGCGTGGGCATGGGCGAGGCCTACCGCATCGCCAAGGAAGAGATGCACGCCGAGAACGTGCGCATCCGCGCGTTGCACGACCGCATGGTCGCCGGCCTGAAGGACATCGAAGAGGTGTTCATCAACGGCCACGAGACGCAGCGCGTGCCGCACAACCTCAACATGAGCTTCAACTACGTCGAGGGCGAGTCACTGATCATGGGCATCAAGGGCCTGGCGGTGTCGTCGGGCTCGGCCTGTACTTCGGCCAGTCTGGAGCCCAGTTATGTGCTGCGCGCCCTGGGCCGCAGCGATGAGCTGGCCCACAGCAGCCTGCGCATGACCATCGGCCGCTGGACCACCGAAGAGGAGATCGATTACGCGATCGGCACCATCAAGGAAAACGTGGCGAAGCTGCGCGAGTTGTCCCCCTTGTGGGAAATGTTCAAAGACGGCATTGATATCTCCACGATTCAATGGGCCGCACACTGAAGGAGAAAGACCATGGCTTATTCTGAAAAAGTGGTTGACCACTACGAAAACCCCCGCAACGTCGGCTCCTTTGACAAGGGCGACGAATCGGTCGGCACCGGTATGGTGGGTGCGCCTGCCTGCGGCGATGTGATGAAGCTGCAGATCAAGGTGAATCCGAGCACCGGCGTGATCGAAGACGCGCGCTTCAAGACCTACGGTTGCGGCTCTGCCATTGCCTCGTCGTCGCTGGTGACCGAATGGGTCAAGGGCAAGACGCTGGATCAGGCCGCCGCGCTGAAAAACAGCGAGATCGCCGAAGAACTGGCCTTGCCGCCTGTGAAGATCCACTGCTCCATCCTGGCCGAAGACGCCATCAAGGCCGCGGTGGACGACTACCGCAAGAAGCACCTGAACTGATTTCCAGCAACCGTTCCAGCACCATGGCCATCTCGATTTCCGAAGCCGCCGCACGGCACGTCACCCGCTACATCGCCAAGCGCGGCAAGGGCGTGGGCGTGCGCCTGGGGGTCAAAACCACAGGTTGCTCCGGTCTGGCCTACAAGCTGGAATACGCCGATGAAATCGCACCCGAAGACGTGGTGTTCGAGGACAACGGTGTGAAAGTGCTGGTGGACCCGAAAAGCCTGGCCTACATCGATGGCACGCAGCTCGATTTCGTGCGCGAAGGCTTGAACGAAGGCTTCCGCTTCAACAACCCCAACGAACGCGACCGTTGTGGTTGCGGCGAGAGTTTCAGGATATAGGTTCTCCCCCCCCTGCGCCACCTTCGGCGCAACGCCCTCAAGGGGCGTCGGCGGCGGCCCGGCGAAGCCGGTTCCGCGCTGAGCTTGACCGGACTTTTCCCTCCCGGCCCCGTTGTTCCTATGATCCGGTGATGAACCTGCAATCCACCGACTTTGAAATCTTCGGCATCACGCCGGCTTTCGCCCTGGACCGCGACGCGCTCGATGCGCGCTGGAAAGACCTGCAGCGCGAGGCCCACCCAGACCGCTTTGCCGCATCGGACGCGCAGGCTCAGCGCTTGGCCATGCAATGGTCGGTGCGCATCAACGAGGCGTATCAACGCCTCAAAGATCCGCTGCGGCGCGCGGCCTATCTGTGTGAACTCAACGGCGTGCCAGTCGAAGCCGAGAACAACACCGCCATGCCCACGGCGTTCCTGATGCAGCAGATGCAATGGCGCGAAGAGCTTGAAGATGCCCACGGCAGCGAAGCGCTCGAGCGCATGGCCGACGAGGTGGCCGCCGCGCACCGGGAGAAACTGCAGGCCTTGCAGCACACGGCCGACGAATTGCGTGACTACGCCGCGCTGGCCCAGCAGGTCAGAGCCCTTATGTTTGTTGAGCGCTTTGCACGCGACGTCGAGAACCGGCTCGATCAGCTGGGACAATAGACCCTGCTCCAGGCCCGACCGATGTCGGGCGCTGATCCTTCTTCCCCATCACTCGTTTCCATGGCGCTCCTGCAGATATCCGAACCCGGCCAGTCCCTCGACCCGCATCAACGCCGGGTGGCGGTCGGCATTGACCTGGGCACCACGCACTCGCTGGTGGCCGCGGTGCGCCATGGCGTCTCCGAATGCCTGCCTGCGGTGGATGGCCGCGTGATCCTGCCCAGTGTGGTGCGTTACCTGGATCCGCAGCAGGGCGGGGCGGGTCGTCAGATCGGCTTCGAGGCCCTCGCAGCCCAGGTGCAGGACCCGGCCAACACCATCAGTTCGGTCAAGCGCCTGATGGGCCGCACCCGTGCCCAGGTGGCCGACGTGGACAAGCTGTCCTATTCTGTGGTCGAAGACAACGGCATGGCGGTGATCGAGACCGTGGCGGGTCGCAAGACGCCGATGGAAGTGAGCGCCGAGATCCTGGCCACCCTGCGTTTCCGGGCCGAAGACAGTTTTGACGACGAGCTTTTCGGCGCGGTCATCACTGTGCCGGCCTATTTCGATGACGCACAGCGCCAGGCCACCAAGGACGCGGCCCAGCTCGCGGGCATCAACGTGCTGCGCCTGATCAACGAGCCCACCGCGGCGGCGATCGCCTACGGCCTGGACAACGGCTCCGAAGGCATCTATGCCATCTACGATCTGGGCGGTGGCACCTTCGACATCTCCATCCTGCGCCTGACGCGCGGCGTGTTCGAGGTCATGGCCACCGGCGGTGACTCTGCGCTGGGCGGCGACGACTACGACCAGGCACTGGCCGCCTGGGTGCTCTCCCAGCAGGGTGTGACCGCAGAGGACCTGACCCCTTCCGAACGTGCCGCGCTGCACGCGCAAGCGCGTCGCTGCAAAGAATCGCTCTCCAGCCAGGATGTTGTGCGGTTCGACGCGCAGATCGGTGGGCGCACGCTGACGCAGTCCATCACCCCGGCCCAGTTTGAAGCCTGTACCACCGCGCTTACCGTGCGCACCATGACGGCGGTGCGCAAAGTGCTGCGCGACGCCCGCATCACCAAGGAAGACGTCAAGGGCGTGGTGATGGTGGGTGGCTCCACCCGCATGCCGGTGATCCGCCGCACGGTGGGTGAGTTCTTCGGCCAGGAGCCGCTGACCAACCTGAATCCGGACGAGGTGGTGGCGCTGGGCGCTGCCATCCAGGCCAATGCTCTGGCCGGCAACAGCCGCGATGGTGATCTGCTGCTGCTCGACGTGATCCCGCTTTCGCTCGGCATCGAAACCATGGGGGGACTGGTCGAGCGCATCGTGCCGCGCAACAGCCCCATTCCGACCGCGCTGGCGCAGGACTTCACCACCTACCAGGACGGCCAGACCGCGCTGGCGTTGCACGTGGTGCAGGGCGAGCGCGATCTGGTGGCCGACTGCCGCAGCCTGGCCCGGTTCACGCTGCGTGGCATTCCGCCCATGGCCGCGGGTGCCGCGCGCATCCGCGTGAGCTTCACGGTCGACGCCGACGGCCTGCTGTCGGTCAGCGCCAAGGAGCAGGGCAGCGGCGTGCAGGCCAGCATCGACGTCAAGCCCGCCTACGGCCTGTCGGACGAGCAGATCGCCGCCATGCTGAAAGACAGTTTTGCCACCGCCCAGCAGGACATGCAAGCGCGCGCGCTGGTCGAAGCCCGGGTGGACGCCGAGCGCATGATCGCCGCCACCCGCAGCGCACTCAGCGCCGACGCCTACCTGCTGGAGCCCGCCGAACTCGCGGCCATCGAGGCCCTGATCACCGATCTGGCCCAGACCCTGGCGAGCACCGACGCCGCCACGGTGGAGGCCGCCACCCAGGCGCTGGCCAAGGGGACCGAAGCCTTCGCCGCACTGCGCATGAACCGGGGCATTCAGCAAGCCCTGGCTGGCAAAAAACTCGAAGAAGTCTGAAACCGCCCACACCTTTCGGGGCCCGTCCATCCAACCCCGATGCATCACACGCCATGCCCACGATCAAAATCCTGCCCCATCCCGAATACTGTCCGCAAGGGGCCTCCATCACGGCGCCTGCCGGCACCTCGATCTGTGAGGCGCTGCTGGACAACCACATCCCCATCGAGCATGCCTGCGACATGAGTTGCGCCTGCACCACCTGCCATGTGATCGTGCGCGAGGGCTTCAACAGCCTCAACGAACTCGACGAAAACGAGGAAGACCTGCTGGATCGCGCCTGGGGTCTGGAACCCAACTCCCGCCTGTCGTGCCAGGCCATCCTGGCGCAGCAGGATGTGACGGTGGAAATTCCCAAGTACTCGATCAACCACGCCAAAGAGAATCATTGACCCGCTGCGTGGGTCAAGGGGGCCGATCCGGCCTGGGTGCCGCGACCCGGCATCGCACCGCCGCTGATGTCACAGCACAGATTTGAGGGAAGAACATGCGCCAGATCGTCCTCGACACCGAAACCACCGGCCTGTCCGCCGACAGTGGCGACCGGATCATTGAAATCGGCTGCGTGGAGCTGCTTAACCGCAAGCTCACCGGCAACAACCTGCACTTCTACGTCAATCCCGAGCGCGACAGCCACGAAGACGCGCTCAAGGTGCACGGCATCAGCAACGAGTTTCTGCGCGACAAACCCAAGTTCGGGCAGATCGCCGACGAGTTGCTGGACTACCTGCGCGACGCCGAGCTGATCATCCACAACGCGCCCTTCGACATCAGCTTCCTCAACAAGGAGCTGGACCGCCTGGGGCGCCCGCCGCTCAAGACGGTGATCGGTTCGGTGATCGACAGCCTGGTGATGGCCAAGGAAATGTTCCCGGGCAAGCGCAATGGCCTGGACGCGTTGTGCGACCGGCTGGGCGTGGACAACTCGGGCCGCACGCTGCACGGCGCCTTGCTCGACGCCGAGCTGCTGGCCGATGTGTACATCAACATGACGCGCGGCCAGGACGCGTTGATCATGGACCTGGAAACCCCCAGCGGAGAGGGTGGCGAGGTGGTGCTGGTGGATCTGAGCGGTATCGAGCTGCCGGTGCTGCGCGCCAACGACCAGGAAGCGCTGGCCCACGAGACCGTGCTTGCCGAGATCGACAAGGCTTGCAAAGGCCAGGCGGTGTGGCGTCAACTGCAGTTGGCCTGAGTACACAAAATTCCGATCGCTTGCGAAAAGAGTGAGAAAAAGCAGGCTATAATTTGAGGCTTCCGAGTGATCGGTCAGATCAATCGGGCGGTTAGCTCAGTGGTAGAGCACTGCCTTCACACGGCAGGGGTCGCAGGTTCGAACCCTGCACCGCCCACCAGACAAAGCCCCAAGCGTTTCGCTTGGGGCTTTTTCATTGGCCCAGCGCTCTCGGGCCGCGTCTTTGGCTGGAGATAACGGCATGGAATCCGTGGATGTGGTGGTGATCGGTGCGGGCGTGGTCGGACTGGCCGTGGCCCGTTCGCTGGCGCTGGCGGGGCGCGAGGTGATGGTGCTGGAACGCGAGGCGGCCATCGGCACGGGCACCAGCTCGCGCAACAGCGAAGTCATCCACGCCGGCATCTACTATCCGCAGGGCTCCCTCAAGGCCCGTTTGTGTGTGCGGGGCCGGGCACTGCTGTATACCTACTGCGCCGAACGCGGGATCGCACACCGGCGTTGCGGCAAACTGATCGTGGCCAACACCGCCTCGCAGGTGCAAGGGCTGCCCGGCATTCTGGCCCGGGCCGTGGCCAATGGCGTGACCGATCTGAAGCCACTCACGCGGACCGAAGCCCGGGCACTCGAACCTCAACTGGAGTGTCTGGCCGCGCTGCATTCGCCGTCGACCGGCATCGTGGACAGCCATGGCCTGATGTTGAGTCTGCAGGGCGACCTGGAACATGCGGCGGGTCTGGTGGCTTGTCACAGCGGGGTGGAGCGCCTGCGAGCGACGGGGGCCGGGGTCGAGGTCCTGATGCTGGATGGCACCACCCTGTTGGCGCGCGCTGTGGTCAATGCCGCCGGGTTGCACGCCTGCGAGCTCGCACGGAACACCCAAGGCCTGGACCCCGCCCACGTGCCCCGGGCGTGGTACGCCAAGGGCAGCTATTTCACCCTGAGCGGGCGTTCGCCGTTCGGGCAACTCATCTACCCCGCGCCCGATCCTGCGGCACATCTGGCCGGGCTGGGCGTGCACCTGACCATCGATCTTGGCGGACAAGCCAAGTTCGGGCCGGATGTGCAATGGACCGACGATCCCGATGACCTGAACGTGAACCCGGCCAGCGCCGATGGCTTCTACGCCGCCGTGCGCCAGTACTGGCCGGGCCTGCCCGATGCGGCCTTGGTTCCCGGTTATGCGGGCATGCGCCCCAAGATCAGCGGGCCTCATGAGGCGGCGGCCGACTTCCGCATCGATGGCCCGGCCGTGCACGGCGTACCGGGGCTGGTCAATCTGCTGGGCATCGAATCCCCGGGCCTGACCAGTTGCCTGGCCATCGGCGAGCACGTCGCGGCGCTGCTGTGAGCGCAACGGTTGCTCAGCTGGCCGCTTGTGCAGCAGCGGCCTTGATCGCCTCGGCCGCTTCCCGAACGAGGGCGGGGCCCTTGTAGATCAACCCGGTGTAGATCTGGACCACGTTGGCGCCCGACTGGATCTTGCTCACCGCGTCTTTACCGCTGAGGATGCCGCCCACGCCGATGATGGGAAAGTCCTTGCCCAGGCAGGCCCGCAGACGTCGGATGACCCGGTTGCTGGCGGCAAGCACCGGCGCTCCCGACAGGCCACCGGCCTCGCTGGCGTGTTCCATGCCGGCCACGGCTTCGCGGCTCAGGGTGGTGTTGGTGGCGATCACGCCAAAAGCGTTGTTGGCCCGTCCCTGGCTGTCGGTGCCGTAGCGCATGAGCGTGGTCGCGATGACCTCGATCTGGGTGTCGTCCAGATCGGGTGCGATCTTCACGAAGATCGGGATGCGCCGGCCTGTCTGTTGCGCGAGTTGTTCACGCCGCTCGGCCACCGCCCCCAGCAGGGCGTCCAGCGCGGTATCGCTTTGCAGGCTGCGCAGGTTCTGGGTGTTGGGGCTGGAAATGTTGACGGTGACGTAGTCGGCGTGCGGGTACACGCCTTCCAGGCAGGTCAGGTAGTCGTCGGTGGCGCGCTCGATCGGCGTGCTGGCGTTCTTGCCGATGTTCAGGCCCAGCAACATGGGGCTGGCGCCGGCCTTGCGACGGAACTGGGCACGTTGCACGTTGGCAATGAACGCATCCAGCCCCTCGTTGTTGAAGCCCAACCGGTTGATCAGGGCGTTGGCCTGGGGCAGGCGGAACATGCGCGGCTTGGGGTTGCCGGGCTGTGCCCTGGGCGTCACGGTGCCCACTTCCACGAAACCGAATCCCATGGCGGCCAGACCATCAATGCAACTGGCGTTCTTGTCCAGCCCGGCGGCCAGGCCAACCCGGTTCGGAAACCGCAGGCCAGCGAGCGTGACGGGGTCGTTCACCCGGGGTTCGCTGTAGAGACAGGTCAGTGGCGAGCGCTGCAGTTTTGCGATGCTGTGCAGGGTCAGTTCGTGCGCGGCTTCGGGGTCGAGGCCAAACAGGAAGGGGCGGGCGAGCGCGTAGGGCAAGAGGGACATTGGATAATCTGCGGATTCTTTGTAACCAGTGATTGTCGCAAATGACCCAAGACGAACTCAAAGCCCTGGTGGGGCAGGCCGCCCTGCAGTATGTGACCCCCGGCGAAATCGTGGGCGTGGGCACAGGATCGACCGTCAACAAGTTCATCGATGCGCTGGCCTCGATGAAGGACAAGATCCCCGGGGCCGTGTCGAGCTCGGAAGCCTCCACCGCGCGTCTGAAGGCGCTGGGCATTCCCGTGTTTGAGGCCAACGACGTGGCTGAGCTGTCGGTCTACATCGACGGCGCCGACGAAATCGACGCGCAGGGGCACATGGTCAAGGGCGGGGGCGCGGCGCTCACGCGTGAAAAGATCGTGGCGGCCCAATCGCGCCGCTTCGTCTGCATCGCCGACGAATCCAAGCTGGTCACGACGCTGGGCGCCTTCCCGTTGCCGGTCGAGATCATCCCCATGGCCACGGCCCGATTGGTGAGGCAGTTTGCGGCACTGGGTGGCCAGGCCCGGGTCCGGCAGAAGGATGGCGCACCGCTGGTGACGGACAACGGGCAACACATCCTAGATGTGACCGGTCTGCGGATCGCCGATCCGCTGGCTTTTGAAAGCACGGTCAGTCAGTGGCCGGGGGTGGTGACTGTGGGGGTGTTCGCCCACCAGAAAGCCAGCGTGTGCTTGTTGGGCACATCGGATGGCGTCAAAACCCTGACGTTCTAATCGTCGGGCGCGGTGGAAGCCCGGAGCTGGGTACTCCGGGCCCGGGCATCAGAACCGGATGCCCGCTGGCGGCGTGACGGAGGGTTCCGCCGGGGCCGCTGGCTCGCGGCTGGCATTCTCGGGTGAGGCCGGTCGCGGGGCTGGAGCGGGCTTCACCGCAACCAGCGGGCTGGCGGCCGGGCGGCGGTAGGTCGTCGGCAAGGCCGATTGTTTGGGGTAACCGGCCGCGTCCAGGTATTGGGTCCATTCCGCATCGGAATAGCCCTTGATCTGCTGGCCTCCGATGGTGATGAAGGGCAGCGAGGTGTCTCCGCTCAGGCGTTTGAGCGCTTCCACGTCCTCCTTGCTGTCCACGGTTTTTTCGCTGTACGGAATGCCGCGGGCATTGAGCAGATTGCGCCCGCTGTTGCAGGGCGCGCAGTCTTTGCCGGTGTAGACCGTGACCGGGTAGCGGCTTGCCACCTGGCGCAGCTCAAACGGCAACGGGGCGTTTGCGCTGGCGGCAGAACCGCCGCTGCTCACCGGTTTGACCTCGGCGTTCGCGGGTGGCGGCTGGTCCGAATAGCTCACACGACCGTCCGGCCCCACGATGCGGTAGACACCCTGGGCCAGCGCGGAGGAGGCTGCCAGTGCGCACAGCAGGCCAAGCAAGAGGGGGATGGGGGACCGACTGGCGGCGCGGGAAAAGGTGGCGGTCATGACAACTCCTATCGACAAATACAGGAACAAAACTCAGGCCATGCCCTGGTGGCGCAGCAGGGCGTCGATGCTGGGTTCCCGGCCCCGGAAGGCCTTGAACGACTCCATGGCCGGGCGGCTGCCGCCGGCTTCGAGGATGGCCTGACGGTAGCGCCGCCCGGTGTCCACATCCAGCGTGCTGTGGCCAGTGCGCTGCGCGGCTTCTTCGAAGGCGGCATACGCGTCGGCCGAGAGCACTTCGGCCCATTTGTAGCTGTAGTAGCCGGCCGAATAACCGCCAGCGAAGATGTGGCTGAAGGTGTGTGGCGTGCGGCTGTAGGCCGGTGGCTGAAGCACGGCCACTTCGTCGCGCACCCGTTGCTGCAGGGCCAGGATGGACTCGCCGCTGGTGACGGGTTCGGATTGGCTGTGCAGCAACATGTCAAACAGCGAGAACTCCACCTGGCGCAGCGTCTGCAGGCCACTCTGGTAGTTCTTCGCCGCCAGCATTTTGTCGAACAGCGCGCGCGGCAGCGGCTCGCCGGTGTCCACGTGGGCGGTCATGTGCTTGAGCACCTCCCATTCCCAGCAGAAGTTCTCCATGAACTGGCTGGGCAGTTCCACCGCGTCCCACTCCACACCGCTGATGCCCGAGACATCGCGCTCGTTCACCTGGGTGAGCATATGGTGCAGGCCGTGACCAAACTCGTGGAACAGGGTGATCACATCGTCGTGTGTGAGCAGTGGGGGCTTTTTCACGCCGTCCACTTCCACCCCCTCGGCGAAGTTGCACACGAGGTGCGCCACCGGTGTCTGCAGGCTGCCGCTGTCCGGGCGCAGCCAGCGGGCGCGCACATCGTCCATCCAGGCGCCACCCCGTTTGCCGGTGCGCGCCGCAGGGTCGAGGTAGAACTGGCCCACCAGTTGCGTACCCTCGGGCGTGCGGCGTTCGATGCGGTAGAACTCAACGTTCGGGTGCCACACCGGCGCGGTGTCGCGGCGAATCGCCACCTCAAACAAGGTCTCGACAATCTGGAACAGGCCGGCGAGCACCTTGGGCGCGGTGAAGTAGGGCTTGACCTCCTGCTCGCTGAACGCATAGCGCGCCTCTTTGAGCTTCTCGCCGATGTAGGGCCAGTCCCAGGCCTGTGGCTCGCTCAGACCCAGCTCGGTCGCGGCAAAGGCGCGCATGTCGGCCAGATCCTTTTCCGCATAGGGCCGCGCCTTGCTGGCGAGGTCGTGCAGGAAGGAGATCACCTGTTCGGGGGATTCGGCCATCTTGGGCACCAGCGAAACGTCGGCGTAATGGCGGTGGCCCAGCAACCGCGCTTCCTCGTGGCGCAACGCCAGCAGCTCGCCCATGATGGCGGCGTTGTCAAACTTCGCGGCGTCGCCGTCGGCCTGGTCGCTGGCGCGGGTGACATACGCCCGGTAGAGCTTTTCGCGCAAGGCACTGCTGTGGGCGAACTGCATCACAGGCAGGTAGCAGGGCATCTTCAGCGTGAGCTTGTGGCCAGGCTTGTTGTCGGCCTGGGCGGCCGCGGCCGTGGCTTGCTGCACGTCTTCGGGGACCCCGGTCAGTTCTTCGGTGGGTACAAAAAGGGCAAACGCGTCCGTGGCATCGAGTGCGTTTTCGCTGAATTTCTGGCCCAGTTCGGCCTGGCGTTCCTGCAGCCAGGCAAACCGGGTTTTGGCTTCGCCTTGCAGCTCCGCGCCACCCAGCACAAAACTCCGCATGGCATTTTTGTGGGCCTGGGTCTGCTCGGGCGTCAGGCTGGCCGGGTCCATCGCCTTGTATTTCGCGTACAGCCGCTCGTCGGCCCCCAGGCGGGTCCAGAACTCGGTGACCTTGGGCAGGGCCTCGTTGTAGGCGGCGCGCAGCTCGGGGGTGTCGGCCACGCTGTTGAGGTGACTCACCGCCCCCCAGGCCCGCGACAACCGCTCGGTGGGCACATCCAGAGCCAATGAAATCTGTGTCCAGTGGGCGGGGAAGTCGCTCGCGGTAACCCGCTCCAGTGCGGCACTGGCGTCCTGCAGCAGGCTGTCAATGGCGGGCGACACCAGCGCAGGCTGGATCGCGTCAAAGACTGGCAGGTCGGTGAAGTCCAGCAACGGGTTGTGTGCGATGGTGTCGGTGCGGTCGTTCATGCGTTCTCAGATGCGGCGCGGTTCGCCAAGTTCAAGCTGGGAAGATCCAGCGGGCACACCGAGTGCCCGCGCCTCGGGGGGGTCAACGGGCGCTTTTCTTGATGCTCTTCTTCATGACCTTGGCGCGCTTGACCTGACCACCGGTGGTCAGCCGCTGGTTGCCCAGCACGCGCACGACCTTGACCTCGGGGCGCTGACCGCCGCGTTTGCTGAATTTGAGCACTTTCACGTCGCGTGGTCCGGGCAGGCGGTCTTCATCGGCGGCCTTGACCTTCTCTGGTACCGGGCGCCAAAGCACCAGCAGCTTGCCAATGTGTTGAATCGGTGCGGCATCCAGTTCGTCGGCCAGGGTCTGCAGCATGGCCTCGCGTGCGGCGCGGTCATCGCTGAAGACGCGGACCTTGATCAGGCCATGGGCCTTGAGCGCGGCGTCAATCTCTTTTTTAACCGAGGCGCTCAGGCCATCGCCGCCGACGAGGACGACGGGATCAAGGTGGTGGGCGTCAGCGCGGTGGACTTTGCGCTGGGCGGGTGTGAGTGTGATC
The DNA here is from genome assembly GCF_059424585.1 of Hydrogenophaga sp. GW101-3F08. Lineage (NCBI taxonomy): Bacteria > Pseudomonadati > Pseudomonadota > Betaproteobacteria > Burkholderiales > Comamonadaceae > Hydrogenophaga > Hydrogenophaga sp. GW101-3F08. The sequence continues at coordinate 73,058 of NZ_JBWKZP010000001.1, forward strand.
TGGGGCATGGGACAATTATCGTTTACACAGACGGCGGGCGTCCCTCATGGGCATGAAAGTCAAAACCAAGAGCAAGAAGGTCAACAAGGCGTGGTTGAACGACCACGTCAACGACCCTTATGTGAAGCTCGCGACCCGCGAGGGGTATCGCGCGCGCGCCGCCTACAAACTCAAGGAAATCGACGAAACGCTGGGGCTGATCCGCCCGGGCGACTGCGTGGTGGACCTGGGCTCGTCGCCGGGTGCCTGGAGCCAGTACACGCGCCGCCGCCTGAGTCCTCAGGGCGCGGCCGTCGGGGCGTTGCAGGGCACCATCATCGCGCTGGACCTGTTGCCCATGGAGCCGGTCGAGGGTGTCCACTTCATCCAGGGCGATTTTCGCGAACCGGCGGTGCTGGCCGAGCTGGAGCAGGCGCTGGTCGACCGCGGCATCCAGACCGTGGATGTGGTGGTGTCCGATATGGCGCCCAATCTCTCAGGCATTGGCTCCGCCGACGCAGCCCGCATCATCGACCTGGTGGAGCTGGCGGTGGAATTTGCGGTCAACCACCTCAAACCCGATGGTGCGCTGGTGGTCAAGCTCTTTCATGGCGGGGCGTACGACCCGATGGTGGCGCTGTTTCGCCAGACGTTCCGGGTGGTCAAGCCGTTCAAGCCCAAAGCCTCACGGGACAAGTCTTCTGAAACCTTTCTGGTGGGCATGGGTCTGAAAGACAGATCCCGCGCGTGAGTCACACGTCGGGTTACAAAATTTTGCCTACCCCCTTGATTGACATTGCCAAGTCATTAATCAAGGCGGGGGTGCTTGAAAGTCCTAAAATGGGCTCAACATGTCCAATTCAGTCATTGTTCTAGCCAGGAGCTGCATTTGAACAACCAGTGGTTCTCGAAAATCGCCGTGTGGATGGTCATCGCCATGGTGCTTTTCACCGTCTTCAAGCAGTTCGACGGCCGTGCCTCTGCTGGCGCAGGCTACATGGGGTACTCTGAATTCCTCGACGAGGTCAAGGCGCAACGCATCAAGAGCGCCACCATTCAGGAGGGCCAGGGTGGCACGGAGATCGTGGCCGTAACCCAGGACGACCGTCGCATTCGCACCACGGCCACCTACCTCGACCGTGGCCTGGTGGGCGACCTGATCAACAACAACGTCAAGTTCGATGTGCGTCCGCGCGAGGAAAGCTCCTTGCTCATGACGCTGCTGGTCAGCTGGGGCCCGATGCTGCTGCTCATTGGTGTATGGATATATTTCATGCGACAGATGCAAGGCGGTGGCAAGGGTGGTGCGTTCAGTTTTGGCAAGAGCAAGGCGCGCATGCTGGACGAGAACAACAACACCGTGACTTTTGCCGATGTTGCCGGCTGTGACGAGGCCAAGGAAGAGGTCAAGGAAGTTGTGGACTTCCTGAAGGATCCGGCCAAATTTCAGAAGCTGGGCGGTCGCATTCCGCGTGGCTTGTTGCTGGTCGGCCCTCCGGGAACTGGCAAAACGTTGCTGGCCAAGGGCATTGCTGGTGAAGCCAAGGTGCCGTTTTTCAGCATTTCGGGCTCCGACTTCGTGGAGATGTTTGTCGGCGTGGGCGCGGCCCGCGTGCGCGACATGTTCGAAAACGCCAAGAAAAATGCCCCTTGCATCATCTTCATCGATGAAATCGACGCAGTGGGTCGTCAGCGCGGCGCGGGTCTGGGTGGTGGCAACGACGAGCGCGAACAGACCTTGAACCAGATGCTGGTGGAGATGGACGGCTTTGAGACCAATCTGGGGGTGATCGTGGTCGCGGCCACGAACCGACCTGATATTCTGGACGCCGCGCTGCTGCGTCCAGGCCGTTTCGACCGTCAGGTCTATGTGACGCTGCCCGACATCCGTGGCCGCGAGCAGATCCTGAATGTGCACATGCGAAAAGTGCCTTTGGGCACGGACGTGAATCCGAGCGTGATCGCCCGTGGCACGCCAGGCATGAGTGGTGCCGATCTGGCCAACCTGTGCAATGAGGCCGCCCTGATGGCCGCGCGTCGCAATGCGCGTGTGGTCGAAATGCAGGACTTCGAGAAGGCCAAGGACAAGATCTTCATGGGCCCAGAGCGCAAGAGCATGGTGATGCCCGAAGAAGAGCGTCGCAACACCGCCTATCACGAGTCGGGCCACGCGCTGATCGGCAAATTGCTGCCCAAGTGCGATCCGGTGCACAAGGTCACCATCATTCCCCGTGGTCGTGCGTTGGGCGTGACCATGAGCCTGCCGGCGCAGGACCGTTACAGCTACGACAAGGACTACATGCTGAACCAGATCAGCATGCTGTTCGGTGGTCGCATCGCTGAAGAAGTCTTCATGCACCAGATGACCACCGGGGCATCCAACGACTTCGAACGTGCGACAACCATTGCCCGCGACATGGTGATGCGTTATGGCATGACAGATGCCCTGGGTCCCATGGTGTATGCCGAAAACGAAGGTGAGGTTTTCCTCGGTCGTTCGGTCACCAAGACCACCAACATGAGCGAGTCCACCATGCAAAAGGTCGACTCTGAGGTGCGTCGCATCATTGACCAGCAGTACAAGCTGGCGCGCGAGCTGATCGAAGAGCACAGCGACAAGATGCATGCCATGGCCAACGCATTGCTGGAATGGGAAACGATCGATGCCGACCAGATCGATGACATCATGGCCGGCAAGCCACCCCGTCCGCCCAAGGACTGGACGCCGCGCAATCCCTCGGTGGGGGGCGGCGGCAGTGGGGGGACGCCCGCTGTCAGCACCGATCCTGCGCCAACCGCAGCTTGAATCTTCTGCAGGTGGGTGCCTGCTTTGACCACACGGGGCCTTTGGGCCCCGTTGTTTTTTTCGGGTCTTCCTTATGCATTGGCAAACCTCCCGTTTTGATATCGATCTGACCCAACCCAAGGTGATGGGCATTGTCAACGTGACGCCCGACTCGTTTTCGGACGGTGGGCACTTTGCCGCCACCTCGGCAGCTCTCGCGCACTGCGAGCAACTGATCAAGGATGGCGCCCACATTCTGGACATAGGTGGTGAGTCCACCCGACCGGGCAGCCCGGCTGTTCCGCTGGACGAGGAACTGGCGCGCGTGTTGCCAGTGGTGCGCGAGGCGGTCAAGCTGGGGGTGCCGGTGTCGGTCGACACCTACAAGCCCGACGTCATGCGGGCGGTGCTCGACGAAGGCGCCGATATCGTGAACGACATCTGGGCCCTGCGCCAGCGTGGGGCGCTGCAGGCGGTGGCTTCACACCCTCGCTGCGGTGTGTGCCTGATGCACATGCACCGTGACCCTCAGACCATGCAGACTGCACCCATGGACGGCGACGTGTTGCCACAGGTGATCCATTTCCTTGAGCAACGGATCGATGCAATGCATGCAGTGGGCGTGGCCCGCGCACGGATCGTGCTGGATCCTGGTATCGGGTTTGGCAAGACGGTGGCGCAGAACTTCAGCTTGCTCGCGCGCCAAGCTGAATTGCTCGCCCTGGGATTCCCGCTGCTGGCTGGCTGGTCCCGCAAGTCCTCGCTCGGTAGCGTGACCGGTCGCGAGGTGCCCGCAGAACGTGTCTCGGCCAGCGTGGCTGCGGCGTTGCTGGCGGTTGAGCGTGGTGCACGCGTGGTACGGGTGCATGACGTGCGCGAAACGGTGGATGCGCTGACCGTTCTCGCTGCTCTGGGATAGGTGCCCTCTGGGGTGCCCGGCGATCATCGGTCCGCTGGGATGCAAAGGCCCGTCATCCCGCTCTTTCCCGTCCGGAAGGCATAAGACGAACGGGCGAAATGTGTATCAAAATGCTTCACTCCTGAATGATGTTGCAATGCTTGTAGTGCCTAAGTTACAATAACCTGCGCTATCAAAAAAACATTCAAGGAGGGATAGCCAGCATGTCAGTGCCTGACCAGGACGTTCGGCGCGCGCGCTCGTCGCGCCCGTATCGCTTCGGCACGATTTGCTGACTTTCATGGATATGCAGGACTGCCAGGATCTCGCCGTTCCCAAAGAGGTGATTCAGCACGTCGTGCACGTGGAATCCTCGCGCAATCCCTTTGCCATCGGTGTGGTCGGTGGCTATCTGGCCCGGCAGCCACGCAGTCTGGAAGAAGCGCTCGCCGCAGTGCAGCAGCTCAAACGGGAGGGCTACAACTTCTCCGTTGGCATTGCACAGGTCAACCGTTACAACCTCGCCAAATATGGCTTGGCCACCTATGCCGAGGCGTTCGATGTCTGTGCCAACCTGAAGGCCGGTTCCCGCATTCTCCGTGAGTGCTACGACCGCGCCCAGGACTGGGGCAAAGCCTTCAGCTGTTACTACTCCGGCAATTTTGTCACCGGGTTCAATCACGGCTATGTGCAGAAGATATTTGCTTCCATGCGCAAGGCTCAATTCGGTCTGACCGGTGAGCCAGAGCCGGTCAAGGTCATTCCTTACAACAACACACCTCGGAAGCTCGCGCGTGAAGACGGCCTGCCTTTGCGGCAGGCACACGCGGCCGTGACTGGACTGGCCGAGCAGGCTACTTCATCTGCCTATCCTGAGCCCTACGCCATTCGCAAGTACCAGCCATCAACACCCTTGTCCGTGACGGCTGCGGCGATGGCCAATGCTCAGGTACCAACAGGCCATTCCGTGGATGCCGCAGTCGAAACGGCTGAGCGCCGACCGGCGATTCCCGTTCCGGGGCCCGGTGCTGTGATGCCTGTGTCAAGCAAGCCTTCTTCGGGCGGTTTGAGCCACATTCCGACCCAAGTCATTGGCATCAATGGCGATCCCTATCAAACGCGCGTCTTGCCACCCGCGACAGCGGGTCTGCCGGCCGATCGGTTGCCTTTGCCCGATCCGTTTTCACCCAGCTCCGCAGCGGAAACCAATCCGCGCAAGCCGCAGGCCATCCCCGTCCGCAAGGGTGGGAGCTTGTTGCAGGTCCGTGAGTCGTCTGGGAAATCCGAAAGCGCTGCTGCGGCTGGGCCGAACAGCAATGACTCAACACCTGAACAGGGTAAATCCGAAATATCGGACAAATCATTTGTGTTTTAACCACTTGTGTAGAAAAGGGACTTCATCGTGCGTAAATCGGTTTTTTGTTTTTCAATGGTTGATCTGAAAATACTGGCAATTGGATTTTGTGCATTTTCCCTTTGTGCAACTTCACCTGACTTGTTCGCTGCAGAGGCGTTTGCTGAAGCCTGTGAGAATGTGAATACATTCGTCACCACGCTGCTGACTTTGTTGCGCGTTATTTCGGTCGGTGTGGTGACGATAGCCATTATTTTTGCTGGATACCAGATTGCATTTGCTCATAAGAGATTTACGGACATTGCTCCGGTGTTGATTGGCGGTCTTTTGATTGGTGGCGCTGCGGAAATTGCAAAATGGTTTGTGGGAAACACTGCGGCGGCTGGTTGTTGAATTGGGTTGCCTGATTCTGAAGTCGTTGAGATGGCATTTGGTGCGTTCAATGGCTTCGGTGTGTAGTCGCTATCTCGGGGGGTGTTTGTGAAGAAGGATGTTCTTTTTCGTGGTTGTACCCGTCCACCAATGATTGTGGGTGTGCCTTACCTGCCTTTTGTGGTCGGCACCGGTGTTCCACTCATGATGGCCATGTATTTTTCGTTGTATTTTTTGCTTTTGATTCCGGTATCTGTCTTTGTGATGAGAGTCATGGCCAAGAAGGATGAAATGATATTTCGTTTGATCGGTTTGAATCTTGTCTTTCGATTTTTGCCTAGGAATCGCCAGCAATATGGCGGTGCCTGGGTGTTTGGATCGTCCAGGTACAAGAAAAATTCGATAAAAAAGTCTGGTTATGAGATCTGATTTGTATTTGCCTTTGTCTGATTCTTTTTGATGACTAGGATATTTTCTTATGTTTTCGCCAGATGCTGATTACAGCAATTTCATCCCATTCAGTACCCACGTGGACACGCATGTGGTGAAGTCGAGGGAGGGTGATTACACCATTACATGGTTGCTCAGTGGATTCCCGTTTGTGGGGCGCGAAGATTGGGAACTGGAACATCGCCACAAGACATTCAACAGCCTGCTCCAAAGTCTTCGTGCGCCGGACTTTGAAAATGTTGCTTTTTGGGCGCACGACGTGCGCCGGCGCCGTCCGGTTCGGGCCGAAGCCAGATTTCAACACCGCTTCTGCCAAGCATTGCACGACACATACATTGAACGTCTTTCCAGCAAACGGCTGATGCAGAACGAGCTGTACCTGACGATGATTTATCGGCCCATGGTCAGCGGAAAGAAGTTCGCTGCACTCTCCAGGGATACTGAGGTCCTGCGTCGTGAGGAAAAAGCCTATCTCGAAAAGATCTACGAACTGGTTGGAAACGTCGAGGCCTTGCTGCAAGACTATGCTCCGTATCGTCTCGGCCTCTACGAAAGCATTCACAAGCAAGTCTTTTCCGAGAACCTCGAGTTCTTTGGCTACGTGGTCAATCATGTGGATGAACCCGTGCCGGTGTTGTCAGCACCCATTTACAACTATCTTCCCACCAGTAAACACATGTTTTCAACTGGGAGCGGTGACTTTGCGATTCGAACCGCCAATGGCGATAACTTTTATGGCGCGATCCTGAATATCAAGGAATACTCGGACAGCTCTTGGCCTGGCATTCTGAACGGTCTGAAATATTTGGAATTTGAGTATATTGTCACGCATTCGTTCACGCCCATGAGTCGCTACGACTCCATGAAGGCCCTGGAACGAACCAAGGGGGCGATGCTTTCTTCGGAGGATAAGGCTGTCAGTCAAATCGTGGAGCTTGATTTTGCGATGGATCAACTGGCATCGGGTAATTTTGTTTTGGGCCAATACCATTTCAATATGGCTGTCTTTGCCTCCAATCAGGAGGAGCTGTACAACAATGTGTCGCAAGCTCGGGCGCAGTTGTCGGGTGCCAGTTTTGTTACGGTCAAAGAAGACGTGGCCATCCCTGCAGCTTTTTATGCGCAACTGCCCTGTAATTGGCGTTTCCGTCCCCGCATCGCCAATCTGAGTTCGCTCAATTTTCTTGGTTTGAGCCCTCTGCACAATTTTGCCACCGGAAAGCCTAACTTCAATCCATGGGGCCCATCGGTCAGCATCTTGCAGACCCTGAACAATCAAGCGTACCATTTTAATTTTCATGCGACCAAGTCGCACGAGTATTCGCTGGGTGAAAAAGCCATTGCCAATACCATGGTGATTGGAAAATCGGGTACTGGTAAAACGGCATTGATCAATTTTTTGCTGGCTCAAGTGCAAAAAATTCAACCCGAACCCACAATCTTCTTTTTTGACAAGGACCGCGGTGCCGAGATCTTTATCCGAGCTTGTGGCGGGAGGTACTTTACGCTGGAGAAAGGGCGCCCCACAGGGTTCAACCCGCTGCAATGCGATAACACGCCAGAGAATGAGCAGTTTCTGGTGGAATTGATGCAGACGCTTTGTGGAAAAGACAAATACAGCGCGTCAGAGCAGGAGGATTTGATTCGTGCCGTGCGCGCCATTCTCGACACTCCGCTGCACCTGAGGACCATGACCAACCTTCAAAAGAGCCTGCCCAACATGGGTGAAGGCAGTCTCTTTGAATGCATTTCGGTCTGGTGCAAGGGCGGGCCAGCTGCCTGGGTGTTCGACAATGCCAAGGACAGGATCGATTTCTCCGGTTCCAATATCATTGGTTTCGATTACACGGAAATCATCGAGGACAGCAGGACCCGCGAACCCATCATCCAATACCTTCTGCACCGGATGGAGAGCCTGATCGACGGCAGGCCATTCATCTACGTCATGGACGAGTTCTGGAAAGTTCTTGAGGGCAAGGGTGGCCTCAAGGACTTCGCTAAAAATAAACAGAAGACCATCCGGAAGCAAAATGGTCTGGGAATCTTTGCTACCCAGAGCCCGCAGGATGCGCTTAATAGCGATATTTCGGCCGCGCTCGTTGAGCAGACCGCGACGCTGATCCTGTTGCCCAATCCGAACGCAGATGCCAAGGACTATCTCGACGGACTCAAACTCACCCAGGCCGAGTTCGAACTGGTGGTTGGACTGGACGAGCGCAGCCGCTGTTTCTTGGTCAAGCAAGGGCACAACGCCGTGTTGTGTCAACTCAATCTCAACGGCATGGACGACGAACTGGCGGTGCTGTCAGGCTCCAGCGACAACGTCGAAATCCTCAGCGAACTGCTTCGGGAGCATCCGACACCTGAGCAACCTGATACATGGTTGTCGGAATTCCATGCGCGACGCAAAGGTCTTCGCACCCAACGCAAAGCCGTGATGGCCAACAGCAACGAGTTCTTGCGTCATGCGCCAACTTCGTTGGAAGAGATTAATTGATATAGACACTCTGCACGGGGAGAACATAAAGTGAATATTGCATCTCGGAATTCTTTGATTGCGTTTCTGACGATTCTTTTCGCCTTTGGGAGTCAAGCAGCATGGGCGTCCAAATGCGGAGGTGTGGCGCAGGGCGGCAGCACCGGTGGTGCCTATTTCAGTCAAGGCGTTCCTTACGAGGAAGACGTTTTTTCGTTTTGCGCTATCGGTGTTCCGGCGCATTGTTGGGCGCCCACCGGACCGGGAACCTGGACCCAGACCTGCTATTACCTCAACAAAAAATGGATTCCAAAGTTCGAAGAGGTGTGCGTTCATGGAAAGACCATGGGGGCCTGGAAAGCGACCAGCAGTCATCAACCATTGAGCACAAAAGGCGACCCAAAAAGCCAGGATGGCATGTCCACTTGTGAGCATGGAGATGACTTCTGAGCACGCTGCTACTTGGATAGGAAATCCATTTTTAAACGAGCCATACAAAGAATGATTTCAAAAGAAACACCGTCTGTCACACCCCGTTTGTCTTTACTCGCCCTTTTGGTCGTTCTCCAGGCCTGTACCACGCCTCAGGCGGTGGATATGGCGGACAACTGGAAACCGGTGAACACGCTCAGCGGCGTTCCTCAGGAGATTCCGCTCAAGGAGGAAGCCGAGTTGCCCAAGTTTCAGATGCTGCCGACCGACCCGACCCTGCGTCACATGCTGGAGCGCTGGGCGAAGGAGTACGGCGGTTCGCTGGATTGGCAGTACCCCAGCGACCTGACGCTGGTGAGTGGTCTGGAGTCCGTCAAGGACAACAACTTGCAGCGGGCGCTCAACACGGTTCGCCGCATTTACGCGGCGCAGAAGCTGCGGGTTCAGGTGACGGCCAACAAGTCGATGCTGGTGACCAAGATGCCCTGAGCGCGGCATCGAGCGAAACATGACGGTTACGGATCAACAAGGTTTTCAGGGCTGATATGGCATTTTTCAAGCGCGAGTTGTCGCCGGCTTCGCAGGAGATTCTCAAGAAGTCGATGGATTTCGAATCGAACGTAATCACCATGGTCAAGCGCAGTGAGCGTCGGGCCTGGATCGTGGCGTTTTGCTCGATGGCCGTCACGGTGTGTCTGGTGGTCAGCATCGCGTACATGTTGCCCCTCAAGGAGAAGGTGCCCTATCTGGTGACGGTGGATTTGAAGCGCAGCACGAGCACGGTGTCGCACCTGCGTGACAACGTGGCTGCGACCGGCATTTATGCCAGCGAAGCGCTGAACCGAAGCCATGTGGCGCGCTTTGTGCAGGCGCGCGAGGGCTACGACTACGACACGATCAACGAACACGACTGGGAGTACGTGGCGGCGATGTCGAACGATCAGGTCAAGGGTTTGTTCGTGAAGCAGTTTGACGGCACCGACAACAGCCCGGAGAAGAAATGGGGCCGCAATTTTGCGATCCGTATCAAGGTCAACAGCATTGTGTTCAATGGCCTGGACGAGGAGCGCGGTGCGCGTCCGACGGCTGCGACGGTGCGGTTCGAGAAGTGGAAATTCGACAAGAGCACGGGCAAGAGCGAATACCTGAGCAGCCATGTTGGCACGTTGCGCTATGAGTACAAGGCCAATTTGCGCATGGAGGACAACCTGCGCTTGCGCAACCCATTGGGCTTTCAGGTCACGGCCTTCAAGGTGGACGACGAGTTCAATGCGCCGGTTTTCAAGGCCGCAGAACAGGATGTGGGCATGCCCTTGCTCACGGAAGAAGAAGGCGTGTTGCATCGGGGGGCTGAGGCGGCACAGACCTCGCAACCGACCCCCGCGGTAGACGCTAGGACCAGCCTGCCAGGTGCACCTGCCACGCCAACCCAGGGGCAATGATGTCGACACAACCAGGCAAATACTTTCGAACAGACAGGGACCGCCAAAAGATGATCAAAAACACTCGCTTTCGATGGCTTTGGGCCGCAATGGCCGCTTTCAGCGCAACGGGGCCGGGCGTGGCCCTGGCGCAAGAAGTGCGCGATGTGGTCTATCGACCCGACCAGGTGGTCCGCGTCAACACCGGTCTGGGCATTGCCACTCAGATCGAAATCAGCGCCCAGGAACAGATCAAGGACTTCGGCACGGGTTTCAGCGACGGCTGGGAGCTGGTGCGGCGCGACAACATCTTCTACATCCGGCCGAAGAATGTGGACGTCGACACCAACATGTACATCCGCACGAACATGCGTTCGTACCTGCTGGATCTGCGGGTGTCGGCTACCAAGTGGCGCACGCTGGAGGAAGCGAAGAGCGCGGGGGTCTTCTACAAGGTGCGTTTTGTCTATGGCAGCGATGAGCCCGACAAGGCGAGCAGCATGGCGGCGGTGAATGCGGTGCTGTCGCCGTCGCCGGGTGCGCTGAACTCGCAGAACAACTACCACCTGAATTACGACTATTCGGCGGTTCGCGAGGACTCCACCATCGTGCCGACGCGGGTCTATGACAACCAGCAGTTCACCTACATCCATCTGCCACCCATGGCGAACTTCCCAGCGGTTTTTGGCCGCCACGAGCGTGCCGGTGAGGAGTTTCTGGTGAACACCAAAAGCGAAAAGAACGTGATGGTGGTCCTGGGCGTCTACCCGTACCTGGTGATGCGCCTGGGCAACGATGTGGTTGGATTGAGGAGGAACAAATGAGCATGCAATTTCCCAATGGGAGTGCCCCGGGCCCGGCGCTGTCGGACAACATGCCCAAGCTGTCGGCGGGCCTTACGCGCGGCGTGAACAAGACGGCGGTGGCCTACATCGTCCTGGTGTCGCTGGCCACCATCGGCATGACGCTGTGGGTGGCCAGCAATGCGTTCTCCGCCGATGGCGACGACAAGAAGCGGGTCACCTTTGAAGAGGTGACGGTGCCAGAGAAACCGGTGTTGAAGCTGCCGCCCCCTCCGGTGGCGCAGGCTGCGCCGACCGTGGCGCCCCCATTGCCAGAATCGGCGGCCATGGCCGACGCGCCCGCAACCCGGGACGATCTGCTGGAGCGGCGCATGGCCAGTCGGGACAACCTGACCGCGGCGACCGACAAGGGCAAAAAGAACCCGTTCTTCGAAGACGAGTTCTCCGCCGTGAAGCGGGGCGCCGTGGAGGTTCTGGCCAACGCCGACTTCACCCTGACGCGTGGCACCTTCATCCGTTGCTCGCTGGAAACGAAGGTGGTGTCCACCCTGCCCGGCATGACCTCGTGCATCGTCACCGAGCCGATCTATTCGGTGAACGGTCGACGCCTGTTGATCGACAAGGGCTCCAAGGTCACGGGTGAATACAAATACGCCGATGAGCACTACGACCGTGTCGGTATCGTCTGGACCCGTGTGCTGACCACGACCGGTCTGGACGTGCGGATCGACAGCGCCGGCACGGACGCGCTGGGCGGTACCGGGGTTCCTGGCCACTACGACGGTCACTGGGGGGAGCGCATTGGCTCGGCTCTGCTGGTCAGTCTGCTCGCGGACGGCATTGATGCTGGCGCGCAGAAGTTCGCGGACCGCAACGACATTCGCGGGCGTGAGACGTCTCAATACGACAGCGATGGTCGTCTGGCCAGTACGCGGGTCGACCCCTGGGAGTCCCAGACCGCCACCACGGTGAAGAAGGCGGCTTCGGACATGCTGGCCCGATCGGCCAACCGCAAGGCCACGGTGACCGTGCTAAACGGCACGGTGATCAACATCTTTGCGGCCCGCGACGTCGACTTCTCCAGCGTGATGCGGTGATCGCGGGCGTTTGCACAACATGACGGAACAGCCGAACGACGAACCGATTGCGAACATTTCAACGGAGTTTCTGGAGTACCAGTACCACGTGCTGGGGATTTCCGGCTACCTGAGCGACCCCAACGTCACCGAAATCTGCATCAACCGCCCAGGCGAGGTGTTCCTGGAAACGGCGGCGGGCTGGCAACGGATGGACGTGCCCGGTCTCACGTTCGACCGGGCGCGCCAGTTCTGCACCACGGTGGTCAACGAGAGCAAGACGGGGCAGCGCATCACCAACGTGGACCCGGTGGTATCGCTGACGTTTCCGACCGGGCAGCGCGCCCAGTTCGTGCTGCCGCCCGCAGTACCGGCTGATCACGTTTCCATCACCATCCGCCTGCCTTCGCGCTACACCAAGACGCTGAACCAGTACCAGAGCGACGGCTTCTTCGACCGGATCCTCGAAGAAGATGGAAGCATCAGCGCGATGGATCAGGAGCTTCTGGAGCTCAAGAGAGCCCGCGACTACCATGGTTTTTTCAGCCAGGCCGTGCACTACAAGAAGAACATCGTGGTGTCGGGCGCCACCGGCAGTGGCAAGACCACGTTCATGAAATCGCTGGTGACGCACATCCCCGACGACGAACGCCTGATCACGATCGAAGACGCCCGCGAGCTGTTCATCGAGCAGCCCAACGCGGTGCACCTGATCTATTCGCGGGGCGGGCAGGGCACGGCCAACGTGTCGGCCAAGGGCTGCATGGAGGCCTGCCTGCGCATGAAGCCCGACCGCATCATCCTGGCGGAAATCCGGGGGGACGAGTCGTTCTACTACATCCGCAACTGTGCCTCGGGCCATCCGGGCTCCATCACCAGTTGCCACGCTGGCAGCACCAGCCAGACCTGGGACCAGATGGCCTTGATGATCAAGGCCTCGCCCGAAGGTTCGGGCCTGGCGTTCGCCGAGATCAAGCGACTCCTGATGTTGACCATTGATGTGGTGGTGCACATCAAGGCCCACGCGGGGCGGCGCTACATCACGGGCATTGACTTCGACCCACAACGCCGATTGGCCATGGACTGACCCATGTTGAACAAGTTTTTTGCTTCGTGTGTTTTGGCGCTGGGCATGGCCGTGGTGTTGCCAGGTGGTGCCCAGGCCGCGTCGCCACGGGCGCGCTCCGATCTGACACCGGTCGGAATGCGTGGCATCTGGTACCCGAAGACCGAAGCCGGCGCACAGCAGTGCGCACGGTATGTCCGGCGGCGCCCGGTGGAGCTGGACCCCGGCGCATTGCAGATCGGCGACCAGAACATCATGGAGTGGGGCCCTGTGGGTCAGCACAAGGTGGTTTTTGTGGTTGATGTCCGGGCGAAGCGGCGTTCGACCTGGCGTCTCCAGGGACTCCTGGACACGTATCCGTACGAGGCGCCCAAGGTGCTGGAGACCTATGTTTTCGAGGTCCGCAAGGACGAGTTGCGCTGGTCCAGAAGAGTCGTTGACTTGGTGACGGAGCGGGTTGAAACCTCGGTGTATGTCCGTTGCGTCTAGGGATGGCGTCTGCCGGGCAATGGATCGATGTCGCGTGAATGTGCAATGAGGGAGCAGGAGTGATGATGAAAAAGAAGGGCTGGTGGACGGTATGCCGCTGGGTCGGCGCGGGTCTGGTGGGCGGTTTGCTGACCGCGTGCGCCGGGCTGGAGAACATGGTTGATCGGGGTCTGGAGCCCATGCTGGTTCAACTGGCGCCAGACGGCGAGGCCTACCGGTTCGACTTCGTGTTTGACGACAGCGCCGACGATGACGATCAGGTCTATGGCGCGGGCTTTGTGGTGGTGAGCCAGGGCGACAAGGAGCTGCAGGCCATACCGCATGCGTTTGAGCTGCCACGCGACAACATCGATGGCCGGCAGTGGTTGAAATTCTGGGACGCCAACGGCGATGGCTGGCAGGATTTTGCGGTGGTGCGCTTGCTGGCCCCCGAGAGCCGGCTGCCCGTGTCGGTGCTGTACCAGTACGAGCCGCAGACCCGCACCTTCGTGGCGGTCGAGCCGCTGTCGCATCTGGGTGAACTGATGCCGGCCGGCCGGGGTTGCCTGCAGTTGCGCTTCGCCGTCGAGGCCGGACACACCGCCCAGGAGACCCATTGTTATTCCACCCAGGCGGCCCGATGGGTCCGCCAGCTGGGGCAGGGCACGGGGTGGGCGCAGGCACCGGCCGATCAGGCCTGCCAGGGGCCCACCCCCGAGTTGCTGGGTTGCCGCAAGTCGAGGCTGGAAGCGGACAAGGAAATGCAGGACGTGGTGCGCGAATACCGCAGCGCCCAGCGCCAGCTGTTGCAGCAGAACCAGAGTCGCGACTACGTGCAGGCCTTCTCGCGCAACCTGGCCATCTCGCACGCCACCTGGCTGCGCTACCGCAACGCGCGCTGCGCCTTGTTCGTGCGCGAGCAGGCCCTGCCCGCGGCCTTGTTCAACTCGGCCATCGAGGCCTGTCGTTACGACCTGTCGCGCTCGCAGATCCAGCAGTACAAGGTGCGGTTGGCGCGGCTGTCGAGTCAGAAGGAGTGAGCGGGCCATGCGCCAGACCCGGTTGATGTTCCTGGTGGCCGTGCTGCTGGTGGCCTGTCTTGGTGGTGCTTACCTCAGTGGCCTGATCCTGTTCTGGCGCCTGGGTTTGCCGTTGGAGGAGCTGGGCCTGACCAGCTACCCGGCGTACTGGTGGGCCCATTCGGCGCACCCCCAGTTCGGGAAAACCGTGCAGACCAGCGGTCTGATGGGCTTTGCCCTGCCGTTGTTGGCGCTCCTGGGCGCGCTGGTGCTGGTGCTGAAGAAACAGCGCCCGAACCTGTACGGTGAGGCCCGTTTTGCCCAGATGGCCGATCTTCGCCAGCGCAAGATGCTTGCACCCTCGGACACCGCGCTGGTGGTGGGCAAGAAAGACGGCAAGTACCTGTACTTCAACGGGCAGCAGTTCGCCATACTGGCCGCGCCGACCCGCTCGGGCAAGGGCGTGGGCCTCGTGATTCCGAACCTGCTGAGCTACCAGGGCTCGGTGGTGGTGCTGGACATCAAGCAGGAAAACTTCGATCTGACCAGTGGTTTTCGCGCCCGCTACGGACAGGAGGTCTACCTGTTCAACCCCTTCGCGGAAGACCTGCGGACCCACCGCTGGAACCCGCTGGGCTATGTGTCCGATGACCCGAACTTCCGGGTCAGCGATGTGCAGAGCATCGCGGCCATGCTGTACCCGGCCACGGATCTGCACAAGGACCCGTTCTGGGCCAACCAGGCCCAGAACGCTTTTGTCGCGTTCGCGCTCTACGCGTTCGAGCAGGCCGCCTACCTGGCCCGCTTCTTCGGCTCGGGCGAGGACCGTCCCCAAGCGCCCACCATGGGGGCGCTCTACCGCCTGGCGTCCGGCCGCGCGGGCCAGGACATCAAGACCTATCTGGCCGACCTGGCCAGTTGGCCCCACCTGAGCCCGAGCGCGAAAGCGGCGTTCGCCACCTTGCTGGGGCAGGCGAACGAAACCTTTGCCAGCATCATGGGCACGTTCAAGGAGCCGCTGAACCCCTGGCTCAACCCCGTGGTGGACGCCGCCACCAGCGCCAACGACTTCGACATCCGCGACGTGCGCAAGAAGAAGATGAGCATCTACGTGGCGATCCAGCCCAACAAGCTGGCCGAAAGCCGCTTGATGCTCAACCTGTTCTTCAGCCAGCTGATCAACCAGAACACCCGGGAACTGCCCCAGGCCAACCCGGCGCTGAGGCACCAGTGCCTGCTGCTGATGGACGAGTTCACCAGCATCGGTCGGGTGGACATCATCGCCAGCGCGGTCAGTTTCATGGCCGGCTACAACCTGCGCCTGATGCCCATCGTCCAGAGCCTGTCTCAACTGGAATCGACCTACGGCAAGGAACAGGCGCGCACCATCATGACCAACCACGCGCTGCAGATCATCTTTGCACCGCGCGAACAGCACGACGCCAACGAGTACAGCGACATGCTGGGCTACACCAGCATGCGCAAGGACAGCGTGAGCCGCAGCAGGTCGCGCGACAGCAGCTACACGCGCAGCGAGAGCGACGAGCGTCGCGCGCTGATGCTGCCGCAGGAGCTCAAGGCCATGGGCGACGACAAGGAAATTCTCCTCGTCGAGGGCATGGCCCACCCGGTGATGGCGGACAAGATCCGCTACTACCAGGACCCGGCCTTCAAGGAGCGGCTGTTGCCCAAGGTGCCGGTGCCGTTGCTGACCCTGCCGGGCAGCGAGCCCCTGGTTCCAGGCACCCGGGCCGACCCCGCGCTGGCCCGCGATCCGATGCCGCAGACCCCGCCGCCGGTGGTGCAGGAGAGCGTTGAGTCCTCATTGGCGCAGCAGTACGAGGCGCATCGCCAGCGCATGCCCGCGACCCCCAGCGAATACACCGGGCTGGCGGGGATTCAACACGAGGTGGACGGGTTGCTGCACCAACTGGAACGGTAGGGCACACCGTGGAGACGGGCCGGGGTGCCAACGGGCGTCGTTGCGGTTGGTCAACCCAACGGACCCGCACCCACCTTCGCGCCACCGAGCCGCCCCCGGGGCCTTTGAGGGCGATACAGGCAAGTCCTAAAATGCCGACCAGGCCGCCCGGAGCGGCCCCTGCCCCTTGCGGTCGAGTCCGCCCATCTTTCTTTCCCCTATGACACGACAATACTTTGGCACCGACGGCATACGTGGCACGGTTGGCCAGCCCCCCATCACGCCCGACTTCGTGCTGCGCCTGGCCCACGCCGTGGGGCGGGTGCTCAAGCAGCACGAAAGCCGGCCCACGGTGCTGATCGGCAAGGACACGCGCATTTCCGGCTACATGCTGGAAAGCGCGCTGGAATCGGGTTTCAACTCGGCGGGCGTCGACGTGGTGCTGCTCGGTCCGGTGCCCACGCCGGCCGTGGCCTACCTCACGCGTGCCCAGCGTGCCAGCCTGGGCGTGGTGATCTCCGCCAGCCACAATCCGTTCGACGACAACGGCATCAAGTTCTTCAGCGCCCAGGGCACCAAGCTGCCCGACGAATGGGAGCTCGCGGTCGAGGCCGTGCTGGCGCAGCCGCCGGCCTGGGCCGATTCGGCCAGCCTGGGCAAATCGCGCCGGCTCGATGACGCGGCGGGGCGCTACATCGAGTTCTGCAAGAGCACCTGTTCCCACCTGTTCACGCTCAAGGGCCTCAAGATCGTGGTGGACGGCGCGAACGGTGCGGCGTACCACATCGCGCCCGATGTGTTCCACGAACTCGGCGCCGAGGTGGTCCGGATCGGATGCGCGCCCAACGGGCTGAACATCAACCAGGACGTGGGTGCCACCCACCCACAGGCGCTGGTGGAGGCGGTGAAGGCGCACGGTGCCGACTACGGCATTGCGCTCGATGGCGACGCCGATCGGCTGCAGATGGTGGACACCACCGGGCGCCTCTTCAATGGCGACGAGCTGCTGTACCTGATCGCGGCCGACCGCATCGCCCGCGACATCGACGTGCCCGGCGTGGTGGGCACGCTCATGACCAACATGGCGGTGGAGGTGGCCTTCAAGCGCAAGGGTGTGAAATTCGTGCGCGCCCGCGTGGGCGACCGCTATGTGCTCGAAGAACTGGAGCGGCACGGCTGGAGCCTGGGCGGCGAAGGCTCGGGCCACCTGCTGGTGCTCGACCGCCACACCACCGGCGACGGCCTGGTGTCGGCCCTGCAGGTGCTGGCCGCCTGCATGGACAGCGGCCAGACCATGGCACAGTTGCTGTCCGAGGTGACGCTGTTTCCGCAGACGCTCATCAACGTGCGCTTGCAACCCGGCCAGGACTGGAAGACCAACACCCGCCTGGACGAGGAGATTCGCGCCGTCGAGGCGGAGCTGGGCGAGACCGGCCGGGTGCTGATCCGGCCCAGCGGCACCGAGCCGCTGCTGCGCGTCATGGTCGAAGCGCGCGATGCGCAGCAGGCTCGGTCGTGCGCCGAGCGGCTGGTCGAGGCCGTGAAGTCGCAGGTGCCGGTATGACCGCTGCGCCGGACCGTCCTCCAGAAATCCCGCACCGCAGCCCGCGGGGCGAAAACACGCCAATGAACCCGCAACCGGGATTGGCCATCACGGCGCAGCGCGCCGACTACAC
The DNA here is from genome assembly GCF_059424585.1 of Hydrogenophaga sp. GW101-3F08. Taxonomy (NCBI): domain Bacteria; kingdom Pseudomonadati; phylum Pseudomonadota; class Betaproteobacteria; order Burkholderiales; family Comamonadaceae; genus Hydrogenophaga; species Hydrogenophaga sp. GW101-3F08. The sequence continues at coordinate 91,254 of NZ_JBWKZP010000001.1, forward strand.
CGACCCCCAGCACCAGGCCGCGCTGGTGATGCTGCTCGACGCCTATGCCAGCGACCCGGCCGGCGGTGGCGAGCCACTGTCCGACTTTGCCAAGGCGCATCTGGTGCCCGAGCTCGCCGCCCGTCCGCAGGCCTACAGCGTGCTGGCGTTCGAAGGCGATGCACCGGTGGGGCTGGTCAACTGCATCGAGGGTTTTTCCACCTTCGCTTGCCGGCCGTTGGTGAACGTGCACGATGTGGCGGTGCTGGCCAGCCACCGCGGGCGTGGCATCGCCGAGCTGATGCTGGCACTGGCCGAAATCATCGCGCGCGAGCGCGGTGCGGTGAAGATGACGCTGGAGGTGCTCTCGGGCAACGCGCCTGCGATCAAGCTCTACCAGCGCATTGGCTACGCCGGTTACCAGCTCGATCCTGCGATGGGCACGGCGCAGTTTTTTCAGAAACTGTTACCCCCCGCGCCGGGCTCTGAATGAGCCCGTCACCCCCCAGGGGGCGATGCGAGCGGCCCGGCGAAGCCGGTTCCGCCGCATCCTACAACTTTGATCCTCGTTGCTCAGTAGAGCAAGTGGGGTTCGCGCTCCTTTTCCCAGGCCGCCTCGTCCGGCTTGGTGATCGCTTCGAGGTCTTCGGGCTTTGATTTCGGATCGTCCACCCACTCACGCAATGCCGGCCCACCGTTGATGAGGTCGATCGCCAGGCGGTCGTGTTCGTATTCGTAGGCGAAATCGCGCCACAGCGGGTAGCCGGGCGCCTGCACACGCAACGCTTTGAACGCCAGTGCCTGGAGGCGCCAGGGTTGGAACGCGGTGGGGTCGTAGTGCGTCGGGTCTTCCACGTGGATCTGCACGCCGGCGCAGAGCTGGCCGGCGTGTTTGTGGAAGGTGGGTTCGAAGAAGCATTCGCGCAGCACGCAGCCGCGCAGCCATTGCGGCGCGATGCGGCGCATGTCGGCAATCAGGCGCCGCGCGTCGATGCCGGGCGCGCCGAACAGCTCCAGCGGGCGCGTGGTGCCGCGGCCTTCGCTGAGCGTGGTGCCTTCGAGCATCACGGTGCCCGCATAGGCACGCGCCATCCAGAGATTGGCCGCGTTCGGGCTGGGGTTGACCCAGGTGCGTTCGGTGGGCCAGCCAAAACCAGGCGCCGCGTCGGGCGCCCAGCCGTCCATGGTGATCACGCGGTAGTCGACCGCCAGCCCCAGCGTGGCGATGAACCAGAGGCCGAGTTCGCCCATGGTCATGCCGTGGCGCATGGGCATGGGGCCGGCGCCGACGAAGCTTTCCCAGCCGGGGCGCAGCGTCAGGCCTTCCACCGGGCGGCCGGCCGGGTTGGGGCGGTCCAGCACCCAGACCGCTTTGCTGTGTTGCGCCGCGGCTTCGAGCACGTAGCGCAGCGTGGTGATGAAGGTGTAGATGCGGCAGCCCAGGTCCTGCAGGTCGACCAGCAACACATCAAAGCTGTCCATCATCGCGTCGGTGGGGCGGCGCACCTCGCCGTAGAGGCTGAACACGGGGATGCCCAGACGCGGATCGAGGTAGTCGGGCGATTCGACCATGTTGTCCTGCTTGTCCCCACGCAGGCCATGCTGCGGGCCGAAGGCGGCCGTGAGCTTCAGGTCGGGCAGGGCCGCCAGGGCGTCGAGCGAATGTGTGAGATCGCGCGTGACCGAGGCCGGATGGGCGAGCAGGGCCACGCGCCGGCCGGCCAGCGGTGCGCGCAGGGTGGGGTCTTCGATCAAGCGTTCGATGCCGAATTTCATGCGGTGTCTCGGGAGGCGGTGGGTGGGTCGAAGAGGGGCTGCGTCAGCGTCAGCGCGAAGCCGTCGCGGTGGTGGAAGTCGGGGCGCGCGCCCGGGTGCCGCAGGGCCCAGTAGCTGAGCCGGCCCTCGGTGTCCTCGATCACCGCGGACAGGCCAAGTTGCAGAGGCTGCCCCGCCGCTGGCGCGGGCAGGGCGTGGCGGGGCAGCCAGGCCAGCAGGGTCAGGGTGTGCTCGGTGGTTTCCAGTTGCAGATCGGGCACGACGGGCGCCTCCGCGGCTTCGGCCGGCAGGTCGCGCGCACGCTCGGCGCTGAAGCGGTAGGCCGCCCACTGGCCCGAGGGCGAGAAGTTGAATTCGCGGTAGGCCGCTTCACCGGCGCGGGCCACAAAGGCCTCGAAGCAGGTGTGTTGCCACAGGCCGTCGGCCGGGCCCGGCAACGCCGGCTCCGGGAGGCGCAAGCGGCCCACCTCGCCGCGCAGCTGGTAGCTCAGCAGCCAGCCGGGGCCCTGTTCGGAGCCGGCCGCCGCCAGCGACACGCTCACCCGCAGATCCAGCGCGCAAGGGGTGGCCGGATGGCACAGCAGGGGCTGCGCCGCGGCAGGCCGTTGCAGGCGGGAAGGGGTTGGCGTGGGGGCGTCGGGCGTCACAGCCCCGTATTCTGGCAGGGGCGTGGACTCAAGCCGGCTGGGCCACGAACCAGTGCCGCGTGCGGTTGATCAGTGCCACCAGCGACAGCATGACCGGCACTTCGACCAGCACGCCCACCACCGTGGCCAGCGCAGCGCCCGAGTGCAGGCCGAAGAGCGAGATCGCCACCGCCACCGCCAGCTCGAAGAAGTTCGAGGTGCCGATCAGGCAGGCCGGCGCCGCGATGTCGTGCGGCAGCTTGAGCCAGCGCGCGCCCACGTAGCCGATGGCAAAGATGCCGTAGGTCTGGATCAGCAGCGGCACGGCGATGAGCCCGATCACCAGCGGCTGGGCCACGATGGTTTCGGCCTGGAAGCCGAACAGCAGCACCACGGTGGCGATCAGGCCCACCACCGACCAGGGCTTGAGCACCTTCACGAACGCGCCCACCGCCGCCTCGCCGCCGCGCGAGCGCAGCCCTTGCCGCGTGAGCACGCCGGCCACCAGCGGCAACACCACGTAGAGCGCGGTGGAGAGCAACAGCGTCTGCCAGGGCACGGCCAGGTCGGTCACGCCGAGCAGGAAAGCGGCGATGGGTGCGAAGGCGAAGACCATGATGAGGTCGTTCACCGACACCTGCACCAGCGTGTAGTTCGGGTCGCCCTTGGTGAGCTGGCTCCAGACGAAGACCATGGCGGTGCAGGGCGCCACGCCCAGCAGGATCATGCCGGCGATGTATTCGTTGGCCGACTGCGGGTCCACAAAGGGCGCAAACAAATACTTGAAGAACAGCACGCCCAGCGCGGCCATGGTGAAGGGCTTGATGAGCCAGTTGATCACCACCGTGAGCATCAGGCCCTGCGGCTTCTTGCCGACGTCGCGCACGGCCGCGAAGTCGATCTGGATCATCATCGGGTAGATCATGATCCAGATCAGCACGGCCACGATCAGGTTGACGTGCGCCACTTCGATCGCCGCGATGGTGGCGAAGCTGGCGGGGGTGAGCAGGCCCAGGCCGACACCCGCAAGGATGCCCAGGCCGACCCAGACGGTGAGGTAGCGTTCAAAGAGTCCCATGGTGTTCAGTCTTTCTGCGCCAGATCGCGGGCCTGTTGTTGCAGCAGCAGGCGGTCCACGCTCGCCAGGGGCAGGTTGATCAGCAGCTCCAGCCGGCGGTGGATGGCGAGCAGCGTCTGCTTGAAGGCCGCGAGTTTGTCCGCTTCACTGCCCGGCGCGTTCGACGGGTCGGCATAGCCCCAGTGCGCGGTGGCCGGCTGGCCGGGCCAGTACGGGCAGACCTCGCCAGCGGCGTTGTCGCAGACCGTGATCACCAGGTCCATGTGGGGCGCATCGGCCAGGGCGAACACGTCCCAGCTCTTGCTGCTCAGGCCCTCGGTGGCGATGCCGGCGTCCTGCAGGGCGCGCAGCGCGAGCGGGTTGGGTTGCTGGTTGTCGCGTGGGCTGCTGCCGGCGGAGAAGCCGCGGAATCGCTGCACGCCTTTGACCTTTCCCAGGTGGTTCAGGGCGGCCTCGGCCAGGATGCTGCGGGCCGAGTTGTGGGTGCAGAGAAAAAGGACGTTCAGGGTCTGGTTCGGGGTGGTCATGGCGAAAGTGGGTTCGTTGAGGTGGGCGCTCAGCAGCAGCCGGAGGGTTGGGCGGACGACGAAGGGCCGCAGCACGGCGCGGCCGCCACCGGGATGGACACGGACCGGGCCGCCGAGGCCTGGGGGACGCAGCAGGCCGAGGCCGCCGCCTCGGGCGCACACGCCTCGCTGAACACGGGAATGTTGTCCAGCGTGTGGAACTGTTCCCAGACGTGAAAGCGTTTCATCGGTAGCTCCAGTCAGGCTTGGAAAGGAAAGGGGTTGGGGAGCGAGGCGGCGGGCGGCAGCACCACCACCGGCGAGAAGCCGCCGCCTTCGGTGCGGAAATTGGTGGTCTGGCCCGACCAGGTGCGCGCGGCCAGAAGCTGCACCTGGCCGCGGTAGGTGTAGGCGCGCAGATCCAGCTTGAGCAGCGTGGTCTGGCCATCGACGGACACCAGCCGCTCGCTGGGCGGCACGGTGGTCTGGGCCACGTAGTCGCCCGCGAGGATCTCGCCCCACACGCGCCGGGTGAGCTTGTCGCCGCGGTAGGCGGCGCGCGCGCCGAAACCGGCGGCGGGTTTGAAGAACAGTGTGCGCCGCTGGGCCCAGAGCGCGTCGGCGTTGGCGGCGGTGACGCGCTGCGTGGCGGGTACCACCTGGCGCAGCACGGCGCGATCGGCTTCGCTCACGCCCCAGGTTTCGAGCAGTGCGGGGTCGGACAAGGCGATCAGGTTGCGTTTGTCGGCGTACAGCGCATGCGTGCGTGGGTGCGGCGTGACCACGGCCGCACCCGCGCGGTAGGCCTGTTGCAGCGCTTCGTGGCCGTTGTCTTGCAGGTAGAAATCCGTCAGGCGGTTGTAGACCAGGTCCACCGGCATGCCATCCGGCAGGGCCGGGTGCCAGAGCGCGCCGTCGCGCCATTGCAGCTCGTGCGCATCGGCCACCACGGCGATCAGGCCCTGGGCGGCGAACAGCGCGCGCGCCATTTCGAACTCGGGTGCGAGGTACTGCTGGCCGGGCGCGTCGTCCACGATCAGCACGTTGCGCAGCGGTGCGTCGCCGCGCTGCGATTGCCATTCGGCGCGGAACATGGCGACGAACACTTCGTCGAGCCGCAGCAGCGTGTCCTCCGGGTCGAACAGCGGTTCGAAGCCGGCGCAGCAGGCGCGGTGGGCCCTGGCCAGCGCGGCGTTGAGCAGGGCGCCGCCGGCGTTGCTGTTGATCTCGATCAGCTTGGGGCCGTTGGTGGCGAGGTGGAAGTCGTAGCCCATGAAGACGCCGGCCGGGCCCCAGTCCAAAGCCGCGATCGGGTTCGCGCGCGCCAGAGCCTGCTCGCGCCAGACGGGCAGGGCGATGACGCGTTCCATCGCCTCCACGGCTTGCGCGATCTGCTGCCGCACCCCGGGGTCGAGGAACACGGCGCTGGCCGAAAACAGGTGCGGGTGGCTCTCAGCCAGCCGCGCGGTCAGGCCGCCGAGCGCCGGGCTGGTTTCCAGCTGCTCGCGCAGGCGTGAGGGCCGCAGGGTCTGGCAGGCGCAGCCCAGGTTGATGGCGTCGGCCAGGTTCATGGTGCGGTCCCGCAATCGCTGCAGCCGGCGTCCGCCGGCACTTCGCAGGCCTGACCGGCGCAGCAGTGTTCGGTGAGGTAGCCGAGCAGGGCGTTCATGCGGTCGAAGCTGGCGCGGTAGATCAGGTGGCGGCCCTGCGGCTCGGCGCTCACCAGGTCGGCGTGGGCCAGTTCCTTGAGGTGGAACGAGAGCGCGCTGGGCGACACCCCCAGCTGTTCGGCCAACACGCCGGGCGTGAGGCCGTCGGGGCCGGCCACGACCAGCGCACGGAAGGCGCGCAGGCGCTGCACCTGGGCGAGCGCGGCCAGCGCGCTCAAGGCCTGGGATTCCTGGGGGGTGGTGATTTCCATGTTTCAATAATACTTGAAATATGGAATCGTGCAATGGCCAGGGGCTGTCGGCGCTGGGTTTTTGTGGTGTGCCGGCCCTGTCACGAAAGCTTCACGCAAGTGCCACAGACGGGTCACGCCCGGTTCCCAGAATGCAGGTTCATGAACAACAGCCCAATCAACACCGCGCCTCTGGCAGGCGCAACGAACCTGGAGCCGAACATGAAAGAACTGCCCACCCCGACGCTGGACTTCTCGCCGGTCACCCGGCCACGGAGGTCACTTCATCCCCGCACCGATTTCCAGCCACAAGCCCTGGTGGCGCCTGCGCTGGGGACGCCTGCCGCAGGGAGCGGCATCGATGTCTCGTGGGCCCGGCATCTGGACGAGGTTCGTGAAGCCCAACGGCTGAGGCACGCCGTGTTCGCCGGCGAGATGGGGGCCATCCTGTCCAACGCCGTGCCCGGCCACGATGTGGACCTGTTCGACGACTTCTGTGAACACCTGCTGGTGCGCGACGCCGCCAGTGGTCGGGTGATCGGCACCTACCGCGTGCTCACGCCGGCCCAGGCCCGCCGCGTGGGCAGCACCTACAGCGACACCGAGTTCGACCTGACCCGCCTGCGCGGCGTGCGCGAGCGCATGGTGGAGCTGGGCCGCAGCTGCGTGCACAAGGACCACCGCCACGGCGGCGTGATCATGGCCCTGTGGGGCGCGCTGGCCGAGTTCATGGTGCGCAACCAGCTCGACACCATGATCGGTTGCGCCAGCATCCCCATGCAATACGAGGGCCCGCACGGCGTGGTGGGCGGTGGCCATGCGGCGGCCAGCATCTGGCGCCAGGTGAAAGAGAAGCACCTGGCCCCGATCGACTGCCATGTGCGCCCGCGCCTGCCGCTGCCCATCGAGCAACTGGACGACACGCTGGACGTGGAGCCGCCCGCGCTGATCAAGGGCTACCTGCGCCTGGGCGCCAAGGTGCTGGGCCCACCGGCCTGGGACCCGGACTTCAACGCCGCCGACCTGCCCATGCTGATGCGCATCACCGACCTGCCGGCGCGTTATCGCAAGCACTTCTTGAAGGATTGACCCCCCCGCCGCGCTACGCGCGACCCCCCAGGGGGCGGCACTGGCCGTCCGGCAAAGCCGGCCCGGCGGTGCCCTTGGGGGGAGTCACTTCTGCTCTGCTGGGTTTGCTGTGATCCAAAGGAACAAAGATGAGAACGACCTTTGAAGCATTGGGCGGTTGGGGTTTGGTGGCGGGTTTGCCGCCGACCCAGGACGTTGGCGATGACCACCCGGGTGGCAGTGAAGCGCCCCGCTACCGGGCCGTTTTCATTTCCGATCTGCACCTGGGCACGGCGGGCTGCCAGGCGGGGGCCTTGTTGGCGTTCCTGAAACACCACCCGAGCCAGACGCTGTACCTGGTGGGCGACATCATCGACGGCTGGCAGTTGCGCCGCAAATGGTTCTGGCCGCAGGCGCACAACGACGTGGTGCAGAAACTGCTGCGCCGTGCCCGCAAGGGCTGCCGCGTGGTGTTCGTGCCGGGCAACCACGACGAGTTCGCGCGCCAGTTCCACGGCCACAATTTCGGCGGCATCGAGGTCAGCAACGAGGCTGTTCACACCACGGCCGACGGGCAGCGCCTGTGGGTGGTGCACGGCGACCATTTCGACGGCGTGATCCAGTGCGCCAAGTGGCTGGCCTACGTGGGCGACAACCTCTACGAGTTCACGCTGCGGCTGAACCGCCACCTGAACTCGCTGCGCGCTCGCCTGGGCCTGCCGTACTGGTCGCTCTCGCAGTATCTGAAACACAAGGTCAAGAGCGCGCTGAACTACGTGACCGATTTCGAGCGCGCCGTGGCGGCCGAGGCGCGGCAGCGGGGCTACCAGGGCGTGGTCTGCGGCCACATCCACCGGCCCGAAATGCGCACCATCGACGGCACGCTCTACTGCAACGACGGCGACTGGGTCGAGAGCCTGTCGGCCCTGGTGGAACACATGAATGGCCGGCTGGAGCTGGTGCACTGGCGCCCGAGCGCCAGCCCGGCGGCGACCGCATCCGCGGAGCAGCCGGCGCCGGCCGCGGCCCGGGCCATGGATGAGGCATGGCGCGAACGCAGCAGCGCCTGAACGGCCGCGCGCGCCACCGAATTTGGAGAACAGGGGAGACACAGATATGAAGATCGTGCTGGTGACGGATGCCTGGCAACCCCAGGTCAATGGCGTGGTGACCACGCTGGTGGAGCTGGTGCGCGAGTTGCAGGCCCGCGGCCACGAGGTGGTGGTGATCCAGCCCGGCCAGTTCCGCACCCGGCCCTGCCCGGGGTACGCGGGCATTGACCTGGCCCTGTTTCCCGGGCGCCAGCTGTCGCAGCTGATCGACGCGGCCCAGGCCGACGCCATCCACATCGCCACCGAGGGCCCGCTGGGCTGGGCGGCCCGGCGCCATTGCCTGCGCCGCCGCCTCGCGTTCACCACCGCGTTTCACACCAAGTTCCCGGAGATCCTGCACGCCGCCCTGGGGGTGCCGCTGTCCTGGGGCTACGCGCTGTTTCGCCACTTTCACCGCCCCAGCAGCGGTGTGATGGTGCCCACCGTGGGGGTGCTGCAGATGCTGCGCCAGCGCGGGTTCGGCCAGCTGCGCGAGTGGACGCACGGGGTGGACACCCGCCTCTTTGCCCTGGCCGACGAAGCGCAGGTGTATCCACCGCTGGGCCAACTGGCCCGGCCGGTGAGTCTGTTCGTGGGGCGCCTGTCCTATGAAAAGAACATCGGGGATTTCCTCGACCTGGACGTGCCGGGCAGCAAGGTGGTGTGTGGCGTCGGCCCGCTGGAGACGGCCCTGCGCGAGCGCTACCCCAACGTGCACTGGCTCGGCGTGCTGCCGCGCCACGAGCTGGCGCAGGTGTACGCGGCCGCCGACGTGTTCGTGTTTCCCAGCCGCAGCGAGACCTTTGGCCTGGTGATGCTCGAAGCCATGGCCTGCGGGGTGCCGGTGGCGGCCTACCCGGTGGACGGGCCGCTGCAGGTGGTGGCCGACAGCGGCGCTGGCGCGCTGCGCGACGACCTGCACGAGGCCTGGGTGGACGCCCTCAAGGTCAAGCGCCACGAGGCCCGCGACCGCGCGCTGCTGTTTGGCTGGGGCCGGGCGGCCGAGCTGTTCGTGTCGTTTCTGGCGGTGGCACCCGCCAGGACCACGACGCCGCGCAGTACCCGCCCGGGTGCGCCAGCGTCGCAGGGGCCGGTGCTCAAGCGTGTCAAACTGTCACACAAACGTCATCCCGCCGTTGAATAATCGTCAAACAGGCGTGCCCTTGCCGTTCGTCGGGGGAGGCGAGGCGGGCATGGCCGCACACCTTGACGGAACCCATGAGCGCCAACATCAACAACAACCGCCTGCAATTCCTGGACCGGGACCACAGCATCCTGGCTTTCAATGAGCGGGTCATGGACTGGGCCCGCCGCCCCGACGTGCCGCTGCTGGAGCGGCTGCGCTACCTGAGCATCGTGTCGAGCAACCTCGACGAGTTCTTCGAAGTGCGCATGGCGCCGCACCTGAGCGCGTACAAGGCCAACGAGCAGCGCGGTCTGTACACCGCCGCCACGCACGATCAGGTGTCGGCCAAGGTGCACGAGCTGGTGTCCCAGCAGTACGCGATCTACAACGACGAGCTGTTGCCCCTGCTGGAGAAAAAAGGCATCAAGCTGGTGGCCCACGGCGAGCGCAACCCACGCCAGCGCCGCTGGGTGAAGGACTTCTTCGCGCGCGAGGTGCAGCCGCTGTTGCTGCCCGTGGGGCTGGACCCGGCGCACCCGTTTCCCCAGGTGGCCAACAAGTCGCTCAACTTCATCGTGCGGCTCACCGGCAAGGACGCCTTTGGCCGCGAAAACGAGATCGCCATCGTCAAGGTGCCGCGCATCCTGCCGCGCTTTTTCCGCATGCCCCCGGTCAAGGGCTCCAAGCAGACCCACTTCGTCTCCATCTCCAGCCTGATCCGCTCGCACCTGACCGACCTGTTTCCGGGCCGCCAGGTGACCGAGTTTTCCCAGTTCCGCGTCACCCGCCACTCCGATCTGGCGGTGGACGAGGAAGAGGTGAAAAACCTGCGCACCGCGCTGCGCAAGGGGTTGCAGCAGCGCAACTATGGCGAGGCCCTGCGGCTGGAGGTGTCGGCCGGCTGCTCGGAATACCTGTCTACGTTCCTGCTGGCGCAGTTCGCGCTGCCCGTGCAGTCGCTCTACCGCGTGCCCGGTCCGGTCAACCTGGTGCGGCTGAACCAACTGATCGACCAGGTGGACGCGCCCGCGCTGCGCTTCGAGCGCTACAACGCCGGCTGGCCGATGCAGCTCAACCCGGGGCAGTCGTATTTCGAGCGGCTGCAGCAGGGCGACGTGCTGATCCACCAGCCCTACGAGAGTTTTGACGCCGTGCTGGCCTTCTTGCGCGAGGCGGTGGAAGACCCGAACGTGCTCGCCATCAAGCAGACGATCTACCGCACCGGCGCCAAATCCGAGCTGATGGACCTGCTGCGCGAGGCCGTGCGCCGGGGCAAGGAAGTCACCGCCGTGGTGGAGCTCAAGGCGCGCTTCGACGAAGAGGCCAACATCAACTACGCCGAGCGGCTGGAGTCGGTGGGGGCCCAGGTGGTCTACGGCGTGGTGGGCCTCAAGACCCACGCCAAGATGCTGCTGATCACCCGCCGCGAAGACGGCCGGCTGCGCCGTTACGGCCACCTGTCCACCGGCAACTACAACCCCGGCACCGCGCGCCTCTACACCGACCTGAGCTACCTCACGGCCGACGACGCGCTCACCGCCGATCTGGAACAGATCTTTCTGCACCTGGCGAGCCAGAACCGCCTGCCGCGGCTGAACAAGGCGCTGATCGCGCCGTTTCATCTGCACAAGGCGATGCTGGAGAAGGTCGAGGCCGCGGGAGCGGCCGCCAAGGCCGGCAAAGAGGCTCGCATCATCCTCAAGATGAACGCGCTGACCGACGAGCCGCTGGCGCGCGCGCTGGCACTGGCGTCGCAGCAGGGTGTGAAGATCGACCTCATCGTGCGCGGCGCCTGCATCCTGCCGGCCCAGGTGCCCGGGGTGACGGACAACGTGAACATCCGCTCGGTGATCGGGCGCCTGCTGGAGCACTCCCGGGTGTTCTATTTCCGGGTCGATGGCACGGACGAACTCTGGCTTGCCAGCGCCGACTGGATGAACCGCAACATGCTGCGCCGCGTGGAGCTGGCCTGGCCCGTGACGGACGCGGCCCTGCGCAGCCGCATCATGGACGAATGCCTCTCGGCCTACCTGCACGACACCAAGGACGCCTGGCTGCTCCAGCCCGACGGCCGGTACGTGCCCGCGGCCATCACCGGCACGGGCAAGACGCGCGCCGTGCTGCATTCGGCCCAGGCGAGCCTGATGGCGCGCTACGGCAGCAAAGGCTAGGAGCCACGGTATGGACCTGATTCTGTGGCGCCACGCCGAAGCCCAGGACCACCCCGATCTGCTTGGGGGGCAGCAGGGCGATGCGCAGGACCTGGCCCGCCGGCTCACGCCGCGCGGTGAAAAGCAGGCCGCCCGCATGGCCGCCTGGCTCGACCGGCAACTGCCCAACGGCGCGCGCATCTACGCCAGCCCGGCGCACCGCTGCGAGCAGACGGCGCTGGCGCTGGGGCGCAAGTTCAAGCTGCGCGACGAACTCGCGCCCGAGGGCGACCCGCTGGCCCTGCTGGAGCTGGTGCAGTGGCCCCATGGCAAATCCACCGTGGTGGTGATCGGCCACCAACCCACGCTCGGCCGCGTGATCGCGCGCCTGCTCGGTCTGGCCGAGGAAGATTGCCCGATGAAAAAGGGCGCGCTCTGGTGGTTGCGCCAGCGCGAACGCAACGGAACCCTGCAGACCCTGCTGCTCACCGTGCAGACGCCCGAGCTGCTCTGAGGGGCCCTTTCAAGGGCCCGGCTCCATGGCCCAGGGTGGGCTCGACGTGGTCGGGCCGCCGCACGATTTTTCATCGGTGGTTGCGCGGGTGCGCAGTTCGACGATGCCGTAGCTTCGGGCTATCAAGCCCACCTCTTCCAGGTACTTCAGTGCGCGGTTGGCGCTCTGACGGCTCACGCCCAACATCTGGGCGATCACCTCTTGCGGGATTCGGACCCGCTTCTTGGGTGTGACCCGACTGCCGTAACCGGAAGCGATGCGTTCGAGGCGCCTGAAGACGCGTTGCTCCAGCGGGAGAAAGGCCTGTTCCTGGATAACGTCCAGGGCCACACGGAGCTTGCCGCTGGCCAGCACGCCAAGGTCCCGCCAACACAGCGGGTGTGCATTGAGCCAGGGTTCCAGCACGGCGCCATCGACACACAGAACCTTGGTGTCGCCATTGGCATGGGCAGAGAAGTGCCGCGGCCTGCGATCCAGGGTGGAGATCTCTCCAAACCATTGAACGGGTTCCACCTGCGACAACACGGCCACCTTGCCATCCCTGTCCACATTGCTGACCAGCAGCGCACCGTCCAGGACGCAGAACAGCCCCTGACTGGGTTCCCCTTGAAGGAACAGATCCTCCCCATGGGCCAGCCGCACGGGTCGGGCCATGGACACCAGGGCCATTTGCAGCTCGCTGTGGCAGGAGCGGTACCAACGGTCCGAACTGAGGGCGCGACGAAGTGTGACGTTTTTCATAAAAAAACAAACGATTGCAGTAGTCGATGTAAGCATAGTTGTTACATGTCAACACACTGTAAAAAGTTTGACACTCGCACGAAGTGCGTTCTCCCAGAATCGCGCTCCTCATTCACCGCCCTCAGCTTGGTGACCGATACGCGGTCCACCAGATGCGTTCACCAACGCAAACCCTGAGAGGCTGCAGTTCACATGGTTTGCTCATGAACCGATCACCGTTGAAGTGTTTTTCCGATGGCCCATCGTGGGTCGGCCCGCCCGCGTCAATCGGGGCTGGGTCCTCAGGATGGACGCATGAAACCGCGTTGATGTCCCGGACTGGCCGGTGCCTTCCCCATGGTCAGGGAAGGCACCAGGGCTTCACCTTGATCGAATTGATGATCACGGTGGCCGTGGTCGCCATCCTGACCGCGCTGGCCTTGCCTTCCTACCAGGACTATGTCTTGCGGGGCCGTCTGGTCGATGCCACGACGGCGTTGTCGTCGCTGCGAGCACGCATGGAGCAGTACTACCAGGACAACCGCACCTACAAAAGCGTGAGCAAAACCATTGTCAGTCCATGTGCCAACAGCAGCATGGCGGGCACATTCACCGTGAGCTGCCCCACGCTGGAGGACACCAGCTACCTGCTGGAGGCCAAGGGAGCGGGGTCGACCGTTGGCTTTGTCTTCACGATGGACAACAACGGAACCCAGGCCACGACCGGTTTGCCCAAGGCCTGGGGTGAAGTTCCCAAGGCCGGCTACGCCTGCTGGATCGCCAAGAAGGGTGGAACGTGCTGATGCTCCGCGCCCGGCGTTCCTCCCAGTGGGGGTTTACGCTCATCGAGCTGATGGTCGTGATCGTGATCGTCGCCGTGTTGGTGCTGCTTTCCGTGCCTTCGTTGGGGACCTGGGTGGCGGATGCCAGCATTCGCAACACCTCGGAATCACTGATGGGGGCGTTGCGGGTGGCGCAGTCCACCGCCGTTACCCGGGGCAAGACCACCATGCTGGTGCGCACGGCTGCTGCACCCGCCTGGAATGCCCCCGCCAGTTCCGCGGGAAGCAACTGGTACGTGCGTGCGCTCCCGCTGGCCGACTCGGACGAGAAGGCCAGCGCAGGTGATCTTGTTCAAGCCACCAGTCTCGGTACCCAAAACGGCGTGAGCATCGCGGGCCCTTCGGTGCTCTGCTTTGGTGCGCAAGGTCATCTGGTCAGCCGCACAAAAGATGAAACCGGTGTTGATGCGGCCTGTGACGTGGCGAACCCCGCCGAGTTTGACGTGACACGGGGTGCGGGCAGGGCCTTGCGGCTGCGTGTCTATTTGGGCGGTCGGGTACGCATGTGCGACCCGGCCAAGGAACTGTCCGACAAAGATCCGGACGGATGCTGACGATGACAACACAACGAAATCTGCCAAGGGGCGGCCGCACTGCCCGGCGAAGCGCAGCACTTGGCATGAGCCTGATCGAGGTCATGGTGTCGCTCGTGATCTTTTCGGTCGGTGTGCTCGGGCTGGTCAGGCTTCAGGCGCACGCGATCCAAGTGGATACACAAGCCGGCGACAGAAACCGCGCGGCGGATCTGGCCAACGAGGTCGTGACGCTGATGTGGACCAACCAGACCAGCGATCTTTCAAAGGATGCGCTGAAGGCATGGAACGCTCGCGTGGCAGACACCGCGCACGGGGGATTGCCCAGCGGCAAGGGCGTGGTGAGTGCGAAGGAGGGGGTGGCGACGGTCACGATCACCTGGCACCCCCCATGGCGCGCGGCGACCGAACCCGATCAAACATACCTGACACAGGTGGCGATCCCATGAACTTTGCCCATTCCTTGCGTCATCGCCAGCGGGGCGTCACGCTGATCGAGTTGATGGTTGCCTTGTTGGTGGGCCTGTTCCTGACGCTGGCGGTCTACATGGTGATGAGCAACTTCGAGTCGAGGCGACGCACCAACACCGCGGGCTCGGAACTCGACAAGGCAGGGGCACTGGCCATGGCGCAGATCGATCGCCAGCTGCGCAGCGCCGGCAGCGGGTTTGCGCAGGCGGCCAGCTTTGCCTATGGTTGTGCGCTGCACGCGTCGAAGTCTGACCAACAGATTCTTCCGGCCAAAGATGCCCTCGCTGCACCGTTTGCCAGCGTGGATCCCGGAACCTCAGGCGTTTTTCGGCTGGCGCCGGCACTGATCCTTCCCGGGCAGACCACGCCCGGAGCCAGCGGCAAAGCGTCCGACGTGCTGGTGATCATGGCATCGGCGGCGGCCTGGGGCGGTGTTCCCGCGCCGTTCACCGAGGCCGCGCAAGCCGCTGCATTGACACTGGCCAACACCTTGCCGTTCTCTCGCAACGATCTGATGTTGCTCAGTGATGAGCAGCCCGCCGAAGCCGGTGGCGTGGCGCCTTGCCTGGTGACGCAGGTCAGCTCGTCGGCCACGACGGGCTCGGCCACCAACGCCCTGGCGTTGGCCGGCACCTGGTATTCCGCAACGGTGGACAAAACGGCTGTGACCGGTTATTCGGAAACCGGGACGGCGACCGTGCTGGGCAACGCCGGGTTGGGTCGACTGCCCGAGTTTGTGCTCGTGGGCGTGGGTGACAACAACACGCTCTATACGCACGACCTGCTCCAGACGACGGACACGCCCCTGCAGGCCACGGCCGAAGGCGTGTTCGAGCTGCACGCGCTCTATGGCATCGATACCAATACCGACAAGAAGGTTGACCTGTGGGTTTCGCCCACAGACAGCAAGTCGGGGTACGGGCTGTCCGATCTGTCGGACGGCAGCCTGGCGGCGGCGGGCAAGCTGCGAAACATCAAGGCGATCCGGGTCGGTTTGATTCTGCGAACGGCTCTGCCAGAGCGCGACGAAGTGTCCTCCGCAACGGTGACGTTGTTCAACGACATCAATGGCCTGACCCACACGCGTGACTTGACGTCCAGCGAGCGGCACTACCGCTACAGAACGCTGGAATCCACCATCCCTTTGCGCAACAACTTCCTGTGATGAAAACCGTGTTCTTTCGTCGCCAGGAGCAAGGCGTTGTACTCATCGGTACCTTGTTTGCCCTGGTCTTGTTGATGCTGGCCGCCGCCGCGATGCTGAGGTCGTCGGACATCTCGGCCATGTTGGCGGGCAACCTGTCGTTCCAGCGCGACCTCACCAACCAGGCCGAGCGAGGCTTCGCCGCGGCACGAAAACTCATGGGTTCTGGCGCATTGGCGACCGAGTCGGCACGGGAGTCGAGCCTGGCCTCGGGCAATTACGCGGCCGCGAGACTGACCACCAATGCCAGCGGAATACCCAAGGTCCTCACCAGCGAGAGCACCTACAAGGATGCGAAATATTCCGTCGCCGACATCAGCGAAAACGGCGTGACCGTGCGCTTCGTTATCGATCGTCAGTGCCTCGCCGCGGGCGCGTTCAACGAGGCCAATTGCGAGACCTCCGCCGGTTCATCAGACGCTTCCGGCTCCAGCTGGTTGCGCAAGCCCGGGAGCGAGAGGCGACCTTTGTACCGCGTCAGTGTCCGTGTGACGGGGCCGCGCAACACCCAAGCCTTCTTTCAATCGACGTTCGCGCTTTGAACGTTCAGCACAGCATCTCTGCCATGGAACAGCCACGCCTTTTTTCCTTTCGTATCGGCCGACACGCCAAGGCACTGCTGTGTGCCAGCCTGAGCGTTCTGTCATTGCTCGGGCCGGGCACGAGCCAGGCCGTGGACCTGGCCGACCAGCCCATGCTGTCCACCGTCAACGTGCCGGGCAACCTGATTCTGGCCCTGTCGGTGGAATGGCCGACGGCGACAACGCCTGCCTATAACAGCATCGACGGTAAAAAGATCATTCCCTACAACGCTTCCAACACCTACCTGGGGTACTTCGACCCGGAAAAATGCTACGTGTACGAAGCCGTCAACACGGGGGGGAAGGACTCGCCAGACTATTCGACCAGCTATTTCTCTCCGAGCTCGTTCGCGTCGAAACACAGCTGCAGTGGCAAGTGGAGCGGCAACTACCTCAACTGGGCGGCGATGCAGACCCTGGACGCGTTTCGATGGGTCATGACCGGGGGCTACCGCAGCACCGACACGAAAGACACCACGATTCTCACCAAGACCTACGCTGCGCAGAACAGCAGTTCGACGATTCCGAACAAGACCATTTCTGGATTGTCTTCGGTTTCTGGTGCGACACCATTGGCTTGGGACGCGGCTACCACCCGGCTGCGCGCCCTGGGAACGGCAATGCACATCACCAAGAGCGGGAGCATCGACGGCGAAACGACGGTTCCGGTCGACTACACCAACCCGGAGAAGGTGAGTGATAGCACCGTCTACCGCGTCTACATCAATGTCAAGGTGTGTGATGCGGGCCTTGGGCTGGAGAGCAATTGCACCAGTTACCCTTCGAAATATGCGAAACCGGAAGGGCTGATGCAGCAATACGCATCAAAGCTGCGCTACTCCGCCTTTGGTTACTACAACCACAATGGTTCAGCAAGCCATCAGCGCGATGGAGGGGTGATGCGGGCGGGGATGAAATTCATCGGCCCGAAGGCACCGGTTCCTGGCAAGCCTGCCATCACCAACGATGCGACGGAGTGGGACGCACAGACCGGCGTCATGCTCACCAACCCGGACAGCAGCGCTGCCACTCAAACCGAGGCTGATGCCAAGAAGGCGAATTACACCGTCTCCATCCCCAACAGCGGGGTCATGAATTACCTCAACAAGTTCGGCTATTCGGCCAAATCGTACAAGTCGCACGATCCGGTCAGCGAGCTTTACTATGCCGCGTTGCGTTACTTCAAGAAGCAGGGGAACCTGAATCAGTACACCGACTTGAAGGGGGCAGATTCCGCGGCAACGGCCAACACTTGGCTGGATGGGTTTCCTGCCATCACCGATTGGAAAGACCCGATTGCCTATACCTGTCAGAAGAACTTTGTCCTGGGCATCGGTGATGTCAACACACACCGGGACGCCAACCTCCCCGGCAGCACACTGCGCAGCAAAAGCACGTTGGATAGCACCAACCCGGCCGTTACGGACGATCCTGTCGACGTGGCGGCGGCCACCAACATGGTGGGGCAACTCGAGGGGCTCGACAAGCTCGGGGACAGGTTCGTTGACCTCGGCGGGCGTAGCTGCCTTACGACTGAATCGAAAGACGACGATCGCAGTTTGAATCGGTGCAACAGCTATTACCTGGCTGGCTTGGCCTATGACGCCCATACCAAAGACATACGGCCCGACCTGATCGGGTCGCAGACGGTCAACAGCTACTTCATGGATGTCCTTGAGAAGCAGAAATACGCTTCCAAGAACCAGTACTGGCTGGCTGCCAAGTACGGGGGCTTCAACGTTCCATCCGATTTCTCTCCCTACGCCTCCAGCAACGGGACCAGCACCATTGCCGAAAAGGACTGGTACACGTCTTCCGACACGATGGTGATCAGCGAGGACGAAACGGACAAGCGGCCGGACAATTATTTCCCCGGCAATCGCCCAGAGCTGATGAAGTCGGGTCTGACGGCGGCGTTCGCCAAGATTGTCAATGAGACCGAATCGGCCACCGGCACGGCGTTGTCCACGGTGTCGCCCAATGTGTCCAGTGCCGGGACCGCGAGCTATGCCGCATCCTACGACCCCACCAACTGGACGGGCGAACTGGTCGCCTATCAGCTCACCTACGACAGCAAGGGGAATCCGACCAGTGCCGAAAAATGGAATGCGAGGGCCTTGCTGAGCGCATCCACGATGACCGAATCGAAGCGCAAGATCGTGACGTGTTGCAAGAAGAGCGGGGACGCGTTGCCTTTCACGTACGACGCCATGAAGGATGCGTCACTGATCAGCAGGACCGATCTCTCAAGCTTTGCCAAGGTACCGGGCGTTTCTGGGGACGCGCAGTCGACCGAGAACTACATCAAGTACCTGCGTGGCGACACGAAACAGGAAGTGGCCAACGGTGGCGCCTACCGCACGCGGCCGTACCGGCTTGGCGACATCGTCAACGCCAAGCCCAATGCCGTGGGCAAGCCCGATTTCCCTTATTTCGACGTCTACAACCCGGGTTACAGCGCGTTCAAGACGACCCATGCCAAGCGTTCGACCGTGGTGTATGTCGGCGCCAATGACGGCATGCTGCATGCCTTTGACGGAAGCATCGACAAAACCGATTCCGGGAAGGAGCTGTTTGCCTACGTGCCCAGCTTTGTCTATGGCGACAAGAACACCGCCGCCACGTCCGGCCTGGCGGCCCTGGGCAACCCCAGCTACAGCCACCGCTACTATGTGGACGCGACCGCGGCCCACTTTGATCTCGACTTCTCAAAAACGCACGGTGCGGCCGACGCAAAAACGCGCGACTGGCGCACAGTGCTTATCGGCGGCTTGGGAAAGGGGGGCAAAGGCTACTTTGCGATCGATGTGACCGATCCCTCGGAATGGACCGATGAGTCGAAGGTGGCGAGCAAGGTTCTCTGGGAATTCACCGACGAGCGCATGGGTTACACCTACGGGCGACCCAGCGTGGTCAAGACCGCCAAATACGGTTGGGTGGTGCTGTTCACCTCGGGCTACAACAACAGCGACGGGAAGGGCTATTTCTTCATCGTCAATCCCGCCAACGGAGAGCTGCTCGAGGCAGTGGAAGCCCCAGGGGGATCAAGCTCCGATCCTCTGAACATCGGCGAGCACACCGCCTACGTGTCCAACTACAACGACATGACGGCGGACGCTGTGTACGCTGGCGACCTGGCGGGCAATGTCTGGCGGCTGGATCTCACAGGCAAGATTGGAACCTACGATGCACCGAAGCTGATCGCCACCTTGGCCAATGCCAAGGACGTCGCGCAGCCGGTCAGTACCCGCCCATTGATCGAGGTGGAGCCCAACTCCGGCAAGCGCTATGTTCTCCTGGGTACCGGCAAGTTGCTGGCCGACAGTGATATCGCCAACGGCGACGTGCAGAGCCTCTACGCCATCGTCGACGGCACCGGCAAACATGGGGACTTCTACACCGGCTCGACCTTGCCCACTGGTGTCATTTTTCCCGTCACGCGCTCGAAACTGGAAGAGAACAAAGACTTGCTGGTGGGCATTGGCAGTAAGCCGACCTCCAGCATGGGGTGGTACTTTGACTTGCCAGTCACCAAAGGCATTGCGCAGCGCGTGAACGTGAATCCGACCGCCAACCAGGGCGTGGTCGCGTTCGTGGCGAACCTTCCCAATGGGCAGGCATGCTCGCCAGGCGGCGTCGGTGCCCTCTACGCCACGGCCTTTGCGGATGGCAAGACCGTGCTGACGGGCACGGATGGCAAGGCCGTTGCCTGGTTGTCGCCCACCAATGGGGTGCTGACGGATGTCGCGATTCAGCGTGTGGACGATAACCTGCGGCTCATCGTCGGCGGCAACGATGCCAATGGGGACCCGACCGTTGCGAAGGCTCCTGCCAAGCTGACGACCGCATCTGGCCTGAAACAAATGAACTGGCGCGGTGTGACTTCGTCGAAGTGACATGGGTCTCGGTGCCCGCATTTGCATCACGGCCCTGGTATTGGCGCTTCACGTTGCCGCCATCGCCTGGTGGGGGGGGCAGCGCGTCGTCCGGCCATTGGCTCCGAACGGGCCCCTGTTCGTGCAGGCCCGTATGTTGCCGGAGGGGGGTGGTCGGTCGGCTGCGGTTCCAGCTCCGGCCATGGCCTCACCCAGATCCAACCCCAAGAGCGAGGCATTGGCAGGAGGGCAGGCCACCGTTTCAGCGGCTTCTTCATTGCCCAAGGCCGACAATGTGACCCAGGAAGTTGCCGGGGAGGGACTGCGAGCCCCCATGCCACGGTCGGCCCCAGACCTGGAGCAGCTTCAAGGCCTGACGTTCTCCGGCCTGCCGATCCGCCTGCGGCTGGTCATCGACGACCTTGGTCAGGTCCGTGACGTGATCGTGCTCTCTTCGTCGGAAGCGCCCGAGGTGATGGAGGCTATCAGCCGGGTGCTTTCACACACAGCGTTTGTTCCTGCGCGCCGGGACGCGGTCGATGTGGCGACCGAAATGGACATTGAGCTGTTCTTCGGCCCCGGGGCCTGAAAAGGGTGGTTCAAGGCGCCGGTTGGGCGGCGACCTTCCTGGTGGCCGCTTTTGCCGGGGTCTTCAAGGCGGGTTGGGCCGGCTTGCGGGGAGCGGCTTTTGCGGCGGGTTTTGGTGCGGTCTTCGTGGCAGCTTTGGGTGCGGCCTTGGGCGCCGCGGCCTTCACGGCGGTTTTTTTCGCCACCAGCGTTGCCTTGGGGGTCGTGGGTCTGGCCGCCGCGGGCACCGAAGGGATCGCGGTCGTCGGAGCGGGCGGTGCGGCTTTGGCGGATGCCTTGGCGGGGCCCTTGCCCTTGGCGCTGGGGCGGCCCGTCTTGAGGGTGGGCACGGCGGCCAGGGCAGACTTGAAGGCGCCGTCGTTCAGGCCCTTGAGCACGGTGAGGCCGGCGCGCAGCAATTCACTTTTCTTCACCGAGGTGCCCAGCGCGATGGCGCGGGTCTTGAGCAGGTCGATGACGGCGTATTCGGCCTTGGGGATGGTGAAACTGTCGCGCACGAGTTTGGGGGTCTTGGCGGTGTTCTTGCTGGCCATGGGGAAGCTCCATAAAGGTATAAACGGTATATACAGTTTATAACAATATCGGAACCACCTCTCGGCGCGGTCCGGGCGGGCAGGGCGACCATGTCGCAGGCCCCGGCATCACCGGATATCCGCAGTGAACTTCCAGGCCGTCTTTTGCCAGGCCAGCACCTCTTCTCCCAGCAGCCAGGCCGACTGTGGGTAGCGCTTGGCCCAGCCCGGGTTGGTGGCGAGTCTGAACGCGCCCGGCTTGAAGCTGAGCTTCACCGACTCGTGTTCGGGCATCTGGCGCGCATGGCACAGCAGCACCGCCAGGCGCAGGCTCATGAGCTGCTTGGCGAACAGCTCGTCGCCCAGCGCCTGCTCCAGCTTGCGCAGCTTGCCGCGCTGGCCCAGCACCAGCTGGCTCATGCGGTGCAGCTCGGGGAAGGAAAACCCGGGCGCGTCCACGTTGTCCAGAATGTAGGCGCCGTGGTGGTACGAGCGGTCGTGCGAGATGTGGGTGCCGATCTCGTGCAGGCGCGCGGCCCAGGCCAGCTTCTGCGAATAACGTTCGTTCTGCGCGTCCACCGCGGCGATCTGGGAGAACAGGGCGGTGCTCACCGTGCTGACCCGCTGCGCCTGGGCTTCGTCAACGGAAAAGCGCTCGGCCAGCCAGCGCACGGTGCGCTCGCGCACGTCGCCGCCGTGGGTGTCGCGGTCGATCAGGTCATACAGGGCGCCCTGGCGCAGCGCGCCCTGCGCGGGCAGCATCTGCTGGATGTCGAACAGGTCAAAGATGGCGCGCAACACGCTCACGCCGCCGCCCAGCACGGCCCGGCGGTCGTCCTTGAGCCCGTCGAGCCGGACCTGTTCCAGGTTGCCGGCCTTGATCAGCCGCTCCACCAGCCAGTCCAGCCCGGAACGGGTGATCACGCCGGAGGCCCAGCCGTTGGCGGCCAGGATGTCGGCCACCGCGCCCACCGTGCCCGAGGAGCCGTAGGCCACGTTCCATTCCGAAGGGGGGAAGGTGTCCAGCGCCTCGTCGAGCACCGCCTTGGCCGCGACTTCGGCGGTCTTGAAGGTGGGAGCGGTGAACTGGCCCTTGGGGAAGTAGCGCGTGGACCAGGCCACGCTGCCCAGCCGGTACGACTCCATGCGGCGGGCTTCGTAGCCTTCGCCCAGGATCATTTCGGTGGAGCGCCCGCCGATGTCCACCACCATGCGCTTTTCGTCGGATTGCGGCAGCAGGCGCGACACGCCCTGGTAGATCAGCCGGGCTTCTTCGTGGCCCGAGATGACTTCGATGGCGAAGCCCAGGATGGCTTGCGCGTTGCGCAGGAATTCGTCGCGGTTCTTGGCTTCGCGCAGGGTCTGCGTGGCCACGGCGCGCACCTGCTGTTTCTTGAAACCGTGCAGACGCTCGGCAAAGCGGGCCAGGCACTCCCAGCCGCGCTGCATGGCGGCCTGGTTCAGCACCTTGTTTTCGTCCAGCCCGCTGCCCTGGCGGACGGTCTCTTTCAGGTATTCGATGCGTTCGATGTGGCCCGAGTGGAAGCGGCCGATTTCGAGCCGGAAGCTGTTGGAGCCGAGGTCGATCGCGGCCAGGAGGGTTCCGTTTTGCATAGGGAGAGATGACCACGGCGGCTCCCATGGGGGCCGGTGGTCCGGGAAGTCGGATGAGGAGCCCGGATTGTGACGCATGGAGTGCACCCCCAGCGCCCACGGTCGCCCGCGCGGGCGTGCGGAAAATTGAAACCGTTTGTCTGTGTCGCGGCCCCGGACGGTCGCAGCGGGCTGCCGGCTGCGACGATGCTTGCACCCCGGCCGAGCCGTGGTGACCCGGCTTGACGCAGCGCGCGGGCGTGCGATGCTCGGTGCATCGCGCCACTTGAACATCCGCATGAACGCCGGCCACGACCATCACCACGACCACGCGCCCGACAACTTCAGCCGGGCCTTTGCCATCGGTATCGGGCTCAACACCATCTTCGTGGTGATCGAAGCGTTTTATGGCTGGAAGATCAATTCGCTGGCGCTGCTGGCCGATGCCGGACACAACCTGAGCGATGTGGCCGGGCTGGTGCTGGCCTGGGGTGGGGCGCTGGCGGGCAGGCTGCGCCCCAACGCCCGCCATACCTACGGCTGGAAGCGCGGCGGCATCATGGCCGCCTTTGCCAATGCGCTGTTGCTGCTGGTGGCCATTGGTGCGCTGGCCTGGGAAGCGGTGGGGCGCCTGATGTCCCCCGACCCGCTGGCGGGCGCCGAAGGGGTGACCATCATGGCGGTGGCGGGGGTGGGCATTGTGGTGAACACGGTCACCGCGCTGCTGTTCATGCGAGGCGGCGAAAGGGACCTGAACATCCGCGGCGCCTTTCTGCACATGGCGGCGGACGCGCTGGTGTCCGTCGGTGTGGTGGTGGCGGGCGCGCTCACCTTGTGGATGGGCTGGGCCTGGCTGGACCCGGTGGTGAGCCTGGTGATTGCGGCGGTGATCCTGTTCGGCACCTGGACGCTGTTCCGTCAGTCGCTGCACCTGCTGTTTGACGGTGTGCCCGACAGCGTGGACCTGATGGCCGTGCGCCAGAGTCTGCTGGACCTGCCTGGGGTGACGCAGGTGCACGACCTGCACGTCTGGGCCATGGGCACCTCGCAGATCGCCATGACGGCGCATCTGGTGACCCCCGAGGGCCACCCGGACGATGCGTTCTACCGCGCCGCCACCGATCTGCTGCACGAGCGCTTCGAGATCACGCACGTGACGCTGCAGGCCGTGCGCGAGCCCTTCATGCCGCTGTGCGGCGACGTGAGCCCCCTGTGACGCATCCAGCCGGCGCGCCCGGCCGGCACGATTGGGTACCCCGCGTCAACGAGCGGGTCAGCGAGCGGCCTTGACCGGCCGCCCCGCCATGTCCACCACCGGCTCGCCGTCTTCCTTGGCAAACGCTCCGCGCTGTGGCTGGGGCAGGATGTCCAGCACCTGTTCGGACGGGCGGCACAGGCGGGTGCCGAGCGGCGTGATCACGATGGGGCGGTTGATCAGGATCGGGTGGGTCAGCATGGCGGCAATCAGCTCTTCGTCGCTGCGCTGGGGATCGTCCAGCCCCAGCTCCTGGCACAGGGCTTCCTTGCTGCGCATGAGGTCGCGAACGCTCAGGCCGCCGTCGGCGATCAGCCGCAGCAGGGTGGGGTGGTCGGGTGGGGTTTTCAGGTATTCGATCACCTCGGGCTCGGTGCCGCTGTTGCGGATCATGGCCAGCGTGTTGCGGGAGGTTCCGCATTTCGGATTGTGGTAAATCGTGACTTTGCTCATGGGGGCTCCAGATGGGTTGCGCAGTGTATCGGCCCGCGGCCCGTGTTGCAGGGTCCGTTTTTTTCGGCGGGGAGGGGCGGCCACGTCGATTCGGGAAACGGTCTTGTGAATGTCACAGAGATGTCACATTGACTCCCTAGAGTCCGGGTTGTGAATCTGCTTCAACCAACGCGAGGACTTCCATGAACACCAAACGCACCCTGCTGAAAACCATCGCCGCCGCGGCATTCGCCTCCATGGCCATGGGCTCGGCCCTGGCCGCCGACATCACCGGTGCCGGCGCCACCTTCCCGTTCCCGGTCTACGCCAAGTGGGCCGAAGCCTACAAGGCAGCCACCGGCACGGGCCTGAACTACCAGTCCATCGGCTCTTCGGGTGGTCTCAAGCAGATCCGCGCCAAGACCGTGACCTTCGGTGCCTCGGACGCCCCGGTCAAGGGTGAAGAGCTGGACAAGGACGGCATGGTCCAGTTCCCGGCCATCATCGGTGGCACCGTGCCCGTGGTGAACCTGGAAGGCTTCAAGCCGGGCGAGTTGCGCGTGACCGGCCCCGTGCTGGCCGACATGTTCCTGGGCAACATCAGCAACTGGAACGACCCCAAGCTGGCCGCACTGAACCCGGGCAAGAAGCTGCCCGACCAGGCCATCACCATCGTGCACCGCGCCGATGGTTCGGGCACCACCTACAACTGGACCGACTACCTGACGACCATCAGCAAGGATTGGGCGGACAAGGTCGGCAAGGGCGCCGCCGTCAAGTGGCCCGCCGCTTCGTCGGTGGGTGGCAAGGGCAACGAAGGCGTGGCCGCCAACGTGAACCGCGTCAAGGGTGCGCTGGGTTACGTGGAATACGCCTACGTGAAGAAGAACAAGATGAACTTCATGCAGCTGCAGAATGCCGAAGGCAAGTACGTCAGTCCTGACGACAAGACCTTCGCCTCCGCCGCGGCCGGTGCTGACTGGTTCAGCGTGCCGGGCATGGGCGTGTCCATGGTGAATGCCAAGGGCGCCGAGAGCTGGCCCGTCAGCACCGCTTCGTTTATCCTGATGTACAAGCAGCCTGCCGACAAGGTGGCGTCCGCCGAAGCGCTCAAGTTCTTCGACTGGGCCTTCAAGAACGGCAAGCAGCTGGCTTCCGACCTCGATTACGTGCCGCTGCCCGACTCCCTGACCGATCAGATCCGCGCCAAGGTCTGGAACCAGGTCCAGAAATAAACCGGATTGGGTAAGAAGGCATCCGCCGGCCGGCGCTGAGCTCGCCGGCGGATGCTGTTTTGTGGTGGGTTCGAAGCCAACCGACGGGAGTCAACATGAGCATGGGAACTACCATGAATGCGCCAAGCATGCCCCTTGAAACGGGCAACCCCAACATGGTGTCGATCGCCAGAAGGCAACGACTCCAGGACATCGTCTTTCACCGTTTGACCCAGGGCTTTTCGCTGCTGGTGCTGATGGCCCTGCTGGGCATCATCGTTTCGCTGTTCATCAACGCCTGGCCGGCGTTCCAGAAATTCGGCCTGAAGTTCATCTGGTACGTTGAGTGGGACATCATCAACGAAGAGTTCGGTGCCGCGATCGCCATCGTGGGCACCCTGGCCAGCGCCACCATCGCGCTGCTGATCGCCGTGCCGCTGGCCTTCGGCATCGCGCTGTTCCTGACCGAAACCTGCCCCACCTGGCTGCGCCGCCCGCTGGGCACCGCCATCGAGCTGCTGGCGGCCGTGCCGTCCATCATCTACGGCATGTTCGGTCTGTTCGTGTTCGCGCCGCTGTTCGCCGACTACGCCCAGGTGCCGATGCAGAACGTGCTGGGTGGCATGCCGCTGATCGGTTTCCTGTTTGGCGGCAGCACCAACGGTTTCGGCATTCTGGCCGCGGGCATCGTGCTGGCGTTCATGGTGCTGCCTTTCGTGGCGGCGGTGATGCGCGACGTGTTCGAGATCGTGCCACCCATCCTGCGCGAATCGGCCTACGGCCTGGGCTGCACGACCTGGGAAGTGGTGCGCAAGGTGGTGCTGCCCTACACGCAAAAGGGCGTGATCGGCGGGGTCATGCTGGGGTTGGGCCGTGCGCTGGGCGAGACCATGGCGGTCACCTTCGTGATCGGCAACGCCAACCGCATGCCCACCTCGCTGTTTTCACCCGGCACCTCGATCGCATCCACGCTGGCCAACGAGTTTGGTGAGGCGGCGGACTTCCACATCTCCGCGCTGTTCGCGCTGGGCTTCCTGCTGTTCGTCATCACCTTCATCGTGCTCGGCCTGGCCAAGTGGATGCTGTTGCGGGCCGAAAAGGCCAAGGGTCTCTGACACTCCCATACCCACACAAGAACATGGAACTCAATCAATCGCTCTACCGCCAGCGCCGCTGGACCAACGCCATCGGTCTGACCCTGTCAATGGCGTCCATGGCGCTGGGCCTCGCGGTGCTGTTGTGGATTCTGGTCGTGCTGTTCAGCAACGGCGTTGCCGCGCTCGACTGGAACATGTTCACCCAGTCCACCCCCGCGCCGGGCACCGAAGGCGGTGGCCTGGCCAACGCCATCGTCGGCAGCCTGCTGATGGTCGGTTTTTCGGTGCTGGTGTCCACCCCGATCGGCATCTTGGCCGGGGTGTACCTGGCCGAATACGGCGACCAGAGCAAGACCGCCGAGCTGACCCGCTTCGTCACCGACATCATGCTGTCGGCACCTTCCATCGTGCTGGGTCTGTTCGTCTACGCTATAGCGGTGGCCACGGTGGGCACCTTCTCGGGCTGGGCCGGCACGCTGGCGCTGTCACTGATCGCCGTCCCGGTGGTCGTGCGCACCACCGAAAACATGCTGCGCCTGGTGCCCGGCAGCCTGCGCGAAGCGGCCTTCGCGCTGGGCGCGCCGCGCTGGAAAGTCGCCACCATGGTGACCCTGCGCGCGGCCCGCAGCGGCGTCATGACCGGCCTGTTGCTGGCCGTGGCCCGCATCAGCGGCGAGACCGCGCCGCTGCTCTTCACCGCGCTGAACAACCAGTTCTTCAGCACCGACATGAGCCGCCCCATGGCCAACCTGCCGGTGGTGATCTTCCAGTTCGCAATGAGCCCGTACGACAACTGGATCCGCCTGGCCTGGGGCGGCGCGCTGCTCATCACCCTGTCGGTGCTGGTGCTCAACATCGTGGCCCGCGTGTTCCTGCGCGAGAAGAACACCGCCTGAGGCCCGTCCACCTGGCCACCCCTACCGCCATATTCCATTTCTTCTGGATCTGACCCATGACCAACACCGCCACGCCCGCCAGGAACGCGCTGGAACTGCGCAACCTGAATTTTTTCTACGGCAAGTTCCAGGGCCTCAAGCAGGTCAACATGAACATCGAGGAACGCAAGGTCACGGCCTTCATCGGCCCGTCGGGCTGTGGCAAGTCCACACTGCTGCGCACGCTCAACCGCATGTACAGCCTGTACCCGGGCCAGCGCGCCGAAGGCCAGATCAACTTCTACGGCCAGAACATCCTGGACGACAAGCAGGACATCAACCTGCTGCGCGCCCGCATCGGCATGGTGTTCCAGAAGCCCACACCGTTCCCGATGTCGATCTACGACAACATCGCCTTCGGCGTGAAGCTCTACGAGAATCTGAGCAGCGACGACATGGACGACCGGGTCGAGTGGGCGTTGACGAAGGCGGCCCTGTGGAACGAGGTGAAGGACAAGCTCAACCAGAGCGGCCTGTCGCTCTCCGGCGGCCAGCAGCAGCGCCTGTGCATCGCGCGCAGCGTGGCGGTCAAGCCCTCGGTGCTGTTGCTCGATGAGCCGACCTCGGCGCTGGACCCGATCTCCACCGGCAAGGTGGAAGAACTGGTGCACGAGCTCAAGCAGGACTACACCATCGCCATCGTCACGCACAACATGCAGCAGGCCGCGCGCTGCAGCGACTACACCGCCTACATGTACCTGGGTGAGCTGATCGAATTCGGTGCCACCGAACAGATCTTCTTCAAGCCCACCAAGACAGAGACCGAGGACTACATCACCGGACGGTTCGGCTGACATGGCCCAACGTTCATCCATTCGTGTAACGGGAGTGCTTTCATGAGCGACAAACACATCTCCAGCCAGTTCGACGCGGAACTGAACTCCATCTCCACCCACGTCCTGGAAATGGGCGGGCTGGTCGAATCGCAGCTGCACCAGGCGGTGTACGCGCTGGTCAACCTGAGCACCGAGTCGGCCGACCAGGTGCTGGCCAATGAGGCAAAAATCAACCAGATGGAAATGCAGATCGATCACGAGATCATCTCCACCATCGGCCGGCGGCAACCCACGGCGCGCGATCTGCGCTTTCTGATGGCCATTTCGCGCACCACGCAGAACCTGGAGCGCGCCGGTGACGAGGTGGCGCGCATCGCGCGCATGGTCAAATCGATCATCCAGAGCGGCTCGCCGCGCAATCTGCCGAGCAAGGAGCTGCGCGTGGCGGCCGATCTGGCCGCGGCTCTGCTGCGCAAGACGCTGGATTCGTTCGCCCGGCTCGACACCGCCATGGCCGTGTCCATCATCAAGGAAGATCACCAGATCGACGACGAGTACAACGGCTTCATGCGCAAGCTGATCACCTACATCATGGAAGATCCCCGGACGATCTCTCCCAGCCTGGACCTGCTGTTCCTGGCCAAGTCGATCGAGCGCGTGGGCGACCACGCGAAGAACATCGCCGAGCAGATCATCTTCATCGTGATGGGCGAGGACGTGCGCCACACGTCCATGGACAAGGTGGAGTCGGTGGTCGGATGAGCAAGAGAACACCCCCCGCGCCGCTCCGCGTCTCCCCCCTGGGTGGAGGGCGCCAGCCGCAGCCCGTCCTGAATCAGGGGTTTCTGTCGTGAGAAAACTGCCACGCGTGCTGGTCGTGGAGGACGAGCCGGCGATCGCCGAGTTGATCGCCGTCAACCTGCGGCACAACGGGTTTGCACCCACTGTGGTGTTCGACGGCGCGGCGGCTCAGCGCGAGGTCGATGCGGTGCTGCCCGACGTGATCCTGCTCGACTGGATGCTGCCCGGCGAGAGCGGAGCCACACTGGCGCGCCAGTGGCGCAAGCAGGAGCGCACCAAGACCGTGCCGATTCTCATGCTGACCGCGCGCAGCGACGAGTCCGACAAGGTGCAGGGACTCGATGCCGGGGCGGACGACTACATCACCAAACCGTTCTCCACCCAGGAACTGCTCGCGCGCATTCGCGCCGTGCTGCGCCGCCGCGCGCCCGAGATCGTGAAAGACTCGGTGCAGGTGGGTGATCTGTCCCTGGACGCGGGCACCTACCGCATCACGTTTCGCGGGGCCGAACTCAAGGTCGGTCCGACCGAATTCAAGCTCCTGCACTACCTCATGAAGCACGCAGAGCGGGTGCACACCCGTGGTACGCTGCTCGACAAGATCTGGGGAGATCATGTCTTCATTGAGGAGCGAACCGTGGACGTGCATGTCAAGCGTTTGAGGGAATCACTGGGCGAGGCCGCGGGCATGGTGGAGACCGTGCGCGGCGCTGGCTACCGCCTCACGGCGTTGAACTCCACGGGACGTCCGGCCCAGGGCACAGACACCGCCACCGCATGACGCGGCGTGCGATCGAGCTGCTGCTCCTGGTGGCGCTGGGAGCGGTGTGGGGCTGGGCCCACGACACAGCGGCCTGGACGTTTGCCGGTGCCCTGGTGGGTGCGCTGGTCTGGAGCATCTTCGACGGCCTGCGTGCACGCAGCGTGCTGCGCTGGCTCAACAAGGCCGATGCCTCACGTTCCCCCCATGTGTCGGGCACTTGGGGCGAACTGGTCGAACGCTGCCGCAAGTTGATCAAGAAACTGGAGAAGAAGGCGCAGAACAGCGACGCCCGGCTGGAGGATTTCCTCGCCGCCATCCAGGCCTCGCCCAACGGCGTCGTGCTGCTGGATTCCGCGGGGCGCATCGAGTGGTCCAACCTCACCGCGGCGGCCCATCTGGGCTTCGACCCACAGCGCGATCTGGGCCAGTACGTGCGCAACATGGTGCGCGCGCCGGCGTTCACGGCCTACATGGCCGGTGGCGATTTCAGCCACGAGATACAGATCGATGGCCCGGGTGTGCGCCCCTCGCAGCCGGCGAAGATATCGCTGCAGATCCACCCATACGGCAAGAAGCGCAAGCTTGTGCTCACGCGCGATGTCACCGCCGTGCAGTTGGCCGAAGCCATGCGCCGCGATTTCGTGGCCAACGTGTCGCACGAGATCCGCACGCCGCTCACGGTGCTCAGCGGCTTCGTGGAAACCATGCAGAGCATTCCGCTCGAAGAGGACGATCGCGCGCGCTACCTGGGCCTGATGAGCCAGCAGGCGCAGCGCATGCAGACGCTGGTGAGCGATCTGCTCACGCTCTCACGCCTGGAAGGCAGTCCGGCGCCGGGGCCGGGCGAGTGGATCGACAGCGGGGAACTGCTCACGCACGTGATTCAGGAGGCGCAGGGCCTGACGCAGGCGATCGCCCAGCCGCCACACGAGATCCGCGCCGTTGCTTCGACCCCGTTCTGGGTCTCGGGCGCCAAGACCGAGCTGCTCAGCGCCATGTCCAATCTGCTCAGCAACGCGGTGCGCTACACACCCGGTGGCGGCCAGATTGAGGCTGGCTGGCGTTTGCGGCCCGATGGCGGGGGCGAGTTTTTCGTCACCGACACGGGCCCGGGCATCGCGGTCGAACACCTGCCGCGCCTGACCGAGCGCTTTTACCGTGTGGACCGCAGCCGTTCACGCGAAACCGGCGGCACCGGCCTGGGCCTGGCCATCGTCAAACACGTGACCCAGCGCCATGGCGGTCAGGTGGAGGTGCAGAGCACGCCGGGGCAGGGCTCGACCTTCCAGGTGGTGCTACCCGCTTCGCGCGTGCGCGAGCGGGTCACCGGCTGAGGCAAGCATCCGCGCTCAGCCGCCAACCCGTCGGTAGATCAAAAGACTTTCCTTGTTGTCGGTGAGTCGGCGCACCTTGGCCCGGTAGGCCCATTGTGTGAGGGTGATCCGCTCGTCCAGCGTGGGTTGGCTCGCGGGTGCCACCACCAGCATGCGACAGGCCGGGGCCGGCCCGCTGGTGCTCCGCACCAGCCGCAGGCGGCCGTGGTATTGCAGCGCCGCGATCTGGGCCTGTGTGAGCCCATCGGCGATCACGCAGCTGCCCGCAGGCACCATGCTGGCGATGCGGCGCGAAATCGGGCCGTAGCTGCGTCCGAAGTCGAGCAGCGGCAGCCACAAGGTCATGAGCAGCAGCCAGCACAGCGTGCTGCCCGCGGCAGGCAACACCAGGCTTTTCCAGATGGCCTCGCGGTGCTGGCCCACACGCCAGGCCACCAGCCAGACCCAGGCGGCGGAGGCCAGCAGGGCCAGCCCGAACAGCAGCCAGGAAAACTCGGGCACAAAACCCGGGGCCAGCCGCGCCACGTTGGCCGCCGGTTTGGCGGGCACGCCGGTCTGCATGGCGAACCAGATCACCCAGATGATCAGGGCGCAGCCGGTGAAGAAGATCAATGTGAACCAGTCGATCAGCGCCGACATGCTGCGTCGCAGCGTGGGCAGCGCAAACGCGGCCAGTGCGGCCAGCGCAGGCAGGGCCAACAGCAGCGTGCGGTCGTGCCGTTCGGACAGGGCGCTGGCGGCCACGCCCACCAGTGTGGCCCACAAGGGCAGGGCCACGTGGGGCCGGAAAAGCTGGCGGCGCCAGCGCCACAGCGTCCAGAGCACCAGAGGCCAGGCGGGCCAGGTGAACCACACCAGCAGGCGCCCCCAGCTGGGCCAGTTCATCGGATCGGGCAGGGTCGGCAGGCTGGGCATGGGCATCTGCCCCGCCAGTGACGACACGGCCAACACGATCACGAGCAGTGCGACGGACCACAGCCATGGGTCCGCCCAAGGGGGAGCGGCGGCGCCCAAGGAGCCGCCGTCGGACTCCGCGCTGGCCTGCGTCTGGCGGGCCACCAACACAATCACCAGAAGGCCGCTCCCCAGCAGGACCGTGGTCCAGGGCGCACCACTGAACACCAGGCCCAGTGCGGCCAGTCCCCACACCAGCACCGCGCGCCACGGGTGGCGCGATGTCACATGCGCTAGGCTGGCCGCTGCATAGAGCATGGCCGAAACCATGGCCAGGCGGGCCAGATCGGGTGTGGTTTCGTGTGAAAGCTGGGCCAGGCCCAGGCAGGCCACCAGGGCCAGCAGTCCGGCATCGGCCAGGGCGCGCGCGTAGTCCAGCGGGTTGGCCTCACCGCCGAACGCGAAGCTCACCGGCTGAGCCGCCGGCTGGCGGGCCAGGTGGTAGACGCTGTACCAGGTGCAGATCAGGGTCAGGGCCAGCAACAGCGCAAAAGGAACGCGCGCAGCGAGGTCGGCGGGCAGCAGCGGCAGCCACTGGATGAAGATGGCGCCCAGCCAGTAGGGCAGGGGGCCGGCCTCTTCCACCGCCCAGCCCAGGACCTGAGGCTGCCACCAGCCGCTGTGGCCGGCCGCCATCTCCAGCATCACGCCAAATGCCGTCACGTCGGCGTTCTTCCAAGGCTCGCGCCCCAGGAAACCGGGCAGCACGTAGGCGACGCAGAACAGGATGAGTGCAAGCCGGGGCAGGCGGCGCACGGCCGTCTGGCTGACGATGGCGGGGGTGGTCGGGTTCACTGCGGGGAATATACAGGGCTCAAGAGGGTGTCCTGGCAGCGGGCGTCGCCTTGCCTTTTCAGAGAGATGTCGGAGAGACAGCGCAAAAAAAAAGCAGCCGGGGTGACCGGCTGCTTTTGCAGGAGACTGCAGGAACCCAGAGGTTCCAGACTGCGGCCAGCTTATTTGGCGGCCGGGGTGCCCTTGCCGTAGCGGTTGCGGAAACGTTCCACGCGACCACCCATGTTGTCCACGCTCTTCTGCGTGCCGGTGTAGAAGGGGTGCGACTCGCTGGAGGTATCGAGCTTGTACAGCGGCAGTTCGCGGCCGTCTTCCAGCTTGATCATTTCCTTCGTGTTGGCGCAGGAGCGCGTCACGAACTGGAAGTTGTTCGACAGGTCCACGAAACAGACTTCGCGGTAGTTGGGGTGAATGCCGTCTTTCATGACGTTTCCTTGAGTTCAGGTGCGGCAGCCGCAACGGAACCATTCCGCTGTACTTGTCGCAAATTAATAAAGCCACTGATTATAGCCTGGAGAATGGGCCTGGCCGGAGCGAGATGCCTGAAACCCAGAACACCGCGGAACCGGCTTTGCCGGGCCGCAGGTGTTGCCCCCTGGGGGGTGACGCCGAAGGCGGCGCGGGGGGAGCTTTATCCACCCCTTCGCATCATGTCGAAGAACTCGGAGTTGTTCTTGGTCGACTTCATGCTCTTCAAGACCATCTCCATGGCCTCGATTTCGTCCATGTTGTACATGAACTGCCGCAGGATGCGGGTCTTCTGCAGGATCTCGGGCTGCAGCAGCAGTTCTTCACGGCGGGTGCCGCTGCGGTTGAGCTGGATCGAGGGGAAGACGCGCTTTTCGTACAGGCGGCGGTCGAGGTGGATTTCGCAGTTGCCGGTGCCCTTGAATTCTTCAAAGATCACTTCGTCCATGCGGCTGCCGGTGTCGACCAGCGCGGTGGCGATGATGGTGAGCGAGCCGCCTTCCTCGATCTTGCGGGCGGCGCCAAAGAAGCGCTTGGGGCGCTGCAGGGCGTTGGCGTCGACGCCGCCGGTCAGCACCTTGCCGGACGAGGGCAGCACGTTGTTGTAGGCGCGGGCCAGGCGGGTGATCGAGTCGAGCATGATCACCACGTCTTTTTTCAGTTCGACCAGGCGCTTGGCGCGCTCGATCACCATCTCGGCCACGTGCACGTGGCGCGCGGCGGGCTCGTCGAAGGTGGAGGCAATGACTTCGCCGCGCACGGTGCGCTGCATTTCGGTCACTTCTTCCGGGCGTTCGTCCACCAGCAGCACCATCAGTTCCACCTCGGGGTGGTTGGCGGTGATGGCGTGGCAGATGTGCTGCATCATGACCGTCTTGCCGCTCTTGGGCGGTGCCACGATCAGGGCGCGCTGGCCGCGGCCGATGGGGGCGATGATGTCGATGACGCGACCGGTGATGTTCTCGTCGCTCTTGATGTCGCGTTCCAGGCGCATCTGTTCCTTGGGGAACAGCGGCGTCAGGTTCTCGAACATGATCTTGTGCTTGTTGTCCTCGGGGGGCAGGCCGTTGATCTTGTCGAGCTTGTTCAGCGCGAAATAGCGCTCGCCGTCCTTGGGGATGCGCACCTCGCCCTCGATCATGTCGCCGGTGTGCAGATTGAATCGGCGGATCTGGCTGGGCGAAATGTAGATGTCGTCGGTGCTGGCGGTGTAGCTGGTGTCCGGCGCGCGCAGGAAACCAAAACCATCGGGCAGAACCTCGAGCACACCGTCGGCGTTCACCAGTTCGCCGCCCTTGGCGCGCTTCTTGATGATGGCAAACATGAGTTCCTGTTTGCGCATGCGGCCAGTGTTCTCGATCTCAAGTGCTTCAGCCTGCTTGAGGACTTCAGACACGTGCAGTGCCTTGAGTTCGTTGAGGTGCATGGAATTCACTCCGTGAGGGAGTTGAGTCAAAAAATCGGGGGAGGGGGCGCTGGCGTCCGGTTGTCGGACGGTACGCAATGAGAGGGCTGGTCTCTGTCTGGCCAGCGATGCCGCAAATTATGACAGGAAAAGTGCAGCCCGGAAATCAAGGCCCGGGCATTGCACCTGGGCGGGTCTTGCGGGCTGCGGGCCGACGATCAGGCGAGTTGCTGGTCGATGAAGGCGGTGAGCTGGGCCTTGCTCATGGCGCCCACTTTGGTGGCGGCCAACTGGCCATCCTTGAACAGCATCAACGTGGGGATGCCGCGGATGCCGAACTTGGCCGGCACATCGCGGTTGTCGTCCACGTTCATCTTGGTGACCTTGAGTTTGCCGTCGTACGAGCCGGCCACTTCGTCCAGGATCGGGGCAATCATCTTGCAGGGGCCGCACCACTCGGCCCAGAAGTCGACCAGCACGGGAGCCTGTGCGTCGAGCACATCGGCCTGGAAGCTTGCATCAGAAACGTGTTTGATCAGGTCGCTGGCCATGATTCATCCTAAGAACGTTGAACAGGGAGGTTAAAGTTTGGGCACGCGCATCACAGGCCGGTATGTACCGCACATACCCCCAGGGGCGTGATTCGCTCCATTGTGACAGAAACCCCCGATCCATGACGCCTGCCAGCCTGTTCCCAGAACCCGGTGACGCCACTGCGGGCCTGTCCGGTGCCGGGCCCACGCCACACCCTGTGTCGTTGCGTTGGGACGCGGTGATCGCACGCATCGAAACGTCCATGGAACGGTGCCAGGCCGACGCCGGTCGCACCCTTGTGCTGGTGCCGTACGCCCAGCTCATGGAGGCCGGGCGGCGCGCCTGGGCGCAGGCCCACCCCAGCGGTTTCCCTCCCCGGTTCGAGTCCAGCCGCAACTGGGCCGCGTCGCTGCAGCCGTTCCTGCCGGGTCCGACCGATCTCTGCATGGACATGGCGCGCGACAGCTTGGTGGCGGCCGCTTTCATTGACCGCGTGGCCCAGGGTCGCACCGATCCGTCGTTGCGCTCCGTCATGGTGGCCCGCCTGGTGGAGGCCGCACGTCAACTCGCTCCGCTGGCCGCCGCCGTGCCACCCGAACAGCGCCTGGCCTGGGCCGAGCGTCTGCGCGAAACGATCGCGCCCGCCCAGCAAGCCCTGCATTGGGAGGCCTTGTTGGCCACGCTGGCTTTGGCCTGGGCGAGCACCTCCGCCTACGCCACCGACGTGTTGTGGGGTCCGCTGGCCGCGCCGGGGACGGGTGCCGATGCTCTGGTCGTGTTGCAGGGCTTCCAGCAGGACCCGCTGGCCAGCGCGTTGGCCAGCCATTGGGGCGTTCGCGCGACGGCGCTGTCGCTGCACGAGGCCGCAAGCGACGCCGTGGCCTTCGGCCCGCCGCCGCGCCTGCACGCCTGCGGCGATGCGGAAGACGAGGCCCAGCGCGCCGCCGCCTGCGTGATCGAGCGCATCAACGCCGGGCAGGTGCCGGTGGCCCTGGTGGCGAACGACCGCCTGCTCACGCGCCGCGTCAGCGCCATGCTGCACGGCGCGGGCCTGACCGTGCGCGACGAGACCGGCTGGAAGCTCTCGACCACACACGCGGCGGCCGAGCTGATGAGCCTGCTGCGAGCGGCCGATGCCCGGGCCCGCATGGACGACGTGCTGGACCTGCTCAAGCAGGCCTCGGCCTGGCCCGAAGCGCAGCTGCAGTTGCTGGAGCAGCTCGCCCGCGACGCCGGGGTGTCGCTCTGGCGCGCCGCTCTGCGGTCGCCCCGCCTGGCCCCCGCGTTGCCCGAGGGGCTGCCGACCCTGCTGGAAGGGCTGCAGCCGGCGCGCGCCCTGGTGCCCTGGCTGACGGACCTGGCTGCGGCGCTCCAGGCCTGCGGGCTGTGGGAGCGGCTGCAGAGCGACCCGGCGGGCCAGCAGATGCTCCAGGCCTTGCGGCTGGGCGATGGCGCGGCGCAGGAACTCGGGCTGGTGAGCGAGGCGCTTTCGGGCGCCGCGACGGGTGCCCCGGCCGCGCGAGCGCCGGGGCGCTCGGGCGCTCGCCTGTCGCTCGCGGCCTTCACCGCCTGGGTGCGCGACGTGCTTGAAGGCGCGAGCTTCATGCCCCGCAGCGAAGGCGAGGCCGCGGTGGTGATCCTGCCCATGGCGCAATTGCTGGGCCGCGGTTTCGCCGCCACGGTGGTGCCCGGTTGCGACGAGGCGCACCTCAACCCCAGCCCGGAGCCACCGGGCCTGTGGACCACGGCACAGCGCGAGGCCCTGGGCCTGCCCACGCGCGAAGCGCTGGCCGAGGCCGCGGCCCAGGCCTGGCAGGCCGTGTTGGCGATGCCACGGCTCGATGTGTTGTGGCGCACGCAGGAGCGCGGCGAGACGGTGCTGCCCAGTGCCTGGGTGCAGGCCTTGTCGGCAATCGAATCTGCCGCCGATCCACGTGTGGCCCGACTGCTCGATCCGTTGCCCCAGCCGCGCCCCCAGCCGTCGGCCGGCGACGTGTTGCCCGAGTCACTTTCCGCCAGTGCCTACCAGGACCTGCGCGACTGCCCCTACCGGTTTTTTGCCTTGCGCCAGCTGCGCTTGGCCGAGGCGCCCGAGCTCGAGGCAGAGCCCGACCAACGCGACATGGGCAACTGGCTGCACGCCGTGTTGCGCGCTTTTCACGAACAGCGTGGCGACGCTCGGCCCGGCACGGCGGCCGACCGCGATGCGCTGGACCGGCTGGCCGACAGCACGGCCGAGGCCATGGGGCTCAACGCCGGGGAGGGCGGGGCCGGCTTCCTGCCGTACCGGGCGGTCTGGCCCGCGCTGCGCGACGGCTACCTAGACTGGCTCGCCGGTTTCGAAGCGGCCGAAGGGCGGGCGGGCCCTCGCTTCGAGCGGGCCGAAGCCGCGCTGACCGCCCAGGCGGGACCCTGGAAGCTCTACGGCAAGCTCGACCGCATTGACCGGCAGGACAGCCCCGAGGGCGCCATTCCATTCGTGATCGACTACAAGACCGAGGGCCGCCCCGGCACCCTGGAGCGCGTGAAGGAGCCGCTGGAAGACACCCAACTGGCTTTTTACGCCGCGCTGCTGCCGGACGAAAACCTGCGCGCCGCCTACCTCAGCATCACCGACAAACGTGGCGACGCCCGGGAGGCGCCGACCCTGCTGGTGGAACAGCCCGACGTGCTGATGGCGCGCGAGCGGCTGCGCGAGGGCCTGGCGCACGACATGGCGCGTGTCGCCGCCGGCCAGCCCATGCCCGCGTTGGGCGAGGGCCGGGTGTGCGACTTCTGCGCCGCGCGCGGTCTGTGCCGCAAGGACTTCTGGACATGACCCGCGCCGCCTACCGCATCAACGGCGCCCAGGTGCCACGCGAAGCGTTCTACGCGCTGGCCTGCGATCCGGCACGCAGTATCGCGGTGGAAGCCTGCGCTGGCGCGGGCAAGACCTGGATGCTGGTCTCGCGCATCCTGCGCGCCCTGCTCGACGGTTGCGCGCCGCAGGACATCCTGGCCATCACCTTCACCAAGAAGGCCGCGGGCGAAATGCGCGACCGGCTCAACAGCGAGTTGCGCCGCTGGGCCCATTTGCCGGACGACGCGCTGGCCGCTGAACTGCGTGCCCGTGGCCTGTCCGAGGCCGACGCCGCGCGGCGCCTGCCGCAGGCGCGCAGCCTGCACGCGCGCGTCACTGCGCTGGGCCGCACGGTGCAGGTGCGCACCTTTCACAGCTGGTTCGCCGCGCTGCTGCGTGGGGCACCACTGTCGGTGCTGCAGGAGCTGCAACTGCCGGCCCAGTACGAGCTGCTGGAAGACGATGCCCAGGCCGTGGCCCTGGTCTGGCCGCGTTTTTACGCCGCGCTGTCGGCCAGTGCCGACGACAAACTGGATTTCATGGACAGCGTGGCCGAACACGGCCGCCACCAGACCCTCAAGGCGCTGAGCAACGCGCTGCAGAAGCGGGTGGAGTTCGCACTGGCCGATGCCGCCGGGGTGGTGGACAGCTCGGTGGAGCCCTTTGGCGCCGTGTACCCCGAGCTGGCCGCGTTCGACACCCCCGCTCAGGCCATCGAAGCCGGCGACGCACCGCACGATACGCTGTGGGCGGCTGCGCGCGTGCTCGGCGCGGCCAGCGCGCCCACGTTTTCGGCCAAGGGTGTGGAGCTTGAACAGGCCCTGACGGCGCGCCGCTTCCAGGGCGTGCTGGACGCGCTGCTCACCAAGGACAACAAGGCGCGCAAGTTCGGCGAAAAGATCGCGGGCATCGAAGCGGTGCGGGCCGCGCAGGAGTTCGCGCTGCGCCTGCACGGCGCCACCCTGCAGCAGGCCGCGTGGCAGCACCACCAGCGCATGGCCCGCCTGACCCGCGTGCTGCTCGTGGCCTACGCCGAACTCAAGCGCGAGCGCGGCTGGGTGGACATGAACGACGTCGAAGGCGCGGCCCTGCGCCTGTTGGGCGACGCCGAACTCTCGGGCTGGATGCAGCAACGGCTGGACGCGCGCGTGCGCCACGTGCTGATCGACGAATTCCAGGACACCAACCCGCTGCAATGGCAGGCGCTGTATGGCTGGCTCTCGGCCTACGCCGGGGCGGGCTCGGGCGAGGCACCGTGTGTGTTCCTGGTGGGCGACCCCAAACAGTCCATCTACCGCTTCCGCCGCGCCGAGCCCCAGGTGTTCAAGGCCGCGCAGGCCTTCGTGGTGCAGGGGCTGTCGGGGGCGCTGCTCAGCTGCGACCACACCCGCCGCTGCGCGCAGGGCGTGGTCGCCACGCTCAACAGCGCCATGCTGGCCGCGGTGGAGGCGGGTGATTACAGCAGTGGCTACCGCGCCCACACCACCGAAAGCACGCGGCCGGGCGAGGTGATCGCCTTGCCCCAGCTCGCGCGCAGCCTGCGCGAACGCTCGGCCGATGGGGAAGGCGACGAGCCGGTCTGGCGCGACAGCCTGACCACGCCGCGTCTGCTGCCCGAAGACACCATGTCTGCGCTGGAAGCGCGCCAGGCGGCCGACTGGGTGGCGGCCGAGATCGCCTCGGGCCACGTCCAGGCCGACGACGTGATGGTGCTCTCGCGCCGGCGCGAGCGCCTGGCCTGGATGCACGACGCCTTGCTCGAACGCGGTATCGCCAGCGAGCAGCCCGAGAAGCTCGACCTCTGCGAAGCGCCCGCCGTGCAGGACGTGGTGGCCTTGCTCGATGCGCTGGTCTCGCCGCGGCACGACCTGAGCCTGGCGCGCGCGCTCAAGTCGCCCCTGTTTGGCTGGAGCGACGACGCGCTGGCCCAGCTGGCGCGGCTGCGCCAGCGCTGGACGGTGCGGGCCGACGGCGGTGCCACGCCGGCCCCTGCGAAGCCGTCGTGGTGGGATGTGCTGCAGCGCTTCGCCGGCACGCCGTCGGACGAGCAGCCGGGTTTGTTGCTGCGGCTGGGGGGTGATCCGCAGCAGGCCCACGAGCAGGCGCGCGACTTCTGCGCCACGGCCGAGCGGCTGGCGCTGTACCGCGCCTGGGTCCACAGCCTGCCGCCGCACGACGCGCTCTCGGCGCTGTACGACCACGGCGACGTGCTCGCACGGTTCGCCCAGGCCGTGCCGCCCAGCCAGCGCGGTGCGACCCTGGCCCAGTTGCGCGATCTGCTGGCGCAGTCGCTGGCGCAGGACGGCGGGCGTTTTCTCTCGCCCTACCGCCTGGTGCGCGCGCTCAAGGCCGGTGGCATCAAGGCCACGCCGAGCCAGACCCCGGGCGCCGTGCGGCTGCTCACCATCCACGGCGCCAAGGGCCTGGAAGCCCACACCGTGCTCATGCTCGACACCGACGCCGGCCCCTCGCGGCCCGAGAACATGGGGGTGCTGGTGGACTGGCCCGGCGAAGATGCCGCGCCGCGCCGTTTCGTGTTTCTCGCCAACGAAAAGTCGCCCCCCGCCTGCGCCGCTGGCGCGCTGGAACTGGAGCAGCAGGCGCGCGCGCTGGAAGAGCTCAATGCGCTGTACGTGGCCCTGACGCGGGCCGAAGAGCGGCTGGTGATCTCCAGCTTCGAGCCCCACCAGCGCGGCAGCGCCACCAGCTGGTACCAGCGCCTGCAGCCGCTGGCCAACATGGTGGACGCGCCGCCACCAGCCGCTGACGGGACACCCCACGCGGCCCATAACGGCGCCTTCAATTTGCCCGGTTTGCCCCCGGTGAGCGTGCCGCGCGAGGCCGCAGGCGCTGCGGTCAGCCCCGCGCCGCCGGTGGACGACGCCGCGACCCGCCTCGGGCTCGCGCTGCACCGCTTGCTGCAATGGCGGCCCACGCCGGCCCAGGGCTTTGACTGGACCGGCGAGCACGTCCAGGCCGTCGCGCGCGAATTTGCGCTGGACCCGGTCCAGGCCCGCGAGGCGCTGGCCATGGCGCAGCGCATCGTGGCCGGTGAAGCGGCCTGGGCCTGGGACGCCGAGTGGCTCGACCACTGGGGCAACGAAGTCGAACTGTTTCACCAGGGCGCGCTGCTGCGGCTGGACCGGCTGGTGCGCGAGCGCGCCAGCGGCATCTGGTGGGTGCTCGATTTCAAAAGCGCCGAACACCCCGAGCGCCAACCCGAACTGGTCGCGCAGATGCGCCATTACCAGCAGGCTATGGCCCAGGCGCGCCCCGGTGCGCCACTGCGCCTGGCCTTCATCAACCCCATGGGCCGGCTGATTGCACTGCCGGCCGAACCCCAGACCCCATGACCGATTCAGATTCAGACACCCGGCCCCATGCCACCCCGACCACGGCCGGCGCCGGCTTGCCGGCGCTGAGCGTCGACGTGGCCGTCATCGGTGGCGGCCCCGCCGGGCTGATGGCGGCCGAGGTCCTGAGCCGGGCGGGCCGGCAGGTGCACCTGTTCGACGCCATGCCTTCGGTGGGCCGCAAGTTCCTGCTGGCGGGCAAGGGCGGCATGAACCTGACCCACGCCGAACCGCTGGAGGCCTTCATCGGCCGCTACGGCGAGCGCGCCGAAGCGCTGCGTCCCCTGCTGCAGGCCTTTGGCCCGCGGGCGGTGCGCGACTGGGCGGCGGGCCTGGGCATCGAGACCTTCGTCGGCAGCTCGCAGCGGATTTTTCCCATCGACATGAAAGCCGCGCCGTTGCTGCGCGCCTGGCTTCAGCGCCTGCGCCACCCCGAAGCCGGCGGGCCGCCGGTGGTGTTCCACATGCGGCACCGCTGGCAGGGTTGGGCCGCCGATGGAGCCGCGGCCCCGGCCCTGTGCCTGGCCACCCCGCAAGGCGCGCTGCAGGTGCATGCAC
Source organism: Hydrogenophaga sp. GW101-3F08 (assembly GCF_059424585.1). Lineage (NCBI taxonomy): Bacteria > Pseudomonadati > Pseudomonadota > Betaproteobacteria > Burkholderiales > Comamonadaceae > Hydrogenophaga > Hydrogenophaga sp. GW101-3F08. Next base: position 133,500 of record NZ_JBWKZP010000001.1, read on the forward strand.
GTGCCACCGTGCTCGCGCTCGGCGGCGCAAGCTGGGCCCATCTGGGCTCCGATGGCGCCTGGGTGCCGTGGTTGCGGCAGGCCGGTATCGACGTGGCGCCCCTGCAGCCCGTCAATTGTGGTTTTGACGTGGCGGGGTCGGCCGTGCACGGCATCGCCGCAGGCTGGAGCCCCCATTTCGCCAGCCGCTTTGCGGGGCAGCCGTTCAAATCCGTGGCCATCCGGTTCACCGACAGCCAGGGTCGGCATTTTCAGCGCAAGGGGGAATTCGTCGCCACCGCCACCGGTGTGGAGGGCAGCCTGGTCTATGCCGCCTCCGGCCTGCTGCGCGACGAGATCGCCCGCAACGGCCGCGCCACGTTCGAGCTCGATCTGCTGCCCGACCGCGGTGCGGAACACGTGCTGACCCAGGTGGCGCACCCCCGCGGCTCGCGCAGCCTCTCGGGCCATCTCAAGAGCCGCCTGGGTCTGGACGGCATCAAGATGGCGCTGCTGAACGAATGCCTCGACAAAGACGCGCTCCACGACACCGCACGGCTGGCCGCGGCCATCAAGGCGCTGCCCATCACGCTGGTCGCGCCGCGCCCGATCGATGAAGCCATCAGCAGCGCGGGCGGTGTGCGCTGGGAAGCGCTGGACGAACACCTGATGGTAAAAACCGCGCCGGGCCTGTTCTGCGCGGGTGAAATGCTCGACTGGGAAGCGCCCACCGGGGGCTACCTGCTCACCGCCTGCCTGGCCAGCGGCGTGGCCGCCGGCCAGGGCGCCGTCGCCTGGTTGAACGCGGCCGCGACCTGAGACGGACGTCATTCCGTTTTCACACGGGCTGCGTACAGTGGTCACAACCCGGTCACCGGACCCGGATCAGGAGTTGAAACCATGTCTTTCCACGCACCCCACCGCCGCACATTCCTCCGCCACCTGGCCGTCGCTTCCCTGGGGCTGAGCGGGCTCGCCAGCCGGGCCGCTGGCATTTCCGAGCAGCCCATCAAGATCATCGTGCCCTTCGCGCCCGGCGCCGGCACCGATGCCATGGGGCGCCTGGTGGCGGCCAAGCTGGCCGAGCTGCTCAAGGTCGCGGTGGTGGTGGAAAACCGGGTGGGCGCGTCAGGCGCGCTGGGCGCCCAGGCGGTGGCGCAAAGCGCACCCGACGGACACACTCTGCTGCTGGCGGCCGCGCCCTTCACCACCGTGCCTGCAGCCTTGCCCGGCGCCGGTTACGACCCCCTGGCCGACTTCGCGCCGGTGGGCATGATCGCCCAGGGCCCGCTGGTCTGGGCGGCCAACAACCGGTTGCCGGCCAACACACTGCAGGAACTCGTGGCCCTGGCCCGCCAGCGCCCCGGCGCGCTCAACTACGGCTCGGCCGGTGTCGGTGGCATCAACCACCTGGTGCTGGAGTCGCTCAAGGCGCGCACCGGCACCTTCATCACGCACATCCCCTACCGCGGCATCGCGCCCGCCACCATCGACGCGCTGTCGGGCGAGATCCAGCTGTTGACCGGCACCATTCCCGCCCTCGCGCCCTACATCCGCGACGGCCGGCTCAAGGCCCTGGCGGTCACCAGCGAGCGCCGCAGCCCGGCCCTGCCGCAGGTGCCCAGCATGGCCGAGGCCGGCTTGTCCGGTTTTGACGTGCTGAACTATTTCGCCCTGATGGCGCCACGCGACACCCCCGCGTCGGTGGTGGAGCGGCTCAACACGGCGCTCGCGCATCTGGTGGACATGCCGGAGGTGAAAGCCCGCCTGGCGCTGGACGCGCTGGAGCCCGCCACAGGCACACCCGCCGCGCTGGCGAGCTTCCTGCGAAAAGATTTTGAAGGCTGGAAAAACGTGGTTCAGCGCCAGAACCTGAAGATCGACGCGTTCTGAGCACGGCTGGCAGGGGCGCAGCCCTCACGGTATCCGAGTCGGGTCTCCACCAGCCCCACGGCACGACATCGAGGGCAGGCAGTGGAGGCGAGGGCGGTAGCTGGGTCGAAGTCGTCGGCGAACGCGGGTCATCCGCGAAGCGAAGCGGTCCATACATCCTCGTGAACAATCCTGATCGGACAGCCGCCCTCCCGGTACATCACGGCCTTTTCGATCTTGGTTCCAAAGCTGCCGTGCTTCCATTCCAGGCTACCCAGGCCACCCACGACAAGGTAATCAAGCTTCTTGGTAACTGACCCAACGATGCCGCCGCGCCGTTCAATGGCTTCCTCGCAGGTGCGCCGGGGGCCAAAGACGAAGTCACCTGTAAAGCAAAACAGCTTCCCCGTCACGTCGATTTGTTGAACGCGGTCTAGCGGGAGTTCACTCACGTACCCAGCTTCGGCGACTTCATCCAAACGCCCGCCCAACAACTGACGCAGGGTCTCCGTGAGTTGAGCGCGTTCACCCTCTGTCACGTGCCCGTCGCTCAGAATCTCCTCGACTTGCGCGTACACAAGGCTACCGGGCCACGCCAGCGAGACCGATTCGGCATCGCGGAGCCATTTCCGCAAAAAGCCAATTTCTTGGTCATTCAAGTGCTCGTCAGCAAGCAAGCCCTGAACGATCCCGACAAGTGCCGCGCACGATGTCCGCAATTCGTTGCGAAACGAGGCCGCCTGCCGTTGGTAGATATTGATCATGGCGGTTACTCCTCCGTGCTGGCGAACTTGCTCGCGTCACAGGTATAGATGACGGCAACCTTGGTCTTTGCGCATTGCCGCACGACCTCCGCGGTGGTGTCGATGTCAAGGGACTCACCACGGATGCCTTGGTACATCGCCAAGTAGTTGAGGGTGCCGTACTTCTCGCCCTTGATGGCTTTCTCCACGCCGCCCCGCCACGGCAGGACAACAAGCTCACCCTCAGATGCCCGCTGTGCCAGCGCCGGCTCCTCTTTCCGCTTCTCCCGCCCCCGTTCCCAACAAGCGATCAAGCCGCCATCTGCCCCTTCCCACCTCTCGGCCCACGGCAGGTCGCCCCTGTGAGGCTCAGCTATGTCTCTGTGAATGTGCATGTATTCCTCCTTGGTCCTGATGCTACTCAACAAGTCGGAGCGCGGACAAGGGGTCATGTCTCCGGGGGCGCTGCGGTAAGCCGCCCACCTGTCAACAAACGAACGTCATGCCTCACCCGTTCATCGTCGGCCAGCACATGGGCGCGGATCAGATCGGACAACACGGCGCCGACCTCGGGCGTGATCGCCACCGCCAGGACGGGATTCAAGGCGCTGCGTTTGGCCTCAAAGTCGGCGCCCCATTCGGCCCGTTTCAGGGTCGCCAAGAGGCCCGCTTCGCGGCGGTCGCTGGTGTTCAGCGCGATGTCGGCGCGGGTCTTGCCGTAGACCTCTGTCAGGTCCCGGGGAATGATGATGCGGACGTACCAACGGGCGCCGCGAAGGAACAGCCCCGGGGGGGCTTCGCCATGTCGTTTCCCTTGTTCAAGTGTTGGGGAAGTGACACAGGAAAGTGATACAGCTTGGGACGCGTAAGCCCTTGATTTGGCTTAGGTTATTGATCCGATTGCGGATTTTCTGAATAAGGTGACGAGCCTTGACCCCGGCACTGGATTCACAGTTAGGGCTGCTTGGTTCCCCACCTGACCCGGTTGGCCGCTTCACCATGCGGGAAGGCCCGTCGGGGTCGATTGTAGGCGATGGCGAGCGGGTCTGTCGGGGTGGGGGTGCCGCTTAGAATCGAAGCCATGTCCTATGTCGTCCTGGCCCGCAAGTACCGCCCGCGCAATTTCACCGAAATGGTGGGGCAGGAGCACGTGGTCCGGGCGCTGTCCAACGCACTGACCACCCAGCGGCTGCACCACGCCTACTTGTTCACCGGCACCCGTGGCGTGGGCAAGACCACCGTCTCGCGCATCCTGGCCAAGTCGCTCAACTGCCTGGGTGCCGACGGGCAGGGCGGCATCACCGCCGAACCCTGTGGCGTGTGCCAGGCCTGCACCGACATCGACGCCGGCCGTTTCGTGGACTACACCGAACTCGACGCCGCGTCCAACCGGGGCGTGGACGAGGTGCAGGCGCTGCTGGAACAGGCGGTCTACAAGCCGGTGCAGGGCCGCTTCAAGGTCTTCATGATCGACGAGGTCCACATGCTCACCGGGCACGCATTCAACGCGATGCTCAAGACGCTGGAAGAGCCGCCCGAGTACCTGAAGTTCGTGCTGGCCACGACCGACCCCCAGAAGGTGCCGGTGACGGTGCTGTCGCGCTGCCTGCAGTTCAACCTGCGACCCATGGCGCCCGAAACGGTGCTGGAACACCTGCGGCAGGTGCTGCAGTCCGAGAGCGTTCCGGCCGAGGCGCAGGCCTTGCGCCTGATCTCGCGCGCCGCGCGCGGCTCCATGCGCGACGCGCTCTCGCTGACCGACCAGGCCATTGCCTTTGGCGGCGGCCAGTTGCAGGAGGCCACGGTGCGCCAGATGCTGGGCGCGGTGGACCGCTCGCACGTGCTGCGCCTGATCGATGCGCTTGCGCGGGGCGACGGCGCCACCGTGGTGAACACCATTGAGACCCTGCGTGTGGATGGCCTGAACGCGGCCTCCACGCTGGAAGAGATGACTGGCGTGCTGCAGCGCATTGCGGTGCTGCAGGCGGTGCCCGAACGTGCCGGCTCGCAGGATCTGGACGACCCGGACGCGGCCGAGATCGTGCGCCTGGCGGACGATCTGCCCGCCGACGAAACCCAACTGCTGTACAGCCTGTGCCTGCACGGCCGCGGCGAGCTGGGCCTGGCGCCGGACGAGTACGCGGCGCTCACCATGGTGCTGCTGCGCCTGCTGGCGTTCAAACCCGCCAGCGCCGAAACCCGCGCACCGGCGGAAAAAAAAACACTGAAAACAGGGGTTGAGGCCCCAAACACCCCGTCCCCGGCGGCTCTCGCGCCTTTCGCACGAGCCCCGCAGGCGCCAGCGGCCCCGGTGGCCGCGCCCGCCCACGCACCACAAACCCCGACAGCGGCGGCGCCCACCGCCGCGCGAATCGATGTGCCGGTGCCGCCGTCCGCACCCGCTGCCTCCGTGCGTGGGCCGATGCTGGAGCCCGACCCTGCGCCCGATGACGAAGACCTGCCACCCTGGGTCGACGAGGAACCCGCGCCACCCGAAGAGGGCGTGCAGACCTCGCGCCGCGTGGTGGCGATTCCGGTGCGCGACCCGGGGCCCTCGCCACGGCTGGACCAGCGGCGCGACCCGGGCGAGGCCCGCCCCGTGCCCGAGGTGGTGTCCAGCCCCGAGGGCGATTTCTGGTTCGACACCGTGATGCAGCTGGTGCGCGCCGAAGCGGTGACCGCGCTGGTGCGCGAGCTCGGCCTGCAGTCCCAGCTGGTGGCGCGCGACAGTGGCCAGTGGGTGTTGCGGGTGGAGCGCGAGTCGCTCAACCAGGGCAACATCCGCGAGCGGCTGGCCACGGCGCTGGGCACCGTGGGGCACGAGGTCCGGCTGGCGGTGGAAATCGGGCCGGTGCAGGACTCTCCCTCGTTGCGCCTGGCCGCCGAGGCCGCACGCCGCCAGCGCGAGGCCGAACAGCGCATCATGGACGACCCGTTCGTGCAGAGCATGATGCGCGACTTTGGCGGCAGAATCGTGCCCGGCACACTCAAGGCCACGGCGGCCATGCAAACCCACACCGCGCCGCTGCGCGGATCGCCGTCTCCCGACCGGGCCCACCCCTCCAACGGCGGCCTGGCGGCGGATCGCTGAACCCCTCACTCTTTCGCAATCGACCCCCCAACCAAGGAAAAAGCCATGTTCAACAAAGGACAACTCGCGGGCCTCATGAAGCAGGCCCAGGCCATGCAGGACAACCTGAAAAAGGCGCAGGACGAACTGGCCTTCATCGAAGTCACCGGCGAGTCCGGCGCCGGGCTGGTGAAGGTGCTCATGACCTGCAAGCACGATGTGAAGCGCGTCACCATCGACCCCAGCCTGCTGGCCGACGACAAGGACATGCTCGAAGACCTCGTGGCCGCGGCTTTCAACGCGGCGGTGCGCAAGGCCGAAGAAACCACCAACGAGAAGATGGGCAAGCTCACGGCCGGCATGCCGGGCCTGCCCGGCGGGATGAAGTTCCCCTTCTGAGCGCAGTCGAACCGGCCGCGCAGGCCGGCATTCAAAAAACAAGATTCCCATGGCCGAAAACCACCCCCTTGAACTGCTCGTTCAGGCGTTGCGCCGCCTGCCGGGGGTGGGTGTGAAGTCCGCCCAGCGCATGGCCTACCACCTGCTGCAGCACGACCGCGAGGGCGCGCTGCACCTGGCGCAGGCCCTGCAGCACGCCTGCGCCGAAGTGCGTCATTGCGCGCTCTGCCACACCTTCACCGAAGACGAGGTGTGCGCCACCTGCCGCGACCCGCGGCGGGACCACAGCCAGCTGTGTGTGGTGGAGAACCCGGCCGATCTGGCAGCCATGGAGCGCACCGGTGCCTACAAAGGCTTGTACTTCGTGCTCATGGGCAAGCTCAGCCCGCTGGACGATGTGGGCCCGCGCGACATCGGCCTGCAGAAGCTCTTTGACCGCGTCGACGCGCCCGCCGGTGGCGAAGCCGGCGCTGAGCGCGAGGTGCGTGAGGTGATCCTGGCGACCAACTTCACGGCCGAGGGGGAAACCACGGCGCACGTGATCGCGCAGGGGCTCAAGGCCCGGGGCGTCAACGTCACGCGGTTGGCGCGTGGCGTACCGGTGGGCAGTGAACTCGAATATGTGGACCTGGGCACCATCGCCCATGCCCTGGTGGACCGGCGCTGAACCACGCGCCGGGTGACAGAAAGACCTTTCATTCATGAAATTTGCGGGCCTGACCCTGGCTTATTGGGCTGTCCTGGTGACGGCGTTGTTGCCTTTCCTGTGTGGCTACCTGGCCAAGTGGGGCAAGCTGGGCAAGTCCCGGCGCGAAGGGGGCTATGACAACCACAACCCGCGCGCCTGGCTGGCGCGCCAGACCGACTGGCGCGCACGGGCCAACGCCGCGCAGTCCAACAGCTTCGAAGCACTGCCGTTGTTCATGGGGGCGGTGATCATTGCCCACCAGATGGGGGCGCCGCAGGTGCGCCTGGACCTGCTGGCCTTCGTGTTCGTGGTGCTGCGGCTGATCTACATCATGATGTACGTGGCCGATCTGGCCCTGGCGCGCAGCATGACCTGGACCTTGGCGCTGCTGGTGAACATCGCCATTCTGTTCGTCTGAACACCGGGTCTTTCTGACCGTCCCCCGGTCCGTGCAAACGCGGGGCAACCGGTTACTTTTGCTTGCGTTTTCCCTCGGTGGAAACCCGCTCGGGATTGATCCCGATGCGGTCGGGGCCGGCCTCGCTTAGCCTTGCCTGTCGCTTGAGTACAAGTGCAGGAAGGGATGTTTCATGTGGACTCGTCGTGGGTGGTGTCGGGTGTGCGCGTCGGCGCTGCTGGGCACGCTGCCGCCCGCAACCTGGGCTCAGGCTCCCAGCCCGGCGCCCTTGCCTCGCGCGGGCGGCTCCCGCGTGGTGGTGGCGGTGGAAGACAAATCGGCTTTCTGCTACCTGCCGCTGACCGTGGCCGAGCGCATGGGCTACTTTGCCAGCGAAGGGCTGGACGTGCAGGTGCGCGAGTTCACCGACCGCGGGCAGGCCCTGCAGGCGGTGCTTCTGGGCTCGGCGCAGGTGTTCTCAGGGCCTTACAGCAGCATCATCAACATGCAGGCCCGTGGCCAGATGTTCCAGTCGTTCGTGCTGCAGGGGCGTGCGCCCCAGATCGTGCTGGGTGTCTCTCTTCAGACGCTGGGGCATTACAGCGGGTTGCGGGACCTGCGTGGCAAGAAGCTGGGCATCATGGCGCACGGCTCGGGCACGCACCGGGTGGCGCGTCTGGTGCTGGCGCGCGCCGGGCTGGGCGTGCAGGATGTTCAGTACACACCCTTGCCCAGTGCGACTTCCGCGGTGGCGGCGTTTCGTGCCGGAACGATCGATGCGATCTGCTACACCGACCCGGTCATCACGCAGCTGGAGCAGGGGGGCGAGTTGCGGGTGGTGGCCGACACGCGCACCGTGCGTGGCAGCGCCGAGGTGTTTGGCGGGACCTTGCCGGCGGCCTGTCTGAGCGCGCCGGGTGCTTTTCTTGCTGGCAACGCACGCCAGTGCCAGGCCCTGGCCAATGCGATGGTGCACGCCCTGAAGTGGCTGCAGACGGCAGGCCCGTCCGACATCATCAAGGCGGTGCCGGAGCACTATTTCCTGGGTGACAGGGCGTTGTACCTGGCCGCGTTCAGCCGGGCGCGTGAAGCCTGGGCGCCCGACGGTGTGATGCCGGAGGATGGGCCGGCCACCGCGGCGCGCATGCTGGCGTATTTCGACCCCTCGGCGCCGTTGCAGCGGGTGGACCTCGCGCGCACCTTCACCAACGATTTCGCGCGCAAGGCCAAGGCCCGGTTCAAGGCCTGAGCCGCGCACCCATCCGTCGTTTCAGTTCTAGTTCTTCTTGCTGGCCGCCACCTTGGTGACCGCGCGTTTGGACGATGTGCGGGCCTTGGCGGTGCGGGTGCCGGTCTTCTGGACCGCTTTCTTCCTCGTGGCGACCTTGACGGATTTTTTCGCGCTCCGCGAACTGGCCACCGCCGGGCGCTGCGGCAACATCAGCGTGACGCGCTGGCCCGGTTTGAGCCGCGCGTTGATCGCCAGGCTGTTCCAGCCGGCCACGCTGACCGCGCTCACGCCGTAGCGGCTGGCCAGCCGGCTCAGGGTGTCGCCTTTGCGCGCGCGCACCGTGCTGCGTCGCAGCATCACCTCGGGTTGCAGGCTCAGGTGCCCGTTGTCGGCCACGTGCAGGGGCACGTCGCCGTTGCGCGCCTGGGTGCGGGGCACCAGCAGGCTGGAGCCGGCGCGCACCTTCATGCGCGGCGGGATGTTGTTGACTTCGCGCAGCTCGGATTCGCTCATGCCCACCCGGGCGGCCGCCTGCGCGGCCGTCATGGTGGTGGGCACGACCCAGGCGGTCCAGCTGGCCAGCGGGCCCGCAAAGGTCTGCAGGTTCTGCTGGAACACCACCGCGTTGTCCCAGGGCAGCAGGATGTTGGGCGTGCCCGCGGCCATCACCACCGGGCGGCTGAGCGAGGGGTTGAGCGCGCGGAAATCCCTTTCGCTGACGCCGGCGAGCTGGGCGATGACGGCCACGTCCATGTCGCGCTCCAGCGTGACGGTGTCAAAGAACGGGTGGTTGCCGATCAGGGGCAGGGTGGTGTTGAAGGCCTCCGGCCGGCTCAGGATGTTCTTCACGGCCTGCAGCTTGGGCACGTACATGCGGGTTTCCATCGGCATGCCCAGGTCGAGGTAGCCGGTCGGCTGGCCCAGGCGCTGGTTGCGCGTGATGGCGCGGTTCACATTGCCCTGACCCCAGTTGTAGGCGGCCAGGGCCAGGTGCCAGTCGCCGAAGCGGCCGTGCAGCTGCTGCAGGTAGTCGAGCGCGGCGCGGGTGGAGGCCAGCACGTCGCGCCGGTCGTCGCGAAAGATGTTCTGCTTGAGATCGAACGATTCACCGGTGGCGGGCATGAACTGCCACATGCCGGCCGCGCGCGCACTGGAAACCGCTTGGGGGTTGAAGGCGCTTTCAATGAAGGGCAACAGCGCCAGCTCCATCGGCATGTTGCGGCGCTCGATCTCTTCGACGATGTGGAACAGGTAGCGGCTGGAACGCTCGGTCATGCGCTGGATGTAGTCGGGCCGGGTGGCGTACCACTGCTCGCGGTCGCGCACCAGCTCGTTGTCCAGGTCGTTCATGGCGAAGCCGCGCCGTATGCGGTCCCACAGGTCGGTGGGGGCCGCGAGGGTGACCACGGTGGGCAGGTTGGTGCTGGCGATGCCGATTTCGCTCAAGGGCGCGTTGGGGAACACGCTGGGGGCCGGCGGGGCCGTGCTGGCCGTGGAGCCCGGAGTCGTGGTGGCCGGGGATGTGGTGCCCGGTGGAACCGAAGCACAACCCGCGAACAGCAACACAGAGGCCACCAGTGTGAAGAACCTGAAGCGCGCCGGTTGCGCTGACGGGCGCGGCGAACCGATGCGAGCGGAGCCATTCAGCGACGCTGCGGAAAGAAGGTGAGCGGGAGCGGTGGGCATGGCAAGGGTCATCTGAAGTCGTTTTTCCATTCACGAAGCGTGGCGAACAGGCTCACGTCGTCGTCGGGTGTGTGGGGAGCGTGGGCGATGGCGGCCCGCCGCACGGCCGTCTCGAGGGTGCGCAGAAACGGATTGATCCGTTTCTCGAGTCCGATGGAGCTGGGCAGCGTGGGAAAGTTCAGCGCGCGCTGTTGCTGGCAATGCGCGGCGTACTCGGCCAGCGCGGCGTTGCCCGGTTCCACCGCCTGCGCGAATTTCAGGTTGGACAGGGTGTACTCGTGGGTGCAGCAGACGCGGGTGTCGTTGGGCAGGGCGCTCAGACGGGTCAGCGAGTCCAGCATCTGCGCGGGCGTGCCTTCGAACAAGCGGCCACAGCCACCCGAAAACAGCGTGTCGCCACAGAACAGCAGGGGCGCACCGTCCACGTCGGCGCAGTGGTACGCGATGTGCCCGGCGGTGTGGCCGGGGACCTCCAGCACCTCGAACACCAGACCCAGGGCTTCGACCCGATCGTGCGCGGACACGCGCCGCAGAGGTTCGGGCATGGGTTCGCGGGCCGGGCCGATCACCCGTGCGCCGGTGGCCTGCCGCAGCTCGGCCACGCCACCGGTGTGGTCCGCGTGGTGGTGGGTGATCAGGATGGTGTCGAGCGCCAGACCCTCATGTTCCAGCCACTGGCGCACATGGCTGGCCTCTCCGGGGTCGACCACCAGTGCGCGACCTTGATCGTGCAAGACCCAGATGTAGTTGTCGGTGAAGACCGGAATGGGGTGTAACTGCATGGAAATCGTTCGGTTCGCCAGCGCAATGCGCGGGCCTTCGGCCCGGCCGCGCCACCCTTGCGGGCCACGGCAGCTGGCGGCCCGAGAGTATCGCAGAGGAGCTGGTCTGTCCGTGTTTCAAAAACGAACCGACGGACGGCCCTGGCCCGCCCGTCAGGAAGGTCGGCCAACCGCGGCGGATGAGCCCCCGGGGCGGAGCCCTCCAAGGGCCCGGTGGCGGTGGGCCGGGCGACCGATTACGATGGCCTCCGCTTGACGGCGGGCTGCCCTTGCCCGCTGTGCCACCCGGAGACCGTTTGCATTGAACCCCGACACCACCCCGGGCCTGCCGACCGATGGCATGACCGACTGGCTGCGCACCGCACCTGGACAGTACGTGCTGGGCTGGGAACAGGCCCAGTTCGATCTGGCCGTGGCCGACCTGTTCGGATACAACGCCTTGCAATTGGGCCTGCCCGAGCTCGCCACCCTGCGGGCCAACCGCATGCCACACCGCTGGCTGGCGCTGCCCGAGGAACTGGTGGCGCCCGATGCGCTGCTGGCGGGAGGAAGCTTCAACGGCGGGCAAGACGCCTCCCGAACGGGGGGATCGACCCCGAATCGGGGTGCTGCGCAGCCACCGGGGCCGTCGCGCGTGGCCCTGATCACCGACGCCGCGGCGCTGCCGTTTCCCGCCGCCTGCTTGGACCTGGTGGTGCTTCCGCACACGCTGGAACTCAGTGCCGACCCGCACCACGTGCTGCGCGAGGTCGAGCGGGTGCTGGTGCCCGAGGGCCGGGTGGTGATCTCGGGCCTGAATCCGGCCAGCCTGTGGGGCCTGCGGCAGGGGCGCGGCCGGCTCGGGTCCCGCCTGGGCCTGACGGCGCTCGGCGCCGAGAGCCTGTACCTGCCCGAGGCGGGCGAGTTCATCGGGCCCTGGCGTCTGCGCGACTGGCTGCGCCTGCTCAGTTTTGAAGTAGAGTCGGACCGCTTTGGCTGCTACCGGCCCGCGGTGCGAACCGAAAAGTGGTTGCAGCGAACGGCCTGGATGGACCGCGCCGGCGCACGCTGGTGGCCCATTTTCGGCGCGGTGTATTTCGTGGTCGCGGTCAAGCGGGTGCGCGGCGTGCGCCTGCTGGGGCCGGCCTGGAAACCGCGGCGCGCCAGTTCGGCGGCCCCGGTGTCGGTGGCCCACCGACACTGAGCGCAGGGCCGCTCGGCCCGCAACGCGTGAAACGACGCACAGGCCAAGGCCGGCGCGCAACCGCCCCTCGACTGGCTCAGGACGGGCCGCAGCCGGGGAGGTGTCCTGTTTTTTCTCTGGAGCATATCGATTGAACCATGTGGTGATCTACACCGACGGCGCCTGCAAGGGCAATCCCGGCCCAGGCGGCTGGGGCGTTTTTCTCAAGGCTGGCGGACACGAAAAGGAACTCTGGGGCGGTGAGCGCGTGACCACCAACAACCGCATGGAACTCACCGCCGTGATCGAGGGCCTGGCCGCGCTCAAGCGGCCGTGCAAGGTGTCGGTGTACCTCGACAGCCAGTACGTGCGCAAAGGCATCACCGAGTGGATCCACGGCTGGAAGGCCAAGGGCTGGAAGACCGCTGCCAAAGAGCCGGTGAAGAACGCCGACCTGTGGCAAAAGCTCGATGCGCTGGCGCACGACGGCGTGCACCACATCGAGTGGCACTGGGTCAAAGGCCACGCGGGCGACCCGGGCAACGAGCGTGCCGACGCCCTGGCCAACCGGGGCGTGCCGGGCTGAAACCCGCGGTGTCCTGCGGTCGGTCAGGGCGATTGAACTTCCCCAGGCCATGGCCGCTCTTGACTGATACATTGCAACTTTTTGTTGGCAGCGGCGCCAAGGCTGGCGACGAATCCCCGATCCAGACGCTTCAAACCATGGCAAACAAGACGCTTTATGTGGTGGTGGCCGCTGCCGGCCTGGGGCTGGCGTCCGCTGGCGCCTGGTGGTTCCAGCACCGGGCGGCGCCGGCTTCGGCCAACGCCACAAGCGCGGACCAGGCATCGACCGGTGCCCGCCAGGGATCGACCGGCGCGCCGGCGGGCCGTGCCGGGGGAGCCACCGGCATGCCGGGGGTCGAGGTGGCGCAGGTCAAGACCCTGCGCATCCAGGACGACGCCCAGGCCGTGGGCACGCTGCGTTCGCGCCAGAGCGTGACGCTGCGTCCGGAGGTCAGCGGGCGCGTCGCCCAGATCGCCTTCGCCGACGGCGCCCGCGTGCGGCGCGGTCAGTTGCTGGTGCAGCTCGACGACGTGCTGCAGCGCGCCGAACTCAGCCAGGCCCAGGCCCAGCTGTCGATGGCGCGCGCCAATTTCAAACGCAACCAGGAACTGGTGGCCGAGAACTTCGTGGCGCGGCGCGTGCTGGACGAAAGCCAGGCCAGCCTGCAGGTGGCCGAGGCCCAGGTGGCGCTGGCGCAGGCGCGTCTGCAGCGCATGCGCATCACCGCGCCGTTCGATGGCACGGTGGGTCTGCGCAGCATCGATCTGGGCGACTACGTCAAGGACGGCGCGGACCTCGTCAACCTGGAAGACACCTCGGCCCTGACGGTGGATTTCCGCCTGCCCGAGCGTTACCAGACCCGCATCGCCGCGGGCCAGACCGTGCAGGTGACGCTGGACGCTTTGCCCGGCAAGGCCTTTGCCGCCCGGGTGCAAGCGGTGGACCCGCTGCTGGACGCCAACGGCCGCTCGGTGGCCGTGCGCGCGCTGCTGCCGCCTTCGCCCGACGCCGATCTGCGCCCCGGCATGTTTGCCCGCGTGCTGACGATTTTTTCGGTGAACGACAAGGCGCTGGTGGTGCCCGAAGAGGCGATCGTGCCGCAGGCCGGCAAACAGTTCGTGTTCCGCCTGGAGAAAGAAGGCGAGGGCGATGCGCTCAAGCTGGTGTCGCGCCGCACCGAGGTCCAGGTGGGCGTGCGCCAGGGCTCGCAGGTGCAGGTGGTTACCGGGCTGAGCGAGGGTGACACGGTGGTCGTGGCCGGTCAGCAGCGGCTGCAACGCGATGGCACGGCCGTGCGGGTGGTGGAGATGGGTGCGCCTGAAGCGAGGCCCCGTGAGACGGCTCCGGCCGCCGGCCCGGATGCCGCACCGGCCACACCGGCGCCCGCGCCCGCCGGCGTCCGCCCGGTGCCGGCCGCCAGTTGACGCGCCAGGCGCCTTTGCACAGGAACAGCCCGCATGCAATTGCCTGAAATATCCATCCGCCGGCCGGTGTTCGCCTCCGTGCTGTCCATGCTCATCCTGCTGGTGGGCTGGGTGGCGTTCAACGGCCTGACGGTGCGCGAGTACCCCAAGATCGACGAGCCCACCGTCACCGTCAGCACCACGTTCACCGGGGCCTCCAGCGAGGTGGTGGAGTCGCAGGTCAGCAAGACGCTGGAAGACTCGCTCGCCGGCATCGAGGGGGTGGACATCATCACTTCCATCAGCCGGCAGGAGCGCAGCCAGATCACGGTGCGCTTCAAGCTCGAGCGCGACCCCGACTCGGCCGCGGCCGACGTGCGCGACAAGGTCAGCCGTGTGCGCCAGCGCCTGCCCCAGGGCATCGACGAGCCGGTGATCGCCAAGGTCGAGGCCGACGCCTTTCCGGTGATCTGGCTGGCCCTGAGTTCGGACACCCACGACTCGCTGCAGCTCTCCGACTTCGCCAACCGCCTGGCCAAACCGGTGCTGCAGACCGCGCCCGGCGCTGCCGACGTGCGGGTGTACGGCGAGCGCAAGTACGCGATGCGTGTCTGGATCGACCCGGACCGTCTGGCCGCCTACAGCCTGACCGTGCAGGACGTGGAAGACGCGCTGCGGCGCTCCAACCTGGAGGTGCCGGCCGGGCGCATCGAAAGCACGCTGCGCGAATTCAACGTGACCGCGGCCACCGACCTGCAGACCCCGGCGCAGTTCCGCGACGTGGCCCTGCGCAACGTCAGCGGGCAGACCATCCGGCTGGGCGACGTGGCGCGTGTCCTGCAAGGCCCGCAGGACGAGCGCACCTCGGTGCGCCTGAACGGCCGCGACTCGATTTCGCTGGGCGTGATCCGGCAGGCCACCGCCAATCCGCTGGAGCTCTCGGCCGGCGTGCGCGAGCTGCTGGAAAAGGTCAAGAAGGACCTGCCGCCCGGCGTGAACGTGGACATCGCCAACGACAACTCGGTGTTCATCGACCGCTCCATCAAGGCGGTCTACCTCACCATCGCCGAGGCGGTGGTGCTGGTGGCGCTGGTGATCTTCGTGTTCCTGCGCACCTTGCGCGCGTCCATCATCCCGCTCATCACCATTCCGGTCAGCCTGATCGGCTCGTTCGCCCTGATGGCGCTGTTCGGCTTTTCCATCAACACCCTCACGCTGCTGGCCCTGGTGCTGGCCATCGGGCTGGTGGTGGACGACTCCATCGTGATGCTGGAAAACATCTTCCGGCACATCGAAGAGGGCTTGAAACCGTTCGACGCCGCCATCAAGGGCGCACGTGAAATCGGCTTCGCGGTGGTCGCCATGACGCTCACGCTGGCCGCGGTGTACGCGCCGCTGGCCTTCACCCCCGGGCGCACCGGGCGCTTGTTCGCCGAGTTCGCGCTGGCGCTGGCCGGGGCCGTGGTGGTTTCGGGTTTCGTGGCGCTCACGCTCTCGCCCATGCTGTGCTCCAAGCTGCTGCGGCACAACCCCAGGCCCACGCGTTTTGACGGTTTCATGGAGCGTGTGCTGGTGGCCGCCACCCGGGTCTACAGCTCGGCGCTGGCGCTGGCGCTGCGGGCGCGCTGGCTGGTGGTAGGCGTGATGGTCGCCAGCGCCCTGGGCAGCTGGGCCCTGCTGCAGACCACCAAGCAGGAGCTCGCCCCGCTGGAAGACCGGGGCGTGATCCTGGCCAACATCAACGGGCCGGACGGCGCCACCCTGGCCTACACGCGCCGCTACGCCGAAGCGATCGAACGCATCGGCCAGGACTATCCCGAGTTCGACCGCATCTTCAGCAACATCGGCAGTCCCACGGTCGCGCAGGGCAGCGTGTTCCTGCGCGCCAAGCCCTGGGAAGAGCGCAGCCGCACCACGCAGGAGATCGCGCGCGAGATCGCGCCGCGCCTGGCGGCCCTGCCCGGCATCAGCGCCTTCCCGATCACGCCGCCTTCTCTGGGCCAGGGTTTTCGCGAGCGGCCGATCAACTACGTGATCGTCACCTCCGACAGCTACGACAACCTCGCCCGCGTGGTGCGCGAGTTCCAGGACGCGCTGGCCAAGAACCCCGGCTTCGTGCAGGTGGACACCGACCTGCGGCTCAACAAACCCGAGATCCGCATGGACGTGGACCGCGAGCGCGCGGCCGACATGGGCGTGAGCGTGGACGCCATCGCACGCACCGTGGAGACCCTGCTCGGCGGGCGCACCGTGACGCGCTACAAACGCGAGGGCGAACAATACGACGTGGTGGTGCAGACCGACAGCGCGCAGCGCAGCACGCCCGACGACATCGACCGCCTGTTCGTGCGCGGCCGGGACAACGCCATGATTCCGCTGGCCTCGCTGGTGAAGATCCGCGAGGTGGTGGTGCCGCGCGAACTCAACCACTTCGGCCAGCGCCGCAGCGCCTCCATCACGGCCAATCTCTCGCCCGATCTCGCGCTGGGCGATGCGCTCCAGTTCATGGACGCCACGGCGCGCGAGATCCTGCCACCGGGCTACACCACCAACCTCAACGGCCAGAGCCGCGAGTTCCGCAACTCATCGGGCTCGCTGGCCATCGTGTTCGTGCTCTCGCTGCTGTTCATCTACCTGGTGCTGGCCGCGCAGTTCGAGAGCTTCATCGACCCGCTGATCATCATGCTCAGTGTGCCCCTGTCCATGTTGGGCGCGCTGCTGGCGCTCAAGCTCAGCGGCGGCACGCTCAACGTGTTCAGCCAGATCGGGCTCATCACCCTGGTGGGGCTGATCACGAAACACGGCATCCTGATCGTGGAGTTCGCCAATCAGCTGCGTGAACAGGGCCTGGGCATCCTCGACGCCGTGAAGCAGTCGGCCGCGTTGCGCCTGCGCCCCATCCTCATGACCACCGGCGCCATGGTGCTCGGTGCCCTGCCGCTGGCGCTGGCCACCGGGGCCGGGGCCGAGAGCCGCCAGCAGATCGGGTGGGTGATCGTGGGTGGCATGAGCCTGGGCACCCTGCTCACCATCTTCGTGGTGCCGACCATGTACACGCTTCTGGCACGCAAGAAGCACGGTTCGCGTGTGCTGCCGACGGCCGCGGCGCAGGGCACGGATCTGCTCAGCGCCAAATAGCGCGCCCCAAGAACCAAAGAATCCAAACAAGAAAGCCACCCGAGGGTGGCTTTCTTGTTTGGGAAGCGCTGGCTCAGACCACGCCGTCGAACATCATCACATCGACCTCGTCGCCCACGGCCACGTTGCCCTGGCCGTGGTGCAGCACGATCAGGCCATTGGCTTCCACCATGGAGCGCAGCACGCCCGAACCCTGGTTGCCGGTGGTGCGCACGGTCAGGCTGCCGTCGGCCGAGCGCGTGACGATGCCGCGCTGGTATTCGGTGCGGCCGGGTTTCTTGCGCAGGGGCTCCAGGCTGTGGGCCTTGAGCAGCACGGGTTCGGCCCCGGTGCTGCCCATCATGCGCTGCAGGGCAGGGCGCACGAAGGCCAGGTAGGTGACCATCACGGCCACCGGGTTGCCGGGCAGACCGAACAGGACAGCAGACTTTCCCGATTCCGCGATGCGGCCCACCGCCATCGGTCGGCCCGGGCGCATCGCGATGCGCCAGAAAGCCACGTCACCCAACTGCTTCATCATGGCCTTGGTGTGGTCGGCTTCGCCCATGCTCACGCCGCCGCTGGTGATGATGGCGTCGGCCTGGGTCGTCGCCTGGCGGAACGCGGCTTCGAGCAGCGCCGGCTGATCGCCCACGACACCCATGTCGATCACCTCGACCCCCATGCGCGTGAGCAGGCCGAACACCGTGTAGCGGTTGCTGTCGTACACCGCGCCCTCACGCGGCGCCTCGCCCAGGCTCAGGATTTCGTCGCCGGTGGAGAAATAGGCCACCTTGACGCGGCGAAACACCGGCACGGCGGGCAGGCCCAGGCTGGCGATCAGGCCCAGCGCGGCCGGGCCCAGGGTCTGGCCACGGCGCAGCGCGGGCTGGCCCGCCATCAGGTCTTCGCCCGCGAAGCGGCGGTTGTCGCCGGCCTTCACCACACCGGCCGGGATGTGCACGCGGTCGCCGTCGAGCGTCACGAACTCCAGCGGCACCACCGTGTCCAGCCCGGCGGGCATGATGGCGCCGGTCATGATCTTCAGGCACTCGCCTGCGGCCACCGTGCCGCTCCAGCCCTTGCCGGCGAAGGCCGTGCCGGCCACGCGCAGGCTCAGGGCTTGCCCGGCTCCCAGCTGGGTGCCGTCGAACGCGAAGCCATCCATGGCCGAGTTGTCGTGTGGCGGCACGCTGATGGGCGAGACCACGTCTTGCGCCAGCACCCGGCCCAGGGCGTCGAACACGCCCACGTCTTCGGTCTCGGTCACCGGCTCGACCAGGCGCGCCAGGAACTGGTTGACGTCGGCCGCGCTCAGGGCCTGCGGGTCGTAGCCCTGCAGCTCGGCGGCGATCTGTTCAATGGTTTTCATGGCCCGTCGGAATCAGGGTTTTCCAGCGCGTGCAGCTCGGCCAGCGTGTTGGTGTTGAAGAAGGCCTTGGGGTCGTCGCCGGGCCGGTCGAACGGCACCACCACCGTGCGGTGCTGGTCGGTCCAGCGGTCGATCTTGCGGCCGCCCGCCTGCGTGAAGGCCACCAGGCTTTCGAGCAGTTGCACCCGCATCAGGCAGAACACCGGCTGGGTGCGGAGCTGCCCGTCGTCTTCGCGCGCCGCGGCCATGGCGATCTCCGTGCTGTCGTCGTCGAAGGCCTGGGCCAGGCGCTGTGCCAGATCAAGCGGGAACAGCGGCGAGTCGCAAGGCACGGTCAGCAGGTACGGTGTTTCACAGCGCTCCAGCCCCGTCAGGAAACCGGCCAGCGGCCCGGCGTAGTCACTCAGCGTGTCGGGCCAGACCGGCGAGCCGAAGGCCTCATAGGCCGAGAGATTGCGGTTGGCGTTGACCATCAGATCGCCGATCAGCCCACCCTGCTGCATCTGCAGCCGCAGCAAGGCCTGCAGCGCCAGCGGCGTGCCGTTGAAGTTCTGCAGGCCCTTGTCCACGCCGCCCATGCGGGAGCCGCGGCCGCCGGCGAGCACGAGGGCGGTGATTTCAGAAGCTTGGATCAAGATAGACCTTGCGAAGTAGAAGCATGTGCCAGTGAGTAGCGCGAAGGATGTTTCCGGGGCGAAGTGACTGAAACCAAGGATGCGCTGGAACCGGCTTTGCCGGGCCACTCGCATCGCCCGTTTGAGGGGGTGACGCCGAAGGCGGCCCGGGGGCGGAGCCATCTACCCACCGATGTAGCTCATCTCCACACGTCGTGTCCCCGTGGACGCGTCCGGCGGCAGGCTGGCGCGCAGCTCGGAATAACGGTTGCTGCGGCCCTGCCAGATGGCGGCGATGGCGCTGGCGAGCTCTTCGTCGCTGGCGTTGCCGCGCACCAGCGGGCGCAGGTCGTGGCCCTGGCTGGCGAACAGGCACAGGTAGAGCTTGCCCTCGGTGGACAGGCGGGCGCGGTTGCAGTCGTGGCAGAACGCCTGGGTGACGCTGCTGATGACGCCAATCTCCCCCGCCTGCACGTCGTGCTGGCCGTTGGCGTCGGCATAGCCCCAGCGCTCGGCGGTTTCACCGGGCGCCGAGGGATCGAGCTGCACCAGGGGCAGTTCGCTTTGGATCAGCCGCACCACATCGGCGCTGGGCAGCACCTCGTCCATGCGCCAGCCGTTGGTGGCGCCAACGTCCATGTATTCGATGAAGCGCAGCACGATGCCTGTGCCCTTGAAATGGCGCGCCATGGGCAGGATCTGGTGGTGATTGGTGCCGCGCTTGACCACCATGTTGACCTTGATCGGGCCCAGACCCGCGGCCTGAGCGGCGTCGATGCCGCGCAGCACGTCGGCCACGGGAAAGTCGACGTCGTTCATGGCGCGGAAGATGGCGTCGTCCAGGCCATCGAGGCTGACCGTGACCCGCTGCAGGCCGGCGGCCTTGAGCGAAGCGGCTTTGCGCTCCAGCAGGGAGCCGTTGGTGGTCAGCGTGATGTCCAGCGGACGGCCCTCCACCGTGCGCAACGCGGCGAGCTGTTCGATCAGGACTTCGATGTTCTTGCGCAGCAGCGGCTCGCCGCCCGTGAGCCGGATCTTCTGCACGCCGTGGGCCACGAACTGGCGCGCGACGCGCGTGATTTCCTCGAAGCTCAGCAGCGCGCTGTGCGGCAGATAGGGGTAGTCCTTGTCGAACACGTCCTTGGGCATGCAGTAGCTGCAGCGGAAGTTGCAGCGGTCGGTCACGCTGATGCGCAGGTCGCGCAGCGGACGGCCCAGCGCATCGCCCAGCAGGCCGGTGGCGGCGATGGGCGCCAAGGGGACGGCCGCCAGCCGCGTGGCGCTGCGCTGATCGACCAGGGGAATGACGCGTTCGGACATGCCCTTGATTATGGGCGAGGACCCATCCGTCCGCACGGACGGACCCGGTGCCACAGGGGTCTAAAAATGGGTTTCCGATCTTCCTGGGCCAGCGCAGGTGCCCGGCGTGGCCGGATCACGGCGCGCTCACCGGGGTGAACAGGCGGGCGTTCTCGCGCAGCCAGCGGGCCGACAGATCGCTCGATTGTTGTGCCGGGTGGAAGTCCGGCCGGAAGTACGCGCGCCAGGGGCGGTAGCTCAGGCGCAGAAGTCCCTCGCGACCGAGCAGGTGGTGCGCGGCGCTGCGCCAGGTGCTCCAGCGCCAGAGCGTGCCGTCGTGCCGCAGGTTGTTGACCGTCTGGCGCAAGGTGTCGGAGAGAAAAATCCAGGTCACCCGGCGCATCCACTTCACGCGCCAGGCATGGCCGCCGCCGAGGGCCTGGTACAGATCGAACGCGGTGCATTTGTGCTCGGCTTCTTCGGCGCTGTGCCACAGCCAGAGGGCCTGGAGCCGGGGCTCGCAGCCGTCGAGCAAGCTCGCGTGAGACAGCATCCACTCGGCGAACAGGGCGGTGAAATGCTCGTTCGCCGCGGTGATGGCCAGACCGTGGCGCAGGTCCGTTCCTTCGAGCAGCCGCAGCCGTTCACGGGCTCGCGGTTCCCATTCGTTGACCAGACCGTGCTTCTCAATCTGCGCATTGAACAGCGCGTGGATGCGGCGATGCGTGGCTTCCTGCCCGATGAACCCCTGCACCTCGTCTCTGCGCTGGTCCTGCTGTTCAGCGGGCAACGCCTTGAAGCCGTTGCGCACCGAGTCGATGAAGAACTGCTCGCCGACCGGAAAGCTCATCGACAGGGCATTGAACCAGGCGCTCAGGAAGGCGTCGCCGTTGCACCAGTGGCGTTGCAAGGGTTGCTCCAGGTCGATCAAGAGGCGGCGGACCATCAACTCGGTCATGGCTTGTACGGTGCGGTGTCCGGGTTGGTACTGATGAGTACCGTGGCGGTCATGCTGATCGCCACGGCCAGTCCTGTCAAGCGGGGAAACGGGCACCCACCCGGCGGTCTTCTGCCCGATGGGCGGACTAAGATGCCCCATCATGAATGTCCAGGAAGCCAGCGCCCCCGAGGCCGAACAGCACGAGCACCGTCAGCGCATGATGCGCGCCATGGCTGCCGTGGCGGCGGACAAAGGTCTGTCGGCCGCGACCATCGCCGACATCGTGCGCGAGGCCGGCGTGTCCAAACGCAGTTTCTACGAGCATTTCGACAGCAAGGAGGCGTGTTTTCTGGCCTTGTACCGGGCGGCCAGTGCCTCGGCCCTGCGCACGCTGAGCGATGCGGTGCAGCCCGATCGGCCGTGGCAGGCCCAGCTGGAGCACGCGCTGGGGGCCTATTTCTCGCATCTCGCCGCCGGCCCCAGCCTGTTGCGCAGCCTGTTCGTTGAAATCCACCACGTCGGTCCCGCTGGCATGGCCGTGCGCCGCACCGTGATGCAGCAGATGGCCGACTTCCTGATGCGCACGGTGAACGGTGCCGATGACCGCGGGCCCGCCTCCGGTTACCCGGCACTCACCCCCACCATGGCCATGGCCGCGGTGGGCGGCATCAACGAACTGGTGCTCGACATCATCGAGCGCGGCGCGGCCGACCAGTTGGCCAGCCTGGCGCCTCGCGCCAGTGAAATCGTGCGGGTGCTGACCCGCACGCAGCTCGCCGGTCTCTGAGCGTTGGCGGACGGAACAGGCGCCCCATGAAAAACGGCCCGCTGTGGCGGGCCGTTTTGCTTCGAGAAGGCCGGTCTCAGGCGGCCATGGGCAGCAGCGGCACGATCAGCAGGGCCACGATGTTGATGATCTTGATCAGCGGGTTCACAGCCGGGCCAGCGGTGTCCTTGTAGGGGTCGCCCACGGTGTCACCGGTGACGGCCGCCTTGTGGGCCTCGCTGCCCTTGCCGCCGTGGTGGCCGTCCTCGATGTACTTCTTGGCGTTGTCCCAGGCACCGCCGCCGGTGCACATGGAGATCGCCACGAACAGGCCGGTCACGATGGTGCCCATGAGCAGGCCGCCGAGCGCCTTGGGACCCAGGAACAGGCCGACCAGGATGGGAACGACCACCGGGAGCAGCGAGGGAATCACCATCTCCTTGATGGCCGCGGTAGTCAGCATGTCCACCGCGCGGCCGTACTCGGGCTTGGCCGTGCCTTCCATGATGCCTTTGATCTCGCTGAACTGGCGGCGCACTTCCACCACCACCGCACCGGCCGCGCGGCCCACGGCCTCCATGGCCATGGCGCCGAACAGGTAGGGGATCATGCCGCCGATGAACAGGCCCACGATCACCATCGGGTCGGAGAGGTCGAAGCTGATCTGGTGGCCGTAGGACTCCAGCTTGTGGGTGTAGTCGGCAAACAGCACCAGCGCGGCCAGACCGGCCGAGCCGATGGCGTAGCCCTTGGTCACGGCCTTGGTGGTGTTGCCCACCGCGTCCAGCGGGTCGGTCACGTCGCGCACGCTGCTGGGCAACTCGGCCATTTCGGCAATGCCGCCGGCGTTGTCGGTGATGGGGCCGTAGGCGTCCAGCGCGA
The DNA here is from genome assembly GCF_059424585.1 of Hydrogenophaga sp. GW101-3F08. NCBI lineage: Bacteria > Pseudomonadati > Pseudomonadota > Betaproteobacteria > Burkholderiales > Comamonadaceae > Hydrogenophaga > Hydrogenophaga sp. GW101-3F08. The sequence continues at coordinate 156,469 of NZ_JBWKZP010000001.1, forward strand.
CCACGATGCCGGCCATGCTGAGCATGGCGGTGGCCGCGATGGCGATGCCGTAGAGGCCGGCGAGCGTGTAGGACGCCAGGATGCCGACGCACACGAACAGCACGGGCCAGGCGGTGGAGCGCATGGACACGCCCAGACCGGCAATGATGTTGGTGCCGTGCCCGGTGGTGGAGGCCTGTGCGATGTGCTTGACCGGTGAATACTGGGTGCCGGTGTAGAACTCGGTGATCCAGACCAGCGCGGCGGTGAGCGCCAGGCCCACGGCGCAGGCGCCCCACAAACGCAGCTGGCTGCCGCTGGTGGTGATGGCGTTGTCCGGCATGATCCAGGCGGTCACGAAGTAGAACGCGATCAGCGACAACACACCGGCGATCGCCAGGCCCTTGTAGAGCGCGGGCATCACGTTCTTCATGCCCGGGCTGGCCTTGACGAAGAAGCAGCCGATGATGGAGGCGATGATGGACACGCCGCCCAGCACCAGCGGGTACATCACGGCCTGCATCGGTGCGGCGGTGATCATCAGGGCGCCGAGCACCATGGTGGCGATGAGCGTGACCGCGTAGGTCTCGAACAGGTCGGCGGCCATGCCGGCGCAGTCGCCCACGTTGTCGCCCACGTTGTCGGCGATCACGGCCGGGTTGCGCGGGTCGTCTTCGGGGATGCCGGCTTCGACCTTGCCCACCAGATCGGCGCCGACGTCAGCGCCCTTGGTGAAGATGCCACCGCCCAGCCGCGCGAAGATGGAGATCAGCGAGGAGCCGAAGGCGAAGCCGATCAACGGGTTCAGCAGCTTGGCCAGGTCTTTGTCGGGTGTCAGGTTGCCGTTGCCCACCAGGAACCAGAAGAATCCGGCCACACCCAGCAGGCCCAGCCCCACCACCAGCATGCCGGTGATGGCGCCGCCGCGGAAGGCCACGTCCAGCGCCGGGCCGATGCCTTTGGTGGCGGCCTGCGCGGTGCGCACATTGGCGCGCACCGACACGTTCATGCCAATGAAGCCACAGGCGCCCGACAGCACCGCGCCCAGCACGAAGCCGATGGCGGTCTGCCCGTCGAGAAAAACAGCGATGAGAATGGTCAACACCACGCCGACGAGGGCGATGGTCTTGTACTGCCGGGCCAGATAGGCCGCGGCGCCGGTCTGGATGGCCCCGGCAATTTCCTGCATGCGGGCGTTGCCCGCGTCCTGAGAAAGAATCCAGCTGCGGGACCAGAAGCCGTAAGCCACGGCCACGAGTCCACACACCAGCGCAAACACCAGCGCAGATTGTCCAACCATAAAGTAACTCCTGCTCGTTTTTGACTTGGAGGGGGCAACGCCTCCGGGGTACCCCCGCTGCGTTGCTTCCTCGCGTCCTTGAACGGCATGTCTGAGAGCATGCTGGGCAGGGCGATTGGCCAACGCCCGGAATTTAGCGGGATTTGAGCCGCTTGGGAAATGATCTGGATCAGAAAGTAAGGCTGGCATCAGTAAAATCAGGGTAAATCCCGCCTGCGTGCGCACCGGTTTGCGCCACCTGTTCGGGTTCCCTGCGCCATGCCTGTGCGCTTGTGACCGCCTCCGATTCCTCAACTCTCAGAAAATCCCCATGTCTCTCGACAACGTCACCCCTGGCAAGAACATTCCCGAAGCGTTCAACGTGATCATCGAAATTCCGATGAACGCCGATCCGATCAAGTACGAAGTGGACAAGGAAACCGGGGCGATCTTCGTGGACCGCTTCATGAGCACCGCCATGCACTACCCGACCAACTACGGTTATGTGCCCAAGACACTGTCCGGTGACGGCGACCCGGTGGACGTGCTGGTGATCACCCCCGTGCCGCTGATTCCCGGTGTGGTGGTGCCTTGCCGCGCCATCGGTATCCTGAAGATGACGGACGAAGCCGGCCAAGACGGCAAGGTGCTGGCCGTGCCGACCGACAAGATCCTGTCGCTTTACAGCCGCTGGCAAAAGCCGGAAGACCTCAACCCGATGCGCCTCAAGGCCATCGAGCACTTCTTCGAGCACTACAAAGACCTCGAACCCGGCAAGTGGGTCAAGGTGCAGGGCTGGGAAGACAAGGCTTCCGCGCACAAGGAGATCATGGACGGCGTCGCCGCCTACAACAAGAAGCAGGGCTGATCAAACGCTGGGCCCTCGGCGGCGCGCCGTGTGCGTGCGGCCAAGAAAACAAAAGGCCTGTACGGCGAACCGTACAGGCCTTTTGTTTTCGGGCGGTGCGCTGGACGCCGCGAGGCTTCAGTTCGGGGCCGCGTCGATGTCTCCGCGGTACTCGATCTTGCCGCGCACCCGGGCGCGTGGGTGCATGTCGATCAGCTCGTCGTAGCTGGCATCGCCGATCAGCGTGGCCGAACCGGTGATTTCCAGCGCCTTGCGCGCGATCACGGTGCCGATCACTTTGCCTTCAATGAACACATAGTCCGCTTCCAGCCGGGTGTTCTCGATCACGCCGGTGGCGCCCACGTGCAGCGTGCCGCCGGTTTCGAAGGTGATGTTGCCCTTGAGCTGGCCGTCGACCTTGATGCCCTGGTCGCGCGTGGTGTGGAAGTTGCCGTCGAAGACAGCACCTTCGGCGATCAGGCTGGTGATGGCCGAGAGGCGCTCGGCGGGGACGAGGCGGGTCGATGCGGGGTTGTGGCTCATGGGGTCAGGGCTCCTTGCTGTGCAACCAGTTTTCGGGTTTCAGATGAGGGGTGGAAGGGGGCGGTGCCGGTGGTGCGGTCTGTACCGCGGCCTGCGCGGTCGTCGCGGTGGGCCAATGGGTGTCGAGCCGCAGGCCCGCGTTGTGCGCTGCATCGACCGGGTCGATGCCCGAGGCGAGGGTGGTACTGGGGGGTGGGTCGTTCGCGGGTGGCGGCAGGACAGGGCCCTGAGGCCCAGGAGCGGACCCCATTGGCGGGTTTGGCGGTGTTGGCGGCAACGGAGCGCTGGATGCCACTGCCGGACGGGCTGTTTCGAAGGGCCTGCGCAGGCTGGGCCAGACACCGAGCCACAACAGGAGGCCCAGGCCGATGATCAGCACGATGGGCAGCACATAGCGCCTCAGGCACCACAGCAGCCAGCGCCCCAGCAGCCGGCGCCGGGCGACCCAGCGGTCGCGTCGCCAACTGGCCCGCAGCGCGGCCTGGCGCACAGCCTCGGTGTCGGGCACCGGCGCTTTCGCCATACGGTGGGGTGGTCGTGCCGATCCGTTCCACAGCATGGAGGACCGTCAGGTGCCCGGCTTCTGGACGGGCACACGCTCCAGCGTGGCGTTGAGGTCGGCGCCATTGACCTGGATGCGTCCATAACGCACCAGGCCATGCACGCTGGCGGTGTCGTGCAACGAGACTTCACCCTGGCCGGAATCCAGAATCCCGTCGGTGTGGCCCATGACGGAGATCTTCTGGGCGGTGATGTCGCCCTTGACGCGACCGGTTTCGGTCACCACCACGGCCACTGCGACGCCGGGGGCCTGCGTCAGATTGCCATCCACCTGACCAGCGATGCTGCAGGGGCCACGCAGTTCGGCGTTGCCCACGAAATGCATGCCTTCGGCCACCATGCTTCGGGCCTGCCCACCTTCGAGGACGTCAACCGGCACGGCCGCATGCACCTGGGGCTGCAGCAGCGGCAGATGCCCCGGCTGGCTCGGCGGCATGGCCCGTCCCACATCGATTTCCAGCGTATTGCCTTCGACCGGCTGCATGCCGTTGTTGTCCTGGAAGTCCTGCGGTGGTGGGGGCGGGTTGTCGTAGTCGTTCATGTCGTCGGTTCCTAAATCCTGTTCCAGGTGGCGGTCGGGGTGCAGATAACGATCGGCTTTCATGGCAGTGGGTCGGATCGAGGGTGTCAAGGCTGGTCGGTGTGCACGTCCTGCAGCACCGGCAGCTTGCTGCCGGGTTTGAGCGTCTTGAATGGCCCCTGCAGATCGGCGCCTTCGTACAGCTGCAGGCGCCGGGCCATGAGCGTGCCGGTGGAGACACCCGTTTTGGACACGTAGGCCATGCCCTGGCATTCGAGGCTGGTGTCGCTCGGGTCGGCGTCCGTCGCGCCCAGTTGCCCAAACAGATAGAAGTCGCCCATCACGCGAACCCTGCCACGAACCACGCCACCTGTCCAGACGATGAGGCGGCCGTTGACACGGATGCGGCCGGAGATTTCGCCCTGCACGAGCAGGCCACCTTCAAACTGCAACTCGCCGCTGAGCCGGCTGCCTGCCGCCACGCGGTTGACCACGTTCATGGCCACCGGGTCGAGCGTGAGCGTGTCCTGAGGGGTCTTCAGTTCCACCGGGTGACTCCCCAGAAAACCACCGAGACCAGCAGGCTCAGCAGCCCCAGCAGGGCGATCCACAGCGCGTGCCGTTCGAGGAAACCCCGCACGGGCCCCGGGCGAAGACGAGGGCGCCCCACCGGGTCGTTGGCATGGCTGAGCACCACCCAGTCGCGCCAGAGCTGTGTCAGGCGGCTCTCCCCGCTGCTCGGGTCGACGTCCAGCCCCTGGGCAGGGCCGCTGGGCACCACACGGCGCTTGCCCAATGAGACCGTGAACGGAGCGCCCACGATGGTCTGGGTGAAAAAAGCGTCGGTGTCGTCCATGTCGGCTGAGTGTAGTCAGTATGTAACCAGACACGGCCATCGCGCGGACCCCGGCGGGCGTGTGGGCCGGTGTGTCCTGGCGTGGCGGCGTTCAGTCGCTATTGTGGGGTATGTGCGCCGATGAACCGTGTGGCGGCGCACGCAGCGGGCTGCGTTGGGCCAGGTGGTCCAGGTACTGCCCGATGCCCGCGCCCTCGCGCTCCAGGAAACGCTCGACCGCGTCGGCGAAGGAGGGGTGGGCCAGCCAGTGGGCGCTGGTGGTTTTGACCGGCAGCAGGGCGCGCGCCATCTTGTGCTCGCCTTGCGCGCCGCCTTCAAAGCGCAGGAAGCCGTGCTCAATGCACCAGGCCAGTGGCTGGTAGTAGCAGGCCTCGAAATGCAGACAGTCCACCCGTTCCAGCGCACCCCAATAGCGCCCATAGGCCACCCGCGCATCGGCATCGAGGGCGATCAGACTGCAGGCGATGGGGTGGCCAGCGCGTTCGGCCACGAACAGCAGCCAATGGTCGGCCATGGTGTGGGCCATGCGCTGGAAAAAGTCGCGATTCAGATAGGGCGCGTTGCCGTGTTCGAGGTAGGTGCGCTCGTAGCAGCGGTAGAAAAATGCCCAGTCCGCGGGCGTGATGTCCTGTCCCCTGGCCCATCGGAAAGTCACCCCGGCATCGGCTACCTTGCGGCGTTCCTGGCGGATCTTTTTGCGTTTTTCCTGCTGCAGGCTTGCGAGGAAATGTTCGAAGTCGGTGAACGGTGTGGAAAGTGCGGAGGCCCCGTTCGTCCAGTGGAACTGCACGGTGTGGCGCAGCAGCATGCCGTTCTGCTCGCAGGCCGCTATGTCCTGCGGTTGGGCGAACAGCAGGTGCAGCGAGGACAGGTCTTCGTCGCGTGCATGCTGAAGCAAGGCGCGCACCAGTGCTGCGCGGGCCTCGGGGTCGCGGGCCAGCAGCCGCGCGCCGGGCACCGGGGTGAATGGCACCGCCACCAGTGCCTTGGGGTAGTAGTCAAGCCCGTGCTGGGCATAGGCGTTGGCCCAGGCCCAGTCGAACACGTACTCGCCGTACGAGTGGTTCTTCAGGTACATCGGGCAGGCCGCGTGCAGTTCGTCGCCACGCCAGAGGGTGACGAACTGTGCCTGCCAGCCGGCCTTCTCCCGCGCACAGCCGCTGTCGTGCAGTGCTGTCAGGTACTCGTGGCGCATGAAGGGGCTGGGATCGGTTTCCAGCGCCAGCAGGTGGTTCCAGGCGGTGGCCGGGATGGCCGCAGGCGAGGCCAGGACCCGGGTGACATAATCGTTGGCGCGCTGGTGCGCAGACACTTTCTGCCCCTTCATGCCATGCCTGAAGGGGGCATTTCCCGGGTGGACGGACGGGGTATCTTTGACCCCGTGGCGGTGGCCCCCGCAGCAACTTTTCCAGATTCCATGACACTTCCCATTTGCGTGGCTCAGCTCAATTTCGTGGTGGGCGACATGGCCGGCAACGCCCGCAAGATCATCGATGCGGCGCGCCAGGCGCATGGCCGCGGCGCACGGGTGTTGCTCACACCCGAACTCGCCCTGTGCGGCTACGCCGCCGAAGACCTGTTCCTGCGCCCCGCCTTCATCGACGCCTGTGATGATGCCCTGAAAACCGTGGCCGCCGAGACCGCCGGCCTCAATGGCCTGCACATCGTGGTGGGTCATCCGGCCAGGGCGGCGGGCGCGAGCAACGTGGACCGGCGGGAACGCAGCGTGTCGGTGGCCCGCCTGCACAACGCCGCGAGTGTGTTGCTGGAAGGCCGGGTGCAACAGACCTACGCCAAGCGCGAGCTGCCCAACTACCAGGTGTTCGACGAACGGCGCTACTTTGTGCCGGGCCACGAGGCCTGCGTGTTCGACGTGCGCATGGCGGGTGACGTGGTGCGGGTCGGTTTGCTGATCTGCGAGGACGCCTGGTTCGACGAGCCGGCGGCCGATGCCCAGGCCGCTGGGGCCGACGTGCTGGCGGTCATCAATGCGTCGCCCTTTCACACCGGCAAGGGCGGCGAGCGCGAAGCCACCATGCGCGAGCGCGTGCGTGCCACCGGCCTGCCGCTGGTCTATGCCCACCTGGTGGGCGGCCAGGACGAGATCGTGTTCGAGGGGCGCAGCTTCGTGCTCGGCGACGACGGTGCGCTGGCGGGCCGGGCGGTGAGTTTTGAGGAAGCGCTGTTTGACGTGGCCTTCACTCGGCAGGGGTCGGGCTGGCGGATCGACGCCACCACCGACCGCGCCCACAGCCAGGAGGCCGACCTGTGGCACGCGCTGGTGCTCGGTGTGCGCGACTACATCGGCAAAAACGGATTTCCCGGAGCGATCCTGGGCTTGTCGGGCGGGATCGACTCGGCCCTGGTGCTGGCCATTGCGGTGGATGCGCTCGGCAAGGACCGGGTGCGCACGGTGATGATGCCCTCGCCCTACACGGCCGATATCTCCTGGATCGACGCGCGCGACATGGCCGAGCGCCTGGGTGTGCGCTACGACGAGATCGCCATTGCGCCGCAGTTCGACGCATTCAAGGCCAGCCTGGCCACCGAGTTCGCCGGCCTGCCCGAAGACACGACGGAAGAAAACCTGCAGGCGCGCATCCGCGGCACGCTGCTGATGGCCTTGTCCAACAAGTTCGGCAGCATCGTGCTGACCACCGGCAACAAGAGCGAAATGGCCACCGGCTACTGCACGCTGTACGGCGACATGGCGGGCGGTTTTGCCGTGATCAAGGACGTGGCCAAGACCCTGGTGTTCCGTCTGGCGCGCTGGCGCAACGCGCACGACCCCTATGGCACCGGTGCCAACCCGATCCCCGAGCGCATCATCACCCGTCCGCCCAGCGCCGAGCTGCGGCCCGACCAGAAAGACCAGGACAGCCTGCCCGAATACGCCGTGCTCGACGCCATCATCGAGCGCTACATGGAAAACGACCAGAGCCCCGACAGCATCGAGGCGGCGGGCTATGCGCGCGCCGACGTGGACAAGGTGGTGCGCCTGATCCGCATCAACGAGTACAAGCGCCGTCAGGCGCCGGTGGGCATTCGCGTGACCCACCGCAGTTTCGGCAAGGACTGGCGCTACCCGATCACGAGCAAATATCGGGCTTGAGTCTCCCGCTGAAACGGCCTAGGAAAACGGCAACTCCAGCACCGCGCGTAGCTCGCCCACCTCGATGCCGGCAGCATTTTTCAGCGGCGGCGGGATCAGGCTGGCCAGGACCGCGCGGCTTTGTTCATCGAGCCAGCCGAGCTGCTCCAGCGCCGCCACGAAAGCCACCATCAGTGGCGTCAGCTGGCCGTCGCTGCATTTGGCCGCGATGGCCACGCCACGGCTGAAACTGGCCAGCACCTGCACACCGTCGGCGCCCACCTTGCTCACCCAGTCGCCACGGCCGGCGCGCATCAGCGCCAGATCGTTGCGACCCTGTCCACTGACCAGCTCGGGGTGTTGGCTCATGGCGCGAGCAATGCGCTGCGGGGCATCGCCGTACACCGGGTCCGGCGCGGCGAGCGTCAGGCGGGCGAAAGCGTGGGCCAGCGCGCGCAGCGGCAGCGCGTAGTTGGGGGCGCTGCAGCCGTCGATGCCCCACACCAGCTGGTCCACCGGCACACCCGAGAAATGGCTCACACTGGTCCGGATCTGCTCCTGCACCGGGTGGTCAAGGTCGAGGTAGCCGCTCAGGGGCAGGCCGAGCGCACTGGCCAGCAACAACATGCCCGTGTGTTTGCCCGAACAGTTGTGGTGCAGACGGGTGAATCGCGCACCGGGCTCGGGCGTGGCGTCGTTGAAGCGGTAGAAGAACGGCGTGTGGGTGCCGCAGGCCAGCGCCGACTCGCCCGCGTCGATGCGGGACAGCAGCGCAGCAACGCGCTCCACGTGCATGGGCTCGCCGTTGTGGCTGGCGCAGAGCAGGGCGATGTCGGCGTCGTCCAGCCGATGGCGCTGTGCCGCCTGCGCAATCACGGGCATGGCTTGAAACGGCTTCAGCGCCGAGCGGGTGAAAACCGGCGTGTCGACGTCTCCCACACTCGCCAGCAGCCGGCCCTGCGTGTCCACCACGGCCAACGATCCGAAGTGGACGTTTTCCGGATGGATGCCCCGGACACTGACGGTGATGGGCACGTGGCGGGGCAGGGCGTGGGGCGCGGTGCGGACGGCTTCGGAAATGGGCATGGGCATGCTTCGATTGGGGGTGCCTTCAGTGTACGCAGCGTGCGGCTGGCCTTGGGCATAAACTAGCGCATTCCCTCAAGACTTGCCCTGGAGAACACGCATGAAGCAGATCACCGCCGTCATCAAACCATTCAAGCTGGAGGAGGTGCGTGAAGCCTTGGCCGAGCAGGGTGTGACCGGTCTGACCGTGACCGAGGTGAAGGGGTTTGGGCGCCAGAAGGGACACACCGAGCTGTACCGGGGCGCCGAATACGTGGTGGACTTTCTGCCCAAGGTAAAGGTGGAGGTGGTGGTCAAGACCGACGACCTGGACCGCTGTGTCGACGCCATCATCCGCGCCGCGCGCACCGGCAAGATCGGGGATGGCAAGATTTTCGTCACCTCCGTCGAGCGGGTGGTGCGCATCCGCACCGGCGAAGAAGACGAAACCGCGGTTTGAGGGGAAGCGGCGGGTCCGCCCCCCATTCAGATCGCGTCGAGCTGGGCCGCGGGTGACAGGCCCGCAGCCTGCACCAGTTCGGGCAGCAGCCGGTGTGCGTCGCTGTCGACGCGGATCAGGTCCATCTGCCAGGCGCCCATGAACTGCGCTTCGACGCTGGTGCGCAGGAACTGCATCAACCCATCGTAGTAACCCGCCAGGTTGAGCAGGCCCACCGGTTTGTCGTGGTAGCCCAGCTGGCGCCAGGTCCAGACTTCAAAAAACTCCTCGAACGTTCCAATGCCGCCAGGCAGCGCAACGAATGCGTCCGCCTTTTCGGCCATCAGACGCTTGCGTTCATGCATGGTGTCGACCACGTGCAGTTCGGTGCAGCTGTGGTTGGCCCATTCCTTCTCCACCAGGGCCTTGGGGATGATGCCGACCACGCGCCCGCCCGCGTCCAGCGTGGCCTGGGCCACGGTACCCATAAGGCCGTTGCGACCACCGCCATAGACCAGTTGCCCTCCATGGCTGCCGATCCAGTGACCGACTGTGCGGGCAGCGTCGGTGAACTCGGGGCGGGCGCCAGGGCGGGAGCCGCAATAGACACACAGGGAAAAGTGGGGGGCCGTCATGGGAAGTTGAAGAAGGTGAGGTGTTCAGACCAGCCGGGTCCAGAGCGCCGCAGTCCAGACGCCGAAACAAAGCAGCAGGCTCAGCAGCACGGCCGCGCTGCCCATGTCCTTGGCGCGTTTGGAGAGGTCGTGCCATTCCGGGCCGATGCGGTCGATGGCGGCTTCAATGCCGGTGTTCAGCAGTTCGACCACCATCACCGCGAGCACGGTGCCCGCCAGCAAGGCCACCTCGACCCAGCTGCGGCCCAGCCAGAAGGACAGCGGAACCAGCACCAGGGCGGCCAGCGCTTCCTGCCGGAAGGCCGTTTCGCCCCAGCCCGCGCGCAGTCCGGCCATGGAGTAACCGAAGGCGTGCAGCATGCGCGCCAGGCCGGTGCGCTGTTTCTGGGCGTTGACGGGTTCGCGGGCGGAACGGGTTGACACCGCAGGTGCGGTTGTGGCGGGGCGGTTGGGGGTGGTGGTGGGCATACCGGTAGACAAGAGACTTCAGGCCTGATGTTGGGCCGCCTTGAGGGGCGCTGCAGGCTTGTGGTGAACCAGCCGCGTGCCCGCGAGTGCGTCGTGCAGGAACTGGCGTTGGGGATGGAAGCGCGAAAGAACCGCCCAGATGGCCACCCAGCCGATCACGATCACGGTCAACTCGCCACCGGGCAATCTGAACGCGCCACCCACGGCCAGCGGTGGCAGGAACCACATCCACGACAAGAGGTAGCGCAACAGCGCCCGCGCCTGGGTGAGCGGCTGCCCGCGGCGGTCCACCACGCGGATGTGCCAGGTCTTCAAGGCCAGCGTCTGGCCTTTGGCCCAGAACCAGGTGAAGTAGATGCCGAACACCACGAACAGAAAGCCCTGTTGCAGGTGGCGGTTGTCGAGCGCGTGGCGGGTTTGGGTGAGTGTCGAAAACAGGTAACCGGCAATGAACACCACGCCGAACAACAGGATGCCTTCGTACAGCCAGCAGGCCATGCGGCGTGTCAGGGACGGGGCGGTCAGGGAGGGCTGGGCCTGCAGGTTGGTGTCGGACGCGGTCATCGGATGCGGTGGAAAGTGGCCCCGAATTGTCGCATTGCGGCCAATATTCGCGGCCTGGCCACGATTGCATCCACCCTTGTTGATCCACAAGACGTGTTGCAGTGCGATAATCACAGGCTGCAATTCAACAGGCAAACGGGCCAAGGTCCGGCGGGTTATGTGTCCGCCCATGTCCATTGGCCTCAAGTCCCGACACCGCTTCACAAGAGTGGGTGAAGGGGCACCCAAGGTATTTCGTCAGAGAAATTCTCGAAAGGTTCATCATGGAAATCAACAAGGCCGAGCTGGCCTCCGCTGCCGCTGCCTCCGGTGCAGCCCCCCAAGAACTCCGCGGCGCAGAAATCCTCATCAAGGCCCTCCAGGCCGAAGGTGTGAAGTACATCTGGGGCTATCCCGGCGGTGCCGTGCTGCACATCTACGACGCGTTCTACAAGCAGGACACCATCCAGCACGTGCTGGTGCGGCACGAACAGGCCGCTGTGCACGCCGCCGACGGCTACGCGCGCGCCACCGGCGATGTGGGCGTGGCGCTTGTCACCTCGGGTCCGGGCGTGACCAATGCCATCACCGGCATCGCCACCGCCTACATGGACAGCATTCCCATGGTGATCGTCACCGGCCAGGTACCCACCGCCGCGATCGGCCTGGACGCCTTTCAGGAATGCGATACCGTCGGCATCACGCGCCCCATCGTCAAGCACAACTTCCTGGTGAAAGACGTGCGCGACATGGCGATGGTGATGAAAAAGGCCTTTCACATCGCCCGCAGCGGCCGGCCCGGCCCGGTGGTGGTGGACATCCCGAAGGACGTTTCTTTCAACAAGACCGTCTACACCGGTTACCCCGAGTCGGTGGTGATGCGGTCCTACAACCCGGTGCGCAAGGGCCATGGCGGCCAGATCCGCAAGGCATTGCAGCTGTTGTTGACGGCCAAGCGGCCCTATATCTACACCGGTGGCGGCGTGCTGCTGGGCAATGCCGTGCAGGAGTTGCGCACGCTGGTCGACATGCTGGGTTACCCGGTGACGAACACGCTCATGGGCCTGGGTGCCTACCCGGCGACCGACCGCAAGTTCCTGGGCATGCTGGGCATGCACGGCACGGTGGAGGCCAACAACGCGATGCAGAACTGCGACGTGCTGCTGGCCGTGGGCGCGCGCTTTGACGACCGCGTGATCGGCAACCCCAAGCACTTCGCGCAGAACGAGCGCAAGATCATCCACGTCGACATCGACCCGTCGAGCATCTCCAAGCGCGTCAAGGTGGATGTGCCCATCGTTGGCGACGTGAAGGACGTGCTGACCGAGCTGATCAGCATGGTGCGCGAAAGCCCGCTCCGGCCCGACGAAAAGGCGCTCGCGGGCTGGTGGGAAGCCATCGAAGGCTGGCGTTCGAAGGAATGCCTGAAGTACGACCGCGGCAACAAGGACGTGATCAAGCCGCAGTACGTGGTGGAAACACTCTGGAACATGACCAAGGACGCCGATGCCTACATCACGTCCGACGTCGGCCAGCACCAGATGTGGGCGGCGCAGTACTACAAGTTCAACGAGCCACGCCGCTGGATCAACTCCGGTGGCCTGGGCACCATGGGCGTGGGCATTCCCTATGCCATGGGTATCAAGCTGGCCAAGCCCGAGAGCGAGGTGTTCTGCGTGACCGGTGAAGGTTCAGTGCAGATGTGCATCCAGGAACTGTCCACCTGTCTGCAGTACAACACGCCGATCAAGATCATGGCGCTGAACAACCGCTACCTCGGCATGGTGCGCCAGTGGCAGGAACTCGACTACGAGGGCCGCTACAGCCACAGCTACATGGACGCGCTGCCCAACTTCGTGAAGCTCGCCGAGGCCTATGGCCACGTCGGCATGCTGATCGAACGCCCGCAGGACGTGGAACCGGCGCTGCGCGAAGCGCGCAAGCTCAAGGACCGCACGGTGTTCATGGACTTCCGCACCGACCCGACGGAGAACGTCTTCCCCATGGTGCGCGCCGGCAAGGGCATCACCGAGATGACCCTGGGCGCCGAAGACCTCTGACCCTGTTCACCCTGCCGCCCATCCATTTTGGGTGGTCGGCAGTCCCTTGACGAATCTATTTGCAGCCAAGCCTGCGCATTACCGTGCGCAGGGGAGGGCTCAGAAAAGAGGAATCTCATTCATGAAACACATCATCGCTGTCCTGCTCGAAAACGAACCCGGCGCCCTCTCGCGTGTGGTTGGCCTGTTCTCTGCGCGGGGCTACAACATCGAATCCCTCACCGTGGCCCCCACGGAAGACCCCAGCCTCTCGCGCATGACGATCCAGACCACCGGGTCGGACGACGTGATCGAGCAGATCACCAAGCACCTGAACCGCCTCATCGAGGTGGTCAAGGTGGTGGACCTGACCGAAGGCGCCTACACCGAGCGTGAGCTCATGCTGGTGAAGGTGCGCGCGGTGGGCAAGGAGCGCGAGGAAATGAAGCGCATGGCCGACATATTCCGTGGTCGTGTGATCGACGTGACCGAGAAAAGCTACACCATCGAACTCACTGGTGACCAGGGCAAGAACGACGCTTTCCTGGAAGCCATCGACCGCACCGCCATTCTGGAAACGGTGCGCACCGGTTCCTGCGGCATTGGCCGGGGTGAGAGAATCCTGCGCGTTTGACCTATTTCAGGGCTCAGCCATTGGCCCGTTCTGGCTGAGCCTGTCGAAGCCCCTGTCCACCGGATGGGGGTCCCGAGAGCCCTTCGACAGGCTCGCGAAGAACGGCAACACACCTCAAATCCACTGGAGCAATAGATGAAAGTTTTCTACGACAAAGACTGTGACCTGAGCCTGATCAAGGGCAAGACCGTGGCCATCATTGGTTATGGCTCACAAGGCCACGCCCATGCACAAAACCTGAACGACAGCGGCGTCAAGGTCGTGGTCGGCCTGCGCAAGGGCGGCGCTTCCTGGGACAAGGTCGGCAAGGCCGGCCTGACCGTGATGGAAGTCAACGACGCCGTGAAGGCGGCTGACGTGGTCATGATCCTGCTGCCCGACGAGCAGATCGCCGAGGTCTACACCAACAACGTCGCTCCCAACATCAAGCAGGGTGCTTCGCTGGTGTTCGCCCACGGTTTCAACGTGCACTACAACCAGGTCGTGCCCCGCGCCGATCTGGACGTGTGGATGGTGGCGCCGAAGGCCCCTGGCCACACCGTGCGCAACACCTACACGCAGGGTGGCGGCGTGCCCCACCTGATCGCCGTCCACCAGGACAAGAGCGGCAAGGCACGTGACCTGGCCCTGTCCTACGCCATGGCCAACGGCGGCGGCAAGGCCGGCATCATCGAGACCAACTTCAAGGAAGAGACCGAGACTGATCTGTTCGGCGAGCAGGCCGTGCTGTGCGGCGGTGCCGTCGAGCTGATCAAGATGGGTTATGAAACCCTGGTCGAAGCCGGTTATGCCCCTGAGATGGCCTACTTCGAGTGCCTGCACGAACTCAAGCTGATCGTGGATCTGATCTACGAAGGTGGCATCGCCAACATGAACTACTCGATCTCCAACAACGCGGAGTTCGGCGAGTACGTGACCGGCCCCGAAGTGATCAACGAAGAGTCGCGCAAGGCCATGCGCAACGCTCTGAAGCGCATCCAGAACGGTGACTACGCCAAGATGTTCATCCAGGAAGGCCGTCTGAACTACCCGAGCATGACCGCCCGCCGCCGCAACACCGCCGATCACCAGATCGAAGTGGTGGGCGCCCAGCTGCGTGCCATGATGCCCTGGATCGCCAAGAACAAGCTGGTCGACCAGACCCGCAACTGATCCGGGCGTGGAAGCGCTGCCGGGCGAGCGACCCGTGGCGCTGTCCATTGCGATGCAAGGGCCACTTCGGTGGCCTTTGTCTTTTCAGTCGGTGGACTCGCTGGCTTACACTGCCACCCACGAGCCTTGGCTCGCCATACGGCTCCAACCGAGACATTCATGCACGACGGAATCGATCCCCTGAACCAGACAACCATTGAACCACCGCGGCGGCGCAAGGGCATCTACATGTTGCCCAACATGATCACGCTCGCTGCGCTGTTCGGTGGGTTCTACGCCATTGTCATGGCCATGAACGGCCGCTTTGATCTGGCCACGGTCGCCATCTTCGTGGCCATGGTGCTCGACAGCCTGGATGGCCGCGTGGCCCGGATGACACACACACAAAGTGCGTTTGGTGAGCAGATGGATTCGCTGTCCGACATGGTGTCGTTCGGTGCCGCGCCCGCGTTGATTGCCTACGTCTGGACGCTCAACGATCTGGGGCGCTGGGGCTGGATCGCCGCGTTCGTGTACTGCGCCTGCGCGGCGCTGCGGCTGGCCCGCTTCAACGTCAACACCGGCGTGGTGGACAAGCGCTTCTTCCAGGGGCTGCCATCGCCAGCGGCCGCGGCTCTGGTGGCCGGGTTCATCTGGCTCATGACCGAGGCCGAGATACCTCCCTCGGATGTGACCTGGGTGATGTTCGCTCTCACCCTGTACGCTGGTTTGACCATGGTCACCAATGTGCCCTTCTACAGTTTCAAGGACCTGAGCCTCAAGAAGAGCGTGCCGTTTGCCGCGATTGTGCTGGTGGCCCTGGGTATCGCCATCATCAACATCCATCCGCCCACTGTCTTGTTTGGCCTTTTCGTGGTCTACGGCCTGTCGGGGTACGCGGTCTATTTCTGGCGCAAGGCCAAGGGGCGCCCGACCAGTGTGATCAGCACCTCCACCGATGAACCCGATGAGCGTGGGTTGCACGATTGAGCGGGTCCATGGCGTTTGCGACGTCACGTTGTCTCGGCGGGTCTTCCTTTGTGATACATTGCTTGACATGAAACAAGTTTCGCTCTCGCTACTACTGGGTGTCCACAACGGGCAGGTCTGGTAACGCGCGAGTGATTTCCAACAACGGCCCGTTTGCACCTGCAGCGGGCCGTTTTGTTTTGGGCTGCGGGTTTTTTCAAGAGTGGTCTACGAGACCACACACCGGAGAATTGAGATGAGCGACAAACTGATCATTTTTGACACCACCTTGCGCGACGGCGAGCAGTCGCCCGGCGCTTCCATGACCAAGGACGAGAAGCTGCGCATCGCACGCCAGCTGGAACGCCTGAAGGTGGATGTGATCGAGGCCGGTTTCGCTGCCAGCTCCAACGGTGATTTTGATTGTGTGCAGGCCATCGCCAACACCATCAAGGATTCCACGGTGTGCTCGCTGGCACGGGCCAACGACCGCGACATTTCCCGTGCGGCGGAGGCTCTCAAAGGGGCCAACCGGGCGCGCATCCACACCTTCATTGCGACCAGTCCGTTGCACATGGAGAAGAAGCTGCGCATGACGCCCGATCAAGTGTTCGAGCAGGCCAAGCAGTCGGTGCGCTTTGCCCGCAATCTGGTCGACGACATCGAGTTCAGTCCCGAAGACGGTTATCGCAGTGACATGGACTTTCTTTGCCGCGTGCTCGAGGCGGTCATCAAGGAAGGCGCCACCACGCTCAACATCCCGGACACAGTGGGCTACGCGATTCCCGAGCTGTATGGCGATTTCATCCGCACCCTGCGCGAGCGCGTGCCCAACTCGGACAAGGCGATCTGGTCCGTTCATTGCCACAACGACCTGGGTATGGCGGTGGCCAACTCGCTGGCGGGTGTCAAGATCGGCGGCGCTCGTCAGGTGGAGTGCACCATCAACGGCCTGGGTGAGCGCGCTGGCAACTGTTCGCTGGAAGAAGTCGTGATGGCGGTGCGCACGCGTCGCGACTATTTCAACCTCGACGTGGGCGTTGATACCACGCAGATCGTGCCTGCCAGCCGCATGGTCAGCCAGACCACGGGTTTCGTGGTGCAGCCCAACAAGGCCGTGGTGGGGGCCAATGCCTTTGCCCATGCCAGTGGCATCCACCAGGACGGCGTGCTCAAGGCGCGAGACACCTATGAAATCATGCGGGCCGAAGACGTTGGCTGGAGTGCGAACAAGATTGTGTTGGGCAAGCTCAGCGGTCGGAATGCCTTCAAGCAGCGTTTGCAGGACCTGGGCATCGAGATGGAGTCCGAGAGCGAGATCAACACCGCATTTGCCGCCTTCAAGGAACTGGCCGATCGCAAGAGCGAGATCTTCGACGAAGACATCCTCGCCCTGTGCAGTGACGAGAGTGTGACCACCGAGAAGGAGCAGTACGGCCTGGTGTCGCTCTCGCAGCGCAGTGAAACCGGCGAGCGGCCCCATGCCCGCGTGGTGTTTACCGTGGCGGGCAAGGAGTTCCTCGGTGAATCCGACGGCAACGGGCCGGTGGATGCCTCATTGAAAGCCATTGAAACCCATGTCAAGAGCGGCGCCGAACTGGTGCTGTACTCGGTCAATGCCATCACGAGTGGTTCGACCGAAAGCCAGGGGGAAGTGACCGTGCGGTTGCAACACAGCGGGCGGGTCGTCAATGGCGTGGGGGCGGACCCGGATATCGTGGTCGCGTCGGCCAAGGCCTATCTGAGTGCGCTCAACAAATTGCACAGCAAGGCTGACCGTGTGGCAGCCCAAGGATAAAGCTTTTGAAATCAATGACTTGCAAATCTTGGTATCGTGAACAGTTGAATTGATACCGAAAGTAGCACCTGTTCTACCGATCATCGAAGAAACTTAGGCAAGCTTTTGATATTGCTAGTTTTTCTTGGGTTGTCTATACTCCACTCCAGCACAACATCTGTTGCTGGAGTGGCGTCATGGTCTTTTGCTCGAATCGCATCCGAAAAATCCTGCAAACGACCGCCTGCCTGGCTCTAACCGCCGCGCTGGCCATTCCGCTGTCGGTGCAGTCCGCCACCCAGACCCGTTCGAGCGAAAAAGGCAAAAGGCCTGTCGCCACCAAGTCCGCGGACAAAAGAAACACGGCGGTTGCCAAAACCCATGCCCGGAAGACGTCGGTTGTCCAGGCCAAGCGCAGCACCGCGCCGAGCTCCAAGCGACTGGCCAAGAACACCCGCAAAAAGTCGGCAACCACCCTGGCGAGGTCAAAGGGCGGCAAGCTGCGCGTGGCCAGCAGCAAGTCCCGGCGGTATACGGCGGCCGCGTACAGCCGGCCAGCGAGCGTGGTCCGTGTGTCCGTGCCGGCCCGGCTGTCCGTGGGCGAGCGCCTGGGGCTGCGCAGCAGCCTGGACCCGCTGGACTTGAACTCGAGCGTGGCGCTGGTGATTGATCAGGACACCCGCGAAGTTCTGTTCAGCAAGAACGACGCGGCGGTGCTTCCCATCGCTTCGTTGACCAAACTCATGACGGGTCTGGTGATTGCCGACGCCAACCTGCCGATGGATGAATTGATCACCATCACCCAGGATGACGTGGATACCCTCAAAGGAAGTCGGTCGCGCTTGGCAGTGGGCACCACCCTGAGCCGGGGTGAGTTGATGCACCTCGCTTTGATGTCCAGCGAGAATCGCGCTGCCCACGCGTTGGGGCGTACCTACCCAGGTGGCTTGCACCAGTTCGTGAGCCTTATGAACCAGAAGGCTTTTGAGTTGGGTATGGGCGATACCCGCTACGTGGAGCCCACCGGTCTGTCGAGCCTGAATCAGTCCAGTGCCCGTGATCTGGCCACGCTGGTGTCTGTGGCCTACGAGCGGCCGATTCTGCGCAGTCTGTCCACCTCGCCTAGCTACTTGGTGGAGCTGGGCGATCGCATGCTTCAGTTCAAGAACTCCAATCGTTTGATTCGCAGTCCGGATTGGGACATCGGGTTACAAAAGACGGGCTATATCTCTGAAGCGGGCCGATGCTTGGTGATGCAGGCGAAGGTGGCGGATCGCAAACTCATCATGGTGTTCCTGGACTCGGCGGGTAAGCTGGACCGTGCGCAGGATGCCGAGCGTGTGCGTCGGTGGGTGGAGGCCCAAACGCCGCCGTCTCAGGCCGTGCTTGTCAGACCTCAAGGCTGAGCATTCCGGAATGAGCGGGGCACAAAGAGTTCCGCCGATAAAAAAACGGTCCGACAGGGACCGTTTTTTTTGTTGAAAGAAGCATTCAGGGGCCGACCGGTGCCAGATTCTTGACGTTGGGGCAACCCAGTGCGGCAGATATCTCTGCCGCAGTGGAGCGCAGCCGGGGCACCCAGCTTTCATCGATGCGGTCGGCGGGTGCGGAAATCGAGAGGCCTGCCACGAGCTTGCATTGGTCGTCGTAGATGCCTGCCGCCATGCAGCGCACGCCCAGCTCCAGTTCTTCGTTGTCACGCGCCAGACCCGCCTGGCGGCACTGGATCAGTTCGCGCTCCAGCGTGGCCAGCTGGGTCAGGCTGTTTCGCGTATTGCCGGCCAGACCGGTGCGTGTGGCATAGGCACGCACGCGTTGCGGATCGTCAGCGGCCAGAAACAGCTTGCCGACGGAGGTGAGATGCAGTGGTGCCCGACCACCAATGGCGCGCACCACCTGCATGCCGGAGCGCTCACTGTAGGCCCGTTCCACATACACGATCTCGTCGCCCTGGCGAACACTCAGGTTGACCGGCTGTTGGATCAGCTTGTGCAGCTCGCGCATGGGCAGCAGCGCGGCATCGCGCACGCTCAGACGTGCCTTCACCAGATTGCCCAGCTCCAGCAGCCGCATGCCCAAACGGTAGCTGCCGGCTTCTGGTCTGTCCACAAAACGCCCGATGGTCAGGTCGTTGAGGATGCGGTGGGCTGTGGATGGGTGCAAGCCGGTCTTTTCGCTGATTTCCTTGAGTGAAACCGGCTCCTCGCGTGCGGCCAGCACCTCCAGCAGGTTGAACATGCGTTCGATCACCTGGACGGTGGGGGTGCTGGGCAGGTTGTCGGATCGTTTGGTCATGGGCTCAAATTGGGTTGAGCATATTTTACAAGATGAAATGACGTTTCCTGCCCGCTTCGGGCTGACGACGCGTTTCGATGATCAGGCAAGCGCCGCCCTCGTGGCGGCCGATGGCTCAGTCTCGAGCGATCCAGTGTCCATCTATGAGCACTTCGTGCGGACGGAACCCGGACTTGTAGCGCATTTTGTCGCTCTGGGCGATCCAGTAACCCAGATAGACATGGGGCAGGTTCAGGGTTCGGGATTGCTCGATCTGCCAGAGCACGCTGTACGTGCCGTAGCTCGCCTTGTCATCGGGCTCGTAGAACGTATAGACCGCCGAGAGGCCGTCGTTGAGCACGTCCACGATAGACACCATCTTGAGTTGCGGGGGGTGTCCGTTTCTGGCCGGTTCGTGAAACTCGATCAATCGCGAGTTGACGCGGCTTTGCAGGAGAAACTGGGTGTACTGGTCGATGCTGTCGTGATCCATGCCCCCGCCTGCGTGGCGGCTGTTCTGGTAGCGCAGGTACAACTGGTAGTGTTCCGGGACGAAGCACAATTTGAGCACCCGGGTCTGCAGGTGCGCATGGCTGGCCAGGCAGCGCCGCTGGCTGCGACTGGGGGCAAAGCGCTTCACCGGAACCCTCAACGGCACACAGGCCTGGCAGCCATCGCAGTACGGGCGGTAGGTGAACATGCCGCTGCGGCGAAAGCCGTGCGTGACCAGGTCCGAGTAAGCGTCGTTGTGGATCAGATGGCTCGGTGTGGCGACCTGCGAGCGGGCCTGATGCCCTTGCAGATAGCTGCAAGGGTAAGGCGCTGTGGCATAAAACTGCAGCGCCTGAAGAGGGAGTTCTTTGAGGTGCGTCACACTCGAATGCCGCCTTCATTCAGGATTTCCTCCCAGTATACGGGGAGGAAATCCCACTGCGGCGTTGCATGTTGGAGGGCCATGCGCAGGTGGCGGCAGAACGCTTCGCGCGGCATGAGCTCGCCACCCAATGAAGCCAGGTGGGAGGTGTCTTGCTGGCAATCAATCAAGGGCAGGGCATGGGCGCGACAGAAAGCCACCAGTGCCGCCAGCGCTATCTTTGAGGCATCGCTTTGCCGGCAGAACATGGACTCGCCATAAACCATGCCGCCCAGATTGACGCAATAGAGACCGCCAGCGAGCTCACCGTCGATCCAGGTTTCCACGCTGTGGGCCATGCCGGCGCGGTGCAGACGGACATAGGCCTGAACCATGGGTGGCAGGATCCAGGAACCACTTTGTCCGGCGCGACGGGTGTGCGCGCAGGCCTGAATAATGCGCTCGAATCCGTGGTCGAACCGGATCTCCAGCCGCCCCGTCTTGAGCAGGGTTTTCAAGGTCTTGCGCAGGGAGCGGTGCAGCCGGAAGCGGCGACAGTGAAGCACCATGCGCGGGTCGGTGCTCCACCACAAGATGGGTTGCCCAGCGCTGTACCAGGGAAAGATGCCCTGCGAATAGGCGGCAATCAATGTGGGCACGTCCAGCACGCCGCCCGCAGCCAACAACCCTGGGGCGGGATCGGACGGACCCCAGGCGGTCTCAACGGGTGGAAACGACTGCCCAGGTTCCAGCCAGGGCAGCGTCCGGGTGGGCGGCGATTGCGTCATGCCCGTATTGTGCGCGGTTGCCCATGGTCGGTGCTGTCGAGCTTGTCAGGCCGTTGAGCATGCCGTGAAATCTGCAATGGCCCGTGTTCAGCCACCGGCGTGCGGTACACGCAAGCGAAGCAAACCCCAGAGCAGGACCCCTGTCGCAATGCCCAGGGCATCGGCCAGCAGATCCAGCCAGTCCCCATACCGCCAGCCGGTGGCCGACTGGATCATCTCGATGGCCCCACCGTACGCCAGCAGCCACAGGGCCAGGCGCCATGGGCGCGTGGGATAGGGCTGCAGACCCAGCAGAGCCAGGCCGGCAAAAGCCAGCGCATGCTGGGCCTTGTCCCAGACATTGAGCGTCTGGGGAGGCAGGAATTCGACGGGCATCAACGAGAGCACCGCCACGACAATCAGGCTGAGCCAGAAAACCGATCGCTTGATGGTCATCATGAGAGGGGTGGGCAAGGGCCAGGAGTGCGAGTGCGTGATGCCGCCAGAAACAACAAAGGCCTTCCGAAGAAGGCCTTTGTTGTTTAACGTGTTCTGGCTCCCGGAAACGGCGTCACTACGAACACAGGTGCTGGAGATTTTGAGGCCGTTCATGGGTGTTGGGCGTGGACAGACAGAGCCTATCAGCTTTGCGAGCGCGGGATGAGGTGGCAGTATTCGTTCCGTCTCCTCGACTTTCCTGTTGCAAGGAAAAACTGAACTGGGGCCGGCTCGCAAGGGCCGGCCCTTTTTCTTTGTGGTGTCGGGATCACTTTATGATCTGCTGCACGCGCTGCCGGCTGGATACGGTGGCGCTTTGTCTGGTGTTTCCAAGCTGCAGCAATATCGGGGGTGAAGTGTGGAGTTCCTTTTCTTCTGGGTGGTTTTTTCGGTTCTTCTTGGGTGGTGGGCGTCCAGCCGCGGCCGGATTTGGGCCGACTACTTCTTGTTGTCCCTGCTGCTTTCGCCTCTGGTTGCGATGATCGTGCTGTTGGTCAAACCAGACCTGGCGAAGGAGGCGCGGCGACTGGCGGAAAAGCGGTCCGATGACGCCCGGCGCGATCAGGAACGACGCGAAGAGCATGAACGGCAGATCGAGTCGATCAGGGTGCTGGCGAACGCAGGGCCGACTGCGGGCGTCTCGGTTGCCGATGAGCTGACCAAGCTGGCGAAGCTGCTCGATGACGGGCGGCTGACGAATGAGGAGTTCGCGGCGCAGAAGGCGGCGTTGCTGGCTGGCGGACGTTCGTCCTGACCATCCTGCTGACACCTGCAAATTGGTCCGAAAGGGGGCAGATTGCCCCCTTTTTTTGCGCCTGTGCCCCGCTGATGATGGGGCATGCCCAAGGACTGGTCGGCTGAGCTTTCGCACGTCGCTTTCAGGTGCGGTTCATGCCGCGCCTCGTGGACGGGTGCGCCTGATCTGGTGGAGCCGCTGCCCGAGCAGGAATACCACCCGTTCGCCTATTTCGCCCATTGCCCGAGGTGCAAGGCGGAGCACCAGCCGCAGGCGAGCTGGGAGCGCGCTTTGATGAAGGCGCACCAGACCGCCACCGGGCCACGCACCGACGATGGCAAGGCCGCCACGGCGCGCAACCTAGAGGGCCACCCGACCGCCGAGGAGGCGCTGCGCACGCGCTTCAACGCGATGAAGCACGGGATGACGGCGCGCACGGCGACCTACTTCCCAGCCAAGCCTGACCGCTATTCGTTTTGTGCCCGGTGTGATGTGGATCGGGTGTGGTGTGGGCAGCAATCGGCGTGCGTGAAGCAGACCGAGATTTTCATGTTGCACCATGCGGCGTTCGAGCAGCGCGACCCGCGCAAGCTGTCCGGGCTGCATGCTGACCTGGCTGCCAGCTTGACGGCGATGCTGCAGATGGCGATTCAGGAGGTGCTGGGCGAGGGCATCACGATCACGCAGCCTCGGGTGGAGCTCGACCGCGAGGGCAATCCGGTGACGCTGACGTACCTGGATGCCCAGGGCGAGCGGCAGTACATCATGAACCGGCAGAGCAACCCGGCGATCAAGGCGGTGACGGAGCTGGTGAGCCGCCTGGGCCTGAGCATGAACGACCTGGGCATGACGGTGCGCGCGGCGGACGCCGAGGACGATGTGTTCAAGGGCCGGCTGAAGGACGATGAGGACACGCGGGAGAGCATGGCGGCGTTCGGGGCCCGGATGCTGGACGCCACGCAGCGCGCGCGCGAGCAGATCGAGGCGGCGCAGAAGCGCAAGGCGGCGGACCCGGTGCTGGTGGAGTTTCAGGCGCGGGGGCAGTCGTGAGGACGAGCGCTGCCGAGCGGGCCAAGAGCAGCATCGTGGCGGAGCGGGCGATCATGAAGTACGCCATGCCGGACCCTGGCACGGGCATTCGGCCGCACGCACTGTGGCACAAGTACGTGCACAACGTGGAGCTGGACCCGATCCAGCTGCTGAAGATGCAGGAGATGGATGAGCACCGCAACACGGTGGATTTTTCCAGCCGGCGCACGGGCAAGACGGCGGTGAAAGAGATGTACCACCTGGAGGGGCTGGCCACGACGCCGCACCAGGAGCTGGGCATCGTGGCGCCTCGGATGCAGCAGAGCCAGAACAATCTGAACTACCTGATCGACGGCATTCGGCGCAGTGAGATGCTGAGCGCGTTCATTGCCCACAAGCAGGGGCGGCCGCAGCTGAAGGACACGTCGTTTGCGTTCGTGAACGGCTCCAAGGCGAGCGCCTACGGGATCATGAGCCAGATCGACGGCGACTCGATCACGATGGCGAGCCTGGAGGAGACCGACGACATGCCGCAGGACCGGCTGATGAGCCGCTTCCTGCCGATGCTGGGCGCGGCGCGGCGCCTGGGCGTGGACCGCAAAACGACGGAGTTCAAGCCGAGCATCCGCATCAGCGGGGTGTACAAGGGCGCGGACGTGCTGCAGCGGCTGATCGACACCGGGGAATACCACACGCTGCCGGCGGTGGACGTGCACCTGGGGGTGGAGCTGGGCATGGTGGACCCGAGCTGGGCGGAGAGCATGCGCATCCAGCTGCCGCCGGAGGAGTACATCCGGCAGTTCCTGTGCCAGAACATCAAGGCACGGAACTGGATCTGGGAGGAGCACATCCGGCGCGCGTCGGCCCTGGGCCTGGAGGCCGGGCTGGAGCGGGTGGGGCCGGTGCCGGGCCAGCGGTACAAGCGGCGTGGGTTGCTGAGCTTCGGCTATGACCACACCGGCCACGGCGAGGACCCGGCGGCGTCGAAGAGCGCGCTGGTGGTGACGGAGCAGCTGGGCAACTGGATCACGTTCCCGTTCGTGAAGCTGTGGCAGCCGGGGGTGGATGACCGGTTGTTGGCCAAGGACCTGGTTGCGCTGTGGGACTACTTCCGCCCGGATTACGCGATCGGCGACGCCTACGGCGTGGGCATGTTGACGGCGGTGAACGATGAGCTGTTCCGCCGGGGCCTGACGCACATCAACCGCGAGACGGTGCTGGACGGGCAGAGCACGGGCAGCGCCTGGGCCGGCTGGGCGTTTGCGCCGATGCGGTTCGAGGGGATGACCAAGCACGTGATGGCCAGCGCGCTGCGCGAGGCTTTCCACCACAACCGGGCCGCGTTCCCCTACGTGGACACGGCGAACGAGCGCGAGCCCGAGGAGTGGCTGGCGTTCTGCCGGCAGCTGGGGAACATGAAGGCGGTGCCCACCCAGGCGAGCTACAGCAGCTTCCAGATGGTGGACCGCAAGACGGGCGACGACTTGTTTGACGCGGCGATGGCCGGCGTGTACGCGCTGCTGACCCGTGGCCTGGCGGACGCGCCGACCGTGATCGAACACCGGCGCGTGAGCCGGGAGAACCTGCTGGGCATGCCCGGCGCATTGGGATTGCCCGCATGAAAACACGACTTGAAACCGCAAAGCAGGGCTTGGCGATGCTGTGGCAGAGCCTGACCCCGTTCGCATCGAGCCTGCCGGGGGAGAAGGGGTCGCGGCTGGCCAGCGATGAGTCGCTGGAGCGGACGTACCGCACGATGTTCATCGACTACGACCGGCGCGCTCTGGTGCGGCTGATGCGCGAGATGGACCAGAAGGACGGGCGGGTGAAGAGCGTGCACGGTCGGGTGGCGCGCGACGTGATCCGGGGTGGGCTGGTGCTGGAGGTGAGCGAGAAGGGCAGCAGCGAGACGCTGAAGCGCGAGTGGGCCGGGTTTGTGGCGCGGCTGCAGCTGGGCCGCTCGGAAAAGCTCAAGAGCGACGCGCGCGGGCTGGTGATGGAGGGCAACCTGGCGCACCAGCTGGTGCTGGACGATGGCGCGGCGGGCGAACAGCGGCAGGTGATGGCGGCGCTGCGCATGCCTTCGGACACGATCGTGCCGCTGGTGGACGCGGGGGGCCGGTTCAAGAACCCGGCCGCGGCCTACGAGCAGCGCGACGTGATGACCGGGCAGACGCTGGCCAGCTTTCCGGCCTGGCAGCTGATGATGAGCCGGCTGGACCCGCTGAATTTCGATGACCTGGGCAGCATGGGCCGGCCGTGGCTGGACGCGGTGGCCAGCACCTGGCGCAAGCTGGTGATGACCGAGGAGGACCTGGTGATCCGCCGCCGGCACCGCGCGCCGCTGCGGCTGGTGCACGTGCTGGAGGGGGCGGACGATCCGACGCTGAAGCAGTACCGCAAGGATGTGGAAGGCGAGAAGGCGGAAATCACGACCGACTTCTACCTGAACCGCAAGGGCGGTGTGACGGCGATCAGTGGCGACGAGACGCTGGGCGACATTGGCGACGTGGCGCACCTGCTGGACACGTTCTTTGCCGGCAGCCCGGCGCCCAAGGGCCTGTTTGGCTACACCGGCGGGCTGGCGCGCGACATTCTGGAGGACCTGAAGCGCGGCTACTACGACGAGGTGGACGGCCTGCAGGACCTGCTGGCCGGGGCCTATGTGGTGGCGTTCCGCATCCACCTGCTGTTCCGCGGCATGGACCCCGGACCCGACGAGTTCACGGTGCGGTTTGCCGAGCGGCGCACCGAGACGCCGAACCAGGTGGCCGACCTGGCGCTGAAGCACATGGCGCTGGGCATCCCGCAGGACGAGATCGACCTGTTGCTGGGCTACGACCCGGACACGCTGGCGGAGAAGCGCAAGGAGCAGGCGAAGCGGACCGACCCGTACCCGGTGCCTGGCGCGGTGGGGGGGAGGGCGGTGGCGCCTCCCCGGGTGAGCGTGACGCCGGGCAACGCACCCAAGGGCGAGAGCGCCACGGCGGTGAGCCAGCCGGGGAGCAATGGCGGGAAGGGGCGGGCGTGATGCATTGCAGCTACTGCGGTAGCCACTCACACACCATTGAGCTGTGCCCCAAGACGGCCGGCGGCTCGGTGGCCCGCCAGAACCTGCGCTGCACCTACTGCGGCAGCACCGAACACAGCATTCAGGCATGCCCGAAGACCTACGCCGGCAGCGCCGCGCGTGCCTGGTATCCCGACCGCGTTGCCGACCACTTCAAGAAAGACTGACCATGCTCTATCGCAAGAAACCCGTGACGATCAATGCCGTGCAGTGGTTCAAGGATGGCGACCACCCTGCTGTGACCTTTGTTCCGGCTGTGATCCGGTTCGATATTCACGGGCACTACTACTACGTGGACGGCCTGCACCAGGCATCGCAGCCGATGGCAAATTGCTGGCTTGCCGTTGATCCTGCTGGGGCGATCGCTCAGAAGCACGGCGTCGGCCTGCCGTTTGCCATGTACGAAGTCAAGGCAGGGAAGGAAG
This sequence comes from Hydrogenophaga sp. GW101-3F08, assembly GCF_059424585.1. Taxonomy (NCBI): domain Bacteria; kingdom Pseudomonadati; phylum Pseudomonadota; class Betaproteobacteria; order Burkholderiales; family Comamonadaceae; genus Hydrogenophaga; species Hydrogenophaga sp. GW101-3F08. The sequence continues at coordinate 183,497 of NZ_JBWKZP010000001.1, forward strand.
AGCCTGTGGCCGACCACCCATCGCTACTGACGCGGTACATGATGGACCAGGGCTGGAAGGATGCGCCAGCGGACTACGGCCTGATCGAGACCCTTGAAGGCCGCATGGTGGTGACGCCGGGGGACTGGATCATCACCGGGGTGAAGGGCGAGCACTACCCCTGCAAGCCTGACATCTTCGAGCAGACCTACGAGCCTGCCGTGGACCTGACCATGGCCGATGCGCTGGCCGACCTGAACGGCACGCCACGGCCTGACCACCCTGGCGCCTGACCATGAAAACCGCCGCCGCGATCCGCCGGGGCAGCCAGCAGGCGCGCAACGCCATGCGCGAGCTGGATGCGGCCACCGTGAAGGAGCAGCTGCAGATCTACACCGATGCGGCGGAGCAGGTGCGCGCGGCCATCTCGAGCCGGCTGGACGGCAGCAACATGGTGCCGCGCGAGGGCCTGCAGGCGCTGCTGCGGCAGATCGAGGACATTCTGGCTGCGCTGTCCCAGCGCCGTGACGATCTGCTGATGGACCGGCTGGCCGATGCGGCGGCGCTGGGCGTGCGGCCGTACACCGCCCAGGGGGTGGCCGCTGTGGGGGCCGCCGGGCCAGCGCAGGCGGTGCTGGACAGCGCCGCGGCGATGCGGGTCAGCCAGGATGCGGTGCGGTTCGTGCAGACGTTCACCGCGGCCGATGGCCTGCAGCTGAGTGACCGGCTTTGGCGGCTGGATCAGGGGGCGAAGGAGGTGCTGCAGCGCGCGATCGGGAACGCGGTGGTGCAGGGCTGGAGCGCGAGCCGGGCGGCGGCTGAGCTGGCCTACGCCGGCCAGCCGGTACCGCCGGAGCTGGCCCTGCAGTTGAACCGGGCCAAGGGGCCGGCGCTGGCGCGCGTGGCCGATCTGCTGCACACCGGCGACGGGGCGGAGGTGTGGAAGGCGGACCGGGTGTTTCGCACCGAGATCAACCGGGCGCACGGCGAGGCGTACATGGCCGGGGCGGAGAAAACGCCGGGGTTCGTGGGGTTCAAGTTCCTGCTGAGCCCGGCGCACCCGGAGCCGGACATTTGCGACCTGCTGGCCTCGCAGAACCTGCACGGCCTGGGCAAGGGCGTCTACCCGAGCCGGGAGGCCACGCCCTGGCCCGCGCACCCGAACACGCTGAGCTTTGTGCAGGTGGCGTTTGCCGATGAGGTGACGGATGCGGACCGGGCGGGCAAGGAAACCGAGCTGCAGGCGCTGCAGCGGCTGGCGCCGGAGGTTCGGGCCGGTGTGCTGGGCGTGACGAAGGCGCAGTACTTCGACGCTGGGTTGCTGCGCTCGAAGGGGATGATCCGCGCGCCGCTGCGGGCGGTGACGGCTCGGCTTGAGCGGCAGGGGGTGCTGTGAACCCACGCCTTCTGTCTTCCTACCTGGTGGAGATCAAGGACCGGTTCCCGCCGGCTCGCGCTCTGTTGGTGCTGGATGACAAGACGCTGCGCCGCTACGTGCTGAGCTGGTCGCCGCTGCTGGTGCGGGTGGTGAAGGACTGGCCCGACGACGACTCGCTGACCGCGGCCTGGGATTGTGTGGAGGTGGACACCGACGCGCTGGCCGACCTGACCGGCGACAGCCGGCCCGGCATGGCCGCCGCGCTGCGCCAGCTGCAGCGGCTGGAAATGATCTACCCGGACGGCACCATCCCCGCGGCGGTGACGCGGGTGCTGAACAAGCGCTTCAAGATGGAGGCGGAGGAGTAGGGCGGTAGCATTCAGGCTTCCTCAACCGTCTCAAGGGAGTCTCCACGTGCTTCGCCGTCTCATCGTCGCTTCTGTCCTGACTGTTCCGGCCATGTTGGCTTTTGCCCAGCAGAACTTTCAGGATCGCAAGGCCATCATCGTCAACGTCAGCCCACACATCGAGCTGAGTGAATTCAGCTTCCAGAACACGAGCCGCGATCGGCGGGACCGTTTTGAGCAGGGGTTGACCTGGAAGAACATCGGGAAGCAACCGGTGGTGGCCACTGAAATCATCGTGCTGAAGTACGACCCGTTCGACCAGCGCCAGATCGGCACACGCTTCGAGGTGCAAGGCAAGAACAGCGTGGACTGGTCTCCATTGCTGCCCGGCGAGCAGGCGCGCGACGGGACCATCGAAATCGGACATGAAGGCACCTATACGGCCGTGGCTTACGTCAGGGCGGTGCGGCTCGTCGACGGCACCGTGTGGCGCGTGAACGAGGGCGAGCTGGCGGCAAAGCTGCGGCAAGTGGTCCCGGGCATTCGGGACTTTGGAAGCCTCAAACCAGATCCAAAGTCACCTGAGAAGTGAAAGCCTGGACGACGCTCACCCTTGCTCTTGCGCTGACCGTCGGGGTTGCACCGGCTGGCAGCGCTGCAGCCCGCAGTGCTGCCGAGCGCGCCGCCTTCATGCGGCACAACCCCTGCCCAGCAACAGGCCTGCGCCGTGGTGCCTGCCCAGGGTGGGAGGTGGATCACCGGCATCCGCTGTGCGCTGGAGGAGCCGACCACCGGGACAACATGCAGTGGCTGACGGTGGCGGACCACAAGAACAAAACCCGGCTGGACCGGTTCATTTGCAGGAGACAGCCTTGATCAATACCCAGACGCGGCAGGCCACCCGCGCCGCGCTGCGCGCAATGCTGGCCCAGCAAATACCCGGCATGCCGCTGGCCCAATGGGACCATCCGCAGCCGTCTGTGTTGTTCTGGCGGGCGTTCGTGGCCGCGGGCGGCTTGGTGCTTGACTCGAGTATCTGGAACATCGAGCGCGGCGCCGTCGCTGGCGTGGCCCAGGCGGTGGAAGCCGCGCTGGTGGCTGGGAAGTGTTCCAGCAAGGCCTGTGCTGCGTTCATGTGGGAAACGCCGGAGCGGCACGACTGGCTGCGCGTTGATGACGGCTATGAGGTGGCACCGTGCTACTACCTGGACGAGGCGTTGACCGACCTGTTCACCCATGCGATCAACCGCTCATTGCTGGCGGTTCAGGTGCTGCAGGGCATCGCCGAACCGGGTGAACTGGATCGACTGGATATGGCGCCGCGCTGATACCCGCTGCTATGCAGGTCGACACGCGACAACCAAGGCGCCGATGGTTGCAGCGCCGACCAGGAACGACCACAGGGCCCTGATGGCTGGGGCCATGGCCTGCCGCCGCAGCCAGACCTCTGCGTAGGGTGTCATTTGGCCGAATCGACCGGCCTTGACGTCTTTTTTCAAGGCGTGCATCCCACGTGTCGTCGCGATGTTTTCACAGAGCGCTTCGGCCCGGTCCCTGATGTTTTCATCGCGCATCGATGGGCCTCATTTCCGCTCCATGAACATGTCGGCGTTGGGCGGCACCACGAGCTTTGCAGCCTCGATCACCGTTGAGATGTCCTGCAGCTTGGCGCCCGGCTGGATGGTGACCTGGAAGACCGTTCCGCCCTTGCTCTGACCCAGCAGCACCAGGCGCGTGAGGGCTTCCTCTGGCGTGCCGCCTCGGGCTTCGATTTCGTCGTCTACGGCGTCCTGGACTGCTTGAGGGAGCGCAGCACCGCCGTTGCTGAACGAGTCGCGCAACCGCGCGGCCACTTCGGCATTGAAGCTGCGACCGGCCACATATGCCGACTTTGTGACCTGCTCTTTCAGGTCTGCCGGGAGTCGGAGCGGGTAGGCGGGAGCTTGGTGCCGGTCTGTCATGGGATGGATTGTGGATGTCAAAAAGTATTCTTTCAAAGATACATATTGACATCCACAACAAAAGAATCTAAATTTCATCCACACCAAATCCGGTGTGAATGAAAGGAATCCATGAACCAGAAACCTGAGGCAAAGACCGAGCAGGCACGGCCGGTGTCTCTTCGACTCCCTGATGAGTTGCGCAAGTGGCTCAAGCACCAGGCCGTTGAACACGACCGCAGCTTGAACGCTGAAATCGTGGCGTTGCTGCAGGAGCAGCGCGACCGAAAGGCCGCTCGTGCAACCTGACCCCACCAAAGGAAACGCCCCGGCTGCGTCAACAGCCGGGGCGTCAAGTGCCCAACCCCCGATACCACTCGAAAGGAAGAAGCGGATGCACTCTATCACCGAACAGGCTCAGTATGTGAGCCTGCAACATACCGGGCTGCCTGTGTCGGCTCCCTGCTACAGCGGCAGCTGGCTGGGCGTCACCCGCGCGCGGTTTGCCGACCTGTCCGACCAGCGCACCGGCTATCTGGTGGCACTGGAGGTCAAGGGCTGGGGCGTGATGCTGCTCAGCACCGCCGACCCGGCCCTGTACCTGCTGGTGCTGGAAAAGCGCCTGCGACCGCAGCTTCTGGCCGAAGGGGAAGCCTTCGATCTGCTGGCGATTTGGGGCCCGGTGACCGCACATCACCAACTGGCGCGCGAGCTGGTAGAACAGTTCACCGGCACGAAGCAGACCCGCCTGATCCGTGAGCCGCTGCAGAAGGTTGTGCGCGCGGTGTGTGCCAGGCTGCAGCTGGAAGGCGGTGCAGCATGAAGACGATGACGCTTGACGAGTTCCACGCTGCCTGCGAGGCGCAGGCCTCTCGCCGCGATGAGATCGTGTTCCGCTGTCCCATGTGCAAGACGCTGCAGATGGGAAAGGACCTGATCCGCGCCGGGGCCGGAAAAGACTTTGACGAAGTGGAGACGTATCTGGGCTTTTCCTGCGTCGGCCGCTTCACTGGAGCAGGCAGTCCGCCGAGGCAACCGGATGGCAGGCCTTGCAACTGGACCTTGGGCGGGTTGTTTCAGGTGCACCAGTTCGAGGTGATCACACCGGACGGAAAGCACCACCCGCGTTTCGAGCTGGCGACGAAGGAAGAGGCCGACCAGTACCGCGCGTCTCAGGTTGAAGGGGGTGCATCATGAGCTCGGGACAAGCATCGTTCTTCGACGGCGGAAAGCGCCTGCAGATGACGGAATCCATTGACCTGACGATTCAATCACTGCAGGCCTACGGGCCGGATCACCCTCACTGGGGCGTAGCCTGGTCTGGCGGGAAAGACAGCACCGCCACGCTGACACTCATTTGTTGGCTGATCGACACCGGAAAGATCGTCGCGCCGCAAACTCTCACTGTCTTTTACGCCGACACCCGGCAGGAGCTTCCACCTCTGGCCATTGCCGCCGAGCAGATCATGGATGAACTGCGAGAGCGCGGCATTCGCGTCGATGTAGTGTGCGCCCCGATGGACAAACGTTTCATGGTCTACATCTTGGGCCGGGGTGTTCCACCACCAAACAACAACACGCTCCGCTGGTGCACCAGGCAAATCAAGATTGACCCGATGGAACAGGCGCTGCGTGATCGAATCGCCGATATCGAAGGACAGATCCTGATGATCACCGGTGTCCGTCAGGGTGAGAGCGCCATCCGAGATCGCCGCATTGAGATGAGCTGCGGCAAGGATGGTGCCGAGTGTGGCCAGGGCTGGTATCAGCAAGTGTTGCCCAACGCCAAAGGTCTGCGCGGTCGGATCGCCACGCTGGCACCGTTGCTGCACTGGCGGGTGTGCCATGTCTGGGAATGGCTCAAACACTGGGCGCCTCGCGTCGAGTTCGGAGACTGGTCAACGGCCATGGTCGCTGATGCCTATGGCGGAGACGAAGCCGAGGAAATCAATGCGCGCACTGGCTGCATAGGATGCGCTCTGGCACAGGAGGAAAAGGCCCTGGAGTCCATCCTCTCGCTTCCGAATTGGGCCTACCTTGCACCGCTTCGCGGTATTAAGCCGCTGTGGCGAGAGTTGCGTGAACCTAAGCACCGGTTGAAAAAGGCTGGAGCCGAGAGATTGAAAAACGGCAGCATTGCAAAAAATCCCCAACGCATGGGACCGCTGACCTTTGAAGCCCGGTTGATGGCCCTGGATCGGGTCCTGACCATTCAATCCGATTGCAATTCCGCCGCACGAACGCTGGGCCGCCCAGAGATCAACCTGATCAACGCCGAAGAAGAGGCACGCATCCGTGCCCTGATTGCTGCGCAGACCTGGCCGGATGGTTGGGACGGAGACGAACCGACAGGCGATACCGTGATGGAAACGGTCTATCAGAACGGCGCGGTGCAGCCTCTGCTGTTTTTGGAAGGTGGTGCAGCATGATGCCCGCCATGGACGAACTGCCTGACACCTTGGCATCCGCCGAAGACGCCCGCACCAGCGTGGCTGCGCTGATCGAGCTGCTGCGCGGTTGCCCGCCGGAATACAAGCTGAGCGCTGGCCTGTTCGTCGGGCTGCTGGTGAGCGTGCAGGCGAATCTTGAGAACGTGGTTGACGGAATTGCCGTTGCGGCGGGCGTGCCTCGTGTCCCAATGGGCCAGGATGCAAAATGCTTGCAGTGAGCCAGGCGAGCGGTGGCTACACTGCCCGCCTGGCTTGCGAGCTGCCGCCTTTCGGGCCTGACGGTGAACTGGCGATGGCGCAGATGTTTGGGCTGCGGCAGTTGCTCAAGGATGGGTGGGACATTTGGCACACGGTGGCGCGCAAGGGCCACGAACAGAGGAGCAGATCATGAGGATTCCGGTTTATTTGAAGGAAACGACAGAGGTGCGCGCGGTGCTCGTGGGCGCGGTCGACCTGCTGCCCGTCGAGTTGGATCGTTCGGCCATTGATCGGTCGATCCAGCTAGACGGCACCACGAAGACGGTTCGCCTTGACCTTGAAAAAGGCCCTTATGGGGTCCCGTTCGCCACGCACTCTGTGGCGCCGTTCGACTACGGTGAGGCCGAGCACTTCTGGTATCTCAAAGGGTTGCAGGATCTGGACGCTGCTGTGCAGCGGATGAAGCCCGCCACGGTGGCCTAGGTGGTGGCGATGGGCGAGGCGATCACGATCACTACCGATGAGGCGAACTTGATGCGCCAGTGGTTTGGTGCTGTGCAGGACGTGAACCCGGCTTTCCTGGCGGCCCAGGACTATGAGTTGGCGCAACGGCTCTATCAGGCGCTCGGGATGCGTGTGCCGAACAGCATCAGCGCGGGCACGCTGAAGGCTGGCGAATAGGTGCAGTGTTGGGCCCGTTGGGGGAGGAACGAGATGGACGTTGCAAGACGACTGGCGGGCTGGGCCTTGCTGGTGCTGGTGTCTGGCGGGTTATTCGCGGGAACTGTGTTTGCCTCGCAGAGCTTCTGGACAGCCGCGATGGTGTGGGGACTCGGCATCGTGTCGGCGGGCCTGATCATCGTAGGCATTAAGTGGACGCTGGGTTAAGGGACCAACACAGAGCGCAGCGGACCGCCGTAGGCGGTCCGACTGGCGCGCCGAGTTGAACAGCACCACACCGGAGAGAAACGATGGACGTTGAACAAAACATGGTTGCATTTGAAACCGCGATGCGATGGAACGGTTTCAACAGCCCGACGCGAAGCGCGACCGGCGACGGGTACACCTACGCCAGGGACGCCGACAGATTCAGAGGCTGGAACCTGCATTTGCAATCTCAGGCTTTGGAAATTGAGTACCTGCAAGCCATCGAAGCTGCCGCGCGGCGCGTGGTCGCCGCGTTCGAGGCACTGGGAACAGCTCAGCACGCCGGCTCGCTGCTGATGGAGCGCGGCAACTGCGAGACAGCCATGGTGGCGCTCAAAGGCGTGTTGTTCAACACCGGCAATGAGCGGCCCAACGGGTCCGCTCGATAGGAGAGTTCGACATGACAAACAACAGCAGAGGCGTTGACGTTGAGTGCATCGAGTGCGCTTGGCAGGGCGACGAAAGCCGGACGGATTCGAGGCATTGCCCGGAGTGCGGCGGCGAGTGCCTGGAACTTGAGGAGATTTACGGGCCGAACGGAACGCACCCAGACCCCGACTGGGGTAATCCGTCGAACACCACAATGACCGGCACGTAGCGTCCGGTCGATGGCCCGGTTGGGCGGCTGATTGAAGAACCGGAGGGGGGCAGATTGCCCCCTTTTTTTGCGCCCGAATCACAGGGACGATGCCATTCGCGTAACTACCGCGAACAGGCACCATGAAGCGTTCCCTACTGTCTCTTGCAGCGTCTGCGCTGGCCGTGTCGGCTGGCGCTTTCGGCGTTGCCGTGCCGGGCCGGCACATCCTGCTTTCCGACGATGACACGACCAACAGCCCACCTGGAACGGTGCGGTTTCTGTCGCAGCGCGTCGAGCTGGCGGAGGGGCAGACGCAGAGCTGGGTGACGTTGACCCGGACGGGCAATTTCAGCGACCCGCGCTACGGCGATTTCATGATCACGCCGACCCATCTGCTGCAGATGAATGAGAACTTCGTCAAGGGCGTTCTGGGGCAGGACGTGTTCATCGATGTGGCGCACCGACCGAACGATGGCGCGGCGGCCAAGGTGTTGAAGCTGTCTGTGGAGAACGGCCGGCTGCGCGCCTTGGTGGGGTGGACGGAGTTCGGCCTGGACGCGGTGAAGAAGCGTGGCTTCGCCTACCTGAGCGCGGAGTACCACGAAAACTGGCGCGACAACGAGACCAAGGAAGCCCACGGCTGTGTGCTGCTGGGTGCTGGCCTGACGACGCGGCCCGTGATCAAGAACCTGGACCCGGTGCAGCTGTCGCAGGCCGATGACGACGCGCAGTCGTTCCGCCTGGCTGTGAGCACCCAACTTATCAACGAACTCTCGGAGCAAACGAACATGAACTGGCTCGAACAACTGAAGGCCAAATACCTGGCCATGGGCATTTCCGGCGACGCGCTGACCAAGCTGCTGGCCGAGGCGAAGACCGCTTTCGACGCCGCCGGCGGCGACCAGACCAAGGCGCTGGCCGCGATGACCAGCTGGGAGGGCATCGGCAAGGCGGTATCTGACCAGATCAAGGCGCTGGCCGACCAGGGCAAAACCGGCCCGGTGACGATCACCCTGGCCGCGCCTGCGCAGACCGTGGACGTGGGCGCCGAGGTGGCCCGTCTGCTGGCCGAACGCGAAACGGCCGCGGCTGCCGCTGCGACCTCTCTGGCGGCCAAGCACAAGCTGCTGAGCGACACGATTGCCGACGCCGACAAGACGCTGACGCCCGAGGGCGTGAAGAAGCTGTGCGAGCCGCTGTTGCCGATGATCACGGCCGTGTCGACCGATGACGCGGTGAAGGCGCTGGCACAGGTGCAGATCGAGCACGTGAAGCAGCTGAGCGCGGCGCACAAGCTGGTGACGCTGGGCTATGCCCCGCCCAGCGGCAGCGTGCACATCACGGTGGACAGCTCCAACGGCATCAAGGCGCTGCAGGAGCAGATCGACAAGCGCCTGGGCTATGACCGCATGAGCGAGGCCGAGCGTTACGAGAAGACGGGCGGCAAGCTGCTGGCCAAGAACAAGGACTTCGCCGAGAAGGCGCTGGCGCAGTACGACTCGATCCACGGCGCGCGCCTGGACGCCGAGCACAAGGCGCTGGCCAGCGGCACCGGCCTGGTGAGCGATGTGGCGGTGCCTGCCGTGGCCGAGCGCACGGTGCTGCGTGAATCGCTCTTCAACCTGATCAGCATGAATTTCATGAACGTGGGCACGGCCCCGTTTGCCCAGGTGATGACCATCCCCTACAGCTACCGCGACACGGCGGCGGCTGGGGTGAACGCGCTGCGCCGCTACGAGGGCCAGGGCATTCGCAATTCGGGTGTGATCCAGACGCAGGAAGAAACCCGCCCGATCCCGCAGAAGCTGGGCTTCCGGGTGTCGGAGGAGCTGCGCATGCTGATGAGCGCGAGCGTGATCGACTTCGACCCGGTGACGGAGAACATCCGCAACATCGTGCGGATCGTGGGCGAGGACACCGAGGCGCTGAACTGCAATGAGCTGGTGTGCAGCGCCGACGAGTACGGCGCGCTGGCTTTCACCGACACGCTGACGGCCCAGGTGGATGGCACGAACAAGGTGTTCGTGACGACGAAGTTTCCGGTGGTGCGCCCGCGCAAGGTGTACGACCTGCAGGGCAACCAGGTGGGCACCACGCTGAACGCGCTGACGGTGACGCTGAACGCGGTGTTGCGCTCGGAATACGTGCTGCCGGCGGATGGCTCGGCGCTGGCGGCCGGGCTGTACTACATCATGGACTGGAACCTGGGCGAGCTGCGTTTCGTGGACGAGAGCGGCGCGGCGGTGGCCCCTACCGCAGCCTGGGTGTTGACGGTGGGAGGCTTCTACACCACGAACGTGGTGAAGTGGGACAGCGATGCGGTGGCCAATGAGGATGTGAAGGACCGCTATGACCGGCTGCTGACGGTGATCGGCGGTCGCAAGGCGGTGATGAGCACGGACCGCTTCTACACCCCGAACATGATCCTGATGAGCGCGCACCTGGACAACGCGATCAGCCAGGCGCGCAGCTTCGAGGCGAACGCCTCGCGGGTGGCCACCGGGCTGGCGCCCGATGGTTCGCTGGGCCAGATCAAGGCGCTGCCGACCTTCAACACCACGGCACCGGGCTTGATGATGGGTGACACCCGCATCCTGGTGGGCGAGCGGGCGAACAGCCGTTTCCGCATGGTCAAGCCGTTTGCCATGAACCCGCTGGAGCAGGCCCGCAACGCGCAGGGCCAGTTCATCGACCAGAAGGAAACCTTCGGCACGCAGTGGCTGGGCATCCACACCCCGACGCAGCTGAAGAACAGCCTGACCAGCGTGGTGGTGTACAGCGCCACCGGCCGCGTGGCGCGTGCTGCGTAACCCACACCCACCAAGAGCGAAGCGTAGACCCCCCGCCGGCCGTGCGTGCCGGCGGGGTGCTGGCAAACCAAGGAGAGTGACATGGGTGTGCAGTACATCGAGAACACGGGCAGGAACGTGATGTTCGTGGGTGGCAAGTTGATCCCGCCGGGCGAGGGGCGCCACATCGACGTGGCCGACACGGCGCCGGAGCTGAGCGATGCGCGGCCGGCACCGGTGGCCGCGGCGGGCCCGACGCTGGCGCAGCTGATCGCCGACATGCTCAAGGGAAACGTGAAGAGCGTGGTGGCTCAGCTGCCGCAGTTGACGGGCGAGGCGCTGGATCTGGTGGTGACGATCGAGGGCGCGGACGGCACGCCGCGCAAGAGCCTGCTGGACGCTGTGGCGGCCGAGCAGCTCAAGCGCGCGAACGCCCGCCTGGATGAAGGGCAGGCGCAGGCCGAGTTTGAAGCGCTGGTGCAGGTGGCCTACCAGAAGCAGCTGGACGCGCTGACGGCCGATGAGCTGGCGGCCATTGGCGAAGAGGGCCGGACCCTGCTGATGGATCAGGCGCGGCTGGAGGTGCAGGCCGATCTGGAAGATGGCAAGGCCTGACCATGGGCATGGCGCTGGCTGACCTGGTGGCGGACCTGAAGACGTCGCTGCACGACAGTGCGGCGGTGTTCAAGGCGACCGATGACGCGGATTTCAAGCGGTTCCTTTCGCAGTCGCTGCCGGACATGCAGTTCAAGCGGCCGGTGAGCCGCCTGGCGAGTGTGTCGCTGCAGGCCGACCTGTCGCGCTATGCCGTGCCGGTGGATGACTTCGCGGCCTTCAAGCTGAGCGAGTGGGCGGACCCGCGCCGCGCACCGAAGCCCTGGGAGCCTGGCTACCCGGGCGCGGTGCCGCGCATTGCCACGGAGTGGGACGGCGCGGCCTGGTGGGTGGTGCTGGAGCCGGCGCCGACGCTGGCGCTGCTGGCGTGCTACGGGACGGAGCTGCGGTTCTGGTATTTCGCCCGCCACGTGCTGGGCGCGACGGCTGGCGAGACGACGGTGAACGAGCTGGACCGGGGGCTGCTGTTGCTGCGGGCCCAGGTGGAGGCGATGAAGGAACTGGCGATTCGCAACGCCTCGAAGCCGGTGCAGCTGCGCGACGGGATGAGCGGCACGCCGCGCAACAGCACGCCGGCCGCGCTGGCGGAGCAGCTGATGCAGCAGTTCAGGGAGGCGCGCAGATGAACACGGCGGGCGACCCGGGCGTGTACCGCGTGACGGCGGCGCTGGAGGCGCATGGCCAGGCGATGGAGAGCGCGCTGTGGGCTGAGATGGCCCGGCTGGCGCAGGAGGCGGCTCGCAAGATGCGCGACCTGGCGCCGAAGTGGCGCAGCACGCTGGTGAATTCGATTGCGGTGAGCATGCCGGCGCCGAACACCTGGGAGGTGCGCCCGGGGGTGGCGCACGGGCTGTTTCGGGAGAAGGGCCAGCGCCCTGGCAAGCACTTGCCGCGCTTTTTTGACCCGGCGGCCAAGCCGATCGTGGACTGGCTGGCGAGCAAGGCGTTTGCAGGGGTGCGCCGGGCCCGGGCGGGCACGAAGCGGTTCACGGCGCGGGAGCTGGAGCTGCGCGACCGGTACATGGGGCTGAGCTGGCATGTGAAGCACAAGGGGCTGCGCGCGCAGCCATTCGTGGAGCCGGTGGCGCTGGTGATGGAGCGCACGGTGCCGCAGCGGATGGCGGCGGTGGTGCAGCGCCTGGTGGAACAGGCGAACCGCGCGGGCGGTAACGGGGCAACGGCATGAGCGACGCGAACGCTGGACTGGATGCGGTGCTGGCCAGCCTGACGGCGGCGCTGCCCGGGCGGTTTGTGCAGCGCGGGCTGGTGGACCCGGCCGCGGCCGATCGCGAGCAGCTGCTGGCGGGCCTGGTGTGCGTGGTGAGCCGGGGCGGCGGGCAGTTCGCGAACTACCTGGGCCGCGAGGGGCAGCTGGGGACGATGGAGGTGGCGCTGGTGTGCTTCCTGGTGGTGGACGAGGCGACGCAGCCGGTGGCCATCGAGCAGGCGGAGCTGGCGCTGCTGCAGGACTTGCTGGCCTGGACGTCGTACCCGAGCGGGGTGGGGTCTGCGCTGCCGAAGGAGTTTCGCCAGAGCGAGCAGCTGGAGCACCCCTATGGCTGGCTGGTGCTGGGCCTGGATGTGCGGTTTTGATGCTGGAAGGAGTGATGACCATGGCAACAACGAAGAAGCCTGCCGGCCGGGCGGCGCCGGACCCCGAGAGCGTGGGCCCGGCTGCGCCGGATGCGCACGCGGCCACGGCCGATGGCACCGCCGTGGTCGCGCCAGAAGAGCCGCCGCGAGTGCCCATGCCGGTGCCGGCGGGCGGCTGGCCACCCGATGAGTTTTCGGGGATGGCCGGGCGCTTCGTGCGGGACCCCTACACCGGCGTGCGGCGCCGGGCCGAGTGACACCCTCTCTTTGACTTTCTGACTTTTTAGGAACGACCATGAAACTGATGCGCAACCTTTTGGTGATGGCCAAGGCCCAGGTGGCCAAGGGCACGCCCGCCACCCCGGCGCCTGCTGACAACGCGATCCTGTGCCAGAGCGTGACGCCGAATCTGATCAAGGCCGAGTTCGTGGCGCGCAACCTGATCCGCCCGTACATGGGCAACTCGCCTTCGAGCACGGCCGGCGTGCACCGCGGCATTGAGTTCGTGGTGGAGCTGGCCGGCTCTGGCGCGGCTGGCACGGCGCCGGCCATCGCGCCCCTGCTGCTGGGCTGCGGCATGGCCGAGACGCTGACCGTTGGCGTGAGCGCGGCTTACGCACCGGTGACCAGCGGGCAGACGTACCTGACGCTGATCTGCAACCTGGATGGCATGGAGTTCGTGCTGACCGATGCGATCGGCACGGTGAGTTTCGAGATGTCGCCCAAGCAGATCCCCGTGGCGCGCTTCAGCTTCCTGGGGATCTACACCGCCGCGACGGATGCGGTCATGCCCGCCGGCGCGAGCTTTGCGGCGTTCCTCAAGCCGCTGACGGTGGGCCGGGTGAACACGCCGACGTTCACGCTGTTCGGCACCACGCCGTGCGTGGAGTCGTTCAGCTTTGACCTGGCCAACCAGATGACCTGGCGCGAGTTGATCAACTGCGGCGGGGCGCACCGCTCGGACCGCAAGCCCACGTCGAGCTTGAAGATCGAGCTGCCGAGCGTGGCGACGAAGGCCTGGGGCGAGGCGGTGCGCCTGTCCGAGGAGGGCGCGCTGGCGGTGGTGCACGGCGTGACGGCCGGAAACATCGTGAAGGTGGACGCGCCGAAGGCCTGCGTGTCGGCCGAGCCTTCGATCGAGGACAGCAATGGGGTGGCGATGCTGAACCTGCAGCTGAGCCTGAACCCGGACGCGGGCAACGATGAGCTGGTGTTGACCTTCATCTGACCGGCCCCCACCCACTCACGCATTTTTTTCAACTGGAGATTGACCGATGGCTTTTCAAATGACCCAGAAACCCACCTTCACGGTGGAGGTGACGGTACCGGTGCCCAACGACAAGGGCGGGCACGACAAGAACAAGTTCGTGGCGGTGTTCAAGCGCACGAGCACGGACGAGGCGCGCGCGTTCTACGAGGCGCAGGTGAGCAATGAGGACCTGATCCGCGACCGGATGGTGGGCTGGGAACTGGTTGACAAGGAGACGAACGAGGCGGTGCCGTTTTCGCGGGACAACCTGGAGGCGCTGCTGCAGATCGCGCCGAGCCCGAAGTTCATCGCGCAGGCGTTTTTTGAGCAGGTGGGCGGGGGAAAACACAGAACCTGATCGAGGCGACGCGGCACTGGGTGGGCGTGAAGCCCGTCCAGAGCCCGACGCGCATTGATCAGGGGGTGCTGGACATGATGCGCCGCTGGGGCGCGAGCGCGGAGGACCTGGCGCTGGCCGAGCAGGTAAGGGATTTGCGGGAGGGCGTGCAGGGCGATGTGTGCGAGGTGTGGCCGGAGAACTGGGAGCACTGGCGGTTTTTCCTGGGGGTGAGCTCGCAGTGGGTGTACGCCGGAATGGCGGGCGCCCGGGTGGCGCTGAACTGGCCGGGCATCGAGGTGGTGGCCCGGGCGCTGGGGGTACGGGGCAAGGCGTGGCGCGAGCAGGTGCTGGCGCTGCAGGTGGTGGAGGCCGCGGCGCTCAAGGCTTGGAGCGAGCAGGCTGAATGATCGACGACAACGGACACGAAGAAGGACCATGACGGGCAACCTTGGAACGCTGGTGGTACGCCTGGCGCTTGAGCTCAAGCGCTACAAGGCGGAGCTGACCGATGCTGTGCGCGAGACGCAGGAGCAGATGGTCCGGGCGCAGCGTGCCACCCAGGGGTTGACCGCAGAGACGAAGAAGCTGGACCAGCAGGCGGGCAGCGCGGCGAGCCAGTTCGGCAAGCTGGACCGGGCCGTGAACAGCGCGGACTTTTCTCGGCCGGCATCGGGGTTGGCCAGCCTGGTGGGCAATGTGAGCCGGCTGGGGTTGCTGACCGGGGTGGGCACGGTGCTGACGGTGATCGGCTCGGCCGCGGTGAAGCTGGCGGGGGACCTGGTGCCGGTGCAGCGGCGGTTTGACGTGCTGAATTCGAGCATGGTGACGGTGACCGGCAGCAGCCGCGCGGCGGCGAAGGAGATGGCGTGGATCAAGTCGTTCGCGGCGACCACGCCTTTCCAGCTGGACGAGGTGAATTCGGCTTTCGTGAAGCTCAAGGCGATGGGGCTGGACCCGTCCGAGGCGTCGTTGCGCAGCTATGGCAACACGGCCTCGGCCATGGGCAAGAACGTGAACCAGATGATCGAGGCGGTGGCGGACGCGGCCACGGGAGAGTTTGAACGGCTGAAGGAATTCGGCATTCGGGCGCGGGTGGAGGGCGACCAGGTGTCGTTCACCTTCCAGGGGGTGACGACGTCCGTGCGCAACAGCGCGGAAGAGATCACGGGCTACCTGCGCTCGCTGGGCGACGTGAACTTTGCTGGCGCCATGGCCGAGCGCGCCGCGACGCTGGACGGCACGCTGTCGAACACGGCGGACAGCTGGGAACGGTTCGTGCTGTCGGTGAGCCAGGCGGGGGCGTCTGATGCCATCGGCTCCACGGCGCGCGCGGCGAGCAATGACCTGAACGTGTTGTCTGACACGCTGGAGTTGTCGAAGGCGCGTGGTGAGGGCTTCTTCCATTCGATGGCGAACGCAGCCGGTGTGGTCGCTGGACGGGGTGCGTTTGGCTTGCTGCAGGGCAGCGCGAACTTGTTGAACGGTTCGATCAACGCCCTGACCGGCGGGGTGCTTGACCTCAACACCCATATTGATCTGATGCCGGACACCTTAAAGCCGGTGTCTGCCCAGATGGAGCTCACCGCGGCGAAGATCAAACAGGCGGAGGCCGAGTATGTGGCGCTGGCCGATCGCCTGAAGCAGGCGCCGGACAACATCTACATCAAGAGCGAGCTGGGCAATCTGGCCCGGTACATTGCGACGCTGCGCCAGGCCCGGGATGAGCAGCGCGCCCTGATGGGCGGGGCCACGCCGGACGGGGTGGGGGCGGTGCCCAGTGGCGACGCGGCGCTGGCACGGGCGCAGCGGGCGGACTATGACCGGCGCAAGGCGGCGGCGGAGGCGGCGATGCGCAAGTACGCCACGCCGCAGGAGAAGCTGTCTGAAGAGCTCAAGGCCCAGCGCGCGGCCCTGGGCGACTTGTTCACCCCTGCGCTGGAGAAGCGCATCACGGAGAACTTCATCAAACCGACGCGGGCGAGCAAGAAGGCCGCGCGCGAGGCGAAGGACGAATTTGCCGAGCTGTACAACAAGCTCAGCGCGAAGGACGTGGGGATGGACCCCTCGTTCTACAAGGACTTGAACACGCTGCACGAGGGTTACCAGAAGGGCCGCATCGGCGTGGACGAGTACCGTGCCGCCGTGGAGAACCTGGTGAGCACGCAGCGCTTTGCGACCGAGGCCGCGCAGGAGCTGGCCAAGGCGCAGGAGGCCGATGCGAAGGCCTACGCTGACACTGTGGGCGAGGCACAAAAAATGGTCAGCACCGTGGCTGACCGCATCACCGCGCTGGAGAACGAGGCCCAGGTTTCGGAAATGGTCCGAACCCTGAAGATCAGCGAGGCCGAAGCCGTGGAGCTGCTGAGCATCGCCCGGCTGCGTGAGAAGGCCACGATCATCGAACTGTTTGACCCGCAGGCGGCCGAACTCGCTCACCTGAAGGAAGAAATTGCCCAGCGTGAAAAGCTGGTCGGTCTGCTCGGGAAGAAGCGAGAAAACAAGGCCGTCACCGATGCGGCGGAGGATGCCAAGAAGGCCTGGGAGAAGACGGCGGACAGCATCGAGTCGACGCTGACCGATGCGCTGATGCGTGGCTTCGAGAGCGGCAAGGGGTTCGGCGAGTCGCTGGGCGACTCGATCGTGAACATGTTCAAGACGTATGTGGCCCGGGAGATTGCCTCCAGCATCTCGAAGGCGCTCATGTCGTCGATGAGCGGGCAGGGCGGCTGGTTGTCTGCGCTGGGGTCGATTTTCGGGGGGGGCACTGGCGGCGGCGGTGGCGTGGATTACGGGCAGCTGGCCAGCGCGGCCTACAAGTACTTCACCGGCACGGGGACTACCGGCGCCGCGGCGGGAACGATCGCGAATGGCATGACGCAGTCGCAGATGCTCGCGGCTCAGGAGGCGGGCATGGGCACGACCGGTGCGGGTGCCAGCGGTAGTGCCGGCGCCGGGTACATGACCTACGCGGCGTTCATCTATGCGTTCGCGATGATCGCCTCGAACCTCTACAACAAGGGCTATACCCGGGCCGCGCTGGGCCACGGTGAGGGCGACCGCGAGTACCGGCCGAGCGGCGTGGGCACCACGGGCGCGGGCTCCAACCGCAACGCAATCTACGAGGTCAGCGGCGAGAACATGAACCGCAAGCTCATGGATGACCTGGGCCTGTTTTCCGAGAAATGGCGCGACATCCTCAGTGGTTCCACCCGCATGGCCACGCTGTTCGGCCGCAAGCTCAAGGCGTTTGGCCTGGAGGCCAGCATCTCCGGGCTGGACACGCAGGTGAGCGCGTTCGAGTACTACAAGGGCGGGCTGTTCCGCTCGAACAAGACGATCAAAACCGAGGCCACCGAGGCGGAGGTGAAGGGCCTGCGCGACCAGGTGGACAACGTGCGCGAGAGCTCGAAGGCTTTGGCGCGCGCGATGGGCTACAGCGACGATGCGATCGACGCGTTCGTGGGCTCGGTACGGGTGAATTTCAAGAACGCCCGAACCGGCGCCGAGGCGGCCAAGCGGTACGCCGAGGCGATGGACGATCTGAAACGCCAGATGGTGAACAGCGCCACGGGCGCGAACATGAGCAAGGAAGCTTTCAAAGAGTTCATGACCGACATCCAGGAGTCGATCAAGGCGGCGGGCATCAGCACCGAGGGCATCGGGCAGATCATCCTGGACGGCATGATGGGCCGGCTTTCCGAGCAGCAGGTGGGCGACCAGCTGGCGGACATGATCGTTGGGGGCATCTACGAGAGCATCGCGGGCAACTACGCCGGGCAGATCGCCTCCATGTTCACCAGCCAGATCATTGAGCCGATTTTCGTGGCGATTGCTGCCGGCGTTCCGATCTCGCAGGCGATCAGCCAGGCGGCCATTGCCAACATCGTGGAGACGGCCCAGAAGGCCGCCCAGGCGCTGAACGCGATCTTCTCGAACCCCGAGTTCCAGAAGGCGATGGCCGATATCGGCCAGGCGATCAAGGGGGTGTCTGGCGCGGTGACGAAGGTGAAGGTGCCGAAGTTCGGCAGTGCGAAGTCGAACGCCGCGAATCAGGAGGCCCAGACCCGATACCAGCTGGAAACCCAGCTGCTGACGCTGCTGGGACAGACGGACAAGCTGCGCCAGCGGGAGCTGGCTTCGCTGTCGGCCAGCAACCGGGCCTTGCAGCAGCGCATCTGGGCGATCGAGGACGCCAAGGAGGCGATGGATGACGCCTACACGGCGCTGGAGCGCGCGGCGGACAAGCAGCGGGAAGTCTGGCAGGGCGAGCTGGAAGCGGCGACGGAGCTGGAGAGCACGGTCAAGGACGTTTTCGACTTGCTGAAGGACAGCATCCGGGATCTGCGCGGTGAGGTGGATTCGACGTTGACGATGCAGGCGGACGCCGGGCGGGCCTTGATCCGCGATGCGATCGGCTCTGGCGTGCTGCCCGATGCCGATGACCTGGCCGATGCGATTGACTCGGTGTCTCGCCGGCTGGAGGAGGCGAACTACGGCAGCGCCACGGAGCGCGCGCGGGCGATGCTGGTGTTTGCCAATGAGCTGGAGTCCCTGCAGGGTGTGGCCGAGCCTCAGTTGAGCGCGGCCGAGCAGCAGGTGGCGCTGCTGGAGAGCCAGCTGGAGGCGCTGGACCAGCAGCTGCAGGCGGCGAAGGATCAGGTGGATGCGCTGCTGGGGATCGACACGAGCGTGAAGACCGTTGAGGCGGCCGTGGCTTCGCTGAGCCAAGCGATGGCGGGGTATGCGGCGGCGGTGGCGGCTGGGCAGGCGGTGGCGGTGTCTTCCGGGGCTGCGCCTGGCGGTGGGTCTTCCGGTGGCGGCTCGTATTCGGGCGGTGGCGGTGGCGGCGGCGGCGGTGGATCCAGCAAGGCGTGGACGGCCGATGGCTACTGGGCCAAAAACCAGGACCTGCAGAAGGAGTTCACCAGCGCGAACCTGGCCAATTCGCCGGACTTCAACAAGGACCCCAATCTCTCGGCCCGAGATGAGTACCTGGCCTGGCACTGGGCCACGCGGGGCAAGAAGGAGAACCGCAAGTTCGCCACTGGCGCGGCTTTCTCGAACGGGATCGTGAGCCGCCCCACGCTGTTTGACGTGGGGCAGATGGGCGAGAAGACCCCCGAGGGAATTTTGCCGCTGGCGAATGTGGGGGGGCGCCTGGGGGTGCACTCGGTGTCGGGCGGCGATGAGCAGACGAAGGCGCTGCTGCGCGAGCTGATCCGTGAGGTGCGTTCGCAGCAGCCGGCGCGCAACGCCACGGCGCTGCACACGAGCCGGGTGCGCGACGTGCTGGAGCGGGTGACGCAGAAGGGCAACGCGGTGGCGGTGAAGACGCTGGCGGGCCAGTCGCTGGCGACGACGGAGGTGACGCCATGACGGTGACGGCGTCGAGGGTGATCCGGCCGGTTGAGTTCGTGCCGGCGCAGCTGGTGAGCACGAGCGCGACGAACCCGGACCCGGTTTGGGCGGCGGGCAGCTATGCGCTGGGCGCGTTGGTGACGCACGACGTGACGGCCGCCGGCGTGACGCTGCCGCACCAGTTCGAGAGCCTGGTGGCGGCGAACACGGCGACGCCAGGCAGCGATGCGACGAAGTGGCTGGATCTGGGGTTCGCGAACACGGTCTCGATGTTCAACCGCAAGGACGTGTCGCGCAAAACGAGCGCGGCCGATAGCCTGGTGGTGGTGCTGGGGCCGGGAACGTACACGGACTCGCTGGGCCTGTTCGGCCTGGAGGGTGATTCGGTCATGGTGGAGGTGCTGGAGGGCGACGGCATCACGGTGGTCGACACGCGCACGGAGGAGCTGGTGGGGCGCTCGGTGACGACGTTGCTGGAGTACCTGTGGGAGCCCTTCCTGCAGGTGGAGCGTGCGGTGTTCGAGGGGCTGCCGGTTTTCCCGGATCGCCTGCTGAAGATCACGGTGGAGGGCTCGGCGTCGGCGGTGGGCGCGGCCTGCTACGGCGTGATGAAGACCCTGGGCCATGAGCCGGAGTACGGCGCCGCGTGGGAGCTGACCGATTTCATCGGGGTGAAGCGCGATGACTTCGGCAACCTGACCGACCTTTTCCCGGAGGCGCCTTACGCGGACACGGTGAGCCTGGCCGTATGGGTGGAGAAGGGCCTGATCCCGGCGCTGAAGGCGGGGCTTGTCGCGTTGCGGCAGGTGCCGACCGTGTGGATTGGCAACGGGGGCGAAGACGCGTACCGCAGCGTGCTGGTCACGCTGGGGGTGTTCGACCAGGTGAGCCTGGTCATCTCCGACGAAATTGAATCTCTTTTGGATCTCCGAGTGATCGGCGTTACCACGGACTAGAACCATGACCGCACCTGTTGTACCCACTTTCTCCGGCCCCTTGCCGCTCAAAACAGACCTGCCGAACTACGAGACCAACTCTCAGCGGTTCATGAACGAGTTCCCCGGCGTGATTGGCGGGATGAACGCGCTGGGCACGTACATGAACGCGAACATGCCCACGGTGACGCAGCTCAACGCTGCGGTGGCCAGCGCTGAAGAAAGCACTGAATCTGCCGCAGCGGCTGCGCAGGCTGCGGCAGATGCATACGACGCGTTCGACGACAGGTTTCTTGGCGCGAAGGCTTCGAACCCGACGCTCGACAATGATGGCGATCCGCTGGCCGTTGGCTCGCTGTACTGGAATGCGACGGTCAGCGAGATGCGCGCATGGAACGGCGCTGCCTGGGTGGCCGCGAGTGTTGCAAATGCTGTGAGCCGTGGCGGGGACGAGATGACCGGGCCGCTTGAAGTGCCGGCCGGTGCCTCTGGTGCCCAGGTGCCGCAAGCACAGGAGGTAGCCCTGTTGGCCAGCACACAGATCGGCACCAGCAACGTACTGATCAACGCCACCGGCCAGATTGCGCAGGAGGCGCTGGGCTCGCGCACCGACGACACCTACGCCGAGGACGGTTGGAGTGCCTTGACGCAGTTCGGCGCGGTCACGGCAAGCACAGTCAAGGACGCCGAGGACGGCACACCGTTCATGATGCGCCTGCTGCAGGCCCAGGCCACACCGCAGCGCATGGGCCGCCTGCAGATCATCGAAGCCAGCCGGTCGAAGCCGTGTCGAGGTCAGATCTATACAGCCCGGTTCGGGCGGGTTCGGTGCAGCGCTGCAGAGACGGTGCGATACGCGCTGTTGGCGTGGACTGGGACCGCAGATGTGGTGACAAGCGATGTCGTCAACGACTGGACCAGCGCGACCTACACGCCCGGCAATTTCTTCCTCGCATCCAACCTGTCTGTGATCGCAACGGGGTCGCACGCCCTCGCCGCGAACACTCTGACCGATGGTGTTTCTCTCACGGGTGTCGTGCCTTCCGGCTGCAACAACCTGATTCTGTTCTCGTGGACCGAAGCTGCAGTGGCCCAGAACGTCACGCTCGACCTGGCAAAAGCCAGGATCAATCACGGTTCGGTGGCCACACCCTACAAGCACGAAGACGATGCCGAGGTGCTGCTCGCCTGCAGTCGGTTCAAGGTGCCATTGGATAACCGAAGGCCAATGGGGCAGGCTGCATCTGCGTCGGCTGTCACATCAATTTCGGTGGTGGTCCCGGTGCCAATGCGGGTCACACCCTCTATTTCGAACAGCAGTCACGCATTCACGAAGTCAGACGGCGGCAGCACGGCGGGGTTCACTGTGACTGTCACGTCAATGGTTGGCAACACCTTGCGCCTGGATGCTTCTGGCGGCTCGACGCTGGTGGCCGGCAACGCGACGATCATGGTTCCCGCCGCAAATACCTGGCTGTTCGCCCTGTTGTAAGGAGGCGCTATGTACCAGGTCATCAACAGCACCAACATCCAGCACCTGCCATCTGGCACGGTCTTCCCAACGGCACCCGGCAACATGGATTACGAGGCGTACCTGCAATGGGTAGCGGCCGGAAATGAGCCGATGCCCGCAGACCATCCGACGCTGGACGAGCGCCGAGCAGCCGTTTGGGAGCTGATCAAGGTGGAGCGCTCGCGGCGGGAGGGTGGTGGCGTGCAGGCTGGCGGGCATTGGTTCCAGACCGATTCGGACAGCCGCATCAAGATGCTGCGGCTGGAGGCCAAGGCCGTGGCCGCGCTGGCTGCTGGCGGGGCTGCTGCGGACGTGCTCACGGTGGCTGGCCAGCCGATCCAGTGGAAGACCACCGAGAACGGCCTGGTGCCGATGACGGTGGACCTGGCGCAGGGGATCATGCTGGCCATCGAGCTGCTGGACGCCCTGGCCTACACGCGGGCCGAGGTGCTGCGCGCGCAGGTGATGGCATCGGGGGAGCCAGAGGCGATCGACATCACCACCGGCTGGCCGCCGGTCTACGGGGGCTGACCATGATGGCGGCCCTGGGCTACATCGTGTTGTTGCTGCTGGCGTTCTGGCACGGCTACGTGCACGCCATGGGGTTGTACCGGGCGAAGCTGCAGGGGCGGCTGGTGGGGCTGCCGCTGTTGCTGTCGCTGCCGGTGGTGTTCGTCACGTTCGTGCTGGACGTGTTGATCCAGCTCACCGTGGCGTCCATCGTGTTCTGGCAGTGGCCCGCGGGCCTGGGCCTGGGCTGGCGCACGGTGCGCTTCTGGGGCCACGCCTGGACGCTGCCGTGGCCGGTGGGCGACTGGTTCGTGACGCACCGGCTGCGCCGCTACATCGCCGCTGGCCCGGCGCTGGGCTGGCGCTACCGGTGGGCCTACTCGATTTGCCACTACCTGGCCGACCCTTTTGACCCGACAGGGGCGCATTGCGACTCCGACGCTCCCGAGCTGGACGACTGATCTGGCTCACTTCTCCACCCAAAAAAACAGGACCACCGCATGAACCGGGACGCCCTCGACGCCACCGCCGCAACCCTTGGGACCAAGGCCGCCTATACCGGTGCGACCACCACCATTGGCAGCTGGATGCTGTCGAGCGAGTTCGGCGTGTTGGCCGGACTGCTGATTGGTGTGCTGGGCCTGCTGACGAATCTCTATTTCCAGCACCGCCGCGACCGGCGCGAGGAACGTGAACACCAGCGCCGCATGGCGCAGATGGCCAGCCAGCGGGGGGACTTGTCGTGATGAACGATCAACTCGCATCCATCGCGCGGCAGCGGGGGAAGGTGGTGGCCCTGCTGGTGATCTGCGGAACGGCCGTGGCGCTGGTGCACAAGGAGGCCGCCGCGGCGATCTTCGCGGCGATCGCGGTGCCGGTCGGGGCCCTGGCCGCGATGGAGGCATGGGCGACGGGAAGGAGCACCGAAGAATGAAACAACGCATCGTGATCGGCCTGCTGTCGATGAGTGCGGCGGCGTTTGTTGCCCGCCTGGCACACGAGGGGTACACCGATGGCGCGGTGATCCCGACCAGGGGCGACGTGCCCACCAAGGGCTTCGGCTCGACAGTGAACGCCGATGGGTCGCGAGTGAAGATGGGCGAGCGCATTGAGCCGGTGGCGGCGGTTCGCCTGGCGCTGGTGCACATCCAGAAGGACGAAGCGAGCATCAAGCAGTGCATCGGCATGGAGGTGCCGTTGCACCAGGTGGAGTTCGATGTGTACACGGAGCTGGCCTACAACATCGGCACGCCGACGTTTTGCGTCAACAAGAAGACCGGCGGGCCCGGCGCCATCCCCAAGGCGCTTCGGGCCGGGGACTACCGGGGCGCGTGTGACGCGATCCTGCTCTACAAGTTTGCCGCCGGGTACGACTGCTCGACCCCTGGGAACAGGCGCTGCAGTGGGGTCTGGAAGGACCGGCTGCGGCTGCACGCGAAATGCATGGAGGCGCAGACACCATGAAGCACTGGGAACGTGAATCGGCTTGGCTGCTGGATGGCCTGGGGGCTGCGGTGCTGTGCGGGCTTGCCGTGGCGCTGGCCTTGGCCGGCACCACGCTCTGGCTGGCCTGGAGGGTGTGGTGATGGGCGGGCTGCTGGATCTGATGAACCCGACGCGCTGGGCGTTGCTGGGCGTGGTGTTGCTGGCGCTGATGGGCGCGCTGTGGGGGGTTCACGCCGCGGGCGTTTCCGCCGGGCGCGCCGAGGTGCGGGCCGAGTGGGACCGGGCGAAGAAGACGGCCCAGGACAAGCAGGACGAGAGGACCGAGCAGGCCGAGAGGGTGCTGATTCAGGAGGTCGAAGTCTTGCGCACTGTGTATCGAGACCGCATCAAGGAGGTGAAGACCTATGTACCGAGCCCTGGCACTGCCTGCCCTGCTGACGCTGATTTTGTGCGGCTGTTCAACGCCGAGCGCTGAGCCGGTGCGTGTGCGTTTGCCGCTGTCGATGGCGCAGCCGTGCGCGCCGCTGCCACGGCTGGAGGTGGCCGATGGGCAGGACCTGCGCCCGGCCATTCTGGACAACCGCGTGGAGTCTGAGCGTGTGCACGCCGAGTGCGCCGCGAAGCACCGCGCGGTGGTGGAAGCTGTGAGTGAGAAACCCCGTAAACCCCACGCTCAAAGGAGCACACGATGAAGATGATGAAACGACTGATGATTTGCCTGGCCGCCCTGGCTCTGACCGCCTGCGCGTCGCTGGACGCGGCCCACATGGAGGGCCAGAAGCAGGATGCGGCGAAGTTCAAGGAGTACACGGATGTGGAGTACCAGAAGCAGGTGGCGGTGCAGGAGTGCTTCAAGAAGGCGAGCACAGACAACCAGCTGAGCACCTGCGCGCTGATGGGGGTGGCCACGGGCATGGCGAGCACGTTTGGCGGGCGGCCCACGGCCACGGCCATCGCGCCGACGACGGGCCAGGTGATCCAGGGCACGGTGTCGGCCGTGGCGCCCTATGCGGCGGGGGCGAGCATCGTGAAGTCGGCCACGGCGGTGCAGGCGAAGGACCCGGTGGTGGTGACGCAGCCGCAGCCGCTGGTGGTGCGCCCGGAGGTGGTGCAGCCCACGGTGGTGACGGTGCCGGCAGCGGCGGCGCCTTGACGGCTACTTGAAGAGGGAGAGCAGCGCGAGCTGCTTTTCCACCGGCATTCGGCGGAAGACGCCGAGCATGGCCCGGTCGGTCTCTGTGAGGGGATCGGCCGGGCTTTTTTCTTCGGCGTGGTTTTCTGTGGCCACGTTGGGGGCGGTGTAGCTGGGGGGGGTGGTTTCGGCCTGAAGGCTGGCTTTGAGCCGCAGGTTGATTTCTGCCGTGACCGTTCGGCCGTGGATATACGCGGCTCGCTCGATGGCCAAACGAATGTCGTCGGGCATGGCGAGCAGGAACCTGGGGGGCCTCTTCTTCTGGTCTTCGGTTTTCACGGTTCGGATTATCGACTTCAAACAATATTTGTCATTGACTGTTGCATCTTTGGCTATCCATGGATATAGTTCGGATATCCGTTGTGGATATCCAAGGATTGCCAAATGTCCAAGTCAGTGAAAAAGGTTCTGGTGAGCATCCCGGAGCCATTGCTCAAGAGGATCGACTCGAAGGCACGCAGCGAACAGCGATCGCGTTCGGCTGTGCTGTGCATTCGTGTGGAGAAGGCCCTGAAGCTGGAGGGTCGCCGTTCAAAGCCTGTCAGCGATGGGGCTGCATCGTGAGCGGGGTGCCGTTGCGTGGCGGCACGCCCGTGGTGGTCAGGATGCGGCCCGCGCAGATCGAGCATCTGGACCGCGCGGCCGCCGCGAATCTGCGCAGCCGGTCTGCCGAGGTCTTGTTCCGGCTGGCCGAGTCGATGAGGGGCGAGAGCTTCGATGCACATGGCTGCATCGTGAAGCAGGCCCCCGCCGTGGGCAAGGCCGTGGGTGAGCCACCGCAGGGGGGCCAGTGATGCCCAAGAAAGACGAAATCGACCACGCGAACCCTTTCGAGGCGTTTCGCCGGCTGGTGTACCTGCACGACGTGAAGCGGCTGGCCCCGCAGATGGGGATGAAGCCGGGGACGCTGTGGAACAAGGCGGACGCGGACACGGACACCCATAACCAGCCGACGCTGCGCGATGTGGTGTCGCTGACGCAGCTGACGGGGGACACGCGGGTGCTGGACGCGCTGAACGAGATGTTTGGCCGGGCGGCGTTTGACGTGTCGCCGCATGCGCAGGCGAGTGACGAGGCGTTGCTTGAGCTGATCACTCGCATGGGGGTGGAGAGCGGGGAGTTCCACGCGGCGGTGTTGCAGGCGCTGGTGGCCAAAAAGTTCACGGTGGCGGATCTGCAGGCGATCCGGGCGGAGGCGTTTGACCTGGTGGGGGCGCTGATGACGCTGGTGCATCGGGTGGAGGGGCTGCTGGATGAGTAGGCCCGATGTTTCCCCGATGGCTGAGCGC
Organism: Hydrogenophaga sp. GW101-3F08; assembly: GCF_059424585.1. Classification (NCBI taxonomy): domain Bacteria; kingdom Pseudomonadati; phylum Pseudomonadota; class Betaproteobacteria; order Burkholderiales; family Comamonadaceae; genus Hydrogenophaga; species Hydrogenophaga sp. GW101-3F08. Next base: position 210,125 of record NZ_JBWKZP010000001.1, read on the forward strand.
TTCGGGCCGGTGGTGCACCGGCTGGGGGGCGCGACTCGGCCGAAGTTTGTTTCCGGTGTGTTGGTGTCCCTGTTTGGCCGCGAGTTTGAGGCGGCCGTTCAAAGGAGGCTGTGCGATGGGAACCCTGTCTGTGGATCAGCAGCAGCTGGAGCTGTTGCAGGACACGGTGGCCCCGGTGCCGCTGGAGACGATGAAGGCGATGCGGCGGGTGTTCGACCGGCGCTGGCGCCGGTGGCACTGGTGCCTGCGGTTCGAGGACGCGTGCCGGGACCCGGTGACGTTTCGGCTGCTGCGGTTGTCGGTGGAACGGGGCCGGGGCGGGCCTGCGTGCGGCGATGAATGACCTGGATTTGAAGGATGTGCCGGCATGGAGCCTTTTGGGCTGTGTGTGGGCGCTGGGTTTGGCCTGCCTGGTGTGCGCGGGTTCGGCTCTTGATGTGCAGGGGTACACCGATGTTCGAGGAGAACGAGATGGCGATGAAGCGGTATTTGCCGGAGGCGGAGCAGGCCCGGCTGTTGAGGGCTGCGCAGGGGTGCAGCGACCCCCTTGCTCAGCGGGATTTCCACTGGCTGAGCGCGCTGGTGTTGACGGGGATGCGGATCGGGGAGTTTTCCCGGTTGACGGTGCCGCAGGTGCAGCAGGCGCTGCGGGTGGGCTGGCTGGTGAGCCGTCCGGTGGATTGCAAGGGCGGCCGGGGGAATGAGTACCTGGTGACGGAGCAGCTGCGGCTGCACCTGGCGGCGCTGTGCCGGTATGCGGTGTTGCTGGGCTCGGGGGAGGTGTCGGCCGTGGCTTCGGTCCATGGGCTGCCGCTGGTGCCGGGCCGGCATGGTGAGCCGCTGTCGGTGCGTTCGTACCAGCTGCGTCTGAAGCACTGGGCGAACGAGGCGGGGCTGGACCCGCGGATGAGCCCGCACTGGATGCGGCACACGCGGGGGATGAACATCATTCGCCGCACTCGAGCGACGGACCCGGGGCGCGCGCTGCTGGTGGCGAAGGAGGCGCTGGGGCATGCCTCGCTGAAGAGTACGGGGGTGTACCTGGAGCTGAGCCGTGAGGAGCTGGCCGAGCAGCTGCAGGCGGTGGACGCGGCGGGCGGGCGGGTGACGCGCAAGCAGGCGCGGGCGCTGGCGATGGGGGGTGTGTGATGGCTGATCCACAACTGACCACGGCCACGGTTCGACTGGCCTACCGGCGCGAAGGTGCGTTCGTGAATGTCTACCTGGCGATGGAGCAGTCCATGGAGAAGGCGACGTTGATGGCGTCGGTGCACATCGCCTTGCTTGAAAAAGCCGATGACGGGTTTGAGCGCTTGAAGCGTTTGCTGGGCGAAGGATTCGGGTCTTTGATGCAGGAAATCACTGGCGGGCAGGTGCACATGGTTGAGCGAGATGCGCCAGAGCACGAGAAGGCGGGGAGGGCGTGATGGCTGAGAAACCCTCTGTGATCGTCTACGGCCCGCCGGGCTGTGGGAAGACGACGAACAAGGACCGGATCAAGAGCCATTTCGGCCTTGGGCAGGTGCTGGACTTTGGGACCCGCGGGTCGTTAATAGCGGGGCGGCAACACCGGGTTGACCACCTGATTCTGTGCGATGACCCGAATCAGCTGCCCGGTGCGTTTCTCGGGCTGCCGTGCCATGCCTTTGCCGATGTGATGCGTGTGATGAAGGGAGGTGCGTGATGGCACAGCCGACACGGGACCAACTGTCAGCGCTGGTGGCGCTGTGGGAGATGGCGCAGCACGATCACGGCGGCGCCAAGGTGGTGGGCCGGTTCCTGCTGGGCCTCTACAACGGGGGGCGCTTCCCCTTCGATCTGACCGACTTCCGGTGCCTGGACGAGGCGCGCTTTCACATGTGCCTGGAGGTGCTTCGCATGGACTTCACGCCTTGGGCGGAGGTGCATGTGTTGCTGGGTCGCTTCTATGGCCGGGAAGCGCTGGGCTACGAGTTCGAGGCGCTGGCGTACAGGCTGCGGTTGAAGCGGCGGTGTACGGCTGAGCAGCTGAAGGACATGAAGAGCTACCTGGATGCCAAGGATCAGGTGGCGGCGATCAGGAAGGAGGCCAGCGATGCGGTTCGGGCCTGAAGACATGACGCCGCCGGCTGGCCAGGAGCTGGCGGAGCGGGTGAAGGTGCGCATCGTGGTGCGCGAGATTGAGCGCTATGAGCGGGTGGTGGAGATGCCCCGGGCGCTGTACGAGCTGAGCCGGGACCGGCTGGCCAGGGCTTCGAGCGAGGCGGCGCCGGGGATTGCCTGCCTGATGTTCGATGCGTTCGTCTCGGATGCGGGCGACGACTTCACGGAGCTGACGGAGGTGGAGGCGTTTGAGCTGACGGAGCCGGACGCGGCGGAGAGCCTGGTGGTGTTTGACGGCGCGGCCTGGGTGGAGGTGCAGGCGGGGGCCGCTGCGGTTGGGGCGGGGCTGGACCCGGATTCTCTGGAACAGGGGGATGTGTGATGGCCACGACGCAGCTGGATTTCAAGGTGACGCACATCTCGCCCCTGGGGTTGAAGCGGGTGCGGCTGGTGCTGGGCTCGGCGGGGGCCGCGGCGGCGATGGATTGGGTGGAGCAGTTGTTTGGCCCGGCGCGCACGTTGGCGGCGATCCGGCAGGCGCCTGCTGAGAAGCAGGGGGGTGGCCGGTGATGGCGGGTGCGTTGAGGGTGTTGGGCTGGTGGCTGCTGATGCATGGGGCCTATGGGCTGCAGCGGGTGCTGGTGTGGGGGCTGTATGTGCCGATGCGGGCGCTGGCGGCTTTGTGTGATGGGCACGACGCGGCGGAGGTCGGGTGGTTGCTGGCGTGCAGCCAGCGGCGGCTGGATCAGCGGCGCAGGGTGAATGTGCAGGAGGTGGACGATGGGCAGCGCGGCTGAGTGTTTCGACGAGGTGATCAGGACGCCGGCTTTCCGGGATGCGATGCGGGCGCTGCTGCGCGCGGGCACCTGGGTGCAGCGGGCGGTGTTTGATGGCATGGCGCACAGCCCGATGGCGATGGATCACGCGCTGTCGGACCTGGTGATGCTGGGGCTGGCGACGTTTCAGCCGGCGGCGGGGTACCGGCTGGCGCAGCCGCCTTTGCTGCGGGAGGTGGGGCGGCGGTTGGTGCTGTCTGGCCGGGACCGGGAGGTGTTGGCGAGGCTGAGCGGGCAGGCGCTGGAGGTGGGGATTGCGATGCGGGACGCGGAGGGTGAGCCGGTGATGGCGGGGCTGCGGGTGCCGGTGCCGGCGGATGTGGCGCCGGACCAGGTGGCGCAGTGGGCGTCGGATGCGGTTTGCGCGGCGTTTGGGCGGGAGGTGGGCCATGGATGAGGTGCAGGTGGTGGGGAATCCGTTTGCTGCGCTGGTGTTTGGCCCGCCGGCGAGGTTGCCTATGACGGCGCGCGCGACGGTGGTGGTGGCGGGCAAGAAGCTGCCGAAGGGGAGGCCGTTGTCTCGCGAGGAAGCCGCTCGTCTGCTGGACGGTGAAGACGCCGAGGAGCGGGCGTTGCAGGAGCAGCAGCTTAAGGAGGCGCGCAAGGCGCATGCGCGGGCGAAGTACCAGCGGGCGCTGGCACGGCCGGAGGTGATGGACAAGCGGCGGGCGTGGGTCGAGAAGAACAAGGAGAAGGCGGCAGAGTACCGCGCTCGCTGGGAGAAGAAGAACGCGGATCGGCGCCGGGCCTACAAGGCTGCGTGGGCGCGGCGCGCGCGGTTGAACAACCCGGAGAAGGCGGAGCGGGACCGGGAGAGGGTGCGCCAGTACCACCGGGATCGCCCGGAGAGACGGCGCTCGAAGCGTGCGGCGATGACGCCGGAGCAGCGCGCGAAGGAGGCGGAGACGAAGCGCCGGTACCGGGCTGAAAACCGGGACAAGGTGGCGGCACAGAAGCGGGCCTATCGGGCTCGGGTGAAGGCGCGCCAGGCTGAACAAATTTCCAATCGAGAAGAAAACCAATGACCACCATCGAACTCCGCCACTTCCACCTGTTCGTCGGCCTGGGCGGTGGTGCCCGTGGTTTCAACCGCGCGAGCCCTCGCGTGGGCAACCTGCAGGGCCGCTTCCGCTGCATCGGTGGCATCGACGTGGACCCGTCTGCTGTGCGCGACTTCGAGCGCCTGGCCGACACCAAGGGCACCGTGCTCGACCTGTTCGACCGCGACCAGTTCATGGACTTCCATGGCCACGAGCCGGGCCCGGACTGGCGCGAGGCGACCCCGGCCGACATCCAGCGCGCCGCCGGCGGCGAGCGCCCGCACATCGTGTTCCTGTCGGCCCCGTGCAAGGGCTTCAGCGGCCTGCTGTCCGAGGGCAAGAGCAAGACCGACAAATACCAGGCGCTCAACCGCCTGACCGTGCGCGGTGTGTGGCTGATGCTGGAGGCCTTCGCCGACGATCCGCCCGAGCTGATCATCTTCGAGAACGTGCCGCGCATCGCCACCCGTGGCCGCCACCTGCTGGATCAGATCGGCGACCTGCTGCGGGCCTACGGCTACGCGGTGGCCGAGACCACCCACGACTGCGGCGAGATCGGCGGGCTGGCCCAGAGCCGCAAGCGCTTCCTGCTGGTGGCTCGCCACGCCGAGAAGGTTCAGCCCTTCCTGTACCAGCCCGACACCAAGCCGCTGCGGGCCGTGGGCGACGTGCTGGGCCGCATGCCCATGCCCGGCGCCGACGTGGCCGGGCCGATGCACCGCGTGCCTCGTCTGCAGTGGAAGACCTGGGTGCGCCTGGCGTTCGTCGAGGCCGGCAGCGACTGGCGCAGCCTGAACCGGCTGGAGGTGGTCGGCGGCAACCTGCGCGACTTCCTCATCGTTCCCGAATACCGCAACGGGTTCCTTGGGGTCAACCGCTGGACCGACCCCATGGGGGCCGTCGCCGGCGAGTCCCTGCCCACCAACGGGAAATTCAGCGTCGCCGACCCGCGCCACACCGGCCCGGCCAAGCACTGCAACGAATACCGCATCGTCCCGTGGCAAGGCCCCGCCGGCGCGGTCACCAGCGCTCACGGCAGCGGCCAGTGCGTGGCCGACCCGAGGCCCGCCACCACCGGAAAGCTGTTCACAAAGTACCCGGTGTCTCAGTGGACGGGCAACACCGGGACGGTGATCGGGGGCGACGACATGGGCGCCTACGCGGTTGCCGACCCGCGCCGCGAAGGCCCGACCTTCGGAAAGTACGCCGTCACGTCGTTCGACCAGCCCGCCGGCACCGTGATCAGCGGCAGCACCACCGGACAGGGCGCCTACGCCGTCGCCGACCCGCGCCCGGGCCTCGATCGCGGCAAGGGCGACCACTACCTGACCTGCGGCCACTACGGCGTGGTTCCCTGGACCGAGCCCACCGGCGCGGTCAGCGCGTCGGCCGGCCACGACAACGGGCGCTGGTCCGTCGCCGACCCGCGCCTGCCGGCGCCGGCCGACAAGCTGGACGCGGTGATCTGGTCGCTCGACGGCACGCGCCACCGGCCCTTCACCACGCTGGAGCTGGCCGCTCTGCAGAGCCTCATCGACCCCGAGGACACCTGGGTGCCCTGGCAGCTGCAGGGCGAGAACGACCAGGACTGGCGCGAGCGCATCGGCAACGCCGTGCCCAGCGCCGCTGCGACGGCCATTGCCGAGGTGATGGGCGAAACCCTGCTGCTGGCGCATGCCGGCGAGACGTTCCAGCTGTCGGCCCGGCCGGTGTGGGTCCGCCCCGTCGCCCTGGCACTGAGCGTGAGGAGCAATCCATGACGACTCAAGAGCTGTTGGAGATCACCTCGGCTGCGCTGGGGGTGATCGGGGCGCTGCTGCTGGCGACGAAGAGCCGGTGGGCGGGGTGGGCTTTCGTGTTGTGGCTGGGCAGCAATGCGGGATGGATGGCGTTCGGGGCCCTGGGTGGGCACTGGCCGCTGGTGGCCCAGCACGCGGTGTTTTCGATCACGAGCGCGATCGGCGTGTGGACCTGGTTGCTGCGGCCGGTGTGGGCGCAGCTGTGGGATGAACTTTGGAGGGGGTGGCGCAATGTCGAGTGATGATGCTTTCAAGGCTGCGGAGCAGCGGGGCTACAGCAAGGGGTACGCGGCTGGCCAGCGCAAGAAGGCCAAGGCGCTGGCGGTGGACCGGCGGCGCGCGCAGGAACGGGCGTTCGAGCAGCGGGCGTTCCTGGCTGTGCTGCCGTGGGTGTTCCAGCAGACCACGTGGGGGCCTGCGGACGCTGACGGCAAGGTGTCGAAGCCGTATTCGTCGTTGGAGGATCGGGTGAAGTTCGCCTGGAACATTGCCGAGCGGGCGTTGCAGCAGGGTGTGAAGAAGGGGGTGGTTTGATGGCTGACGACCTGATCAAGGCCGCCGCGGTGTCTCCATGGCTGACGCAGGACAAGGCCTATCAAGCGCACCACTTCGCCTGCTGGGTCTGCATTTCCGCCGGCAAGGGCCTAGGGCAGCGCTGTGCGGCCGGCGCGGTGCTGTGGCGGGGGTACCTGGAGGCCTTTGATTCTGTTTACGGATCGGGTGAAGTTTGTGACCCGGGGGTGGTGTGATGCTGCTGAACTTCCAGAAACAGTTCGCGCTGAAGGTGTGGGCCGGCGAGAAGCGGCAGACGATCCGCGCCGCTGGCCTGCGCAAGGATGTGCCGGCCGTTGGGCATGTGGCGAATTGCTACACGGGGCTGCGCACGCGCAATACCCAGCTGCTGGGGCGCTGGTCGATCTGCAGGGTGGACGTGATCCGGTTTGATGTTGTGCGTGGCGGCATTGAGCTGCCGTTGCTCGCGGGAGACCCCATGTCTTTTGATGAGCTCAACGCGCTGGCCCTGGCCGATGGCTTTGACGGCGCCCATGCCATGAGCCGGTGGTTCGCTGCGAATCACCCGCCCGGCGAGTTCTACGGCTGGGTGATCGGCTGGCAGTGGACCCCCGAGGGCGCTGCCCCTCGCCTGAATCCCTGATGACTTCGCTTTTCTGCCCTGCCATGCCGGCGGGGCGTTATCTGTTTGAACCATGACAACAACACCAACAGGATCAGCGCGTGGCCGGGTGCGCAAGGATGCACCGGCACGGGTGAACAAGGAAATTTCGTGTGAGGAGCTGGCGGAGCGCCTGGGCCTGGAGAAGGGCAAGGAGGCGGCGGCGAAGGGCTCGAAGTTCAAGGACCCGGATGATGACTCGAAGCACAGCGCGCAGATGCTGTGCTATTCGGAGCACGGGGCGGGGTGGACGAATTTCCGCTCGGGGCAGAGCGGGTCGGCGATCGACTTGATGATGAAGGCCCGGGGCCTGGATTTTCTGGATTCGGTGCGGGAGCTGGGCCGGATGTTTGGCGTCGACGTGCTGGAGGCTCCAGCGGCTGGCCAGCCGGATGCACCGCGGGAGAAGCCGAGCCTGGTGGAGCACATTGCGAACCAGGCGGCGAAGGCGGCGCGCACGGATGGCGGGCGGGCGGACTTGCTGGAGTTCCTGGAGGGGGAGCGCGGGCTGTCTCGTTCGGTGGTGGAGCGGGCGCTGAAGGCGGGGACGCTGGGCCTGAATACGTACACGAGAACGAAGGTGGCGGAGGGGGAGTATGGCTACGGTGGGCTGGGGGCGTCGTTCATTGTGAAGGACCGGCTGAGCCACAAGGTGCTGGCGGTGGATACGCGGTATTTCGACCCGGAGTCGGCGGGCGGGAAGACGAACAGCCAGGGTGAGAAGGATGGGGTGCTGTGGTGCAGTGACTGGAAGCGGGTGGAGAAGGCGCGGCGGGTGTATGTGGTGGAGAGCTCGATCAACGCGCTGAGCGTGGAGTGCGCGATGGACTGGGCGGCGGCGGTGGCGCTGCGGGGCACGTCGAACGCCTACAACGGGGCGGTGGACTGGAGCTGGGCGCGGGGGAAGGAGGTGGTGCTGTGCTGCGACAACGATGCGCCGCTGGCGGAGGGGAAGGATGCGGGGTATTGCCCGGGGTTGAAGGCGGCGTGGGCGCTGCATGAGACGTTCACGGCGCTGGACATTTCGTGTCTGCTGGTGGACCAGAGCGGGTGGTTTGAGGACCAGGACGCGAAGGAGGACCCGATCAATGACGTGAACGACTACCTGAGGCTGCTGGGGCCGGACAAGACGGCGAAGGCGCTGCAGGTGTTGGAGGCGTGGTTGATCCCGGGGATGGCGGGGGATGACACGCGGCAGGGCCGGCCGCGGCTGTTTCTGCCGCACCACGATTACCTGACGTACTGGAAATACCGGGTGAAGCCGGATTTCACGCAGTTCATCAGCAAGGTGACGGAGCGGGATGACCCGAACGGGGGGGGCGCGAAGGTGAAGAGCTTCGAGTTCACGGATGTGTGCGGCTTCCGGGTGGCGGCGGTGTCTCGGGTGGCGATCGCGTCGCCGCAGAGCACGATGACGGGGGACAAGGACCACAGCCCGCGCACGGTGTTTGCGCTGTCGGTGCAGGTGGCGCGGCATGGGGCGGCGCTGCAGCGGCGGGTGGTGGACGATGAGCGGCTGCACAACCTGGATGTGTGGAAGAAGCTGGGGCCGGTGTTCGCGCCGGGGCCGTTTGCCCGGATGGTGAATTTGTGGGAGCGGGCGGCGAACATCGGTTCGCGGGACGCGATCAATTTCGTGGGGCTGGCCTGGCGCGATGGGCGCGCGGTGGTGAATGAGGGGCCGGATTGTTTCTTTGCGGATCCACGGCAGCAGTGCCCGTACCACGAGCTGGTGTTTCCCTCGGGCACGGTGGAGCAGGGGGTGGCGCTGGTGCGGCAGTTCGGGGCGACGTTTGCGGACGCGGCGGCGCTGATTCCGCTGGTGTGGGGCCTGGGGGCTCACATCAAGGCGTTCATCGGGTTCTGGCCGCATTTCGTGATGCAGGCGGAGAAGGCGACGGGCAAGACGACGCTGGTGAAGCGGATCGAGCGGGCGATTGCGATGGTGATGAGTTCGCGGCAGTCGCTGCAGACGGAGTTCCGGCAGATGACGTCGCTGAGCTACACGAGCCACCCGGTGGGCTGGGGGGAGATGTCGACGAACAAGCAGGACGTGATCAACAAGGCGATCCACAACTTGCAGGAGAGCTATCAGTACGAGCACACGCGGCGCGGGGCGGAGCTGATGGACTTTCTGCTGTGCGCGCCGGTGTTGCTGGCGGGCGAGGATGTGCCGGTGGACAGCCTGGTGGGCAAGATCGTGCGCTCGGAGCTGACGAAGGCGAAGCGGGGGCCGCTGATCCCGGAGGACGTGCCGGTGTTCCCGGTGAAGCAGTGGCTGCGGTTCCTGGCCAGGAAGACGAAGACGGAGGTGCAGGCGCTGCACCAGCAGGCGGTGGATGACAGCTACGAGAACTGTGTGGCGTCGATGGGGGACACGGGCGCGGAGCGGATGGTGGCGAACTATGCGGCGGTGGCCACGGGCTGGCGGCTGCTGTGCGAGTTCCTGGGCCTGGAGGCTTCGGAGTTCGGGTTTCTGCAGCACTTGTGGGGGGAGATGAACCGCCACATCGCGGAGACGGTGAGCGACCGCCAGCCGTGGGCCTGGATCGTGGAGAAGCTGCTGAGCGAGATCGCGGCGCACAAATTTCAGTACCCGTTCGTGTTCGACGACGTGGACGAGGTGCCGGCGCTGTGCATCCGCACCGGGCATGTGATGGACCACATGCGCCAGACGCCTTACCTGCGGGAATTTTGGGACGGGCTGCCGGTGAAGAGCGATCGGGTGTTCAAGCGGCAGCTGGAGCAGGCGGGGGTGTTGCTGCTGGGCAAGGATGGCCGGGCTTCGGACTGGGAGCGCACGGTGAAGGGGCAGCGGGTGGGCCACATGGTGGCGATGCCGCTGGAGACGCTGCGCAAGTTCGGGCTGTACGCGGTGGTGCCGAAGGCGTCGCCGGCGGAGGCTCCTGAGGGGGAGAAGCAATGGTGAGCCTCAACGTGGCGCTGCAGCGCGCTACCGCTGAGCTGGTACGGGTGCTGGGCTCGGTCGAGTTTCAGCAGGCCCTGGCCGAGCGCGCGCCGCTGTACAGGCACAAGGGCAAGCGGCGGCGCACGCGGTGGTGGGTGCGATGACGGTCTACGTCGACGACATGCGGGCCAGCTACGGCCGGATGGTGATGTGCCACATGCTGGCGGACTCCGACGAGGAGCTGCACGCGATGGCTGATCGCATCGGCGTGGCCAGGCGCTGGCACCAGGCGCCGCCGCGCCACGACAGCCACTACGACATTGCGCTGAGCAAGCGGGCGCTGGCGATTGCCGCCGGCGCCGTGCAGATCACCTGGCGCCAGGCCGGGTGCATGACCATCCGCCGGCGGAAGACGGGCCAGCTGGGTGATCCGGCCACGGCTGAGGCATGGGTAAGGGGTTCGATGGAGAAGCGCCCATGAGCCGCCTGGACGGCCTGCAGCGCGTCGTCGCGCTGCTTCCAATGCTCGGCGCAGCCGCTGGATGGATTGATGCGCGCAGCGCATCGGTTCGGCCGCGTCCCCCCCGGTCCCCCCGATCTCGAAAAGCTCCGCCCAAGGACGTTGGCCGACCAGCCCGGGGGGCGTTCAGGCATAGGTTTTTGCTATCCCGGGATACGGTGGCGTGCGCAGAAGGCCTCAACCCGTGGATTGCCGCAGTTTGGGGAGGTGTTTTGCTTGATCCGACTAAGCGTCCGGGACGATTCGCAACTTTGCGGATTCCACGGATTGCCTTGGTTTTTCCACGGGTTGCCTCGATTTCTACACGGGTCTGTTTTTTGAGGTCCAGCCCCCTCTCTCTCTCATCTCTCTCTTTTTTAAGAGGAGAGAGGATGAGGAAAGGGGGGCGAAGAGGGCGCGGACAGCATCCACGGTTTGAAGATGTAACGCGGGGATACAAAGCTTACGGTTCGTGGAAAAAACGGGTGTTCCACGGGTTTTCCGTGGATGACTACGAACCGGAATTTCAATGTTTTCAATGGGTTGCGGGCGTCGGGCTGCGGTCCACGGGTTTTTCCGTGGAAATGCCCCTGTCCCCCCGCGCGGTGGCCACTGGAGGATGGGTTGATGGCGTTTGGTGACATGACGGATGAGCAGTCGATTGATGCGTTCTGCGACTGGCTCCACATGGCCAATGGCCGCAGCTTGCGCACGTGCGAGGTGTACCGCCTGGCGCTGGCCAGGTTGGGGGAGTTCATGAAGCCGCGGTCGATTCGGGAGGCGGATGGTTCCGAGCTGGAGGCGTTCACCGGGCTGTGGTTGCACAAGCGTGGTGTGGTGGCTCAGAGCCGCAAGCCCTACGTGTCAGCGGTGCGGGTGTTCTTCGGCTGGGCCAGGATGAAGGACCTGCTGCCGGCGGATCGCAACCCGGCCGTGGATCTGGCACACCCGAAGACGGGGCGGAACATCCCACGGGCAATGAGTCTGGCCAGCGCTGAGCGGCTGATGTGGGCACCTGACTTGGGCACGTTCGTGGGCATCCGCGACGCGGCCATGATGGCGCTGTTGATGGGCTGCGGGCTGCGCGTGTCCGGGCTGTGTGCCCTGAACGATGGGGACCTGCAGACGGTGTTGATCGGCCGTGATCCTCGCATGGTGGTGCGCGTGATCGAGAAGGGCTCCAAGGAGCGGCTGGTGCCAGTGCCCAGGGAGGCCGATGCCCTGCTCCGGGTGTACCTGGCCCATGAGGACCTGGCGCTGATCGACCGCAACACCACGAACCGCCGTGGCAAGCCGGACAAGGTGTTGTTCGTGAACACGAAGCACCCCGTGCTGCCCGAGCACGAGCACATCGGGGAGGCCCGCAGGCTGACCAGGCGCGGTGTGTGGGGCGTGATCCAGCGGCATGGCGAGCGTGTGGGCATCCCGCCCGAGGAACTGCACCCGCATGCCATGCGCCACCTGTTCGGCACCGAGCTGACCGAGGATGACATCTCGCTGGCCACAACCCAGGAACTGATGGGCCATGCCGACCCCAAGTCAACCGAGATCTACATCACCTTGAGCATGCGCAAGAAGATGGCTTCGGTCGACAAGGCCGCGCCGCTGGCCAAGATGCGGACCCCTATTTCCGAGTTCCTGAAGCGCGTCCCTCGCTGACCCGCTTCCTGATTTTTCACAGCATTTCCGAGGACCGATCCACATGCCCGACCGCTCAGCACCATTACGCAATGCCTATAGGGGGGCAGTGCCAGTCCCAGCAGAACCCAGCATTCATGGGCGTTCCAGCCCGGTCCCGAGCAAGCCCGCAACTTGTAACAGGAACGGGCTAAGTCGCACGGGCCTGACTTCGCACACTGTCAAAAGGCGAAGTGCATGCACCCACGTCAATGGGGAGCGCAGGGCATGACGCAGAACGCAAAGCGAACTCAATGGCATGCAGGCCTGCAGCTCGACTGGGTGGGGCACGACGACGAGGAGGGGGTGGGGGCTCGGCAGGCAGGGGCTCACGGCCCCGCCCGGGGGGGTGGGTACCTCTATGAATGCACCACCCCCCAGGTTTGGGAGGATGCGAAGCTGCGCGAGCTGGCCGACATGGGCCTACCGGCGGTCTGGCTGGAGGTAGCCCATTCCATCGGGTTCGACGCCTTCATCCAGATGTGGCGAATCCTTGACGCTGCTGTTGAACTGCGCTCGGACAACGACTCGATGATCGAGGTTCAGATGCGCCGGTACCGTAGCTACCTGCGGTTCCAGAGGAACCGCTTCATTGAGGGCTTGGCACCGTTCCTGGATGACCGAACGATCCGGGATCGGGTGGCGTCCGAACTTGGTGAGGAACTGAGCCTTGATCATGTGACTCGGCTGGCCAACCGCCGTAGGATCGGCGCCGCATGAAACGCGCCGTGATCTACGCCAGGGTGTCGAGCCGAAAGCAGGCCGACGATGGCATTTCGATGGATGCTCAGATCGAGCAGTGCGAGGCGCGCGCGGCGACCCTTGGGGCCCAGGTGGTGAGGGTGTTTCGGGATGACGGGGTGTCGGGTCGGTCCACGAAGGGCCGGACGGGCTTCCTGGCTGCCGTGGCGTACTGTGAGGCTGCGCCGGTGGATTTTTTCATCACCTGGAGCACCAGCCGGTTCGCCCGCAATGCGATTGACCTGTGGGTGCATCAGGACCAGCTGAAGGCGCTGGGGACGCGGCTGGAGTGCCTGAATGCTGACATTGACGACGACACGGACGCCGGGTTCATCAACCGGGTGTTCATGGGGGCGATGGATCAGATGGTGTCGCGCCAGATCTCGCGCGACACGCTGCGGTCGATGAAGAAGAGCGCCGAGGACGGGTTTTTTACCGGCGGGCATGTGCCGTTCGGCTACCTGGTGGTGGCCGATGGAAAGCGGGGCAAGTTGGCCCCCCATCCTGACGAGGGGCTGGTGGTGCGTCGAGCGTTCGAGCTGGCGATGGCCGGGCTGGGTGGCCAGGCCATCATGAAGAGCCTGAACGATGCCGGCCTGCTGCGGCGCGGTGAGCGCTGGAAGAAGACCACCGTGCTCTACGTGCTGCGCAACGAGGTGTATGCCGGTGTTCGGACGTTCAACCGGAAGAACAAGAAGACCGGGCAGGAGAAGCCGCGCGATCAGTGGGTGCAGGTTGAGAGCCACGAGCCGCTGGTGTCGCGGCCCGACTTTGAAAAGGTGCAGATCATGATGAACGACAGGGCGCCCGTGGTGGCGCAGGGCGGCACGCCGCGCAGTGGATTCGTTTTCTCGGGCCTGTTGTCCTGTGGGGTCTGTGGCAACCCGCTGCAGATCGTCAATGGCACCAGCCGAAACGGGGCGCTGTACAGCTATTACGGGTGTTGCTCACACAAGAAGGGGGCACCGCGGTGCCTGTTCAAGAACGCCCGTGCCGACCTGTTCGACGACTGGCTGGTGGGGGAAATCCTGGCTCAACTGGTGACCGTGGAGGTGATGGAGCATGCGGTGCAGGAAGTGACCGACATGGGCAGCCGGTGGGCGCAGGAGCGCGCCGCGCAGCGCACGCAGTTGGTGAAGGAGTTGCGCGACCTGGAGGCCCGCCGGGGCAACCTTTACGACCTGCTGGAAACCCACGGCAAGGACACGCCTGACCTGGCCGACTTGAGCGATCGCCTGAAGCTGCGGAACGCCGAGATTCGGGCCGTGCAGGCCCGGCTGGAGCTGCTGGAGGACGAACCGGCCAGGGCCAAGGCTGCCCGCATTGACCCGGCACTGGCCGTCGAGGTGATGCGCGAGGTGGTTACGGCCGGTGACGCGCAAAAAAAACGCGCCTTCATGGGCGCGTTCTTGGAGGGCATCACGGTACAGGCCGACAGGGTTGCGGTGGCTTACCGCTCCGAAGCCCTTGTGGGCCTTGGACACCCTGCCGGTGTTCGTAATGGAGTGTTTTGGCTCCCCGACCTGGACTCGAACCAGGGACCTGCGGATTAACAGTCCGAACCATAAGAAGCCTTGGAAGGCGCGAATTCTCTCACATTTCCTATTCTGAAGTTCCACAATCCTGATCGGATAGGCGGCCGGTTCATGTACAAAAAAGCGGCCTTTCTGGCCGCTGAGCTACTGGATATTGGAAGAGATCACATCGCCACCCGATTCGGCTGCACTGTCTCGCGCCAGCGCTGTTTCACGTAGACCTCTGTGGTGGTCTTGTCTTCGTGGCCACACAGCGCCTGGATCTTCTCCAACGGCTCGCCGGACAGCCACATGTCCGTGGCGCCCTTGCCTTTGAGGTCGCGGAACCCAAAGCTTTGCACCGGCTCCAGGCCCTTGGCCTGGCGGGCCTTGTTCGCCTTGACGATCGAGCGCTTGAGCATCGCGCTCAGGCCATCGTAGGTGTAGGCGTGGCCGTCGCGGGTGCGCACCAATGGCTGGCGCAGCCTTGGCACCTCGCCCAGGCTTTGGCGGATCAGCTCGCCCAACTCGGACGGCACCTCGATCTGCATCGTTTTGCCGGTCCGGGCGTAGGTCTTGCTCTGTTTGAACTTCAGGACGCGCTTGCCGTCGACCATGCCCAACACACTGTTGTCCCAGTGGATGATGTCGCTCTCGGGCCGCTGCAGGGTCCGGTAGGTGAGCTCCATCATCAGGCGCACGCTGGTGTGGGCCACGGCGTACACGTCCTGGTAGTCCTGGTGTGGCACGTAGATGTCGCGCTTGCTCTCGCTGTTGCGCTTGATGCCGCTGGCGCGCAAGCAAGGGTTGACCACCAGGCCGGGCAGCTCGCGCCCGCGCTTGCTGATCATCCAGCCCATGGCGGCGCTCAAGGCGGCTTTTTCGCGGTTGGCGGGTACGGGGCGGCCCAGCTCGGCGTTCACGTCCAGGAACTCCTGCACCATGACCGGGGTGACCTGGCTGGGTGCCATGGGCGGGGCAAAGAACACGCGAAGCGCGCCGGGGCGCCCTGGCTTGGTGCCCTTGGGCGGTATTCCCTTGACGGCCAGGGTGTAGTCCTCAAGGGTTCGCTGGGCCATGCTGCCGGCCTTCACGCGGGCTTCGCAGTGCAGCAGGAATTCGTCGAGCCAGTAGACCAGCGTGCCGTGCAGTCCGGCGGGGTCGTTGTAGTGGCGGGCGCGTTCGTTGGCCACTTGCTTGTCTTTGCCCAGCGGTTCCCATTTGCCGCTGGAGCGGTGGACGTAGTAGTACGAGCCCGCGCGCATGTACACGCGAGGCTCGAGGTCTGCAGCGGTGTCTTTGCGGCGGCGGCCCATGGGTGGCATGGTAGCGGGTCCTGGTCAGGTGACGGAAAGTCCGGCTTCGGCCAGGGCCTGGGCCAGTGGGACCTTGCGCCATTTGACTGAGCAATCAACCCACATTATTCGATCATCGTGACTGGGCGGATACACCTTGGAATAGAAGGTGTGCCCGCCCATGCATTGCGCGCCATGCCGCCCACCGGCGTGGGGTTCTCCGTGCAGCGCAAGTGCGGTACTCCCGTCTCCGTATCTCACCAGGTCACCGGGCCTCGGCTTCCACGCGGCAGCTGGGCCTTGAGGTTCAAACATGGCCTCCCACTCTTGCATCTGCGCCTCCTTGCGAGCAGCGCGTTCGAGGATCGCATTGCGATTCAGGCCAAGGGCTTCGATGGAGACATTGCATTGCGCCATCACGTCGGCAATCTCCTCGGTCAGCGCCTGGGTGTTGGCCTTGCCGGATTCGGGGTCCACGCCTTCCAGGCCCTGTATGGTGATTCGGCTGCACACCTTGGCTAGCTCAGCGCATTCCTCGCCGGTTTTCCCTACCCGACGCAGGATCATCGGGTTGCTTTCCGGGACCCATTTGCTCATTGCCATGGTGGTCTTTCTATTCAAGCGGCCTTGCGGCCAAAAAGCAGCACCAGGCCGGCGCGGTTACCGGTGGCTGGAGTTTGCTGCTGGGATTGGGGGGCCTCGTTGGCCGCGGGGCGCTGGCCTGCCAGCACCTGTTCTGCATGGGAGCGCATCACCAGCGGACGGCCGTTGGGCCGGCGTCCGACGTGCAGGCCCATGCCTTCCAGGTACCGCGCTTTGGCGGCGTTCTGGCGTAGGCCGCTGCACAGTTCGTCCACTTCGGCGTCGGTGAGGTCGGGGCGGGTGTTCATGCGGCCATCTCCGAAAACAGACCGTGGCGGGCAGACAGCGCCCGGCTGCAGGCAGGGTTGAGCCAGACGACTTCGGTGCGCAGCCCGGTGCCCCTGCCGGCAGAGATGCGGGCGGCAGTGCTGTGGCGCTCCCAGCCCGGAAGCAGGTCGTTATAGGTGTCGGAGTCGTAGCCGGACAGCACCACGAAGCCCTGCAGGGTTTGCAGGGCGGCCAGCAGGTCCTCGTGCATCCCATCGTCCATTTCGTGCCGATAGCCGCCTTGGGCTCGGAGCACGCGGGTGGCGTGCATGTATGGTGGGTCAACAAAGTGCAGCGTGTTCGGCGTGTCGTGCTGTTGCAGGACCTCGATCGCGGGCCGGTTTTCGATCAGGATGCCGGTGAACCTTGCGCCAGCGGCCGCAATTGCATCTGGATACGTAGCCCAGTCCATTTGCGCGGTGGTGTAGCGGCGTTTGGTGTCGGTCCGCATGCCAGTGGAGCCCTTGGTGGCGCCGGCGCTGCCGAAGCCCATCTGTGCCCGGATGGCCGTGCGCCGGGCCCGCTCGATCGCGTCGCCGGTGGGCTCCCATGCCAGGTCAAACTCATCGCGAGCGTAGGGCGTGAGCGCGCAGGCCCGCACCAGCGTCGCCCGGGTGAGCGGGTCTCGCAGCACTCGGAAGAAGTTGACGATGTCGCCGTCCAGGTCGTTGTAGACCTCGGCGTGTGTGCGTGGCTTTTGCAGCAAGACGCCGGCCGCGCCGCCAAAGGCCTCGGTGTAGATCTCGTGCGGCGGAAAGAACTGCAGCACCCACGGCGCCAGCCTGAACTTGGCGCCGTGGTACCGCAGGGCTGGGCGGGTGATCGCGCTCACAGCATCGGCTCCTCGAATAGATCGTCGACCGCCGCCAGCCTCGGCTTGACCAGCCATACCCAGATGCCTAGCACGCTCACGGCGGCGAACACGAGCTGCTGCGCGAACAGGGGCCACTGGCCTTGCGTCCACGATGAAGCGATCCAGGCGGCGTTGCTGGCCAGATAGAGCACGAAACCCCAGCCCGCGCGCGGGCCGTTGAGCGCGAGCACCACGGCGCCGGCCATGCCACAGGCTGCGGCCATCAGCTCCAGAAACAGGGTGGTGGTCATGGCGTCGCCACCTCCACGCCGAGCGCCTTGATCGCCACGCCGCCGCGGGCGACGACGCTGCTGGCTGCGTGGCGGTGGGCTTTGCGGCGCTCGCCCCAGCTCACGTGTGCGAGCTGGAAGGCGTGCATACGCAGCAGGCTGGCGATCTGCTGTATCTCGCTGGCGTAGAGCGTGGGCGGTCGCCATTGCCCGCTGGCCATGGCGCGCTGGGCGATGGTGGCGAGCGCTTGGTCGGCCTCGGTCAACAGATCGCGCAGGCCGCGCACCACGCCCAGCTCTTCGATGCTCAGACCGATGCTGCAAATGGTGACCAGGTGCAACCAGTCGGCCTCGGTGGCCAGGCCTTTGCGCATGCGCTCGAAGCCTTCCGTGGGCGGCTTGAGCAGGTTGGCCTGCTCGGCCGAGGTGAGCAGGGTGGCGCGGCTGATGGCCATGCCCATGGTGTTGAGCGCCACAGGGCCGTGCACATGCCTGGGCTCGATGCGTTTGTAGAAGCGGGGGCGGGTCATGATGGCACCTCGTCCCAGGTTCGGCCGTCGAGTTGGCGGCCGGCGGATTTCTTGCCGGAGCGCACGATGCCGCGATAAGGTTCGTCTCTTGAAGCGAGGCCCATATCGGGCACAAATTCACCTCTCAAGCTGATGAAGCCGTCGCACTCGGAAGAAAGACGCCTTACTTCGGCCGAGTCGGCGCTGATGGTCCGTGTAAACGTCGGTTCGAGCTCCGCCCACTTCCCCCACTGCTTGAACAGGAACGGCACGCCGGCCGCGGCGCACTGGTCGCGCAGGCTACGTGCCCAGTCGGGATGCATGGGGCGGGCGTTGGGGCCGCTCTCGCCGCCGACGATCACCCAGTCAAGGTATACGCTGCCCATCGGCCGGAAGTCTTGCATGAATCCGGCGCATGCATGGCTGAGGTCCACCGGACCCAGCAGCGGCTCCATGCTAAGAAATCGCTTCGCCGCCGGCACGGCCAGCAGCTTCGGGATGTCGCGGTCGGCTTCTTCCTGGTTCACGATGGTGGCGCCGATCCAGACGTTGGGCTGCGGATCTTCGGGGTCGTACATCATGGTCTTGACGTTGCCGATGCGCTTCGTGAGCAGCAGCCAGTCGAGGCGTGGAGTGGCGTTGATCAGCGTCCACAGATCGCCGCGCCACTCGGTCGGCACTTCGTTGTCGAACACGTCGGCCAGGCTGGCGCAGAAAACGCGGTAACGAACGCCCTCGCGCTCGGCCTGCGCGTTCCACTTGAGCGGCTGTCTCCAGTTCGCCTCGCTGGTGCGCACGCGCGGGGCGCCTGGGCCCCATTTGCCGACCTTTTGGCCGGCGCGTTTTGACCAGCTTTCGGCGTAGCAGTTGGCGCACCCACCGGGGGAGACTTTGGTGCAACCGGTCCACGGGTTGAAGGTGTGGTCCGCCCACTCGATTTTGGTGTTTTCAGCCATGGTTGGATTTCCTGTAAATCTTGGTGAGATCGCCACTCACGGCGTGCCCGCGGTCGAGCAGCAGGCGGGCAATCAGCGCCTGGTCGTGGTGGCTGTGGGTGGCCTGGCGCACCAGTCCGAGGTAGCTGTTGCCAGACTGGTGCAGCAGCTCGGCCGGGGTGGCGTCGATCCGCTGCAGGGCCTGGTGCAGGGTGCGACGACGGGTGACACGCCGCCATGGCTTGATGACGTGGCCCACCATGTCCACGCCGCGCTCCACGGGCTGCAGGATGGTCTTGCGCGGGTTGACGTGAGCGCCCAGGCGCTCAGGTAGCCAGGCCTCGATGCGCTGGCGGGCGGCGTTGAGCCACTGTGGGCTTTCGTGGATCAGCACGAAGTCGTCCACGTAGCGGGTGTAGTGCCGCGCGCGCACCTGGTGCTTCACGAACTGGTCAAGGTCGTTGAGGTGCACATTGGCAAAGAACTGGCTGCTCAAGTTGCCGATGGGCAGGCCCGTGTCGGTCTTGGCGTTGAACAGGCTTTTGTGCGGCGGAACGCTGGACAGCAGCCGGGCGCTGCCGCGCACGTCCACGTCGGTGCGCGGGTCGTGCATGAGGATGGTTTCAGCCAGGGTGAACCACTCGGGCTCGGGCACGTGGCGCGCGATCTGGCGCAACAACACGTGCTTGTTGATCGCGACGAAGAAGTTGGCCAGGTCCATCTTGAGGTACCACGCTGGCCGCGACCAGTTGTGCGAGACGGAGCGCACACCGGCCTCCACCCGCTGGGCCGCGTAGAGGGTGCCGCGCCCTGGAATGCAGGCGCTGCTACCGGCGTCGAACCTGGCAATGAAGCGCGGCGCGATGTGGTTGTGCAGCAGGTGGTGGACGATGCGGTCGCGGAAGTCGGCGGCCCACACCTCGCGCACCTTGGGCCGCGTGACGACAAAGCAGATGGATCGGCCGGGGCGGTAGTGGCCGCTGCACAGCTCGTCGTGCAGGTCGACCAGGTTGCGCTCCAGGTGGGCCTCGAACCGTTGCGCGCTGGCGGTGTTTCGCTTGTGGCGGCGGCAGTCGAGGTAGGCCTGCACAAGGTCGGCGAAGGCGTAGGGTGCTGAATCTGCGGACGGGAACGGCACGGAACTCACAGTCCTTGTTGTTGATGTTCTGGTTGCCGTTGTTGAAGTTCTGGTACCAGGCGTTGTTGGCCGAGTACTGCGTCGGTTCGCGCGATCCACGTCGCCCCGGAGATGGCCGCTCTGGCCGATCAGCGGGGCAACTGCACCAGACCTGGCCAGCGCGGGCGCTGCGGTGTCCGTGGCGTGCATGTCCGTGGCCTTGTGGGCCAGGGGCGCGACCAGATTCAGATCAAGGCGCACGGGCGTGAGGAGCTTGCTCGTCATGCTGCAGGCGCCGGTTCGGTGGTCTTGGCAAGCCAGCCGGTGGCTTGCTTGCTGACGCTCTCCAGCATCTGGATGGCCTTGCCCCAGTGGGTCGGCGCCACGGCCTTGAGGTCCAGCGCGACGCGCAGCCACATGGTGGCCGCGCGCTGGTGCGCCAGGATGCCCCGCAGGTGGTCCGCCCGCTGCCGGCCCCGCGTGGCGTTGGCCAGCGCCATGAGGTTGAGCATGTCGGAGCAGTTGGCGACGATCTTCTCGCCCACGGCTCGCTTGTAGTCCCGGTTCATCTTGACCAGGATCAACGTGGCGATCCCCAAAAGGTCGCTGCCGGTTTTGTGGATCGGCAGCTGGGTGTGCATGACCATGATGCTGTTTCGCTCAGAGGTTCAAAGGATCAAAGGAACAATCTGCGGACGGGAACGGCACGGAACTCACAGTCCTTGTCGAGGATGCTCTGGCCGCCGTCGTCGAAGTCCTGGCACCAGGCGCCGCTGGCCGAGCACTGCGTGCTGGTCCACAAAATGCCGCTGCCGATCTGACTCTTGAGCGTGGCGAACATCAGCAGCGCCTCGGCGCGCGATGGCAGGTGCAGCCCGTCGCCCAGGGCCTGCACGCACTGGGCGATCTCCAGGCCTGCGGTTCTCATGTCCTGGGTGTTGGTCAGTCCGTCGTAGACGTCGGCCGCGCCATCGATCTGGGTGCCGTAGCCGCCCCACTTCACGCCGGCGAGCGTGTTGATGTGTGCCTTGGGCACGAGCACGTGCCAATAGCGCCCGCCGGGGGTCATTTCCAGCCCGGCATACCAGGCGTCTTGCTCGGGCCAGAAGGTGCCCGGCGCCACGGGCGCGGCCAGAGAGTGAGCGATGGGGTCGCGCGTTGCCTCGGCGGCCGTCTCGTCGGGGGCGACAAACTTCGGGTCGAGCGCGCGGCTGAGTGCGTCCATCACAGCGCGCGAGCGCGGGGTCAATTCAAACTCAAGGGGGATGGTGATAGGGGACATGGTGGTGATCAGAAAAAAGGAACGAAGGATTGAAGGTCAGACGATCTGAATGCTGCGGACGGGAACGGCACGGAACTCACAGTCCTTGCTGGTGATGCCCTGGCCGCCGTTGCTGAAGAACTGGTACCAGGCGTAGGTGGCCGAGCACTGCGTACTGAGCCAGTAGCACTCGTCTTGCTGCATGAGGTGCTTGGCGTTGGCGGCGAGCAGGTGGCCGTCGGCCTGGCTGGGAAGGGCCCAGTCGCTGTGCCCGTCGATGTCGAGCGCCAGAACCTTCTGGGCTACCTCGCAGCCGGCGGCGGCCATGGCTTCGGTGTTGGCGCGGCTGTCGTGGTAGCTGTCGGTGCCGCCGATGCGTTTGCCGCGTTCGCCCCACTTTTGGCCTTCGAGTTCGTGCGCTCCGATCGCGGCGACCACGTAGAAGGCCTTGCCGTCGGGCGTGGCCTTGATGCCGATGTAGGTGCCGCCCTGGCCTTGCCAGGTGGTGAGTGGGGCGGGTGGGATGACGGGGTTGATCGAGGTCATGGGATTCCTTTGGGTTGGGTTGGTGGGGGTGGGTGAATTCATGCCGCGGCGTGGCTTCCCTGGGCCTTGGCGATCAGCTGTTCGGCGAGTTCGTCGGGGACGTTGAAGAACCCCAGCTTGCCGGGCCACGGGTGGAACGGGAGAGGGTGTGAGTCGCGCAGCACAAAGCCGTGGGATTCATCTTGCTTCCAGGGGGACGGGTGGTCTTTTTTGCAGTCGATCACCGTCGTGGACCCGACGATGCCGCCGCACAGCGTGCGCATCTCTTCGAAGCTGGGCAGATCGTCCGGGCACAGGCCAGCCAACACGAGTTCATTTCGCACTCGGCTGTAGTACGGCCTCGTCATGGCCTTGCCTGCGTGGACCAGCATCCGCCCCCGAAACTGGGTTGGCCAGTCGCGGTTTTCGATGTCCTTGTAGCCGTGGACAATGAGCCACGCCCAGGGTTGGCGTATGGAGAGGGCGGCCGTCATGGCTGCGGCTCCTTGTCTGTGTGGTGGAGCGCCCCTGCAGCGCGGTCGAGGCGCTCGATTTCGGCCAGGATCAGGGCGCCGGCTTTGACCAGCTCGCGCCGCCGGTCTTCCGGGGTGGGCTTCCAGTGCTTGTGACTCAAGAGGGTGGGCCAGAGTGACATGTCGTTGACGTCGAGCGCATCGCGCGTGAATGGCGGTGTGGCGTACCAGGCGGCCGCGAGCGCGATGGATTGGTCCGTGTGTTCGTCGTCATGGGCATCGGTCCAGCCTTCAACGCTGATCTGCCGACGCCGCTCGGCCAGCGTGTCAATCGCGGCGCGGGATGGTGCAGCCATCGACTCCAGTGCGCCAGCAACCCGCAGCAGCTCATCGTGCGCCGCCTTGGTGTCGGGCTCGTGTTCCCAATCCGGGGCGTCGCCAATTGAGACGCCGGCCGCATACTCCTGGGCGGTTTCGCGCAGCAGCCTGACGGCCTCTGCGATGGGGTTGCTCGGCGTCGGCCCCGCCGGGGTTGGTGGCACATAGGGCCGCGCCATGTCTTCGCTCGTTTCAAGGGAGTCGGTCATTCCTCGTCTCCCTCGTCGCCGGCTTCGCCATCCCCTTCTCTGTCGGCTGGGGCCTGTGCTTGCTGGCGCTCCAGGTCTTCGGCCACCTTGGCGGCCACGGCCTGGATGTCGACCCCGTAGCCCTGCACGAGCTGCACTTCTTCTTCGACCGAGGTGCTGCCCATGCTGAGCTCGCACTCCAGCGCAGCCATGGCGATGATCCGGCCGAGTTGGTCGGCGTCTTGCCCATTCAGGCGCTCGCGCAGGGCGCCATCGAAGTCGTCGGCATCGCTCAGGTCTTGCCAGCCGAGGTATTCAAACGTGGCGTCGGCCCCGGCGGTGACGATGAACGCCACGCGGCGCAGCTCGTCTTCTGTGCGCTGGCCAGTGCGGATCGCGTCGAACGCGCGGATGATCACAGCGCGGCGCACGTCGCTCTGGCGCATGGCCCGCTCTTCGGGGGTGCGCTGGTCTTCAACGACGGGCGGTCGGGCTCCAACTGGCGCCTTCTCCTTCTCGACCTCCGGCATGAGCTTGTCGGCCAAATCGTCCGGGATCACCTCTTCGGCCTTGCTCGTGTGCGGGTTGATCAGCACGATGGGCTTGGGCGCCTTGCGGCCCTGGGCGCGCAGTGCGTCTGCGTAGGTGACCGCGCGCTCCTCGCCGTCGTTGCCGGTTTCGGTGTACGCGGTGTCGCTGAGGCGGGTGTAGCCCTGGATGTGGTTGCCGTAGGGGCTTGGCACAGCCTTGGCCGCGTCGGCCTCGTCCATCACCGGCAGGCCACGCGCCTGGGCATCGGCGCGGATGCGCTGCACGTGGGCGGTCTTCTTGGATTCCCAGCAGGCGCTGTCCAGGCAGCTGTCGTCGCCCGCATCGGTGGCCTCGGTGAACAGGTCCTGGTCGGCGCGGGTGCGCTTGGGGCAGGCGCTGCAGGGGCCGGTGGCCGGCACCAGCTCGGGGGCTTGCGTGTCGAACGCGGCGGTTTTGAGCAGCGTGTTGAGCTTTCGGAACAGCTCCAGCGCCACGGTGCGGAACGGCGCCGGCACGGGCTTGCCGTCGGCCCCTCGGCCCTCCATGCCCTTGATGATCTTCACGGCCCGGGCCTGCGTGTCGGCCGGGTATTTCGCCACCAGCAACCCGGTGCTGAGCATCAGCGTGCCCTCGTACATCGCCTCGCGGCTGTCGGGCGTCAGGTCCAGCAGCTTCATGCGCTTGCGCACGTAGCTTTCGCCCCGGCCCTTGCCCATGCGCGCGGCGATCTGATCGACCGTGTAGCCCAGCTTGTCGCGCAGCAGGGCGAAGCCTTCGGCTTCTTCCATGGGGTCGAGGTCTTCGCGCTCGATGTTCTCCACCAGCTGCATTTCGAGCACGGCATGGTCATCCATGTGGCGCACCACCATGGGCATGGCGTCCAGCTCGGCCAGCTGTGCCGCGCGCCAGCGGCGCTCGCCGGCGATCACCTCGTAGGCGGGGCGCGGGTCCATGTCGCTGGTCTCGTCCACGCGGCTGGCGGGCAGCGGCCGCACCAGGATCGGGTTACCCAGCCCGTATTCGGTGATGCTGTCGGCCAGGGCGCGCAGGCTGTCGATGTCGAGGCCGCGGCGGCGGCGCGGGTTGGTGGGGCTGTTGATGGCGGCCAGGGGCGGCTCGTTGACCAGGCGGACGGGGGGGTGGTCGGCGTCGTCCGTGGTGTTCATGCGGGTGCTGTGGTGCACAGCGCTGCCATCCGGCGTCGCGCCCGGGGCCGCCACGACGGTGAAGTTGTGACGGTTGAACTGGAAGGCCTTGCCGCCGATCTTCACGAGGTAGCCGCCGAACGGGTCGCGGCCGGAGATCGTGCCGTAGAGGCCGGCGTGCTTGTGGATGGCGTCTCCGTCGTCGTTGGCCAGGTCGTGCCGGATCTGCACGGCGGAGCCGACGGCAGGGTCGTTGGGGGTGAAGCCGTCTTCGGCGGCGTCGATGGGGGTGGAGGTTTCGAGGGTCATGGTGTTCAGGCCGGCAGGCCCGGGTGTTCGCTGAAATGGGTGATGCGGCCATCGGGCCAGTGCAGGCGGTCGCCCATCCGGCTGGGCAGGGCGAAGGCGACGAAGCGTTCGGGGCGGATGCCCGGGTTGCGCTGCAGTTCGCCGCCGAGGTACCGGCCGTAGACGCTGGCGCTGTGGATGCCGCGCGTGCGGGCGCGCTGCTGGCTGAACACGTTTTCAGGCAGGCGGTAGCGCACTGGCTTGCCAGCGCTGCCCACCACGCTGCCGGCTTGCACGAGCAGCGTCAACGACGGGCGCACGATGTCCAGCGACCGGCCCATGCGCTCGGCCACGGCGGCCAGGGTGATGGGCGTGGTGGCGCGGCGCAGGGTGTCGAGGATGCTTTGTTCCGTCTGCCGGTTGGAGTCCAGCGCGGCGCCGGCCTGCATCTCTGGCTTGGCCTTGCTGGAGCGGCCTGCGCTGGCAGCGGTCGGGTCGGCGTCGAGCCTGGTGAGCCTGGAGCGGCCCTTGGGCGTGATGCAGTAGCCGGCCTCGGTTTTGAACACGTGGCTCAGCTGCACCAGGTTGCCGATGGTCTTGTATTGCAGGCCCGGGACGGCCGCTTTCAGGGCCGTCACGCTGGTGGTGCCGTGGATGCTCAGGTGGCGCAGCGTGGCCACGGTGATGGGGGCGATGGCGATGCCCATGGCTCAGACCACCACAGGCATCAAGAACACGTTGAAGCGCGGGCTGACCGTGATGCGATCAGTCAGGGCCTCTTCGTGCGTGCAAATGATCACGTGCGGGCGCGGCACTTCGATGGCCTCGCCGTGCTTGGCGCTCACCAGCGTTGCCGGGTTGGCGAGCAGCTCTTTGATCAGCGTGAACTGGCGCTCGGTGCTCGGCGCCCCTTCGATGATGATGGTCTGAGGGCGCTGGCGCAGCACGCTGGCGAAATCGAACCGCGCGCCCATGAGGTCGATGTCGATCTCGGCGTAGGAGCTAGAGCGCTCGGCCATTTCGCGGGCGAGCGTGCTCTTGCCGCAGGCTTGCGGCCCCACGAGCACCAGGGCGGTGCCGTACTGCAGCGAGGGGATGTTTTCATGGGTGGGTGACATGGGTTCTCCGTTGGTGTGGCCGGGTGGCCGTGGTGGTGGTGCGGGAAAAGTGATGGGGCGGCGGCTCAGTCGTCGCGGTCGCCGGCGGCTGCGCGCTTGACGTCTGTGGCCGTCGTTACGGCCCGAGGCGGGCGCCGGTGCGGGTCTTGGCAGGCGGCGGGCCATGTGGATTTCTGCGCCCTCTCGGCGGCGTGTCTGGCGGCCCGGGCTTCGATGGCCACACACAGCGCGCGGCGCTGGTCGCGCATGACTTCCTCGAAGCTGGTGGGCCAGCCTTGCAGGCCCGGGCGGTCGCGCATCGCGCGCCAGGCGCGTTGCAGATCGTCGGTGGAGGGCGCGGGCGTGCTCACGGCTGGGCTCGGTGGATCTGCCAGGACGCCATGTCCAGGTGCACCGCGTTCGGCCCGCAGGGGCCGGTGCTTGACCGCGCGTCTTTGCAGGCGAGCCCTGCCGGGCCAGCCGTGCGCGCCGCAGGGCTGCGGCACACGAGATCGGTGCCAGCCTGTTCGCCCGCGGTGTGCATGCAGAGCGCGCGGGCGCGCAGCGTGGGCACCTGGTGCACCGTGGCGTGCTGTTGTTGTGGCCCGTGGCGGCGCCATGGTGCAGGCTGTGCGGCGGGGTTGGTGGCGATCTGCTGAGAGTGCATGTGGGCGCCTCAAAGAGTGGGTGTGCTGGTCTGCGCGCGCGGGCTCGGCTCGACCTGGCGCAGCTCGTACACGAGCCATCCCACACCTGCGGCAAACGCCAGGTAGATCACGGCCAGGGTGATCGCAAGGCGCCGCTCAAACCGTTGCTGGAGCCGTTGCTCGTTCGCGTCGTGCTCGGTTGCGCCCTCAGCGGGTTTGGTGGATGGCGCGTGCGGCGGCTTGATCAGCCTGAGCGGCACATGCGCGCCGGTGGGCTTGGCGCTCGTCGGGCGGGTGGCTGGCTGGCTCATGGGTGCGCCCCTTCGGCCACGGTGGTGGCGTTCGTCGGCGCGCGGCGGCACACAAGGTGGCCCTCGGGCGTCCACATCGCCCGTGCGCCGTGCCCGAGCTCAGAGGCACATAGCGCCCGCGCAGCGCGCTGAAGGCGGTTTTCAGCGGCGAGGGCCTGGGCGTCCAGCGCATCCAAGGCCCGCGCCGCCTCGGCGCCGCGGTCGATCTGGTGGATGACGCCGAAGAAGAGCACCACGAAGACCACGGCGGCGAGCCAGTTGAGCAACAGGGTGGTGGCGGTCGTGTGGCGCTTCATGCTGCACCGCCTTGCTGACCGTTCGCGTCAGAACGCTCGGCGCTGCGCTGGCTCTGCCCGACAGCAAACCCCGCGCGCCTCAGCTTCTTGCTGAACTCGTCTTCCGCCACGGGCACCAGCGACAGCTCGCCGAAGTCCGTCACCAGCGTGTCGTCGGCCTCCCGGCCGGTCAGCTCCCTGGCTTCGACGCCAGGGAGGGTCGGTGCGGTGGCGCTGTTCACGCGGCACCACCTTCCTGGGCTGCACCTGACGTCGAAGCGTCGAAGTATTGAAGGATCAATCTGCGGACGGGAACGGCACGGAACTCACAGCCCTTGCTGCCGACGTACTGGACGCCGATGAGGAAGTACTGGGACCAGGCGAGGTCGGCCGAGTACTGCTTGCTGGTCCACGCTACACCCGGGCCGATCTGGTCTTTCAGCGTTGCGAAGAGTTGCAGGGCTTCGATAGGGGCGGGAATGTAGGCGCCACCGTCGAGCGCGGCCCTGGCGAGTGCGCTTCCGGCGGCGGCCATGGCTTCGGTGTTGGCGAGGCCGTCGTGGTTGCTGTCGGCGCCGGGGATGCGCTTGCCGCATTCGCCCCAGGGCATGGCTGGCAGGCCCGCCAGATCGTTGGCCCAGGCGATGCCTGCCACGGTGCCGTCGGGGTAGGCGACGGGGCCGCCGTAGATGCCACGGGCTTCGGGCCAGTACTGGCCGATGGCCGGGGGGGTGGTGCTCGCCGCACCGGGCTTGGGTGATTGCATTTGGCCTCCTGAACCGCCCGGGATGGGCGTCTGGAGGAATATTACAAAACGGTTTTGTACGTGTCAATACAAAACGTGGTTTTCAGGCAAAATACCACCAGTGTCGGGAGGTCCGGCGCTTTCACAGGAGTGACTCAGATGTCCGTAGACGAAAAAAAACCGCCGGTGGGCGGGGTGCTAGATATCAATCGGCTGGCGATGCAGCATCGGGTGCTGAGTCAGTTGCTGGCGGCGTTCGACGCGCTGGGGGGTGCTGGGCATTCCTGCACCGCCCGGCGGGGGTGCATGTTCCCCGCCGCCGCTGCAGCCATTGATGCGTTCCTGGAGCGCGATGCGAAGAGGCTTATTTCGGAGGTCGTGCCACTGCTGGAGTTGATTGAGACGCCAGAGGAGTTCGAGGAGCGGGTCGGGCTGCGCCCGGCGCGTCAGGCGGGCCGCGGAAGCCAGTGTTCGTCGACAAGCACCCTCGTGCGCTGATGGATGGGCTCGCAGCCCACGCAGTTCACGTGCGCCACCAGCTTCTTGCCGGCCAATACCCAGACGACTTCTGTCACGATGAAAGTGGTCAGACCGCCGTCTGGGTATTGGGGCAGGGAGAGCTCTTCTCCGACGCGCGGAGCGGCACCAGTGTCTTCCAACTCACAGGCTGCGATTTGGGCGCCGCCGTGCCCATTGATGAAGAGTTTCATGATCGTCTTGCGCGTCAGTGGTTGTTTGGTGGGGGTTTGGCGGCTTACTGGCCGCACTTGCGCGCTTCGGCGATTTCCTTGCGTCGCTGAGCCCGCTCCTCGTCGCCCAGGGTGATGCTGCTGGCGCTGGTCTCCATGGCCCTGATTTCAAGCGGGGTCGGGCAGCGAACGGCCGCCTTTCTGGCCCGGCCAATCGATTCGGCGTTTTGAATGGACTTGACGATTCCTGCGTCGGTGTAGACGTAGAGGGTCCGCGCCCCGCGTTCGAAGATCAGCTGGTTGTGTGGCGTGCCGTTGTAGTTCGCCAGATTGGCGCGGTCCGGCGGGCCCATGGCCTGCAGCAGCTCGGCCTCGGTCATTCCGATCATGGGCTCGCGGCGCTCGATGGCCCCTCGAATGTCGGCCCGATGGTTCAGCGCCGCGAGTTCGGCCTTGGTCTTTGCGGCGCTGTCGATGGACGCTGCGGTCGCGTGGCCACTGGCCGGGGACACCTTGAGCGTCTCGCCCTTGCCGGTGCACGGCGCGTCCTGGAATATCACGGCGCCGCCGGGGTCGGTGCATTTGTTGACCGCGTGGGCATGGCTGGCGACCAGCAGTGCCGCAGCAACCAGGGCACGGTTCTTGTTGTGGTTGAAAAGCTTCACGGCGGGTTCCTCCTGTTGGTGTTGTTGTAGTCGAAAAGGTAGACCACCACCGCGCCTCGACCCTTGGGGTCAGCCGTGGGTGCCGTTGCGCGGCGCGGGGTGTTCTGTGGGGGACGCGGCCCCTTCGGGCTCGGCCACCGGCGGCGCGGCGGGCGAGACGGTCTGAACCATGGCGCTCACCGCTTGCCAGAAGCTTTCGGGCAATGGATTGGTCCGCTCGGCGCCGATCAGGCGGCGCAGCGTCTGGCGGGCGGGTTCGCCCAGGCCATCGATCATGTCCAGTGGGTCCAGGCCGTGCGAGAGCCAAGCCGGGGAGCACCGCAGTAGGGCTGCGATCCGGTTGATGTCCTCAAGGGCGGGTTTTCGCTTTCCCGATAGCCAGTGTTGAAGACCCCCTTGGGTCATCCCCAGTTTTTCCGACAGCGAGTTCTGCGTTTCCTCGACTTCCTTCATGCGCCGGCGCGCTCGGTCTCTCCAGTTTTCGTGCATGTGGAGAGTGTCCAAGCGGTTTCCATACGATGGAATCGACGGAATGTAATCAACTCGCTTGAAGCCACACATTGAAATACACCATAATGTGGTTATGCGACTTCGAGACTACCTCCATAAGCACAAGATCACCCAGGCGGCCTTCGGGCAGCGCATGCGCCCGCCAGTGAGCCAGGGCAAGGTGAACCACTGGATCAACGGCACACGGCGCGTGAGCCTGTCCGAGGCGCTGGCGATCGTAGAGCTGACCGGCGGAGAGGTATTGCCCGAGCACCTCCTGCCCGAGCGCCTGCAGACCGAGTCTGCCGCGAACGACCCCGCCCAAGTCGAACCCGAGGAGGCCCGCCATGCGTAGCACCACCCGTCGTCGCGTTCTGTTCGGCTTGCTGGCCTTCCCTTTTGCGCCGCTGGCGAAGCCCGTGGCGGCGATCCCGTCTGCGGTCGTTTCAGGGGTTGATGTTGGCGCCGACCGCTTGACCACGCAGCTCTGGATCGACCCCCGCATTCTTCCGGGTGATCTGGGTATGTCGTTCGATGCCTGGCAGGCATCGAAGTCGTTCGTCGTTGCATCGACGCCGCGCGGCTGAGGCCGCCAATGAAATTCTCTTGGGGTGGTGTTTATGCGTAGTACGACCCGTGCCCGCCTGGCCTTGTGCCGAGCGTTCTCTGATCCGTCTGAACGTGTGTTGCTGCGCGCCTGGCGCGAATGGTCGCGCACGCGGGCGTTCTTCGTGGCCCGCCACGACGGCACGCACGAGATGGAGCGAGAGGCCAGGCGGCTCGACGCGCAAGATGCCGCGCGCAACGCGGCGATCCGGGCATGCTTCAAGCGCCCGTCCGCTCCTCCACGTGAGCAATGAGGCCCTGCAGCATGGCTCGTCTCGTGGTGAACGCTTCTTCGTCCGAATCGGACTCGAACAGGTGCGCCGTGGTGGCCTGCTCCAGCGCGCCGCGCAGCTCTTGCAGCAGTTCCTGCGGCTGTGGGTGCGTGATCGCAAGAGCATGCACGGCAATGCTCAGCGCGTCGACGCGGCTCGCCAGGCGGGCAAACGCCATTTCTCCCAGGTTCATGGGTCTGTCCTTTCGGTTGGGTGGGTTGTGTGAGAGCGCTCACTGTACCGGCCTGGGCAGGCCCGCCAGCTTCCGCCGTGTGGCCGCTGCGTGCAGCGGTGGCCGCGTGCTTCGGGGGTATTCCTCCCTCACCACATCCGGGGCATGCGGCCGGCGGGTTTTCTTTTCGGTGTTGTGTGCTCATGGGAAAAATTTTTGCCCAACCGAGCCTCTCAACACCACACAACAAAGTTGAGAGGCACCGAAATGAGACAGCCTGTCACCCCCGTCGATGTGTCGCCAGCCGAGGTGATGCGCAAGACCAGCCTGGGCGCTTCGTTCGATCTGTGCCTGGAGCTGGCGGGCCTGGAGCCCAAGCAGCTGCTGGCCGACCTGAAGCTGGACAAAGCCCAATACAGCCGCTGGCAGAGCGGGCAAGAGGGTGTGATCTGGACGAAGCTGGAGGCGGTGATGGACCGCTGTGGCAACGACGCGCCGCTGCTCTGGATGAACCATCAGCGCGGCTGGGATCTGCACGCGATGCGCCGGGTGGAGAGTGAAACGGAGCGCCGCTTGCGTCTGGCGATGGAAGAAAACGCGGCGCTGCGCCGGGTGTTGATCGCGGGGGTTGGCGCCTGATGCCCCAGTACGAGAACTTCGAAGACGTGCTGGTGCAGATGGAGCAGTTTGGCATCAAGCTGCGGCCAGCCGACCGGCAGAGCTTCCCCAAGCGCCTGGCCAAAAAGGCGGTGTGCGGGCAGGGGGGGAAGTATTGGTACCAGCTTTACGAGTTTTGCCGCGATGGACGAACCTACCTAACCGGCTCGTTTGGCGGGTACAACCCCGCTGTGGGCTGGCAGAAGGTGGAGGTGGCGTGGGCGCCGCTGTCAGAGGCCGAGCGCACGCGCCTGCGTGAGCAACGCGAGGCCGCTCGGGCCCAGGCTGCTGCCGAGCGAGCGGCCGAGATCGCCAACGCCGCGGCCGAGGCGATCACGATCTGGCGCAAGGGTGTGAAAGAGGGTGTGGCCTCGCCGTACCTGGAGCGAAAGCAGGTGCAGCCCGAGGCCTGCCGCTGGCTGCGTGAGCAGCTGGTGCTGCGCTGGCCGGGTGATCGCCCTGGCGAGGCCGACACGGTGGTGCGCCTTGTTGGGGGCACGCTGCTGGTGCCTCTGGTGCGGCTGGACTACCCGAAGGATCAGGCGCTTCGCGGGCTGCAGTTCATCACACCCGACGGCTCGAAGATCTACCAGCGCGGCTTCGAGAAGCCGGGCAGCTGCGTGCGGCTGGGCGAGGTGGATGGCGCGGCCCTGAACCTGCTGCTGGTGTGCGAGGGCTATGCCACGGGCCTCACGATCCGCATGGCCACGGGCCACCGCCTGCCGGTGTTCGTGGCGTTTGACGCGGGCAACCTGGCACACGTGGTGCCGCTGCTGCGTTCGCTGTACCCCTCGACCCACCGCATCCTGATCTGCGCCGACGACGACTGGCGCACGAAGGACCGCCGCACCGGCCGGCTCACGAACCCGGGCCGCACGGCGGCGAAGAAGGTGGCGCGCGATGTGCCGGGCTGTGATTTCGTGTACCCGGTGTTCGGCCCTGAGCGGGGCGAGAAGGACACGGACTTCAACGACCTGCATGTGCTGGCCGGCCTGGAGGTGGTGCAGCGCCAGCTGGACGGGGTGATCAATGTGATGGGGCGCGTGTATGGCTGAGCCGACGCTGCCCCCACCACCCGATCCCACCACGCCGGCCAACGCCAACGGCGAACCAGCGCCGCGGGCGCCCGAGTCCGCAAGTGCGGACTCGCCTTCGCCGTCGTCAGCCCACGGCGCGCCAGCGCCGCTGGATAACGTTGTCTCGCTGGCGGAAGCGCAGGCGCTGCGGCGCGCTGTCACGGGTGAGGGGGAGTCTTCTCAGTCGGGTGCGTCCGCATCTGCCACCCCCCCCACCCCCCAAAAAAGCGTAACTGCGCAACCATCGGGGGATGGGGGAGAACCCAGCGCCGGTAGCGAATCTGCCGACGGCAAGGCCGCTGGCAAGCCCAAGAAGCCCGAGAAAACGGTGGACTGGGGAAAGTTCAACGTCCTGGCCGAAAACTTCGCCCTCATCTATGGCACCGACACGGTGTGGGACGGCACGCAGCGGATGATCATGAAGATCGCCAACATGGGCCACGCCCATGGGTCTGAGATGGTGCGGCTGTGGAAGGGTAGCGAGCGCCGGCGCACGGTGCTGCCGGCCGACGTGGTGTTTGACCCCACCGAGACCTGCTCTGAGACCTGCGTGAATCTGTACCACGGCCTGGCCATGGAGCCGGTGAAGGGCGATGTGTCGCCAATGCTGGACCTGGTGCGCTTTCTCGTGAGCCGGGCGAGCGACAACGCCGACGACGTGGACGCCATCATGCATTGGCTGCTGTGCTGGCTGGCGTATCCGCTGCAGCACCCCGGCGCCAAGATGCGCACCTCGGTCATCATGCATGGCGACGAGGGCGCGGGTAAGAACTTCCTGTTCGATACGGTGGTGTCGATCTACGGCAAGTACGGCGCACTGGTCGGCCAGGACGAGCTGGAAGACAAGTTCAACGACTGGCGGTCGTGCAAGCTGTTCGTGGTGGGGGATGAGGTTTCCAGCCGCGCCGAGCTGGTGCACAACAAGAACAGGCTCAAGGCGCTGATCACCTCGCCCACGGTGCAGATCAACCCCAAGAACCTGCCTCGGCGCGAGGAAGCGAACCACATCAACATCGTCTTCCTGTCCAACGAGCTGCAGCCGCTGGCCCTGGACAACAGCGACCGGCGGTACCTGGTCATCTACACGCCGCGCGCCCGAGACTTCGAGTTCTATCGGTCCCTGGGTGAGTGGCGAAAGAACGGGGGCACAGAGGCGTTTTACGAGTACCTGCTGTCGTACCCGCTTGACGACTTCGACCCCTACAGCCCGGCGCCATTCACCGAGGCCAAGACCAACCTGATCAGCCTCAACCGCAAGAGCCCGGAGCAGTTTTGGTGGGAGTGGGCCAATGGGGAACTGGATCTGCCCTATACCACCTGCAGCATGAGCCAGGCCTATCGGGCCTACACCAAGTGGTGCGCGCGCACGGGGGACCGGTACCCGTTCAAGCGCGAGCAATTCACGCCCACGGTGTGCCGGTTCAGCGAGAGCCAGGGTAAGCCTGCACGGGTCAAGCCAATGAAGCTGGACAGCCTGGGGGCCAAGAAGGTGGAGCGCATGTTCCTGACCCTCGATCCTGACGACGCCATTGCAAAACTGATCGAAGACACGGTGGACCACGACAAGCCCATGACCCAGGGCCGCTGGGCCACTGAGTGCGTCGAAGAGTTCGAACCGCACCTGCGCAGCTATCTCGGCTGGTCGAAGGACGGAAAACCCCCGTCCCCGGGTGGACATGTGACCGGCGAAGGAGAGGGCGAATGACCCCGACCGGTTACGCGGTTACGCGGGGGTGTAACCAGAAAACCCAGCAACGGCGCGGGAAGTTAGGCGGTTACGCGGTTACGCGCACCTCTATACATGTGCGTGTGTGCGCGTGTGCAGGCGGGCGCGTGTGTGCGTGTGCGCATGCATGTGGGCGCGCATGCACTCGTAACCGCGTAACCGTGCAACTCGCTAGGCGGGCTGCGGGTTTCACGGTTACGCGCGCACGCAACCGCGTAACTCACTCTCTTCTTTCTCAAAAGAAAAAAGGAAACAGGATGGGTTCCACCATCAACCATCAGCCAGAAGTCGCAGCGGCGGGCGTTCAGGCACGCAGGCAGGCCATGCCCGAGGTGGCAGCATTTGTCGATCTGTGCCGTGCTGCCTACGGCGGTCAGTTCGTGGATGTGGATGCGGCCATGGCAACCGCTCAGCAGGCCCGCCGTGAGCATGCCCAGGTGCTGACCGAGCAGGGCATCGAGGCTGCGGCCCGCTGGCTGGTGCGCAACGCCAACCGCTGCACCTTCCACGCCGAGGAAGCGGGCCGCTCGGTCGGTCTGCGGTCTCCCTGGGGCCGGCACCCGTCCAGCACCGAAATGGTGCGGCCCACCCCCCCTATAGGTACTCCCCCAGCAAAGAATCACGGGGGTAATTCGACCCCCGCGCGCGCGCCAGTGGCTGGAGTTGGGCAAAGTGAACAGGTTGGTGGACAAGTTGCCCGTTCACCTGCGCCTGTAGCCCTGGTGGGAGGTGTCCACCATGGCTAAGGTGCATCTGATGGGCCTGCGGGAATACGCCCGTCACCGTGATTGCGCGGTGTCGGCGGTGTCGAAGGCGATTTCTGAAAACCGGATATCGGTGATCCTGGACGATCAGGGCCGCAAGCGGATCGACCCGGAGGTCGCAGACATCCAGTGGGAGAAAAACACCCGCGCGCGGGCCGACAGTGGGCGCAATGCCGCTGCATCGGCGCCCGTCGAAGGCTTGGGTAGCGTTGATGCGGAAAACGCGGCCACAGGGCTGGAGTCTGGTGCAGCTGACCCGATCAAGTCTGCCTACCACGACACCCGGGCATTGACTGAGCAGGAAACCCTGCGGCAGAAGCGGCGCGAAAACATGCTGGCCGAGCGCCAGCTGTTCGAGGTGGTGAGCGGCCGCCGGGCGGTGTTCGACGCCTTCCGTGCCTTGCGCGACAAGTGCCTGACCGTGGGTCAGCGTGCCGCGCCCCGTTGTGTCGGCGTGGCTGATGCGCGCGACATCGAGCGGGTGATCAACGATGAAGTGCGCGCCGCGCTGGCCAGCTTCGAGGCCCACATGCAGCAGCTGCTGCCCAAGCCAGAAGTGGAGGCCGAATGACCGAGCGCATCGCCGAGGCCCGCCAGGGGCACCGCTACCGTCTGACCGCTGGGCAGCACGCCGGCCGAGACGTGATCGCGGTCACCCATGGTCATCAGCCGCTGGTGTCCATCCTGTTCGATGCTGGAGAGTGGCCGTTCCCCGGCGCGCCGTTCGAGGTGGACGCGCGTCACCTGGAGCCGCGCCCGATGGTGTACTTTCACGGCGAGGTGCCCCGGTGAGGTTCGAATTCGCCGACGGCTACGGCATGGTCATCCAGGCGGCCATTGACGGCGCGCGCCCAGACCCGGAGCTGGAAGTCGATCACTGGGCGGAAGAGTTTCAGGTCCTGCCAAAAAGCTCGCCGCAGCCAGGTGCTTACCGCTTCGACCGCTCCTACCCTGCGCGTCGCGTCCACCAGGTGCTTTCGCCGTCGCACCCTTGCAAGCGGGTTGTGGCGCGGGTGGCGTCGCAGATGTTCAAAACGCAGACGGCGCTCAACTGGATCGGTTCGCTGATCCATCGCCGGCCGCGCAACATCCTGGCCCTGCAGCCCACCGACACGCTGGTCAAGCGGTTCAGCGCCCGCGTGTCGACCATGATCCGCAACGTGCCCCCGCTGCGCGATCGCGTCTCGGCCGCCAAGAGCCGTGACAGCCGCAACACCGTCCAGGCCAAAGACTTCCTCGGCGACGCCACCCTCTACATGAACACCGCCGGCTCGGCGGCCAACCTGGCCGAGGTGTCGGCGCCCTACATCTACTTCGACGAGATCGACCGCGCCGAGCAGAGCGTGGACGGCGAGGGCGACCCGGTCGAGATTGC
The DNA here is from genome assembly GCF_059424585.1 of Hydrogenophaga sp. GW101-3F08. Taxonomy (NCBI): domain Bacteria; kingdom Pseudomonadati; phylum Pseudomonadota; class Betaproteobacteria; order Burkholderiales; family Comamonadaceae; genus Hydrogenophaga; species Hydrogenophaga sp. GW101-3F08. The sequence goes on from NZ_JBWKZP010000001.1 coordinate 246,598, forward strand.
GGAAGCCCGCGCCACCCAGTTCGAGAACGACGCCAAGTTCTTCTACACCTCCAGCCCGTCGGTCAAGGGCCTGTCCAAGATCGACACGCTGTTTGAGATGGGAACGCGTGAGGAATACCACGTGCCGTGCCCGCACTGCGGGCACCTGCACCACCTGGTGCTCGCCAACTTCCACTTCGCGCGCGACCCCGACACCGGCTACATGGACCGCGCATGGTTCGTGTGCCCTGAGTGCGGCAGCGAGATCGAGGAACACCACAAGACCCACATGCTGTCCGACGTGGAGGCCGGCGGCAGCGCCCGGTGGGTGGCTACCGCCCGCGGTGACGGAGAAACGGTCAGCTTCACCATGTCGGCCTTCTACATGCCGGTGGGCGCCATCACCTGGCTCAGCCTGGCGCGGCAATACGCTCGAGCGAAAGACCGCCTCCAGCGCGGCGACCACGAAGCCATGCAGGTGTTCTACAACACCCGCCTCGGCCTGAGCTACGACAACACCGAAGCCACTTCCACCGCCGACGAGCTGCGCCTGCGCGCCGACTCCTACCCGCTGCGCGTGGTGCCAGACCGGGCCATCTTCGTGACGATGGCCGTGGACACACAGACCACCCGCCTCGAATACCAGATCGAAGCCTGGGGCCCGGGCCTGGAACACTGGGTCATCGACTACGACAAGGCCTGGGGCTCACCGTCCACACCTCTCGGGCAGCAGGGAAGCCCATGGAACAAGATCGACGAGATCCGCCGCACCCCGCTGCTCCACGCCAGCGGTCGCCCGCTGATGGTCAGCGCCTACGGTGTTGACGCCGGCGGCTCCAACACACAGGACGTCTACAACTACGGCGCATCGCGCCAGAGCCTGCACTGCGTCGTGCTGCACGGCGCCACGCGGCCCAACAGACCCATCATCAGCAGCAGCCCGAGAAAACACGACATCGAATGGGGTGGCAGCAAAGTCGAAGGCGGCGTGGAGCTGTGGGAGGTCGGTACCGATGTGGCCAAAGACTATCTGCTGCTCGACCGCATGAAGCTCGCCGACGGCCCGGGCGCAATGCACTTCCCCGACCGCATAGACCCGGAGTGGTTCAACCAGATGGTCGCCGAACGCATCACCACCGTCTACAGAAACGGCCGCGCCCTGCGCCGATGGTTCAACCCCCCCGGCGTGCGCAACGAAGCCACCGACCTCTCCGTCTACAACCTCGCCATGGCCCACAAGCTCGGCCTGCACAAATTCAGCGAGCTGGACTGGCGGCGCTGGCGCGAAAAACTCATACCGAAAAACCTGGACCTGTTCGCGCCGCCTCCAGCGCCCCTTGTGCCCACCGCTGACGAAGAGCGCCTGGCTTCCACCGCCGTGGACGCCAACGCCTCGGCCCTGCAGTACCCGCGGCAAGGCGAACCAATCGAGCAAGCCGCGGCAGACCAGCACACCGCGCCACCCCCGCAAGCCGCCTCCGTGGATACGCGTCCACCACCCACACCACCCCAAGCCGGCCACACGCCAGCGGCACCAGAAACGCCGCCCGCGCTGCGCCCCATACCCCTGGCACCACCCCAGCCCACCAGAACCCGAGCCCGCATGATCAAACGAGGTTACAGACCATGAGAAAAAACGACCGCCACAACACCGCCGACACCGACGCCCTGCACCTTGCCGCCGCCGCGCCAGAGCAACCCGACGACGAGGGCCTGCTCGACCTTGAAGACGGCGACACCAGCATGCACGACCTCTTCGAAGCCTGGGCCGCCTGGCGCACCACGCGCCGCTACTTCGTGCCGCCCCGCGGCGGCGGCAACATCCTGGGAAAACTGAGCGGCTCATCGCGACCCACCCGGCCCGCGCCAGACGCCGCCTGCAGCCCGCAGATGTTCGCCCTCAATCGCGCCATCAACGCTCAACCGCGCGACGCCACCGACACGCAGGTCTTCCTGCTCTATTACGTGGACCGTGTGCGCAGCATCAAGACCGTGGCCGACTACCTCGGCATCAGCCGCCAGCACTTCTACCGCCTGCGCCGCACCTTCGGCCAGCGCGTCGTTATTGCGGCGAAACAGCTGGAGGCCGAGGAGCGGGCGGCCGGGGAGGTGTTGCCGCACCGGGCGGAACAGAAGGGGGGCGAGTGATGTTTTCAGGACCAGGAACGTTCAGCATTTCCACCCGGAAGAAGCGGGTTGTGCTCGGGCGAGTCAACCGCATGAAGTCCATGCGATCGCGCCGCATCGCACTGAAGCACGCCAGAAAAATTGTGTGGTGCTGGTCGGTGGACTTCAGCGCACAGTGCTTGTCCATTGAAATCCGGACGAAGCATGGCGTTCTCAGGGGTTAACGATGAAGATCGAGACTGGCGTGATGGTGATGAAGGACGGCAAAGCCTGGGGAGTCTCCCAGGAGGACGGGAACTCAACCGCGCATGGCTGGGTCGAGCCGGAAGACGCACCGATCCACAGTTCGGCGTTTTGCAAGAAGCCCGAGGATGTGACGCATCGTGGCAGCGACTACACCGAAGAGCTGCGAAATGGAAAGCTGGTGCACGTTGAGCGCCGCACTGAAGTTGTATTGATGATTAACACCGAAGCTGATGCCGTCGTAGCTGACGAGCGCGATCTGTGGTGCGAGGCCCGACAGGACAACGACATGCTGCGCTGCGCGCTGCGATCCTTGTTGCGCGACCCAACGAACCCGGAGACTCGCCGCCTCGCCGTTCTTGCGCTCGGGGAGACGATACTGGGCAACACCCAAGGTGAGCACCATGCAAAGTGACGACACGACAGCCACCACGCCCGCGCATGTGGGCTCTATCACAGAGTTGGGTGGGGCCGCGCCGTGGGCCTGCCCCTGGGGCATCTGCGGGCACGAGGACGCACAGAAGTGCCGCGACAACAAGGAACAACGAAAGCGCACCCAGCGCGGCTGCGGGACCTATTTCATGGATGACGTGACACCCGAGGAAGCGCGCCGGATGGTTGCGCCACCCAATACCACCGATGACCGGCCACAGGTCCGGTCGATTTAAAAGTTGGGCGAAGGCCTGGAGGAAAGTCATGAGCATCGAATGCGGAATTTGCGAGCGCGATCTCCGAGGCGGGCACGCCGACGACTGCCCTCGCCACCCTAAGCACAGCAAGGTGAGCGGACCGACCGGAGGCCCAGCAGTCATCAACGGCCAGCGGTACGCCCGCCAGGTCATGAAGGTGGCGCGCGTGACTTTTGACGGCACCACATGCGTGGTTCCGGCCTCCGACCTGCTGGATGTGCTGGGCGGTGGCGGCGACTACACCGTGCGAATCGAAACAATGCGGGTCGCCGAGTTCGAGCGCCTGGAAGAGTTTTCCGGGTGGTGAGCCTCAAGATGCCGAACACAGAGGTAAGGGTCGCAGTAGCGGCTCAATCCCTTCACTGGTACACTGCGCCCGTCACGTCAAAAAAAGGCGTGATGGGGCCGGGAAGCCTCAAGCATCGCTGCGACGCAAGCCGCAGACCTCACCGCAGGAGTCCTGCGGCTTGTTTGTTCGTGCCTCCAGTTTTGGCGGCTCGAACGGGGAGCCGCAAGGCTCGCCGGTTCGCGCAAGCGGTGCCCGGTCTTCCCGCCCGTTCGAGCTGCCGCCCTCGCCGGGAAGCGATGGCGACGGTTGTCGCAAACCGCACCGCTTGGAGGCCAACCATGGCTAAAACCGCTCCCGCACTACTGCGCACCACCGCGCAGATCATCCCCTTGCCCACCGCTGCCGCAGCGCCCGTTGTGCAGCGCCGGGGTGCCGGCCGATGGCCGAAAAAAGTCGTTTCAATGCTGGCCTTCCAGATTGACCGTGACCAGCGCAAAAAGGCCGAGGAATGGGCCATCGCCAGACGCTCCGCCGATCTCATCTTCGAGAAAGTGCGCATCCTGGTGGAAAGCGAATGGGGGCGCCATGTTTGAAACCGCCACCCACCCCGTGAGTACATTCGCCTTCGACTCGGCCGCGGTGCGCGTGGTCATGTTCGACGGCGCGCCCTGGTTTGTCGGCAAAGACGTGGCCACCATCTTGGGTTACAGGCACGCCGCCAACGCCATGAAACGGCATTGCAAGGGGGTGCCGAAACAGCACCCCCTTCAGACGCCAGGAGGCGAGCAAGATGTCCGCATCATTAACGAGCCCGATACGCTGCGCCTGATCGTCAATAGCAAGTTGCCGGCAGCAGAACGCTTCGAGCGTTGGGTGTTCGAGGAAGTGCTACCCAGCATCCGAAAGACCGGCGCCTACGTGAACCCCGCCGCACCCGGCGCGCTGGGGGTGCAGGCGCTGCCGTTGCCCTACCTGAGCCACGTGGCTGATTTTCGGGTGGCTGCAGACAGGGTGTTCCGCTCCGTGCTGCGCAGCGCCCGCACGGCGGGCATTCCGCTGCCGGTGGCGCTGCGCCGCGCCAACGCCGTGACGGTGGAGAGCACCGGCATTGACATGCTCGCGGCGCTGGACGCCGATGAACATCTCGCCCGGCTGGACGCCGAGGCTGAGGCGGCGGCGTCTGTGGCGCGGGCCAGTGGCGCCGGGCCCATGCACCCGAGCGCCGCAGCCTTCTACGTGGAGTGGTCCGGCGGCCACATCGATGGCCTGCCACACCAGACCTGCCTGGTGGCCCAGGCCTACCAGGCGTACACCCATTGGTGCAGCCTGACCCGCGAGGGCCAGATATCCCGCCGCGAGGCTTTCAGCACCACGCTGCTGCAGTGCGCCCTGCAGTCCGGCCGACCGGCGCAGATCAAGCCCATGCGCATCGGCGCCGGTCAAGGCAGCACCGTGCAGCGCGTTCTTCTGGTCAGCGCGCCACCCGAAGAAGGGCAGGGCGCCTGGGCAACCGCGCTGGTAGACAGTTTCACCAACACCCTCGGCGCGTATCTCGCGCTGCGCAACGGAAAGGCAATGTAGATGAGACCAACCGCCGACATCATCAGCGACATTGCGCTCATCGTGATCGTCGTTATCCCTGCCGCTCTCATCGCCCTCAGGTTCTTGGTCTGGATCATTGAATGCCAGATCATGGCGATGCGCGGGTATTGGTTCGACAGTGGGTTCCACGGCGGAATGAGATACGTCAACCCGCGCTGGCGCGACAAAGGCAAAAAGCGACCGGACATTCCGTCGAGGTTCTTCATCCCGTGATCACCTCGCGTAAATACACAAGCCTCACGGGCTTGTAAAGGCTAAAGATGTCACCTCCACAGGTGACATAAAACCCGTCGACAACAGGTGACAAAACACCCCAAAATACCCCCACTTTCCTATACGTCTAAAAAGTCCGCCAACACCATGTGACGCACACCACCGCAGCCGCCGAGAAGCCCACGAAGGGCAGAAAAGGCCCCAGCACCGCAAGGTTCTGGGGCCTTTGTTTTGGGTTCTCGGCTCTGGCAGCGGCGGCAGCGCCAGCACCCCACCATGCTCACCATCTCCCGCAGCACAGGCAGCGTCGCCGACGCCATCGCCAGCCTGAGGGATGTGCCTGCGCGCGTGATGCCCTACGCCTCGGCCACCGCGCTCACGCGCACGGTGAAGCTGGCGCAGACGGAGGTGACTGCCGAGATGCCGCGCGCGTTCAGCCAGCCCACGGCCTACACGCTCAACGCCACGCGCATCGAGCCCGCCAGCAAAGACAAGCTGTCGGCCCGCATCGCCGTGAAAGACCAGGGCTCCGGCGTGCCGCAGGAGAACTTCCTGTTCCCCCAGGTGGCCGGTGGTCAGCGCCGCGCCAAAGGTCTGGAAGTCGGGCTTCGAAACGCCGGCCTTTTGCGCGGCGACCAGTTCGCCATGCCTGGGCCTGCGGCCTCGCTCGATGCGAGCGGCAACGTGCGCGGCGCCGATGTGCGCACCCTGCTGCGCGGCCTGGAGTCCGTGCGAAGCAAGCCGCGCGATGCGCAGGGCCACGCGCGCGGCAAGAAGTTGGCCAACAGCCTTTTCGTTGGCAAGCCGCGCGGCGGTTCCCGTGCAGATGGCATCTGGCGCCGCGAGGGCAAGCGCCTGCGCCTGCTCTTCGTGTTCACCTCCAACGCCCCCGACTACAGCCGCCGCCTCAATTTCGACGGCGTAGTGCAGACCGTGGTGCTGGAGCGTTTCAGCATCGAGTTTCACCGCGCCGTGCGCGAGATCTCGCCGAGGTTTCAATGAGCGCCGCTTACGCCGACCTCACCGCCCGCCTGGCGGCCTACCTGGCTGCGGAAGCCAAGGCCCTCAAGAGCCAGGAATACCAGGTGGGCTCCGGCGGTGTCGCGCGTCGCACCCGCATGGCCGAGCTCGCAGAAATCCGCGTCGCCATCACCGAGCTGCAAAACCAGATCGATGACCACCCAGACAACCCGGCCCGCGCGCAGCGCCCGCGCCGTATCCGTTACCTGCGGCCCCTGGGCTGACACCACCCCATGAAGCTGAACCTGATCGATCGTGCCCTGCTGGATGTAGCGCCGAAGTTCGTCGCCGGCCGCGTGCGTGGTCGCCTGCAGGTCGAGGCGATGGTCGGCATGTCCAGCGGCATCCCGGGCCCTGGCGGCGCCACCGGTGGCACCGGCGCGGGCTCCAAGTGGTGGAACCCGTTCGCCCGCGACGCCCGCCGAGACACCCTGCACGGCCTGCGCCAGCAGCGTGCCGCCAGCCGCGAGCTGGTCAGCTCGAACGCGATCGCTGCCGGAGCGATCAACACCGACGTGGAGCGCGTCGTGGGCACGGGCCTGGCCCTGGTGTCCATGCCGCAGCGCCGCGTGCTGGGCTGGAGCGAAGACCAGGCGCAGGAGTGGAAGGCCCACACCCAGGCCGAGTTCAGCCTGTGGGCCGACGGCACCGACTGCGACATCACCGGCGAACAGAACTTCTACCAGCTCCAGCAGCTGGTGAAGCGCAGCGCCAAGGTGAGCGGCGACGCTTTCACGCTCATGCCCAACGAGGCGCGCACCCGCATGCAGCCCTACGGCCTGCGCCTGCAGGTGCTGGAGGCCGACCGCGTGGGCAATCCGTTCGCCAGCACCGACACCGCCGACATCGCCGCCGGCATCCGCTTCGGAGCCGGTGGCCGACCGCTGGCCGCCCACGTGTACCACGAGCACCCCGGCGCAGGCCCCATCCGCTCGGCCACCCGCTGGGGTGGCACCTGGTACCCCTTCCGGGGCGAAACCGGCCGCCGCCACCTGCTGCACCACTACCACAAGCAGCGCCCAGACCAGCCGCGCGGCGTGCCGTACCTCGCGCCCGTGGTGGACCTCATCAAGCAGATCGGGCGGTTCACCGAATCCGAGATCAACGCCGCGGTGCTGAACTCGTTTTTTACGCTGATCCTGGAAAACGAAAAGCGCGCCGCCTCGCCGCTCGACGGCCTTGGCGGCACAGACCCCGCCGCCACCGGGCTCAACACTGGCGGCGTTGACGGCGACGACGAGGTCGGCCTCGGCATGGGCGCCGTTATGGAGCTGGCCGACGGGCAGAAGGCCACCTTCGCAGACCCGAAGCGGCCCAACCCCAACGCCGAGGGCTTCATCCACATGCTGGTGGGCCTCATCGGCATGGCCCTGGGCATTCCGCGTGAGCTGCTGCTCAAGCAGTTCAGCAGCAGCTATAGCGCCAGCAAGGCCGCGCTGCTCGACGCCTGGGTGCACTTCCGCACCGAGCGCTTCTGGCTCGGCCTGAGTTTTTGCCAGCCGGTGTACGAAACGTGGATGGCCGAGGCCGTTTTCCTAGGCCGCATCAAGGCCCCCGGCTTCTTCGCAGACCCGCTGCTGCGCTGGGCCTACACCCGCGCCGCCTGGCCGGGCGACAGCATGGGCTCCATCAACCCCAAGGACGAGGTGGCCGCCTACACCGCCGCCATCGACGCGCGCCTGATGACCCGCGAGCGCGCCGAGTGGGAGCTGGGCGGCACCGACTGGAACGAGACCTTCGACCAGAAGCTGGCCGAGCACGGGCGCCTCGCCGCCAACGGCCTGCTGCCCGTGCCCAAGGCTGGGGCGGCTGCGCCGCAGCCAGAGCAGCAGCGCGAACCCGAGGACACCCCAGCATGAAACTCACCGAACTTCTCACCTCTCCCTGGGCCATCCTGCCCGACAGCCTGCGCGAGATCCAGGAGATTTACTCCACCCATCTCAAAGGGGAAAAGATCGATCTGGCAGGCGTCGAATCGCGTCTTGGCCGCCCCCTCAACAGCGAGGCCGTGCGTTACGAGGTCCGAAGCGGCGGTGTCGCCGTGCTGCCCGTGGAGGGCGTGCTTGCGCCAAAGGCCAACCTGTTCACCGCCATTTCTGGTGGTGCGAGCTACCAAATGCTGGGCCAGCAGGTACAAGGGGCACTGGCCGACAGCCGCGTGAAGTCCATCGTGCAGTACGCCGACACACCCGGTGGGAGCGTGTTCGGGATGTATGAATACGCAGACCTTCTGCATGAAGCCAGCAAGATCAAGCCGATTGTTACGGTCAGCGACGGAAACGTCGCCTCGGCCGGATATCTGGCCGCCACCGCCACCAACGCCATCTTCCTGACTGGCCCTGCCGTCAATGCCGGGAGCATCGGCATCTACTCCCGCATGTCCACAGGGAAGGCCGAGGAGGGCGTCATGGAGTTCGCCCGCGGCAAATACAAGCGGGCCTCTCTCAACGGCCAGGCTCCGAGCGCTGAGTACATGGCGTACATCGACGCCCAGCTCGATCACCACTACACAACCTTCGTCGACATCGTCGCCAAGTACCGCGGCACCAACGCCGACACCGTGCTGGACCGCATGGCCGACGGCCGTGTCTTCATTGGGCAGCAGGCCATTGACGCAGGACTCGCCGACGGCTTCGCCTCGCTCGACGACATCATCGATCGCATGGCGACAAACCCCACCAAGTTCGCCACGCGCAGAAAAGCCGTGTTCGCGCTTGGGTCCCTATCCACCGAGACGGCTGGTGCGCCGTCCGATGGCGGCGTCGTCATCACGGGATCTCTTGAAGAGACCGTGGGCGGCGGGCCGCTCGCTGCCGGTGTGCAGCTCAACAGCGGCGATTCCACGACCTCCGAGCCGGTGCTGCTCGCCACCCCAAAACCCGAAACCCAAAAGGAAATGACCATGGACCGCAAGACCCTGGCGGAGCAGCATCCCGAACTGCTCGCCACCATCCTGGCTGATGGCGCCAAAGCCGAAGCCGCGCGTATCGCCGACGTGCGCGCCCAGAGCCTGCCCGGCCACGAGGCGCTGATCGAAAAGCTCGCCACCGACGGCAAGACCACCGGCCTCGAAGCCGCCGCCGCCGTGCTGGCCGCCGAGCGCCAGGTGCGCGCCACGGCCGCGCTCGCGGAAGTGAGCGACGCGCCCAAGGCCGCCCGCTCGGCCCCGCCGCCCGACAGCGACAAGCCCGCGAAGCGCATGCCCAACGCCGCGGCGGCCTACAAGGCGCTCAACCGTTCGCCCAACACCGCCGCCTGACCCTTCCAAAAACCCTGAAAGGACATCGTCATCATGACCGTCAAGACCGACCACCTCGGCACCGGCGCCTTCCTGAAGTCGGAAGGCCCGGGTCACATCTCCCGCGACACCATCACCGTCAAGTCCGGTGCCGGCGTCGTGCTCGCAGGCACCGTGCTGGGCAAGCTCACCGCCGACAGCAAATACGTGCCGTACGACAACGACGCGGCCACCGGCGCCGAAGTTGCCGACGCGATCCTGCTGGCCGACGTGGATGCCACCTCGGCCGACGTGCAGGCCGTGGGCATCGTCCGCGTGGCCGAAGTCTGGACCGACCGCCTGATCTGGGGCGCCGCCGTGACCACCGAGGGCGAGAAAACCGCCGCGCTGGCCGACCTGGCCGCCAATCTCGTGATCGCCCGCTGACCGCCGCCGGCCGACCACACCCACACAAACAACCCACCGAAAGGAATCCAAGTGGACTTCTCCCTTGAAACCCTCACCGCGGCGATCAACGAGATCCCGCACCTGCCCACCCAGCTGGGTGACTCCGGCCTGTTCGAGTACGACGGCGTTGCCACGCTCACTGTCGGCATCGAGAAAAAGGGCCATACCCTCGAAATCGTGCAGACCGCGCCCCGTGGTGCGGCTGGCGAGCCGATGGGACGCTCCACGCGCGACCTGCGCGACTTCCGCATCCCGCACATCCCCCTCGTCGACCAGGTGCTGGCCGACGAAGTGCAGGGCGTGCGCATGTTCGGCAGCGAAGACCAGCCCGAGCCGCTGGAGGCTCGCATCAACGAGGTGCTGCGCCTCGGCAAAGGCCGGCTGGACTACACGCTGGAAAACCACCGCGTGGGCGCGCTCAAGGGCATCGTGTACGACAAAGACGGCACCGTGCTCTACAACTTCTTCACCGAGTTCGGTGTTTCGCAGCAGACGCTGAGCTTTGTGCTCGGCACGGACACCACCAAGGTCCGCGCGAAGTGCGATGCGGCGCTGGATCTGGCCTCCGACGTGCTGGGTGGCGTGATGATGACCGGCGCGATCGGTTGGGCTGGCAAGGACTTCTTCCGCGGCATCATCGATCACAAGGAAACGCGCGACAGCTACCTGGGCCAGGCCGAAGCGGCGCAACTGCGCGGTGCACTGCCGAACAGCTTCGACTACGGCGGCATCAACTTCCGCCGCTACCGCGGCAAGATCGGCGCCACCCCCATGATCGCTGACGATGAGTGCTACATCGTGCCCACGGGTGTGCCGCAGCTGCTCATTGGCCGCTTCGCCCCGGCGCCGTACAACGAGACGGTCAATACCAAGGGCCTTCCGGCCTACGCCAAGGCGATCGAGAAGCGCAACGGCACCGGCTACGACCTGGAAATGCAGACCAACCCGCTGCACGTCTGCAGCCGGCCGCGCGCCATCATCAAGGCCACCGTCGCCTGACGACGCAACGGCCGCAGACGGGAGCGCAGACCATGCACGGTGAAGACCTCAGCATCTTTTTCGATGCGGACACCTTCGCCCACGTCTTCACCGTGCAGCGCCTGGCGCCTCCTGGCAACACCGTCACGGGCATCATGGGCGAGCAAGACGAAGACGGCCTGGAACGCCTCGCCACCAACCGGCGGCGCCAGCTGTTGTACCCCGCCAGCGCTCCGGCGCTGCGCGACGGCGACGAGCTGACCCGGGCCGACGGAGCGCAGTTCAAGGTGCGCGGCACGCCAGCCGTACAAAACGACGGCCAAGAGATGCTGGCGCAGATCGACGAGGTACCCACACCATGAGCCTGGAAGACCTGCAGGCGCTGCCCCACAGCCCGGGGCATGCCATCACCAGCGCCCTGTTTGCCGCCATCGCCGCCGACCCGTTGCTCTCGCCGCTGCCGCTCTCGCGCAACCCGCGCCGGGCGGCGCAGCTTGGTGATGGGCCGGTGGTCCTGGTGCTCAAAGAGGTGCGCGACGGCATGTCGCGAGACCCTGGCGCCGCCGAGCTTCGGCAGCGCGAGGTGTCGCTTGGCGTGGTGTGTCGGGCAACCGGCGCCGATGCCCTGGCCGACAAGGTCTACCACCACCTGCACATCGTGGCCTACGACGCGCTGAGCACGCTGCAGCAGTCAAACGCCGACGTGCGGTCGATCAAGGAAATCGACACCCGCTACGAGGTGGAAGACATCGAGATCGACGGCGCCATCGTGATCGGCACCTGGTCAGTCAACTACCGCTACCGCCGGCCCATCAAACGGCCCTGATCGAACTTCACCCAAGCCCTGAAGCCCGCCCGAAAGCGGGCTTTTTTATTGCCCGAAAGGAACCCCCATCATGTCCACCTCCGCACGCGCCATCCTCGGCGCCGGGCTCGTTGAGCTCAACCTCTGGAACACCATCACCCAGGCCTACGATGGCTTCAAGGAAGCGCTCGACGCCGACAAGTTCGAGATCAAGCCGAACTTCGAGGAAAAGACCAGCGAATCCCGCTCGCACCTGGACTACGGCCAGGCCCGCGCATCGGTGATCCTGCCCAAGCCCACCGAGCTCACCATCGAACTGGCCGCTGCCAGCGTGGAGGGCCTGGCGATGCAGTTCCAGGGCCTGGTGCAGTCGTTGACCCAGTCGTCCGGCACCATCACCGCGCAAGACGTCACCGTCAGCAAGGTCGGTGTCTGGTTGCCGCTGGGCAAGCGCAACGTGGCCGCAGCCGGCTTCGTGGTGACCGATGCCACCGCCACCACCACCTACGTGCTCGACACCCACTACACCGTCAACTGGTTGCGCGGCGAGATCCGAATTCTCGACGTGGTGGGCGCCCCGGCGCTGAACGACGTGGTGAAGGTCACGGCGACTTATGGCGCCGAGGACGGCAAGAAGATCCTCGGCGGCCGCGTCACCCAGGTGCGCTGCCAGGCGCGCTTCGACGGCGTGAACATGGCGGATGGCTCGCCGCTGGAGGTGGACGTGTGGGAGTGCGTGCTGGGCTCCAACAACGGCTTCGACTTCCTGGGCTCCGACTTTTCCAACATCACGCTGGCCGGAAAGATCGTGACGCCCGCGGGCAAGACCGAGGGCTACGAAGTCCGCTCGTAATCGGTCATCGCGGCGGGTGGCGCTGGCCTCTGCTGTTGTTGATGCCCAGCAGCAGCAACAGCGGCCAGCCTACCCACGGCAACGCCACGGCGCCCGCGCCGTAGGCCGTCAGCAGCTCAGACCCCACCGCCAGGCCCAGCAGGGCCAGCAGCAGCCCGCCCGCGCCAAGACACCCACACAGAACAACACCGTTCACCCGTTTCTCCCACCATGGCCACCAGCAACCCGAAAATCAAATACGACATCGAAGCCGATGTCAAGGGTGAAGCCAGTGTGGAGGAGCTCGCCCGTACCCTGGGCGAGCTGGGCGACACCCTTGAAGGTGAGTTGAGTCAGCAGGCGCGCACCGCAGCCGAGGCGCTGGCCGCGCTGGGTGCCAAGCAGCAGGCCATCGACACCTTCAAGACGCTCTCCGCCGACGCGCGCACGCTGACCACGGCGATGGACAGTGCCGCCCTCAAGGTGGGGGAGCTTGGCAATCAGTTCGCCCCGGCCACGGCCGCCACCAAGGCCTTCGCGCAGGCCGAAACCCAGGCCCGCACCGAAGCCACCGGACTCAAGGCCCTGCTGGACGAACAGCGCGCCGCGCTGCGCCAACTGCGCACCGAGACCACGGGCGCCGCCCGCCAGACCGACGACTACCGCGCCGCCGAGGCCCAGCTCAAGACCACCATCAAGAGCCTGGCCGCCGACCTGCAGCAGAAAAACGCCGCCGTCCGCACCGCGTCCACCGCAGCCGCGCAGGCCGCGCTCGAAGAAAAGAAGCTCAACACCGAATACCAGAACGCCGTGAAGTCGGCGCGCCAGGTGAGCGCCGAGCTGGGCAACAAGAACCGCGCGTTGAACGCCGCGCGCGGTGCGCTGGATGCGGCCGGCATCGGCACCAAGAATCTTTCTCAGGCTGAGCGGAACCTCGGTGAAGCCGTGGTCAAGGTGCGCCAGGAAGTGCTGTCCATGGCGCCGGCCTACCGCGCCGCGCAGCAGGCCTCTGACGCGTCCACGCAAAAGCAGGTGCAGAACCAGCGCACGCTGCGCGAGGGCATGGCCTCGATCGGCACGCAGCTGCAGCGCATCCAGTCGCTCGCGGCCGCGGCCATCGGCGGCTCCTACCTCGGTGGCATGATCAAGGACGTGGCCTCCACGGCCGACGAGTTCAAGAACCTTGAGGCCCGCGTCAAGCTCGCCACGGGTGAGGGCCAGAGCTTCGAGCGTTCGTTTGACGGAGTGACGCGCGTCGCGCTCGAAACCAACAGCGCTCTGGATGAAACCGGCACCCTGTTTGCCCGGCTGACCAAAGCCTCGGAAGAGGGCGGCATGGCCGCCGAAGCCGCGCAGCAGCGCGCCCTTGGCCTCACGCAGACCATCAACCAGGCCACGCAGCTCTCGGGCGGCACCGCCGAGTCGGCCAAGGCCGCCATCACCCAGTTGATCCAGGGCCTGCAGTCCGGCGTGCTGCGCGGCGAAGAGTTCAACAGCGTGATGGAGCAGGCCCCGCGGCTTGCGCAGGCCATGGCCGCGGGCCTGGGCAAGACCACCGGCCAGCTGCGCGCCATGGCCAAAGAGGGTGAGCTCACGGCGGAAACCGTCATGCGCGCTCTGGAGGGCCAGTCGGCCGCCGTGGCCGCCGAGTTCGGCAAGCTGCCCGCCACCGTGGGCCGTGCGCTGCAGAACCTCACCACCCAGTGGACGCTCTACGTGGGCGCGTCCGACAAGGGGCTGATCTCCAGCGCCAACGCCGCGAAGGTCATCGACACCCTGGCGAACAACCTCGATACCCTGGTCGACACGCTCACGGTGGCCGGCAAGATCTGGGCGACCATGAAGATCGCCGAGATGGCGACCCACTTCGCCGCCTGGGCCACCAAGACGGTGGCGGCCACCGTGGCGATGGAAGCCAACACCGCCGCCACCGCCACGAACACCATCGCGCACAGGGCCAACGCCGCGGCTGTCGCGGCCGGGGCGGCGGCGCAGGGTGCCAGTGCCACGGCGGCCACTGCCAACGCGGCCGCCATGGCCCGCAGCGGCGCATTCTCGGCGGCAGCTCAGCGGGCCACGGCTGGCGTCGGTACGGCCGCAGCTGCTGCGGCGCCGCAGGTTGGCCTGCTGGGCCGCGCGGTGGGAGGTTTGTCGGGTCTCATGGGCGGCCCTCTCGGGCTGATCGCAATTACCGCGTTGCTCTGGCCCGAGATCCAGCGGTTGGGCACCTGGCTTGGCGAGAGCGCGGCCAAGATGATGGGGTACCGCGACCGCACCGAAGAAATGGCCGAGGCCGACCGACGCGCGGCCGAAGCGAGTCAAGCGCTGGCACGCGAACAGGCGGCCCTGGCCCAGGATGCGGCCAAAGCCGCCGAGGCCAAGAGGGGACTGACCGAGGGCGCCCGCACCATGGTCGGCGCGTTCGACAAGGCGCGCGATGCGGGCAAGGGCGTGGCCGAAGCCCTGGCCGAGATCAGCAAAAACGCCAATCTGCGCGAGGCGCAGGGCATCAACGATTTTTCCATTGCGCTGCGCGACCTGGAGCGCCAGGGGCGCATCAGCGGCGAGGCCGTACGCGAGGCCATGGCAGACGCGCTGCGCGGTGAAGACCTGGCCGCTTTCGAGGTGCGCGCGCGCGCCGCCTTCGCTGGGGTGGCCGACAGCGCTGGCTTGATGGAAGTGGCTCTCGACGCCAAGCTCCGCGAGGCCATCCGCCGCAGTGGCGCCGATTTCGCGGTACTTTCCGGCGGCATGAGTGCGGCGAGCAAGAGCGCCATCAACGACACAGAGGCCATCGTCGCTGGCATGGGGCGATTGAAGGCGCAAGGAGTTGACGTTGGAAAGGCCCTGGAGGCCAGCCTGGGCCAGGCCATCAAGACCGCCGACAGCCAGGCCGCGGTGGACGCATTGCGCGCCCGCATCCAGGACCTGCGCAAGGTGCTGGGTGAAAAGGTGGCCAATGGGCTGCTGGCTCAACTCGAAGAACAGGCCAGGAAGGCCACAGGCGCCCTGGGTGGCCTTGAGGGCGCACTCAAGCAACTCGGCATCACCAGCGATGCCGAGTTGAAGAAGGCATCCACCGAGGCCCGAGCGCTTTACGACGCCGTGGTGAAAACGGGCGGTAGCGCGCGCGAGCAGTCGGCGGCTTTCGAAAAAATGGCCACCGCCGCGATTGCGTCGGGAGATTCCGCCGCGATCGCGTTTGCCAAGAGCCAGGCCGCGGCGCGCGGTTTCGAGATCGCGACGGACGCGGGCGGGAAAACCATCGTTCGGTCGATGAAGGACGCCGCGAAGGCGGCCAACGATGCCGGCTCGGCCGTCAACGGGTTGACGAAGTCCATCGACGGCGCCAGTGCCGCGGCGCAGCGGTACATCGGCTGGGCCGACCGCATGCAGGAGCGAAACAAGCGGGTCGGCAGCGATGCGGCCGATGAGGCCGAGCGCAAGCGCCTGGGTGTTGACAAAGACGGCTTCACGCTTGACAAGAGCGGCAACCGCATGGCCGCCGGTGGCGACCTCAACACGCTCACCGGCATCGCCGCGTTCTTGAAGTCCGCCGGCATTGACGATGACGCCACGGCCCGCCGCATTGCCACCGAGTTCAGCGACGGCAAAGGGAACATCCCCTATTTCAGCAACCCCGGCCAGAAGCGCTACGGCGGCGACACGATCAGCGTGGCGCTGCTGCGCGCCGCGGAGCGCATCACGTTCGCAGGCGCCGGCGTGGGTGGTGCCAACGTGCCCGGCATCGGCACCAGCATCCCCAAGCAACAGGCCCGCGAAGTGAATTTCAACTTGCGCGTCAACGGCCGCGAGATGGGCACCGTGCCCACCACCGAGTCGGGGGCCGATGTGTTGATGCGCGGCCTTGAAGAAGCGCGCCGATCGGCGGGCAAATAAATCATGAGCAGCACCATCACCCTCAGCCACCCCACCGCCGGGCCAGGCGGCACGCCGCTTGTGCTCGACCTCCCGCCCGACCTGCTCTGGAGCGACGAATTCGGCGGCTGGAGCCAGGTACTCCAGACCCGTGAATACAGCAGCACCGGCGCGCTGCACATCGAAGAGTGGAGCAAGCAAGCCGGCCGCCCCATGACGCTGCAGGGCAGCGTGGACTACGCCTGGTGCCTGCGCGCCGATCTCCTCACCCTCAACACCTGGGCCAACCAGGCCGGCCTCGCCATGGTGCTCGTGCACAACGGCGAAAACTACCTCGTGGCATGGAGCCACGAAGGCGGCACCCCCGTCACCGCCGAACCCATCGTGCCCTACAGCGACCCCCTGCCCGGGGATCAGTACAGCCTCACGCTGCGCTTCCAGCAGCTCAACGCGCCATGACCGCTATGGACACCAGCGACACCCCAGAAAAAGCCCGCCCAGCGCGGGCTTTTTCATTTCGAGACAAACACCCCAGAGGCCGCATGAATACCGACACACCCCCCGGAAATCCGCCGATCCCTCTCAACCCGCAGTCGCCAGAACAGCCCATCGGTGTGCCGTCTGCCGGCCAGACGGCGGCCAATCCTGCGCCTGCTGACGCACTGGTAGCGGCCGGACTGTTTTCCAGGCTGCTGGGCACGGCGCGCGGGTGGGCCGCCAGCGCCCGCGCCGCGCTGTCCAGCGTATGGGCTTCGGTGCCCGCCGCCTGGGCCGGGCTCACCGACCGCGTGGACCGATCGCCGTGGTTGATTGGCCTGCCCGTGGGCCTGCTGGTGCTGGTGATCGGCCTCGTTTCCATCATCAACGATCCATTCAAGACCCGCGCCACCCAGCCGGCGCCGGCCGCTGTGGCCGCGCTGGAGGCCGACGTGGTGGATCTTCGGGGCCGCATCGCCGACCTGAAAAGCGCCCAGACGCCGCAGGCCGCAGCGCCCAGCCGCTCGGTGGCCACCAGCCCAGCCGGGCGCAGCGCCCGCGCACCAGCCGCAGCACCCACCCAGCCGGCCCAGCCGCAGCCTGCCGCCACCTGGGGCGCCACCGATCTCGACCGCGCCATCGACACCTTCACCACCACCCTGCAGGAGCCCACGAAATGAAACGAACCCTCATCACCATCGCGCTCGCGGCCCTGGCCGCCATCGGCCTGAGCGCCTGCCAGACCAACCCCGCCAAGCCCGCCGCCGAGCAGCCGGTGGCCGTGGCGCCCGCGCCCACCAAGACCCTGGTGGAGATGCAGTACGAGCTCGACAAAGCCGCCATGGAGCTGGAGAGCACGCGGACCATGGCGCTCATCAAGTTCGCAGCCGAGTCCGGCAACGACTTCGCCAAAGGCATCGTCGCCGGAATGATCAACGGCGGCGGCGGTTCCCAGGCCGCACCGGCCGCGCAGCGCCCATCGTTCGTGCAGATCGCACAGCAACAGCAGCAGCACGCCGCCGAAGTCGACCTGCGCCGCGCCGAGCTGGCCGAGCGCACCAGCCTGTGGAACCGCGGCCTGCAGGTCACCGATCGCGTGCTTGGCTTCAAGATGTTCAGCAAAGGGCTTGACCAGGAGCGCTACCGCATCGACGCGTCGAACGGTCAACAGCGCTACCTCTTCGACACCCTGCGCGGCACCCAGCAAGACGGCTACAGCTTCAGCAGCGGGGCCTACAGCCAGGGCTCCACGGCCACGCTCAACGGCGTAGCCGCAGGCCGCCAGCCAGCCGCCACGTCCTCCGAAACCACCACCCCCGCCGAGTAACCCATGACCATCGCATCCGACGACATCGGGCTGTTCTACTCGGCCGTCAACGCCGACGTGCCGGAAGGCGGCGGCGCGGCCACTGGCGTGGAGGTGGTGGACGGCGCGAGCAACAACGTGTTCCCCGACCCGAGCACGGACGATCACGTGTCAGGCCGCTTCCGGCTGCGCAAGCTGTTCGGCGCAGCGCGCACCGACAACACCGACCTGCTGCTCGGTGCGTCCGTGGTCGTGCTCGAAAACTACGCCGACCCGCTGGTCAACCTGCTGCTGTTCGAGACCGCAGGCTGGTTTGACACACGCACCGAGGCCAAGGCCGCGATCGAGGCCTATCTCGTCAAAGGGCCGAAGTTGACGTGCCGCATTCAGGACACGCAGTTCACCGGCGCCAACCTGCTGCAGCTCTACAACATCGCCCCCGCCACCGGCTTCCCCGTGGGTGGCGACACGATCGTGGTGCGCAACCCGAACGGGACTGAGGAATACCTGCAGATCCTGAAGACCACCACCAGCACCATGGATGTGCCGGTTGGTGGCGATGTCATCCCAGTCAATTTTTGCAACTGCACGCTGAGCACCGTCCTGCCGTTTGACGTGCTGGGCGCGCCGATCCAGGAATCCACGCCAAGCGGCACCAGCTATGCCGTGGTCCACAGCACGGCACAGAGCCAGGGCGTCAAATTCCACACCATCAAACCCCTGGCGCTGCCCGCGTCGGTGGGCGACAAGTCGGTCACGGTGGCGGGCGGCATCTACTCGCCGCTCGTCCCAGCCAGCACGGTGGACAACCCGATCACCGACCTGTACCCGCTCGTCACGCGGCCCACGCTCTCGCGCACCGCATCAGGCGTGCTCACGCTGCCCGCCGTCACGCTCACGCTCTCGCCCGGCACCGTCTTGCAGCTGCCCACCGCGGTGGAGCCCGGCACGCTGACCATGCAGCACGGCGCTACGGCTTTCACCACCAACGCCGCGGGCGAGCTGCTACAGGGCACCACCGTGGTGGGCACGGTAGACGCCAAGCTGCGCACGCTCACCATGGCCGGCACCGCGCCCGCCTACGGCAGCGCCAGCAACACCCTGGCCTACAAGCCCGCCACTGTGACCGGCGCCACGGCGCACAGCGCGGCAATCGAGATCACCACGGCCAACCAGGGCCTGGGCTGGGTGCAGCCGCTGGACCCGCCGCCCGCTCCGGGCACGCTCACCGTCAGCTACATGGCGCAAGGGCGCTGGTACGACCTGGTCGAAGACGGTACCGGCAAGCTCTCCGGCGCCGCCAGCAACTACGGCAGCGGTAGCCTCACCTTCGTCACCGGATCGTTGTTGCTGACCCTGGGCGCTTTGCCCGATGTGGGAGGCCTGCTCATCTATACCTGGGGCGAGGCGGACAGCGCCCGGGCGGCCACCGGCCTGCCGTCGCGCGCCTGGACCAAGATCGCGCTGGCCACGCAGCCGCAGCCCGGCACGCTCTCGATCAGCTGGCCCACTGGCGCGGGCGGCACCGGCGTGCAGACCGCCACCGTGGCGGCCAATGGCACCGTCACCGGCCCGGCCCAGGTGGGCGCGGTGGAGCGCGTCGACGGTGGCGGCTACCTGCTGCCGTTCTCGCCCGACACACTGCCCACCGGCCCGGTGGACATCAGCTACACAGCGGCGGCCGAAGAAGCCGGATTCACGAACGACGGCGGCGGGCAATACACGCTCAGCACACCGCCGCTGGCAGGCTCGGTGCGTTTCAACGTGGTCGGCACGGTGGGCAGCACGGCCAAGGTGTACCCCTGCCGCAGCGTGGGCACCGACGTGTACACGGGCACCACGCTCATTGGCCAGATCAACAACGGCACCGGCGTGATGCTGCTCAACGGGGCGATCGCCATCACGGTCACGCGCCACACCAAAACCAAGCACCTGGCGACGCTGCCGACGGTGAGCATGGGGTAAAGCACACATGGCCTACACACTCCAACCTCGCTACTACTACAAGACCGAGAGCAGCTCGGTCGACTACGCCCTAGACCTCGACGGGGTCATCGAAATCGGCTACCAGCCCGCCAGCGGCGGCGCCGCGGTCGCCATCAGCGTGGAGCCCACCTGGTACATCGACACCGTGCCGCCCGAGGGCCTGGCCCTGGTCACCAACGGCGTCGCCTTCGACTGGGCGGGGCAGACGCATTTCACGCGCGACGGCGCGCTGTTCCGTGGCTGGAACCCGACCACCGGCGCCGCCACATCGGCCGGCAGCGCGTCCACCGACGGTCGCATCAATTTCACCAGCGTGCCCGCAGGCGGTGCCAACGCCATCACCTGGCGAAACGCCGCGCACGATGCGCGTGGCGCTCTCGATGTGTTCGGCGGCGTGTACCGGCTGGAGAGCGCGCCCATCAAGACCGGCAACTTTTTCCAGCAAGCGGCCGATCTCACGTCCTCGGCCGACGACGCTGGCGTGTTGACGGGCGATTTCACGGGCCAAGTGGACGCGCTGCGCGGCATCGTGGCATGGTCTGTGGCGGGCCTGGGCGCGGGTGCCGAAGCCGGCACCGCGGTGCGCGCTGACGAGATCACCTACAGCGCCGTGTTTCAGCAGTACGTGCCGAAGGATGAGGCGCTGCTTGGGATCAGCACCAAGCGCCTGCCCATCGACGGCAGGGTACCCGTGTACCACCCGGGCGGCCATGGCCTGGTGCACAACACACTGCCGACGGCGCTACCCAACCCACTGGTCAAAGGCACGGTGTACAGCCTCGGACGCGAGCGCATCGCCGCTGTGGACGTGCGCACGCCGGCCGGCGTCAAGGTGCCGGGCGCGCTGTACCAGGTGGACTTCGATGCTGGCACCATCGTATTCCCCGTCGAGTCCGACCTGACGGGCATCGATCAGCCGCTCACCGTGTTTCACCGCATCGAAGACGAGTTGGAGATCGCCATCGCCGACATCAGCGGACGGCTCGATTTCTCCACCGTCAGCGGCCTCACCCACGACTTTCCGGCCGACACATCCTTCGTCAGCAGCAAGTTGCGCAAGGGAGACCTGTTCGCGCGGGCGCACAACTTTTTTGAGCAGACCACGTGGACGGGCGATTGGTCCGACAGTCTGATCGGCGATGCGCCCACGGCCCAGTTCAACCATGTGGACTTCCCGCCCGTGGTCACGAACCGCGGCGCGATCGAGGAACGCTGGGCACTGATCCGCACCGGTGCAACCACGGTCAACGTGGTCGGTGAACACGTCGGCCAGGTGTTGACGAACGTCAGCACCACGGCGCCGATCGAGCCGATGAACCCGAACACCGAAGCGCCGGGCGCCCCTTACTGGTCCATCGATCCCCTGGCCCATGGCGACGGCTGGTCGGTTGGCAACGTGCTGCGCTTCAACACCGCCGCGTGCACCACCCCATTCTGGGAAGCGATGGCCATCCTGCAAGGCCCGGCCACGGTCAGCAACGACCGCGCCATCGTGGCCTTCCGCTCCGATGTTGACAACCCCGCCTGAGCGACAGACCCATGACACTCCCCGTCTCACAACCCAGCTACTTCGACAGCAACGAGACCGGCGCGCCCACGCTCAACAACGTGGTCAGCAGCGCGCTGGAGGTGATGCGCGCCTGCCTGGTCAACGGCTTCGGCGCCAAGACCGTCACCAGCATCGATGTCGCCAGCGGCGTGGCCACTGCCACTGCCGCCAGCCATGGCTACACCGCAACCTACGGCAAGCTGATCCTGATCGAAGGTGCCCCCGAGGCACTGCTCAACGGCCGCCACCAGCCTCTGAGCGTGACCACCAACACCTTCACCTTCGACGTTGCCGGCGTTGCCGATGGTAACTACACCGGCACCATCAGCGCCAAGCGCGCGCCGCTGGGTTGGACGGAGCCCTACACCGGCACCAACAAGGCCATCTTCGCGCGATCGGCGGTTGATGCCCTGGCCCAGATGCTGCGTGTGCTGGACGATGGGGCGGTGGCGTCCATCGTGCGAGTGCGGGGCGTCGTGTCAGCGTCTGACGTCGATACGACGACAGGCGATTTCCCCAGCGCGGCGCAGATCTCTGGCGGGGCTTACTGGCAGAAAGGTGCCAACTCGGCGACGGCAAAAAGGTGGTTCATCGCCGGTGACAGCAGGGCGTTTTTCTTCGGCACCCAACTTGGCTCGAGCGACAGTTTTGTTGTCTATTTTTTTGGTGATGGTGTGCCGTACTACGTGGGCGATGCCGGGTTCACGCTGCTGTCTGGCCAGACGAGCACCGGATACACGACCACGCCGGCCTGGAGCCTTGCAACAGGCACATCCCAGGTGGGCAGCCCGGGGTCTGGGAATGCCATTTATGCCGCAAGCGGCGTGCTCCCTGGCGAGGCGGGGTCTCAGTACCAGTCGGTGGTGAATCCATCTGGCAGCGTCAACATCTCGGGTTACAGCTCTTTCCAGAGCGCGGTCAACTACCCCAACCCGGTCATCCATCCGTTGCTTCACGTTCTGAGCCAAGGCCCGTGCATCCGGGGCCAATGGCCAGGTCTGGCCTACGTTTTTGCCAACGCCCCGTTCACGAACCTGCAGGTTGTTGATGCGGGCACCGATAAATTCCTGGCGGTGTCGGTCGGTGCCAGCGGTGCGAACGGTCAAATGGCCATCAAGCTCAGCGGGGGGTGGTACTGATGGCGGCCGTTGCATCGCCGATCGCGCGAAGCAGCGTCCACGAGACCGGCGTCTCTGGCCCGTACAGCACGTCCATCGGCACCACCCGCCGAGACAGCGCCACCGGCCCTTTCCAGCGCGCCAGGGTGGTCCTGCACGTTCAGGCAAGCGACAGGCCTGTGCGCGAGTTGTGGAGCGATGCCGAGACGGGCGAGTATCAGTTTCAATACATCGCCGCCGGCACCTACTACGCCACCACCGTCGACCCGCTGGGCCTGAAAAACGGTGACATCGTGACCGACATCGTGGTGCCCACACCGCCGGCGCCATGAGCCTCGCCCTGCGTACCCGCCGCAACTGGCTGCTGGCCCTGCGCGCCGACATCGATGGCGGTGGCGGCGGTGCGCTGTGGCTGTTGGACGGCTCGATGGCGCCGACCCCCGAGACCGCCCCGGGCGCGTCGCCGGTTGCCATCATCACCCTGGCCGCGGTGTCTTTCGAGATGCACGCCACCGACGCGCAGATGGCCCTGGTGCCGGCTGTTGGCCATGCCGCCCGGGCCGGCCAGCCCACCTGGGCCAGGTACGTGGACGGCGACGGCGTTGCCGTGTACGACTGCACCGCAGGCCCGCCGGGCAGCGGCGCCGAGATGATCGTCACGGACGGCCTGGACCCACCGAGCGCGCAGATGTACACCGGCGGCGAAGTCACCGCTACCCACACCATCACGGCGCCCTGACCATGGCCGATCTCAATCTGGTCTTCAGCCGCGCGCGCTACGCCGGCGGGCCCATTGACCTGGTGTTCGGCGCCGAAGATGCGCCGCCAGCGCCCAACCCGGTCACCGCGCACGGCACCACGGTGTTCAGTACCGCCGTGTTCGGCACCGGCCTGGTGGCCTACCAGAACCGAAATCCCCGCCGCGTCAGCACCCGCAGCACCCAGCTGCACCAGATCGCGCGCGCGGCCCTGAGCGCGCTCGACATGCCCACCCAGCAGGCCCTGCGCCGCCCGGGCGGCCACGACCAGCCCATGCAGCAGGCCCAGGTGCGCGAGATCGCACCCGCACAACCCATGGGCCAGACCGACCAGGTGCGCGCCCACACCGACCAGGTGCACGAGCAGGCCGACCGCATCGGCACGGCCCGCGCCCAGGTGCACCAGGCCACGCTGCGCGTGCGCACCCATGCCGCCCAGGTGCACCAGATCGCCGACCACCTGCAGGCTCTGGCCAGCCAGCCCCACCAGATCGCCCGGCTCACCCACACCGGCGGCGCCCAGGCGCACCAGATCGCCGACCACCTGCAGGCCCTGGCCCTGCAGCTGCACCAGCAAGCCCGCGCCGCCGGCCGCAGCTTTGACCAGCCGCTGGAGCAAGCACGCAAGCCGCCGCCCGGCAAAGAGATCTGGCCGCCACCCCCGCCGGGCGGCGGCATCACCCCCCACGTGCCAGACCTCAATCTCGTGTTCGCCTGCCCGGCGTATGCGGGGGGGGCTATCAATTTGGTTTTTGGGCGGGTGTGCGGTGTCGACCCCGGCGGCCCGCAAGCCCCTCTCTACATCCTCCCCGCGAGGTACTTCATGACCGTCCACTCACTCACCGCCGTGCGCCTGCCGGATCTGGAGCCGATCAGCATCCAGGACGTGACGCTCAGCGCCGACGCCGGATCGTTTGCCCGGTCCTTCAGCGCCACCGCCTTCCCCGAGGTCTTCGAGCAGCTCGCGCCCAGCGCTGGCTTGCCCGCGCAGATTCGCATCACGCTCGATGGCATCCCGTTCGTGTTCGTGGTGGACAGCCTGCAGCACCAGGAGTCCTTTGGCCAGCGCAGCGTGCGCATCAGCGGGCGCAGTGCAACGGCCTTGTTGTCTGGCCCCGTGGCGCGCGAGAGCAGCCACAACAACACCAGCGCATTCACCGCGCAGCAGCTCGCCCTGGCCGCTTTGGAGTTCACCGGCGCGGATCTCGACTGGGGCATCACCGACTGGCTCGTGCCCGCCGGCGCATGGAGCCACATGGGCACGCCGCTGTCGGCCGTGCAGACCATCGTGGAGGCTGCGGGCGGCTTCTTGCAGAGCCACCGCACGCTGCCCACGCTGCTCGCGCGCCACCCGTATCCCGACCTCACGGGCGGCATCACCGGCGGGCCGTGGAACTGGTACGCCTCGGGCGTGGTGCCCGACGTCGAACTCGCGCCCGACGCGCTCATGGTCACCGGCACCGAGCGCGCCGACGGGCCCGACATCAACGCCGTCTACGTCAGCGGCGTGAGCCAGGGCTATCGCGGCCTCTACCGGCGCGCGGGCACCGCGGGCGAGAAATTGGCCGCCATGGTCACCGATCCGCTCATCACCGCGCCTGAGGCTGTGCGCTGGCGCGGGCGCTCCATCGTCGGCGCAGCGGGGCCCAAGCACATCGTCACGCTCAGCCTGCCCGTGCTTACCGGGGCCAGCCAGCCCGGCGTGCTCGACGTGGGACAGCTCGTGCAGATTAACCACAGCACGCCCTGGCGCGGCCGTGTGCGTTCCGTCAGCGTGAGCGCCAAGTTCGGCGACGCGGTGCGCCAGAGCGTGCAGATCGAACGCCACCTGGAGACCACCTGACCATGAGCCTGCCGCAGACCAACCTGTACCGCGCCCTGCGTGAACTGCTGCCCGAAGCGCCGCTGCTGGCGGGGGAGGTGATTGCCACAAACGCTGACGGCACCGCCACCGTCGAATACCCCGGCGGCGGCACGCAGCGCGTGCGCGGCACCGCCGCCGTGAGCGACCAGGTGTTCGTGCGCGCCGGCGTGATCGAAGGGCCGGCGCCTGCGCTCACGCCCGCGACGATCGAAGAATAACCACAACCCGGAAGCAAAGGACCGCCCATGTCAGAACCCGTCACCACCACCGGAGCCGCTGGCGCCGCGTTGGTGGCCATTGTGAGCGCCATCGTCGGCGACCAGCTCGGACCCATCGTCACCGTGTGTGGCGCGGCCACCATCGGCGCGCTGCTGAGCCTTGGCGAGGTGGAGACCAGCAGCCGCGGTGAGGCCGTCTTGTACGTGGCCCGTTACGTTGCCATGGCCGTCGTGGTGAGCGGAACCATCGCTTTCCTCATCGAACGATTCACGACCATTCCCGCCATCGAAATCCTGGCAGTCGTCGCCTTCGTGGTGGGCTGGGTCGGCAACCGCTGGGGCAGCGTGCGCACGGCCGCCGTCGAGGCCGTGAAAGCCATCATTGGAAAGAAAGGAGCCGATTCATGACCCCACTCATCCCAAGCCTCATCACGCACCACCTGCCCACGGTGTGGCTGGTGCTGCACACCCTGCTGGCCGCCGCGCTGGTGTACTCGTGCGCATGCCGCTTCGCGCGCACCAGTAAGCACCGCACGCGCGCCGGCATCCGCTGGGCATTCAACGGCCTGGTGATCTACGCCGGCGCGGCGCTGTTCGCGCCCTGGGCCTGCGGCTGGCAACCCGACGGCATGGATGTGCTGGCCGTGGCCGCCATCACCTGGGTGCAGATCGCCACCGCAGTGTATTGGCACGACGGCGTGCCACTGGCGTACCGCACCGCGTCCGAACTTGCAAAGCTGGAGGAGCACCGATGAACCTCACCACCCACTTCACCCTCGCGGAGCTCACCGCCAGCCGCAAGGCCCGGGAAATGAGGCTGGCCAACGCCCCGCCGCCCGAGGCGTTGCACCGCCTGCAGGGCACTGCAGAAATGTTGGAGCGCATCCGCGCCAGGCTCGGTGTGCCTGTCATCGTCTCCAGCGGCTACCGCGGCCCAGCGCTCAACCGCGCCGTGGGCGGCGCCACTACCAGCGACCACATGAGCGGCCAGGCCGCCGACATCGTGGCCCCGGCCTTCGGCACGCCCTACCAGATCGCCAAGGCGCTCGCGCCACTGATCAGCGTGCTCGGCATCGGGCAGCTCATCCTGGAGGGCGTGAATGGCAAGCAGTGGGTGCACGTGTCCACCCGCATCCCGGAGAAGCCGGCGAACCGCGTGATCACCATCACAGACGCTGGTGCCCAGCTCGGCATTCAGGAGCTGGCATGAACTGGCACACCGAACTTGAAGAAGACCGCGACCTCGTGGCCGCTGGCGCCAGGCTGTTCGTCAAAGCGCTGATCATCGCAGCCGGTGGCGGGTGCCTGGCCTTGCTGTGCCTGAGCGCATTGCTGTGGGCGGTGCTGCCATGATCGCCGGACTACTTCGAGCCATCGCCGCCCTGGCCGGCATCGTGCCCGGCTGGATCTGGGCCGCCATCGTCGCTAGCGCGCTCGCCACCAACTGCGCCACCAGCCTGCAGCGCGACAGCGCCCGCAACAAGTTGGCCCAGCTGCAGGCCAGCACCGCCCTGGCCGAGACCACCCGCGCCGAAGTCGCCCGCCTGGCCGAAGCCGGCCACCGAGCGCGCGAGCGCACCCACGCTCAAACCATCGCCACCACCACCCAGAAAGCCACCGATGAAAAACGCCGCCTTGCTGCTCTTGTTGCCGATCTGCGTGGCCAGCTGCGCAACCGCCCCCAGCGCCCCGCCCCCGGTGGTGGTGACGTGCCCAGCGGTGCCGGCAGTCCAGTGGCTTGCACCGGAGCCCAGCTTCACCGAGAGGACGCGGAATTTCTTGTCGGGGAATCTGAGCGCGCCGACGGGCTCCGCATCCAGCTCGCCGAGTGCCGCGCCCGGTACGACGCCGCGGCCACGCTGACCGCGACGCCGTAGCAGCTTCGCAGTGTCTCCGCCGGGTCTTGATCAGAGTCCCCGGCCTTGCCCGCCGGTCCTTCACGGGGTCGGCGGGTTTTTCTTTTTCCGACGAGCGGTATTGATATGCACGTCATGACGTGCATAATAGAACCCATGGACAGGCGCACTGTCTACCGCCCCGGCGGCACCGGGAATCCTAATAGGAGCAGCATCGTGAGCAACACCAAGCAAATCACCATCAGCGGCGGTTTCCACAACGCCGACGAAATCACCATCCGCGCCAAGGTTGATCCGCGCGGTGGCATCAAGCTCAGCGAAGGCCAGGCCAAGCGCCTTGGGATCCACATGTGTGGTGTCAAGGGCTGCATCTGCGGCATGCACCACGGCTGGCTGGTGAGCGGGGTCAGTCGTAACGACCTCTCCGAAGCCTTGGCAGACGCCAACGCAGACTCGTACCTCAACTCGTCGCGCAATCGCTGATCCCACCCCGTAGCCCTTGCCCAGTGCGAGGGCCTTGGAGTGCGATCCGCACCACCGTCCGGGCGGCACCCGGCACTGACGGAGATTGACCATGACCATCGTCCACCTCGCCCTTGCCTCTGACGGACTTGTACTCGCGCACTTCGCCCGATCGTCCGACGCTGCCGCGTTTTGCTCGGCCCAAGGGCTGACACATGTGCCCTACAACGCCGCGAATCGAGATCAGGCCCCGGCTCCTCTTGTCGGGACGGTCTACCGTGCCTGACGACACCATCGTCATCAAGGCCCCGGCCGGCACAAAAGCCCGCTGGGTGCGTCAGTCCCAGCGCGAGGGCCGCAAGCTCTCCGACTGGCTCATCGACCGTGTAGAGGCTCCCATGACCAAGCTTGTTTCAGTGTCCATCCCCCCCACCGTGCAGTTCGCAGACCTCAAGCTCGCGCGCGATGCCGATGGCGCCGTGTCATTTGACTGGACGCCAATCGAGCGCATTTGCGAGGCCAGCTGCATCGACATTTCTCTGCTGCGTGACCATCCAGAGGACAACCTCGCCGCGCTGCTGACGGCGTGGTACCGCCACCACCTGGCGGCCGGCGGTGCGCCTGACCCGGTGTATCTCGATCTGATCCACGAGGTGGACGCAGAAGAGGCCGCTGGACAGCACTACAGCCACGCGCCAGGTCGGGCATGACCCCCGATCAATTCGCGGCCCTGTGCGAGCTGCTGAGCCTCAAGCCCGGCCCGACGAACGACGCGGTGCGGTTACACCTCGTCGACGGCCTCAGCGTGCCCGAGGCTGCGCGCAAAGCCGGGGCGGACTATCGAGGCGCGACTTACGCCGTCAAACGCGCTCAGGCCGGCTTAATGCTCGCTCGACGGGTCACGGGGTAGCTTCCCCATCACCCTTGTCGATGTCGTCGGGCGGGTCGAAGAACGGCCGCTCGGAGCCCTTGAGGAAATCACTGGCCATATCCCACTCGTCGCGCGACTCCGGCACCGACCGCATCTCGCGCGTTCCCGGCACACGCTCAGGGTCTACAAGCTGGGCCTTGGCGTCTTCCTCCGTGAGCACGTATCTGGTGCGGATGCGCTTCTGCCGCACCTCGTCCCAGTGCGAGTATTGCCACAGCTCAATCACCTTCATGGGGCCAGTGTATCCAGCCAGAAAAAAAAGCCCGACCAGGGCAGGGCTTGAGGATTGTCGAGCGGGTGGGATGTACTGGATATTGGAAACCCTTCCAATAAACTTCCAACTGGAAAGAAAAAAGCACTTAGGCCGTAAAACCTAAGTGCTTGATTCTGTTCTGAATTTCTGGCTCCCCGACCTGGACTCGAACCAGGGACCTGCGGATTAACAGTCCGTCGCTCTACCGACTGAGCTATCAGGGAACAGCCTCAAATTATAGTGTGATTTTTGCCGTTTTCCGAGGGCGGTGCATTTTTGTCAAAAAAATGTCGCCGCATCCAGTGATGGCGAGGCTCAGTCAAACACAGGCGATTCGACGCCCAGCACCTTGTGGAGTTTCGGGCTCGTGGTGGTGTACTGCAGGAAGACCTTCTTCTCGGGGAAGATGAACGGCACCGCGCCAAAGGCCGCCAGTGCGCATTCGTGAAAACCCGAGAGGATGAGCTTCTTCTTGCCGGGGTAGGTATTGATGTCGCCCACGGCGAAGATGCCGGGGATGCTGGTGGAAAACTTCTCGGTGTCGACCACGAGCTGTTTGCGCTCGATCTCCAGGCCCCATTCGGCAATCGGGCCGAGTTTGGGGCTCAGACCGAAGAACACCAGCAACACGTCCAGTGGCACCACGCGGGTCACGCCATCGGCACCGGTCACTTTGACGCCGGTGAGCTTGCCGTCTTTCTCTTCGTAGCCCGTGACCTGGCCCACGATGAACTGCATCTCGTAGGCATCGCACAGCTCTTTCATCTTGGCCACATTGGCCGGGGCGGCCTTGAAACCGTCGCGGCGGTGGATCAGGATCACACTCTCGGCCTTGTTTGGGCCCTCGGCCACGAAGTTCAGCGTCCAGTCGAGTGCCGAGTCGCCACCGCCGACCACGACAAGGTTTTTGCCGGCGAAGTCGGCTGGGTTCTTCACGCGGTAGAAAAGCTGCGAACCTTCGAAACGTTCCAGTCCGTCGACCTTGAGCGTGCGGGGCTGGAAGGCGCCCACACCGGCGGCGATGAAGATGGTCTTGGTCAGGAATTTCGTTCCCTTGGACGTCTCAACGAAGAAACGGCCGTCTTCCTGCTTCTGAACCGTGGTGACTTCCTGCCCCAGGTGGAAGGTCGCGCCAAAAGGCTCGATCTGCTTGAGCAGGGCATCGGTCAGTTCCTGGCCGGTGCAGACCGGGACCGCCGGGATGTCGTAGATGGGCTTGTCGGGGTACAGCTCCACCGGCTGGCCACCGGGGTAGGCCAGCGAGTCGATCACATGCGCCTTGATTTCAAGCAGGCCCAGTTCAAACACCTGGAACAGGCCCACCGGACCCGCGCCAACGATGACGGCGTCGCTTTCGATCGGTCCGTCGTGCGCGGCAGCGGTGGCCATCACTTCTTGGTTCAGTTTGGGTTCCATTCTTCAGCGCAACAGTTCAGGCAGTTTGCCTGTCCGGTCTTTCCATTCCTCGGCATCGGGCAGCGGGTCCTTGCGCTTGGTGATGCTCTTCCAACCTGGCAACCGGGCCAGTTCGGCATTGAGTTCGGTCATGTGCACCTGGTCTTTCGGCAGATCCTCTTCAGCGTAGATGGCGCTCACCGGGCATTCCGGAATGCACACTGCGCAGTCGATGCACTCGTCGGGGTCGATGGTCAGAAAGTTCGGACCTTCGCGAAAACAGTCCACAGGGCAGACATCCACACAATCGGTGTATTTGCAGCGGATGCAGGATTCGGTGACGACGTGGGTCATGGTGATGGTGAGATAACGGTAAACCCTGGATTTTAGGGTTTCCCAGAGGTTAAGGCCTGGTCAAGTCCCTTGCCTTGACATAAGTTAAGGGTGGCGGAACCGGGTCAGTTCACCAGCAAAGCGCCCGATGTCTTGTGGCTGGCCGTGTCCACCAGGACCAGCGAGCCGAGCGCACGCGACTGGGCAAAGGGCAGGGTGACGAGGGGTTCCTGCAGGGTCAGTTCGATGTGACCGATGGCGTTGGGCTCCAGTTGGGTGGCATCTTCTTCGGCCAGGGTGTTGATGTCGAGCTTGTGCACGATGCGCTTGACCTTGGCCTTGACCCAACGGTGGCCGTGCAGCGCCCAGTAGACGCGGCCTGCGACCAGGGTCTCGTCGTCCATCCAGGCCACGGTGGCGCGGATCTCGCGGCTGGCTTCGAGCGCAGCGCCTTCCCCGTCGGCGGCCAGCAGCCAGTCGCCACGCGACACGTCGACCTCGCGGTCCAGCACGACGCCGGCGCTGTGACCCGCCTGCACGTTCTTCGGGTTGCGTGCATGGTTGAGCACCTGGGCCACGGTGGCGGTCTGCCCACTGGGCATCACCCTGACGGGCTGGCCGGGCATCACACCGCCGGTGGCCACGCGGCCCCAGAAGACGCGGCGGCCCTGGCTGGTGTCGGAAGACGACGAGAACTTCTCGACCCACTGCACCGGGAACGCGAACGGCAGCGCGGTGTCGGCCGCGGTCACCGGCAGGTGTTCCAGGATGTCCAGCAGCGTGGGTCCGTTGTAGCCACACCAGGCGGCGTCGGACGCGGGGTCCACCACGTTCCAGCCTTTGAGCGCCGAGACCGGCACGGTGGCCGTGACGGTGATGTCGGCGTCGGCCGCGAATGCGGTCAGCGCGGCGCTGATGTGGGCGAACGCGAGCGCGCTGTCGGCAACGGCGTCGAGCTTGTTGACCGCGAACACGATGGACGGCACGCGCAGCAGCTTGAGCAGCAGCGAGTGGCGACGGGTCTGCACCAGGAGCTTGAGGCCGGCGTCCTGCCAGTCGAGTTTGGTGGCGTCCACCAGCACCACGGCCGCATCCGCGGCGGACGCAGCGGTCACCATGTTGCGCGTGTACTGCTCATGGCCCGGCGCGTCGCCGATGATGAACTTGCGGGTTTCGGTGTTGAAGTAGCGGTAGGCCACGTCGATGGTGATGCCCTGTTCGCGCTCGGCCGACAGGCCGTCGGTCAACAGTGCGAGGTCGGTTTCACCCTGACGCTGCACACCGGCCAGGTGGTCCTGCAGCACGGCTTTGCTGTCCACCAGCAGGCGGCCGATCAGCGTGCTCTTGCCATCGTCCACCGAACCACAGGTGATGAACTTCAGGGCGGGGCGGGTGTCTTGTGCGAGGGCTTCGACAGGCTCAGCCCGAACGGAGGTGTTGGTGTTCATATCAATTTCGTTACGAATAAGCAATGCAGCCGGAGGAAGTGTCCCCATCCAAGGGCGCCGCGGAACCGGCTTTGCCGGGCCGCTAGCGCCGCCCCCTTGAGGGGGTGACGCGCCTTTAGGCGCGGCGCGGGGGTGGGTCAGAAATACCCGTCTTTTTTCCGTTTCTCCATCGAAGCGTCCGACGTTTTGTCATCCATGCGCGTCGCGCCACGTTCGCTCACGTCGGCGGCCAGCGTCTCGATGACGATGTCACCGGCCGTGGCGGCCAGGCTCTCCACCGGGCAGGTGCAGGTGATGTCGCCCACGGTACGGAAACGCACGTCGCGCACCTGCACCGTTTCGCCGTCTTTCGGCGGGGTCAGCTCGGTCACGGGGACCAGCAGGCCGCGGCGGTCCACCACTTCGCGTTTGTGCGTGTAGTAGATGGAAGGCAGGGCGATGTTCTCGCGCTCGATGTATTGCCACACGTCGAGCTCGGTCCAGTTGCTGATGGGGAACACGCGGAAGTGCTCGCCCGGGGCCAGACGGGTGTTGAAGAGTGTCCAGAGCTCGGGGCGCTGGGCCTTGGGCTGCCACTGGCCGAAGCTGTCGCGGTGCGAAAAGATGCGCTCCTTGGCGCGGGCCTTTTCTTCGTCGCGGCGCGCGCCGCCGATCAGCGCGTCGAAGCGGAATTCTTCGATCGCTTCGAGCAGAGTGACCGACTGGTGCACGTTGCGGCTCTCGCCCGGGTGGGCCAGGCGCACGGTGCCACGCTTCATGGAGTCCTCGACGTTGCGCACGATCAGCTCGGCCTGCAGTTCGGCGGCGCGGCGGTCGCGGAAGTCGGTCACTTCGGGGAAGTTGTGGCCGGTGTCGATCATCAGCAGCGGGTAGGGAATGCGGCCGACGCCAAAGGCTTTTTCGGCGCAGCGCAGCATCACCAAGGAGTCCTTACCGCCCGAGAACAACAGGGTAGGGCGCTCGAAAGCGGCGGCCACCTCACGCAGGATGAAGATGGTTTCTTCTTCGAGCGCGTCCAGGTGGGCGTTGCTCAGGTGGTGTTCGGCGGATTGCAGCACGGCAGATTCGGTACGGGCGTTCATGATGGTTCTTGTATCCTGATCAGTGGGCCAGGTGCAGGCCGCACTCGCGGTTGTCTTCGCCCTTGGTCGGGTCCACGTAGTCGAAGTTGTTGGGCAGGCCGTGGGCTTCGCAGTATTGGTACAGCTCTTTGGACGACCAGTGCAGCAGCGGCGCGACCTTGATCAGGCCGTCGGGGTTGATGCTCACCGGGTCCATCTGGGCGCGCACCGCGGTGTCGGTGGCCCGCAGCGCGGTGAACCAGACCTTGGGCGCCGTCTCGCGCAGGGCGCGGGCAAAGGGCTCCAGCTTGACTTCTTCGGTGAAGGCGGCATGGCGCGGATCGTCCAGCGCAGGGGTCGTTCCGTCCACCGCCTCGCGGTGCGCGCGCGAGCGGCGTGGCAGATAGATGCGCAGGTTCAGCTGGAGTTGCCGAGTGACTTCGTCGGCGAAGCGGTAGGTGGCTTCGGTGTTGTAGCCGTTGTCCATCCAGATGACCGGCACATCGGGCTTCACGCGCGTGACCAGATGCAGGATGACGGCCTCGAAAGGGCGGAAGTTGGTGGTGACGATGGCGGGCTGCCCCAGGCCCAGGGCCCAGTTCACCAGTTCGGGAGCGCTGCGGCCGAGTTCAGCGTTGACGCGTGCGATGTCGTTGGAAATCATGTGGTGTGCTCCGTTCAGGCCGCGACGGCAAAGTGCGGTTGCGTGTCCACCGCATCGCCCTGGTAGAAGGCGGGGTAGTGGGCCAGCAGTTTGCGACCGTGTTCCAGGTCCTGGTCGTCGCGCAGCACGGCCTGGCTGAAGCCGCTGCGCTGCATCTGCGCCAGTTGGTCGATCAGCACATCGCCGGTGGCGCGGATGTCACCGGCAAAGCCGAGGCGGCGGCGCAGCAGAAAAGCCTGGCTGAAGGCGCGACCATCGGTGAACTTCGGGAAGTTCAGCACGACGGTGGTGATGCCGTTCAGATCGGCGTCGCGCGGATCGGCGTCGTTGGCCAGCGTCAGGGTGTTGGCCTCGTCGGTGACGAAGGTCTGTGCCTTGAAGAGTTGGAGCGTGGGTTTCATGCGGGTCTCGGATGCTGGGCTCAGGCGGCAACGGGTGTGCGGGCGGTGGCCACGCGCACCGCGTTGGCGGCGGTCTTGAAGGGGTCGATACCGACGCGCTTGACGGTCTGGACGAAGGTTTCGCCCGACTGGCGCTCCGCGCGGTAGGTGGTGAGCAGGGCCTCGATCACGTCCGTCATTTCATTGGCGGCAAAAGACGGGCCGATCACCTTGCCCGGCGTGGCCTCGCCCGACAGGCGTGTGCCGTCCGAGCCGCCCAGGGTCACCTGGTACCACTCCTGGCCGTCCTTGTCGACGCCAAGGATGCCGATGTGGCCGCTGTGGTGGTGGCCGCAGCTGTTGATGCAGCCGCTGATGTGCAGGTCGATTTCACCCAGATCGTGCAGCTCGTCCAGATCCTGGTAGCGCGCCAGCAGGGCCTGGGCAATGGGCAGCGAGCGGGCGTTGGCCAGGTCGCAGAAGTCGCCGCCGGGGCAGGCGATCATGTCGCTCAGCAGACCGATGTTGGGCTTGGCCAGGCCCAGGCGGCGCGCTTCGCGCCACAGCTCGGGCAACTGGTCGCAGCTGACCCAGGGCAGCAGCAGGTTCTGTTCGTGCGTCACGCGGGCTTCGCCGGCCGAGAAGCGGTCGGCCAGGTCGGCGGCTCGTTCCAGTTGCTCCCCGCTGGCATCGCCTGGGGCCGAGCCCAGACGCTTGAACGACAGCGTGACGGCGCGCAGATCGGGGTTCTGGTGCGGCTTCACGTTCTGCGTGAGCCAGCGGCTGAACTCCACGTCGTCTTCGGCCGCGGCCTTGAGGATGTGCGCGATCTTCGCGTCGGCGCTCTTGCGGTCGCAGCGCAGCTCGGGCTGCACGAAGAAGGCGCTCACGCGGTCCAGTTCGGCCTGGGTGATGGTGTGGGGGGCGCCGTCTTTTTCGATGATGTCGCTGTACTCGGCTTCGACCTGGTCGGTGAAGGCCTGGCCCTCGGCTTTCACCAGGATCTTGATGCGGGCCTTGTAGATGTTGTCGCGGCGGCCAAAGCGGTTGTAGGCGCGCACCACGGCTTCGAGGTAGTTGAGGATCTGGTTCCAGGGCAGGAACTCACGGATCACCGTGCCAATGATCGGGGTGCGGCCCATGCCGCCGCCCACGCGCACCTGGAAGCCCAGGTCGCCGTCCACGTTGCGCAAGAGGCGCAGGCCGACGTCGTGCCAGGGCGTGGCGGCGCGGTCTTCGCGGGCGCCGGTGATGGCGATCTTGAACTTGCGTGGCAGGAAGGCGAACTCGGGATGCAGCGTGCTCCACTGGCGCATGATCTCGGCGAACGGGCGCGGGTCGGCCACCTCGTCCACGGCGATGCCGGCGAGCGCGTCGGTGGTGATGTTGCGGATGCAGTTGCCGCTGGTCTGGATGCCGTGCATGTTCACACTGGCCAGCAGGTCCATCACGTCGGCCGCGCGATGCAGGGGGATCCAGTTGTACTGCACGTTCTGGCGCGTGGTGAAGTGGCCGCAGCGGTCGGGCAGGGTGGGCACGTCGGCCAGGGCCGCGTTGGCCTTGGACACATCGTGGTCTTCCTTGTGGTCGTAGTCGCGGGCGATCTTCGCCAGCACGCGCAGCTGGGCGCTGGAGATTTCGCCATAAGGCACGGCCACACGCAGCATGGGCGCGAAGCGCTGGATGTACCAGCCGTTTTGCAGCCGCAGCGGCTTGAACTCGTCGCCCAGCAGCGTGCCGGCCTGCGAGCGTTCGAGTTGATCGCGGAACTGGGCAGCGCGCTGCTGGACGAACTGGCGGTCAAAGTCGGAATACTGGTACATGGGCTTCGTGGGATATGGGTATCAGGTATCAGGTATCAGAAAGCGATCAGCTTGGTGCCGGCGTAGGCCAGCAGCAGCGAGAGCACCGAGCGCACCAGGCGCTCAGGGGTGTGGCGCATCAGGCGGGTGCCGAGCCAGATGCCGGGCAACGATCCGGCCAGCAGCTGGGCCAACAGCGGCCAGTCCACCGAACCCAGGCTGGCGTGGCCCAGGCCGGCCACCAGCGTGAGCGGCACGGCGTAGGCGATGTCGGCCGCCACGATGCGCGGCAGCGGCAGCAGCGGGAACAGGATCAGCAGCACCGAGACGCCGATGGCACCCGCGCCCACCGAGGTGAGCGTGACCAGGGTGCCGATGACGGCGCCGAACAGCACCGGCAGGCTCCAGTGGCGGGCGTGCGTGGCATTCTGCAACTGGCCTTCGGGCAGGTTGCGCGGCAGCTGTTTGCCGCGGGCGGCCTTGTACAGCATGGCGGCGGCGGTCAGCAGCAGGGCCACACCCAGGGTGTTGGTCATGAGCGCCTGTACTGTGGGGCTGGCCGGGCCGAGGCGGTGCAACACCGTCAGCGTGATCAGGGCGGCCGGCAGGCTGCCGGCGCAGAGCTGGCCCACCACGCGCCAGGGCACCAGGCGCTGGCGCGCCAGGCTCACCGTGCCGCCGGCCTTGGTGACGGCGGCAAACAGCAGGTCGGTGCCCACGGCCAGGTAGGGCTTGATCCCGAAGAAGAAGATCAGGATCGGAGTCATCAGCGAACCGCCGCCCACGCCGGTCAATCCGACGATGAGTCCCACGGCAAAGCCGGCAAAGATGATGGCGAATTCGGGCATGGGCGCGACTTTAAGGTTGCTCGCTTATATTGCAAACGATTTTTTCGTTCTTCATATATTCCTGATTGGAATAAGGGAATGGATCGCGATGTGGGACAGGCCCCAAGGGGACCGTAAACACATTTTCAAGGCCATGCGAACCCAGTTCTTTCTGGTGCAAGCCGTTTGTGCTCCGGCGTAACATGGGCGCCATGCACAAGCAACGCATCTTTGTGAGCGTGGTCGGTTTCTCCGACGTGGAGCGGCATGCCCTCAATACCGTGTTTCGCTTGTCGGAAGAGCGCGAGTTGTCCTATGCGCCCTGGGTTCCACTCATCGCCCCCGGTGCGGAGGCATCCCCGGAGGCCAACCGGATCGCCGACGTGGCACTGGTGGACGGTGAGAGCGCCGAGGCCGTGCTGTCCCACGCCAAGGAGATGCCGCCTGGTCAGCGCCTGATCTGGGTCGGCCCCGGCGCGCCGGCCCACGCCTGGCGGGTGTTGCAGCGCCCGATCCAATGGGCCAGCGTGCTCAACGACCTGGACGCGGTGTTTGCCGCCAGGCAGGCGGATTCCGGGTATCTCGATCTGGACGTCAGCTCACCGGCGCCGCTGGACGTGGAGCTGGACGAACCGGCGCCGACGGCCAAGCGTGCGCTGCTGGTGGGAATGGACCCGCAGGAGCGCAAGCACCTGTGCTCGCGGCTGGCCCAGGCGGGTGTGGCCGAGGCCGACGAGGTCAGCAGCACCGAAACCGCGGTGGCGTTGTTGCGGCGCAATCGCTACAGCTGCGGGGTCTTCAATCTGGACGAGCATCAACTCGACGTGTGGGCGCTGGCGCGGCTGTTTGCGGACAAGAACCCCCAGGCGCTGGTCATGGGGATCAGTGAACACGCCAGCCCGCTGGCCACCTGGTGGAGCCGCCACCGGGTCAAGCGCGATACCCGGCGGGCTGGCATCCATGCGCTGCTGGCGCGGCCCCTGCAACCCCGCGAATTCTCGCAGTGGGTGGAACGGCTCTAGACGCCGCCAGGGGAAATCCGGTCTTCAGGCGGCTTGTCGGCGCGCCTGCCGCCAGGCAAAGCGGGCTGGGTCGAGCGCCTTGAGCAGGTCTTCGTCCACCGGGGGCAGTTCCGCCTGGCTTGCGTCGATCTGCGCCGCCAGCCGCGTGGCACACCAGTGCGACAGGGTCAGCCCACGCGAGCCCAGGGCGCTCAGCACGAACAGACCCGGCCAGCGCGGTGTGTCGGCCAGCGGCACACGGCCACGCCGTGCACCGGCCTGCGCCATCCGGGCTTGCAGCGCGCCCAGTTGGGGCACCGCCCCCATCACGGGCAGCCGGTCCAGCGAGGCGCAGCGCACCTGCGCCCATCCCATCAGTTCAGAACCGGCCTGCGCTTCGCGCAGGCGCCGCGCGGCCGCCGCGTTGATCGCCTGCAGGCTTTGGGCATTGCGCTCGTGGGCCGCATCGCTCAGGTGGCTGCTGTTGTCGCCGCGTTCGTAGGTCGATCCCATGGCCCAGATCCGCGCGGGCCACTGTGGGGGCAGCCCACTGTCTTCGTACACCGGCACGAACACGCCGTTGTCGCGCTGCGGGCGTTCGGCCAGTGGCGCGTCGTGCAGGGCGGCCAGGCTCATCTGCCCCTTGACCGGGCGCAGCGGCAGGGCGTCGGCGTTCATCAGGTCGGCCGACGCCGTCAGCAGGGCGAAGCTGCCAAACGCCGCAGCGACCACCACCACCGGCGCCTGGGCCAATACCTGGCCGCTGGCGTCCAGCGCCTGCCAGTCGGCAGGCCCGGAGTCCGATGTGTCGTGGTTCGCCCCGGGCACCCGGCGCAGCCCGGTCACCTGGGCGTTCCACCGGGTGGTGAGCGCGCCCAGGCGCCGGGTTTCCTCCAGCCAGGCTTGCACCAGCGCCGCAGGGCGCACCAGCGCAGCGGGCCAGCGCCCGGGGTCGTGCCCGAGGTTGTCCACCTCGCAGGCCTGCCAGCCCTGGCCCTGTGGCACCAACCGCTCCAGTTCGGCGCGCATGTCGGGCACACCCAGCTCGCACAGGCGCGACAGCGGCGTGGGTGCACGGGTCACGTGGGGGCTCAAC
The DNA here is from genome assembly GCF_059424585.1 of Hydrogenophaga sp. GW101-3F08. Classification (NCBI taxonomy): domain Bacteria; kingdom Pseudomonadati; phylum Pseudomonadota; class Betaproteobacteria; order Burkholderiales; family Comamonadaceae; genus Hydrogenophaga; species Hydrogenophaga sp. GW101-3F08. Next base: position 285,724 of record NZ_JBWKZP010000001.1, read on the forward strand.
ATGCCCACGGGCAAGGCCGACGCGGCCTGCGCCGGGCCGCTGGCTGCGTCCAGCAGCGTGACGCGCCAGCCGCGCCGGGCCAAGGCTGCGCACAGCGCGGCGCCGGCCAGGCCGGCGCCGATCACCAGCGCGTGGCGAACGGTTTCAGTCAAGGGGGAAACCCGCAGGCGGGTGCGATTTCAGGCGTGTCGCGGGCCTCAAGCCGCGTCGGACGGGGGAACGTAGCCAGCGGCCGCGTCGGCACCTTCGCCAAAGAAGTGCTTTTCCATCTGCCGCGCCAGGTACTGGCGAGCGCGCGCGTCGGCCAGGTTCAGGCGGTTTTCGTTGAGCAGCATGGTCTGGTGCTTGAGCCAGGCGGCCCAGGCTTCCTTGCTCACGTTCTCGTACAGGCGCTTGCCCAGTTCACCGGGGTAGGGTGGAAAGTCCAGGCCCTCGGCTTCCTTGCCGAGCTTGATGCAGTTGACGGTGCGTGCCATGTTGATGTCCTTGGGAATTGGGTACAGGTGTTTGGGTGATCAACAACCGAGAAACGTCGTCGTTCCAGCTGTCACCCCTCGCTCCCATGATCCGCTCCGTTGCTCGTTCATCCAACGGAGAAAAATGTCATGCAAGCACCCCGACACTTTATCAACGTTTGTTCACCGCGGCCCCGGCAGGGTCGGGTCTGAGCGCTTTTGCGCCGCAGTTCCTGACCTTGCTCAAGGTCTCGTGCGCCGCTCAGCGGGTCGCGCTGGCTTCGATCAACGCACCACTGGCCACAGCGGCCTGTTTGATGGCGCGGATGTCGTCCGGGCCCGTGCGGCAGCAGCCGCCGATGAGCCGCGCACCACGACAGTGCCAGCGCATGGCCTGGGCGGCGAAGTCGTGTGCCGGGCCTTCACCGTGCCAGACCTTGTCGACCGCGTCGTAGTGTTCGCCCGAATTGGGGTAGACCACGATGGGTTTGGTGGTGTGCGAACGGGCCAGCGCCACCAGCGATTCAATGAACTCGGGCGCGGTGCAGTTCACGCCCACCGCGGCGATCTGGGGCAGGGCGTCGAGCTGCGCCACGCAGTCGGCGAAGGGCTCACCCTGGCAGTTGTGCGCGCCGTCCCGGCAGGAAAAGCTGAGCCAGGCCATCACGCCGGGAAACTCGGGCAGCAGGCCCGCGATCGCCAGCGCTTCATCGAGGCAGGGAATGGTCTCGCAGGCCAGCAGATCGGCACCCGCGTGGGCCAGCACCTGCAGGCGCGGCCGGTGGAAGTCGGCCAGCGCCTGGCGCGAGATGCCCTGGTAACCCCGGTACTCGGAACCATCGGCCAGCATGGCGCCGTAGGGCCCGATGGACGCCGCCACCAGGGGCCGGCGGCGGCCCACGCGGTGGGCGGGCTCGGCCCAGAAGGCGTCCCGGGCCTCGCAGGCCAGCGTCACCGAACGCCGCATCAGGTCGGCCGCCTGTTCGTGGCTCAGGCCGCGCCGTGCAAAGGCTTCAAAGGTCGCCTGGTAACTGGCGGTGGTGGCCACGTCGGCGCCGGCGAGGAAGTAGTCCAGGTGCACCTGTCGGATCAGGTCGGGCTGTTCGATCAGCAGCTTGGCGGACCACAGCGGGTCCAGCAGATCGGCGCCACGGCGTTCCAGTTCGGTGGCCAGCGCGCCATCGAGCACGAACAGGCCCTGTTCGGCCAGCGCGGTTTGCAGGGGGGACGACGTGGGTTCAGGGGTGGGCGTCATGGGTCGGGAGGAGGGATGGAACACGTTCACAGAGCGTAGCCATGGGGCCGGGTTTCGGGCCGCGAAGAAACGGTGGAATTGCCTGAAAACGGCGTCCTCGCCCGGGCCCGCGCGGGCCGGCTACCGGCGGCCGGCCGGGCCGAAGCGCCGCTCGATCCGCCGCACGGCCAGCACCACCACCAGCGTGATGGCCGCGTACACAACCCCGGCCATCACCAGCGCATCGGTGGTGTACGAGGCGTTCGACAGCCGGCGAGCGACGCCGGTGAGGTCCAGTACGGTGATGGTGCTCACCAGGGCCGTGGCCTTGAGCTGGGCGATCACCTCGTTGCCCAGGGCCGGCGTGGCGATCCGCCAGGCCGCGGGCAGCACGATCCAGCGGTAGCACTGGAACGGGCTCATGCCCATGGCCAGGGCGGCTTCCTTTTCGCCGACGGGCACCGCCAGAATGCCGGCCCGCAGGTCTTCGGCCATGTAGGCCGCCAGGTTCAGGCTCAGCGCGAGCAGGCCGCAATAGAACGCGTCTTCCAGCAGCCACCAGGCGGGCGATTGGCGCACGGCTTCGAACTGGCTCACCCCGTAGTACAGGATGAACAGCTGCACCAGCAGGGGTGTGCCGCGAAACGCCGCGCTGTAGCCGCGCGCCAGCCGCGCCGGCCAGGCCTTGCCAGAGGTGGCCGCGAGCGCCAGGGGCAGCGCAAGCGCAAAGGCCAACAGCACCGAGCCGCACAGCAGCTGCAGGGTGATCACCAGGCCTTCCCACACCTCCAGCACGCTGTCGGTGGGCAACTCCAGCCAGTCTTCGATGGGGGCGAAGTTCATGCCGCCCTCGCTTCAAAGCCCCGCCCGGCCCGGCGCTCCAGCCAGGCAAAGACCGGTTGTGAGGCGTGCAGGAACACGAAGTACACGGCCGCGGCCGCCAGGAAGAACAGGAACGGCTGGTGCATGGCCTGGGCCGCCATGTTGGACTTCTTGAGCAGGTCTTCCAGCCCGACCACGGACACCAGCGAGGTGTCTTTCAGCAGCGACTGCCACAGGTTGCCGAGGCTGGGCAGGGCGATGCGCCAGGCCTGGGGCAGCCGCACGGCGAAGAAGGTCTGGGTGGACGTGAGCCCGAAGGCCTGCGCCGCTTCGATCTGCCCCCGGGGGATGGCCGCAAAGCTGCCGCGAAACACCTCGCTGGCGTAGGCCGCGAACACAATGGACAGGGCGAAGACGCCTGCGGCAAACGGACGGATCTCCACCGCGCCATCGAAGTGGTTGTTGATCAGGTTGGACAGCCCGAAGTAACAGACCAGCACGATCAGGAACTCGGGAATGCCGCGCAGCAGGCCCGTGCACAGCCGCACGGCGCGGCGCAGCAGCGTGCGACCACTCAGGCTGCCGGCCGCGAGCACCAGCCCGAGGGCCAGACCCACCAACAGCGAAGACAGGGCCAGTTGCACGGTGACCCAGGCACCCTCCAGCAACTGACCGGCGTACAGCCACAAATCGTCCATTCACCATCCCGCAAAAACAGGAAAACCAGGCCACCCTGCCGGACGGCCTGGTCCCGGGGGGCGCCAGCTTACTTCAGCGCGGGCGCGATGCTGAAGGGGAACACCTTCTTGTTCTCGGCCGCGAAGCTGCCGTCGGTCAGCACCTGTTTGATCGCGGTGTTCAGGCGCGCGCGCAGCGGGTCGCCCTTGCGCACGGCGATGCCCGTGCCTTCGCCGAACATGGCCACGTCGTTCAGCGGCTTGCCTGCGAGTGCGAAGCCCTTGGCCTTGCCGGTTTTCTCCAGCCACTCGTGGGCCACCGTGGTGTCGGTCAGCGCGGCCTGCACGCGGCCGGCCTCCAGGTCGAGCCAGATCGGGTCCTGCGAGGGGTAGGCCTTGATGGCGATGCCCGACTGGCTCTTGGGCAGGCGCTTCTTCAGGTAGGTCTCGTGGCTGGAGCCGCTGTAGATGCCGACGGTCTTGCCGCGCAGCGTGGCCGGGTCCTCGGTGATGCCCGAGCCGGTCTTGGCGACGTACTGCACCGGGGCCAGGGTGAACAGGTCGGTGAAGTCCACCACCTTCTTGCGCTCGTCGGTGATCGACATCTGGGCCAGCACGGCGTCGATCTTCTTGGCCTTGAGCGCGGGGATCAGGGCGTCGAAGTCCATCGTCACGTATTCGCACTTGGCCTGGATGTGCTTGCACATGGTCTTGGCCAGCTCGATCTCCATGCCCTTGAGTTCGCCCTTGGCGTCGCGGTACTCGAACGGCGCGTAGTCCGACAGGGTGCCGATGCGCACCACGTCCTCGGCGTGCGCGGCCCCGGCGAAGGACATCACACCGGCCACAAGGCAACTCAACAGGGAACGGCTCACGTTGTTATCTCCAGAAAAAAGTCGGACCACCGACGGACAGAAGGGGGAGGGTGCAGGACCCACGGGGTGGCGCGCGGTGCTCAGGCCCGTCGGCGTGCGGCCGGGCTTGCACTGCCACGGCCCGAAGGTCTTTTTTCAGCGCAAAAAGTGGGGCAAGTATCCGCGCCTGGATTGCGGCCGGGCGGCAAAAAAAGCCCATGGCGCGCGGGATGGCGGCGATTCGGGTGGCGCTGCCGCTTGGCGGCGACGCGCAGGCGCAGTGCCTAGAATCGCCGCATGGACACCGAACTGGACGTTTTTGACCGGAAGATCCTGGACCTGGTCCAGAAGGACTGCCAGCTCAATGCCGAGGTCATCGCGGAGGCGGTGGGCCTGTCGGCTTCCGCCGTCCAGCGGCGCCTGCGCCGCATGCGCCAGGACAAGACCATCAGTGCCGAGGTGGCGGTGGTGAACCCGCAGGTGGTGGGCCACACCATGAGTTTCCTGGCCGGGCTGGAGATCAAGGACAACTACGAGGCGCTGCCGCGCATTCGCCTGTGGGCACAGACCGAACCAGCGGTGCAGCAGGTGTACTACGTGACCGGCAGCTTCGACATCATGATGGTGGTCGTGGCGCGCGACGTGAAAGCCTATGACGCGCTCGCGGCCCGGCTGATGGCCGAGGTGCCCCAGGTGGTCCGCATGACCACCCACGTCGTCATCGACGCGATGAAGGTGGGGCTGTACGTGCCGCTGGAATAGGGCCCATTCGGGTTTGTACCGAGTTCGCCTGGCGGGCGTTTTACAATCCACAGGTTTTGTTGATCGTTTCCCCGCGGTGGTGTGTCGCCCCCGGTTCGATCCGATCCCGTACCGCTTGCAGTCATGTGCTGCCGGCCGATGCCCTGGGTGTCGGCCGGCATTTTCATGGCTTGTTTCGTATTCCTTTTGCCCGGAGTCACACGATCCCATGAGTGCATTTCTTGAAGAGCGCGTCCTGAGCGTGCATCACTGGACCGACCGCCTGTTCAGTTTCACCACCACGCGCGACCCGGCGCTGCGCTTCTCCAACGGTCACTTCACCATGATCGGCCTGCGGGTGAACGACAAGCCGCTGCTGCGTGCCTACAGCATCGCCAGCCCCAACTACGCCGAACACCTGGAGTTCCTGAGCATCAAGGTGCCCGACGGCCCGCTGACCTCGCGCCTGCAGCACATCCAGGTCGGTGACAGCATCGTCGTCGGCCGCAAGCCCACCGGCACCCTGCTGATCGACTACCTGCTGCCGGGCAAACGCCTGTACCTGCTGGCCACCGGCACCGGGCTGGCGCCGTTCCTGAGCGTGATCCGCGACCCCGACACCTACGAGCGCTTCGAGCAGGTGGTGCTGGTGCACGGCGTGCGCGAGGTCAAGGAGCTGGCCTACCGCGAGTTCCTCAGCCAGACGCTCAAGCACGACGAGTTCCTGGGCGAAATGGTCGAGAAGCAGTTCCTGTATTACCCGACCGTCACCCGCGAGCCCTTCATCCACCAGGGGCGCATCCCGAATCTGCTGGACAACGGCACCTTGGCGAAAGACCTGGGCCTGCCCCGGCTGGACCCGGCGCACGACCGCATCATGATCTGCGGCAGCCCTGAAATGCTGCGCGACCTCAAGGCCCTGGCCGAGAAGAACGGTTTCGAGGAAGGCAACACCAGCCGCCCCGGTGCCTTCGTGATCGAGCGTGCGTTCGCCGGCAGTTGAACGCGGTTGGCGGGGCGTGGGGCTCGGCAGGCGCGCCAGGAGATGAAGACCACGCCCTTGTGCTCAATCTTCTGAACGCGCGGCCGGAACTCTTGATGGTGGAGTGCAATCAACCCGCGGGAACGACCCCCTGATCGAGGCGCGGATTCCTGCGCAACACATCAGGGCGTCGGGTTTCAAGGACGGTGAGACACTCGCCGTTCTCCGCACAAGGCCCAGCGTTTTCCTGCAAGGACACCGATTTGTCATCCGCTCTACCGACCCAGGTCCTCGAACTCATCGAGCGTTTTCCCCGCCGCCTGCTCGCGCTGATTGCCCTGGGGTGCATCGGCCTGCTCGCTTTTGGCCTGTACCTGCAGCATGTGGTGGGGCTGGAGCCCTGCCCCATGTGCATCGTGCAGCGTTATGCGCTGGTGCTGGTGGCGCTGGTGGCGGCCGTCGCGGCCGCGCTGCCCGGTCGCGGCGCGCACACGGTGGGTGCCGGCCTGATGGGCTTGCTGGCGGTTTCGGGGGCTTTCGTGGCCGCGCGCCAGAGCTGGCTGCAGTGGAACCCGCCCGAGATACTGAGCTGCGGGCGCGACTTTTTCGGAATGATCGAATCGTTTCCGCTCAAGCGGGCGATTCCCATGATCTTCAAGGGCAGCGGTGACTGTTCGGCCATCGACTGGACCTTCCTGGGCCTGACGATCGCCAACTGGTCGTTTCTCTGCTTCTCGCTGATCGCGCTGCTGGCCGTGCTGCTGCTGGTGCGCCGCGCACCCGCCAGCGCCTGAGTCAACGAAAGCCTCACGCAGGCAGCCCGATCGGGCCGCCGCGTGCTGCGGCGGTCACCCCAGCTTTTTCACCAGCACCTGGCTCTTGCGGTCCCAGTTGTATTTGCGCTTGCGCGCCTCGGGCAGCCAGTCCGGGTTGACCTGCACGAAGCCGCGCTTGAGGAACCAGTGCATGGTGCGCGTGGTGAGCACGAAGATGCTCTGCAGCCCCTGGGCCTTGGCGCGGGTTTCGATGCGCTTGAGCAGGCGCTCGCCGTCGCCCTGGCTCTGTGTGTCGGGCGACACGGTGAGCGCGGCCATCTCGCCGGTGCGGGCCTCGGGGTAGGGGTAGAGCGCGGCGCAGCCGAAGATCACGCCGTCGTGCTCGATGATGGTGTAGTTGCCGGCGTCGCGTTCGATCTCGGTGCGGTCGCGCTTGACCAGGGTGCCGTCTTTCTCGAACGGTTCGATCAGCGCCACGATGCCGCTCACGTCGTCCATGGTGGCCTCGCGCACGCTCTCCAGTTTTTCGTCCACCACCATGGTGCCGATGCCGTCGTGGGTGTAGATCTCCAGCAGCAGCGCGCCGTCCACCGCGAACGGCAGGATGTGGCTGCGCTCCACGCCGCCTTCGCAGGCGCGGATGCAGTGCTGCAGGTAGAAGGCCGTGTCGGTCGGCTGTGTAGGCGACGGCAGGGCGGCGAGCATCTTTTTCGCGTCGGCCAGCGGCAGCTCGGTGTCGATTTCGCTTTCCGGGTCGGCCGCGTCCACGCGGATACCGGGCACCTCGGTCAGGAACATCAGCTTGTCGGCCTGCAGCGCCACGGCGATGGAGGTGGCCACGTCTTCCATGGTGAGGTTGAAGGCCTCGCCGGTGGGTGAAAAGCCGAAGGGCGAGAGCAGCACCATGGCGCCCATGTCCAGCGTGCGCTGGATGCCTTCGGTGTCCACCTTGCGCACCAGGCCGGAGTGGATGAAGTCCACCCCATCGATCAGGCCCACCGGGCGCGCGGTGATGAAGTTGCCCGAGATCACGCGCACCGTGGCGCCGGCCATGGGGGTGTTGGGCAGGCCCTGGCTGAAGGCGGCCTCGATCTCGTAGCGCAGCTGGCCCGCGGCTTCCTGTGCGCAATCCAACGCGACGGAGTCGGTGATGCGCATGCCGTGGGAGTACTTCGCGGCATGACCTTTGGCCTGAAGCTGCTCGTTCACCTGCGGGCGAAAGCCATGCACCAGCACGATCTGCACCCCCATGCTCTGGATCAGCGCGAGGTCTTGCGCGATCAGGGGCAGCTTACCGGCCGCGATGGCCTCCCCGGCAATGCCCACCACCAGCGTGTTGCCGCGGTGTTTGTGGATATAGGGCGCGACCGAGCGGAACCAGGGCACGAAGGTGAAGTTGAAAACGTTGGACATGGGCAGCGGAGCGGACAGACATTGGGCGCGGCGCGGATAATCGCCGGTTGCCTGATTTTGACTGAAGTTCCCCCTTGTCCTCCACGCCGCTGCACATTGAGTTTCCTGAGTCCCTGCCCGTCTCCGCCCGCCGGCACGAGATTGAGGCCGCCATGCGCGAGCACCAGGTGGTCATCGTCTGCGGCGAAACCGGCTCCGGCAAGACCACGCAGTTGCCCAAGATCGCGCTGCAGATGGGGCGCGGCAAGCTCAATGCGAAACCGGGCCAGCGCCCGCAGCTGATCGGCCACACCCAGCCGCGCCGCATCGCGGCCTCCAGCGTGGCCAAGCGCATCGCCGAGGAGCTGAAGACCCCCCTGGGCGAGGTGGTGGGTTTCAAGGTGCGGTTCCAGGACCGGCTCTCGAAAGACGCCTCGGTCAAGCTCATGACCGACGGCATCCTGCTGGCCGAGACGCAGACCGACCCGGACCTGCGCGCCTACGACACCATCATCATCGACGAGGCGCACGAGCGGTCGCTCAATATCGACTTCCTGCTCGGCTACCTGCGCCAGCTGTTGCCGCGCCGGCCTGACCTGAAGGTGGTGGTGACTTCGGCGACGATCGACGCGCAACGGTTTGCCGATTACTTCGCTTCAAAAAAGGGCCCGGCACCTGTGATTCAGGTGTCGGGCCGCACCTTCCCGGTGGAGGTGCGCTGGCGCCCGTTCGAGGAAAGCCGCGACTACGACCTGAACAACGCCATCACCGACGCGGTGGACGAGCTCTGGCGCGGCCCGCAGGGGGGCGACATTCTCGTTTTCCTGCCCGGCGAGCGCGAGATCCGCGAAGCGGCCGACCACCTGCGCAAGCACCTCAGCCACCAGCCGGTGCTGCGCAACGCTGAGGTGCTGCCGCTGTTCGCACGGCTCTCGCAGGCCGAGCAGGACCGCATCTTCCAGGACCACAGCGGTCGGCGCATCGTGCTCTCGACCAACGTGGCCGAAACTTCGCTCACCGTGCCAGGCATCCGCTACGTGATCGACGCCGGCACGGCGCGCGTCAAGCGCTACAGCTTCCGCCAGAAGGTCGAACAGCTCATGGTGGAGCCGATCAGCCAGGCCGCAGCCAACCAGCGCGCCGGCCGTTGCGGCCGCGTGGCCGACGGCATCTGCATCCGGCTGTACGACGAGGCCGGCTTCAACGGCCGCCCCAAGTTCACCGAACCGGAAATCCTGCGCAGTTCGCTCGCGGGCGTGATCCTGCGCATGAAAGCCCTGCGTCTGGGCGCGGTGGAAGACTTCGCCTTCATCGAGGCACCGCAAAAGCGCGCCATCGTGGATGGCTACCAGCTGCTCTCCGAACTGGGCGCGGTGGACGAGGCCAACGAGCTCACGCCCATCGGCCAGACGCTCTCGCGCCTGCCGCTGGACCCGCGCGTGGGCCGCATGATCCTGGAGGCGCAGCAGCGTGGCGCGCTCGACGAAGTGATGGTGATCGCTTCGGCGCTGAGCGTGCAGGACGTGCGCGACCGGCCCATGGACAAGCAGACCCAGGCCGACCAGGCGCACGCCAAGTTCGACGATGAGAAGAGCGAGTTCAGCGGCACGCTCAAGCTCTGGAAGTGGCTGGAAGACACCAAAGGCGGCCATGGCAAAGACCACAAGCTCAGCCACCGCCAATACGAAAACCTGCTGCGCGAAAACTTCATCAACGTGCGCCGGGTGCGCGAATGGCGCGACATCCACACCCAGCTGCACACGGTGGTGGCCGAACACAAGTGGCAGCTCAACACCCAGCCCGCTTCCTACGAGCAGCTGCACCTGGCCATGCTCTCGGGCCTGCTGGGCAACATCGGCCAGAAGAGCGAAACCGAAGACTGGTACCTGGGCGCGCGCGGCATCAAGTTCTACCGCCATCCGGGCGCCAACCTGAGCAAGAAGCCCGGGCGCTGGATCGTCTGTGCCGAGCTGGTGGAGACCACGCGCCTGTTCGGCCGCGGCATCGCCGCGATCGAACCGACCTGGCTGGAACAGGTGGGCGGCCATCTGATCAAGAAGCAGTTGCTCGACCCGCACTGGGAGAAAAAGGCGGCGCGCGTGTCGGCGCTGGAGCGTGCCACGCTCTACGGTCTGGTGGTCTATCACAACCGCCGCACCGACTACGGCCGGGTGGACCCGGCGGGCGCGCGCGAGATCTTCATCCGCGAGGCGCTGGTGGCGGGTGAGTGGGAGACGCGCCTGCCGTTCCTGGCCGCGAACCAGAAGCTGGTGAAGCAGGTGGCGGAGCTGGAACACAAGTCGCGCCGGCAGGACGTGCTGGTGGACGACGAGCTGATCTACGCCTTCTACGACCAGCAACTGCCGGCCGACGTGTGCAACGGTGCGGGCTTCGAGCGCTGGTACCAGAGCGCGGTCAAGCTCAACCCCAAGCTCTTGCTGCTGACCAAAGAAGAGCTGATGCGCCACGAGGCGGCCGGCATCACCACGCAGGCGTTTCCGAAAACGCTGCGTCTGGGCGGCGTGGACTGCGCCTGCACCTACCTGCACGAGCCCGGCGACCCGCGCGATGGTTTGAGCGTCACGGTGCCGATCTTTGCGCTCAACCAGGTCAGCGAAGACCGCTGCAACTGGCTGGTGCCCGGCATGCTGAAAGACAAGCTGCTGGCGTTGCTCAAGACCCTGCACCAACGCCCGCGTTCGCGCCTGGTGCCGCTGCCGGCCACGGCCGAGCGCTTCGCCGCCACGCTCACCGAGCCCGCGGTCTTCGGCGCTGGCAACCTGATGGACGCGCTGCTGAAACTGGTGCGCGAGGCGACGCAACTCGACATCGTGCGCAACGACATCAAGGTGGACATGCTGAGCGCCCACCACTTCATGCACCTGCGCGTGGTGGACGAACACGGCCGCCAGCTCGGCCAGGGCCGCAGCCTCGCCGCGCTGAAGGCCGAACTGGGCGGCCAGGCGCGTGGTGCCTTCCAGGCGCTGGCGTCCTTGAAGCTGGAGAGTCTTCGACCGGCACCGCCAGAGCTCAAAGCGACTCCACCGCCCGCCAGTGCGGGCGGTGGGCGCCGCGTCACGGCAGATGCGCCCGCAACCCCTGCTGCCAGCGCCACCCAGCGCCACACCAGCTGGGATTTCGGCGAGCTGCCCGAGCTGATGGAAATCCGCAAAGGCGGGCAGACGCTGATCGGTTTCCCTGCGCTGATGGACCTGGGCGACGCGATCGGCATCGAAGTGTTCGACGAGCCCGAGGTCGCGATGGCGCGCCACCGCGAGGGCCTGCGCCGCCTGTTCGCGCTGCAGATTAAAGACGCGCTGAAGTACCTGGAGAAGAACCTGCCCGGCTTGATGACCATGGCCACGGCCTACATGCAGGTCGGCAAGACCGACAGCGGATCGGGCGGCGGCACGCTGGAAGAGCTGCGCAGCCAGATCATCGAACTCGCGCTGGACCGCGCCTTCCTGGCCGACCCGCTGCCCACCGACGAGCCCGCGTTCAAGAAGCGGGTGGACGAGGGCCGGGGCCGCTTGACGCTGATTTCCTCCGAAATCGCCCGCAACGCCGGCCTGATCCTCACCGAATACGCCGCCGCCGCGCGCAAGCTCAAAGACAGCCGCCCGCCCGCCGACGTGGCGACCGACATCGGCCAGCAGCTGCAGCGCCTGGTGCCCAAACGCTTCTTGCTGACCACGCCTTATGCGCAGCTGCAGCACTTTCCGCGTTACCTCAAGGCCGTGCAGCTTCGGCTGGACAAGCTGCGTGCCGACCCGGCGCGCGATGCCGCCAAGTTCGCTGAGCTGCGCCCACAGGACCAGCGCTTCTGGCGCATGGTGGCCGAGCGCAAGGGCGTGCAGGACGCCCGCCTGCAGGAGCTGCGCTGGCTGCTCGAAGAGCTGCGCGTGAGCTTCTTCGCGCAGGAGTTGCGCACGCCACAACCGGTGAGCGTGAAGCGGCTGGACAAAGCCTGGGCGCAGCTGAACACCTGAGCCGACGCGCCCGGAGCGGGCGCCATGGCACCCCGGGGCCTGAAATCCTGGCCCATGCCGCGCCAGGGGCATGGTTGACAGTGCGCTCCCGAATGCGCTTCACTGCAGGGTGTTCCGGCCCCGGGCGGGGCTGGTCGTTTCATGGAGGACTGTTCATGGATCGACGCAAGTTCGTGGAAGGCTGTGCACTGGGCACAGGCGCACTCGCCACCACCCTGACCGGCGGCGCCTGGGCACTGGATGCCCGACCCCGGACCCACGGTCGCGTGCTGCTGGTGGATGAGTTCGGCGATCCGCTCAAGGCCGCCAGCCTCCAGGCCCAGACCAACTACGTGTTTCACTACCCGTTCGAGGCCACGCCGGTGTTCCTGCTCGATCTGGGCAAGCCCGCCATGCCCACGGTGCTGCGCACCCGTGACCAGCAGGCCTACCAGTGGCCCGGCGGTGTCGGCCCGGCGCGCAGCCTGGTGGCGTTTTCCGCCATCTGCGCCCACCAGTTGGTGTACCCGACCCGAGAGCTGAGTTTCATCAGCTTTCGCAAGGGCGCCGCGCTGAACCCGCAGACACCGAGCAAGGGCGACGATCTGATCCACTGCTGCGCCGACCACAGCCAGTACGACCCGGTGCACGGCGCCCGGGTGATGAGGGGCCCGGCCGAACAGCCCCTGTGCGCGGTGCTGCTGGAGCACGATGCCCGGCTCGATACCCTGACCGCCACCGGCACCCTGGGCGGGGAGCTGTTTGACCAGTTCTTCAGGAAGTACGAGATGAAGCTGAGCCTGGAGGTCGGCCCGAAGGCGCGTCAGCCGGTGACGGGGCGCAGCGCGGTGCGCGAGCTGGACCGCTTCTGCAAGAACGCCGTGCGCTGCTGAGCGACGCGGCGTTGCGTCGGGGTGCGGATTTCAAGCCGCGTTCAAAGCCGTGCCAGCCGCTTGAGTGCTTCGCGCAGCGTGTCGTCTTTCTTCGCGAAACAGAATCGGATCACTTTCTGGTCGAACCCGTTGCCGTAGAAGGCCGAGAGCGGGATCGCTGCCACACCGATCTCGCGCGTGAGCCACTGGCAGAACTCGGCTTCGGGCAGTTCGCGCTCGGGCACGGCCAGGGCGGAGATGTCCACGCACTGGAAATAGGTGCCTTCACCGGGCAGCAGACGCAACCGGGTCGATGCCAGCCCTTCACGGAACAGGTCGCGCTTGCGCTGGTAGAAGGCCGACAGTTCCAGGTAGGGCGCCGGGTCGACCATGTAGGTCGCCAGCGCATGCTGCATGGGCGTGTTCACCGTGAACACGTTGAACTGGTGCACCTTGCGGAATTCGGCCGTCATCGCCGCGGGCGCCACCACGGTGCCGACCTTCCAGCCGGTGACGTGGTAGGTCTTGCCGAAGCTGCTGACGATGAAGGCACGCGCCGCCAGGCCGGGGAAACGCGCCGCACTCTGGTGCTGCTGGCCGTCGAACACCATGTGCTCGTAGACCTCGTCGCTGATCAGCAGCACATCGGTGGGCGCCAGCAGATCCTGCAGGCGCTGCATGTCGGCCGCGCTCCAGACCATGCCGCTGGGGTTGTGCGGGCTGTTGATCATCAGTGCGCGGGTGCGCGGCGTGATCGCGGCGGCAATGCGGTCGAAGTCGGGCCGGAAGCTGCCCGGCGTGAGCGGCACGCGCACCGCCACGCCGCCCGCGAGCTCGATGTTCGGCACGTAGCTGTCGTAACAGGGTTCGAGCACGATTACCTCGTCGCCCGGGTGCACCACGGCCAGGATGGCGGTCAGGATGGCCTGGGTGGCGCCTGCTGTGACCGTGATCTCGGCGTTCGGGTCACAGGCCAGCCCGTACAGCGCCTGCATCTTGGCGGCCACGGCCTGGCGCAGCGCCGGCACGCCGGGCATGGGCGGGTACTGGTTGTGCCCGGCCCGCATGGCCTGCGTAACGGCATCCACCAGCGCCGGGTCGCAGTCGAAGTCCGGGAAACCCTGGCCGAGGTTGACCGCACCCGTCTCGGTCGCCAGCGCCGACATGACGGTGAAGATGGTCGTGCCGACCTTGGGCAGGCGAGAGGTGAGGGCGGGGGTGTGGGGGACTGGGAATGGCATATCAATGTCCGGAGATCAAGGTAGCCCCGGCCAGAACACCGCGGAACTGGCTTGGCCAGGCCGCTGGTGTTGCCCCCTGGGGGGTGACGCGCCCTTAGGCGCGGCGCGGGGGGAATCACAGCTCATAGTCGTCCGGCGTGCCGCTCATGGCCCGCAGGATCAGGTCGCGCGAGAGCCGGTCGCTCAGCAGTTCGGCGAAGCGCAGAACGAAATGGCGCAGGTAGGTGCCGCGCTTGAAGGCCACGCGCGCCAGGTTGTGGCCAAACAGCTGGGCGGCAGGGCGCGCCACCAGATCGGGCGTGGCGTTCTCGCCCTGCATGGCCATCTCGGCCACGATGCCCACGCCCATGCCGAGCTTCACATAGGTCTTGATCACGTCGGAGTCGATCGCTTCCAGCACGATGTTGGGCTGCAGGTGGCGCAGCGCAAAGGCCTGGTCGATGCGGGTCCGTCCGGTGTAGCTCGGGTGGTAGGTGATCAGCGGCAGCAGCGCCAGGTCTTCGAGCGTGATGCGCTCGCGCTCCAGCAGGGGGTGGTCGAACGGGAACACCAGCACATGCTGCCATTCGTAGCAGGGCAGGGTGACGAGCTCGGGGTAGTTCAACAGCGACTCGGTGGCCATGCCGATCTCGGCCACTTCTTCCATCAGCATCCGGGCCACCTGGTCGGGCGACCCCTGGTGCAGGCTGATCGCCACCTTCGGGTAGGCCTGGCGCAGCGCCGCCACCGGCCCGGGCAGCACGTAGCGCGCCTGGGTGTGGGTGGTGGCGATGGAGAGCGTGCCGCTGTCCTGCGCCGAATACTGCTCGCCGATGCGCTTGAGGTTGTTGACCTCGCGCAGGATGATCTCAATGCTTTTGAGCACCTGCGCGCCGGGTTCGGTCACGCGTTTGATGCGTTTGCCGTGGCGCGCAAAGATCTCGATGCCGAGTTCGTCCTCCAGCTCGATGATGGCCTTGGAGACGCCGGGCTGTGAGGTATGCAGCGCCTTGGCGGCTTCGGTCAGGTTCAGGTTGCGGCGCACCGCTTCCTGCACGAAACGGAACTGGTGCAGATTCATGCGGGGAGCTCCAGGGCAATCTGGGCCAGCAGCGTCGTGAGCCGGGGGTCTTCGCCCGCGGTGGGTAGCAGCTCGAACCGCACCTGCGGGTGTGCCTGGGCGAGCTCTTGCATGAGCACCGGCAGGTCTTCACGTGCGTGTTTTCCCATGCCGAAAAACAGCGGCAGCACACGCACATGGCGGGCACCAGCGGCCACCAGGCGGTCGGCGGCCTGGTGCAGATCGGGTTCGCACAGCTCCAGATAGGCGCAACTGACGGCCACCGCCGGATCGGTCTGAGCGATCCGGGCCGCCACCGCTTCCACCGGATCGCGCCAGAGCGGGTCGCGCGAGCCGTGGGCAAACACAATCACGCCACGCGCCGTCATCGTCTGAGCACCAGCCAGCCGAACGCGCCCAGCGACATCACCGAATAGATCAGCGCTGGCGACGCCGCGGCCAGCCAGGGGCGCCACTGGTTGAGATTGCCGATGTAGCCAAACACGTTGTTGAGCAGGAAGAAACTGATGCCGATCATCACCCCGAGAAACACATAGCCGGTGATGCCGCCGGCGCGGAAATGCAGGTAGGCGAAGGGCAGGGCCAGCACCACCATGACCAGGCAACTCAGCGGGTAGAACACCTTGCGCCAGAACTCGATCTCGTAGCGTTGGGCGGACTGGCCGTTGGCCTCCAGGTGCTGGATGTAGGCGAAGAGATCCGCGGTGCGCATGCGTTCGGGTTTGAGCAGCGCCGTCGACACCATCTCGGCGCTGATGCTACTGGGCCAGCGCAGGGTTTTCAGCGTGCTGTGGTTGATGCGGGCCGATTTCAGTCCCGCGGTATCGAACTCGCGGCGCTGGACTTTGTGGAGCGTCCAGGAATCGTCTTTCTCGATTCGGCCACTTTGCGCCTGCAGCGTGGACACCAGATACCCCTGGTTGTCGAACTCGAAAATGCGGATGCCTGACAGCACTCCCTGAGCTGACATGGAGCCGACATTGACCGAGAAGTTGCTGTAGGTCTGGCGTTCCTTGAGCCAGGCGCCGGTCTGACCAATGCTGATGCGGCCCTGATAGCGTGCCTTGAGCAACTGGGCGGTCCGGTCGGACAGAGGTGCCACATAGTCTCCAACCGCAAGGGTCAGTATGACGAACACCAGGCCCAGGCCGAGCAGGGTTCTCAGGGCCCGCCAGGGCCCGAGGCCGCTGGTGCGCAGGATGGTGTATTCGGAGCTGTGGGCCAGCCGGGCCAGCACCGCCACCGAACCGATCAACACCGAGATGGGCAGCAGCTCGTAGAGCCGGCTGGGCATCAGCAGCGCCACATACAGCATCGCGTGCCGCATTTCGTAGATCAGGTTCGGTTCGAGTCGCGAGGGCTTCCCGATGGAGGCCAGTTCATCGACAAAGTCGAAGAAAAAGAACAGCGACAGAAAGGCCAGCAGAACAAAGCCCACGGCCGTGAATATCTCGCCATAGATCAGGCGCTTGATGGTTTTCATAGAGCGGCCTGTGGTTCGGACTGTCGCAGCCGACGGCTGTTGATCCACCCCCTGAAGCTCAGATTGTGGTGCCGCTTGACCAGCCACAGCAGGATCGAGATGAACACCACGCCGTGCAACATGAACAGCAGGGTGCCCAGGCTGAGCTGACCGGAAGTCACCCAACGCTGGCCGACGTTGAGCAGGTTGAAATACACGACAAAGGCGAACAGGGTGAACATCAGGTTGCCGCCTCGTCCCGCCCGCGGGTTGCTGGTCGTGGCCGCCAGCGCGAGGAACACCAGGTTCAGCGCGGTCAGGCCCACGCCGATGCGCCAGCCGAGCTCACCCAGGTTGGCGGCGTTGCTGTTCTGGATCAGCTCCCAGCTCGGGCGCGACTTGAGCGCCTGGCTGCTGCCCGTCAGGACGGACGAGGCACCGATCTGGGCACCGTACTGTTCAAACTCACTCACCTTGAGCTGTCCATTTTTTTTTGCACTGCTTTCCAGCCGCTGCCCCTTCTTGAGCATCAGGAACTGCCGCTCGCCCTCCCATTCAATGCGGCCGGAGCTCGCCGAAACCACGCTCTCCCTCCCATCGTCTTCGGTGCTGGAGATGAACACGTTTCGACCCTCCGTGCCATCGGCGGTGTCCTTGTCGATGAAGAAAACGCGTCGCCCATTGGAGGACTCCTGGAACTGGCCCGGGGCAATGCGCTCCAGGTCGCCGCGGCGCTCGAAGCGGTCACGCAGGCTGTCGGTCTGCTGGTTGGCCCAGGGCCAGACGAACAGCACCATCAGCATGATCACCAGCAGCACCGGCCAGGAAAAGCGCAGCACCGGCGAGAGGAAGCCGCCGAGCGAACGGCCACTGGAGAACCAGATGATCATTTCGCTGTCGCGGTACATGCGTGACAGGGTTGAAACGATGGCCACGAAGAGTGCCAGCGTCAGGATGGTGGGCATGCGCCCCAGCACCGTGTAGCCCAGCACCAGCATGATCTCTTCGGGGTTGACGCTGCCGCGCGAGGCCAAGCCCAGGGTGCGGATCAGCAGCATGGTCAAGACGATGGTGAACAGAACCACCAGCGTGGCCCCGAAACTGCGCGCCAGCTCTTTGCGAATGGAGGAATGGAATAACATCGAACGCAATCAGGAAACCGCAATTATGGACTTTGAACTCAAATCGTTTTCTCCCGAGCAGGCCGCCCAACTGGCCGCCGACGCGCTGCTGGTGCTGGTCCCGGACGCCTCAAGTGGGGCCGCATTGCCGGGGCCTCTGACCGACCTGATCGCCGAGGCCACACAACGGGGAGATCTGGAGGCGGGTGTCGGCAAGGTGCTCTCATGCTACCGGGTTCAGGGGGTCAAGGCCCCCCGGCTGGTGCTGGTGCGCGCCGGCGACGGCAAACCCGCTGCGGTGCGCAAGGCGGTGAGCGCAGGCATGGCCGTGCTCAAACAGCCCGGCATCAAGAAGCTGGGTCTCCTGCTTGGTTTGCTGGGCAACGACGCCGACGGCGTGAGCGTGGCCATGCAGGCCTGTGCCGAGGCCAGCTACAGCTACACGACCACAAAACCCTCGGCCAAGGCACGGGCCCTGCAACTCGTCGTCGTGGGCGTGTCGCAGGTGGCGGCGGCCCGATCCGGTTTCGACGAAGGCAAAGCCCTGGTGATCGGGGTGGAATGGGCCAAGGAATGGGCCAACCGGCCGGCCAACCACGCCACACCCAGCATGCTGGCCGATGCCGCGCGAAAACTCGGGCGCAAACCCGGCATCAAGACCGAGGTCCTGGGCCCGAGGCAAGTGGCGGCGCTGGGCATGGGCGCCTTCATGGCGGTCGCCAAGGGCTCGGTGGAGCCGCTGCGTTTCATCACCCTGCATTACAGCGGCGCGGCCAAATCCAGCGCGCCGGTGGTGTTGGTGGGCAAGGGCATCACGTTCGATACGGGTGGCATTTCCATCAAGCCGGCCGCCGAAATGGACGAGATGAAATTCGACATGGGTGGCGCAGCCAGTGTGTTGGGCACGTTCGCCGCACTGGCCGAATTGCGCCCGGCCATCAACGTGGTGGGCCTGATCCCCACCTGTGAAAACATGCCCGATGGTCAGGCGGTGAAGCCCGGCGACGTGGTCACCAGCATGAGCGGGCAGACCATCGAAATCCTCAACACCGACGCCGAGGGGCGCCTGATCCTGTGCGACGCGCTCACCTACGCGGCGCGTTTCAAGCCCCGCAGCGTGATCGACATCGCCACGCTCACCGGTGCCTGCGTGATCGCACTCGGTGCCGTGCGCTCGGGCCTGTTCTCGGCGCGCGACGATCTGGCCACGGCCCTGCAGCAGGCCGGTGAGGCCTCCCTGGATCCCTGCTGGCGCATGCCGCTGGACGACGAGTACGCCGAGGGGCTGAAGTCCCATTTCGCCGACATGGGCAACGTTGCCGGCCGGGCCGGCGGCGCCATCACGGCGGCCAAATTCCTTCAGAAGTTCACGGCGGATTTGCCATGGGCCCACCTGGACATCGCTGGCACCGCCTGGAAGAGCGGGACAGCCAAAGGGTCGACCGGGCGGCCCGTGCCCTTGTTGCTGCGTTACCTGATGGACGAAGCCAGCAGGCCGACTTCCGCGGCGGCGAAGAAAACCGCCGGCAAGCGCGTGCGCAAGGCCTGATTGGTTCCAGCGCTCGGAAGACCGCGCCATGACCGAAGTGGCTTTTCATTTCAATGCGCCCGACAAGCTGGGTTATGCCTGTAGATTGCTGCGCAAGGCCTATCTCAAGGGGGCCAGCGTGGTCGTACTGACCGACGAAGGTTCCGTGAAGGCGCTGGATGCTGCGCTCTGGACCATGGCGCAGGGCGAATTCATCCCGCACTGCCATCCCGGAGATCCTGCCCATGTGCGCGCGCGCTCGCCCATCCACATCGGTTCCCATGTCCCCGAGGCAGTCAACGCAGGGGTGCTTGTCAATCTGTGCACGGGGATGCCCGCGCATTTCGATCAATTTGCCCGCGTGATCGAAGTGGTGACCCTTGGCGGCGATGATCGCCTCCACGCGCGCGAACGCTGGCGGCAGTACAAGGCGCTGGGTATCGAGCCCCAGCGACACGATCTTCAATTGGCCACCGGTGATTGAGTTGCCCGGATTGGGTATGCGTGGTACTAATGCCGCATTCATTGACCTGATTCGACGTCGGGCAAACCCTCGAACCCAGGCGCTGTTCGAGCATCCACTGAAATCCTCTAGGTTTTTAGAGTATCTTTATGGATGTGGAGAAAAAAGTTCCCTCCGCATTTCAACTTTCATTCCTTTCCGAGGATACCTATGCAACTGAACATCAAACTGGCCGTCATCGCTGCGGCCGTCGCCTTGGCCGCTTGCGGCAAAAAAGAAGAGGCTGCAGCACCGGTCGAGGCGCCGGCTGCGGCTCCTGCGGCTGACGCTCAGGTCATCAAGATTGGTCACGTCGGTCCCACCAGTGGCGCTATTGCCCACCTTGGCAAGGACAATGAAAACGGCGCAAAGATGGCAATCGAGGAGCTGAATGCCGCCGGTTTGACCATTGGTGGTGCACCCGCCAAGTTTGAACTGCTGGCTGAAGACGATGCGGCCGATCCCAAGCAGGGCACCGCTGCTGCCACCAAGCTGGTGGACGCCAAAGTGGCTGGCGTGATCGGTCACCTGAACTCGGGCACGACCATTCCCGCTTCGCAGATTTACAACGACGCAGGTATTCCCCAGATTTCGCCCTCGGCAACCAACCCCAAGTACACCCGTCAGGGCTACGCTGGCGTGTTCCGCATGGTGGCTGACGACGTGCACCTGGGCGGCACCCTCGGCAAGTACGCTGTGGAAACGCTCAAGGCCAAGACCGTTGCCGTGATCGACGACCGCACGGCCTACGGCCAAGGTGTGGCCGACGAATTCGAAAAAGGCGTCGCTGCTGCTGGCGGCACCGTCGTGGGCCGCGAGTTCACCAACGACAAAGCCACCGACTTCAACGCCATCCTGACCACCCTGAAGGCCAAGAAGCCTGACGTGGTGTTCTTCGGCGGCATGGACGCCGTGGCCGGCCCGATGCTCAAGCAAATGAAGCAGCTGGGCATCAACGCCAAGTTCATGGGCGGCGACGGCATCTGCTCGAGCGAGCTGCCCAAGCTGGCTGCCGACGGCATGGCCGACGAGCAAGTCTATTGCGCTGAAGCCGGTGGCGTCGAAGGCGAGCAGAAGGCTGGCATGGACAAGTTCCGCGCTGACTTCAAGGCGAAGTTCGGTGCCGACGTGCAGGTGTACGCGCCCTATGTGTATGACGCTGTGAAGGTCATGGCCAATGCCATGGTCACCGCTGGCTCGGCCGATCCGGCCAAATACCTGCCTGCGCTGAAAGCCACGAACTACAAGGGTGTGACCGGCAACATCGAGTTCGACGAAAAGGGCGACATCAAGAACGGCGCCCTGACGCTGATGACCTACAAGGGTGGCGCACGCACCACCATCGCCGTGATCCGCTGATCCCGGTTGAGAGCGGGGTTCGATCTCGATCGGGTCTCGCTCTCCAAAAGAAAAGCCACCGCTTGCGGTGGCTTTTCTTTTGGGTTTTGGATGGTGCCTCGATGTCGTCGGATTCAGCGCAGGGGGCTGGCGGCTGATGCGTCAGCGCTGGCCAGCGGGACGCGGCGAGCGCCGTTGAAGCGGGTTTGCCAATAGGCCAGGCGCATGTCTTCCACCCGCACTTGTGAGCCGGTGCGCGGCGCGTGGATGAATTTGCCGTCACCCATGTAAATACCCACATGGCTGAAGGCGCGCTTCATGGTGTTGAAAAAGACGAGATCGCCCGGCTTGAGCTCATTTCGATCAATCGCCTGGGTGGCGGCCGCCTGTTCATCGGCGCGGCGTGGCAGCACCTTTCCCACCGACTGTTCGAAGACGGCACGCACGAATCCGCTGCAGTCAAAACCGGTTTCTGCGGAGTTGCCACCGTATTTGTAAGGCACACCCAGAAAGCCCATCGCATTGATGACCAGGCCGGAGGCCTTTTCACTCACCGATTCACGCGCTTGCTGGATTTGCTCGCCCAATCGCGCCATGACGCCTTTTTCGGCCAGCAGGGCGTCCATGTCTTCATACGCCCCCTCGGACGGCTGGGCGTGCACCGCGGCGGCACAACTCAGCGCAATGACGGGTATCAGGCGTTTCATCGCACGCAGGGTATCGGTGTTGCAAAGAGAAGTCAAGTGAAGTGCAGCATGCAACGCTTTGATTTTTCTGCATTTTGCCGGGGTCGCCTGCAACGGGGCAGGGTGGTCTGTTCTGCGTTCGAAGCCGCCGGCGTAGCGACCTGCGAAAATCGCCATTTCGTTGTCTGAACCCAAGAAAGATTGCCATGTTGCTGGACGCCGCAGATTCCCAATTGGTGCTGGTGGACTACCAGGCCCGCCTGATGCCTGCCATTTTTGAGGGTGCCGAGGTGCTTGCGAACGCTTCGCGGTTGGCCCAATGGGCGCGGATGCTGCATGTGCCCGTATGGGGCACGGAGCAAAACCCCGAGAAGCTTGGGTCCAACCCGCCGGAGTTGCGTGCGTTGTGTCAGAAGACGCTGCCAAAAATGCACTTTGGCGCCGTGTCTGAGGGGCTGGCTGATTGGCTGAGACCCCCCGTGCGCTCGGGTGGTGGCAACGCGCGCAGCCTGCCCAAGCACCTGCAAAAGCCTGTTGCCGCCCCGGTTCCTGACCGTGCCGCCATCGTGCTGGCGGGTTGTGAGGCCCATGTCTGTCTGCTGCAGACCGCCCTGGAGTTGGTCGAGTTGGAGTTCGATGTCTGGGTCGTGACAGATGCGTGTGGTTCGCGCACCGAACGCAACCGCGACGCCGCCTTTGACCGCCTGGCCGGTGCTGGCGTCGAGCTGGTGACCGCCGAGATGGTGGCTTTCGAGTGGCTACGCACGGCCGAGCACCCGGCATTTCGAGACGTTCAGGCGCTGATCAAGTAGGGGCAGGAGTGCGTTGGCGGGGCTGGGTGGCCGCGCTGGTGGCCCGCATTGGCTGGGATACAACGCATGAGGGGAGGCTTGTGGGGCGGGTCGACAAAATGTCAGGCTTCCGCAAGTCTGAGATTCATAATTATGAATTCAATTTCGGTTGTCTGGCATCTGTCGGGCGGCCGATGTCGGCCATCTCACAACACCAACGCGCAGGAGCCTCCCATGAGCAATCCACTGGGCTACACCGAATTTCACCGCCGCTCCATTGAAGAACGCGATGCGTTCTGGGCCGAGCAAGCCCGGCTGGTGGACTGGCACAAGCCCTTTGAGCAGGTCTGTAACTACGACAACCCGCCGTTTGCCCGGTGGTTCGAGGGTGGTCTGACCAACCTGTGCCACAACGCGGTGGATCGCCACCTGAAGGACCGTGCCGATCAGAACGCGCTGATCTTTGTGTCCACCGAAACCGACACAGAAAAGACCTACAGCTTTCGCGAGCTGCACGCAGAGGTTCAGCGCATGGCGGCCATCCTGCAGGCGCAGGGGGTGAAGAAGGGTGACCGCGTCCTGATCTACATGCCCATGATCCCCCAGGCCGCGTTTGCCATGCTGGCCTGCGCGCGCGTGGGTGCCGTCCACTCGGTGGTGTTTGGTGGCTTTGCCAGCCATTCGCTGGCCAGCCGCATCGAAGATGCCTCGCCGGTGGTCATCGTCAGTGCCGACGCCGGCTCGCGCGGCGGCAAAGTGGTGGAGTACAAGCCGCTGCTCGACGAAGCCATCAGGCTCTCGGCCCACAAGCCGGAAAAGGTGGTGATGGTCGACCGCGGTCTGGCTGCGTTTGACGCTGTCGAAGGGCGCGACGTGGACTACGCCGCCGAGCGGGCAAAACACATGGACACGGTGGTGCCTTGCGAATGGGTGGACGCCACGCACCCCAGCTACACGCTCTACACCAGCGGCACCACCGGCAAACCCAAGGGCGTGCAACGCGACACCGGCGGCTACGCCGTGGCGCTGGCAGCGTCGATGAAGCACATCTACATGGGCGAGCCGGGCGAGACCTATTTCTCCACCAGCGACATCGGCTGGGTGGTGGGTCACAGCTACATCATCTACGGCCCGCTGATCGGCGGCATGGCGACCATCATGTACGAGGGTCTGCCGATCCGGCCCGACGCCGGCATCTGGTGGAGCCTGGTGGAGAAGTACAAGGTGTCGGTGATGTTCAGCGCGCCGACGGCGGTTCGTGTGCTCAAGAAATACGACCCGTCCTTCATCAAGAAATACGACATCTCCAGCCTCAAGGCGCTGTTCCTCGCCGGTGAGCCGCTGGACGAGCCCACGGCCCAATGGATTTCGGGCGAACTGGGCAAACCCATCGTGGACAACTACTGGCAGACCGAGACCGGTTGGCCGATTCTGGCCATCTGCAATGGCGTGGAGCCGGCGCCGAGCAAGTTCGGCTCGCCGGGCAAGGCCGTCTATGGCTACGACGTCAAGCTGCTCGACGACCAGACCGGCGAGGAACTCAAAGGTGCCAACCAGAAGGGGGTCGTGGCGGTGGAGGGCCCGCTGCCGCCCGGCTGCATGCAGACCATCTGGGGCGACGACGAGCGCTTCGTCAAGACCTACTGGTCCAGCGTGCCGGGCAAGATGGTCTACAGCACCTTTGACTGGGGCATCCGCGACGCCGATGGCTACTACTTCATCCTGGGCCGCACCGACGACGTGATCAACGTGGCCGGCCACCGCCTGGGCACCCGCGAGATCGAAGAGAGCATCTCCAGCCACCCACGCATCGCCGAGGTGGCCGTGGTCGGTGTCGCCGACCAGCTCAAAGGCCAGGTCGCGATGGCGTTCGCTGTGGTGAAAGACGCGTCCCTGCTCACGGACGACGCGGCTCGGCTCAAGCTCGAAGGCGAGGTCATGAAGCTGGTGGATGAGCAGCTCGGTGCCGTGGCACGCCCCGCACGTGTGCGTTTTGTGTCGATCCTGCCCAAGACGCGCAGCGGCAAGCTGTTGCGTCGCGCCATCCAGGCGGTCTGCGAAGGGCGCGATCCAGGGGATCTCACCACCATGGACGATCCGGCAGCGCTGCAGCAAATCAAAGACCTGCTGGCTTGACCGTCGGCCGGGCATTGGCTCCTGGGTCAATGTCCGACAAAACCACTTGGTTGTCGGCGGGCTTTCTAAGTATGATCCATGCTTATATTGACAAAAGTGTGGTCTGCCATGGAACAAATGATCGAATCCGATGCCAATGTGGAAAAGGTCCGGGTGTTCGAGCTCGCCGCCGAACTGTTCGGCGTGTTGGCCACGCCAATGCGGCTGCGCATCCTGAGTGCACTGTGCGACAAGGAAAAATCCGTGTCGCAGCTGCTGCAGGAGATCGACACCACACAGCCCAATCTTTCACAGCATCTGAACCTGCTGTACCGGGCAGGGGTGCTGGCCAAGCGCAAGGACGGCACGCAGGTGATCTACCGCGTGCAAAGCGAAAAGGCCGTCACGCTGTGCCGCACGGTCTGCACACAGATCGCCATTGAAATGGACGAACCCAGTTCGGTCCCGGCGTCCGAGCGCCTCTCGCCCCGCGTGGCGTCCTGAAGATCGCAAACGCGTTCTGAGACGCCCCATTGACGGGGCCGTCGCTTCGCGGTGGCGCAACACCCCCGTGCCTATTTCGCCGGAAGATGCCCCGGCCGATGACTTCATTTCCCCTGGGCCTTGCTCAAAGTGGCACAATCGCTGGCTGCAGTCAGGTCCTTCCACAGTCACTGTCGCATCCGCCAAACGGTCCAGCCGTGTCGCGGAAGGTTTTTCTAACCAGCTAATGTTTCCTCAAGGGAAACGGAGGTCAGCGGATTTATGAGCGATACCCAAGCGAACGGGGGCAACGTCTATGTTGCCTACAAAAGCAACTCGTACCTCTTCGGCGGCAACGCGCCGTACGTGGAAGAGATGTATGAGAACTACCTGGACAACCCGGGTAGCGTGCCGGACAACTGGCGCAGTTACTTCGATGCATTGCAGCACGTGCCCGCCGTCGACGGCACCGATGCCCGCGATGTGCCGCACCTGCCCGTCATCAACGCCTTTGCCGAGCGTGCCAAGCAAGGGGGCACCAAGGTCGTCGTGGCCGCTGGCGCCGATTCCGATCTGGGCCGCAAGCGCGTCGCCGTCCAGCAACTGATCGCGGCCTACCGCAACGTCGGCTCCCGTTGGGCCGATCTGGATCCGCTCAAGCGCACCGAGCGCGACCGCATTCCTGAACTCGATCCCTCGTTCTACGGCTTCTCCGATGCCGATTTCGAGACCGTGTTCAACACCAGCAATACCTTCTTCGGCAAGGAAGTCATGTCCCTGCGGGACCTGCTCAATGCCTTGCGCGAAACCTATTGCGCCACCGTGGGTGCTGAGTACATGTACATCAGCGACCAGACGCAGAAGCGCTGGTGGCAGGAAAAGCTGGAAACGATCCGCAGCAAACCTTCTTTCAATGCCGAGAAGAAAAAGCACATTCTCGATCGCCTGACCGCGGCGGAAGGCCTGGAACGTTTTCTGCACACCAAATATGTGGGTCAGAAGCGCTTCTCGCTCGAAGGTGGTGAGAGCTTCATCGCCGCCATGGACGAGTTGATCCAGCAGGCCGGCGCGCAAGGCGTGCAGGAGATCGTGATCGGCATGGCCCACCGCGGCCGCCTGAACGTGCTGGTGAACACCCTGGGCAAGATGCCCAAGGACCTGTTCGCCGAATTCGACCACACCGCCCCTGAAGAGCTGCCCGCTGGTGACGTGAAGTACCACCAGGGTTTCAGTTCGGACGTGACCACCTCTGGCGGCCCGGTTCACCTGTCGCTGGCCTTCAACCCTTCGCATCTGGAGATCGTGAACCCGGTGGTGGAAGGTTCGGTGCGCGCCCGCATGGACCGCCGTGGTGACCCCCAGGGCAAGCAGGTGCTGCCGGTGCTGGTGCACGGTGACGCCGCCTTTGCCGGACAGGGCGTGAACCAGGAAACCCTGGCGCTGGCCGCCACCCGTGGTTACACCACCGGCGGTACGGTGCACCTGATCATCAACAACCAGATCGGTTTCACCACCTCCGACCCGCGCGACCTGCGTTCCACGCTGTATTGCACCGACATCGTCAAGGGTGTCGAAGCGCCCGTGCTGCACGTCAACGGTGACGATCCCGAGGCCGTGGTGCTGTGCATGCAGCTCGCGCTGGAGTACCGCATGACCTTCCGCAAGGACGTGGTCGTGGACATCATCTGCTTCCGCAAGCTGGGCCACAACGAGCAGGACACGCCGAGCCTGACCCAGCCGCTGATGTACAAGAAGATCAGCGCCCACCCCGGCACGCGCAAGCTGTACGCCGACAAGCTGGCCGCCCAAGGGCTGGGCGAGTCGCTGGGCGACGACATGGCCAAGGCCTATCGCGCGGCGCTGGACGCGGGCCGTCACACGGTGGACCCGGTGCTCACGAACTTCAAGAGCAAGTACGCGGTGGACTGGAGCCCGTTCCTGGGCAAGAAGTGGACCGACAGCTGCGACACCGCCATCCCCATGGCCGAGTGGAAGCGACTGTCCGATCGCCTGACGAACATCCCCGATACGGTGACTCCGCACCAGTTGGTGAAAAAGGTGTATGCCGACCGCGCGGCCATGGGCCGTGGGGACATCCCGGTGGACTGGGGCATGGGCGAGCACATGGCGTTCGCCTCCCTGGTAGCCAGTGGCTACCCGGTGCGTCTGTCGGGCGAAGACTGTGGCCGCGGCACCTTCACGCACCGCCACGCCGTGATCCACGACCAGAACCGTGAAAAGTGGGACACCGGGACCTACACTCCATTGCAGAACGTGGCCGACAACCAGGCACCGTTCGTGGTCATCGACTCCATCCTGTCCGAAGAGGCGGTGCTGGGCTACGAATATGGCTACGCCTCCAACGACCCCAACACCCTGGTGATCTGGGAAGCCCAGTTTGGCGATTTCGCCAACGGCGCCCAGGTGGTGATCGACCAGTTCATCGCTTCCGGTGAGGTCAAGTGGGGCCGTGTCAATGGCATCACGCTCATGCTGCCGCACGGCTACGAAGGCCAGGGTCCGGAGCACAGCTCGGCACGCCTGGAGCGCTTCATGCAGATGGCGGCCGACACCAAC
The DNA here is from genome assembly GCF_059424585.1 of Hydrogenophaga sp. GW101-3F08. NCBI lineage: Bacteria > Pseudomonadati > Pseudomonadota > Betaproteobacteria > Burkholderiales > Comamonadaceae > Hydrogenophaga > Hydrogenophaga sp. GW101-3F08. Next base: position 313,401 of record NZ_JBWKZP010000001.1, read on the forward strand.
ATGCAGATCGTGCAGCCCACCACGGCCAGCCAGATCTTCCATGTGCTGCGCCGCCAGATGATCCGCAGTCTGCGCAAGCCGTTGATCATCTTCACGCCCAAGTCGTTGCTGCGCAACAAGGACGCCACCTCGCCGCTGTCCGAGTTCACCAAAGGCAGTTTCCAGACCGTCATTCCGGAGCAGAGCGCCGATGTGGTGAAGAAGGCCGAGAAGGTCAAACGCATCATCTGCTGCTCGGGCAAGGTGTACTACGACCTGGTCAAGAAGCGCGAAGAGCGCGGCTCGGATGACGTGGCCATTCTGCGTGTCGAGCAGCTCTACCCGTTCCCGCACAAGGTGTTTGGCGCCGAGGTCAAGAAGTACCCCAACGCCACCGAGATGGTGTGGTGCCAGGATGAGCCGCAGAACCAGGGGGCCTGGTTCTTCGTGCAGCACTACATCCACGAGAACATGCTCGATGGGCAGAAGCTCGGTTACGCCGGACGGGCCGCCTCGGCTTCGCCGGCGGTGGGCTACGCACACCTGCACCAGGAGCAGCAGAAGACCCTGATCGATGCCGCTTTTGGCAAGCTCAAGGGCTACATCCTCAGCAAATAACCCGGGTATGACGCTGGTGCGCCGCGCGGCCGCCCTTGAAGGGCACGCGCGCCGCATCCCTCACGTCCCACGCAAAAAATCAAGGTAGAAGACACATGGCAATCGTAGAAGTCAAAGTTCCGCAGCTCTCCGAGTCGGTGGCCGAGGCCACCCTGCTGCAGTGGAAGAAAAAAGTCGGTGAAGCCGTTGCGGTTGATGAGATCCTGATCGAGATCGAGACCGACAAGGTGGTGCTGGAGTGCCCGGCGCCCGCCGCCGGCGTGCTGGTGGAAATCCTGCAGGGCGACGGCGCTACCGTGGCGGCCGATCAGCTCATCGCGCGCATCGACACCGCTGCCGTGGCTGGCGCTGCGGCTCCCGCCGCCGCGCCGGCGCCGGCCGCCGTGGCCGCCGCACCTGCGGTCGCCGCGCCCGCAGCGGCTGCATCGCAGTCCAAGGCCGGTGTGGCCATGCCCGCGGCCGCCAAGCTGCTGGCCGACAACAACCTGGCCGCCAGCTCGGTGGCGGGCAGTGGCAAGGACGGTCGAGTGACCAAGGGCGATGTGCTGGCGGCTGTGGCGTCCGGTGCCGCGGCACCCAAGGCCGCCGTGGCCGCACCGGCGGCCATCCCCACCGGCGCACCCACCAAGGTGCTGCCGCAGGTGGCCATGGTTGCCCCCGATCTCGGTGACCGCCCCGAAGAGCGCGTGCCCATGACCCGTCTGCGTGCCCGTGTGGCCGAGCGTCTGCTGCAGTCGCAATCGACCAACGCCATCCTGACCACGTTCAACGAAATCAACATGGCTCCGGTCATGGAGATGCGCAAGCGCATGCAGGAGCGTTTCGAGAAAGAACACGGCGTCAAGCTCGGTTTCATGAGCTTCTTCGTCAAGGCCGCCGTGCACGCCCTCAAGAAGTTCCCGATCCTCAACGCCTCGGTGGACGGCAACGACATCGTGTACCACGGCTACTTCGACATCGGTATCGCCGTCGGCTCGCCGCGCGGTCTGGTGGTGCCCATCCTGCGCAACGCCGACCAGATGAGCTTCGCCGAGATCGAGAAGAAGATCGCCGAATTCGGCCAGAAGGCCAAGGACGGCAAGCTGGGCATCGACGACATGACCGGTGGCACCTTCTCCATCTCCAACGGCGGCACCTTCGGTTCGATGATGTCCACCCCCATCATCAACCCGCCGCAGTCGGCCATCCTGGGTGTGCACGCCACCAAGGACCGCGCCATGGTGGAAAACGGCCAGGTGGTGGTGCGCCCGATGAACTACTTCGCCATGTCCTACGACCACCGCATCATCGACGGCCGCGAAGCCGTGCTGGGCCTGGTGGCCATGAAGGAAGCGCTGGAAGATCCCGCCCGTTTGCTCTTCGACATCTGATCGAACAGCGACATTGCAGACGCCCCTTCGGGGGCGTTTGTCCAACCCCATTCAGGAACAATCATGTCTCAAGCATTTGACGTCGTCGTGATCGGCGCCGGCCCCGGCGGCTACATCGCCGCCATCCGCGCCGCCCAGCTGGGCTTCAAGGTCGCGTGTATCGACGAGTGGAAAAACGCCGTTGGCGGCCCGGCCCCGGGTGGCACCTGCACCAACGTGGGCTGCATCCCGTCCAAGGCGCTGCTGCAGTCCAGCGAGCATTTCGAACACGCCAACCACCACTTCGCCGACCACGGCATCAGCACCGGCAAGGTGATGATGGACGTGGCCAAGATGGTGGGTCGCAAGGATGCTGTCGTGAAGCAGAACAACGACGGCATCCTCTACCTGTTCAAGAAGAACAAGGTGACGTTCTTCCACGGCCGCGGTTCGTTCGTGAAGGCCGCGGAAGGTGGCTACGAAGTCCAGGTGAGCGGCGACAAGCCCGAGACGCTGCTGGGCAAGCAGGTCATTGTGGCCACGGGCTCCAACGCCCGTGCGCTGCCGGGCACGCCGTTCGATGAAGAGAATGTGCTGTCCAACGATGGCGCGCTGCGCATCGGCGCCGTGCCCAAGAAGCTGGCCTTGATCGGCTCCGGCGTGATCGGCCTTGAAATGGGCTCGGTCTGGCGCCGTCTGGGCGCGGACGTGACCATCCTTGAAGGTCTGCCGACCTTCCTCGGCGCGGTGGACGAGCAGATCGCCAAGGAAGCCAAGAAGGCCTTCGACAAGCAGGGCCTGAAGATCGAACTCGGCGTGACCGTTGGCGAGATCAAGACCGGCAAGAAGGGTGTGAGCGTGGCCTACACCAACGCCAAAGGCGAGGCCCTGACGCTGGACGCCGACAAGCTGATCGTCTCGATTGGCCGCGTGCCCAACACCATCGGTCTGAATGCCGAAGCGGTGGGCTTGGCGCTGGACGAGCGTGGCGCCATCGTGGTGGACGCCGAGTGCAAGACCAATCTGCCGGGCGTCTGGGCGGTGGGCGACGTGGTGCGTGGCCCCATGCTGGCGCACAAGGCGGAAGAAGAGGGTGTGGCCGTGGCCGAGCGCATCGCCGGCCAGCACGGGCACGTCAACTTCAACACCATCCCCTGGGTTATCTACACCAGCCCGGAAATCGCCTGGGTCGGCCGCACCGAGCAGCAGCTCAAGGCGGACGGCGTGGCCTACAAGGCGGGCACCTTCCCGTTCCTCGCGAACGGCCGCGCCCGCGCGCTCGGTGACACGACCGGCATGGTCAAGTTCCTGGCCGACGCGGCGACGGACGAGATCCTGGGCGTGCACATCGTGGGTCCGATGGCTTCTGAACTGATCTCCGAAGCCGTGGTGGCCATGGAGTTCAAGGCCAGCGCCGAAGACATTGCCCGCATCTGCCATGCACACCCTTCGCTGTCGGAAGCGACCAAGGAAGCGGCCTTGGCCGTTGACAAGCGCACGCTGAACTTCTGACCCGGGTTCGCCCTTGTCGGTCCGCAGCACCTACGAGGCTGCGCTCAAGGAGCGCGGCTACACCACCGACCCTGCCCAGCAGCGCGCCATCGACGCGCTGGAGCGGTGTGCCTCCGAGTGGGCGACGTACAAGCAGCGCCGCTCCAACGCGCTGAAGAAGATGTTCGTCAACCCGGAGGTCCCGCGCGGGGTCTACATGTTCGGCGGGGTGGGGCGGGGCAAGAGCTTCCTGATGGACTGCTTCTACAACGCGGTCCCCATCCGTCGCAAGACGCGGCTGCACTTTCACGAGTTCATGCGCGAGGTGCACCGCGAGCTGCGCGACCTGCAGGGCACGGTCAACCCGCTGGACGAGCTCGGCGCGCGCATCGCCAAGCGCTACAAGTTGATCTGTTTCGACGAGTTCCACGTGGCGGACGTGACCGACGCCATGATCCTGCATCGCCTGCTGGATGCGCTGTTCAAGGCGGGTGTGGGTTTCGTCACCACCTCCAACTTCCATCCCGACGGCCTGTACCCGGACGGTTTGCACCGCGACCGCATTCTGCCGGCCATCGAACTGCTCAAGCAGAAGCTGGAAGTCCTCAGCGTGGACAACGGCACCGACTACCGTCAACGCACGCTGACCCACGTCCAGCTCTACCACTGCCCGCTGGGGCCGAAGGCCGATGCCGCGATGGCGCAGACCTTTGGTCAACTGGCGGAGATGGGTGACCAGGACCCGGTCATGCAGATCGAGGCGCGCCAGATCCAGGCCCTGCGGCGCGCCGGTGGCGTGATCTGGTTCGATTTCCGCACCCTGTGTGGCGGCCCGCGTTCGCAGAACGATTACCTGGAAATCGCCTCGCAGTACCACACGGTTCTGCTGTCCAACGTGCCGCAGATGTCGGTACGCCAGGCCTCGGAAGCACGGCGTTTCACCTGGCTGGTGGACGTGTTGTACGACCGGCGTGTCAAGCTGGTGATGTCGGCCGCTGTGCCGCCCGAGCAGCTCTACACCGAGGGGCCGATGGCGCACGAGTTTCCGCGCACGGTGTCGCGGCTTGCCGAGATGCAGTCGGCGGAGTTTCTGGCGCTGGAGCACCGGCTGGTAGACACCGGTCTGACCTGAGACCATCGGGCCGGCAGGCCCGAGCCGCGTTCAGGACAGCGGATCCATCTTGACGATGGCGATCGACAGGTTGTCGCCCATGCCCTTGGCGCGCGAGCGCGCCTTCTGGATCAGGAACTCGCAGGCCTCGCGCGGCGACAGCATGGCAATGGTGCTGGAGAGCTCTTCCGGGGTGAAATAGTGCCAGACCCCGTCGCTGCAGGCCATGAGCGCATCGCCCGGGCTCAGGTGCTGCACGACGTGAATGTCCACCGGTGGGTCGTTCTCAGTGCCCAGGCAGCCCATCAGGATGTTGGAGTGCGGGTGGTCCAGCGCTTCCTCTTCGCTGATTTCGCCCTGGTTGACCAGGGTCTGAACGTAGGAGTGGTCCATGGTGCGGAACACCATCTTGCCGTTGCGGAAGTGGTAGATGCGCGAGTCACCGGCGTGTATCCAGTGGCAGTCGCCAGCCGGGTTGATCAGAAACGCTGCGATGGTGCTGTGGGGTTCCTGTTCGGCCGAGACGGCCGTGAGCTTGATCACCAGGTGCGACTCTTCCACGACCTGACGCAGCATGGCGGAGGCGTCGTCGGTGTCCGGGTCGTAGCGTTCGAACAGCTGGCGAGCGGTCAGCATCACCTGATCGGACGCCTTGCGCCCGCCGCTGCGCCCCCCCATGCCGTCGGCCACCACCGCCAGCAAGCAGCCGCTTTGGCGCTGGTGGTGCAGCAGGCACACCTGATCCTGCTGGTAGTCGCGGTCGCCTCGGTGAATCCCGGTCGATGCGTGTATGCGGTAGCCTTTGGACATGTGTGTGGGTCGAACGACAGGACAGTGGGGCGGATGGGTCAGCGGGTGTATCAATGGTAACCATGAATGCCTACACGGCGAGAGCCTATCATCAAAACTCGGGCCTTGGCCTCCTGCGCACGGGTCATGCGATGGCGTGTGTTGCTTGTATTCCACCGCGGGCGGTGTGATGTTCTGGACGGAGCCGGATTGACCCCACTTGAGACCGCCGTGGTGCGCGCCTTTGCCGGGCAGGCCGAACTGCGGCCGCGTCAGGGACAGCTGGACATGGCGCTTGCCGTGGCCGAGGCGGTGGAATCGGGTTCGGCCCTGGCGGTGGAGGCGGGCACCGGTGTGGGCAAGACCTTTGCCTACCTGGTGCCGCTGTTGCTCAGCGGTCGTCGTGCCGTGTTGTCCACCGCCACCCAGGCGCTGCAGGACCAATTGTTCGGGCGCGACATCCCCGCCGTGAGCCATGCGCTGGGGCTTCCGGTGCGGGTTGCCTTGCTCAAGGGCCGTTCCAGCTATGTGTGCGTCCATCGCCTGGATCAGGCCCGTACCGCTCCGGCGCCCTCGGTGCGCCACGACCCCGCACTCACCGCTGGTTTGGAGCATGTGCATCGCTGGGCGATGGCTTCCCGCAGCGGGGATCTGGCCGAGTTGCCTGGGCTCGACGAGCGCTCGCCGCTGTGGCCGCTGATCAGCTCGACCCGCGAAAACTGCCTGGGAGGCGCCTGTCCGCGCCATGCCGATTGCCACGTCAACCGGGCCCGGCGCGAAGCGCTCCAGGCCGACTGGGTGGTGATCAACCACCACCTGTTTTTTGCCGACCAGCAGGTCCGGGAGTCCGGCGTGGCCGAGCTCTTGCCGAGGGCGGAGGTGGTGGTGTTCGACGAAGCACATCAACTCAACCAGACAGGGATCGGGTTTTCGGGTCTTGCGCTCGGATCGGGCCAGGTGCGGGACCTCGCACGCGATCTGTCCAGCCAGGGGCCGCGGTGGGCCAGGGGCCAGCGGCCATGGAGCCATCTGGCGCTGGGTCTGGAGCAGGCGGCACGGGCGTTCCCGCAACCCTCGCGCCCGGCGGACCACGGGGTTTCGCGCAGCCGCTGGCCGCTCAGAACCCCTGAGGGCGTGGATGCGGCGCATTGGGCACGTGGTGTGGCTGGTGTGGCCGCGGCCTTGTCGGCCGCCGTCGAGGCGCTCGAAGCGACCGCCGGTGCGTCGGCCGACATGCAGCGCCTGTGGGAGCGGGCACAGGCCCTGCAGGCCGACTGGACTCGCCTGACGGCGCCCAGCGCATCCGATGCCGATGGGGCGCTGGTGCGCTGGGTGGATTGGGGCTCGGGCGCTGCCTGGAAGCTGGTTTGTGCGCCGCTCGATGCATCGGCCCACTTTCGACAACTCATGGGGGACCGGCAGGATGGGCGCAGCTGGGTGTTCACCTCGGCCACGCTGGGCAGCGACGAAACACTGGATACGTTCACGGGCCCGTTGGGGCTGCGGGCACGGGCGGACCTGCGCACCCTGCTCGTACCGAGTCCGTTCGACCACCTGGCGCAGGCGGCCTTGTACGTCCCGCACGACCTGCCCGAGCCCGCCGACCCGGATCACACGCCCGAGCTGTCGCGTGCGGTGGCGCGCTGGGCATCGCGCCTGGGCGGCCGCACGCTCGTGCTCACCACCACGCTGCGGGCGGCCAGCCGCATGGCCGCGCAACTCCAGGCGCTGGTGTCCGAAGGGCGCTGTGAACCCATGCAGGTGCTGGCCCAGGGGCATGGGTCCAAGCGGGCCTTGTTGGCCCGGTTTCGCGCTGCCGAGGCTTCACCGCAGGGCGCGGTGCTGGTGGCGTCGGCTTCGTTTTGGGAGGGGGTTGATCTCGCGGGCGACGTGTTGCAGCTGCTGGTGATCGACAAGCTGCCGTTTCCCCCGCCCGACGATCCACTGATCGAAGCCCGGGCCCGCCAGCTCGAACGCCACGGTGAGAGCGCGTTCAGCGCCTGCTACCTGCCGCAGGCGGCGCTGGCGCTCAAGCAAGGGGCTGGGCGGTTGATCCGATCGGAAAGCGATCGTGGCGTGCTGGTGATCGGGGATCGCCGCCTGTTGACCCGCTCTTATGGTCAGCGCCTGCTGGGCGCATTGCCGCCCATGCGGCGGCTGGTGGACGAAGAGGAACTGATGGTGAGCCTGGATGAACTGGCGTTCACCAGACTTTCCACCACGGGTCACTCGCGCTCTTGAACCCGCGCGAGAGGTACTCGCTCTTCGGATAGCTGTTCTCCATCACGCGGCGAGCGTCGTCGCGCAGCTGCGCCATGCCCAGCGCGTCGTAGGAGCGCACCAGGATGAACAAGGCTTCTTCGAGCGCCGGCGCGTCGGTGTAATCGGTCAACGCGGTCTGGGCGCGGTTGATCGCGGCCAGATAGGCGCCCCGCTGGTAGTAATAACGCGCGACGTGCACTTCGTACTGCGCCAGCGAATTGACGATGTAGGTCATGCGGGTGCGGGCATCGGGCGTGTAGCGCGAATCCGGGTACCGGCTCACCACTTCGCGGAAAGACTCGAACGACTCCTTGGCCGCCTTCTGGTCGCGCTCGGACAGGTCCTGCCGAGCGAGGGAGCCGAACAGCCCCAGGTTGTCGTTGAAGTTGACCAGACCCTTGAGGTAGTACGCGTAGTCCAGGGCGGGGCTGGCCGGATGCAGGCGCAGGAAGCGGTCCAGAGTGGCCAGGGCCTGCGCCTGTACGCCGGCCTTGTACTGGGTATAGGCCTTGTCGAGCTGGGCCTGCTGGGCCAGAGGGGTTCCTGCGGCACGGCCTTCGAGCTTCTCGTACAGCGTCACGGCCTTGTCGAAGTTGCCCGCGTCGCGCTCGTCCTTCGCCTCGGTGTATATCTTGTTGGGGCTCCAGCCCACGGTGTTGTCCACTGGCGTGCTGGTGCAGCCCGAGAGGGCGACTGCGGCGCCCAGCGCGCACAGTGACACAGCAGATAATCTGAACGAAAGCATCACACGCACACCTTTAACAACGGGAAGACAGGTCTTGGCAACGGAAATTATATCGATGGGGGGTGTGCAAAGCCGTTCCGTGTCTGCGGAAGACCTCGAGACGCTCGCCGCCGGCGACGATGTGGTGGAGGTCGAGACCCGCTTGTGCGAGGTCCCGGCCGACATGCACGGCTGGCGCATTGACCGTGCCTTGGCCCGGCTCATTCCCGAGTTCTCCCGCTCCTACCTGCAGCAGCTCATGGCCGACGGCGCGGTGTGGCTGCGAGGCGCGCCGGTCCACAAGGCCGCGGCCCGCATCGCCGTGGGCGACCGCCTGCAGGTGGAACTGCGCCCCACCCAGCAGGCGATGGCCTTTGTGCCGCAACCCATGGCGCTGGAGGTGGTGTTTGAAGACGCCGACCTGCTGGTGATCAACAAGCCAGCTGGGCTGGTGGTGCATCCGGCGGCGGGCCACTGGAGCGGAACCTTGCTCAACGGCTTGCTGGCCCACCACGCCGCGGCCGCTAATCTGCCCCGCGCGGGCATCGTGCACCGGCTGGACAAGGACACGTCGGGGTTGATGCTGGTGGGCAAGAGTCGGCAGGCGGTCGAGGCGCTGGTGCGCGCCATCGCCGCGCGCGAGGTCAACCGGCAGTACCTGGCGCTGGCACACGGGCGCTGGCAGGGGGCGGCCGAGCAGGCCGTCGATCAGCCGATCGGCCGCGATGTGCACAACCGGTTGCGCATGGCGGTGGTGCGGCCCGAGTCCACCACGGGCAAGCCGGCCCAGACCACCATGCGCCTGCTCGATGGGACGGAGCAGGCCTGCCTGGTCGCCTGCAAACTGCACACCGGTCGGACGCACCAGATTCGTGTGCACATGGCCTGGCTGGGGCACCCCCTCGTCGGCGACACCCTGTATGGCGGCAAGCCTTTGTGGGGAATGGCGCGCCAGGCACTGCACGCGACGCGGCTGCGCCTGCTGCACCCCACGCAGGGCCAGGCGCTCGATTTCCTGATTCCCCCGCCAGCGGATTTCCTGCAACTGCTGACCGAGACCGGTCTCCATTACAATGAAAGCCAACTGGGGTGATGCCACGCCAGTCTGCGCAGTGGCCCGAAGCGGGCCCGGTTTCTGCCACAGCTTCCGATGGCCCTGATGGTCCCCATGCGGGACGAGGTGCCTGAAATCCCGATGCTGAGGCCGCTTGGCTCCATCCACGATGGAGCGTTTGCAGGCCATGCCGACCTTGTTCTCATGGACATCCCGCCCGGGCTGGATGCCGGTTACAGACAGACACGACAATGAACACCACGGATGCCAAGCGCGTCCTTGAGACGGCTTTGATTTGCGCGCCCCAACCGCTGACCGTGCGGGAGCTGAGCGTTCTCTTCGATATGGAAGTCTCCCCCGACGCGCTCAAGACCCTGCTGGCCGACCTGCAGCTGGACTGGACCGGGCGTGGCGTGGAGCTGGTCCAGGTGGCCAGCGGCTGGCGTTTCCAGAGCCGGCCGGAACTTCGCCCTTATCTGGACCGTCTGCATCCAGAAAAACCGCCCCGGTACACGCGTGCGACGTTGGAAACGCTGGCCATCATCGCCTACCGCCAGCCCGTGACGCGCGGTGACATGGAAGACATCCGGGGGGTGACCATCAATTCGTTGATTCTCAAACAACTGGAAGACCGCGGATGGGTGGAGGTGATCGGTCACCGCGAGACCGTGGGCCGACCGGCGCTCTTCGCCACCACGCGCCAGTTCCTTGACGATCTGGGGATATCGTCGCTCGACCAGTTGCCGCCGCTCGAAGGCAGCGATGTGCAGGAGTCGGCGCTGGACCGGCTCGATTTCGAATCCCTTTCGGTCAGTCTGCAACCCCCGGACGAAGACACCGAAACCACGGCAGAGACCGTTCCCGCGGCCGACGCCAAGCGCTCCGCTCCCGCCCCCGGCCCCACCAGCGAATTGCCGCTGGAAGCCTCCCCACAGGACAACCATGACACCGGTGCCACCCCCACACAACCCGCCTGAGTTGGTACCCGAGGGTCCTTCCACGGACGACGCGGTGCAGCAGCCCGTACCCGCAGCCAGCCCGTCCGTGCCTGCGGCTCCGGCGCGGCGGCCCGCCGAACCCGAAGCGCTGCGTTTTGACGACGTGGTCAGCGGTGCTTTTGACGCCGAGCAGGAAAAAGACCTGCCATTGCCCACCAAGCGCGTGCTCGCGCCCGAAGCCGAGTCGCCCAAGCTGCACAAGGTGTTGGCGCAGGCGGGCATGGGTTCGCGGCTGGAGATGGAGCAATTGATCCTGGAAGGGCGCATTTCGGTCAATGGCGAGCCTGCCCACATCGGCCAGCGCATCCAGTACGGCGACGTGATCAAGGTCAACGGCAAGCCGGTGCGTGTGCGCATGACGCCGCCGCCGCCGCGCGTGCTGGCGTATCACAAGCCCGCGGGTGAAGTGGTGTCGCACGACGACCCGCAGAACCGCCCCACGGTGTTCCGCCGTTTGCCACGCCTGTACCAGGGCAAATGGCAGTCGGTCGGCCGGCTCGACATCAACACCGAAGGCCTGTTGTTGCTGACGGACTCGGGAGAGCTGGCGAACCGCCTGATGCACCCGCGGTTCGGCCTGCAGCGAGAATACGCGGTGCGCGTGCTCGGGGCCTTGTCCAACGACGAAAAGCAGCGCCTGCTCGACGGTGTGCGGCTCGACGACGGCGTGGCGCAGTTCGCCAGCATCGAAGACGGTGGTGGCGAGGGCGCCAATTGCTGGTACCGGGTCACGATTGGTGAAGGCCGCAACCGCGAGGTGCGCCGCATGTTCGAGGCGGTGGGCCATGCGGTCAGCCGCTTGATCCGCATCCGCTACGGCGCCATGATGCTGCCGCGCGGTCTCAAGCGCGGCGTGTGGATCGAGCTCGACCAGCGCGACATCGACCGGCTCACCGCCGCGGCGGGCATGCACGCCGCTGCCGGTGAGGGCGATCGCGCAGTCCGCCCTGTGGGCCGCCACCCCGCCAACCGGGGCAAGGCCGGCAACAAGGGTGGCAAGACCTATGGCAACCCGGCCGGCAGCCGCGGTGACGCGCCGCCGCCGGGTGCGCGCCGGGGGCGCAGCCTCTGGGCACCGGACGGCACCGGCGCGCCAGGAACTGGTCCGAATGCCCGCGGTGGCAAGGGGGGGCCCAAAGGGCAGGGTGGCAAACCGTCCCAGCCCGATCCCATGAAGACCTCGTTTGGCTACATCGGTCAAGACGCCTTGCAGCGCCAGCGCGAGCAGGACGGCGGCCGGGGCGGTCCGGCCGGCGGTGCTGGACGCCGCCGCGGCGGCGGTCGCCAGGGCGGTCGCTGAGCCTGTGTCTCGTCGGCCCGATTCTGTTGCGGCCCGGTCGCGCAGGGGCTGGAAACCGGACGCCCGTTGTAGAATCAAAGGCTTTGCGGGATATCGCAAATATCACGAATTACCCAACAAAACCCAAGGATATATATGGCCATCGAACGCACCCTCTCGATCATCAAACCCGACGCCGTCGCCAAGAACGTCATCGGCCAGATCTACGCCCGTTTTGAAGCCGCCGGCCTGAAGGTCGTGGCCGCCCGCATGGCCCACCTCTCGCGTGGTGAAGCCGAAGCTTTTTACGCTGTGCACAAAGAGCGTCCTTTCTTCAAGGATCTGGTCGATTTCATGATCTCCGGCCCTGTGATGATCCAGGCCCTCGAAGGCGAAGGCGCCATCGCCAAGAACCGCGACCTGATGGGCGCGACCGATCCGAAGAAAGCCGCCGCCGGCACCATTCGCGCCGACTTTGCTGACAGCATCGACGCCAACGCCGTGCACGGCTCTGACGCGCCCGAAACGGCTGCCGCCGAAGTGGCGTTTTTCTTCGCCGGCATGAACGTCTATTCGCGTTGATCATGTCATGACGGCCAACCTGCTCGACTTCGATCTGGAAGGCTTGGCCGCCTTTTGCGAACAGCTGGGCGAAAAGCGTTTTCGCGCCGTCCAGCTGTTTCGCTGGATTCATCAAAAAGGGGCGTCGGGCTTCGATGAGATGACCGACCTCGCGCGCAGCCTGCGCGAGAAGCTGCCTTCGGTGTGCGCCATCACGGGCCTGCCGGTGCTCTCGCGCCAGGACTCGGCCGACGGCACCATCAAATGGCTGTTCGATGTGGGAGATGGCAACGCGGTGGAAACCGTGTTCATTCCCGAAGACGATCGAGGCACCCTGTGCATTTCTTCCCAGGCCGGCTGCGCCGTCGGCTGCCGTTTCTGCTCCACCGGTCACCAGGGTTTTTCGCGCAACCTCACCACGGGTGAAATCCTGGCCCAGCTCTGGCACGCCGAGCGGTTTTTGCGCCAGCACCTGGGCAAGACAGAGCGCGTGATCACCAACGTGGTGATGATGGGCATGGGTGAGCCGCTGCAGAACTACGGTGCGCTCGTCCCGGCGCTGCGTGTGATGCTGGACGACCACGGCTATGGCCTCTCGCGCCGCCGCGTGACGGTGTCCACATCGGGTGTGGTGCCCATGATCGACCGCCTGGCCCAGGACTGTCCGGTGGCCCTGGCCGTGTCGCTGCACGCGCCCAACGATGCCCTGCGCGATGCATTGGTGCCACTCAACCGCAAGTACCCGATTGCCGAACTGCTCGACGCCTGCCTGCGCTATCTGCCGGCAGCACCTCGCGACTTCATCACCTTCGAGTACTGCATGCTCGATGGGGTGAACGACCAGCCTGAGCACGCCCGGCAGTTGCTGGCCTTGCTCAAGGGCCATGGGGGCCGAGGGGTTCCGTGCAAAATCAACCTGATCCCGTTCAATCCGTTCCCCGATTCGGGTCTGAAGTGTTCACCCCGCTCGGTGGTGCTGCATTTCGGCAAGATCCTCAACGATGGCGGGATCGTTACCACGGTGCGCAAGACGCGTGGCGACGACATCGATGCCGCCTGCGGCCAGCTTGCGGGAGATGTGCTGGACCGCACCAATGCGGCAAGCCGTCTGTCGCAGCGTCGGCAGCAGACCGAACAACCCATCCGGTTTGTGCACACAGCCAAGGAAAAACAGGCATGACACCAGTACTTCGATTCGGTTCCGACGGGCATGGTTTTGCGAAAGGATGGACCCGGCGCAACGCCTGGGTGGCCCTGCTTGTGCCGATGCTGCTGGCCATGGCGGTGTTGCAGGGGTGTGCCACCCCGCCCGCATCGGCCACGTCCACCACGGCCGAGCCCATCACCGAGTCGGACGAGCCTGAAACCCGCAAGCGCGCGCGCATCCGTCTGGAGCTGGCCTCCAACTACTTTGAGCAAGGGCAGACCTCGGTCGCTCTTGACGAAATCAAACAATCGCTGGCGGCCGACCCGACCTATGGTCCCGCCTATGTGCTGCGTGGCCTGGTCTATATGCGGCTCAACGACGCGCGCCAGGCCGAAGACAGCTTCAAGCGGGCCTTGCAGATCAACCCGAAGGACCCGGATGCCCTGCACAACTTCGGCTGGTTTGCCTGCAATCAGGGCCGTCATACCGAAGCGATCCAGTCGTTCACGCAAGCACTGGCCAGTCCGATCTACAGCGGCCAGGCCAAGACTTTGATGCTCAAGGGCACGTGTGAACTCCGCATGGGGCGCCTCCCGGAAGCCGAAGGCAGTTTTGCCCGTTCCTACGAGCTCGATCCGGGCAACCCCTACGTGGGCTACAACCTGGCATCGCTGCTGTTTCGCCGGGGCGAACATACCCGGGCCCAGTTCATCGTCCGGCGGGTGAACAACTCCGAGCTGGCCAACGCCGAAACGCTCTGGTTGGGTATCAAGCTGGAGCGCCACCTGCGCAACGACGATGCGGTCAAGCAACTGGCCCAGCAGCTCTCACGCCGTTATCCGCAGTCTCGCGAATGGGCGGCTTACCAGCGAGGATCTTTCGATGAGTGAGCAGTGGTCCCATGGCGCCGATGCCATGGCGCAGATGGAAGAGCCGGCGGTGAGCTCGCCGGTCTTTCTTCGGCAGGCCCGCGAGGCCGCGGGCTTGCACATCGCTGCGCTGGCCGCGGCGTTGAAGGTGCCCGTCAAAAAACTCGAGGCACTGGAAGCCGGGCGCTACGACGAACTGCCCGACATGACCTTTGCCCGGGCGTTGGCTTCAAGCGCCAGTCGCCATCTCAAGATCGATCCGGCGATCGTCTTGTCGCAGATTCCGCTCGGACACGCGCCCCAACTGGGCACGCCGAGCCCCGCGATCAACGCCCCCTTCAAGACACCCAACGATGCCCAGGTGGGTGGTCCCCTGCGCTGGCTGTTGCGTCCGGCGGTGCTGGCCGCGTTGGTGCTGCTGCTCGCGACGCTGGTGCTGGCGTTCCTGCCAGAGCTCGATACCAGGCTGTTGACATCGGGTGGCCCCGGTATCGAGGCGCCGACCACGGGCGGAGAATCGGCGGGTGCCGCCGCCACCGGGGAGCCCGTGACCGATGGCAATGTCGTCGCACCTGCTGCTGTCGATACGCCGCGGGCGCCTTCTGGGGTGCCCGAGGTTCCGCCTCCCGCCGGCGCGTCTTTGCCGCAAGTTCCTGCTGCCGAGCCCTCCAGTGCAGCCACCGACCCGGAACCGGTGGTCGGTTCGTCGGCGTCGGCCACCCCATCCACAGCACCCGCACCCGGCAGCCTGCTGAGCATTGCCGCCACGGGGGATTCCTGGCTGCAGGTGGTCAACGGTTCGGGCAAAGTCGTGGTGCAACGCATGCTCAAGGCCGGTGACGTGATGGATTTCTCCGCAGCCCCGCCGTATTCGGTGGTGCTGGGGCGTGCTGACGCAGCCCAGGTCACGGTGCGCGGGCGCCCGTTCGATGTGACACCCTATGCGCGCAACAGCGTGGCCCGCTTTGAGGTGAAATGAGCATGACCACCGACACCGCCGTCCGCCCGGCCACGAGCAGCCGGACACCCGATACCGAATCCCAGCCCATCGCGCTGACCGCGGCGCGCGCGCGCCAGACCCGGCAGGCCGTGGTCGCTTGGGGCACGCATCGCGTGACCGTGGGGGGCGATGCGCCGGTGCGGGTGCAGTCCATGACGAACACCGATACCGCGGACGCCATCGGCACCGCGATCCAGGTCAAGGAACTGGCGCTGGCCGGCTCCGAACTGGTGCGCATCACGGTCAACAACGACGAAGCCGCCAAGGCCGTGCCGCACATTCGCGAGCAGCTGGACCGCATGGGGGTGAACGTACCCCTGATCGGCGACTTCCACTACAACGGTCACCGCCTGCTCAGCGATCACCCGGCGTGTGCCGAGGCCTTGTCCAAATACCGCATCAATCCGGGCAACGTGGGGCGTGGCGAGAAGGGCGACCGGCAGTTCGCCCAGATGGTCGAGATCGCGGCGCGCCACGACAAGGCCATCCGCATCGGCGTGAACTGGGGCAGCCTCGACCAGGACCTGCTGGCCCGGCTGATGGACCAAAACGCCCGGCGTGCCCAGCCTTGGGACACCCGCCAGGTGATGTACGAAGCCCTGATCACGTCCGCGCTCGACTCGGCGCACCGGGCGCAGGACATTGGCCTGAATGGCAACAACATCCTGTTGTCCTGCAAGGTGAGCAGCGTGCAGGACCTGATCGCGGTGTACCAGGCGCTGGCCCAGCGTTGCGACCATGCGCTGCACCTGGGGCTGACCGAAGCGGGCATGGGCACCAAGGGTGCCGTGGCTTCCGCGGCGGCGCTATCGGTGCTGCTGCAGCAGGGCATTGGCGACACCATCCGCGTTTCCCTCACGCCCCAGCCGGGCGAATCGCGCACGCAGGAGGTGGTGATCGCGTCCGAGATACTGCAGGCGCTTGGCATGCGCGCTTTCGTGCCCAGCGTGACCGCCTGCCCGGGCTGCGGTCGCACGACCAGCACCACGTTCCAGGAGCTGGCCAAACAAATCGACGACTTCCTGCGCGGCTCCATGCCGCTTTGGCGCGCCCGCTACACCGGGGTGGAAAACCTCAAGGTTGCCGTGATGGGCTGCATCGTCAACGGACCGGGCGAGAGCAAACACGCCGACATCGGCATCAGTCTGCCGGGGACCGGCGAAGCGCCGTCCGCCCCGGTTTACATCGACGGGGAAAAAGCATTGACGCTGCGCGGCGAGGGCATCGCGCGCGAGTTCCAGCAGATTGTCGAAAACTACATCGAGAAGCGGTACGGATCCGGTTCCTGATTGGCCGCTGCGCGGCTTGTACACGGCGGGCCGGCGGATGCCGCGTTCCGCCGGTTCATCTCTCCCTCTGAGCATCACCCATGGCTGAAAAACTGAGCGCCGTCAAAGGCATGAACGACATCGCCCCGCCCGTGTCCGCGCACTGGGAGTGGCTCGAAGACCGCTTGCGCTCGCTCATGCAGCGCTACGGCTATCGCAACGTGCGCACCCCCATCGTGGAACCGACCGCGCTGTTCGTGCGCGGCCTGGGCGAGGTGACCGACATCGTCGAAAAGGAGATGTACTCCTTCGAAGACCGGCTCAATGGCGAACAGCTCACCCTGCGCCCCGAGAACACCGCGGGCGTGGTGCGTGCCGCTCTGGAGCACTCGATGCTGTACGACGGTGGCAAGCGCCTGTATTACATGGGCCCGATGTTCCGCCACGAGCGGCCGCAGCGCGGGCGTTACCGCCAGTTCCACCAATTCGGCGCCGAGGCGCTGGGTTTTGCCGGCCCGGACGTGGACGCCGAACTGATCGTGCTGGCCTGTGACCTCTGGGCCGAGCTGGGTCTGTCCGGCATCGAACTGGAAATCAACAGCCTGGGCCAGCCAGCCGAGCGTCTGGCCCACCGCCAGGCGCTCATTGCCCACCTGGAGGCGCACGCCGATCGGCTCGATGAGGACGCGAAGCGCCGGCTGCACAGCAACCCGCTGCGCATCCTGGACACCAAGAACCCCGCCATGCAGGACGTGGTCAACGCGGCGCCGCGCCTCATGGACCATCTTGGGGCCGAGTCGCTGGACCACTTCAACCGCCTGCGCGCTCTGCTGGACGCGCAAGGGATCGCGTACCGCATCAACCCGCGCCTGGTGCGTGGCATGGACTACTACAACCTCAGCGTGTTTGAGTTCGTGACCACGCAACTGGGATCGCAAGGCACAGTCTGCGCCGGCGGCCGCTACGACGGCCTGTTCGAGCAGATCGGTGGCAAGGCGGCACCGGCCGTGGGCTGGGCCCTGGGCATGGAGCGCATCCTGGAGTTGCTGAAAGAGCAGGGCCGCTTGCCCGAACAACCGGCGCCCGACGCCTACGCGGTGGTGCCCGATGCGGCCGCACTACCGCAAGCCATGGCATTGCTGCGCGTGCTGCGCCAGCAGGGCGTGAGCGTGCTCATGCACGCCGGGGGAGCCGAAGGCATGGGCAGCATGAAGTCGCAGTTCAAGAAGGCCGACGCCAGCGGCGCGCGGTTTGCCCTGATCTTTGGGGCCGATGAACTGGCGCAGGGCATGGTGTCGCTCAAGCCTCTGCGCGCCCCCGGCGCCGACGGAAACCCATCGGCAGCGGTGGCGGCGCAGTCGCTGCAGCCCCTGGCCGACCCCTTGGCATGGTGCGCCATACTGCGCAGCCTTTGAGCACCTCCATCCATCCAGGCGCGCCGCCTACAATCGTCCGAACCGCATTTGCATATCCCACATGGCCAAACACCTCGACCTTGAAGAGCAGGAACAGCTCGATCAGATCAAACATTTCTGGGCTCAGTACGGCAACCTCATCACCTGGGTGTTGATTGTTGTCTTCGGTTCCATGGCTGCATGGAACGGCTGGAACTACTGGCAACGCAACCAGGCCACCAAGGCCGCGGCGCTGTACGACGAGATCGAACGGGCCGCCGTCGCGCGCGACGCGGACCGGATCGAGCGCGCTCTGACCGAAATGAAAGACCGCTTCGCGGGCACCACCTTTGCGGCGCAGGGTGCGCTGCTTGCCGGCAAGACGCTTTTTGAAGCGGGCAAGGCCGATGGCGCGCGCGCCGCCCTGTCCTGGGTGGTCGAAAAATCGTCGGACGGGTCGTACCAGGCCGTGGCGCGGTTGCGTCTGGCCGCGCTGGACCTGGAGGCCAAGGCCCATGACCAGGCGCTCAAGACCCTGGAAGCACCGTTCCCCAAGGCCTTCGAGCCATTGGCGGCCGATCGCCGGGGCGATGTCTACCTGGCCCAGGGCAAGACCGACGACGCCAAAACCCAGTACCAGAACGCCTGGCGCGCTTTGGGTGGGCGTTTTGAATACCGCAAGCTGGTTGAAGTCAAGCTCGCTTCACTGGGTGTGGATGTGTCCACACTGTCCCCCGCCACGGAGGCCTCCCCTTGAAACGTCGTCCCCTCTTGAATCTGCCCACAGGTCATGGCGCCCGGGCGTTGATCGTCCTGGCGATCGCGTCCGCCCTGGGGCTGTCCGCCTGCTCGTCCAGCCCGGAGAAGCCCAAACCGGCTGAGTTGCCACCGGTGGCCGCGCTTCTGGCCGCGAAACTGGCATGGACAGCGCAGGTCGGCCCGACCAGCTCGATGGTGACCCCCATGGTGGTCGGTGCGCGCGTGTTCCTGACCGGTGGGGAAGGCACGGTGGTGGCGCTGGATGCAAACACGGGGCAGGACCTCTGGCGCCTGAACCTGGGCACGCCGGTTTCTGCCGGCGTGGGCTCCGATGGTCAGACGGCCGCCGTGATCACGCAGGACAACGAATTGGTGGCCATCGCCGAAGGCCGTGTCAGCTGGCGCGTGCGCCTGCCTGCGCGCTCCTTCACGGCGCCTCTCGTGGCCGGTGCACGCGTGTTCGTCCTGACCGCCGACCGCGCCGTGACGGCGTTCGACGCGCAAACCGGTGCCCGCTTGTGGAACCAGGCGCGCCCAGGAGAGCCGCTGGTGTTGCGCCAGTCGGGCGTGTTGCTCGCGGTGGATGACACCCTGGTGGTCGGTTTGTCCGGCCGGCTCACGGGGCTGAATCCCCTCAATGGCGCCATCCGCTGGGAAGCCCCGGTGACCACTGCGCGCGGGACCAACGAGGTGGAACGTCTGGTGGATCTGGTGGGGCCGGTCAGCCGCCTGGGCAGCAGCGTCTGCACACGTGCCTACGGCTCGGCCGTGGGCTGCGTGGATACCAGCCGCGGTGGCGTGGTCTGGTCCAAACCCGCCCAAGGCAAGACCGGGGTTCATGGCGATGACAAACTGGTCTTTGGCAGCGAGGCGGACGGCCGGTTGCTGGCTTGGCAGCGTGCGTCCGGCGAGCAAGCCTGGGAGTCCAGTCGCCTGAAATACCGTGACCTGACGGCCCCCCTGTCGGTCGGCCGCGTGCTTGCCGTGGGCGACAGCACAGGCCTGGTGCACCTGCTCTCGCGCGAGGACGGCAGTGAAATGACCCGTTTGTCCACCGACGGATCTCCCGTGATCGCCGCTCCCGTGCTGGCCGGGCAGGTCATGGTGGTGCAGACGCGCAAGGGTGGCGTGTACGCCTGGCGCCCCCAGTGAAGATGCGACACCAGTCGTTCACCGGGTCGCGCCGGGAATGACTGGGCCCTGGTCAGACCAGGGATAGGGACCGTGTTCTGGTCCATGCAATTGAAAGGTACTGTTTCGTGAAACCCGTCATCGCTCTGGTGGGACGCCCCAATGTGGGCAAGTCCACCCTGTTCAACCGCCTGACGAGTTCACGCGACGCCATCGTGGCCGACTTTGCCGGACTCACCCGTGACCGCCACTACGGCAATGGCCGCCTGGGCAAGCGCGAGTACATCGTGATCGATACCGGCGGCTTCGAACCCGACGCCAGCGAGGGCATCTACCGCGAGATGGCCAAGCAGACCCGGCAGGCCGTGGCCGAGTCGGACGTGGTGATCTTTGTCGTGGATGCGCGTGCCGGCATCAGTGCGCAGGACCACGAGATCGCCCAATACTTGCGCCGCCTGGGCAAACCCACGGTGCTGGTGGCCAACAAGGCCGAAGGCATGACCCAGGGGCTGCAACTGGTCGAGTTTTTTGAACTCGGCCTGGGCGAAGTGCTGCCGGTGTCCAGTGCCCACGGGCAGGGCGTGCGTTCCATGCTGGAAACCGCGCTGGAGGCCATTCCTGGGTTGCCTGATCTGGACGACGAGGAGCCGGAGGTCGAAACCGGGGTGATCCGGCTGGCGGTCGCCGGTCGCCCCAACGTGGGCAAGTCCACCCTGATCAATGTCTGGCTGGGCGAAGAGCGCCTGGTGGCGTTTGACCTGCCGGGCACCACGCGCGACGCCATTTCGGTGCCGTTCGAGCGCGAGGGCCAGAAATACGAGTTGATCGACACGGCTGGCCTGCGCCGCAAGGGCAAGGTGTTCGAGGCCATCGAGAAGTTTTCGGTGGTCAAGACCCTGCAGGCGATCGAAAACGCCCATGTGGTCCTGCTGCTGCTCGACGCCACGCAGGGTGTGACCGACCAGGACGCACACATCGCGGGTTACATCCTGGAGAGTGGGCGCGCCGTGGTGCTGGCCATCAACAAATGGGACGCGGTGGATGCCTACCAGCGCGAACAGATCGAACGCCAGATCGAGACCCGGCTGGCGTTTCTCAAATTCGCCTCGCTGCACCTGATCTCGGCCAAGAAGCGCCAGGGACTGGGGCCGGTGTGGAAATCCATCGCTCAAGCGCATGCCTCGGCCATGCGCAAGATGTCCACGCCCATGCTGACGCGCCTGCTGCTGGAAGCGGTGGCGTTCCAGGCACCGCAGCGCAGTGGCATGTTCCGTCCCAAAATGCGTTACGCCCACCAAGGCGGAATGAACCCGCCGGTGATCGTGATTCATGGCAACTCGCTGGAACACGTGCCCGACGCCTACAAGCGCTTCCTGGAAGGCCGTTTTCGCAAGGCGTTCGATTTGGTGGGCACGCCACTGCGCATCGAATTCAAGACCTCGACCAACCCCTTCAAGGAGTGAGCACTCCTGCGCGAAGCCTCGTGCAGGGGGCAGGGCTGTGGTATGGTGCACACCTCATTAACTTTTTTTGAACACGGAGCATATCGTGAGCAATAACAAAGGCCAGCTCTTGCAAGACCCTTTTCTGAACCAGCTTCGCCGGGAACACGTTCCCGTGTCGATCTATCTGGTCAACGGCATCAAGCTTCAGGGTCAAATCGAATCGTTTGACCAGTACGTCGTGTTGCTGCGCAACACGGTGACGCAAATGGTTTACAAGCATGCCATTTCCACCATCGTGCCGGGCCGTCCGGTGCAGTTTTCCGCCGCTGGTGCGGACGAGTCCACTGCTTCTTGATTCACACCCTGAATCCTGCAGGCGATCGGGCGGCCTTGGGCTGCGTGGTCGCTTGCAGCGCCGAAGGCCGGTTGAACTGATTTGAACCCGCCTGATCCCTCCCGCAACGCCACGCCATCGGTCATTCTGGTGGGGGTGGATTTCGGGTTGCCCCATTTTGACGCCGCGCTCGAAGAGCTCGGCCTGCTGGCCCAGACGGCCGGCTATCGGGTGGCCGACCGTGTCACCTGCAAACGGCGTGCACCCGATCCGGCCCTTTTTATCGGGTCCGGCAAGGCCGACGAGATCAAGATGCTGGCCCAGTCTTCCGGCGCAGCGGAAATCTTGTTCGACCAGTCATTGAGCCCGGCGCAACAGCGCAACCTGGAGCGCCACCTCGGCATGCCGGTCAACGACCGGACGCTGCTGATCCTCGAAATCTTTGCCCAACGCGCACGCAGCCACGAAGGCAAGCTGCAGGTGGAGCTTGCGCGGCTGCAATACCTGTCGACCCGGCTGGTGCGCCGCTGGTCGCACCTGGAGCGGCAAAGTGGCGGCATTGGCATGCGCGGTGGTCCAGGCGAAACCCAGATCGAACTGGACCGACGCATGATTGGGGAAGCCATCAAGCGCACCAAGGAGCGGCTGGAAAAGGTCAAAAAGCAGCGCGCCACCCAGCGCCGCCAGCGCGAACGCCGCGACACCTTCTCGATCTCGCTCGTGGGTTACACCAATGCGGGCAAATCATCCTTGTTCAATGGGCTGGTCAAGGCCCGGGCCTATGCCGCCGACCAGCTGTTTGCAACACTCGACACCACCACCCGTCAGTTGTATCTGGGCGAGGCCGGGCGTTCGGTCTCGTTGTCGGATACCGTGGGCTTCATCCGCGACCTGCCTCACGGCCTGGTGGATGCATTTGCCGCCACGTTGCAGGAAGCGACCGACGCCGATCTCTTGCTGCATGTGGTGGATGCGTCCAATCCGTCGCATCCGGAGCAGATCGCCTCGGTGTTGGGGGTGCTCAAGGACATTGGCGCGGATCAGGTGCCGCAGATTCTGGTGTTCAACAAGCTCGACGCCATGGATTCGGCGGCTGTTCCGCACCTGAGAAGTGACGCGATGGAACTGGACGGCGCCTCTGTGCCTCGTATCTACGTGAGCGCCCGGACCGGCGAAGGATTGCCAGAGTTGCGCTCGTTGCTCGCGGGTCGCGTGATGTCGCAGGCGGGCGTTCTTGATCCGAATACCCCGGGGGAGACCCTCAGCATCGAAAATGTGCTGCCCTGATTGGGCACAATGTCATGGTTTTGATTCGAAAAGAAATTGGCAACACATGGATGTGAATCTGCAATCACCCGAGCGTGGCGTTGAGGCCGGCGTTCACGGCAAAAACCGGCGCGGCTGGCGTGTCCTGTTGGGCATGTTCAACCTCAACGATCCCCGCTGGGGGCGTGGTGACGACGCCTCGCGTGGCGGTGACAAGCCGCAAAACGAGTCGGAGTCGGGACGCGATACCGAGGACCGCCCTCAGCAGAAGCCACCGCGCGGTCAGGGCCCCAATCAGGGCCCTCCCGACCTGGATGAACTCTGGCGCGATTTCAACCGCAAGCTCGGCGGCTTGCTGGGCGGCAAGGGTGGTCGTGGCGGGCAGGGAGGCGGCAACGGTTCGGGTGGCGGGGGAATGCCCGGTTTCAATCCGAGTCCCAAGAGCACAGGCATTGGCGCTGGTCTGATCGTTGGCGTGGTGGCGCTGATCTGGCTTGGCACGGGCTTTTTCATCGTGCAGGAAGGCCAGCAGGCCGTCATCACCCAGTTCGGGAAATACCACAGCTCGGTCGGCGCCGGTTTCAACTGGCGTCTGCCTTATCCGATCCAGCGTCACGAGACGGTGTTTGTCACGCAGATCCGCTCTGTGGACGTGGGTGGCGACAACGTGTTGCCGGCCACGGGCCTGCGCGATTCGGCGATGCTGACCATCGATCAGAACATTGTCGAGATCAAGTTCGCGGTCCAGTACCGCTTGAACGATGCGCGAGCCTTCCTGTTCGAGAGCCGCGACCCGGATGCCGCGGTGGTCAAAGCCGCCGAAACGGCTGTGCGCGAGGTCGTTGGCAAGATGCGCATGGACGCGGCCCTGGCCGAGGAGCGCGACCAGATCGCGCCCCGTGTGCGGGTCCTCATGCAGTCCATTCTGGACCGCTACAAGGTGGGCATCGAGGTTGTGGGCATCAACCTGCAACAGGGTGGCGTGCGTCCCCCCGAGCAGGTGCAGGCTTCATTCGACGACGTGCTGAAAGCCGGCCAGGAGCGTGAGCGTGCCAAGAACGAGGCAGAGGCCTATGCCAACGACGTGGTGCCACGGGCCCGCGGCGCGGCTTCCCGACTGACCGAAGAGGCCGAAGGCTACCGGGCCCGGATCGTGGCGCAGGCCGAGGGTGATTCGCAACGTTTCCGCTCGGTGCTGGCCGAGTACCAGAAGGCGCCACAGGTCACCCGCGAGCGCATGTACGTCGATGCCATGCAGGAAATCTACAGCAACGTGACCAAGGTGATGGTGGATTCCAAGTCGGGATCGAATCTGCTGTATCTGCCGCTGGACAAGATCATGCAAATGGCTGCACAGGCTCCGGTCGCCGCTCCCAGCCCGGCGCCCACGTCCAGCCCGACGATTCCGTCGTCCGTACCCACGTCCCGCAGCCAGGACAACGCCGCGCGCTCGCGCGAGCGTGAGAGCCGCTGAGCCGGCGGCCGGGTACGAGTGACTAGAGAGCAAAGCAAATGAACAAACTGGGTTTCATCCTCACCTCCTTTATCGTGGCGCTGGCGATCGCCAGTTCCATGCTGTTCGTCGTGGACCAACGTCAGTTCGGCGTCGTGTTCCAGCTCGGACAGATCAAGCAGGTGGTCACCGAGCCGGGGCTCAACTTCAAGTTGCCCCCGCCGTTCCAGAACGTGTCCTACATCGACAAGCGCCTGCTTACGCTGGAGAGCACCGATACCGAGCCCACGCTGACGGCCGAGAAGCAGCGCGTGGTGATCGACTGGTACGTGCGCTGGCGCATCAGCGATCCTCAGCAGTACATCCGCAACGTCGGCGTCAACGAGCGTGCGGGGGCCTTGCAGCTCAACCGCGTGGTGCGCAACTCGTTCCAGCAAGAGGTCAACAAGCGCACGCTCAACGAGCTGCTGTCGTCCCGCCGCGAGCAGCTCATGGACGATGTCAAGCGCGAGGTGCTCGCCGCCGTGCGCGGAGCCGACAAGCCCTGGGGCATGGACGTGGTGGATGTCCGCATCACCCGCGTGGACTACGCCGAGAGCATCACGCTGTCGGTCTATCAGCGCATGGAAGCCGAACGCAAGCGCGTCGCCAATGAGCTGCGGTCCACCGGTTTTGCCGAAGGCGAAAAGATCCGGGCCGATGCCGACCGCCAGCGTGAGGTGATCGTGTCCCAGGCCTACCGGGCCGCGCAGCTCATCAAAGGCGAGGGCGATGCCAAGGCCGCCGCCGCTTTCGGCGAAGCCTTCGGCCGTGATCCGGCGTTCGCCCAGTTCTACCGCAGTCTGGAAGCCTACAAGGCCAGTTTCGCCAGCAAGTCCGACGTGATGGTGATCGACCCTTCCTCGGACTTCTTCAAGGCTCTGCGAAGCAGCGACGTGGCCCGTTGAAGGGCGTTGCGCGTGTCCGCCGACGCGTTCTGGCTCGCTCTGGCCCTGGTGTTGATCTTCGAGGGCCTGCTGCCTTTCTTTGCACCGGGCGCCTGGCGGCGCATGTTCAGTGAGATCCTCAAGCTTCAGGATGGCCAGTTGCGCTTCTTTGGCCTGCTCAGTCTGCTCGCCGGCATGCTGCTCTGGTGGTGGCTGATTTGAGACCCTGGTTGTCGGGCGCCAGACCCGGCCACTGAGGCCAACGTCCGGCAAGGTCGGAATGCCGTTTCCGACCCCGGTAAAATCACGTTTTTAACAGCTCCCGAAAATGCCCATGTCTGCCTGGGTCCTCCCGGATCACATTGCCGATGTCCTGCCTTCCGAGGCTCGCCACATCGAAGAACTCCGCAGGGGGTTGCTGGACACAGCGCGTGGCTATGGCTACGAGCTGGTCATGCCGCCGTTGCTGGAGCACCTGGAATCGTTGCTCACGGGCACCGGTGAAGCGCTCGATCTTCAGACCTTCAAGCTGGTTGACCAGCTCTCGGGCCGCACGCTCGGCCTGCGCGCCGACAGCACGCCGCAGGTTGCCCGCATCGACGCGCACCTGCTCAACCGCCAGGGCGTGGCCCGCCTGAGCTACTGTGGCCCCGTCGTGCACACCCGCATCGACCGCCCGCTGGCCAGTCGTGAGCCATTGCAGTTCGGCGCCGAAATCTACGGCCACGCTGGACTCGAAGCCGATCTTGAAACCCTTGAATTGGCCCAGGCTTGCCTACGCAGTGCGGGTGTGACCGGCCTGTTGCTCGATCTGGCCGATGTGCGTGTGATCGACGCCGTGCTCGCGCCCGTGCCGCTGGACGGCCACCGCACCGCGCAGATCCATGCCGCGCTGGCCGCCAAGGACGTGGCAGAGTTGCGCGCGCTGGCCGCGGACTTGCCTGAGCGTGTGCGCAACGACCTGTGCGCTCTGCCGCGGTTGTTCGGTGGCGTCGCCGTGCTGGAAGAGGCCCGGCGGGGCCTGTCGCCATCGCCCGCCTTGCACGTAGCGCTCGACAGCCTGGCCTGGCTGGCCGCGCACACGCCCGATGTCGAGGTGTCCATCGACCTGGCCGACCTGCGTGGCTATGCCTACTACACCGGCATGCGCTTCGCGCTGTTCGCCAGGGACGTGCGGGGTGAGCCCGCCGAGCTGGCCCGCGGCGGGCGCTACGACGAGGTCGGCGCGGTGTTCGGCCGCAAGCGCCCGGCGGTGGGCTTCAGCCTTGACCTCAAGGAGCTGGTGTCGGCCGTTGCGCCGCGCCCGCTGGTGGCCGCCATTCGTGCGCCGTGGGGCATGGATGCCTCGCTGCGCGAAGCCATTGCCCGGCTGCGCGGCGAGGGCCACACGGTGGTGTGTGCCTTGCCTGGCCACGAACACGAAGTGGATGAGTTCCGGTGCGACCGCGAACTGGTGTCCGATCCGGTGCATGCCGGGGCCTGGACTGTGAAGACTCTTTAACCGGAAACAGCAGATGATGAACAGCAACAGCGCCGTGGTACCCGGGCGCAACGTGGTGGTGGTCGGCACCCAGTGGGGCGACGAGGGCAAAGGCAAACTGGTCGACTGGCTGACCGAGACCGCCACCGGCGTGGTGCGCTTCCAGGGCGGCCACAACGCGGGTCACACGCTGGTGATCAATGGCGTGAAGACCGCGCTGCACCTCATCCCCAGCGGCATCATGCGCGCGGGTGTGAAGTGCTACATCGGCAACGGCGTGGTGCTGTCGGTAGGCAAGCTGTTCGAGGAAATCGCCGGACTGGAGAAGGCCGGTGTGGAGGTTCGCTCGCGCCTGCGCGTCAGCGAAGGCTGTCCGCTGATCCTGCCGTTCCATGCCGCCATCGACATCGCGCGCGAGGCCGCCAAGGTGAAGGCCGGCACCGAGAAGATCGGCACCACGGGCCGTGGCATCGGCCCGGCCTACGAAGACAAGATCGCGCGCCGCGCGCTGCGCGTGCAGGACCTGAAATACCCCGAGCGTTTCGCCGCCAAACTGCGCGAACTGCTCGATCTGCACAACCACCTGCTCACCAGCTATCTGCACTCGGCCGACATGGTCTGGGATGAAAAGATCGCTGCCTACATGCGGGACGGCGCGATCCAGTTCGAGCCCGTGTTCGCCGAGGCCATGGAGCAGGCTGAGCGGCTCAAACCCATGATCGCCGACGTGTCGAGCGAGCTCAACGCGGCGCACAAGGCCGGCGCGAACCTGCTGTTCGAGGGCGCGCAGGGCACGCTGCTGGACATCGACCACGGCACCTATCCCTTCGTCACCTCCAGCAACTGCGTGGCGGGCAATGCCGCGGCGGGTTCCGGCGTGGGCCCGGGTCTGCTGCACTACGTGCTGGGCATCACCAAGGCCTATTGCACCCGGGTGGGCGGCGGTCCGTTCCCCACCGAACTGGAATGGGAAAAAGAGGGCACGCCCGGCTGGCACATGGCCACGGTGGGTGCGGAAAAGGGCGTGACCACAGGTCGCAGCCGCCGTTGTGGCTGGTTCGATGCCGCGCTGCTCAAGCGCTCGGCCCAGGTCAATGGTCTCTCCGGTCTGTGCATCACCAAGCTGGACGTGCTGGACGGTCTGACCGAGCTCAAGCTGTGCACCGGCTACGAACTCGATGGCCAGACCATCGACATCCTGCCCATGGGCGCCGACGAGATCGCGCGCTGCACCCCGATCTACGAAACCCTGCCCGGCTGGAGCGATTCGTCGGTCGGTGCAACGCGTTACGAAGACCTGCCGGTTAATGCGCAGCGGTATCTGCAACGCATCCAGGAAACCACCGGGGTGCCGATCCACATCGTCTCGACCAGTCCGGACCGCGACCACACGATCCTGGTGCACCACCCGTACCACGGGTGAGCGACCGCCTGCCATCCGCCGTGGGTGCCGGCAGGGCCGATGGCCCGGCGGACCCCGGCTTCGTGCAAAATCCTGCCAGTCCCTCACCCCCGGAGACCCCATGCTGACCGAAGACGGCAAACACCTCTACGTCTCGTACGACGAGTACCACAACCTGATCGAGAAGCTGGCGCTCAAGGTGTATCAGTCGGGCTGGCAGTTCGACACCATCCTGTGCCTGGCGCGTGGGGGCATGCGCCCGGGCGACATCCTCTCGCGCATTTTTGACGTGCCGTTGGCCATCATGTCGACCAGTTCCTACCGCGCCAACGCCGGCACGCAGCAGGGCAATCTGGACATCGCGCGCTACATCACCACGCCCAAAGGCGAGATCGCCGGCAAGGTGCTGCTGGTGGACGATCTGGCCGATTCGGGTCACACGCTCAAGGCGGTGATCGGGATGCTGAAGAACAACTACGCCCCCATCACCGAGTTGCGCAGCGCCGTGATCTGGACCAAGCAGCTGTCCACGTTCACGCCCGATTATTCGGTGGAGTTCCTGCCCACCAACCCCTGGATTCATCAGCCCTTCGAGGGGTACGACGCCATGCGTCCGGCGCAACTGCTCGAAAAATGGAAGCTCTGATCGGAATGAGCGAGCTTTCCACCCAGCTGATCCACCATCCTTATCGCCCACCCGAGGGCTTCGACGCCGTCGCGCCCGGCGTTCACAAGGCGTCCACCGTCATCTTCCCCAACGTGCAGGCATTGCGCACGCAGGAGTGGAAAGACAAGAGCGGCTACACCTACGGCCTGCACGGCACGCCCACCACGTTCACTCTGGAAGAGCGCATCGCCACCGTGGAAGGCGGGCGCCACTGCGTGCTCGCGCCCAGCGGCCTGTCGGCCCTGTCGTTGGTGGACATGGCCTTTCTGCGCCAGGGCGATGAACTGCTGATGCCCGACAACGCCTACGGCCCCGGCAAGACCTTTGCTGCCGGGGAACTGGCCGCCTGGGGCATCACGCACCGCTACTACGACCCGCTCGATGCCGCCGATCTGGCCGCCAAGATCGGCCCGGCCACGCGCCTGGTGTGGCTGGAGGCACCGGGCTCGATCACGCTGGAGTTTCCCGACATCCCCGCGCTGGTTGCGGTGGTGCGCTCGGCGAACCAGGGGCGTGGCGCTGAACGGCCCATCCTCACGGCGCTGGACAACACCTGGGGTGCGGGCATCGCGTTCAACGCCTTCGAGCTGGGGGTGGACGTGTCCATGCAGGCACTGACCAAATACCCCAGTGGCGGCGCCGACGTGCTCATGGGGGCCGTCGTCACGCGCGACGAGGTGCTGCACCAGCAGGTCTTGCTGTGCCACATGCGGCTCGGCCTGGGCGTGAGCGGCAACGATGCCGAGCTCGTGCTGCGCGGCCTCAACAGCATGGCGTTGCGCTACCACGCGCAAGACGCCAGCGCGCGCGAACTCGCCACCTGGATGCAACAGCAGGACGGGGTGGTGCAGGTGCTGCACCCGGCCTTGCCCGGCTCACCCGGCCACGAAGCCTGGCGGCGCGACGCCAAGGCGGCCGCGTGCCTGTTCAGCGTGGTGTTTGATGAACGCTTCAGCCAGACGCAGATCGACGCTTTCTGCGACAGCCTGCGTTTGTTCAAGCTGGGCTGGAGCTGGGCCGGCCCCATCAGCTTGTGCGCGCCCTACAACATGTCCGCTATCCGCACCGCAGCCTGGCCCCACAAGGGCGGCCTGGTGCGCTTTGCCGTCGGCCTGGAGGCCGTGGACGACCTGCGTGCCGATCTGGCGCAGGCGATTGCCACGCTCAACGCCTGACATCCCTTCAACCCACCCACCCGAAAGACTGCTTTGGCCACTCCCAACTACGGATACGAAAAACGCCAGCGCGAGCTCGCCAAAAAGAAGAAGAAGGAAGAGAAGCTCAAAGCCAAGGCCGCTGGCAAGCACCACAGCGATTCCGATGCGCCCGAAGGGCCGGGCGAGGACAACACCGGCCCTGGCGACGCGGCACCCGCGGCCGGCGAAGGATCGACCTCGACCGACTGAAGGCGCGCACCGATCCGTCACGCCCACCGAGCGGCGACCGGTGCTCGATCAGGCCGGCGATGCGGTGGGTTCGGCGGCGAGCAGCCCGCGCGCGGCATCGGCCAGCGCCTCGGCCGAACGGTCGCGCAGCACACAAGGCAGGGCCTCGCCGTAACGTTTGAAGTTGCGCGCGATCGACTGCGCGTACATCGGGTCGTAGTGCTGGGTCAGGAGTTCGAGCACCACCTCTGGCGTGTGTCCCTGCTGGACTTTTTCGATCCAGGTCGACACCACCGCCTTGCCACGCAGCTCGGCCAGGGCTTGCAGGCGGTGGCAGAAATGGTCGCTGTCTTTCACGAAAAAATCGTAGTCTTCCAACAGCAGCGCCACCCGCTCGGGGTCTGACAGCTGCAGGTCGATGCAGGGGCTCTCGCGCATGGCCTCGATCAATGCATCGGGCACGCGCACATTGCCCACCTTCTTGCTCTCGCTCTCCACGTACACCGCACGCGCCGGATCAAAGTGCCGCAGCGCGTCCCATATCAGGCTGTCGAAACGTTTCTGGCTGGGCTGTTCCTGCCCGGGGATGTGGCCCAGCACCGAGCTGCGGTGGCTGGCCAGCGCCTCCAGGTCGAGCACCTGTGCGCTCTGGGCGGCGAGCGCCTGCAGCAGGCGCGTCTTGCCACTGCCGGTGGGGCCGCAGACCACGCGGTAGTGCAGGCGGGTGGCGAGCGCCGGGATCGATTCGACCAGGGCCGCGCGCCAGGCCTTGTAGCCGCCTTCGATCAGCGTGACGTGAAAACCGATCGCGCCCAGGATGGTGGCCAGGGCTCCGCTGCGGTTGCCGCCGCGCCAGCAGTACACCAGCGGTTTCCAGTTGCGCGGCTTGTCGATCACCTCGCGCTCGATGTGGGCCGCGATGTTGCGCGCGGACAGCGCAGCGCCGCGCTTTTTGGCCTCAAACGGGTTGACCTGCTTGTACATCGTGCCGATGTCGATGCGCTCCTGGTTGTTGAGCGTGGGCCAGTTGATGGCCCCGGGCACGTGGTCGAGCGCGTGTTCGTCTTCGGTGCGGGCGTCTATGACGGTGTCGAAGCTGTCGAGTCGGGCCAGGGCTTCGGCGGCGGGCAGGGTGTGAACGGGCATGCCCGATTATCGTTTCGGCAGCAGCGGGGTCAGCGCCGGCCACACATTGGCCAGCAACGTGGGCTGGGCGCTCTCGTTGGGGTGCATGCGGTCGCTCTGGAACAGCTTGGTGGGGTCCTCGAGATCGGCCACGCCTTTGAGCAGG
This sequence comes from Hydrogenophaga sp. GW101-3F08, assembly GCF_059424585.1. Classification (NCBI taxonomy): domain Bacteria; kingdom Pseudomonadati; phylum Pseudomonadota; class Betaproteobacteria; order Burkholderiales; family Comamonadaceae; genus Hydrogenophaga; species Hydrogenophaga sp. GW101-3F08. The sequence continues at coordinate 344,833 of NZ_JBWKZP010000001.1, forward strand.
AAGGGAACGAGCGCGGTCTTTTCCTCGCGCGCCACCTGGGTGAACACCTCGCGGAACTCCTGCGCGTAGCGCTCGCCATAGTTGGGCGGCATTTCCATGCCCACCAGCAGCACCCGCGCGCCGGCCTCGCGCGACAGGCGCACCATGCTGCGCAGGTTGTCGCGCGTGACGGACAGCGGCAGACCCCGCAACGCATCGTTGGCGCCGAGCTCGATGACCACCACCGCCGGTTGGTGTTGCCGCAGCAGGGCGGGCAGGCGGGAGCGTCCGCCCGAGCTGGTGTCGGCGCTGACACCGGCGTTGACCACACGGGCGTTCATCTTCTGGCTGCTCAGGCGCTGCGCCAGCAAGGCCACCCAGCCGCTGCCGCGTCGCAGACCGTATTCGGCGCTCAGCGAGTCGCCCACCACCAGGACGACGGGCGCCGGGTCGCTGGCGGTGCTGGCCGCGGCCTGCGCCAACGTGCTCCCGATAGACCCCGTTGCCGCGGCCAGCAGGCCCAGCGCGTTAAAGTGACGTCGATTCAACTTGAGAGCCCTTCCATGTCCGAAGTGATGATTGCAGTGCAGCACGTGTTCAAGTCGGTGGTCGACTCCACGGGATCCCTGACGATTTTGCGCGATATCGATTTCACCCTGAACAAGGGGGAAACCGCGGCCATCGTGGGCGCGTCCGGGTCGGGCAAGAGCACGCTGCTGTCCATTGTGGCCGGGTTGGATACGCCCAGCAGCGGCACAGTTCACATCGATGGCGTCGATCTGTTCGCGCTCGACGAAGACCAGCGCGCCGCCCTGCGGGCGCAGAAGGTGGGCTTTGTGTTTCAGAGCTTCCAGCTGCTCGGCAACCTCACCGCGCTGGAAAACGTGATGCTGCCGCTGGAACTTGCCGGGCGGCGCGACGCCCGTGCCGCGGCCACCGCCATGTTGCAGCGGGTGGGGCTGGGCGAGCGGCTCGCCAGCTACCCCAAGGTGCTGTCGGGCGGGGAGCAGCAGCGTGTTGCGCTCGCGCGTGCCTTTGTGGTGCAGCCCGCCGTGCTGCTGGCCGACGAACCCACCGGCAGCCTGGACTTCGCCACCGGCGGCAAGATCATGGAGCTGATGTTCGATCTGAATCGCGAGCAGGGCACCACGCTGGTGCTGGTCACGCACGACCGCGCCATCGCCCAGCGCTGCGAGCGGCGCATCACCATCGAAGCCGGGCAGGTGGCCGATCTGGAAGCGGTGCTCTGAGGGATCAGGTCGTTGCCCGACCGCGCAGCCGCTGCCAGAGGGTGGCGACCTGTTCGGTCAGGCCCGGCGCGCTCGCCGAGCCGCCTTGCAGTGTGCTCACCAGCCGCGCCAGCACCTCGGCCTGGGCGGGAATTGGGCCAAAGAACAGCACCTGATCGCCGCGCGCCAGCAGCATGGTGGGGAAGGTCTCGATGTCGATGTCGAGTTCGTCCAGCAGATCGGCCTCGTCTTCGATGTCCAGCCAGCGCCAGCGCACGTCCTTGAACTCGTGCGCCGCCTGTTCGACCACGGCGTGCCAGTCGCGGCAGGTGCTGCACCATTCGGCGCACAGGCAGACGGCCGACAGGGTTTCGGGGGTTTCAGACGGGTTGCTGGGCATGCCGGGATTCTCGCAGGCCTTGGCCCGTCGGCGCGCAGGCGGCTGCGTCGATAATCGGGCGATGTCTTCTCCCAAAGTGTTGTTCGGCTTTCACGCCGTGGGCGTGCGCCTGAAAACCGCGCCGCAATCCATCATTGAAATCTACTTCGAGCCGACGCGGCGCGACGCGCGCATGCGCCAGTTCCTGGAGCGCGCCCGGGAAGCCAACGCGCGGCTCATCGAGGCCGACGGCCTGCGCATCGCCAAGCTCGCCGGCAGCCATGGCCACCAGGGCGTGGCCGCGCGGGTCGAAGCCCTGCCCCAGGCGCATTCGCTCGACGAGTTGCTGGAGAAGCTGGAGGCTGACGGCGTGGCGCCATTGCTGCTGGTGCTCGACGGCATCACCGACCCGCACAACCTGGGCGCCTGCCTGCGCGTGGCCGACGGCGCGGGCGCACACGCGGTGATCGCACCCAAGGACCACGCGGCCGGCATCAACGCCACCGTGGCCAAGGTGGCCAGCGGCGCGGCCGAAACCATGCCGTACTTCATGGTGACCAACCTGGCGCGCACCCTGGGCGAACTCAAGGAGCGCAACATCTGGATCATCGGCACCAGCGATGACGCCCCCAAAACGCTGTACCAGGTGGACCTCAAAGGCCCGGTGGCCCTGGTGCTGGGCGCCGAGGGCGAGGGCATGCGCCAGCTCACGCGCAAGACCTGTGACGAACTGGTCAGCATCCCGATGCGCGGCGCGGTGGAGAGCCTCAACGTGTCGGTGGCCAGCGGCGTCTGTCTTTACGAAGCGCTGCGCCAAAGAACGGGATGAATCACCCCTGCGCCGCCTTCGGCGTGCCCTGCAGGCCGCAGCATCGCCAGAGTCGATGCTTCTTCGGGCCGTCCAAGCCTGCGCGGGCAGGCTCGGAGCCGCGACCCTCAGCCCCCTCCAGGGGGCGCCCGCAGCGGTCCGGCAAAGCCGGCCCCGTGCTGGCCTGGGCTGGTGCATCCCCTCGCACCTGGAACAGTTGCTCTTTCGCACCGCAGGGCCGACATGTCCGTTGCGCAAGTGGTTCGCCAGTGGATCGAGAGCGCAAACCACATCGCGGTACTCACCGGCGCGGGCATGAGCGCCGCGCCAGGCCGTTCCCAAGCAAGCTCGCACCGCAGCCCGCAGGGCGAAGGTACTCCAGTGAGCGCCGAGTCCGGCGTGCCCACGTTTCGCGACGCGCAGACCGGGCTGTGGGCACGGTTCAAACCCGAAGACCTGGCCACCGAGGACGCGTTTCGTGCCCACCCGCGCCGCGTCTGGGACTGGTACCAGTTCCGTCGCGACATGGTTGCCAACGTAGAACCCAACGCCGGCCACCGGGCGCTCGCGGCCTTTCAGCAGCGGCACCCGGGCCGACTCACCCTCATCACGCAGAACGTGGACGGCCTGCACCAGCGCGCGGGCAGCGCCGACGCGATCGCCCTGCACGGCAACCTGGCCGATGACCGTTGGCTGGACATGCCACGCGACTGTTGCCACCCCGAGTTCGTGGAGACGGGGCGTCCGCCCCGTTGCCCGACCTGTGGCAACCTGCGGCGCCCGGCCGTGGTCTGGTTTGGCGAAATGCTGCCGCTGCCCGCGCTGGACGCGGCGCAAAAAGCCGCGAACGGCTGCGACCTGATGCTGGTTATCGGCACCTCGGGCGTGGTCTACCCGGCCGCAGGCCTGGCGCACACCGTGCACCGGCGCTGCGCCCGGGTGGTGGTGATCAACCCCGAGGCAACCGAACTGGACGCCGTGGCCGACTTGTGCCTGCACGAACCTGCGGCACAATGCCTTCCAACACTGCTGGAGGATTGAATGACGAGCACATCTGCACAACGCGCCGGGTTGGCCGCCGTCCTGAGCGTCGCCTTGCTTGCGGCGGCTTGTACCCAGGAGCAGCAGAACAAGTTCAGTCGGGAGATCCAGAACTGGACCGGCACCAACGGCGTGCTCGAGGTCTATGCCGGCGACAAGGTGGTGCGCCGCTTCCTGCGGATCGACAAGATCAGCACCGCGCTCGGCACCGACGACAACACCCCCCGCGCCTACCGCTATGGGTACGGCGTGCTCGACGAGAACCTGAACATGCAGGCCGATCCGGGCGAGAAGAAGGTCTATTTCGAGATCAGCGACTACACCAACGCCGTGTTCTTCGAGAACCCGCGCTGAAGCTGGTTTCAAGCTGGTTTCATTCAGGCAGCCGTCCTTTCATTTCAAGGAGTGACCCATGAACATCGTCGAACGCGTGCAAGCCATCCTGCTCAAACCGGTGGAGACCTGGCCGGTCATCGAACAGGAATCCACCGATGCCCAGGGCATCTACAAGAACTACCTGATCTACCTCGCGGCGATTCCGGCCGTGGCCGGCTTCATCGGCATGAGCCTGGTGGGCGCCGGTGCCATGGGCATGAGCTTTCGGGTACCGATCGTGGCCGGGCTGGGCAACATGGTGGTGGGCTACGTGCTCTCGCTGGTCATGATCTACGTGCTGGCCATGATCACCAACGCCCTGGCACCCAGCTTCCAGGGTGAAAAGAATCCGCTCAACGCGCTCAAGCTGATCGCCTTCGGCTCCACCGCCGGCATGGTGGGCGGCATCTTCAGCCTGATTCCCATGCTGGCGGTGCTGGGGTTGCTCGCAGCGCTGTACTCCATCTATCTGGTCTACACCGGCATCCCCGTGCTGATGAAGGCGCCCAAGGAGAAGGCGGCGGTGTACACCGCCGTGGTGGTGGTCTGCGGCATTGTTGCGGGGATCATCCTGGGCGCGGCCAGCGCGTTGTTCAGCGGCGGCGGGCCGGGCTACATGATGGGTGGCGGACGCCCGGACGCCGGCGACGTCAGCATCAAGCTGCCGGGCACCGAGATCACGCTGGACACGGCCAAGCTCGAAGAGGCCAGCAAAAAGATGGAAGCGGCGAGCAAGAAGATGGAAGAGGCTCAGGCCCGAGGCGACAGCGCCGCGGCCGGCCAGGCCATGAACGAAATGATGGGCGCGGCCCTGGGCGGGAAGGGCGGCAAGCCCTTCGCGCCCGATGTGCTGCAGGGCTATGTGCCGGCCTCGCTTGCGGGACTGAGCCGCAACACGCTCGAAGCGCGGTCCGACAACGCCATGGGCATGAACTTCACCAGCGTCACGGCCGAATACGAAAAGGACGATCGCGTCCTGGAAGTCAAGGTGCAGGACATCGGCGCCGTGCCCGCCCTGGCGATGGCCATGGGCGCCTGGGCCCAGTCCACGGTCAACCGCGAAACCCAGGAAGAGGTGGAGCGCATCTACCAGAAGGACGGCGTGTCCATCAAAGAGGAATACCGCAAGGACGGCAGCAGTGCCGAGATGGCTCTGATGCTGCCCAACGGCGTGATGGTTGAAGTCAGTGGCAACAACCTCGACATGGATGCCGTGCGCGGCGCCGTGGCGGCCCTGGACACCAAGGGCATGGCGGGCTTGCAGCGCCAGAAATAAGCCCGGCTCGGCTTGTGCGCCTCGGGCGCTCAGCCTCTCAGACCAGACCCAGCGCCCCCAGCACCGCGCCGGCACCGATCAGCCACAGCAGGTGTATTTGGGTGCGCCACACCAGCACGGCAGCGGTGGCCGTCAGCAGCCACAGTGGCCAGTCGCGCGCCGGCTGGTTGTGGGCCGCGCTGAGCAGCCAGCCGGTGGCGATCAGCAGCGCGATCACGATGGGCGCCATGCCCGCCTTGAAGGCGCGCACCGCGCGCAGCTCGCGGTTGCGGTGGCCCCACTGGGTGGCGGTGTAGGTGAGGATGGACGAGGGCAGCATGATCGCCACCAGCGTCACCAGCACACCCAGCAGCGCCAGCGCCCAGGCGAGCCAGCCAGCCGACGGGCCGCCACCGGCGTTGAGTCCCACGTTCCAGCCCAGCAGGGCAACGAACAGCACGTTCGGGCCGGGCGCGGCCTGCGACAGCGCGATCGACGAGGTGAACTGCGCCTCGCTCAGCCAGCCCTGTTCGCCCACCAGGTAGCGGTGCATGTCGGGCGCGGTGGTGATGGCGCCGCCCACCGCCAGCAGCGAGAGCGAGGCGAAATGCAGGAACAGGTCGGTCCAGTTCGCCAGCGTGGGGGCCATGCTCATGGAGCCTCCCCGTTTGGGCGCTGGCCCAGCACCCGATACGCCCACAAGCAGGCCGCACCGCCCAGGCCCAGCAGCACCCAGGCCAGCGGCCAGCGCAGCAGGGCGATCGCCACGAAGGTGAGCACCGCCAGGGCGATGCACACCCCGATGCCCATGGCGTTCTTGCCAAGCGCGGCGATCAGCTTGATGCCGGTGGCGGTGATGAGGCCAGCGGCCACCGCACCCATGCCGCGCAGCGCGCCTTGTGCGGTGGCGCTGTCGGCCACGCTGCCGTAGAGCGCGGCCAGCAGCAGCACGATCACCAGCGGTGCGGCCAGCATGCCCGCGAGCGCTGCGAGCGCGCCCGGCAAACCGAAATAGCGCCCGCCGATCATCATCGAGAGATTGACCACGTTGGGGCCCGGCATGATCTGCGCCACGGCCCAGTCTTCCACGAACTGTTCGCGCGTCATCCAGCGTTTTTTCTCCACCAGCTCGCGCTGCACCACCGCCAGCACGCCGCCAAAGCCCTGCAGGGCCAGCCAGGTGAAGGACATGAAGAGGTCGGTTTTGGATCGGGGGTGGTTGGGGGCGGCGTCGATGGCCGGGGTGAGGGTGTTCGCTGGGGCGGGCATGGCCCGATTATCGGGCGCCCGTTCTGGCCCCAGGGGCTGTCGTGGTATTGCGCGCAGGCCCGCATCGGATGGGGATGTCAGCGCGGGCGCGGTCTGACGGGCCGCGTGGCCAGCCACAGGCCCAGCGCGATCAGCACCAGGGCGCCGAGCGCGAATCCGTCGACGGGTTCATCCAGCAACGCGGCACCCAGCAACGCCGCCGTGACCGGGTTGAGCGCGAGAAACACCGTGACGCGGGTGGGCGATTCGTGCTTGAGCGCGTACAGCCAGGCGAAGTAGCCGGCGCCGCTGGACAGGCCGATGAAGGCCACCACCGCCCAGGTGCCTGGAGCCAGGGTTCCCACGCGCTGCGGCCAGTGTTCGAGCAGGGCCAGCAGCGCGAGACACAGCACCGAGACGCCCATGGCCAGGGCCGACACCGGCACCGTGGGATAGCGGCGCAGGTAGGGGCGGTAGAGCACGCTGCACACCGCGCCGGTGAGTGCGCTGCCCAGCACCGCGGCTTCGCCCCACCAGTGGCCGGTGCCGCCGCTCGCCAGCCGCGGCCAGAGCGACAGCCCCACCCCGGCGATCGACAACCCCACGCCCGTGAGCAGGCCCGGCGTGATGTGTTCCTGCCCCAGCGCGCCCGCGAGCAGCAGGGTGAGCAGGGGGAACAGGCTGAAGATCAGCGCCGCACGGGCCGCGCCGACGTGCTGCAGGCCGAGGTTGAGCAAGGCGATGAGCAGGGCGAACTGGCCCACGCCCAGCGCGGCCATGGCCAGCAGGTCGCGGCCCGGTGGTCGGGCGGTGCCCGCCGGCCAGGGGTGCGCCCGCAGCGGTCGCCACACGAAGGGCAGCAGGCTCAGGAAACCGATGGCGTAACGCAGCAGGGCCAGTGTGAGCGGCGGCACCTCGGCCACCACGTAGCGCGAGGCGACGATGGTCGCACCCACCTGCACGCCGGTGGCCGCGGCCGCCAGCAGGGCCAGGTTCACAGGGGGAGTTCCCAGTGTTCACCCACCTGGTCGCGCCCATAGCTGTGGTGTGCCTCGCTGTCCACCAGGGCGAAGCCACGTTTGGCATAAATGGCGCGCGCGGCCTCAAGGTTGTGGTTGGTCCAGAGCACCATCTTGCGGTAGCCCTTGGCGCGCGCGAAGGCGATGCACTCGTCGGTCAGCCGCCCGCCCAGGCCCAGGCCGCGCGCCGCGGGCGTGAGGATCAGCAGGCGCAGCTGGGCCACGGTCTTGCTCTTGCGCACCACAAAGGCCGAGCCCACGCGCTCGCCGTTGAGCTCGGCGATCCAGCCGCGCTCCCAGGTTGGGTCGTGGCGCTTCATCATGCTGGCCACGATGCCGGCCACCATTGCCTCGAACTCGGCGTTCCAGCCGTATTCGCGCCAGTAGAGCTCGCCATGCTGCTGGATCACCCAGCCCATGTCGCCCGGGCGCGGGTCGCGCAGGTGGGCGCCGGAGGAAAGATGTGCTTCCATATTCAGACCGATTCAGACCGACATGCCGCCAGAAACTTCAATCACCGTGCCGTTGACGTGGCTCGCTTCGTCGCTGGTCGGGAAGGCGTTCAGTACACCGGCTGGTGCTGGCGGATCGCGGCCTTGACGGCGTCGTTCAGCGCAAAGCCCGGGCCGAACTTCGCCGCCAGTGCGGCGCAGCGTTTCTCGAACGCCTCAATGCCCATGCCGTAGATGAACTGCAGCGCGCCGCCGGTCCAGGCCGGAAAACCGATGCCGAAGATGGAGCCGATGTTGCCGTCGTGCACGCTGGTGAGCACGCCTTCGGCCAGGCAGCGCGCCGTCTCCACCGCCTGGCGGTAGAGCAGGCGGTCCTTCACGTCTTGCAGGTCCCACGCAACACCGGGCTTTTCGAACAGGGTCTTGAGCTGGGGCCAGAGGGTTTTCTTCTGCCCGGCGGGGTAGTCGTAGAAGCCGCCGCCGGCCGCGCGGCCGCCGCGGTGGTGCTGCTTGACCATCTGTTCGACCAGGTGTTCGCCCGGCGTGGTGTCGTAGTGGCGGCCCTCTTCGGCATAGTCGGCGCGGGTCTGTTCCAGCACGTGCACCGATAGCGAGAGCGCGGTCTCGTCCAGCACGGCCAGCGGCCCCACCGGCATGCCGGCCTGCATGGCGGCGTTTTCGATCACCGGTGCCGGAATGCCTTCGCCCAACATGGCGGCCCCCTCCATCACGAAGGTGCCGAAGGTGCGGCTGGTGTAGAAGCCGCGCGCGTCGTTCACCACGATCGGCAGCTTGCCCAGCGCCTGCACATAGTCGTAGGCGCGGGCGATGGTTTCGTCGTCGGTCTCTTTGCCGCGGATGATCTCCACCAGTTTCATCTTGTCGACCGGGCTGAAGAAGTGGATACCGACGAACTTCTGCGGCCGCGCGCTCGCCTTGGCCAGGCCGGTGATGGGCAGGGTGGAGGTGTTGCTGGCGAAGAAGCCACCCTCGGCCAGCATGGGTTCGGATTCGTGCGTCACCGCGGCCTTGAGCTCGCGGTGTTCGAACACCGCCTCGATGATCAGGTCGCAGCCTTGCAGGTCGGCGGTGCTCGCGGTGGGCGTGATGCGCGCCAGCAGCGCCTGCTGGTCGGCCGCGCTCATGCGGCCCTTGTCCACACGCGGCTGCGTCACCTTCAGGCTGTTGGCTTTGCCTTTGTTGGCCGCTTCCATGCTCACGTCCTTCAGCACGGTGGCGATGCCGCGGCTGGCCTGTGCGTAGGCGATGCCCGAGCCCATCATGCCGGCGCCCAGCAGGCCCACCTTCTGCGGCTTGTAGCGCGGCACGTCCTTCGGGCGGCTCTGGCCGGCCTTGATGGCGTTCAGGTTGAAGAAGAAGGTGTTGATCATGTTCCGTGCCACCGGGCCGGTCATGAGCCCGGCGAGGTAACGGCTCTCGATGCGCATGGCGGTGTCGAAGTCGACCATGGCGCCTTCCACCATCGCGGCCAGCGCGGCTTCGGGCGCAGGGTAGAGGCCGCGCGTCTTCTGCTTCAGCATGGCGGGCGCCACGCTCAGCATGGCCGCGATCTTGGGGTTGCTCGGTGTGCCGCCATGCATCTTGTAGTCCTTGCGGTCCCACGGGTGCTGGCAGGCCTCGGGTTTGCCTTGCGAGGCCTCGATGTGGGCCAGCGCCTTGGGCATCAGCTCTTCCGGTGTGGCGACGAGTTCATGCACCACGCCGATTTTCAGCGCCTCCTCGGGGCCGAAGAGCTTGCTCTCCAGGATGTAGGGCTGCGCGGCCACCAGGCCCAGCAGTCGGGTCATCTTGGTGATGCCACCGCCGCCGGGAATCAACCCCAGCGTGATCTCGGGCAGGCCAAACTGCACCTTGGGGTTGTTGAGCGCGATGCGGTGGTGGCCCACCAGCGCCACCTCCCAGCCGCCACCGAGCGCGGCACCGTTGAGGCAGCTCACCACCGGCACGCCCAGCGTTTCCAGCTTGCGGAAATTGCGCTTGATGCGCTCGATTTCGGTGAACACGCGGTGGCCGTCGGCGGCGGTCGAACGCATCACGCCCTTGAGGTCGGCACCGGCAAAGAAGGTGCTCTTGGCCGAGGCCAACACGATGCCTTGGATCTGCTCGCGGTCCTTGAGCACCTGGGCGGTCACGGCGTCCAGATCGTCCTGCCACTGCAGGCACATGGTGTTGACCGGCGAGTCCTGTTCGTCGAAGGTGATGGTGGCCACCTTGCCGAATGCGGCGTCGGCAAGTTCGTAGCGGATGGTCTTGGTGATCATGTTGGTGTCCCCGCTCGGTTCAGATGCGTTCAACGATCGTGGCGATGCCCATGCCGCCGCCGACGCAGAGTGTGGCGAGGCCGTAGCGTTTTTTCGTCCGGTGCAGCTCGTCGATCAGCGTGTTCAAAATCATCGCGCCCGTGGCGCCGAGCGGGTGGCCCAGCGCGATCGCGCCGCCATTCACGTTCACCTTCTCGTGCGGCACGCCCATCTCACGCATGAAGCGCATGGGCACGGCGGCAAAGGCTTCGTTCACCTCGAACAGATCGATCTGGTCGATGGTGAGGCCGGCCTTGGCCAGCGCCTTGCGCGCCGCCGGCATGGGGCCGGTGAGCATGATGGTCGGGTCCGCGCCCGAGAGCGCCGCCGCCACGATGCGCGCGCGCGGCGTGAAGCCGTGGGTCTTGCCGGCGGCCTCGCTGCCGATCAGCAGGGCCGCCGCGCCGTCCACGATGCCCGACGAATTGCCCGCGTGGTGCACGTGGTGGATGCGCTCCACCTGCGGGTAGCGCTGCAGCGCCACCGCGTCGAAGCCCATGGCGCCCAACTGCTCGAAGGCGGGCTTCAGACCGGCCAGGCCCGCCATCGTGGTGTGCGGTTTGATGAACTCGTCCACCGCCAGGATGATCTGACCCAAAGCGTCTTTCACCGGCACCACCGAGTGCTGGAAATGCCCGGCCGCGCGCGCAGCGGCAGCGCGCTTCTGCGATTCGAGCGCGAAGGCATCCACGTCTTCGCGCGTGAAGCCGTCGAGCGTGGCAATCAGGTCGGCGCCGATGCCTTGCGGCACGAACAGCGTGGCGCTGTTGGTCTCCGGGTCCTGCGCCCAGGCGCCGCCGTCGGAGCCGATCGGCACGCGGCTCATGCTCTCCACGCCACCGGCCACCACCAGGTCTTCCCAGCCGCTCTTCACCTTCATGGCGGCCATGTTCACCGCCTCCAGGCCCGAGGCGCAGAAGCGGTTGAGCTGCACGCCCGAGCAACGCCAGTCCCAGCCGGCCTTGAGCGCGGCCACCTTGGGCAGCACCGAGCCTTGTTCCCCGATGGGCGAGACCACGCCCATCACCACGTCGTCCACCGCCGAGGTGTCCAGGTGGTTGCGGTGTTGCAGCTCGCGCAGCAGGCCGGCCAGCAGGTTGACCGGCTTGACCTCGTACAGGCTGCCGTCCTTCTTGCCCTTGCCGCGTGGGGTGCGGATGGCGTCGAATACAAATGCTTCGCTCATGGGCTTGTCTCCAGGTTGACGGGCCGGGCCACACGCCCGCCGAAAGGTGATTTGCGGTTCCTGCGGATCAGTATAGACTTTTGCCAAGCAAATGCTTTGTGAAAATGGTGGTGCCGCCGTCCAACCAGCGACACCACGCCATCATGCACATTGCCGCACTTTCCGATACCCACGGCAACCCCAGCACCCAAGAGCACCCCATGATCGACCGCACCCTGTTCAACACCGACCACGAGGCCTTTCGTGACAGCTTTCGCCGCTTCGTGGAAAAGGAGATCGCCCCTTTTCACGGGGGCTGGGAAGAGCAGGGCTATGTGGACCGTGCCGTCTGGCGCAAGGCCGGTGAGAACGGCTTTCTCTGCATGACCATGCCGGAGGCGTATGGCGGGGCCGGGGCCGACAAGCTGTACTCGGTGGCGCAGATGGAGGAGATCGCACGCGCCGGGGTCAGCGGCATCGGCTTCGGTCTGCACAGCGAGATCGTGGCGCCGTACATCCTGCACTACGGCACCGAGGCGCAGAAGAAAAAATACCTGCCGTTGCTGGCCACGGGCGAGATGGTGGGCGCCATTGCGATGAGCGAACCCGCCGCCGGCAGCGACCTGCAGGGCGTGAAGACCACGGCCATCCACCAAGCCGACGGCAGCTACCTGCTCAACGGCAGCAAGACCTTCATCACCAACGGCTGGCACGCCGATCTGGTGATCGTGGTCGCCAAGACCGACCCGGCCGCCGGCGCCAAGGGCACCAGCCTGCTGCTGGTGGAGCAGGGCATGCCGGGTTTCAGCAAGGGAAAGCGCCTGAAGAAGCTGGGCATGAAGGCGCAGGACACGTCGGAGCTGTTCTTCGACAACGTCAGCGTGCCCGCCGAGAACCTGCTGGGGGGCGAGGGCAGGGGCTTCATCTGCCTTATGGAACAACTGCCCTGGGAACGGCTGCAGATCGCCATCGGCGCCGTGGCGGCGGCGCAGGCCGCCATTGACTGGACGGTGGCGTACGTGAAAGACCGCAAGGTCTTCGGCCAGCCGGTCGCGAGCTACCAGAACACCCGCTACACGCTGGCCGAGCTGCAGACGGAGGTGCAGGTGGCGCGCGTGTTCGTGGACAAGTGCTGCGAGCTGGTGGCGGTGGACCAGCTCGACACCGCGACCGCCAGCATGGCCAAGTACTGGTGCAGCGACCTGCAGTGCAAGGTGATGGACGAGTGCGTGCAGCTGCACGGCGGCTACGGCTACATGTGGGAATACCCGATCACCCGAGCCTATGCGGATGCGCGTGTGCAGCGCATCTACGGCGGCACCAACGAGATCATGAAAGAGGTGATCTCGCGCGGCATGGGGCTGGGTGCGCGTTGACGATTCGGCCCGGGATCCCCTTGGGCCTCGTCCCCCAGGCGGGGGTGGACTGCCTTGAACTTGGGGCGCAAAGTACCCGAGGGGGTTTTGTACCAACGTCTGGAGGAACAACATGAAAGCCTGGTTCAAACGCATGGGCGGCGTGTCCGCGTTGGTGGTCGGCGGGGTCCTGTCAGGGTGCGGTCACGGCATCACAGGCCTGGGTTTGGTCACCGGCCACCGGTTGGAGTGCGACGCGGCGAGCAATGTGTGCGGGCTGTCGAACACACAGCAATATTCGTTCGCGATCCAGGGGCACGGTACCTGTGGAACGATCGGTGTCAACTGGGGCGACGGCTTCTCGCAGAACAGGGCGGGTGACTTCGCCGCGACCACTTCCAGGACCTGGATCGGCATGGACCACCGCTACTCGCGCCCCTCGGCGGGCCAGATGATCCACAGCTGGCCAGGGCCAAAACAGGTGCATGCCTACTCGGTGGCCAACTGTGTGGGCGAAGCCCGGTTCCCTTTTCACCTGATGCACGCCACGAAGCAGTCGGACGGGTCGATCCGGCACAACGCCGCCTTCATTCTGGCGATGGGGGCGAAACTGGGCAAGCCCTGCAACAGCCTGCCGGATATGGTCGATCTGCGCATCGGCAGCCGGGTCATCATCGATGAGCTGCCATCCAACAGCGACATGAATTTCGGTTGCCTGTTCAACGGCTGCATCAATGGTCCGGAGGGCAATGCCGGCCCTGTCAGCGGGGCCTTTCCGTTCCCCACGATGCGGCGCCATTCGCTGGTGTTGCGCGTCGTGAACCCGGTGGCCGGACAGGTGCAACTGGTGCAGGGTCAGGCGCAGCGGACGGAGTTCGTGGTGAACGCGAACGGCCCGCTGGAGTTCTGCGTGAACGACGATGCGCTGGGAGACAACACGGGGGGGTGGGGCCTGGCCATTCAGGTCGACGAGACGGCGGCCCGCTGAATCGGGGCCGGGTCAGGCCCGCGCCGGCTCAACGGCACTGGTAGTCAACAGCAGTCGCACTGTTGCGGAAAGGGTCGGTCAGGTCCGACGAGTACTCGCCCATGAGCAGGCGCTTCTTGGGCAGGAAATGTTGCCGGAAGTAGCGCCCCGCGCGGGCGATGCGCTGGCCCTTGTCGGTGAGCTTGACGCAGCCGTTCTGGATCACGATGGTTCCGGACGCCAGTTGCTCGGTCAGGCGCACATCGACCAGGCGGTGCTCGTTCATGTACTCCTGGGTGAAGACCTCGGCGAAGCGCTGGTGCTGGATGCCGCCACCGCGCTGCTGGATCTTTTCCAGGATGTAGAACGACAGGGAGCGGTCGATCACGGTTGGCACGGAGATGGCGAGGCAGTAGCCCGTCAGCAGCCAGATCACCACCAGCTGCAGCTTCTCGAACCCGCCCAGCGGCCGGAAGTAGCCCAGGGCGAACACCAGCGCGCCGGTGGCGAGGGCCGCGATGATGCCGTCGGCGATGGCTGCGTAAAACACCACGTCGATGGCCAGGAAGCGGATGTGCAGCAGATAGACCACGACCAACAGAGCCAGAAACAGCACCGTGGCGACGAGCGCGCGCAGGAATTTCATTTTTTGAACACCAGAAACTTGTTGCCGAGATAACTCAGGGCGATTTGCAGGGAGGTGGCCAGCACAAAGCCCAGGCGGTAGTCCAACCCGAGCCAGTCCGTCCACACCATCAGCACACCGCCGTGAACGATGGCGATCAGCCCATACAGGCCACTGAACTTCAGCGCCTGCCCGAGCAGCGCTTCGCCGCTGTGCCCGAAGACGAAGTAGCGGCTGCCGAGAAACGACACCGCGATGCCGGCCACCGCGGCGCAGAGGTTGGCCAACCCGGCGGAGGCAAAACGCAGCACCTCCAGGTTGTAGGTGAGCACCGCGTAGTGCACCGCGGTGGCCAGCAGTCCGTTGAAGGCGTAGCGCAGCATCTCGCCGCCGTGCCGCCGGGCCAGGTCCTGCACCATCAGTCGGTTTCCAGGATCTGTTCCACGAAATCGCGGTAGGCGATCGCCGTGGTCACCGTGCCACCGCGCACCACGCCGGTCAGCATCAGCGTCATGAGCGCCAGCGCGCCGGTCTGCAGGAACATGAGCACCAGAATGCCCAGCACCAGCGAGAACCAGCCGGGTGTGGAGAACCCGAGCAGCTTGAGGGCAACCGCGGCGAAGGTGCTGATCACCGACAAGGCCGCAATCACGGCGCAGGCGATGCCCACCCGCACCAGCACGTCCTCGGCAAACACCATCAGGGCCTTGAAGCCGTGCAGCGTCAGGCCCACGAAGTTCATCTTGGAGTGGCCGGCGTAGCGGGGGCCGCGATCCAGGGAGCAGGCCTCGGTGCGCAGTTTGGACGCCAGAACCGCACCGGCCACGTGGATGTTCAGCTCCTGCATGGCGACCAGGCGCCGGAGCGCGTGGGGCTTGATCGCCATGAAGTTGCCGAAGCTGATGGCCCGGCCCGTCATCAGGCGGAAGAAGCGCTTGTAGATGGCGTAGAAGGCCTTGAAGCGCAGGGTTTCCACGCGGCTCTTGCGCCGGGCAACGACCACGTCCACGTCGTCGCTCCGCAGCGCCGCGAGCAGGGGCGGGATGGTCGAGGGCAGGTCCTCGCCGTCGGAGTCCATGACCACCACACGCTGGTGGGGCTGGACGAACTCGGACGCATAGCCCAGACCGATCGCGATGGCGCGCTGGTGGCCCACGTTGCGGCGCAGTTTGAGGATCACGCCGTCGATGCCGGCGCCGCGCAGGCTGTCGATGGTCAGCGGCTGCTTCACCGAGCCATCGTCCACCGCGATCACGAAGACCTCGCGGTCGAACTGGCCGGCCAGCTCCTGAAACAGGCGGCCGCTGGCTTCCCGGTCTTCATAGACCGGGGTCACGACGATGATGGGGTGCTTTGGTGTGCTCATTCGGCGAGGCGGCGGCGAAAGTAGTGGATGGTCTTGTCCAGACCCGCGTCCAGCTGGACCTGGGGCTCCCAGTCCAGCACGGCTTTGGCCAGGGTGATGTCGGGCTGGCGCTGCTTGGGGTCGTCCTGCGGCAGCGGTTTGAACACCAGCCGGGAGCTGCCACCGACCTTCTTCAACACCGCTTCGGCCAGCTCGCGGATGGTGAACTCGTGGGGGTTGCCCATGTTGACGGGGCCCGTCACCCCGGCATCGCTGGCCATCAGGCGGGTGAAGCCCTCGATCAGGTCGTCCACATAACAGAAGCTGCGCGTCTGCGAGCCATCGCCGTAGATGGTGATGTCTTCGCCACGCAGCGCCTGCACGATGAAGTTGCTGACCACGCGCCCGTCGTTGGGGTGCATGCGTGGGCCGTAGGTGTTGAAGATGCGCGCGACCTTGATGTCCACCTGGTGCTGCCGGTGGTAGTCGAAGAACAGGGTTTCGGCGCAGCGCTTGCCCTCGTCGTAGCAAGAGCGGATGCCGATCGGGTTGACCCGGCCCCAATAGCTTTCCTGCTGCGGATGGATTTCCGGATCGCCATACACCTCGCTGGTGGATGCCTGGAAGATCCGGGCCTTGGTGCGCTTGGCCAGCCCCAGCATGTTGATGGCGCCGTGCACGCTGGTCTTGGTGGTCTGCACCGGGTCCCACTGGTAGTGCACCGGCGAGGCGGGACAGGCCAGGTTGTAGATCTCATCCACCTCCACATAGAGCGGGAAGGTCACGTCGTGGCGCATCAGCTCGAAATGCGGGTTGCCCATCAGGTGCGCCACGTTGTCCTTGGCGCCGCTGTAGAAGTTGTCCACGCACAGAACGTCGTTGCCCTCGGTCAGCAGGCGATCACACAGATGGGAGCCCAGAAAGCCGGCGCCCCCCGTCACCAGGATTCTTTTGCGGTTGGATATGCGCATGCTGTGCCTCGGTCTTTCGCGAAGGAAATGGTGGGGTGCCGCCATCGGGCGGTGGTGCAGGACGGGATTCTGAGGACTGCAGTGTGCCGCACCGTTGGCATCATCGACCAACGGGCGCCGAGGCGGTGTACCTCTTGCAGTACGCAGAACCTGAGAAATCAAACAGATAGGCGCCTGCGTCGGCATCTTCCCAGGCGGGCAACGCGGGTGAGAGCGCTCGCAGGTGGGCCAGGAAATCCTGTCTTTGCCCGAATCGATGGGTGATGACGATCCAGGTGCGCCCCGGGGCCTGGCCGCTGCAGATGCGCCTCACAAGGGCATACGCGTTGTGCTGGACATTGCGCGTGTCAAGGTAAGTCCACAGCACAACACCGTCCAGCCCGTATGCTGGTGCGTAGAGGCTGAAGGCCTTGTTTGTCCATGTGCTGACCGCGATGTGGTCGCCCGGCTCGCGGTGCATCTGGACGTAGGCCAGGGCTCCTTTGATGTTGGAGTGGTTGTAGGGGTGCCAGGCTTTCGTAAAGCTGAGCGAGCCGGTCGCGACCATCAGGCCGGCCGCGACAAAGAGGGCGCCCCAGGCACAGCCGCGGTGTCGGCACCGCAGGGCACGGTCGACCAGCACCGAGAGGGTGAGCAGCACCACCGGCACCAGAAACAGGATCAGACGGGAGCGAAACGGGTACAGGTGCAATACCGAGGCCAGCAACACCGACAGAACCGACAGCACAAGGAAACCGGCCAGGCGCCCGGGTGAGCGCAGCAACGCCACCACACCGGCCAGGGTCAGGCACAGCAAGGCGACGTTAAGGGGCTCGAACCAGTCGGGCAGACCGAGGTGCCCCGCCACGCCCACATGGCGCAGCGCCAGATGCACCAGGGCCAGGGCGTTTTCCCAGTACCAGAAGAGATCTTCAAGGCCACGCGGCACGGGGGCGTAGGCGAAGCTCCAGAACCCCAGCAGGCTTCCCTTGCTCGACAGCGCTCGCAGCGACACCTCGTAGTTGAGCCCGAAACTCGTCAGCCAGATCAGGCCGACGACCGAGATCGCCGCCCAGGCGCGGTGCTGCCTGTGTATCGCCATTTCCAGCCAGAGCGTGGCACCCACCGCCGCCAGGACAAACACGGCCGGGTGCGAAAACCAGACCCCCAGGCCTCCCGCGATGGCCAGCACGGCAGCGCCCGAGCGCCAGCGTTCGGCCCGGAACACGGCACCCGCCCAGAGGATGAGCATCGCCACCAGCACATCGCCCGAATACTGCTTGAGCTCCGAGCTGTAGTACACGAGCACCGGAGAACACGCGACCAGGCCGACGAACAGCAGACGGGCGACAGGATGGCTGAGCGTCAGCAGGCCGATGCGCCAGGCCACCACCACGCTCAGGCATCCGGACAACAGCGGCACCAGGCGCAGCGCCAGGTCGCTGTCGTTCCAGAGCAGGACGCTGATCTTGACGAGCCACAGGAAGCCCAGCGGCGCGACCTGGTCGTTGGCCAGCGGGTGGGTCAGCAGGTCCGCCATCGTGCGGCCAACGATGCTCGTGGCCAGATAGGCTTCGTCCAGCCAGAGCGAGCGGTTGAACGCGTATTGCCAGATGCGCAGAAACAGGCCCAGCCCGATCAGCAGCGCAAACGCCAGCCTGAGCCAGGTCTGGGGCGTCGCCCGCGCCCGGATGGTGGCTCGGGCCGGATTCGGGACATCGCCCAGCGGTGGGCGCTTCGTGGCGGCGGGATGATCCATCGAGCGTTCTCCAGCACTGATCGAACGAATCTCGGGCGCACAAAAAAGCGCCCCGAAAGGCGCTTGTTTGCAATGTCACTGGCGGAGAGGGCGGGATTCGAACCCGCGGTGGGGATTAGCCCACACACGCTTTCCAGGCGTGCGACTTAAACCGCTCATCCACCTCTCCGCGAAGCCTCGCATTGTAGCAGGCGGCGAGGTCTGTTTTCGGCATCAGGCCGCTTTGCCGGTGCCGATCATCTTCATCGCCGAGCCGATCAGGCCCGCGACCTCGGTCATGTTGCCGGGAATGATGAGGGTGGTGGTGGCGTCCGCGGCGACCTTGCCATAGGCATCGACGGCGCGTTCGGCCACTTTGAGCTGCACCGCCTGCTCACCGCCGGGCTGGCGGATGGCGGTGGCGATGCGTTCGATGGCCTGTGCGGTGGCGTCGGCCACCGCGGTGATGGCCGCGGCCTCGCCCTGGGCGTTGTTGATGGCGGCCTGCTTTTCACCCTCAGAGCGGGCGATGAAGGCCTCGCGCTCGCCGGTCGCGATGTTGATCTGCTCCTGGCGGCGGCCTTCGGAGGCGGCGATCAGGGCCCGCTTCTCGCGCTCGGCGGTGATCTGCGCCTGCATGGCCAGCAGGATTTCCTTGGGCGGTGTGAGGTCCTTGATTTCATAGCGCAGCACCTTCACGCCCCAGTTGAGCGCGGCCTCGTCGATGGCGTGCACCACCTGGGCGTTGATGATGTCACGCTCTTCGAAGGTCTTGTCGAGTTCGAGCTTGCCGATGACCGAGCGCAGCGACGTCTGCGCCAACTGGGTGACGGCGATGATGTAGTTGGACGAGCCGTAGCTGGCGCGCATCGGGTCGGTGACCTGGAAGTACAGGATGCCGTCCACCTGCAGCTGGGTGTTGTCGCGCGTGATGCAGACCTGGCTGGGCACGTCCAGCGGGATTTCCTTCAGGCTGTGCTTGTAGGCCACTTTGTCGACGAAGGGCACGAGGAAGTTCAGGCCGGGCGCCAGGGAAGAGTGGTACTTGCCCAGGCGTTCAACCACCCAGGCGTTCTGCTGGGGCACGACCTTGATCGAGCGGGTGATGAAGATCGCGGCGATGACGAACAGGATGACGGCAATTTCCATGACTTGTCGCTTTGTGAAAAGTTGAGGAGGGGGGAGGGTAGCGCAGTTGTGCGCGGGTTTGAAGAATGGGCTGCGGCTGCGCCGCCAGCGGCCGCCTCGGCCTCTCAGACCTTTTCCACCAGCAGGCGGTTGCCCACCAGCTCGGCCACCCGGTAGGCGCCCGGCACCGCCGCGTTGCCCGGGCGCTGGATCACGGTCCATTGCGCGCCCCGGTACTTCACCAGGGCGGTGCCGTCGGCCTGCCATTCTTCGATCTGCAGCACCTCGCCCACATCCAGGTTCACGCTGCGCATGGCGCGCACCGATGGGTCGGCCGGGCTGCGCCGCTTGATCAGATACCAGCCCACCACGGCGGCCGACCCGACCACCGCGGCGGTGATCAGCTGGGTCGCGGTTCCTGCGCCGGTGTGGGCCACCAGGGCGGCGGCGACCATGCCCACGGCCAGCATCAGCAGGTAGAACGTGCCCGTGAACAGCTCCAGCGCCACCGTGGAACCGGCCAGCAGCCACCAAAGGGTTGAATCCGACATGAATACCACCGCCCGATCAAAAAGACATGACATCGCCGCAGGCCCGGGCCACGGCGAAACGTTTGTGTAACCAGCGCCACATTCTGCGCCAAAAGGCCGGGCGCCCCAGGGCGCCTCCCCTGTTTTCCGTACACTTCGCGCCTGCCTAGTTTCTTTTGAACCCGAGAGTCGTCCTGCGGCTGGAGATTGCCATGAAATTCCGTTTTCCCATCGTCATCATCGACGAGGACTTCCGCTCCGAGAACACCTCGGGTCTGGGCATTCGCGCGCTGGCGCAGGCGATCGAAACCGAGGGCTTCGAAGTGGTCGGGGTCACCAGCTACGGCGACATGAGCCAGTTCGCCCAGCAGCAGAGCCGGGCCAGCGCGTTCATCCTCTCCATCGACGACGAAGAGTTCAGCCACGGGGACGATCTCGATCCGGTGGTGCTGAACCTGCGCAACTTCATCGAAGAGGTTCGCCGCAAGAACGCCGACGTGCCGATCTACATCTACGGCGAAACCAAGACCAGCCGCCACCTGCCCAACGACATCCTGCGCGAGCTGCACGGCTTCATCCACATGTTCGAGGACACGCCGGAGTTCGTGGCGCGTCACATCATCCGGGAGGCCAAGAGCTACCTCGAAGGCATCCAGCCGCCGTTCTTCAAGGCGCTGCTGGACTACGCCGAGGACGGTTCCTATTCGTGGCACTGCCCGGGGCATTCGGGTGGCGTGGCGTTCCTGAAGAGCCCGGTGGGCCAGATGTTCCACCAGTTCTTCGGCGAAAACATGCTGCGCGCCGACGTCTGCAACGCGGTGGAAGAGCTGGGCCAGCTGCTGGACCACAACGGTGCGATCGGTGCGAGCGAGCGCAACGCAGCGCGCATCTTCAACGCCGACCACTGCTTCTTCGTCACCAACGGCACCAGCACCAGCAACAAGATGGTCTGGCACCACACGGTGGCGCCGGGTGATGTGGTGGTGGTGGACCGCAACTGCCACAAATCCATCCTGCACAGCATCATCATGACGGGCGCGATCCCCGTCTTTCTGAAACCCACGCGCAACCACTACGGCATCATCGGCCCGATCCCGCAGAGCGAATTCGAGATCGATGCGATCAAGGCCAAGATCCGCGCCAACCCGCTGCTCGCGGGTGTCGATGCCGATACCGTGAAGCCGCGCGTGCTCACGCTCACCCAGTCCACCTACGACGGCGTGCTCTACAACACCGAGGCCATCAAGCAGATGCTCGATGGCTACGTGGCCAACCTGCACTTTGACGAGGCCTGGCTGCCGCACGCGGCGTTCCACCCGTTCTACGGCAATTTCCACGCCATGGGCAAGAAGCGGGCGCGCCCGATGGAGTCGGTGGTGTACGCCACGCAGTCCATCCACAAGCTGCTGGCCGGCATCAGCCAGGCCAGCCACGTGCTGGTGCAGGACTCGCAGCACGTCAAGCTCGACCGCCACCTCTTCAACGAGGCCTACCTGATGCACACCAGCACCAGCCCACAGTACGCGATCATCGCCAGCTGCGACGTGGCCGCGGCCATGATGGAGCCGCCCGGGGGCAAGGCGCTGGTCGAAGAGAGCATTTTCGAAGCGCTGGACTTCCGCCGCGCCATGCGCAAGATCGACGCCGAGTTTGGCCAGGACGACTGGTGGTTCCAGGTCTGGGGCCCGGACGATCTGGCCGACGAGGGCATGGGCGAAGCGACCGACTGGGTGCTCAACCCCGACCCGTCGGGCTCGCAGGCCACGGCCAAGGACTGGCACGGCTTTGGCGACATGGCGCCGGGCTTCAACATGCTCGACCCGATCAAGGCCACCATCGTCACGCCGGGCCTGAACCTGGACGGCCGCTTCGAGACCACCGGCATTCCCGCTTCCATCGTCACCAAGTTCCTGGCCGAGCACGGCGTGGTGGTGGAAAAGACCGGGCTCTACAGCTTCTTCATCATGTTCACCATCGGCATCACCAAGGGCCGCTGGAACACCTTGCTGACCGCGCTGCAGCAGTTCAAGGACGACTACGCCAAGAACCAGCCGATGTGGCGCATCCTGCCCGAGTTCTGCCAGAAACATCCGCGCTACGAACAGATGGGGCTGCGCGACCTGTGCCAGCACGTGCACGCGCTGTACGCGCGCTACGACATCGCGCGCCTGACCACCGAGATGTACCTGAGCGACCTCACGCCCGCCATGAAGCCCAGCGACGCCTTCGCGCACATCGCGCACCGCACCACCGAGCGGGTGCCGATCGACGAGCTCGAAGGCCGCATCACCACCAGCCTGGTCACGCCGTACCCGCCCGGCATCCCGCTGCTGATCCCGGGCGAGGTCTTCAACAAGAAGATCGTGGACTACCTGAAGTTCGCGCGCGAGTTCAACACCCAGTGCCCGGGCTTCGAAACCGACATCCACGGCCTGGTGGAGGTGGTGGGCGACGATGGGCGCAAGCACTACTTTGCCGATTGCGTGAAGGCGGGGTAACCTGTGCTTTTCCAACCCGGTTCAGCAAGGAGCACCCATGTTTCCAGAATACCGAGAACTGATCTCAAGGCTCAAGAGCCACGATGTTCACTTCACACGCCTGTTCGACAAACACAATGCACTGGACCAGACCATCCGAAATATGGAAGCGCACATCGAGCCTGCCACGCAGATCCAGATTGAAGCGCTGAAAAAGGAAAAACTGATGCTCAAGGACCAGATCTACGGTCTGCTGCGTCAGGCCGATTCCTGAGCACCCAAGGCCCTGGCTCAGGGCCGCTGAGCCGCCGCACCGTCCGGCGCGTTCAGATCCAGGCCTTCGCGCACACGCGCAAAACTGGCAAAGCGGGGCAACCCGCTCTCGTGCAGACCCCGAAAACGGTACGTGACCCAGGCGCCCACCGCCGGTGGGTGGCGGCGCTGGGCATCGCTGAACCCGGAGCCCAGGCGGAAGCGCCGACCGTCGGGGGTCTGCACCAGCAAGGCCCCCATGAGACCCGCGTATTTGCCCCGGCCCGGCAGGTGGGCCACGACTTGGGCCTCGGCGTCTTCGTGGGTCTTGAGCTTGAGCAGATCGTCGCTGCGAACGCCGCGGTAGAGCGAATCGCCGCGGTGCAGCATCAAACCCTCGCCCCCGTCGCGCACCACGCGGTCCAGCCGGGCCATCAGGGCCGCGTGGCTGCCCACCCGCTCCTGCGGCACCGCCTGCACCCAGGCTTGGCCCAGTCGCGCCACTTGCTGCCGGTAGGCCTGCAGCCGTTCCGAGAAGGTGCCCGGGTGCGCTGGCAAGTCAAACACCATGAAACGGATCGCGCGCCAGGCCTCGTCGTCGGGTGTCTGCTGCCGCACGGTGGACATCGTCTGCTCGAACCGGCCCCGACCGGCCCAGAGCTCGCCGTCCATGGGCTGGGCCGGCCAGCCCGCGGTGAACCAGGCGGGCGTCTGCACCACTTCGCCACCACGGGTCAGCAGCCGCTGGCCGTCCCAATAGCCCCGCAACCCATCGTATTTTTCACTGACCCAATAGGCGTCGAGCCGCACGCCGGGCCGGTACACCCCGGCCAGCATGAGCGCGGGTTGGTCTTTGGCCGCGGCCCAGCGCGGCGCTGCCAAGGCGGCGCCCAGCAGCGCTAGAAACGGCCGGCGGCGAAGCATCGGGGGGCGAGCGGTGCTCAGGCCACCGGTTCGCTGTCGCGGCTGGCGCCTGCGGTCTGGCTGAAGCCGCCATCCACATAGGTGATCTCGGCCGTGACGCCCGAGGCCAGATCGGACAGGAGGAAGGCGGCCACGTTGCCCACGTCGTCGATGGTGATGTTGCGGCGCAGGGGCGAGGCGGCCGCGACCATGCCCAGCAGCTTGCCGAAGTCCTTGATGCCGCTGGCGGCCAGGGTCTTGATCGGGCCGGCGCTGATGCCGTTGACGCGCATGCCCCGCGGTCCCAGCGATTCGGCCAGGTAGCGCACCGAGGCTTCCAGGCTGGCCTTGGCCAGGCCCATGGTGTTGTAGTGGGGAATGATGCGCAGGGCGCCCAGGTAGCTCAGCGTGAGCAGGGCGGCGCGGTCGTTGAGGTAGGGCAGGGCCGCCTTGGCCATGGCTGGGAAGCTGTAGGCGCTGATGTCGTGGGCGACGCGGAAGTTCTCGCGCGACAGGCCGTCGAGAAAATCACCGGCGATGGCTTCGCGTGGAGCGAAACCGATGCTGTGCACGAAGCCGTCGAACCTGGGCCAGGCCTGCGCCAGATCGGCGAACATCCGGTCGATCTGCGCGTCGTCGCTCACGTCGCAATCGAATATGAGCTGGGAGTCGAATTCGGCCGCGAACTCGGTGATGCGGTCCTTGAAACGCTCACCCACGTAGCTGAACGCGAGCTCGGCACCTTGCGCATGGCAGGCTTTGGCGACGCCGTAAGCGATGGAGCGGTTGGACAGCACACCCGTGATCAGCAGTTTCTTGCCAGCGAGAAAACCCATTGCTCAAACTCCAGAGAAATTTCCAGCAGAATTGTCGCATGCGCTTTTTCCGTCTCCGCCTCCGTTCACGCTGGTTCAGCTTGTGCGCGGCCGCCGTGGCGTTGTGGTTCAGCCCGGGCGCCTGGGCGGCACACGGTTATGCCCTGTGGGGTGATTTGAAGTACCCGGACGGGTTCGCGCATTTCGCCTATGTGAATCCGGCCGCGCCCAAAGGCGGTGAGCTGCGGCTGGTGAGCAATCTGCGGGTATCGACTTTCGACAAGTACAACCCGTTCACCTTGCGCGGCAATGCGCCGGCCTATCTGTCGGACCTGATGTTCGACACGCTCCTGACCGGCTCGCTGGACGAAACCGGGGCCGGCTACGGCCTGCTGGCCGAAGACGTGAGCGCGGCTGGCGACGGCCTGTCGGTCACCTTCCGCCTGCGGCGCGAGGCCCGTTTCCACAACGGTGACCCGGTGCTGGCCGCCGATGTGAAACACAGCTTTGACACCCTGATGGGGCCATACACCTCGCCCGCCTACAAGACCATCCTTGAGGACGTGGCCGGGCTGGATGTGCTGGACGAGCGCACCGTGCGCTACCGCTTCAAGAAGCCCAACCGCGAACTGCCGCTCACCGTGGGCGGGCTGCCGGTGTTCAGCCGCGCCTGGGGCGATACCAAGGATCCCAAAACCGGTCAACGCAAGACCTTCGACCAGGTGGTGATGGACCTGCCCATCGGCAGTGGCCCCTACAGGATCGGCCCGGTGCAGTTCGGCAAGGACATCACCTACGTGCGCGACCCGGCCTACTGGGCGCGCGACCTGCCGGTGCGTCGGGGCACCGCCAACTTCGACCGCATCACGGTCAAGATCTACAAGGACAACACCGCGCGGCTGGAAGCGCTGAAGGCGGGCGAGTTCGATCTGATGCGCTTCTTCTCGGCCGGCGACTGGGCGCGCCGGGTCAGCGGCAAACGCTTCAACACCGGCGAACTGGTCAAGGCCGAGTTCAGCCACCGCTTGCCCATGGGTTTCCAGAGCTATGTGCTCAACACCCGCCGTCCGCTGCTCGCCGACATCCGCGTGCGCGAGGCGCTGGGGCTGGCGATGGACTACGAGTGGATGAACCGCCAGATGTTCTACGGCTCCTACCAGCGGGTGCAGGGTCTGTTCGGCAACACCGATTGTTCGCCCACCGGTGAGCCCGGGCCGGATGAACTGGCGCTCATGCAGCGCTGGCGTGCTCAATTGCCTGCGGCGGCCTTCGGGCCCATGTACACCCCGCCGCGCACCGATGGCGGGCATTCGCTGCGGTCCAACCTGCGCCGCGCCCAGGCGCTGTTGCGTGAGGCGGGCTGGACCGTGCAGGGGGGGCAGCTGCGCAACGCGCAGGGACAGGCCATGGTGCTGGAGTACCTGGACAGCGCCGAAACCGGGGTCCGGGTGGTCATGCCCTGGGCGCGCAACCTTGAAAAGCTCGGCATTCAACTGAAGTTCCGGCCCGTGGATTTCGCGCTGTACCAGCAGCGGCTGCGCGGTTTCGACTTCGACATCATCTCCATCGCCTTCGGCGGCACGCACAACCCCGGCGCCGAATACGCCGACCTGTTCGGTAGCCAGGCCGCAAAAACCGAAGACTCCGGCAACTTCGCCGGCGTGAACAACCCGGCGGTGGACACCCTCATCGCGCGCATGACCAACGCCCGCTCGAAGCCGGAGTTCCTGGCCGCCTGCCGGGCGCTGGACCGCGTCATCAGCCACAGCCACTACCTGATCCCGCAGTGGTCCGCGACCACCCACCGCATGGTCTACAACGCCTGGCGGCTGGAGCGACCGAAAGACATGCCGCCTTACGCCGCCGGGGAAACCTGGGCGATCGATACCTGGTGGAGCAAGCGGTGATCACCCCCGCGCCGCGTTTTGCACGTCACCCCCACGAGGGAGCAACGCCAGCGACCCGGCCAGAGCTTGTCGAAGGGCGGTTCCGCGGCGTTCCCGGCGGGCGTGACGCGCTCCGGAAAACTGCGGGTGCAGGCCCGTCATCGGTTACAAACTGACCATGTGGGTCTACATCCTCAAACGCCTCCTGCTCATGATCCCGACGCTGTTCGGGGTCCTGTTGCTCACCTTCGTGGTGATCCAGTTCGTGCCCGGCGGGCCGGTGGACCAGTACCTGGCCGAGGCGCGCACCGGGCGGGGCGGCGGCGCCGAAGGGGGCTCGGTGTACCGCGGCGCCCAGGGCGTGGACCCGCAGCGGCTGGAGCAGATCAAGGCGCTGTACGGCTTTGACAAGCCGGCCCACCAGCGCTTCGTTCAGATGCTGGGGCAGTTCGCGCGGTTTGACCTGGGCACCAGTTTCTTCCAGAACAAGGCGGTGTCGGAACTCATCATCGAAAAGCTGCCGGTGTCGATCAGTCTGGGCCTGTGGACCTTCTTCATCAGCTACCTGGTGGCCGTGCCGCTGGGGGTGGCGAAGGCGGTGCGGGCCGGTTCGCGCTTCGATCTGGTCACCACGCTGCTGGTGCTGGTGGGCTACGCGATCCCCGGTTTTGTGCTGGGTGTGGCGCTGCTGGTGATCTTTGGCGGGCAATTGCAGTGGTTTCCGCTGCGCGGCCTCACCTCGTCCAACTGGGAGGAGCTCAGCTGGGGGGCGCGCATCGTGGACTACCTCTGGCACATCACCCTGCCGGTGACGGCCATGGTGCTGGGCAGTTTCGCGGTCACGGCCATGTTGACCAAGAACGCCTTCCTGGAGGAAATCCGCAAACAGTATGTGGTGACGGCACGCGCCAAGGGCCTGAGCGAGCGCCAGGTGCTGTGGAAGCACATCTTTCGCAACGCGCTCATTCCCATCGTCACCGGCTTTCCGTCGGCCTTCATCGGTGCGTTTTTCGCCGGCTCGCTGCTGATCGAGACCCTGTTCTCGCTGGACGGTCTGGGCCTGCTGAGCTACGAGAGCGTGATCCGGCGCGACTACCCCGTGGTGCTGGGAACGCTGTTCTTCTTCACGCTGATCGGGCTGGTGACCAAGCTGGTTTCCGATCTCTGCTACGTGTGGGTGGACCCGCGCGTCAAGTTTGATTGAGCGAAATGGCCGCCGCTTCCCCCTCCCGCCGCGCCTGGCAGCGCTTCAAACGCAACCGCCTGGGTTACTGGAGTCTGGTGATCTTTTGCGTGCTGGTGGTGGCCAGCCTGTTCGCCGAGCTGTTGTCCAACGACCGGCCGTTGCTCGTGCGCTACGAGGGGCAAACCTACTTTCCCATGGTGCGCGACTATCCGGAAACCGTGTTCGGGGGCGACTTCGAAACCACCACCGATTACCTGGACCCCTTCATTCGCGAACAACTGAGCCGGGGCGACAACTGGGCGCTCTACGCGCCCAACCCCTATGGCCCGAAGACACTCAACTACTTCGCGAAAGAGCCCAACCCCTCATCGCCCACCCGCGACAACCTGTTTGGCACCGACGACCGCGGGCGCGACCTGCTGGCCCAATTGATCTACGGTTTTCGCGTCAGCGTGCTGTTTGGACTGGCACTCACCGCCATCGGTGTGGCGCTGGGGGTGGTCACGGGGGCCATCCAGGGCTTCTTTGGTGGCAAGACCGACCTGGCGTTCCAGCGTTTCATCGAAATCTGGGGCTCCATGCCCGAGCTTTACCTGCTCATCATCTTCTCCGCCGTGTTCGCGCCCAGCCTCAGCCTGTTGCTGATCCTGCTGAGCCTGTTTGGCTGGATGGGTCTGTCGGACTATGTGCGCGCGGAATTCCTGCGCAATCGCCAGCTCGACTACGTGCGGGCCGCCCGTGCCCTGGGCCTGTCGAACTGGCAGATCATCTGGCGCCATGTCTTGCCCAACAGCCTCACGCCGGTCGTGACCTTCTTGCCGTTCCGCATGAGCGCCGCCATCCTGGCGCTCACGTCGCTGGATTTCCTGGGTCTGGGCGTGCCGCCGGGCACGCCGTCGCTGGGCGAGCTGCTCAGCCAGGGCAAGAACAACATCGACGCCTGGTGGATCTCCATGTCCACCTTCGCCGTGCTGGTGATCACGCTGCTGCTGCTGACCTTCATGGGCGACGCGTTGCGCGATGCGCTCGATCCACGCAAGGCCGACCAATGAGCGCCCCCACGCTCCCCGCTGCGCGTGGTTCGCTGCCCCCTGAGGGGGCTGCCCCGCCTTGGGGCGGCCCGGCGGTGGGGCTCGGCCCTGCGCTGCTCGACGTCAAAGGTTTGCGTGTGGCGTTCGGTGGCCAGGAAGTCGTGCACGGCATCGATTTCTCCATCCGGGCCGGCGAAAAGCTGGCCCTGGTGGGGGAGTCCGGCTCGGGCAAGACGGTTTCGGCACTTTCGCTGCTGCGCCTGGTGCACAACGCCGAGGTCAGCGGCTCGGCGCTGCTGCAAGGGCGCGATCTGCTGCAGATGAGCGAACACCAGTTGCGCGGCGTGCGTGGCGACGAGGTGGCCATCATCTTCCAGGAGCCCATGACCGCGCTCAACCCGCTCTACACCGTGGGCGACCAGATCGGCGAGGTGCTGCAGCTCAAGAAGGGCCTCACGCCCCGGCAGGCGCTGGCGGCCACGGTCGAGTTGCTGGCCTCCACCGGCATTCCCGAGCCGGCGCGGCGTGCCAACGCCTTTCCGCACCAGCTCAGTGGCGGCCAGCGCCAGCGCGCCATGATCGCCATGGCGCTGGCCAGCAGTCCGAAGCTGCTGCTGGCCGACGAGCCCACCACCGCGCTCGACGTGAGTCTGCGCGGCCAGGTCCTCGACCTGCTGGCCGATCTGCAGCGCCAGCACGGCATGGCGGTGTTGCTGATCACCCACGACCTGAACCTGGTGCGCCGGTTCGCCGACCGCGTGGCGGTGATGGAGCGCGGCCATCTGGTGGAGCAGGGGGGCGTGGCCGAGGTGTTCGGCGCGCCGCAGCACGCCTACACCCGCAGGCTGCTGGCCAGCAAGCCCGAGCGCGACGTGGCGGCCACGGCTCAGGCTGCGGCGGAGCCGGTGTTGCGGGCGCGGGGGCTGCGGGTGGGGTACACCGTGCCCTTGCCGGGGGTGCGCGGCTGGTTCAGAAAAGGCGAGTTCGTGGCGGTGCAGGGCGCCGACCTGGACATCGCGCCCGGCCAGACCCTGGGGGTGATCGGCGAATCCGGCTCCGGCAAGTCCACGCTGGCCCTGGCGGTGCTGGGCCTGCTGCCGCACGGCGGCGAGCTGGCCGTGACGGGGCAGGGCTGGCCCGAGGCCTTGCGTGCGGGGCAGACCCGCGCCCTGCGACAGCGCATCCAGGTGGTGTTCCAGGACCCGTT
Organism: Hydrogenophaga sp. GW101-3F08; assembly: GCF_059424585.1. NCBI lineage: Bacteria > Pseudomonadati > Pseudomonadota > Betaproteobacteria > Burkholderiales > Comamonadaceae > Hydrogenophaga > Hydrogenophaga sp. GW101-3F08. Next base: position 374,499 of record NZ_JBWKZP010000001.1, read on the forward strand.
TTCGTCGCTCTCGCCGCGCATGACGATCGAGCAGATCGTGGGGGAGGGTCTGCTGGTGCACCAGCCGCAACTCACTGCCGCCCAGCGGCGGGAGCGGGTGGTGGTCGCGTTGGCCGACGTGGGCCTGGTGGACGATCCGCGCCACGGCAGCGACTGGCTGCAGCGCTACCCGCACGAGTTTTCCGGTGGCCAGCGCCAGCGCCTGGCCATCGCGCGCGCGCTGATCGTGGGGCCGCGCTTGCTGGTGCTCGACGAGCCGACCAGTGCGCTGGATGTGACGGTGCAGAAGCAGGTGCTGGGCCTGCTGCAGCGCCTGCAGCGCGAGCGCGGCCTGAGCTATCTGCTCATCACCCACGATGTGGACGTGATCCGGGCCATGGCGCACGACGTGCTGGTCATGAAGGACGGCCAGGTGGTCGAGCAAGGGCCCGTGCAAACCGTGCTGGAATCGCCCGGGCATTCCTACACCCGCATCCTGGTTCAAGCATCGTCTTGAGAGGGGCCACACTGTGGCCTCTTGACTTTTATCAACCTCAAACGGGGGCCGACCGGCTACAACACGCGGTTTGCCCGGCCCTCCGTCTTCTGGACATCAGCATGAACGACAGGCTATCCCCCCCGGCCACCACCTCGTCAGCCCCCGTCACCCTGCGCTCGCCCCTGCGCTGGCTGGCGCTGGGCTGGGCCGATCTGCGGCGCAACCCGGCACCGGGCCTGATCCACGGCCTGCTGCTGGCCGCCTTCGGCTGGCTGCTGCTGTGGGCCGCGCGCGACCAGTTCTGGTGGCTCGCGGGTGCGTTTTCGGGTTTTCTCATCGTCGCCCCCATCCTGGCCACCGGGCTGTACCACGTCAGCCGGGCCCGCAGCAGCGGTCGCTGCGTGGGCATGGCCGAGGTGGCCCAGCTCTGGCGCTCGGGCGACGGCCGGCTGGTGCGTTTCGGCCTGCTGCTGGGGCTGGCGGGCACCGGCTGGGTGCTCACCTCCGCGGGCCTGATCACACTGTGGTCGCCCGAACCGATCCTGAAACCGGTCGACTTCCTGCGCCACGTGGTGCTGGTGCGCGACATTGGCCTGTTTGAAGTCTGGTTGCTGATGGGCGCGCTGCTGGCGGCTCCGGTCTATGCGTCCAGTGTGGTGGCGCTGCCGATGCTGGTGGACACCTCGGTGCCGGTGAGCATGGCGGTGGCCGAGAGCTGGCGTGCGGTGGCGAACCACCCGGGCCCCATGGCGCTGTGGGCACTGGTGATCGCCGTGCTGGCCGGCATCGGCATGCTCACGGCGCTGCTGGGCCTGATCGTCCTCATCCCGGTGATCGCCCACGCCAGCTGGCACGCCTACTGCGATCTGAGCCAGCGCCCGCCCGCCCCCCAGGCGCCCGCGCCGACCCCGACCTGAATCCCAACACTTTCATCATGGAAACCACCCTTTTTGGCTACACCGAAGGTCAGATCGCCCAATTCGGGCTGACCTTCGGTGTCGGCGCGTTCATTCTGTACATGCTGTTCATCGTGTTGAACCTGGCGCTGGAATCCAAAGCGGGCAAATTCGGAACCTTCATTCTTTTCCTGGTGTTGTCGTTCGGCATGCTGGGTTTCCTGGCCAAAAACATCATCCAATGGGCGCTTGGGATATGAATCCGGCGCCTCGGGGCCTGGCCAGCCGTGTGATCTTGCCAATGGGGGAGTAGACGGGTTACAATCCCGGCTTCACGACCAAATGGGCGGGTTACTACCGGCCCATTTTTTTTGGCCGAACGCTTTTCCCTCCACGCAAACCCTCAGGGCAGACACCACACAAGATGGCTTGGCAAGACACCGTAGAGCAAACCGTCACCGGACTGGGTTACGACCTGGTGGACCTCGAACGCTCCGCCAGTGGTTTGCTGCGGGTCACCATCGACTGGCCATGGCAGGCCCCGCAAGACGGGCAGGAAGCGCCGGTTGAGCGTTTCGTGACGGTGGAAGATTGCGAGAAAATCACCCGCCAGCTGCAGTACCTGCTGGAGGTTGAGGGGCTGGAGTACCGGAGGCTGGAAGTGGGGTCGCCGGGCATTGACCGGCCGCTCAAGCGCGAGATCGATTACGTCCGCTTCGTTGGCCACGTGGTGGACATCACCCTGAGAGCGCCGATCGGTGCCACGGGAACGGACGTTTCGGCCAATCGGAAAAAATTTCGCGGCACGCTGGAGCGCGCCGCCGATGGGGTGCAGTGGCAGGTGGTCTGGAGCGATGCGCCAGAACCCAAGCCCGGGCAGCGCGTGAGCAAGAAGCGCGTGCCGCCGCCCCTGCAGGCGCTGACCTTTGCGCTGGACGATGTCCAGCAGGCACGGTTGGCGCCCATTGTGAATTTCAAGGGCCGGCAGGCCCCAGGTGCGGCGGAGCCCCATTGAATGGCGCACGCAGCGTGGAAATGCATGGAAGCAACTGTTTTGAATTTGAAAACGATATCCGGAAAGGTGGGCGAGTGATATGAACCGCGAAATGTTGATGCTGATCGATGCCATCTCGCGCGAGAAAAACGTCGAACGCGACGTGGTGCTGGGCGCCGTGGAACTGGCGCTGGCCTCGGCCACCAAGAAACTCTACAAAGGCGATGTGGACATCCGTGTCGCGATGGACCCGGACACCGGCGCCTACGAGACCTTCCGTCGCTGGCTCGTCGTGCCCGATGAGGCCGGTCTGCAGAATCCGGACGCCGAAGAGTTGCTGACCGATGCGCGCGACGAGATCGCCGACATCGAAGAGGGTGACTACATCGAAAAGCCGGTCGAGAGCGTGCCGATCGGCCGCATCGGCGCCATGGCCGCCAAGCAGGTGATCCTGCAAAAAATCCGCGATGCCGAGCGCGAGATGCTGCTCAACGACTTCATGTCGCGCGGCGACAAGATCTTTGTCGGGACCGTCAAGCGCATGGACAAGGGCGACCTGATCGTCGAAAGCGGCCGTGTCGAAGGGCGTCTGAAGCGCGGCGAGATGATTCCCAAGGAAAATTTCCGCACCGGGGACCGCGTGCGCGCCATGATCATGGAGGTCGACCTCACCCTGCGTGGCGCGCCGATCCTGCTCTCGCGCTCGGCGCCCGAGTTCATGATCGAACTGTTCCGCCAGGAAGTGCCCGAGATCGAACAGGGCCTGCTCGAGATCAAGACCTGCGCCCGCGACCCCGGTTCGCGCGCCAAGATCGCGGTGCACACCAACGACAAGCGCATTGACCCCATCGGAACCTGCGTGGGTGTGCGGGGTTCTCGCGTCAACGGCGTGACCAACGAACTCGCCGGCGAGCGTGTGGACATCGTGCTCTGGAGCGAAGACCCGGCCCAGTTCGTCATCGGCGCCCTGGCGCCGGCCAATGTGCAGTCCATCGTGGTCGACGAAGAGCGCCACGCCATGGACGTGGTGGTGGACGAGGAAAACCTCGCCATCGCCATTGGCCGCGGCGGCCAGAACGTGCGCCTGGCGTCCGAGCTGACCGGCTGGCGCATCAACATCATGACGGCCGACGAGTCGGCCCAGAAGCAGGCCGAAGAGGCCGACGGCATCCGCAAGATTTTCATGGCCAAGCTGGACGTGGACCAGGAAATCGCCGACATCCTGATCGAGGAAGGCTTCACCAGCCTCGAAGAAGTGGCCTACGTGCCGCTGCAGGAAATGCTGGAGATCGAGTCCTTTGACGAGGACACGGTCAACGAGCTGCGCACCCGCGCCAAGGATGCCCTGCTGACCATGGAAATTGCCCGGGAAGAAAGCGTCGAGGAAGTCTCGCAGGACCTGCGCGACCTCGAAGGCGTGACCCCCGAGCTGATCGGCAAACTCGCCGATGCGGGCATCCACACCCGCGACGAACTGGCCGACCTGGCCACCGACGAGTTGACCGACATCACCGCACAGACGCCTGAAGAGGCCACCGCGCTGATCATGCTGGCCCGCGCGCACTGGTTCACCGGTGACGAAGCGCAATCCACGAATTGACCAGCGGAGGCCCCAGCGGAGAAAAGAACCTATGACAAGTACCACCGTCGCCGAATTGGCTGCCGAGCTGAACAAGCCCACCTCCGTTTTGCTGGAGCAACTCTCCGCATCCGGGGTTCCCAAGACGTCCGGGACCGATCCGGTCACCGAATCCGACAAGCAGATGTTGCTGGGCCACCTCAAGGCCAGCCATGGCACGGGCGGCGGTGAGCGCAAGAAGATCACCCTCGTCAAGAAATCGACCTCTGAAATCAAGCAGGCCGATGCCACCGGACGTGCCCGCACGATCCAGGTGGAGGTGCGCAAGAAGCGCACTTTCATCAAGCGCGATGACGAGATCGCTGCCGCGCCCGAACCGGTCGCGGAGCCGGTCGCTCCTGCACCGGTGGTGGATTCGGAAGAGCTGACCCGGCGCGAGGAAGACGCTCGCCGGCAGGCCGAGTTGCTGCGCCGTCAGGAAGAAGAGTTGACCCAGAAGCGCATGGAGCGCGAAGCCGAAGAGGCCCGCCAGGCCGAGGCCGAACGGGCCCGCGCTGCGGCTGAGGCCGAGGCAGCGCAAGCGGCGGCCCTGGCCGCCGCGGCACAGCCGGAAGAAGCCGTCGTCAGCGACGAGGCTGCGCAAGCCGAACGCGCGGCCAAGCAGACCCAGGCCAAGACCGCTTCGCTGGAGCGCGAATCGGCCGCCCGTGTGCTGGCCGACAAAAACGCCGAGGCCAAGAAGACCGAGGACCTGCGCGCCCAGGATCTGCTGGAGCGTCGCCGCAAGGCCGAGGCCGAAGCCGCGAACATCCGCGCCATGATGGCCGCCCCGGCCAAGACCCTGGTGGCCAAGAAGCCCGAGCCGACGCCCGACCCCAAGGCGGGCATCAAAGGCACCTTGCACAAGCCCGCCGGGACGCCCGGCAAGCCCGCTCCCGCAGCGGCCGGCGCGGTGGCTGCGCCGGGCGCGGCCGGGAAGAAGGAAGTCAAGTCCGAGAACCTGTCCTCCACCTGGAAGGACGATGCGGCCAAGAAGAAAGAGATCAAGACCCGCGGCGACACCAGCGCCGGCCGCTCCAACTGGCGCGGTGGTCCGCGCGGTGGCAGTGGCCGTCGCAACGACCGCGACAGCCGTGATGCAGGCCAGAGCAGTTTCGTGGCGCCGACCGAGTTCAAGGTGATCGAAGTGCACGTGCCGGAAACCATCACGGTGGCCGAGCTGGCGCACAAGATGAGTCTGAAGTCGTCCGAGGTCATCAAGCAGTTGATGAAGCTCGGCCAGATGGTCACCATCAACCAGCCGCTGGACCAGGACACCGCCATGATCGTGGTGGAAGAGCTGGGCCACAAGGCCGTCGTGGCCGCGCTGGACGACCCGGAAGCCTTCACCGACGAGGACGCCTCCCAACACGAAGCCGAGTCGCTGCCGCGGGCACCGGTCGTCACCGTCATGGGTCACGTCGATCACGGCAAGACCTCGCTGCTGGACTACATCCGCCGCGCCAAAGTGGCCGCGGGCGAAGCCGGCGGCATCACGCAGCACATCGGTGCCTACCACGTGGAAACCCCGCGCGGCGTGATCTCGTTCCTCGACACCCCGGGTCACGAGGCGTTCACCGCCATGCGGGCCCGCGGTGCACAGGCCACCGACATCGTGATTCTGGTGTGTGCAGCCGACGACGGCGTCATGCCGCAGACCAAGGAAGCCATCAAGCACGCGAAAGCGGCGGGTGTGCCGATGGTGGTTGCGTTGACCAAGATCGACAAGCCTGGCATCAACCTGGAGAAGGTGCGCTCGGAACTGGTGTCCGAAGAGGTCGTGCCCGAAGAGTTCGGTGGTGACGTGCCTTTCGTGGGCGTGTCGGCCAAGACCGGCGAGGGCGTGGACGCGTTGCTCGAACAGGTGCTGCTGCAGGCCGAAGTGCTGGAGCTCAAAGCGCCGGTGGACGCCATGGCCAAGGGTCTGGTGATCGAAGCACGTCTGGACAAAGGACGCGGCGCGGTGGCCACGGTGCTGGTGCAGAGCGGCACGCTCAAGACCGGCGACGTGATCCTGGTCGGTCAGACCTCGGGCCGCGTGCGCGCCATGCTCGACGAGAACGGCAAGACCATCAAGTCCGCCGGCCCGTCCATCCCGGTGGAAATCCAGGGTCTGTCCGAAGTGCCTCAGGCCGGCGACGATTTCATGGTGATGACCGACGAGCGCCGTGCGCGCGAGATCGCCACCTACCGTGCCGGCAAGTTCCGCAACACCAAGCTGGCCAAACAACAGGCGGCCAAGCTGGAAAACATGTTCACCGACATGTCCGCCGGCGAAGTCAAGGTGCTGCCGATCATCGTCAAGGCCGACGTGCAGGGTTCGCAGGAAGCGCTGGGCGCCTCGCTGCTCAAGCTCTCGACCGACGAGGTCAAGGTGCAGCTGGTGTTCTCGGGCGTCGGCGGCATCAGCGAATCCGACGTCAACCTGGCCATCGCCTCCAAGGCGGTGATCATCGGCTTCAACGTGCGCGCCGACGTGGGCGCACGCAAGCTGGCCGAGGGCAACGACGTTGACCTGCGCTACTACAACATCATCTACGACGCCGTGGACGAGTTGAAGGCGGCCATGTCGGGCATGCTGGCGCCGGAGAAGCGCGAAGAGGTCATCGGTTCGGCCGAGATCCGCACCGTGTTCGTGGCCTCCAAGATCGGTACCGTGGCCGGCTGTATGGTCACCTCGGGCATGGTCACCCGCAACGCCCACTTCCGCCTGCTGCGCGACAACGTGGTGGTCTACACCGGCGAGATCGACACCCTCAAGCGCCTCAAGGACGACGTGCGCGAGGTCAAGGAAGGCTTCGAGTGCGGTATCAAGCTCAAGAACTACAACGACATCCGCGAGGGTGATCAGCTGGAGTTCTTCGAAGTCAAAGAAGTGGCCCGCACGCTTTGATGCCTGGAGCACAAGACACCATGCGCCCGTCCAAAGGTTTCTGGCCAGAGTACAAGGGGCTGATGCTGTTCATCGGCTTCATGCTCGTGTTCCGCTCGGCCGTGGCCGACTGGAACTACGTGCCGTCCTCGTCCATGAACCCCACCTTGGTGGCGGGCGATCGTGTCGTGGTGAACAAGCTGGCCTACAGCCTGCGCGTGCCCTTCACACTGGCCCACATCACCCGCTGGGCCGAGCCCAAGGCGGGCGATGTGATCACGTTCGACTCACCCGCCGATGGTCTGAACCTGATCAAACGCGTGGTGGCGGTCGGCGGTGACACGGTCGAGATGGTCGACAACACCCTGATCGTCAACGGCCACGCGCAGGAACGGGCCTTGCTGGACAGCGCCCGCACCGTGCCCACCGAACAGGGGCCGCTGTCGGTCGAGGTCTGGCTTGAAAGCCTCGGCCAGCGCCGGCACGAGACCGCGCTGATTCCGTCGCTCAACCATTTCCGCGCGTTTGGCCCGGTACAGGTGCCCGAAGGGCATGTGCTGGTGCTGGGCGACAGCCGCGACAATAGCCGGGACTCGCGTTTCATCGGGTTCATCGACGTCCACCGCGTCACGGGCCGCGCCGAGCGCGTGGCCCTGTCGCACAATCCGCAGCGCTTCTATGTGCCCCGCGCTCAGCGCTGGTGGTTGCCGCTGGAAAGCGGAGTCTGAAGACCATGGCCGTCAAGAAATCTTCCACACCCAACCGCGGCTTCCGCGTGGCCGACCAGATCCAGCGCGATCTGTCCGAGCTGATTGCGCGCGAGCTCAAGGACCCGAGGGTGGGCATGGTCACGATCAACGCGGTCGAGGTCACGCCCGACTACGCGCACGCCAAGGTGTTTTTCAGCCTGCTCACCGGCGATCCGGCCGAAACCCTGCAGGGCCTGAACACCGCGGCCGGTTTTCTGCGCAGTGGCCTGTTCAAACGCCTGCACATCCACACCGTGCCCACGCTGCACTTCGTGTTCGACCGCACCACCGAGCGCGCGGCCGACATGAACGCCCTGATTTCCAAGGCGGTGGCCTCTCGTTCCAAAGACGGAGATTGACCATGCAGCGCCAAAGCACCAGGGTGCAACGGCGCCCTGTGCATGGGGTGCTGTTGCTCGATAAACCGCTGGGTCTTTCCAGCAATCAGGCGCTGCAGAAGGCCAAATGGCTGCTGCGCGCCGAAAAAGCTGGCCACACCGGCACACTGGACCCACTGGCCACCGGCGTGTTGCCCCTGTGTTTCGGTGCCGCCACCAAGTTCAGTCAGCTCCATCTGGATGCCGACAAGACCTACGAGACCACCGTGCGGCTGGGCGTGAAAACCCGCACCGGGGACGCCGAAGGCGATGTGATCGAGACCCGGCCCGTGACCTGCAGCGTGGGCCAAGTGGTCGAGGTGCTGGACCGTTTCACCGGCCCGATCGAGCAGGTGCCGCCCATGCACAGCGCTCTGAAGAAAGACGGCAAGCCGCTCTACGAATACGCCCGCGATGGCGAGACGGTCGAGCGCGAGGCACGCCATGTGGTGATCCACGAACTGGAGTTGCTCGACATGCAACTCCACGGCGATGCCCCCCAGCTGCGGCTGCGCGTGCGCTGCAGCAAGGGCACCTACATCCGCACGCTGGGCGAAGACATCGGCGAAGCGCTGGGCTGTGGCGGGCACCTCATCATGTTGCGCCGTACCGCCACCGGCCCGTTTGACGAATCACGGTGCACCACGCTCGAAGCGTTGGAGGCTGACAACGAGGCGCAACGCATGGCCCGGCTCTTGCCTGTGGACATCCTGCTGGGCGGGCACACGCCGGTGGCGCTCGATGCAGAAGGCGCCGGACGCTTTCTCAGTGGCGTTCGCCGCCGCGGCCACTGGCCCGATCAGGAGCAGGTGGCCGTGTTCGGCCCAGGGCCCGGCGCCGAACCCCGCGAAAACGAACCATCGCCCAGGCCCGTCCTGCTGGGCAGTGGCCACACCCAAGGTGGTGAACTGATCCCGGGGCGGCTGCTGAGCCCCATCGAAATACAGCAAATCCTGGAAACCGCAACATGAGCAAACAAATCCGCAACATCGCCATCATCGCCCACGTTGACCATGGAAAAACCACCATGGTTGACCAGTTGCTGCGCCAGTCCGGCACCTTCGCCGAGCACGAAAAAGTGGTCGACACCGTGATGGACAACAACGCCATCGAACGCGAGCGCGGCATCACCATCCTGGCCAAGAACTGCGCGGTCAGCTGGCAGGACACCCACATCAACATCGTCGACACCCCCGGCCACGCGGACTTCGGTGGTGAAGTGGAGCGCGCGCTGTCCATGGTGGACGGCGTGGTGCTGCTGATCGACGCCCAGGAAGGCCCGATGCCGCAGACCCGCTTCGTCACCAAGAAGGCGCTGGCCCTGGGCCTCAAGCCCATCGTGGTGGTCAACAAGGTGGACAAGCCCGGCGCCAACCCCGACAAGGTCATCAACGCCGCCTTCGACCTGTTCGACAAGCTCGGCGCGAACGACGAACAGCTGGACTTCCCCGTGGTCTACGCCTCCGGTATCAACGGCTGGACCTCGCTGGAAGAGGGCGCGCCCGGTGAACAGTGGGGCCCGGACATGTCGGCCCTGTTCAACACCGTGCTCAAGCACGTGCCGGCCCAGCAGGGCGACCCGGCGGCACCGCTGCAACTGCAGATTTCCGCGCTCGACTTCTCGACCTTCGTGGGCCGCATCGGCGTGGGCCGCATCAGCGCGGGCACCATCAAGCCTTCGATGGACGTGCTGGTCATGGAAGGTCCGGACGGCAAGTCTTTCAAGGGCCGTGTCAACCAGGTGCTCACGTTCCAGGGGCTGGACCGTGTGCAGGTGACCGAAGCCGGTCCGGGCGACATCGTGCTGATCAACGGCATTCCCGACATCGGCATCGGCGTGACCGTGACCGACCCGCTCAACCCCGCACCGCTGCCCATGCTCAAGGTCGACGAGCCGACGCTGACCATGAACTTCTGCGTCAACACCAGCCCGCTGGCCGGCCGCGAAGGCAAGTACGTCACCAGCCGCCAGATCTGGGACCGTCTGCAAAAGGAACTGCAGCACAACGTCGCGCTGCGGGTGAAGGAAACCGACGAAGACGGCATCTTCGAAGTGATGGGCCGTGGTGAACTGCACCTGACCATCCTGCTGGAAAACATGCGCCGCGAGGGCTATGAGCTGGCCGTGTCCAAGCCGCGTGTGGTGTTCCGGGACGTGGATGGCGTGCGCTATGAGCCTATCGAGCTGGTGACGGCCGACATCGAAGAGCAGCACCAGGGTGGCGTGATGCAGGCCCTGGGCGAGCGCAAGGGTGAGCTGGTGAACATGGAACCCGATGGCCGCGGCCGCGTGCGCCTGGAGTACCGCATTCCGGCGCGTGGCCTGATCGGTTTCACCAACGAGTTCCTGAACCTGACCCGTGGTTCGGGCCTGATCTCCAACATCTTCGACAGCTACGAGCCGCACAAGGGCGACATCGCCAGCCGCAAGAACGGCGTGCTGATCTCCATGGACGACGGTGAAATCTTCACCTACGCCCTGGGCAAGCTGGACGACCGCGGCCGCATGTTCGTCAAGGCCGGTGATCCGGTGTACGAAGGCATGATCGTCGGCATCCACAGCCGTGACAACGACTTGGTGGTCAACGCCACACGCACCAAGCAACTGACCAACTTCCGTGTCTCCGGCAAGGAAGATGCCATCAAGATCACGCCCCCGATCGATCTGAACCTGGAATACGGTGTGGAATTCATCGAGGACGACGAGCTGGTGGAGATCACGCCCAAGTCCGTGCGTCTGCGCAAGCGCCACCTGAAAGAGCAGGACCGCAAGCGCGCCAGCCGCGACTGAGCTGGGCCCCACGCTCCACCACCGGGCGGAAACGCCTGGGGGTGGTGTGACTGGCCCCTTGCGCAACACCCACCATGCCCTTCAAGGCCCTGAACCGCCTGACCCACACCCAGGCGGTTTTCCTCATGCTGGCGGTGACCCTCATGTGGTCCATCGCTGGCGTGGTTTCGCGCCAGCTGGAATCGGCCGCGCGTTTTGAAGTGACGTTCTGGCGCAGCGCTTTCACCGCACTGTCGCTGCTGGTGATCCTGCCGGTCTGGCGCCACATGGACCGCAGCCAGGGCCTGCTGCCACCGGAGCGCACCGACACCGGGCCGTGGCGCCTCTGGCTCAAGCGCCACTGGGGCCTGATTCCGGAATCCAGGTCCTTCTGGATTTCCGGTGTGTGCTGGAGCGTGATGTTCACCGCCTTCATGCTCGCGCTGACCTTCACCAGCGTGGCCAACGTGCTGGTGATCATGTCGGTGGGGCCGCTGTTCACCGCCCTGTTGGCGCGCGTCTTCATCGGCCATCGCCTGGCCACACGCACCTGGCTGGCCATCGTGGCGGCCGGCGCGGGCATTGCCTATATGTACGGCAGCCAGTTCGTTGCGGCCCTGACCCACCCCGAGATCGATACCGGCGGGCTGCTGCTGGGCTCGCTGTTTTCGCTCTGCGTGCCTGTGGCCGGCGCGATCAACTGGACGGTGGTGCAACGTGGCCAGACCCATGGCGAAAAGATCGACCTGGTGCCCTCGGTGCTGCTGGGCGCGGTGATCTCGTCGCTGCTCACCTGGCCGCTGGCCATGCCTTTCACTGCCACCGGCAGCGACGTGGCCTGGCTGGCCCTGCTGGGCCTGGTGCAATTGGCCATCCCCTGCGCACTGTCGGTGGTCTGTGCCCGTGTGCTGAAGGCACCCGAGGTGTCGCTGCTGGCCCTGCTCGAAGTTATCTTCGGCATTCTCTGGGCCTGGATCGGGGCCGGCGAAGTGCCGGGCGACGAGGTGCTGCTGGGCGGCAGCCTGGTCATCGGCGCCCTGGTGCTCAACGAGCTGCTGGGCTGGCGCGCGCGCGCGGGCACGCCACGTATCCAGACGGTCGACAAACCGCCACAATGAACGCCACCTCCGGAAACACGAAGATGACCGCATCCACCGCCGAAACCCACGTCGTCACCGAAATCCAGGGCCGGGTGGGCTGCATCACGCTGAACCGGCCCAGGGCGCTCAACGCCCTGTCGCTGGAGATGATCCGCACCATCACCCAGGCGCTGCGGGCGTGGAAAGACGATGGCATGGTGCTGGCCGTGGTGGTGCGTGGCGTCAACAAGGAAGGCCCGTTCGGTGCCTTCTGCGCGGGGGGCGACATCCGCTTCTTCCACCAGGCCGCGCTGGCCGGTGACCCGGCGCTGGAAGACTTCTTCACCGAAGAGTACGCGCTCAACCACCTGATCCACACCTACCCCAAACCCTACATCGCGCTCATGGACGGCATCGTCATGGGTGGGGGCATGGGCATCAGCCAGGGGGCAAGCCTGCGCATCGTCACCGAGCGCAGCAAGCTCGCCATGCCCGAAACCAACATCGGCCTGTTCCCCGACGTGGGGGGCGGCTACTTCCTGAGCCGTTGCCCGGGCCGTCTGGGCGAATACCTCGCGCTCACGGGCCATGTGCTGGGCGCGCGCGATGCCATGGCCGCGGGGCTGGCCGACGGCTTCATCGACTCTGGCCGTTTGCCCGGCCTGTGGGCCTCACTGGCGCAAACACCGTTCGAAAACGGCGCTTCGGTGGAGCGCTGGTGCGCCAGCCACCTGAACACCACGGTCACCCCGGGGGCCTGGCCCATGCAGGAAGTGGATCGCGCGTTTGGCCTGCCCGACATGGTGCAAATCATCGCCACGCTGGAGGCCACCGACAGCGACTGGGCGCGCGCCACCGCCGCTACCCTGCGCCAGCGTTCACCGCTCATGCTGCACGTGGTGCTGGAGCAGGTGCGCCGCGCGCGCGCCATGGGCCTGGCCGACGACCTGCGCATGGAGCGGGACATGGTGCATCGCTGCTTCCATCTGCGCCCCGCCGCGCAGAGCGAGACGGTGGAGGGCATTCGTGCGCTGGCGGTGGACAAGGACCACACCCCGCGCTGGAACCCGCCGCGCATCGAAGACGTGACGCCCGCGCAGGTGGCCGCGTTCTTTGAGAGCCCTTGGGCGGCCGACGCACACCCCTTGCGTCAGCTGGGCTGACCCCGTTCTTCAGAGCTGGCCATGAACCACCCGGGCCAGCGCCAGCAGGGCCTCGCGGGGCAGGGGGCCCGCCAGGGCGTAGCCAAAGCCCTGATCCACCCAGTAAAAGCGCGGCACCGGACCATCGTCGGTGAAGCGAAACGCGGTTTCGCCCCCTGCCGTGCCCTTCGAACCTGTGTCCAGCGCGCCCAGGTACAAGGTCAGGCGGACACCGCTGGCGTCCTGGTACATGAACTGGGCGCGAGCGCCGGTGTCGCCCGGCAGCAGGCGGCCCCCCATCAGCTGGTAGCCCTGCGCGCTCAGATCCGGCACCGCCAGCGGTTTGCCCAGTCGTTTGGAGAGCCATTGCACCAGATGCGCCTGCTCGCTCGCGGCAACCTCCACGGGGTGGCGGACCTCGGGTGAATACACCACATGGGCCACGGCCGCCTGTTGCGCAAACGCCAGGCCCCGTTGCCCCGCCACGCTGGGCGTGCCCGCCCGACCAGGCCATTGCCCATGGCTCAGCCAACCCAGGCCGAAGGCCGCCACCACACTGGCGGCCATGCCGCCCCAGCGCCACCAGTCGTTGGCCTGGCGGCGAGCGGTGGCGGCGCGCAGCAGCACGTCGCGCATCGGCTGGGGCACCGGTGCCTCCAGCAGCGGGGCATGCAGTGCCCGCAGGGCCTCGCGCTGTGCACGCCAGTCGGCGAGCCGGCGGCTGGCCTCGGGCTGCTGCAAGAGCCGCGCTTCGATGGCCTGGCGATCTGCGGGCGGCAGGTGGCCGTCGATGAGGGTGTGCAGCTCATCGTCGGTCACGGGGGCGGCAACGGAAGGTGGCGTATCGGGTTTCATGGGTTCACTCATCCGGCAAATTCATTTCAGCCGGCGCAGCGGCACCGGCTCGGCGGCGCGTTGCAGACCTGCTGCGGCCGGTACGCCATCCATCAGGGCCTGCAGCCGGTGGCGGGCCCGCGACAGCCGGGACATCACCGTGCCCTCCGGCACGCCCGTGATTTTGGCCACGGTCTTGTACGACAGGTCTTCCAGCGTCACCAGCAACAGCACCTCGCGTTGTTCCTCCGGCAGCAGCAGCAGGCAGCGCTGCAGATCGAGCGCGGTGTCGGTGGGCAGGGTGGGTGCGATCAGCTCGGCTTCGCTGTCGTCCACATCCACCTCGCGTCCGGCGGCGCTCTGGCGCCGGACGCGCTGCAACTGGTTCATGTACAGGTTGTGCATCAGGGTGAACAGCCAGGCGCGCAGATCCGTGCCTTCGCGCCACAGGCGTTGTTTCGTGCAGGCCCGCTCCAGCGTGTCCTGCACCAGATCGTCGGCCGCCCAGGCATCGCCCGTCAGCGCCCGCGCGTAACGCCGAAGGCTGGGAATTTCGCTCAGGAGCTCGTTCGGATTCATGCGCGGGGCGGGGAAGGGCGGAACTCAGGGCTTGGCCGCGTGCCAGACCTTGTTGACGCCGTCGCCGGTGGCGTCGCCGGGTTTGCTGTCCTTGACCCAGTAATACAGCGGTTTGCCTTTGACAGCCCATTGCTTCTTGCCGTCGTCGCGCGTGATCACGGTGAAGTCGCCGCTGGGCTGCTCGCCGTCGGCCGCCATGAGCGGCGGCCAGTTGGTGGCGCAGGGGCCGTTGCAGACGGACTTGCCGCTGCCGGCCACATCGTTGTCGAAGGTGTAGAGCGTCATCTGGTTGGGGCCGACCAGCATGCCGTTCATCACTTTGGCCGGCACTTCGGCGTAAGCGGATGCGGTGGCGCCCAGCAGGGCGAGGGTCAGGGTGGCGAGCGCGGGGAACTTCATGGAAACCTCCAGTGGGGATGTTGCGGAACGCAGCACAGGGCTGCACTCTCACAAACATCCGGGAGACCCGGTTTATTCCCGGTGCTCGCAAAAAAATCTAGCGGTGGCGCGACTTCATCACCCGCTCCACCTCGCGCTTGCCTTCGCGCTCCTTGATGGTGTCGCGCTTGTCGTGTTCGGCCTTGCCCTTGGCCAATGCCAGCTCGCATTTCACTTTGCCGTTTTTCCAGTGCAGGTTCAGCGGCACCAGGGTGTAGCCCTTTTGCTCGATCTTGCCGATGAGGCGGCGGATCTGGTCCTTGTGCAACAGCAGCTTCTTGGTGCGCACCGCGTCCGGGCTGATGTGGGTGGAAGCGGTGTTGAGCGGGTTGATCTGGCAACCGATCAGAAACAGCTCGCCAGCCCGGATCACCACGTATCCGTCGGTGAGCTGCACCTTGCCTTCGCGCAGGGCCTTGACCTCCCAGCCTTCGAGCACCACCCCGGCCTCGAAGCGCTCTTCGATCGCGTAGTTGTAGAACGCTTTTTTGTTGTCGGCGATGCGGGTGTCGACACCCTTGGCGGGCGCGGTCTTGCTGGGTTTGGTGGCCATGGGGTTTCAGTTGCGGCCGTTTCAGGCCAATACAATGGCAGCGAACACGCTGCGCGGGCGCCTTGCCGAATCTGGCAGATGGCCCTGAATGCACGCCGATTGTATGAAAACGATTCAAAAGTCAGTTTTGCTTTGGCACAGCGCGCACGAGATGTTCGCACTGGTGACCGATGTGCACCATTACCCGCAGTTCCTGCCCTGGTGCGATCACAGCGAAGTGATCGAGCGCGATGCGGGTGGCATGGTGGCCCGTGTGGGCATGGCGCTCAGTGGCCTGCGTCACAGCTTCACCACCCGCAACACCCATGTGGACGATCGCCAGGTGCTCATGGAGCTGGTGGACGGGCCGTTTTCACACCTGGAAGGTTGCTGGGATTTCACCCCGCTGGGTGATGGCAGTCAGCGGGCCTGCAAAGTGGAGTTTCGTTTGACCTATGGCTTTTCCAGCCAGACCCTGGCAACCCTCGTGGGGCCGATTTTCGACAAGATCGCCGGCAATCTGGTGGACGCCTTCGTCAAACGCGCCGACCAGGTCTATGGTGCTGGCTGAGGGCACGGCATGAACATCACCCTGATGTATGCCAGCGCCGCGCGCGAGGTGCACGAGCAGGCACTGTCGGTGGACCAAGCCTGCACCCTGTGGCAGGCACTGGAGCAGGCGGGCTGGCTGCAGCGCTTTCCGGAGATCGGTGAGGAGGGCTTGGCCACCGGTATCTGGAACCACAAAGCCGGCCTCGACACCGTGTTGCGTGAAGGGGACCGGGTGGAGGTCTACCGGCGGTTGCGGGTGGACCCCAAGGTGGCACGCCGGGAGCGCTTCGTGGGGCAGGGCGCACGCGGCGCCGGTCTGTTTGCCCGCAGGCGTCCGGGCTCGAAGGCGGGCTACTGAGTCAAGTCGGACGCAGCCCGCGAAACACCCTCACTTGGGTGCTGGGAGCGGGCCGCAGTCGGATCGCACGATGGCGTCGAGGCGCTTGCTTTCGGCCGCCCGAGCGTTGTCGTCCATGATTTCGCGCTCACCCTTGGCGTTCATCGTGGCCATGCGCACACCCGAGTCGAGTGTGGTTTTGGCGCGCTTGGCGCGTTCGCAGTTTTCGGCACGGGCCTTGGCCAGTTTTGCCGCTTCGGCTTTCTTCTTGGCCTGCTCGGCTTCTTCGGCCTGCTTCTTTTTGGCTTCCAGTTCGTCGTCTCGGCCACTCAATTTGGGAGCGGTGGTGGGGGCGGCGGGCGCTGCGTCGGCAGCAGGCGCGGTCTCTGAGGTGGGCGCAGGCGCGGTTCGGGCGCCCGGACTCTTCAGAATGTTCTTGTCCGGCACACCCGCTGGCGGCGGTGTGTCGCTGAATACGCGGTTGCCGGAGTTGTCGATCCACTGCCATTGCGCCAGAACACTGCCGCAGCCGAGCAATGCCACGGCAGCAACGGACCATGCGCGTTTGAATGTTGGGGAGGGTGTGCGGTGAGCCATGGCCGCAGTTTAACGGCCTCGCCGTGCAAACGGCTTGACACGCCGCCAAGCGACGTCAACAAGTGGCGGTTAGGGTCGTTTTTTGTCACCCCCATACCTGTTTTTTGACACCCTGGTCCTGAATGTGCTTGGTTCGGCGGCGGATACAATGGCGCTTTTGGAGCTTTACCCCATGCGCCTACTCGGCAAAGCGCTCACCTTCGACGACGTGTTGCTGGTGCCAGCGTACTCCCAGGTCCTGCCCAAGGACACCTCGCTCGCCACCCAGTTCTCCCGCAACATCAAGCTGAACCTGCCCCTGGTTTCCGCGGCCATGGACACCGTCACGGAAGCGCGACTGGCGATCGCGATTGCCCAGGAGGGCGGCATCGGCATCATCCACAAGAACCTCACCCCGCAGGAGCAGGCCGCCCACGTGGCCAAGGTGAAGCGTTACGAGTCGGGTGTGCTGCGCGATCCGGTGGTGATCTCGCCACAGACCACGGTGCACCAGGTCATGAAGCTGTCCGACGACCTCGGCATCTCCGGCTTCCCGGTGGTCCAGGATGGCCGGGTGGTCGGTATCGTCACCGGTCGCGACCTGCGCTTCGAAACCCGCTTCGATCTGCCGGTCAGCGAGATCATGACGCCGCGTGAGCGCCTGATCACCATGCCCGACGGCACCACGCCGGCCGAGGCCAAGACCCTGCTCAACAAGCACAAGCTGGAACGCCTGCTGCTGGTCAACGACGCCTTCGAACTCAAGGGTCTGATCACGGTCAAGGACATCACCAAACAGCTCAACTTCCCCAATGCCGCGCGCGACGCTTCGGGCCGGCTGCGCGTCGGTGCAGCGGTGGGCGTGGGCGAGGGCACCGAAGAGCGCGTCGAAGCGCTGGTCAAGGCGGGTGTGGACGCGATCGTGGTGGACACGGCGCACGGCCACAGCAAGGGCGTGATCGACCGCGTGCGCTGGGTCAAACAGAACTACCCGCAGGTGGACGTGATCGGCGGCAACATCGCCACCGGCAGCGCCGCTCTGGCGCTGGTGGAGGCGGGTGCCGACGGTGTCAAGGTCGGTATCGGCCCGGGCTCCATCTGCACCACCCGCATCGTGGCCGGTGTGGGCGTGCCGCAGATCATGGCCATCGACAACGTGGCCACAGCGCTGCAGACCACCGGTGTGCCCATGATCGCCGACGGCGGCATCCGCTACAGCGGCGACATCGCCAAGGCCATTGCCGCCGGCGCCAACACGGTGATGATGGGTGGCATGTTCGCCGGCACCGAAGAGGCGCCGGGCGAGATCGTGCTGTACCAGGGCCGCAGCTACAAGAGCTACCGCGGCATGGGCTCCATCGGTGCCATGCAGCAGGGCAGCGCCGACCGCTACTTCCAGGAAAGCAGCACCGGTAACCCCAACGCAGACAAGCTGGTGCCCGAGGGCATCGAAGGCCGCGTGCCCTACAAGGGCTCGGTCGTGTCGATCATCTTCCAGATGGCCGGCGGTCTGCGCGCCTCCATGGGCTATTGCGGTTGCCCGACCATCGAACACATGCGCGCCAAGGCGGAGTTTGTCGAGATCACCTCGGCCGGCATCCGCGAGAGCCACGTGCACGACGTGCAGATCACCAAAGAGGCGCCGAACTACCGCGCCGAGTGATCGTTGTGCGACCCACACCACCGCCCGAGCCCGTGCAATGGCAAGTGTGGGCGCTCTACGCGCTGGCACTTGTGTTGGGTGCCATGGTGGTCTACGGGCTGCTGACCGGCGAAACCCCGGGTCGGCACCCATTCAGCCGGGTCGCCGATCCCGAAAAGTTCTGGCAGTCCCTGTCCCTGCTGTTCATGCTGGCGCTCGCTGCCTTTTTCGGCGCACGCTGGCTGAACCGGCGCTGATTCTTTCACCGGTCCCGTCCTCCATGCAGCACCAGAAAATCCTCATTCTCGATTTCGGTTCCCAGGTCACCCAGCTCATTGCCCGCCGCGTGCGCGAAGCCCATGTGTATTGCGAGGTCCATCCCTGCGACGTGAACGACGCCTGGGTGCGCGAGTTCGCCGCCGATGGCCAGCTCAAGGGCGTGATCCTCTCCGGCAGCCACGCCAGCGTGTACGAGGTGGACGACAAGGCGCCCGACGCCGTGTTTGAACTGGGCGTGCCCGTGCTGGGCATCTGCTACGGCATGCAGACTATGGCACAGCAGCTCGGCGGCAAGGTGGAGGCGGGCCACACCCGCGAATTCGGTTATGCCGAAGTCCGCGCCCGCGGCCACACCGCGTTGCTCAAGGGCATTGAGGACTTCCACACCCCCGACGGCCACGGCATGCTCAAGGTCTGGATGAGCCACGGCGACAAGGTCACCGAGATGCCGCCCGGCTTCAAACTCATGGCCAGCACCGATTCGTGCCCGATCGCCGGCATGGCCGACGAGGCGCGCGGCTACTACGCCGTGCAGTTCCACCCGGAAGTGACGCACACGGTGCAGGGCCGGGCGTTGCTGGAGCGCTTTGTGCTCGACATCTGCAAGACCAACCCCGACTGGGTGATGCGCGATCACATCGAAGAAGCGGTGCAGAAGATCCGCGAGCAGGTGGGCGACGAAGAAGTGATCCTGGGCCTGTCCGGCGGTGTGGACTCCTCGGTAGCGGCGGCGCTGATCCACCGCGCCATCGGCGACCAGCTGACCTGCGTTTTCGTCGATCATGGCCTGCTGCGCCTGCATGAAGGCGACATGGTGATGGACATGTTCGTCGGCAAGCTGCACGCCAAGGTGATCCGGGTGGACGCGGCCGACCAGTTCCTCGGCCACCTCGCCGGCGTGAGCGATCCGGAAGCCAAACGCAAGATCATCGGCCGCGAATTCGTCGAGGTTTTTAAGGCCGAAGCCGCCAAATTGATTTCAAGTGGTGCATCAACAAAAGGCGCCAAGTGGTTGGCACAAGGCACTATTTACCCGGATGTGATCGAGTCCGGCGGCGCCAAGAGCAAGAAGGCCGTCACCATCAAGAGCCACCACAACGTGGGTGGCCTGCCCGAGCAGTTGGGCCTGAAACTGCTCGAACCGCTGCGCGACCTGTTCAAGGACGAGGTGCGTGAACTGGGTGTGGCGCTGGGTCTGCCGCACGACATGGTCTACCGCCACCCGTTCCCGGGGCCGGGCCTGGGCGTGCGCATCCTGGGCGAGGTGAAGAAGGAGTACGCCGACCTGCTGCGCCGGGCCGACGCGATCTTCATCGAAGAATTGCGCTCCACCCTCGACCCCATCAGCGGCAAGAGCTGGTACGACCTCACGAGCCAGGCTTTCACCGTGTTCCTGCCGGTCAAGAGCGTGGGTGTGATGGGCGACGGCCGCACCTACGACTACGTGGTGGCGCTGCGCGCGGTGCAGACCAGCGATTTCATGACCGCCGACTGGGCCGAACTGCCCTATGCCTTGTTGAAAAAAGTGTCGAGCCGGATCATCAACGAGGTGCGCGGCATCAACCGCGTGACCTACGACGTGTCGAGCAAGCCGCCGGCGACCATCGAGTGGGAATGAACGGCGCCTGAAGCCCAGCGGTTGCGATCACCATGTCGGGCGCCCGCCGAAACCCATCCGCGCCCTTGCAGGGCTCGTTGCCCGGCTTTGAGCCGCCGCAAAGGCCGACCGACCGCCTGTTCCTGGGCTTGTTCCCGGACGCGGGCGATGCAGCCAGGTTGTCGCAGCAAGCACACGGCTTGCGCGAGCGGTTCGGGCTGGCGGGCCACCTCCTGGCGCCCGAGCGGCTGCATGTGACCCTGCACCACCTGGGTGACCACGTGGGGCTGCGCGAGGACATCGTGAGCGCGGCCCGCAACGCGGCTGACACGGTGCATCTGCCGCCCATGGAAATCGCTTTCGACCAGGTCATGAGCTTTGCCACCCACCGGGGCACACACCCCTTGGTGCTGTGCTCCGGGCAGCCCCACGAAGCCCTGCGGCGGCTGTGGCAGACGCTGGATCTGGCGCTGCAGCGCGCCGCCTGCCCCAAGCCCCGCAGTGGCAGCTTCACCCCGCACATGACCCTGCTCTACGACCGCGAGAACATGCCTGTCCAGACGATCGAGCCGCTGACATGGACGGCGCGCGAGTTCGTGCTGGTGCACAGCCTGCTGGGCCAGACCCGGCATATCGTGCTGGGGCGTTGGCCCTTGCGCTGATCGTCGGTAGGTCGGCCACCTGGAGCTTCACCCATGCATCTGCCACCTCGGTTCAGCGACAGACACCTCGTCCACGCACTGGCGTGGATGCGCAAGCGCCGGTTCGCCAGCCGGATCTCGAATGCCGTCGGGGCTCAAGCGGCCACGCGGTTCGCGTGCGGTGTTTTTGGCGAGCACTCGCTGGCTGACGGGATGCCTCACCCGGGCATGAGCGGATACCCCACGAGATGAACCGACGCGGGTGTCTCGTCGCCGCGCTGGCCGCCCTGAGCTGGGTCCTCGCCCGCGCTCAGAGCGGTTCACCGGCCGAACTGCGCTGGAAGGCCGAACTGGATGCCTTCGCGGCGGCCGACGGGCGGCAACCACCGGCGCCCGGTGGGGTGTTGTTCGTGGGCAGTTCGTCGATCCGGATGTGGACCGGCCTGGAGACGGCCTTCCCAGAACAGCCGGTGGTGATCCGGCGCGGGTTTGGCGGCTCGCGCCTGTCGGACTGCGCCGATCTGGTGCACCGCCTTGTGTTGCCGTACCGGCCACGGCTGGTGGTGCTCTACGCGGGTGAAAACGACCTGACCGAGGGCGCCACGCCGCAGGACCTGCTGGCCCATTTCGTGAGGTTCGTGCAGCAGGTGCACAGCGCGCTGCCCAACACACGGATCGCCTACCTGTCGATCAAACCCAGCCCTTCGCGGCTGGCACACATGATGGCCATGCGCGAGGCCAACCTGCTGATCCAGACCCACGTTCTGGCGCAAGACAATCTGGACTACATCGACGTGCATGCGGCCATGCTGGACAACGACGGACAGCCGCGTCCCGAGCTGTATCTGCGCGACCAGCTCCACCTGAGCGCCGAGGGCTATGGCCTCTGGCGCCAGGTGGTCTCAGCGCATCTGCGCCCCTGAACGCCACACCAGCGCCGGGCGCCAGCCACGACGCTCGCGTGTTTCCACCGCCATCGCAACGGCGAACAGACCGGCGAACGCGCCGGCCAGCAGCGCGACATCGGTGCTCCAGGGGCGGATGACCTGGGTGGAGCCGAAGAAGGCGAGCGTGAAGAGCGCGATCACGATGTGGGCACAAAACACCGACAGCGAGTTGCGCCCCAGCAGCTCCAGCGGCCGGGGGCGCGGCAGCACACGCCGCAGCCAGGGGCCGGCCGACACCAGCAGCACGAACACGCTGGCAAAGTTCAACACCCGCAGCGGCCCGAGCGACCACTTGTCGAGCAACTGGCCGACCGCGGGCACGCCGGGCATCGGGTCCTGGCCCACCATGTGGCGCCACAGCAGCATGCCCAGCGCGTACAGCGCCGCAGGAACCAGCAGCCACCATGGGAAACGCGGCAGTGGCTGCCGCCGCGCGCCGAGCCACAGGCCGGCCACCCACAGCGCCTGCCAGGCCAACCAATGGAAGGCGCCCATGTCCTTGTAGGGCACCGGAAAATCGATCAACCGGCCGGTCAGCTCGTGCAGCGCCAGACCCAGCCCCCATTGCTGGGCCAGCCAGAGCAGGGCGCTGACCGTGAGCACGCCACGCCAACCCTGCTGCAGGCCTCGGCGCAGCAGCCACGGGCTCAGCAGCATCAGGGCGATGTACAGCGGCAGGATGTCCAGCAGCGGCGGGTTGTAGATCAGCATGGCGGCCCCGACCACCGCGGCCGAGGGGTCGATGAAGAAAAATTCGAGCAGGCCGGTGACGCCGCCCTGCCGGTTGTGCACGCCGAGCCAGGCGATCAGCGTGAAGGCCAGCAACAGCAGGCCGAACTGGCACAGGTAGAGTTTGAGCGCGCGGCTGTGGAAGGCGGCCTGCATGGCTGGCAGGCCATCGCGCCGGGCCCGGCCGCCGTACACGCGGCCCGCCATGAAGGCCGACAGGAACACGAAGCCCTCGGCGGCCGAGACAAAGCCGAACGGCTGGCCCGATGGCAACGAATACATCGTCGGCATGTGGGTCAGCGTCATCAGGACGAGCATGAGGCCCCGCAGGGCGTCCAGCTCCCAGCGGCGTTGAGAGGCGTTTGACATCAGGGTAAACCAGAAGAACCCCCGATCATGCCAGAGCGGACAGACCCTGGCCTACACTCGCCGCATGCCCGACACCGCCATTCCCGACCAGCGTTTCATGCGCGCAGCCCTGGCCGAGGCGCAGCGGGCTGCCCAGGCCGGCGAGGTGCCGGTGGGCGCGGTCGTGGTACAGGGCGGACGCGTGATCGCCACCGGCCGCAATGCGCCGATCGACGGCCTCGACCCGACCGCCCACGCCGAAATCGTCGCGCTGCGCGCCGCGGCCCAGGCGCTGGGCAACTACCGGTTGGACGACTGCACGCTCTACGTGACGCTGGAACCCTGCGCCATGTGCAGCGGGGCCATGCTGCATGCGCGGCTCCAGCGCGTGGTGTTTGGCGCGGCCGACCCCAAGACCGGTGCGGCCGGCTCGGTGGTCCATCTGTTTGCGGAACCTCGGCTGAACCACCAGACGGCGGTACAGGGCGGGGTGCTGGCCGACGAGTGCGGCGCACTGCTCAGCGACTTTTTCCGGCGGCGGCGCGAAGACCAGCGCCGCGCCGCGCATCCCTTGCGCGAAGACGCCTTGCGCACACCCGAAGCGCGTTTCGAGGGCCTGCCCGGCTACCCCTGGGCGCCGCACTGCGTCAGCGATCTGCCCTCGCTGGCCGGCCTGCGCCTGCATTACCTGGACGAAGGCCCGCGCGATGCCGCCATCACCTGGCTCTGCCTGCACGGCAACCCGGCCTGGAGCTACCTCTACCGGAAGATGATTCCCGTGTTCACCGCTGGCGGCGCTCGGGTGGTCGCGCCCGACCTGATCGGTTTCGGCAAGAGCGACAAGCCCAAGAAGGAGGGCGCCCACAGCTTCACCTGGCACCGGCAGGTGCTGCTGGAGCTGGCCGAGCGGCTCGATCTGCGCAACGTGGTGCTGGTGGTGCAGGACTGGGGGGGGCTGCTCGGCCTGACGCTGCCCATGGCCGCTCCCGAGCGCTACCGCGGCCTGCTGGTGATGAACACCACCCTGGCCACGGGTGACGCGCCGCTCTCGCCCGGCTTTCTGGCCTGGCGGGAGATGTGCGCCAAGAACCCCGACTTCGACATCGCCCGGCTCTTCGCCCGCGGCAACCCGCAGATGAGCGCCGAAGAATGCGCGGCCTACAACGCCCCTTTTCCAGACCGGGGCCACCGTGCCGCGCTGCGCGCTTTCCCGGCGATGGTGCCCGAGCTGGCCGACGACGAGGGTGCCGCCGTCTCGCGCGAGGCCCGCGAGTTCTGGCGCCATGACTGGCAGGGGCAGACCTTCATGGCCATCGGCCAACAAGACCCGGTGCTGGGTGAGCCGGTGATGCGCGCGCTGCAGCACGACATCCGCAACTGCCCCGAACCGCTGCTGCTGCCCCAGGCCGGGCATTTCGTACAGGAGCATGGCGAGCGCATCGCCCGCGAAGCCGACGCGTTTTTTACGCGATGATCCTGTCCCTGACCGTTTTCCATCGTTTCACATGAGCCACATCTATATCTACTCCCCGTCCAGCGCCGTGCGCGACAAGGCCGCGTTCAAGCGCGGCGTGGCCCGCCTCAAGGGCCTGGGGCACGAAGTCGAAATCGACGAGGCCGCACTCGCCAGCCACACGCGCTTCGCCGGCGACGACGCCACGCGCCTAGCGGCCGTCACCCGCGCGGCGGCCAGCGGTGCCGATGTGGCGCTGATCTCGCGCGGTGGCTACGGCCTCACGCGCATCCTGCCCGAGCTGCCCTACAAAAAAATCGCCAAGGCCGTCGAAAAAGGAACCCGCTTCGTGGGCCTGAGCGACTTCACCGCGCTGCAGTGCGCGCTGCTGGTCAAGACGGGCGCCACCACCTGGGCCGGCCCGGCGCTGGGCGAAGACTTCGGCACCGAAGACGCCCCCGACGACATCATGGAAGCTTGCTTCGACGACATGGTCTGTGGGCAGGGTGAGGGCACGGGCTGGCAACTGCCCAAATCCGATCTGCCGGCGCTGGCGGCACGGGCCAAGAAGCCGGTCGAGGAAGCACCTTCACTGCAGGTGCGCAACGCCACCCTCTGGGGCGGCAACCTGTCGGTGTTGTGTTCGCTGGTGGGCACGCCCTGGCTACCCAAAGTCAAGGGGGGCATCCTGTTTCTGGAGGATGTGAACGAGCACCCATACCGCATCGAGCGTCAGCTCACCCAGCTGCTGCACGCCGGCATCTTGGGTGAACAGAAAGCGGTGTTGCTGGGCGCCTTCAACCGCTACAAACTCAGCCCGCACGACCGTGGGTTCAAGCTGCAGACGGTGGTGGACTGGTTGCGCAGCAAGACCAAAACCCCGGTATTGACCGGCCTGCCGTTTGGCCATGTGCCGACCAAGGTGCTGTTGCCTGTGGGGCAGAAGGTGGAGCTGCTGGTGCAGGGCCGGGAGGCCCTGATCTTCTGGGGATGAAAAATTCTCGGGTCAGCTGCCGGGTGCCGATGCACCGTGACTCAGCGGCGCAGGCGGCAGGAGTCCATCAGGCTTTGAGGCAGCAGGCCCTGGAAGAGGTGGGACAAACCCATGACGGTGTCCACCGCCTTCGCTTCACCGTGCAGGCTGCTGAGCACGGCCACCATTTCCGAGCGGGCAAACCACAGGGCGTGGACGTCGTGCAGGTACAGCAGTCTGTTCCTGAGGCGCGGGTTGAGCTTTGCACCTTCTTGCCCCAGGGCTGCCAGCATCGCCTGGCGCACAGGCTCCAAGGCTTCGGGCGAGTCCTTGCGCAGTTCCGCCCCCAAAAGGGCCGAAATACTGTTCCGTAAACCGGGTTTGATCCAGCGCATGAAGGTGGCCTCAACGACTTTGTCTTTATTGGTCTCAAGAATACGCCGCCGAGCCGGTGCCGTGCAACGTTTTGTTATTGATGAAAATCAAAAAAACAACATGTAAATCATGGGCTTGGCAGGGTTATTCAAGGTGCATTCCCAGCGGTTTTAATACCTTGTGGGTAGTCATGGCTCATGGCGAGTGGGGTCGATTCAAGTATGTAGAACCTTGGGACGAATGCGGTTGAAAAACCGTGAACCGATCAACGGCCCAAAATGTCACATCGGGTCGGGCCATGGCTCGGCAAGAACCGGGCCTGAGCGCTGCGCATTCCCTGGTGTCGTCCAGGCCAGATCCGACGATCCGGTGTGTTGTAATTCCAGGCAATTTCTCAAGTACCCATGGCCGAACTGACGATTGCATTTGTGGATTTGACAGGCAGCGTGTCCGTGTTCGAAACACTGGGCAATGACCGCGCCACCCAGGCCGTCACCAAACTGACGCAATGGATTGGTTCGATGGGGTTGGAGAACGGTGGCAAGGTGGTGAAGATGCTGGGCGATGGTGTGTTGCTCTCTTTCTCCAGCAACCGCCATGCCATTGAAACCATGGTGCAGATCCAGCAGGAGCACGCCAAGCGGGTTTCCAACTGGCCCAACCGGCTCAAGCTCATGATGCAGATCGGCATGGCCCGTGGTCAGGTGGTGCAGGTCGATGGCGACTGTTTTGGCGATGCCGTCAACCTGGCTTCGCGCCTGAGCGATCTGGCCGGGCCGGAGCAGATCCTGGTCAACGATGCGGTGGTGCGCAAGCTGAGCCCCCGAAGCGGGGTGCGCAGCCGCAGCCTGGGGCCCATGCGCATCAAGGGCCGGGCCGAGCCGTGCGAGGTGTTCCGCATCGAATGGCAGACCGAAATGCTGTCGGAATTCCTGACCTTGCCGGCCGATCTGCACACCCTGGGGGTGTCGGCCGATTCGGTTTTTGGTGGCATCGAGCTGGCCTGGCTCGACGCCAGCCGCTTGTTCAGCATCACCGATCTGCCGCTGACCATCGGCCGCGTGCCGGAGGCCGGTTTTGTGGTCAACGACCCCCGGGTTTCCCGCACGCACGCCAGCATCGACATCCGCTCCGGCAACTATGTGCTGGAAGACGTGAGCAGCTACGGCACCTGGGTGCGGTTCGCCGGGGGAGACAACGTGATCGCCCTGCGTCGGCAGGAGTGCCTGCTGCACAGCGATGGCGAGATCGCCATGGGCGCGCCGTTCTCGGATTTCAGCGCCCCCACCGTGCGCTTCCGGCTGGTGGATGGCAACATGCTGCTCGGGCGCGGACAATCGCGCAAATAGGCCATCGAATCCCCGCGAAGGGGACGGCCGCTGGAGGGCCTGCTGGGCAGGCCACCTCCAGGCAGGAATCCATAAAACCAACGAAGTGAGACAACGTGCGCTGGACCAAACGTTTCGCATGGGCCTTGTTCGCCCTTTTGTGTGTGGTGGCGGTCGCTGCCGCGATCTACATCGGGCAAAGCCTGCCCCAGACCCGCGGTGAGCTGCGGCTGACCGGTCTTGGCGCGGGGGTGCAGGTGCAGCGCGATGCGGGCGATGTGACCCACATCCGGGCCAGCGACCCGCGCGATGCCTGGATGGCCATGGGCTATGTGCATGCGCAGGAACGTGGCTGGCAGCTCGAGTTCAACCGCCGCATCATGCGCGGCACGCTCTCCGAGGTGGTGGGTCCGGCCACGCTGGACACCGACCGGCTCATGCGCACCCTGGGCATCCGTGAGGCCGCGCGCCGGCAGTTCGCCGGTTTGCCCGAGGAGGCGCAGGTGGCGCTGCAGGCCTACAGCGACGGCGTCAACGCGTTCTTTGCCCGCAGCGACCAGGCGCTGTCACCCGAGTTCCACCTCCTGGGCATCGACCCGCGCGAAGCGGCCCGGGCAGGGCGGTACTGGGACCCGCTGGACAGCGCGGGCTGGGCGCTCATGATGGCGCTCGACCTGGGCGGCAACTGGGGCAACGAACTGGCTCGGCTCTCGGCCTTGCAGGTGCTGGACACGGCGCAGCTGTGGCAGCTGTTCCCGCCATACCCCGGCGAGCCGCCGGCGGCGCAGGCCGATCTGGCGCGCCTGTACCGCGAACTGGGTGTGTACCGCGCCGGGCCCGCCCAGACGTCGTCGTCGGCCGCCCCGGCGCCGACGATGATGGCGCAGATCGGCCGCGACATGCAGCTCTGGGCCAACGAGCTGGGCAACATCGAGGGCAAGGGCTCCAACAACTGGGTGGTGGCGGGTTCGCGCAGCGAGACCGGCCAGCCGCTGCTGGCCAACGACCCGCACCTCGGCCTGAGTGCGCCCGCCATCTGGTACTTCGCGCATCTGCAGGCGCCCGACGCGGGTGGCATCAAAGGCATGAACGCGATCGGCGCCACGCTGCCGGGCACCCCCTTCGTGGTGCTCGGTCGCACCGACCACGTGGCCTGGGGTTTCACCAACACCGGGCCCGACGTGCAGGACCTGTACCTGGAGCAGATCAACCCGGCCAACCCCGCGCAGTACCGCGTGCCGTCTGACTCCGGCGCCCAGGCCTGGACCGCGTTTGAAACCCGGGTCGAGACGATCCGCGTCAAGGGGCAGGCCGACGTGCTGCACACGGTGCGCAGCACCCGCCACGGCCCCGTGCTCAGCGACATTCCCGGACGCACCCAGGAGCTGATCGACACCTCCCGCTATGCCGTCGCGCTGCGCTGGACCGCGCTGGATGCGGACAACCGCAACGTGCAGGCGACGCTCGAATCCAACCGGGCGCGATCGGTGGAAGAGCTGATGCAGGCGTTTCGCCAGTTCCACGCACCGATGCAGAACGCGGTGATGGCGGACCGCAGCGGGCGCATGGCCTACAAGGCCGTGGGGCGGGTGCCGGTGCGGTCCGCCGCCAACGACATCCGGGGCGTGGCCCCGGCACCGGGCTGGGACGCACGCTACGACTGGGCCGGCTGGCTGCGCTTCGAGGACACGCCGCAGGACGACGGCGCCAAGGGCTGGATCGCCACCGCCAACCAGCGCATCCACGGCCCCGACTACCCGCATTTCCTGACCCAGGACTGGGCCGCGGCGTACCGCCAGGAGCGCATCGAAGCCCTGCTGGCGAAAACACCGCGGCACAGCATGGCCTCGTTCGAGGCCATGCACGCCGACCAGTTTTCCGCCGCCACCCTGCGCCTGTTGCCCTTCCTGCAGAAGACCGCGTCCAGCCATCCACTGGCCGCCGCGGCCCAGGAAGCGCTCAAAGGTTTCGACGGCGTGATGCGCGCGGACGCCGCGGCCCCGCTGATCTACACCGCCTGGGTCGACGAATTCACGCGGGGGGTGATCGGCGGCAAACTGGGCCGCGAGCGCTTCGAGGGCATGTACGGCAAGCGCCTGTTCCGCAACGCGGTGGAGGGCATCCTGGAGCGCGACGACGCCGGCTGGTGTGGCGCGCCGGGTTGTGCCGAGGCCAGCGCGCAGGCGCTGGGGCGCGCGCTCGACCGGTTGCGGGAAAAACACGGCCAGGACGTTTCGACCTGGCGTTGGGGCGATGCGCACCCTTCGATTTCGGTGCACCGCCCGTTGAGCAATGTGAAGGCGCTGGCGCCGTTGTTCGAGGTGCGGGGCCCCACCGGCGGCGATCCGTTCACCATCAACGTGGGGCAGTACCACCTGGACAAGGCCGACGCCCCGTTTGCCAACCGGCACGCCGCCAGCCTGCGCGCGCTGTACGACCTGTCCGATCTGGAGAACTCGCGCTTCATCTACCAGACAGGGCAGAGCGGCAATGTGTTTTCAGGCCGCTACCGCGACATGAGCCGGCCCTGGACCGAGGTGCAATACCGGCCGCTGCGGATGCAGCCGGAGCGCTGGGCCAGCAGCCTGACCCTGGTGCCCTGAGGGGCCAGGCTCAGGCCGCCTCGTTCAGGCCGCCGGTGTCGCTGAGGCCGGCGAGCGCGGTTTCGTTGTACTTGCGGGTGGCGGCTTCGATCTGGCTGTTGAGCTGGCTGACGAAGGTGGTCAGCTCGCTGTCGCTGATCTGACCGTCGCCATCGCTGTCCAGCCCGTCCATCAGGGCCTGCAGTGGATCGGCGGGGGCGGCGGCCACCGGGGTTGCCGCGTCGGTTTGTGCGGTGGCCGTGGTGGGCGCGACTTCACCGGTGGCCACAGGCACTTCGGACCCGGAGCTCACCAGGGTGGTGGTCGTCGTCGTGGTCGACACGATGGACATATCGACCCCATCGGCGCTGCTTTGCCCCGTGAACTCCGCCATCGACAGGCTGCCATCGCCGTTGGAATCCAGCGCACCGAACTGTTCTTCGTTGCCGCGCGACTGCAGGAAATCCTGGGTGTTGGTGGGCGGGGCGAACAGGTTCTGGATCACCTGACCCAGTTCCTCGCCATTCAGGGCGCCATCGCTGTCGCTGTCCAGGCCCGCAAACAGGGCCTGCGGATCCTGGCCCAGATCGATGCCGTACTTGGTGGAAACCTTCTCCATCGCGGCCTCGAATTCGGTCTTGCCGACCGTGCCGTTGCCGTCGGTGTCCATCTTCTTCAACATCTTGTCCTGCAGCTTGCCGGACAAGGCCGATCCGATGGACGCCAGAGCCTGCGACCACTGGCCAGTGACGCTGCTTCCGACCGATTCGGTGGTGCTCATGGGATTTCCTTTCGTGTGGAACAACAGGGGAGGCCGTTCGGGCTGCGCCTATGTTCCGACAAAAGGAAGGGGGCCAAGCCGGCCAACAGCGGGGCAAGATCCCCGCTGTTTGGCGTTTTGGCCGGACGGGACCGGGTTTATTTCAGGTTGCCCGAGAGGAACTGGGTCAGCCGCTCGCTCTTGGGCCGCGCCAGCACCTCGGCCGGCACGCCTTGCTCTTCGATGCAGCCCTTGTGCAGGAAGATCAGGTGGTTGGACACTTCGCGCGCGAAACCCATCTCGTGCGTCACCACCAGCATGGTGCGGCCTTCCTCGGCCAGCAGCTTCATGACGCGCAGCACCTCGCCCACAAGCTCGGGGTCCAGCGCGCTGGTGGGTTCGTCGAACAGCATCACCTCGGGCTCCACCGCCAGCGCGCGGGCGATCGCCACCCGTTGTTGCTGCCCGCCCGACATGTGCGTCGGGTACTTGCCCTCCACATCGCGCAGCCCGACCTTTTCCAGGTATTTGCGGGCCGTGGCGACCGCCTCGTCCTTGCTCTGGCCGAGCACATGCATGGGGGCCTCGATGATGTTTTCCAGCACCGTGAGGTGCGACCACAGGTTGAAATGCTGGAACACCATGGCCAGCCGGGAGCGGGCGCGCTGCAACTGCTTCTCGTCCGCGGCCTTGAGCATGCCGTCCTTGGCCTTGACCAGCTTGAGCTCTTCGCCGGCCACGATGATGCGCCCCTCCTGGGGGCGTTCCAGCAGATTCATGCACCTCAGAAAGGTGGATTTGCCCGACCCCGAGGAGCCGATGATGCTGATCACGTCGCCGGCGTTGGCGGTGACCGAAACGCCCTTGAGCACTTCGTGGCTGCCGTAGCTCTTGCGGATGTCGATGGCTTCGAGTTTGGTGGTCATGGGTATGGAGGAAGATTCAAGGGCTGAGCAGGTTACCGGAACGGATCGGGGCGGCGCCGGCGACACGGCAGATTTCCAGGCCGCTGGTGGCCCAGCGCAGGTTGTGGCGGGCATACACCACGCCGTCGATCGAACTCTGGATGGGGGTGGTGCGCGGGGTCAGCGGGTCCACCAGGTGGGCCAGCACCTGACCGGCCCGCACCACGTCGCCCACCTCGCAGGTGAAGGCGATCACCCCGGGGTGGGGCGCGTGCAGCGATTCGGTGCCCGCCAGCGGAGTGGCCTCGCAAAGGGCCTGGGGCAGGGCCGGCGCGGGGCCCGCGATGACGCCCGCGTGTTGCAGGTGGTGGAAGATGGCGAGCGCGTCCTGGCGGGCCAGCGTCTCGGACACATCGGTCTGGCCGCGCAGTTCCACCGTGGTGCTGGCGCAGGCCAAGGGCACCGGAGACCGGCCGGCGAAGTGTTCGCGCAGCCGCCACCAGGGGCCGGAGAGCGCTTCGTCAAACGAGATGGACGCCCCCGACCCTCTGGCCCACAGGACCGCGCGCGCACCCAGGAAGCGCGCCAGCGGTTCGATCTGGTCCAGCATGGGCTGTTCCACGTACAGGTGCACCGCGGCTTCGAAATCGCAGTGCAGGTCGAGCACGATGTCGGCGTCGTGGGACAGCTGCATCAGCGTCAGGCGCAGGCTCTGCAGCTCGGTTTCCGGTCGCTGGGCGTCCAGCGCACGGCGCATGGCGGCGCGGATGAGGCGTTTGTTGTCCTCGGCCTGCGGCCCCAGCTGGTCCGCCACCTCGTCCTTCACCAGCGCGAAGAAGTCCGGGTAGTTGCGGTTGAAGTTCTCCATGCTGGCCAGCTCGAAGCGGCCCAACTGGTGGTGCATGGTGGTCTGGTCCAGGCCGATCGGGTTGGCCAGCGGCACCAGCACCACCTCACCCAGCAGCTGGCTGTCCTGTTCGGCGGCTTCAAGCAGACCGCGCAGATGGTGGGCCACCAGCATGCCGGGCAGTTCGTCGGCGTGCAGGCTGGCCTGTACATAGACCTTGCGGCCGCGGCCCGCCGGACCGAAATGCCAGCTGCTCAGGTGGCGCTGGGTGCCCAGCGCGGGCGAGAGGAGGGGGTGGTTGATCTGTTGCATATCGACGTTCTAGGACCACGAACCCGCCAGGGGGCGGGCGTCTGCCCGATCGGGCCGGTCATGCAGCGCAAGGCTAACCCAGGACGGGTGGTCGTGTCAGTGGGCAATGGGGCGCAGATAAGCGAGAAAACGGCGCTCCAGCAGCCGGAACACGTACACCAGCGCGAAGGTCAGCACGAAATACAGGACCGCGACGAAGATGAACGGCTGGAACGCCAGGTAATAGGTCTTGTAGATGGCGTAGGCCGCGTTGGTCAGGTCGTACAGCGCGGGCACCACGCTGGCCAGCGAGGTGGCGTGCAGCATCATCACCACTTCGTTGGAATAGCCGGGCAGGGTGCGGCGCATGGCGCTGGGCAGGATCAGGCGGAACATCATGTTCCATTTGCCGAAACCCGCCGCCTGAGCGGCCTCGATTTCGCCCGCCGGTGTTTCCTTGATGGCGCCCGCCAGCATCTCGACGGTATAGGCGCAGGTGTTGAGCGTGAACGCCAGCACGGCGCAGAAGAAGGGGTCTTTGAACCAGGTGAACGGCCAGTGGGTGTCCCACAGGCCTTGCACCCACTCCAGCTGGGCGATGCCGTAGTAGATGAAATAGACCTGGATCAGCAGCGGCGTGCCACGCACCACGTAGGTGAACAGCCAGACCGGGGACGAGACCCAGCGGTTGCGCGACACGCGCATCAGCGTGAGCGGCAGCGTCAGCAAGGCGCCCGCGATCAGGCTGACCGCCAGCAGCTCCATGGTGGCGATGAAACCGGTCCAGTAGAGCTGCAGGTTCTGCGGCTGGAAAATGATGGCGAACTTGTCCATCAGAAATCCCCCCGCTTGACGCCGACCGAATAGCGTTTTTCAGCGTGGCGCAGCAGCAGCAGGCTGATGCTGGTGATCAGCAGGTACAGCAGGCCGGCGAAGGCCATGAAGATGATGGCGGCGCCAGGGATCTGCCCACGCGCCGCGGCGCCGGCCTGTTTGGACAGGTTGGTGATGTCCGCCAGGCCGATCACCGATACCAGGGCCGTGGCCTTGAGCAGCACCAGCCAGTTGTTGGTGAAGCTGGGCAGGGCGAAACGCACCATTTGCGGGAGCACCATGCGCCGGAATGTGTAGAACCGGCTCATGCCAAAAGCCCAACCGGCTTCCGACTGGCCTTTGGGCACGCTCATGATTGCGCCCCGGAAAGTTTCCGTCATGTAGGCGCCATACACAAAACCGATGGTCAGCACGCCCGCCACGAACGGGTTGATCTGCGGACCGCTGCGAAAGCCCAGGGCTTCCGCGATGTCGTTGACCAGAATCTGGCCCCCGAAATACAGCAGGAGCATCCACACCAGATCCGGGACACCCCGGATCACAGTGGAATAGATGTCACCCACCCAGTTGAGCCATTTGAGGTGCGACAGCTTGGCTGCCGCACCGGCCAGACCCAACAGGGCGGCCACGATGAGCGCGCCCAGGGACACACCAATGGTGACCAACAGCCCTTGAAGGATGCTGAGAAGGTAAGTCGTCATTGGATCGTGGCCTCCGGGCGCTCAGGCTCAGGAGCCCCAGATGTCCACGCCAGGAACGTGCTTCTCGGCGATTTCCTTCCACTTGCCGTTGTCACGGATGGCCTTGATGCCCGCATCCAGCGCGTCACGCAGGGCCGTGTCTTCCTTGCGGATCGCCACACCGGCGCCAGCGCCAAAGTATTTCTCGAACTCGACCGGGATGCGGCCACCGGCGCAGCTGTAGTCCTTGCCGTCCGGGGTGGACAGGAAGCCACCAGCGACCTCGACCACATCGGCCACGGTGCCGTCCAGGCGGCCGGACTTGATGTCCAGATAGACCTGGTCCTGGGCGTCGTAGGGCACGATGGTGGCGCCCGCGGGCTGGAGTTCACCCATGGCGTATTTCTCTTGCGTGGACGCCTTGAGCACGCCGATCTTCTTGCCCTTGAAGTTGGCCGCTTCGGCGCCCAGTTTCAGTGCCGACTTCACCACCACGCACGACGGCGTGTTGTAGTACTTGCCCGTGAAGTCCACGGCCTGCTTGCGTTCCTCGGTGATCGACATCGAGGAAATGATGGCGTCGTACTTCTTGGCCTGCAGGCCGGGGATCATGCCGTCCCAGGCTTGTTCGACGAAAACGCACTTGCTCTTGAGTTCGTCACACAGGGCCTTGGCGATGTCCACGTCAAAGCCGGCGGGTTCGCCGGCTTCGGTCTTGTAGGTGAACGGCTTGTAGGTCGGGTCGATGGCCACGCGCAGCTCGGGCCACTGGCTGGCGGGAGCAGGTGCCGCGGCCGCGGGTTCGGGTGCTGCAGGTGCGGCCGGGGCCGGTGCTTCGGTCTTGCCGCAACCCGCCAGGGTGGCGGCGGCGATCACACTCAGGGACAGGAACAGGTGCTTCATGGATTTCCTTGCAAAGGTTGAATGAGGGTGGCCGGATTGGACTCCTGCCGGAGGGTCACATTGTAGGTCTGGGCAGTCCAATTGCCCGATGCACCATGCTGGTGTTTCCCCGAATGGGCGGCATCACACCCGCTTCAAGCAAGTCATGGGCCAATGACACCGTCCATGCGAGGGCTCATCGTTGCGGACGAGGTCGTGTTGCGTGGGTCAGTTGCCGGCGACGGTGGTGGGCTTGCCGGCCTCTCCGACAAAGACGACCAACAGCCGACTCGGGCCTTCAGGGGCCACGTTGAAAGCCTGGTGCTGGCGGTTCTGGGATTCGATGAAAGCCTGTCCGGCCTTGTAGCGCTGGGGTTGACTGCCTTCGGTACGCAGCTCGATTTCGCCATCAAGCACATAGACATACACCGGCACTGGGTGCATGTGCAAAGGCGTGCGGCCGCCTTTTTCCAGGGTCCCGATGACCGAAACCATTTCGGGGTTCGCCGCCGGATAGCGAATGGGTTCGTTGTCGCGTGTCATGCCGGTCTTGAGCAACGGCTGGGTTGTGAAGCCGGCGGGAAGCGGGCTGTCCTGCGTGTGGCCGGGGAGGTGGGCACCCAGCAACAGCAGGGCGGCCAGGGGTATGCAACGTACTGTCATTTTCATGCTCCTTGATAAATGCCACTCGAAGCGGCGACTCACGTGACGACCTTGAGGATCTCCCAACGGGTTGAACCGGAGACGACCAACGGCTCCACCCGCAGGGCAAATGCCTTGTGTTCGGGAAAATGCGCCAGCTGATCCCATTGGGACTGCAGTTCGGCCATGTCCGGGCAGCGCACGTCCACGGTGATGAGCGACTCGGCGGCACCGACACTGCCGGTCAAGATGGTGACGTCGGTCTGTCCGATGTCACGTCCTATGGTTTTCCACCAGTTCCTGATCTCATCGATCAGCTCCTGCTTTAGCCCGAAACGGGCGTTGACTTGCCAACGTGCGACGATCATGATCGGCTCCAGGTTGAATAAGGGGAGTTCATGTTGCCCAAAGGAGCGACGTGGTGTCCTTAAGAAACTCTTGTCTTTTGCTGGTCTTTTGCTCCAGCGGATCCCGGCTCCGTTCGTGAGGAATCATGGACATCCTGTTCGAAGACTTCGTACTGGACATGGCGCGGCGGGAGCTCACCTTCAGGGGCTCGGAGGTGGCCCTTGAGCCTCAGGTCTTCGATCTGTTGGCATACCTGGTTCGTGAACGTGAACGGGTCGTCGACAAGGACGAGCTGGTCCGGCAGATATGGAAGGGCCGAACCGTATGCGACTCGACCATCGAAAGCCGCCTGTCGGTGCTCAGAAGGGCACTTCATGACGACGGGCGCAGCCAGCGGCTGATACGGACCTATGCGCGCAAGGGCGTGCGTTTCATTGGCCAGGTGAGGGGAGGAACGAGCCCGGGCGGGGCCATCTCCCAGATATTCCCTCTCGACGGTGTCGTGATCGATTCGCCAGCGACGCCCAAGCCGGGCCCGCGCCCGTCGGTGGCCGTCATTCCCTTCGACAACCTGAGTGGCGATCCCGTGCAGGATCACCTTGCCGACGGTATTGCAGCAGACCTCATCGGGCTGCTCACCCGCTGCCGCACACTGTTCGTGCTGGCCCGCAACGCGAGTTTCGGCCTCAAGCGCGCGAGTCCGAAGATGGCCGCGACGGCGTTGCAAGTGGACTACCTGGTGGATGGCACCATCCATTGCGCGCAGGGCCGCCTGCGCATCAGCTTCCAGCTGGTCGATACCCGCCACGGCTACGCCGTGCTGGCCGAGCACTACGACCGCGACATGGGAGACATCTTTTCCGTGCAGGATGACATCGCCGAGAAGATCGCCGGGCGCATCGAACCCGAGATTGGGCATTTCACGCGTCGGCACCTCGTGCGGCACCCACCGCGCTCACTGGAGGCCTGGGACCATTTCCATCTGGGCATGTCGCACCTGTACCGGGCCACCCCGGGCGACAACCGGGAGGCGCAGGCCTGGCTGCGGCGCGCGGTCGAGCTCGATCCGCAGTTTTCGCTCGCCTACGCATTCTTGTCCTACGCCGTCGTGCTCAGCATGATCTACTTCGATGCACCGCCAGTGCCTCAGCAGCTGGATGAGGCCCTGAACATCGCACTTCGGGCCGTCGAGCTCGATGACCAGGACGCATCCGTGCGTTTTGCGCTGGGCAGGGTGCTCACCGTCAAGAAGCGTTACAGGGACGCGATCGATGAAATGGCCTTGGCAACCACCCTCAATCCGGCACTGGCCATCGCCTGGTGTGGCCTGGCGGATTCATACGTCTACATGGGTGACTTCGAGCGCGCCGATCCCTTGTTTCAGCATGCGCTCGACCTCAGTCCGCACGACCCCATGCGGTGGGCCTTTCTTTCGTACCGAGCGCAGGCCAAGCTGTTCGCCCGCGACTTCGCGCGGGCCAATGCCTATGCCAGCCAGGCGGTACGGGCTCCGAATTGCCACTATTGGCCGTTTGCTCATCGGCTCGCCGCGCTGGGGCACATCGGTGCGGGCGAAGAGATAGCTAGCGCGCGTGAACAATTGCTGGAGCGCAAACCCGACTTCAATTGCGACTGGACCCGGGAACGGCTGTTCTATGTGCTGGATGCCGATCAACTGGACATCTATGTTGACGGGTTGCGCCGAGCCGGTGTTCCGGATACGGCGGCCTGAAGATCGATGCTTACCACTTGTTTATTAACATAATATACATCGTGGAATATGAAACCAAGCCATGCCGAGGAACACTTTGATACAGAAAACCGCTGTCGCGCCCGCGTCGGCGGCCGATACATGGGTTGTTCAGGGCGTGTGGCAAGAGCCGCGATGTTCTTTCGGACAACGGCGCTTCGTTGGACGCCGCGTCCGAGCATTCCACCACTTCGGCGATACCGGGCGCCTCTCAGCATTGACCTTTGGAGCACACCATGGTTGACCATCCATTCCTGACCATAGGCGTCGTCATGAGCGCCTTTTTCTGGGTGCTGCAATGGGCGGGCGAACATCTGCGCATGTTCCTCTGATCCATCCGCCCCAACAAAAAGGCGCCCGCAGGCGCCCACAAAAAAGCCCGGCCAATTCCTGCGCCGGGCTTTTTTGTTCAAACACAGCACTCAGTCTTCGACAAAGGCCTCTTCGCGCTTTTTCTTGATGGAGGGCATGAGCACGACCACCAGCAACAGGGCCGCGATGGCCAGCAGGCTGGCGGACAACGGCCGCGTGACAAACACCGACCAGTCGCCGCGTGAGATCAGCAACGCCCGGCGCAGGTACTCTTCCATCATCGGCCCCAGGATCAACCCGAGCAGCAAGGGTGCGGGCTCACAGCCGAGCTTGATGAAGATGTAGCCGATCAGGCCGAACAGCGCCACCATCCAGATGTCGAACACGTTGTTGTTGGTGGAATAGACCCCCACGGCGCAGAACAGCACGATGGCCGGGAACAGCCATTTGTACGGCACGGTCAGCAGCTTGATCCAGATCCCGATCAGCGGCAGGTTCAGGATGATCAGCATCGCGTTGCCAATCCACATCGAGGCGATCAGGCCCCAGAACAGTTCCGGGTTGCTGGTCATGACCTGCGGGCCCGGCTGGATGTTGTGGATGGTCATGGCACCGACCATGAGCGCCATCACGGCGTTGGGCGGAATGCCCAGCGTCAGCAGCGGGATGAACGAGGTCTGGGCACCCGCGTTGTTGGCCGCTTCCGGTGCGGCCACGCCCCGGATGTTGCCTTGCCCGAAGGGCACTTCACCCGGGTGCAGTTTTGTCTTCTTTTCGATCGTGTAGGCCGTGAACGAAGACAACAAGGCGCCGCCACCGGGCAGGATGCCCAGCACCGACCCCAGCGCGGTGCCCCGCAGCACGGCCGGAAGCATGCGCTTGAAATCGGCGGCGGTCGGCATGATGCCGTGCACATCGCCCGTGAAGACTTCGCGGTGCTCGTCGGGCTTCGACAGGTTGCTGATGATCTCGCCGTAACCGAACACGCCCATGGCGATGGCCAGGAAGCTGATGCCGTCGGTGAGCTCGGGGATGTCGAAGCTGAAACGCGCCACGCCGGAGTTCACGTCGGTGCCCACCAGGCCCAGCAGCAGCCCCAGCACGATCATGGCCAACGCCTTGAGCAGCGAGCCCGATGCCAGCACCACGGCGCCGATGAGACCCACGACCATGAGGGAAAAGTACTCGGCCGGGCCGAACTTCAGCGCAATTTCGGTCAGCGGAGGCGCAAAGGCGGCCAGGATGAGGGTGCCCACGCACCCGGCGAAGAAGGACCCCAGACCGGCCGCGGCCAGGGCCGGACCTGCCCTGCCCTTGCGCGCCATCTGGTAACCGTCGATCACCGTCACCACCGACGAGGACTCGCCGGGCAGATTGACCAGGATCGCGGTGGTGGAGCCGCCGTACTGCGCGCCGTAGTAGATGCCGGCCAGCATGATCAGCGCGGCCACCGGGGGCAGCCCGTAGGTGGCGGGCAGCAGCATGGCGATGGTCGCCAGCGGACCGATGCCCGGCAGCACACCGATCAGGGTGCCCAGCAGGCAACCGACGAAGGCGTAAATGAGGTTCTGGAAGGTGAAGGCGACGCCGAAACCCAGCGCCAAATGGTCAAACAGTTCCATTGTGTGTGCTCCTGATCAGTTCGAGAGGAACGCAGGCCACACCGGGAACTGCAGGTTCAACAGATAAACAAACGCACCGTAGCTGCCGATGGCCAGAAAGGTGGCCAGGATCAGCGCCTCTTTCAGGCTGGCGCCTTTGCGCGCCATGCTCGCGATGAGCACCAGCGCGTAGATGGAGACGATGAAGCCCATGGCGGGAATGCCCAAGGCCGGCAGACCCACCAGCAACGCGCCGAAGGCCAGGTTGGCGCCCAGCACGTACCCCAGCGGACGCCAGGCAAACGCACCCACGAGGTCCCCGCCCGGCGGGCCGGCCTTGAAGGAATTGATGGTGACGATGATGCCCAGGATCACCAGCAAGATGCCCAGCATGAGCGGGAAGTAGCCGGGGCCCATGCGTGCACCCTCCCCCACTTCATAGGTGGTGGCGCCCCAGGCAAAGGCGCCGCCCACCGCGGTGAACATGAGTCCCGAGAAAAAATCTTTCTGACTGGCCAGGGCCACGATGCGTCTCCTCAAGTTTTGGATATGCACGCATTCTGAGGGCCGCAGGGGGCCCCGGCCATGTGGGTTACACCTACCCGAGGGCTGGTGCAACCCACGCCCGCGAGGAGGGGCGAACCGGTTACCAGCGGC
Organism: Hydrogenophaga sp. GW101-3F08; assembly: GCF_059424585.1. Taxonomy (NCBI): domain Bacteria; kingdom Pseudomonadati; phylum Pseudomonadota; class Betaproteobacteria; order Burkholderiales; family Comamonadaceae; genus Hydrogenophaga; species Hydrogenophaga sp. GW101-3F08. The sequence goes on from NZ_JBWKZP010000001.1 coordinate 414,725, forward strand.
CTTGGGGCTGTCTGGCGCGCACGAAGGAGGCGATCAGGCTGGCATGGGCGTCGCGCTGGGCCCGGCGGGCGAAGTCGATCGCGGTCATGCCCTGTTCATTGCGGATCATCGGGTCCGCGCCCTCTTCCAGCAGGAGTTGCACCACGTCCGTCGAACCGTAGTGCGCGGCCATCATCAGGGGCGTGCTGTGGTTGGGCGACTCGGCATCGATGTAGGCGTGGTGTTCCAGCAGCAGGCGCACCATGTCCGTGCTCACGGGCGTCGCGTTGCTGGCGGCGTAATGCAGCGGCGTCCAGCCCGGCTTGTTGACCTCGGCCTTGCGCTGGATGAGCCGGCGGGCCTGCGCCAGATGGCCTTTGAGCGCCGCCATCATCAATGGGCTTTCGCCCTGGGCGTTGCGCGCCTCGACCTGAACCACCGTCTGGTCGAGCAGGAAATCCGCCACCTTCAAGGATCCCTCACGCAGGGCCAGAAACAGCGCGTGGTCTCCATCGGCATTGCGGGTGTTCAGGTCAAAGCCTCGCAGAGTCAGCGCGATCACGGCCGATTCGTCGTCACGCACGACAGCTTTGAAATAGTCTTCAAATGATCCGGCGTGAAGCGTTCCTAAAAAACCAATAAACCATGAAATAACAATCAACTTTATCGATTTATTAAAGTCATTTCTCAGCATGGTTCACCCCGTCACTCGATCAAACAGGCATTCGAAATTGCGGCTGGTGGCCTCGGCCACGTCCTGCAGCGCCAGCCCTTTGATCTCGGCGATCTGCTGCGCCACGAAGGGCACGTAGGAAGGGTTGTTGGTCTTGCCGCGGTGGGGCACCGGCGCCAGGTAGGGGCTGTCGGTTTCGATGAGGATGCGCTCCAGCGGCACGAAACGGGCCACCTCGCGCAGGTCGGCGGCGTTGCGAAAGGTCAGGATGCCGGAAAACGAAATGTAGAAATCCAGCTCCAGCGCCGCACGGGCCACCGCCTCGGTTTCGGTGAAGCAGTGAAACACGCCGCGTGAAACGGCCTGGCCGGACGATGGCTGGGCCAGGCTGGAAAAACCACCCTCTTCGCGCAGGATGGCCAGCGTGTCCTCGGACGCGCTGCGGGTGTGGATCACCAGCGGCAATCCGGTCTGCCTTCCGGCCCGGATGTGCGTGCGGTAGCGATCGCGCTGCCATTCCATGTCGGCCACACTGCGCTCGCCCAGCCGGTAATAGTCCAGCCCGGTCTCACCGATGCCCACCACGCGCGGGCGGGCGGCCCGCGTCAACAAATCGTCCAGCGTCGGCTCCAGAACGCCCTCGTTGTCCGGGTGCACCCCCACGGTGGACCACAGGTTGGTGTGCTCGCGCGCCAGCGCGTGCACGTCCTCAAACTCTTCCAGCGTGGTGCAGATGCACAGCGCACGCTCCACCTGAGCCTGCTGCATGGCTTCGAGGATGGCGGGCAGCCGCTCGCGCAGCTCGGGAAAACTCAGGTGGCAGTGGGAGTCGGTGAACATGAAGCGGGGCGATCCATCAAAGACAGCGCCCGCCGGCCATGCGGGCAGGCGGGCGGGTGTTCAGCGGGGCTGGCGGGCGCAGCCGGACTCAAATGGTCTGGGTCGATCGTTCCGAACCCAGATGGGAACCCAGGATGTCCTCGATCCGGTGCTTGAGCAGGCGCGATTTTTCGTCGGCCGGGAAACGAATGCCCACACCCTGCGTGCGCCCACCCTGGGCCTTGGCGGGCGTGACCCAGGCGACCTTGCCAGCCACCGGGTAGCGTTGCGCGTCATCGGGCAGGCTGAGCAGCACGTACACGTCGTCGCCGAGGCGGTATTCACGCGCCGAGGGGATGAAGATGCCCCCATCGGAGAACAGTGGGATGTAAGCCGCGTAGAGCGCCGCCTTCTCCTTGATGGAGAGCTGGATCACGCTCGGGCGTGCGGCATTCGCTGACAAAGGAGGGGAAGTGCTCATGGCGCTCTAGTTTAGCGGCAAACCCGTGGCCAGCGAGCGGCCTGCTGGCCATGGGGCACAGCGGGCGGTACTCAGCCGCGGGTTGCCTTGCTGCCAAGCGCCAGACGGGTGCTGGCGACCCAGGCCTCTTGCATCAGACCCGGATTGAAGGGGTGTTCCACGGTGCGCGCGGCGTCCATCAGTTCGCGCGACCAGCGCGCCAGGATGCCCCAGCGCGGGGCCGCGGGCAGATGATCGGCGGCAAAAAAGCGCGGCGCGGCGCCCGAGGCCGACGCCATCAGATCGTGGCAGAGCTTTTGCAACACTTCGAGCTGCTGGGCCGCGGGCCAGTCGGCCAGGGTGCTCCAGTCCCCTTGGGCCAGCGCCTTGGGCAGCAGGCCCCAGGCTTGGGCGCTCAGCCCGGTGCGAGCCCAGGCGAGCGCGTCATCGGGTCGCCCGCCCGCCGCGAGCAGCCACACCCTGGCTTCTTCGGCGGTGGCTTTTGGCGCACCCTGCGCGCGGGCCTGCGCCAGCAGCCACTCCAGCGCTTCGTCCGGGTCCGGCCAGGTCATGGCGTGGGTCTGACAGCGGCTGCGGATGGTGGGCAAGAGCTGGTGCGTGGCTTCGCTGGCCAACACGAAGCGCGTGTCGCCCGGCGGCTCTTCCAGGGTCTTGAGCAGGGCGTTGGCGGTGACGTGGTTCATGCGCTCGGCCGGGTACACCAGCACCGCGGTGCCGCGTCCGCGCGCGCTGGTGCGCTGGGCAAAGGCCACGGTGTCGCGCATGGCTTCCACGCGAATCTCCTTGCTCGGCTTGCGCTTCTTGTCGTCGATCTCTTTTTGCGCCGACTCGGACAAGGGCCAGCCCAGGGCCAGCATCACGGTTTCGGGCATGAGGACCACGAAGTCCGGGTGGGCGTGGCTGCCGACCAGGTGGCAACTGTTGCACACCCCGCAGGCACCCGTGGCGGTGGGCGCTTCGCACAACCAGGCCTGGGCCAGCGCCAGGCCCAGTTCGTACTGCCCCAGGCCCGAGGGCCCCTGCAGCAGCCACGCGTGTCCGCGCTGCCCGAGCAGCCGCGAGAGCTGGCGCTGGATCCAGGGCGCGGGGGCCGTTGCGGCGTGGGACGGTTCCGTCATGGCCGTGCGCTCAATGCGAACCACCCGGAGCCACCGGCGTGCCGGGCCACCAGCCACGCCGCGCAAAAGTGTCGACGATGTCTTGCCAGACCCGCTCGCGGGGCTGGTCGGCGTTGATGCGGGCGAAGCGCTGCGGTTCGGCCTCGGCACGCGCGGCATAACCGGCCGCCACGCGCCGGAAAAACGCGACCGGCTGGGCCTCGAACCGATCGGGCGCGCGGGCATCGGCCAGACGCGCCGCCGCGATCTCGGCGGGCAGGTCGAACCACAGCGTCAGGTCGGGTTGGCGAATCGCGGGGGCCCGCACGGCGGGCGTGGTCTGTACCCAGCGCTCCAGCACCGAGAGTGTGGCCAGGTCGAACCCCCGTCCACCGCCCTGGTAGGCAAACGTGGCATCGGTGAAGCGGTCGCACAGCACGGCGTCCCCGCGCGCCAGCGCCGGCTCGATCACGTTCAGCAGGTGGTCGCGCCGCGCGGCGAACACCAGCAGCGATTCGGTCAGCGGGTCCATGGCCTCGCCCAGCACCAGGGCGCGCAGCTTCTCGGCCAGCGGTGTGCCGCCGGGTTCGCGCGTGAGCGTGACGCTGCGCCCCTGCAGGCGAAACGCCTCGGCCAGGCCCGCGATGTGCGTGGACTTGCCCGCACCGTCGATGCCCTCGAAGGTGATGAATAGTCCGGCGGGAAGGGGCGTGCTGGGTTCGGCCATGGTGTTCAGCGCTTGAGCTGGAAGCGGCGCACCGCAGCATTGTGCTCGTCGAGGGTGGCGCTGAACTGGCTGGTGCCGTCACCGCGCGCGACGAAATACAGCACCGGCGTGGCGGCCGGCTGCACGGCGGCCCGCAGCGAGTTCCAGCCCGGCATGGCGATCGGCGTGGGCGGCAGGCCGGCGCGGGTGTAGCTGTTGTAGGGGGTGTCGGCCTGCAGGTCCACACGGCGCAGGTTGCCGTCAAAGTGTTCGCCCAGGCCGTAGATCACGCTCGGATCGGTCTGCAGGCGCATGCCGATGCGCAGCCGGTTGTTGAACACGGCCCCCACCATCGGGCGGTCGCGCTCGACGCCGGTCTCTTTTTCGATGATGCTGGCCAGGATCAGGGCCTCGTCGGCCGAGCGCAGCGGCGTATTGGGCGTGCGCTCGGCCCAGGCCTGGGCCAGTCGCTCGTCCATGGCCTGCGCGGCCTGGCGCAACACGACCGATGCCGGGGTGTGTTTGACCATGCGGTAGGTGTCGGGGAAAAAACGCCCTTCGGGGTGGCGCTCCGGGTAACCGATGCGCGCCATCACCTCCTCCGGGCTCAGGCCGTCCAGGTCCTGCGTCAGGTCGGGCGAACTGCGCACCGCCTGCAGCAGGTCGCGGATGTTCCAGCCTTCGACCAGCGTCAGGCTGCGCAGCGCCTGCTCGCCGCGCACCAGCTTGTCCAGCAGGCTGCGCGGCGTGGTGCCCGGCGCGAATTCGTAGGTACCCGCCTTGATCGCGCGCGACTGGCCTGAAAACCGGAACCAGGCGTACAGCAGCACCGAAGAGGTGCGCACCCCGGCCTGGCTCACCGCCTGGGCGGCGGCGCGGGCCGACGCCCCGGGGGGCACGTTCACTTCCAGCGGTGTTTCGGCGCTTGCCGAGGGCGGCATGTCCAGAGGATTCTGCAGCCACCAGGCACCCAGCGCGGGCAGCAGCGTGGCGACGACGACAGCAACGACCAACAGTTTGAAAGCGCGCATCAGGGGCTTGGGTTGAACAGGGGCAGGAAGGGGGGATAAACCAGGGTCAACCCGGCGGCGAACCGGGCCAAAGATCATAATCGACCGCTGTTTCCCAGCCCTTTGATCACCCGGCCCCACCATGACCCTTGTCACCCCTTTCACCACGCTTGACCCGGCCCGGCTGCAGGGCGCCACCCCCCTGCCCCAACTGGGGGTGATCCGCGCCCAGGGCGAGGACGCGGCGAAGTTCCTGCACGGGCAGTTGACACAGGATTTTTCGCTGCTCGGCCTGTCCGAGGCGCGGCTGGCCGGCTTCTGCTCGGCCAAGGGCCGCATGCTGGCCAGTTTTGTCGGCTTCAAGCGCGCGCACGACGACATCCTGCTGGTCTGCAGTCGCGACGTGCTGGCCGCCACGCTGAAACGGCTGTCCATGTTTGTGTTGCGCGCCAAGGTCAAGCTGGTCGACGCCAGCGATGCGTTCCAGATCTGGGGCCTGGCGGGTGCCGCGTTGCCCGCAGGCGCGCAGAAGCCCTGGAGCCTGACCGGCGGGCCCGATGACGGCCAGACGGTGCGGCTGTACCCGGGCGCGGGCGTGGCACGTGCCCTGTGGGTGGCACCGGCCGAACAACCGGCCCCGGTCGGCGAGCGTTTGCCCGAGATCCTCTGGGCCTGGCTGGAGGTGCAGAGTGGCGTGGCCACCCTCACCCAGCCCATCGTCGAGGCCTTCGTGCCGCAGATGCTCAACTACGAGTCGGTCGGCGGCGTGAACTTCAAGAAGGGGTGTTACCCCGGCCAGGAGGTCGTGGCCCGCAGCCAGTTTCGCGGCACGCTCAAGCGCCGGGCCTATCTGGTCCATGGTGACGGACCGCTGCAGGTGGGGCAGGAGGTGTTTCACGACAGCGACGCCAGCCAGCCCTGCGGCACCGTGGCCGCCGCGGCGCCCCACCCCGAGACCGGTTGGGACGCCATCGTCTCCATGCAGACCAGCGCCGCGGCCGGGGGCCAGCTGCGTGCGGGCAGCGCCGATGGCCCGGCACTGGCCGTATTGCCCCTGCCCTACCCGCTGCTGGACGACATCTGAGCGCCTGAGCCGGCCACGCACGGCACGGAAACCGCCATGTGCCTGATTGCTTTCGCCATCGACGCCGATCCGGCTTGCCCGCTGCTGATCGCGGCGAATCGCGACGAGTTTTTCGACCGCCCCACCGCACCGCTGCACCGCTGGACGCTGCCCGACGGCCCCACCGTGGTGGCCGGGCGCGACCTGCGCGACGGCGGCACCTGGCTGGGCGCGAGCGACACCGGTCGCGTGGCCATGCTCACCAATGTGCGCAGCGCCCAACCCGGCCCCGGCCAGCGCAGCCGGGGCGAGCTGGCCACCCGCTGGCTGCGCGGTGACAGCGACGAGGCGGCCCTGCTGGCGCACATCGACCCGGCTGCCTACGGTGGCTTCAACCTGGTGGTGGGCGACTTCCGCAGCGGTGTCTGGGCCTGGCTCAGCAACCGCCACCCCGAGCACCCCCACGACGACGGCGCCGTGGCCCTGCACCACCAGCGCTTGCCCGGCGGCGTGTATGGCCTGTCCAACGCCGCGCTGGACACACCCTGGCCCAAGACCGAACGTTTGAAGGACGCGCTGGGCGCATCGCTGCGGCGGATGGCGGCGACGGACGAAGCCTGCGGCTGGTTGCCGCCCCTGACCGAAGCGCTCGCCGATCGGCAGGCGGCAGCCGCGCACGAACTGCCGCTGACCGGTGTGCCGCCCGAGGTGGAATCGGCACTGTCCAGCCCCTTTGTGCGCATGCCCGAGCGCGGCTACGGCACACGCAGCAGCGTGGTGCTGCGCGTGCAACCCGCGAAGAAGCCCCCTCAGGCCGAGGCAGATGCCCCTCGCTGGCAGGTGCAGATCAGCGAATGGACACACACACCCGGCCCCGCGCCGGACGGCCCGCACGCCTGGGCCGAGCAGGCCCGGCGCAGCGAAACCCTGGTCTGGTGAAAGCGGGCAGACCGCATCCGCGGCGCCACGGGACCCTCAATGCACGAAACGGTCCAGCCGAGCCGCGTTGTGGGGGACGTCCTACCGCAGCGGAACGAACATCTCCTGGTGGGCGATGCCCGCTTCGTCGAACGGCTCCCCCCGGCGCTGGTAACCCAGGCGCTCGTAAAACCCCTCGGCGCTGCGCTGCGCGTGCAGCATCACCTCGCGATCACCGCGCGCGCGGGCCGCGTCCGTCAAGGCCTGCAACACCTGCTGGCCCAGATGGCCGCCGCGCAGCACCCGGTTGACCGCCAGCCGGTCCACCTGCGACACGCCCGGTGCGCCGGTCGGGATCAGCCGCCCGGTGGCCACCGGCTGGCCCAGCCGGTTGTGGGCCACCGCGTGCAGCGCCGTCAGGTCCGCCTCGTCGTGCTCCAGGTCTTTGGGGATGCGCTGCTCCTGCACGAACACCTCGGTGCGGATGCGCTGCGCGTCGGCGCCGAGTTCGCTCCAGGCGCCCAGCCTCACCGTGCTCATGGTCTCGCCGGCCTCGTAGCCCATGAGAATGTCGCGCAGGGCCTGCGGCACCGGGCGCGAGGTCTGGCTGCTCGGATCGGCGAACACGTAGACGATGTCGCCCGAGATCAGGTGTTCGTCGCCCCGGAAGATGGCGCCGGTGAACTGGATCGATGAGGTGCCGATGCGGCCGCATTTCATGGCCACCTCGATCTGGTCGTCCACCCGCGCCGAGGCGTGAAACTCCAGCGTGGCCTTGACCACATACAAATCGCCTTCGAGCCGCTGCATGGCCGCCTCGTAGGGCAGCGCCAGCGCCCGCCAGTAGTCGGAGATCGCGGTGTCGAAGTACATCAGGTAGTGCGCGTTGAAGACAATCTTCTGCATGTCCACCTCGGCCCAGCGCACGCGCAGGCGGTGGACAAAGCGGAAGTCGGATCGTTTGAGGCTCATGGGGGGCTCCGGGTCGGTGGCGGTGGGCTCAAAAAGCCAGGGCCGTCAAGCATAGTGCGGCCGGGCATCCGTGGCGGTCGCCGGTTTGTCCGGCGGATGGGCGCCCAGCACCGCCCATCCATTACCTCGGATTCAAGCGCCCGATCCCCAGGCCTGGCGCAGCGCACGCGCCGCATCGTTGTGGGCTTTGAGCGCCTGCGGGATGGCGCGGCCGAACTGGATGAAGCCGTGCACCACGCCGGCGTAGATCTCCAGATCCACCGCCACGCCGGCCATGCGCAGCCGGTCGGCGTACAACACGCCCTCATCCACCAGCGGGTCGCATTCGGCCAGCCCCATCCAGACCGGTGCCACGCCCTCCAGGTCGCGCAACTGGCCGCGTTCGTCCACGCCATCGAGTGGCGCGAAACGCCAGTCGTCGCGTTCGGCCGGGCTGCGCAGGTAGTGGCCAAAGAAAAAGCCGATGTGTGCTTCTTCGAGCAGGAAGCCCTTGGCGAAGCTGTGGTGCGAGGGCGTGTTTTGGTGGCCGGCGGTGCCGGGGTAGAACAGCAGCTGCAGCGCCAGTGGCCAGCCGGCGTCGCGCGCGGCGATGGCCGTCACGGCCGACAGCGTGCCGCCCGCGCTGTCGCCGCCCACAGCGATCCGGGCGCCCTCCAGGCCCAGCGCCGGCGCCTGCTCGCGCAGCCAGGCCAGGCTGTCCCAGGCGTCGTGCACCGCGGTGGGAAAAGGCCACTCGGGCGCGAGCCGGTAGTCCACCGAGAGCACCGCGCAGTGGGCCAGGTGCGCCAGGTGCCGGCACAGCGGCTCGTGCGTGGCCACACTGCCGATGGTGAAGCCGCCGCCATGAAAGAAAAGCAGCACCGGCAGCGGCTGCCCGGTCGCGGGCGCGAACAGGCGTGCCGGCAGGGCGTGGCCATCGCGCGTGGGGATGCGCAGGTCTTCCACGCGCGCGAGCTTGTGTGGGGAAACCTCAAGCACACCCGCACCGGCTTCGTAGGCCTGTCGGGCCTGCTCGGGGGACAGGGCGTGCATGGGCGGATGCCCGGCGCGGGCGATGCGGTCGAGCAGTCCGCGCATGGCGGGCGTGAGCAAGGCTCGGGGGTTGGCGTGGTGCGGCATGCGGTGCGTTTTTTGTGAGGTCTGGCCGCCGAGGTGGCCCATGTCCTGTGCGGGACCGTCGCATCGAGTGCGGCATTGGCCCGGGAGCGCTGCGGTCGTATAGTTTTGAATCCTAATTCAGACCACAACACAGCGAGACAAGCATGGCCCAGATCCTCTATGTGACCAACATCCTGATCGACTTCGGCGCCCTGGCGCAACTGCAGGCCGAGTGCGAGCGGGTGGGCATCACACGCCCGCTGATCGTGACCGATGCGGGCGTGAAGGCCGCGGGCCTGCTGGACAAGGCCCTGGCCGCCCTGCCCGACCTGCCCGACCTGCAGCCTGCTGTGTTCGACCAGACGCCGTCGAACCCGACCGAGGCCGCCGTGCGCGCGGCCGTGGCGGTGTACCGGGCGCAAGGCTGCGACGGACTCGTGGCGCTGGGCGGCGGCAGCGCCATCGACTGCGCCAAGGGCGTGGCCATCGCCGCGGTGCACGAAGGCCCGCTGAAGACCTACGCCACCATCGAAGGCGGCTCGCCGAAGATCACCGACCGCGTGCCGCCGCTGATCGCCGTGCCCACCACGGCCGGCACCGGCAGCGAGGTGGCGCGCGGTGCGATCGTGATCGTGGACGATGGCCGCAAGCTCGGTTTCCACAGCTGGCACCTGGTGCCCAAGACCGCCCTGCTCGACCCCGAACTCACGCTGGGCCTGCCGCCCATGTTGACCGCGGCCACGGGCATGGACGCGATCGCCCACTGCATGGAAACCTTCATGGCGCCGGCCTTCAACCCGCCGGCCGACGGCATCGGGCTGGACGGCCTGATGCGTGGCTGGGCGCACATCGAGCGCGCCACCCGGGATGGCCAGGACCGCGAGGCGCGGCTCAACATGATGAGCGCCAGCATGCAGGGCGCGATGGCGTTCCAGAAAGGGCTGGGCTGCGTGCATTCGCTCAGCCACAGCCTGGGCGGCGTCAACCCACGCTTGCACCACGGCACGCTCAATGCGATGTTCCTGCCCGCCGTGATTCGCTTCAACGCCGAGGCCGAGTCGATGAAAAAGGACCGGCGCCTGGACCGCATGGCCCATGCCATGGGCCTGCACAGCGGCAGCGACGTGCCCGAGGCCATCGAGGACATGAACGCCCGCCTGGGCCTGCCCAATGGCCTGGCCGCCATGGGCGTCACGCCCGACCTGTTTGACAAGGTCATCGAAGGAGCCCTGGCCGACCACTGCCACAAGACCAATCCACGCATCGCCAGCGCACAGGATTACCGCGCCATGCTCGAAGCGGCCATGTGAGCGGCCTGCACGGCACCCCCGATCGGGGGATACTTGGCGCCCAGCATCAACGAACCGGAGACCGCATGAAAGCCGTGAACATCCTCAAGACCATTGGCAACACGCCACACGTCCGCATCAACCGCCTGTTTGCCGGGGCCTCGCAGCAGGTGTGGATCAAGTCCGAGCGCAGCAACCCGGGTGGCTCCATCAAGGACCGCATCGCGTTGTCCATGGTGGAAGACGCCGAACAGTCCGGAGCCCTGCAGCCCGGAGGCACCATCGTCGAGCCCACCTCGGGCAACACCGGCATCGGCCTGGCCATGGTGGCCGCCGTCAAGGGCTACAAGCTGGTGCTGGTCATGCCCGACAGCATGTCCGTCGAGCGCCGTCGCCTGATGCTGGCCTACGGCGCCTCGTTCGATCTCACGCCGCGTGAAAAGGGCATGAAAGGCGCCATCGCCCGGGCCGAAGAGATCGTGGCCAGCACCCCTGGCGCCTGGATGCCACAGCAGTTCAACAACCCGGCCAACGTCGCGATCCACGCCAAGACCACGGCCGCCGAAATCGCCGCCGATTTCCCCGAGGGTGTGGATGTGCTGATCACAGGCGTGGGCACCGGCGGCCACATCACCGGCTGCGCGCAGGTGCTGAAAGCGAAATGGCCCCAGCTCAAGGTGTACGCGGTGGAGCCGGTGGCCTCGCCCGTGATCTCGGGCGGCAGCCCGGCGCCCCACCCGATCCAGGGCATTGGCGCGGGTTTCATTCCCAACAACCTCGACACCACGCTGCTGGACGGCGTGATCCAGGTGGACGCCGAACCCGCCCGAGAGATGGCGCGCCGTTGCGCGCGCGAAGAAGGCATGCTGGTGGGGATTTCGTCGGGCGCCACGCTGGCGGCCATCGCGCAGAAGCTGCCGGAACTGCCAGCCAACGCCGTGGTGCTGGGTTTCAACTACGACACCGGCGAACGTTACCTGTCGGTCGACGGTTTCCTGCCGGCCTGAGGAGGCCGCAAGGCGTCAAAGGGAGTGCCCGAGGGCACATCCCTCCCCCCATGGAAGCCATGGGGTCGCTGGCTTTCGTCAGGCGCTTTCCTTGACGACGCGCCCATGGAGCGGCTGCAGGGGCCGCGCGTTGGCGTTGTACAGCTGGCGGAACGCCTTGATCTGCTGGGCGCCCAGCTTCACGGGTTCCTTGAGCACCATCCATTGCACGCCCTCGGAACAGGGCGGCGTGGTCAACGAGCCGGCAAAGCTGTAATAGCCCTTCTTGGCGGGCAACAGGGTGCTGGCATCCAGGGTGAGGCCGTCCACCGTCAGTTGCTCGCCCACGCGTGGCAGGTGCTCGAAGATCGGCGCCCAGGCCGCATTGGTCTTGCCGGGCTGGATCAGCACGGCCACCACGCCCAGCTTGCCGTCCTCGCCCTTGTGCACGAAGTGCGCCACCATGGCCGCGCGCTTGCCGCCAATGGCTTCTTCGCTGGGGGTGTGGAAGTGGAACTGCAGCAGCTCCATCGCCTTGCCATCCACCACCAGCTTGCTGCCCGAAGGCATGTTCACCTGCACGGTGTGCCCGTTGTTGACCAGCGTGGGGGCGCCAGCCGTGTATTGGAAGTCCAATGCGGGCAGCGCTTCTTTCACGGTGTTGCGAATGTCGATGGGGCTTTGCGCCATGCCGCGTGCGCAGGCTTCGAAGCCGGGTTCCAGCGCGCCCCAGTGGGCGGCGCCGTGTTCACCCTTGTATTCCCAATGCGGGCGGGCCCCTTCCGCGCCAGCCCAGGTGGCGGCGCACAGTGCGAGAGCGGCCACGGTGGTGTGCCGAATCAATTTCTGGTAATTCATGGTGTTATTGAAGACAGGTGAGGAAATGCCGCAGCCTGTCTGCACATCCACCGCACGCGCCGTGGCCCACCCCATGCATCACGGAAGGCCACTGGCAGCGCGGCAGGAACACAAACCGGCACACAACACTGACCCCGCAAGCTGCGGGGTCGCCGGATTCTGAACAAACACGCCGCAACACGGCGGCATGCATCGCGCAAGGCCCTGATGCCGTGTCAGGCAAGCCGAGGAACGGCCTGGCCTAAGCACTGAGCATGTCAGATTTCTCAATGAAATCAGGCGAGTGCAACGGCTTCTTCAATAAAACCTTGAACTTTGAGGCCGTGAGGCCCGCCGGGCCCGATCAGATGCGCGAGAGCTTGTACTCGATGAATTCGCTCGGGTAGCCCTCGGCGTCCTTGCCGGAGTCCGGGTCGCCGATCTGCAGCAGGGTGCCGTCGCTGTGCAGCAGCACCTTGCTCGAACCCTGGTCGGAGGTGCCGGTGAACTTGTCGGCGGTCACGCCCGCGGTCACCTTGGTGCCCACGTGGGTCATCTGCAGATTCGTCAACACCTTTTCAGACTTCACGCTCGGGCCTGAACATGAGGTGCCGATGTAGGCATAGGCGATCACGTCGCCCGAAAAGCCGGTGGCGCTGGTCTTGGTGATGTCGGCCCGCAGGTGGGCCGAGGCGCCATCGTCGGTGTAGCACTCGCTTTCCCAGGATCCGATGTATTTGGCCACCACGTCGCCCGACGTATCACCGGGCAAAGGATCGTCGTTGCCACCCCCGCAGGCCGTCAGGGTGGCCATCGCCAGGCCCAGGCCGATCAGTTTGAAACGGGTGTATGTCGTCTTCGTCATCATGGAAATCCCAAGGTTGGGTGAAACGGTGAAACCGGGTCCTGGTCGGGCCTGTGGCTGCAGCTGCTTCACGGGTCAAAGTAGCGCGGATTGTGCAGGACAAAAAACGCCCGCTCGGTGCGATCGGACACGGAGCCCGCCATGGAGCCCCGGTTTTACACCTGCTTGCATCCGCCGGTCTCGGGCGCGGGCGGCGGTGCCTTCAACCGCCCCGCACCATCGCCAGCACCTTGCCCGCGTCCAGCGTCTGCGCCGTGGCCTGGATCTGTGGCAGGTATTGCGCCTGCATCTGCTTGGCCGGCTCCAGCAGGTTCTGGAAGGTTTCCTGCAGCAGCGCAGTGCTCATCACCCGGCCGCCCGCGTAATAACGCTTGGCCACCTGGCCCAGCGCATAGGTGGTGGCAAAGGAAAACGCCACGCCCGTGGCCGCTCGGCCCAGCCCGCCGAGCATGCGGCCCGCGGCGGCACCGATCAGCCCTCCCAGCAGCTTGCGGCCGAACTGTTCGAGGTACTGCGACGTCAGGCCCACGCCCACGGCGGCGATGAATTCGCGGATGTGTCCCTGGTCAAGCTCGACACCGTGCGCCTTGCCAATGTTGTAGACCATGCGCACCTGCAGCGGAATGATGGCCATCGAGGCCCAGGACTGCGGCAGCAGCTCCAGCGCGCCGTTGAGCAGCGCCGCGTTCAGGATGGTTTTGTCGAGCTGGGCGTCGAGCGCGGTATCGAGCGGCGCGGCCCGTGGCACCGGTGGCGCCGCCGGCGTGGTGGCGGCCACCGGCACGGGCACCGGGGCGGCCTCGTCGGCCGCGTCCAGGAGGGCCGCCACCTCGCGCTCGAACGCCAGGGCCTGCGCCGCGTCCAGCTGCAGACGGGTCTTCAGGTCGGCCAGGAAGGCGGCCTCAGCCGGGCTCTGGCGCCCGTCCGCATCGCAGACGCACACCGCCATTTCGTAGGCGAGCTGGCGCTGACCGGCGTCCGTCAGGCCAGCCACGGCATCGGCCAGCGAAACGCGCTTGAGCAGCACGTCCTGGTAGAGCCGGGTCAGCCCGGCGCCACCGGGCTCCTGGCCGAGTGTGTCCGCCAGGTGGCGAATGGCCTCGCGCTCGGCGTCGGCCTTGTGTCCGTCCGAAAACGCGGCCAGCAAGGCGATGCTCAGAATGGACTGTTGTTCTTGAGGGGACATGGGCGATGCTCTCCTGGGTTGCGTTGGATGCGCCGAGTATGGGCTGCGGGCATTTCAGGGCCAAGGGGTCTGGTATCAAGACCTTCGTGGGTCCAACGGGATACCCGGTGCGTCTGGACCGCGACCCGCGCCGCAACCCCGATAATCCCCGCATGCGCTTTCTGATCGACTTTTTCCCCATCGGCCTTTTCGTCGCGGCCTACAAACTGCACGACATCTACACCGCTACCGCTGTGCTCATGGTGGCCACCGTGGTGCAGACCGCCATCATCTATGCCATTGACCGGCGGTTGCAGACCTTGCACAAGGTGACGCTGGTGCTGGTGCTGGTGTTCGGCACGCTGACCCTGGTGCTGCAGGACGAGCGCTTCATCAAGTGGAAACCGACCGTGTTGTACGCGAGCATGGCCATCGTGCTGGGGGCGGCACTCTGGGGCTGGAAGAAGAACTTCCTGCAGCTTCTGCTGGGCAGCCAGTTGACCTTGCCCGCCCCGGTGTGGGCGCGGCTCACCGTGATCTGGATCGGCTACTTCCTGTTCATGGCGGGCATCAACGCCTACGTGGCCGCGTACTACTCCACCGAAGACTGGGTGAACTTCAAGCTCTGGGGCTATGTGTTCCCGGTGATCTTCATCGTGGGCCAGGGGCTGTACATCGCGCGCTATCTGAAAGACGACGGCTCCGCCGCCAACGGGGAACCGAAACCATGACAGAGACAACCCTGCCCACGGCCGAGGCACTGGACGCGACCCTGCGCGCCGCGCTGGCGCCCACCTGGCTGGAGGTGCTCGACGAGAGTGCCGCGCACGCCGGCCATGCCGGCGCGAACGCGCTGGGGTATGGCACCCACTTCCGGGTGCGCATCGGTGGGCCGGCGTTTGCCGGCAAGAGCCGGGTGGCCCAGCACCGGCTTGTGTATGATGCGCTGCAAAAATTCACCGGCGCGGGCCTGCACGCGCTGGCGATTGAAATCAAGGTCTGAACCCTTTTACCGATGCACGCACCGCCAACCGCCCCGCCCGTTGGCCCCGACACACCCTGACACCTTTTTTTGCGGCCGCCGCGCCATGCAACTTCGCTGCACACGGCCGCTCCAACCCCTTTTTTCAACCCGAGGAACACCATGAAATTTTCCCTGTCGGCCCTGACCGCGGCCGCCCTGATCGTCGCTGCGCCCTGGGCCGCCGCGCAGAACGTGGCCGTTGTGAACGGCAAAGCCGTGCCCACCGCGCGCGTGGAAGCGCTGGCACAGCAGGTGGCGGCGTCCGGCCGCCCGGTGGATGACACCGTGCGCGCACAGCTGAAAGAAGAAGTGGTGCTGCGCGAGATCTTCGTGCAGGAAGCGCAGAAGCGCGGCATCGCCGCCACGCCCGAATACAAGACCCAGATGGAACTGGCCCGCCAGACCATCCTGATCCGCGCTCTGTTCGCCGACTACCAGAAGAAGAACCCGGTGAGCGACGCCGAGGTGCAGGCCGAGTACGACAAGTTCGCCGCGGCCAACGGTGGCAAGGAATACCGCGCCCGCCACATCCTGGTGGAAAAGGAAGACGAAGCCAAGGCCATCATCGCCTCGCTCAAGGGCGGCGCCAAGTTCGAAGACATCGCCAAGAAGCAGTCCAAGGACCCGGGATCCGGCGCCAACGGTGGCGATCTGGACTGGGCCGCCGCCGGCAGCTACGTGGCCGAGTTTTCCGAAGCCATGGTGAAGCTGGACAAGGGCCAGATGACGCAGGAGCCGGTGAAGAGCCAGTTCGGCTGGCACATCATCCGCGTGGACGACGTGCGCCAGGCCCAGTTGCCCAAGCTCGAAGAGATCAAGCCGCAGATCGCCCAGCAGATGCAGCAGCAGAAACTGATGGCGTTCCAGCAAAGCCTGCGCGAGAAGGCCACGGTCAAATAAGAAACGACGGTGGTGCGCCGCTTCGGCGCCCTTCCCTGCTGGCGAAAAGCGCGACCGAGGTCGTGCTTTTTTTTGTGCTCGCGCATCGGGCTCGAAGAGCCGTCGTTACAACAATATTTGATCAAATATTTGACGACTATGGATAATTTTGCATAATTCAGACCATTATTTGATCAAACAAGGCGATCTTCATGTCTGCTTCCAGCCCCAGCATCCAGGACTTTCTGTCCCAGCACCGCATCCAGGAAGTGGAGTGCGTCATCCCCGACATGACGGGCATCGCACGCGGCAAGATCCTGCCCAAGGACCTGTTCCTCAACTCCGGCCACATGCGCCTGCCCAAGAGCGTGCTGCTCAACACGGTCAACGGCCAGCAGCCCGACAACGCCGCCTTCGTGGGCGACACCGACCCGGACATGGTCTGCGTGCCCGACCTGGCGACCGCGCGGGTGGTGCCCTGGGCAGCGGAGCAGGTCGCGGTGATCATCCACGACTGCGAGGAGTTCGACGGTACACCGGTGGCGCTTTCCCCGCGCTGCGTGTTGCGCCGCGTGTTGCAGCTCTACGCAACGCAGGGCTGGCAGCCGGTGGTGGCGCCCGAGATGGAGTTCTACCTGGTGGCGCGCCACCAGAACCCGCACGAACCGCTGCAGCCGCCGCTGGGCCGCACCGGCAAGCCCGAGGCCGGCCGCCAGTCGTATTCGATCGACGCGGTGAACGACTTCGACCCGTTTTTCCTGGAGCTCTCGCGCTTCTGCGAGGTGCACCGCCTGGGGGTGGAAACGCTGATCCACGAAGCCGGCGCGGGCCAGATGGAGATCAATTTCACGCACGGGGAGCCGATGGACCTGGCCGACCGCGTGTTCCTGTTCAAGCGCACGGTGCGCGAAACCGCGCTGCGCCACGGCATCTTCGCCACCTTCATGGCCAAGCCCATGGAGGCCGAGCCGGGCAGCGCCATGCACATCCACCAGAGCATCCTGGATGCGAAGACGCGCGACAACATCTTCAGCCTGCCCGACGGCTCGGTAAGCCCCGCGTTTCACCACTACATCGCCGGCCTGCAGCGCTACGTGCCGCAGCTCATGCCCATGCTCGCGCCGTATGTGAACTCGTACCGCCGGCTCGCGCGCCACATGTCGGCGCCCATCAACGTGCAATGGGGCTACGACAACCGCACCTGCGGCATCCGCGTGCCGGAGTCGGACGCGGCCAACCGCCGGCTGGAAAACCGAGTGCCGGGCGTGGACGTGAACCCCTACCTCGCCATGGCCGCCACGCTGGCCTGTGGTTACCTCGGCATGGTGGAGCAAAGCCTGCCCACCGAACCCATGAACAGCAGCGCCTGGGCCATGGACCACGAACTGCCGAGCCACATGGAAGACTCGATCCGGCGCATGCGCGAATGCGAGCCGCTGCGCGAGATGCTGGGCGGGGCCTTCATCGACGCCTTCCTGGCCGTGAAAGAGGTGGAGTACGCCACCTACAACCGCGTCATCAGTTCGTGGGAACGCGAACACCTGCTCCTGCTGGTGTGAGGGTATGTGGCACCCCCTGCGCCGCTGCGCGGCTGGGTGGGGCCGCGTTCCGTTGAGGATGTGCGTTGAATCTTGAAAAAACGATAGAGGCGAGATGAAAACTCCAACCCCTTCCCTTTCCAGCCGCACCGGCTTGGACTGGCCCCGCGCCCAGGCTTTCCTGGCCCGCGAGCGCGACAGCTACGCCGCGAGCAACCCGCACTCGGCGGCGCTCGCGGCGCAGGCGCGGCAGCACCTGCTGTTTGGCGTGCCGCTGCACTGGATGAACGACTGGGGCACGCCGTTTGCCCTGCACGTGTCCCACGCCAGCGGCGCCGAAGTCACCGACGTGGACGGGAACGCCCTGGTGGATTTCTGCCTCGGCGACACCGGCGCGATGTTCGGCCACGCGCCCGCGCCGGTCGCCGCCGCGCTGGTGCGGCAGGCCACGCGGGGCTACACCACCATGCTGGCCACGGCCGATGCCGCCGCCGTCGGCAGCTTGCTCGCCGAGCGCTTTGGCTTGCCGTTCTGGCAGTTCGCCCTGAGCGCGACCGATGCCAACCGCTACATCGTGCGCTGGATCCGCGCCGCCACCGGGCGCAAGAAGCTGCTGGTGTTCAACGGCTGTTACCACGGCACCATCGAAGACGTGTTCGTCGATCTGATCGACGGCCGGCCCACGCAACGCGACAGCCTGCTGGGCCAGGTGCACGACCTGACCGAGCACACGGTGGTGGTCGAGTTCAACGACCTGCCCGCGCTGGAGGCCGCGCTGGCCCAAGGGGACGTGGCCTGCGTGCTGGCCGAGCCGGTCATGACCAACATCGGCATGGTGCTGCCCGAGCCGGGGTTCTGGGAGGCGGCGCAGGCGCTCATCCGGCAACACGGCGCCTGGCTGGTGATGGACGAAACCCACACCATCAGCACCGGCCCCGGCGGCTACGCGCGCGCCCACGGCATCGAGGCCGACGCGCTCGTGCTCGGCAAACCGGTGGGCGGCGGCGTACCCTGCGCGGTCTATGGCATGAGCGAGCGCCTCGCCGAGCGCGCCGTGAAAGCCAAGCAGGACGCGCCGCCCGGCCACAGCGGCATCGGCACCACGCTCACCGGCAACATGCTGGCCATGGCGGCCATGCGCGCCACGCTCGGCGACGTGATGACCCCTGCCGCCTACGGGCACATGCTGGCCGTCTCGGCACGGCTCGCGGACGGCATTCGCCAGACCCTGGCGCGCCACGGCCTGCCCTGGTGCGTGACCCAGGTGGGCGCGCGCACCGAGTTCCAGTTCTGCCCCGAACCACCGCGCAACGGCAGCGAGGCCGGGCAAGCGCTCGACGCTGAGCTGGAACACCTGATCCACCTCGGCCTGCTCAACCGCGGCGTGATGATCACGCCCTTTCACAACATGATGCTGGTCTGCCCGCAGACCACCGAGGCCCACGTGGATCGGTTGATCGCCGCGCTGGACGAGGTGATCACCCAGATCAAGGCGCCCGCCGTCCCATGAAGAACACCACCGCCACCACCCAGCAGGACAGCACCTACCTGCGCCTGCGCCAGTGGGTCACGGTGGGCAAATTCCTGCCGGGCGAACGGCTCAAGATCCACGCGATCGCCAAGCAGTTGGGCGTCGGCGTCATGCCCGTGCGCGCCGCCCTGCAGCGGCTGGCCGCCGAAGGCGCACTGGTCAACGTGCCGCACAGCGGCATGCTGGTGCCCCGGCTGTCGCTGGCCGAGTTCGACGACGTGTTACAGACCCGCCTGCTGCTCGAAGGCGAAGCCGCCGAACGTGGCGCGCACCGGCTCGATGCCGCCGGCGTGGCCGAGCTGCTGGCGCTGGAGCAGAAGATGCGCGACGCGCTCAAGGTCAACGACGCCAAGGGCTACCTGGACGCCAACGAGCTCTTTCACCTGCGCCTGTACCAGGCCGCCGCGTCGCCCACCCTGCTCTCGCTGATCGAAACCGTCTGGCTCAAGGTCGGGCCACTGTCCAACAAACTGTTCGAGGTGTCCGCCTCGTTGCGCGTGATCAACGAGGCACACGGCGACGTGGTGATGGCGCTGCGGCTGCGCGACAGCGCCGGCGTGCGGCGCGCGATCGAGAAAGACCTGTTCGTGGCCGGGCAGTTCCTGCGGCCGTTCTGCGCATAGCAACAAACTCGTTCAGGAACCTTGACGAACGGATCGCCCACACCGCCCCGAGCCTTCAACATTCAAAATGATCGGCAGCCACGCAGTTTTGAGTTCTTGTACAGCACCCGATCCATCCCTTCATTGGTTATTTCCACAGTGATGCTGTGCTTGTGGGTGGCCCAAAGGCAGATGTCCTGCCTGAGCAAAATACCCTCTTGTTTCGGATCGCCCGGACCACAGCCGCCGAAGTACTCTTGGTACAAGGCGTCGTCTTGCAATATGTCGCGCACTGCGAGCGAAACAAATGCAACTCGTCCCCTGAGTGGTCTCGGTCCTGATTTGTTAACGACCCACAGCGCAACGCTCTTGATTCGAGAATCCACGGCACTCATTGCCTCCGGTGTGAACTCCCACAAATCAAAAAGGACAGGCCCTTCACCTGTGTCCTTGACTGGATGGCGTAACGCAACTTGTTGAATCTTCAATCCGACAAGCCTTGAAAAATCAACGGACTTCAATATCCGGCAGTCTCCCGCGAAGCCCGTCTCCCCGCCGAACAGGTACATCAGCAATACCAAAGTCCTTGCCACCACACATCTACGCATTCGCGCCTCCGCCCCGATTCAATACAACTGACTCAAAAGCGATCCAACGGACGGAATCATTGCCGCAACCGTCAGGACGCCAATCATGACCGGCTGGTGCAGCAGGTAGTAGCTCAGGCTCCAGCGGCCCAGCGTCACCAGACCGCGTTTCAGGCCGGTGGCCGGCGCGTCCGCCGAACCCAGCCACTGCGGCCGGTGCAGCAAGGCCCAGCGCCCCGCCGCCACGCCCCACCACATCACGCCCAGCCAGGGCAGCAGCGGCACATAGTCTTCGGTCACCGGCAGGCGGCTGATGAAGCCCAGCGCATTCGGGCCCGGGCTGTTGAGCACCTGCAGCGCCGGCATGGCGGCGATCCCGGCCGGGGCGATGAACTTGGCCGCGATCGCCAGTGCGCCCAGCGGCCACAGCCAGGCGCCCCAGCCGGCGGTCAGCCGCACCACGATCAACATCACCGCGATACCGTGCAGCACCCCGAAGTAGATGAAGCTTTTGGGGAACATCAGCATGGAGCCCGCGGTGACCAGCAGCGCCGCGCCCGCCACCTGCCCCCAGCGCCGCCAGAAACGCGGCCAGCCCTGCCTCTGCGACAAGGCCACCGCCTGCGACAGCCCGGCAGTGAACAGGAACAGGCTCACGATGGCGCTGCGCTGCCAGGTCCAGAACGGATCGTGGTGGAAGTCCGCGCGGATGAAGCCGAAGTGGTCGAGGTCAAAGCAGAAATGGAACACCGTCATCCACAGCATGGCGGTGGCGCGCAGCAGGTCGATGCGGTCGAGACGGCTGGCCTTCGGGTCCGTGCGAGGCATCATGGGAGTGCGATGTTCGCTTTGCGCCGCTCGTCACACGACAGCCCCCAGCCGGGTCGCGCAGCCAGCTTGTTGCTGGCGATCTGATGGCCCTTCCTGGCTGCGGCCTGCAGCCAGTACCCCGCCGCCGCATCCACATCGGCTCGCTGAGCGGCGTCCGTCATGATGCGAGGCAGCAGCACCGCCACGTCGTGCGCGGAGTTGTTGTGCCCGCCCCGGGCGGCCAACAGGTGCCAACGCAGTGCTTCGCGATGGTCAATGGGCGCGCCGCCAAATCCTTCGGTGTGGGACGAACCCAGGCAATTGGCGCCGCTGGGCAAGGCCAGGGCACCCGCCATCTGGCAATGCGCATACAGGCCGGCGAAGTCTTTCAACGGGCGCCCCATGCCACCCCGCACGTAGCTCTGGATCACCTCGCTCATGGCCCAGTCGCTGCCGACGGCGGCCGCGGCCATGGCGGCCTCGTACGCCTCATGGGGGCGATCCATCTGCTTGAGGGCCCAGCTTCTGATCTCCCAGGCGCGGCGGTGTTGCGGGTATAGGGTGTGAATGCGTTGCGTGATGTCCAGGAGCAGCGGCCAGTTCGTCAGGCGGTACTCGGCCTCCATCCAGTCCACCAGGTTGTGCAGTGTCGGCGCCGCGGACACGCGCGCCTCCCAGTACGGGCGCACCGCCTGCGGGTTGGCGATGCGTTCGGGCGGGCGGTCGATGGCATCCAGCTCCTGCCTCAGCGCGGTCATGTGCGGTTCGGGAAGCCGGTGCTGGTGCGCCAGGGCCATCAGAGCCCGCCAGCGCATGGGCGAGGTGCCGCCCGACCACCGGGGATGCGCAAACCCGGCAGCGATCTGGTAGAGATTCTCGTCGTGCGGTGCGTAGGCAATGACTTTCATGAGGGAGGACCACCCCACGGTGGAGCTGCCGTCCAGCAGGCCGCGGGTGGCCAACAGGTAGCGCCCACCCACGCCATAGATGTCTTTTCTGGGCAGCAGCGCTTCGATCAACGGGTCGGCGAGTTGAAAACGCGCGTGCATATGCTGAAGCTGGGTCGGGCGGGTATCCCGGATGGCGTTTCTGCCCCTGGCCTCCGTCGCCGCCTCGACATAGGCCGCCGCCAAGGTCAATTGAGCCGCGGGTGATTGGGGCTGGCGGGCCACCCAGGCCTGCGCCTTGTCCAGGAGCATCAGGCCCCGCCCATCCAGGGAAAACAGGCTACCGGTCAACGCCTTCGTCTGCTGCTCACGCACCGCCAATTGGGCGATCTGGTCCCAATGGGCCTGGGCCGCCGAAAAATCACCCGCCACCAGCAGCGGCGCCAGACGCGCAGCGCCTTTGGCGTAGCGCTGAACAATGTCGGTTGGCAGCGCCCCGCTCTTGACCGGCCCCGGACTGGGCAGCTCAAGACCGAACGTGACCAGGCCCCAGTCCTTGTCCAAACGTTCGCAGTTGGCGAGGGCCGCCACAGGCCATGCCATCAGCACGGCGACCCAAGCCAGGTTCCGGCGGATCGTGCGCCGGAGGGTGTCTGAAAAAGCCATGTTTTCCCTGTCTGTCTGAATCAAGCGGCCCGGTGGTGAATCGCCAGCAGCAGTTGCGCCAGATCGCGCGGCGCGCTCACCATGGGGTCGTGCCCGGTGGCCATTTCGTACACCGTCCAGCCCGGCTCGCTGCGCACGCGCTGGCGCGACGCCGCGATGGTGGCCAGCGGTGGGTGGGTGCAGTCGATGAAGCTGTGCGGCACGGCCCAGACCAGCGCCGGGTCGAAGCGCAGCGGCTCCTGGTAGAGCCGGAAGGGCTGGGGCGTCTGCCGGCGGTTGACCCAGTCGCGGTCGGCGCCTTCCAGGCCAAACAACGAGGCGTCGGGCGGCGGAAAACTCAGGCCGCCACTGGCCTGCGCTTCCTTGACGCGCCTGGCCACGGTTTCGGGGCTGTGCGGCGTGCTCCAGCTGTCGCCGGGGTTGGGCACGCCCGCGTCCACGTAAACGAGGTGGCGCAGCAGGCCCGGGTGCGTGCGCTGCAGGCGGTCGGCCACGCAGGTGATGAGGTTGCCTGCGTAGCTGTGGCCCACCAACACCACGCGCTGCAGCTCTTCGGCCTCGATCAGGCCGATCACGTCCTGGGTGTGGGTGTCGATGCCAACCTCGGGGCTGAGCAAGTGCGCCCGCTCGCCCACGCCGGTGAGCGTGACGGCGTGCGTCTCGACACCCGCGCCGCGCAGCAGGGGCAATACGCGGCGCCAGCACCAGGCGCCGTGCCAGGCGCCGTGCACGAGCACGATGGCGGTCTTTGCGATTTCGGTGGCTGCGTTCATGGGCGTTCTCCAGGACAATACCGGCTTGAATTTTTCCCCCGATTCTGCCTCTTCGCCCCGCCCCACCGACCATGCTGCCGCACCAACTCGAACTGCTCTCCCCCGCGCGCGACGCCGACATCGGCATCGAGGCGGTGAACCACGGGGCCGACGCGGTCTACATCGGCGGGCCGAGCTTCGGCGCGCGCACCAGCGCCGACAACCGCGTGCAAGATATCGCCCGGCTGGCGAAACATGCGCACCGCTTCGGTAGCCGCATCTTCACGACGATGAACACCATCCTGCGCGACGACGAGCTGGAGCCCGCGCGCAAGCTGGCCTGGCAGCTCTACGACGCCGGGGTGGACGCGCTCATCGTCCAGGACATGGGCCTGTTGGAGATCGACCTGCCGCCGATCCAGCTGCACGCCAGCACCCAGACCGACATCCGCACGCCCGAAAAAGCCCGCTTCCTGCAGGACGCCGGCCTGTCCCAGATCGTGCTCGCGCGTGAACTCACGCTGCAGCAGATCGCCGACATCCGCGCCGCCACCGACCCACAGCGCTGCACGCTGGAGTTCTTCATCCACGGCGCGCTCTGCGTGGCCTACAGCGGCCAGTGTTTCATCAGCCACGCCCACACCGGGCGCAGCGCCAACCGCGGCGACTGCTCGCAGGCCTGCCGCCTGCCCTATGAAGTGAAAGACAGCCAGGGCCGCATCGTCGCGCACGACAAGCATGTCCTTTCCATGAAGGACAACAACCAGAGCGACAACCTGCGCGCCCTGATCGACGCCGGCGCGCGCAGCTTCAAGATCGAAGGCCGCTACAAAGACATGGGCTACGTGAAGAACATCACCGCCCACTACCGGGTGTTGTTTGATCAGATCCTGGAAGAACGCCCCGAGTTGGCGCGCGCCAGCAGCGGCGAATGCACCTTCAGCTTTCAGCCCGACCCGGACCAGAACTTCAACCGCGAGTTCACCGACTACTTCGTGCAGGGCCGCCAGCAAGACATCGGCGCCTTCGACACCCCCAAGAACCCCGGCCGCCCCATCGGCTACGTCACCCAGGTCGGCCCCCACTTCGTGGAGCTGGAGACCGACGACCCGGCCACCGTGATCCACAACGGCGATGGCCTGTGTTACCTGGACCTACAGAAGGAACTGGTGGGTCTGCAGATCAACCGGGCCGAGTCGACAGGCAAACCGGGCCTCTGGCGCGTGTTCCCCAAAGACCCGATGGACAGTTTCAAGGATCTGCGCAAAGGCGTGCAGATCAACCGCAACCGCGACATGGACTGGGTGCGCGGGCTGGAGAAAAAATCGGCCGAGCGCCGCATCGGCGCCTGGCTGAGGCTGGACGAAACCACCAACGGCCTGAGCCTCACGGTCACCGACGAAGACGGCCACAGCGCCACCGCCACCCTGCCCTGCGCGCTGGAACCCGCGAAAGACCCGGCGCAGGCCGATGCCCGGCTGCGCGACAGCCTCTCACGCCTGGGTGAAACCATCTTCCAGCCCATCGACGTGGCGCTGAACCTGAATGGACCCCGCTTCGTGCCCGCCTCGCTGCTCAACCCCTTGCGCCGCGAGGCCATCGACAAACTCGAAGCCGCCCGCACCGCCGCGTGGCAGCGCCTGCCGCGGGCAAAGCCGGTGGAGCCGCCCGCCCCCTACCCCGAAGACACCCTGACCTACCTGGCCAACGTGTTCAACCACAAGGCCCGCGACTTCTATGCGAAACATGGCGTGAACATGATCGCCGCCGCCTACGAGAGCCACGAGGAAGAAGGCGAAGTCAGCCTGATGATCACCAAACACTGCGTGCGCTACAGCCTCAGCCTGTGCCCCAAGCAAGCCAAGGGTGTGACAGGGGTTCAGGGCACGGTGCGCGCCGAACCCATGCAACTCATCAACGGCCATGAAAAGCTCACCCTGCGCTTCGACTGCAAGCCCTGCGAAATGCACGTGGTGGGCAAGATCAAGCGCAGCGTGTTGAACGCCGTGCCGGCGAGCCCGGTGACGTTCTACCGGACGCGGCCGAGCGGCGCGGCAGCGGCACCCGATCAAATATAGGCGTTCGCCGGCGGCACATGCCGCATGTGCAGCGACATTCCCAGCGCGGCCATGTGGTTGCTGTTGCGGCCGAGGATTTCTTCGCTCAGGGGCAGAAACTCGGTCTCCTCGAACGTGGCGTGGGCCTTGTATTCGGTCACGAGGCGGTGCAGCTCGCTCACGTCCAGACGGGTGCTCTGGCCTTTGGCAACCGGTTTCAAACCCTTTTCCAGCTGTTTCCAGAGCGCTTCGATGGCGCGGTGTTCATCGGTCAGGCGTTTGGCCATGGCCTTGACCCGTTCGAGTTCCGCGCCGGGCTGGGCGCTGGCCATCACGGCGGGGAACAGCTCGCGCTCTTCTTCCAGGTGGTGTTCGAAGATGGCTTCGCGGAAGAATTCGAGCGATTCCTCGGCGATCTGGCGCGCCCTGGCGGCGGGCTCCAGCAAGGCGGGCAACTCGTCGAGCGCGGTGAGGCGCTTGACGATCCCTGCGTGGCAGTTGGAAAAGTTGTTCAGCGGGGCGTCGGCATCGACCGGGGGCTGGGTGATCATGGGGGGCTCCTGAGAGGGTATGGGGGTGATCAGCGCGGCGCATGGCGCCCAACCGCTGTGGATGGTTCTTTGTACCGCATGACCGGGTGTTCCGGGACGGGGCGTGAGCAAGGATTGATGCATGTCAAGCGGCCTAGGGCTGGCGGTGTTCCACCAGTTCGAACACGTCTTTCTCCATTTCGAGGCTGGCCGCAGAGAGCACGCGGCGCTGCATCTTCACGTAGCGTTTCACCTCGGGCGCGTACCACACCAGGTAGTGCACCCGCACCGGTTCGACCTGGGCCACGGTGGGCCCGCCGGTGGCGCGGCGGCTGCTCCAGACCTCGACCTTGTGGGCCGAGAAGGTGCCGGCGGGCACGCTGACCGACTCCTGCCCCAGCACCTTGGCCTGCGAATACCAGTCGCCCCACTGCGGGTCGTAGTCGGGGGTGGCGAAGCCGCGCTGCGAGCCCATCTCGGCCAGCGAGACGGAGGCACCGAGGTAGGGGCTGAACTCGAAGCCGATCTCGCTCCAGGTGACGAAGCCAGGCGCGCCGCTGCGCGAGCGCCGCGACTCGGCCCTCGGGCCGGCGTCGGGATCGAGTGGGCGAAGGGCGTCGGTGGCCAGGCCATCGACCAAGGACTGCATCACCATCTCGAACCGGCGCTTCGGGCTGGTGCGCCACTTGCCGGACGACTGGTAGACCCAGCGCTCTCCGCGGCGCGGCAGGCCTGAGGCCGACGACGCGGGCTCGGTGGCGGCGGGCCGCGCCACCGGTGCCACGGGAGTGACTGGCGCCACAGGTCTGGCCACGACCACCCGGGGGGGCGACACCAGCAGGGTCTTGCGCACCGCCTTGTCCGCGTGGCGCGCGGTGAGCGTGAACGTGGTGGCAACGTCCACGTCCACCGGCACACAGTCGCGGCCGGCGCGTTCGAGTTCGCCGGGGCGGGGTGACAGCGTGACGCTGTCGGCATTGCTGACCCGGTAACACAGGCGCGTACCGCCCTCGCCCGCCTCGGCTCGGAACTCGTGGATCAGCGGCGGCACGACCGCCGGTTCAGCGGCTGGTGTTGGTGTTGGCGGAGATGGAGATGGAGATGGAGATGGAGATGGAGATGGAGATGGAGATGGCTTCACAGTGTCACCCGATGCGGCCGCGACCACCGGCGGTGTTGCCACCGGCCGGGTGGTCGCACCGGGTACCACCGCAGCCACCGGGGCCGGCGCATCGGTCTTCGGCGCGCTGGCCACCACCACGGGCGCGGCCGATTCGGGCTTGGCCGCCACCAGCGCAGTCGTTGGCTCGGGTCTCTCGGAAGGTGGCCCGCCCATCGGCAGCCACCACCACACGCCCACACCCAGCAGCACGGCGCCCGCTGCGGCGGACGGCCAGACCCAGGGTAGCGCCCGCCCGCCGGCCTTGTTCGCCACCACGGCCGGGCCCCGGTTGGCCGCTTTCGCTTTGAACGACGCCGGCTCAGGGCCGCCCTCGTGGGCCAGAATCCGTTCCAGCGTGCGTATCAGTTCACTGGAGGACGCGTCCCACTGCTTGTGGTTGATCTCCACCGCCTGGCGGCGCGTCAATAGCTTGAGGTCTTCGGGCAATTCTTCGGCGCGGGGCATGACCGCGCCACCCACCAGCACCGGCATCACACGGATGCCACGCTGGAGCGCCGCGCTGGTTTCGAGCCGGACAAAGTCGTTGGGGTCGTCGAGCCGGCGGCGCCCGGCGGCGTCGGTGCCGTGGGTCCATTCGTCACCGATCATGACGATGAGCACGCGGCAGGAACTCACCGCCTCTTCGATCGCGTTGACGAAATCGGCACCGGGTTCGATGCCCTCGACGTCCATGAACACGCGCTCGCCACCGAAGTGGGTGGCCAGCCGGTCGTACAGACGCCCGGCGTAGCCCGCCGAGTCGTCGCGTCGGTAGCTGATGAAGATCCCGTCCATGGGCGCTCGACCCCCGTTCTTCACAACTGGCGGTACCCGGGCCTCGGGCGCTGCGCCGGGCGCGCCCCGCCAGCGCCAGATCAAGGCGTATTAGGGGCCCATCACCCGCAATTTGCAAGGGCTTGCCAGTGCAGGCGGCGCACCCCTGCCCCTCTGATGGGGGATGCGCCCGGCGGGCCCGCCACCGGGCGGCGCAAGCTGCGTGCGCTCAGTGCGCCGCAGCCGATTTCCCGGAGGCGCGGAATCGCCCCCACAGACCCACGACCGCCAGCACCACACCGCCCGCGGCCAGCCCGATCAGAGCACCGGCCAGGCTGGACACGATGGGGCCGAGCCAGCCCAGCGTGTGCGTGAAATCTTCGATGCCGTGCCCAATGGCGGGCACGCCGTGCACCAGAATGCCGCCGCCCACCAGGAACATCGCGGCCGTGCCGACGACCGACAGGCCTTTCATCAGCCACGGCGCCATGCCGACGATGCCGCGCCCGATGGCCTGTTTCCAGGCCGCCGCCTGGCGGCTGAGGTACAGGCCGGCGTCGTCGAGCTTGACGATGCCGCCCACCAGGCCATAGACGCCGATGGTCATGATGATGGAGATGCCCACCAGCACGGCCACCTGGCGCGCAAAGCTGGCCTCGGCCACGCTGCCCAGGGTGATGACGATGATCTCGGCCGAGAGAATGAAGTCGGTGCGCACGGCGCCCTGGATCTTCTCTTTCTCGAATGCCACCAGGTCGATCTGCTCGTCGTTGACCGCCTGCACCAGCTCGGCGTGGTGTTGCTGGTCTTCGGCTTTGCGGTGGGCCAGCACATGCACCACCTTCTCGGTGCCTTCGTAGCAGAGGAACAGACCACCCAGCATCAGCAGGGGCGTGATGGCCCAGGGCGCCACGGCGCTGATGGCCAGCGCGGCGGGCACGAGAATCGCCTTGTTCTTCAAGGAACCCTTGGCCACGGCCCAGACCACGGGCAGTTCCCGGTCGGCCTTGACGCCGGTGACCTGTTGCGCGTTGAGCGCCAGATCGTCGCCCAGCACACCGGCCGTCTTCTTGGCCGCGAGCTGCGTCATGGCCGCCACGTCGTCGGCGGCGGCCGCGCCCTGGCGGGCGGCGACCTTGGTCATGACGGCCACGTCGTCCAGCAGGGTGGCGATGTCGTCGATGAGGGCTAAGAGGCTGGAGGCGGCCATGGTGTGCGTTCGGTCAGGTCAAGAGAAACAACGAATCAAACCACCCATTTGCGCGCATTGCGCCAGATGCGCATCCACGGGCTGTGGGCGTTCAGGTCGCCGCTGGTCCAGCTCATCTGGATGTTGCGAAACACGCGTTCGGGGTGCGGCATCATGGCCGTGAAGCGGCCGTCGGCCGTGGTCACCGCCGTCAGGCCGCCCGGGCTGCCGTTGGGGTTGAACGGGTACTGCTCGGTGGCCGCGCCGTGGTTGTCCACGAAGCGCATGGCCGCGATGGCCTGCCCCGGGTTGCCGCGGTGCTTGAAGTTGGCGTAACCCTCGCCGTGCGCCACGGCGATGGGCAGGCGGCTGCCGGCCATGCCCTGCAGGAACAGGCTGGGCGATTCGAGCACTTCCACCATCGACAGGCGCGCCTCGAAGCGCTCGCTCTGGTTGGTGGTGAAGCGCGGCCAGGCTTCGGCGCCGGGGATGATGTCGGCCAGCTCGGCGAACATCTGGCAGCCGTTGCACACGCCCAGGCCGAAGGTGTCTTCGCGGCCGAAGAAGCCCTGGAACTGTTCGGACAGCAGCGGGTTGAACGTGATGCTGCGCGCCCAGCCGATGCCGGCGCCCAGCGTATCGCCATAGCTGAAGCCGCCGCAGGCGACCACACCTTTGAAATCCGCCAGTTTCGCGCGGCCGGTCTGCAGATCGGTCATGTGCACGTCGTAGGCCTCGAAGCCGGCCTGGGTGAAGGCGTAGGCCATCTCCACGTGCGAGTTCACGCCCTGCTCGCGCAGGATTGCGACCTTGGGTTTCGACAGGTTCAGGAACGGCGCGGCCACGTTGTCCGACGGATCAAACGTCAGCGACACGTGCATGCCGGGGTCAGCAGGCAGACCAGCCGCAGCGTGTTCGGCGTCGGCGCAGGCCGGGTTGTCGCGCTGCTGGTTGATCTTCCAGCTCACGCTGTCCCAGACCTGGTGCAGGTCGAACAGGCTGGCGCTGAACACGGCCTTGGTGTCGCGCCAGACCTGCAACTGGCCCTTGCCCACGTCCATGCCGGAGGCGGCGGGGCGGGTCTTGCCGATGAAGTGGCTGTGTTTGGAAAGGCCGTGCTCGCGCAGGGTCTGCATCACTTCGTTGCGGTGCTCGGTGGCCACCTGCAGCACCACGCCCAGCTCTTCGCTGAACAGGGCCTTGAGCGTGAGCTCCTGGCGGCGCGCGGCCACCTGGGTGGCCCAGTTCTTGGCGTCGCCGCTGTCCATGCGGCTGTCACTGATGCCGTCGCCCTCCAGCACCAGCATGTCCACGTTCAGCGCCACGCCCACGTGGCCGGCGAAGGCCATTTCGGCCACGGTCGCGAGCAGGCCGCCGTCGCTGCGGTCGTGGTAGGCGAGGATGCGGCCCTGGGTACGCAGGGCGTTGATGGCGTTGACCAGGTTGACCAGGTCTTGCGCACCGTCCAGATCGGGCACCGTGTCACCGAACTGGCCCAGCACCTGGCCCAGCACGCTGCCGCCCATGCGGTTCTGACCCTTGCCGAGGTCGATCAGCACCAGGGTGGTGTCTTCGATCTGGTTGTTCAACTGTGGCGTGAGCGTGCCGCGCACGTCGGTCAGCGTGGCGAAGCCGGTGACGATCAGGCTCACCGGCGAGGTGACTTTTTTCTTGTCCGAGCCGTCGCTCCACTGCGTGCGCATGGACAGGCTGTCCTTGCCCACGGGGATGGAGATGCCCAGCGCCGGGCACAGCTCCATGCCCACGGCCTTCACGGTCTCGTACAGCGCGGCGTCTTCGCCCGGCTCACCGCAGGCGGCCATCCAATTGGCGGACAGCTTCACGCGCGGCAGCTCGATCGGTGCGGCCAGCAGGTTGGTGATGGCCTCGGCCACGGCCATGCGGCCCGAGGCCGCGGCGTTGATCGCCGCCAATGGCGTGCGCTCGCCCATGCTCATGGCCTCGCCCGCAAAACCGGCGAAATCGGCCAAGGTCACGGCGCAGTCGGCCACCGGCACCTGCCAGGGGCCGACCATCTGGTCGCGGTGCGACAGGCCGCCCACGGTGCGGTCGCCGATGGTGATGAGGAAACGTTTGGAGGCCACGGTCGGGTGACTCAGCACGTCGATCACGGCCTGCTGCAGGTCCACGCCGGTCAGGTCCATGGGCTGGCCGGTGCGTTCGACGGTGGTCACGTCGCGGTGCATCTTGGGCGGTTTGCCCAGCAGCACGTCCATGGGCATGTCGACCGGGCTTTCATGGCCTTCATCGACCAGCGACAGGTGACGCTCTTCGGTGGCCACGCCGACCACCGAGAACGGGCAGCGCTCGCGCTCGCAGAAGGCCTTGAACTGCGCCAGCGACTCGGGCGCGATGGCCAACACGTAGCGCTCCTGGCTCTCGTTGCACCAGATCTCTTTCGGCGCCAGGCCGCTTTCCTCCAGCGGCACGGCGCGCAGGTCGAAGCGCGCGCCCCGGCCGGCGTCGTTCACCAGCTCGGGAAAAGCGTTGGACAGGCCGCCCGCACCCACGTCGTGGATGAACAGCACCGGGTTCTGCTCGCCCTGCGCCCAGCAGTGGTTGATGACCTCCTGCGCGCGGCGCTCGATCTCGGGGTTGCCGCGCTGCACGCTGTCAAAGTCCAGCGAGGCGGCGTTGGTGCCGCTGGCCATGGAGCTGGCGGCG
Source organism: Hydrogenophaga sp. GW101-3F08 (assembly GCF_059424585.1). Taxonomy (NCBI): domain Bacteria; kingdom Pseudomonadati; phylum Pseudomonadota; class Betaproteobacteria; order Burkholderiales; family Comamonadaceae; genus Hydrogenophaga; species Hydrogenophaga sp. GW101-3F08. The sequence goes on from NZ_JBWKZP010000001.1 coordinate 446,356, forward strand.
CCGCCGCCCATGCCGATCTTCATGCCCGGGCCGCCGAGCTGGATCAGCAGCGTGTCGGCCGGAAAGTCGATCTTCTTCGTGAGCTTCGAGTCGATCACGCCCAGGCCGCCCGCGATCATGATGGGCTTGTGGTAACCCCGGGTCACGCCCGCCACGTCCTGCTCGTATTCGCGGAAATAGCCCAGCAGGTTGGGCCGGCCGAATTCGTTGTTGAACGCGGCGCCGCCCAGCGGGCCCTCGGTCATGATCTGCAGCGGGCTGGCGATGTGCTCGGGCTTGCCGCCCGGCTGGTCGCTCAGGCCGCCCCAGAGTTTGGAGACGGTGAAGCCGGTCAGGCCGGCCTTGGGCTTGGAGCCGCGACCGGTGGCGCCTTCGTCGCGGATCTCGCCGCCCGCGCCGGTGGCGGCACCGGGGAACGGGGAAATCGCGGTCGGGTGGTTGTGGGTTTCCACCTTCATCAGGACGTGGTTGGTCGCGGCCTGGCTGGCGTAGGCGGGCGAGGCGCCCTGCCCGGCGCGCGCCACGAAACGCTCGACCTCGCTGCCTTCCATGATGGAAGCGTTGTCGGAGTAGGCGACGATGGTGTGTTGCGGCGCCGTCTGGTGGGTGTGGCGGATCATGCCGAACAGGCTCTTGTCCTGCGCCACGCCGTCGATGGTGAACTGCGCGTTGAAGATCTTGTGGCGGCAGTGTTCGCTGTTGGCCTGCGCGAACATCATCAGTTCGACGTCGGTCGGGTTGCGTTTCAGGCCGTTGAACGCAGCCACCAGGTAGTCGATCTCGTCATCGGCCAGGGCCAGGCCCCATGCGAGGTTGGCTTTTTCCAGCGCCGCGCGGCCACCGGCCAGCACGTCCACGTGCTCCATGGGCGCGGGGTGCAGCTCGGTGAACAGGGCCTCGGCCTGGCTGCGTTCGGTGGTCACGGCCTCGGTCATGCGGTCGTGCAGCACGTCGGCCACGGCGCGCAGTTGGTCCGCGCTCAGGCTGGCCTTGCCGAGCAGGCCGCTCTTGAGGCCAATGCGGTATTCCACCAGCCGCTCCACGCGGTGCAGCGCCAGACCGCAGTTGTGGGCGATGTCGGTGGCCTTGGAGGCCCAGGGCGACACCGTGCCCAGGCGCGGCATCACCAGCAGCGCCGGGGCGCCGGCTTTTTCCAGCGCCAGGTGGGCTTCGGTGGCCGGCTCGCCATAGGCCATGAGCTGGCCCACGCGGTCCAGCGTGGCCGCGTCGGGCGCGGCGTCGAACGACGCCAGGTGCACGAAGCGGGCCGAGAGGCCGGTGATCTTGTCGGAAATGCCCACGAGACGGGGCAGGATTTGCTGGACTTTGAAGTCGCTGACGGCGTTGCCGCCATCGAAGAAGCGCAGGTGCAGGGTCACGGTGGGTGGCCTTGGGGCTGGCGGGCGCGGGGTGGCCCGGGGGGATGGGTGGAAACCCGGCATTTTACCCGGGGCTCCGCGCCCGATTCCCCTGTCGTTTCAAGGCGTTGCGGTCCGCAGGATAATCGCCTCCCATGAGCATCACCTACAAAGACGAAGCCGGCATTGCGGGCATGCGTGTGGCCTGCAAGCTGGCCTCCGAAGTGCTGGACCACCTCACGCCGCTGATCCAGCCGGGGGTGACCACGCTGGAGATCGACCGACTGGCGGCCGAGTACATGAAACAGCAGGGCACGGTCTCCGCCACCATCGGCTACCAGCCCAGCGGCTACCCACCCTACCCCGGCCATCTCTGCACCTCGATCAACCACGTGGTGTGCCATGGCATCCCCAACGAGAAGCCGCTCAAGAAGGGCGACATCCTGAACGTGGACGTGACCGTGATCACGCCCGAAGGCTGGTACGGCGACAACAGCCGCATGTACATGATCGGCGGCGAGGCCGCCTGCAGCATCCAGGCCCGGCGCCTGTGCCGCGTGACCTACGAGGCCATGTGGAAGGGCATCGTCATGGTCAGACCCGGCCTGCACCTGGGCGACATCGGCCACGCGATCCAGGTCTTTGCCGAAGGCAATGGGTATTCGGTGGTGCGCGAGTTCTGCGGCCACGGCATCGGGCGGCGCTTCCACGAGGAACCGCAGGTGCTGCACTACGGCCGCCCGGGCACGCTCGAAGAGCTCAAACCCGGCATGACCTTCACCATCGAACCCATGATCAATGCGGGCAAGCGCGACATCAAGGAAATGGGCGACGGCTGGACCATCGTCACCAAGGACCGTTCGCTGTCGGCCCAGTGGGAACACACCATCCTGGTCACCGAAACCGGCTACGAAGTGCTCACGCTGTCGGCGGGCAGTCCCGCAGCGCCGGCCTTCGTGACCCCGGCCAACGGCCTTGCCGCGTAAGCCCGTGAAGGGCCAACACGCCACCGCCATGGGCGATCTCAGTGAACTGCGGCTGCAGTACCGCCGCGACAAAGCCGCTCTGCTGGCCCAGCTGGGCGTGCAGGGGTCGTCCACCCGTGGCGTGCGCAGCGCGCTGCAAAAGCTCTCGCGCCTGACCGACCAGACCCTGCGGGAACTCTGGGCGCGCGCCGGCTTTGGCCCGGGTTTTTCGCTCATCGCCGTGGGTGGCTACGGCCGTGGCGAACTGTTTCCGTCGTCCGACGTGGACGTGCTGGTGCTGCTGCCCGACGGCGCCCAGCCCGACGAGGACAGCGCTCTCAAGACCCGGCTGGAGACCTTCATCGGCGCCTGCTGGGACGTGGGCCTGGAGATCGGCTCCAGTGTGCGCACCACGGCCGATTGCGTGGCCGAGGCGTCCAAGGACGTGACGGTGCAGACCTCGCTGCTGGAATGCCGGTTGATCCGCGGTGGCAAGGCCCAGTTCGCGGCACTGGTCAACCAGCTCAACGAGGCCATGGACCCCAAGGCCTTCTTCGTGGCCAAGACGCTGGAGATGCGCCAACGCCACAACAAGTTCGAGAACACGCCCTATTCCCTGGAGCCCAACTGCAAGGAGTCGCCCGGTGGCCTGCGCGACCTGCAGATCGTGCTCTGGGTGGCCAAGGCCGCCGGTCTGGGCCGCAGCTGGGACGAGCTCGCGCGCCGGGGCCTGGCCACGCCGCTCGAAGCGCGCCAGATCAAGTCGAACGAGGCCTTGCTGAGCCTGATCCGCGCGCGCCTGCACCTGTTGTCGAACCGGCGCGAGGACCGCCTGGTGTTCGACCTGCAGAACGTGGTGGCCGAGTCGTTCGGCTACAAGGCCCAGGCGCCCGCCGTGCGTGGCGCGCGGCGTGCCAGCGAAGAGCTGATGAAGCGCTATTACTGGGCCGCCAAGGCGGTGACCCAGCTCAACCAGATTCTGCTGCTCAACATCGAGGAGCGCCTCAACAGCGACGACATCGGCGTGGACCGCCTGCGTCCGATCAACGAGCGCTTCTTCGACAAGGCCGGCATGCTGGAGGTCGCCAGCGACAACCTGTACGTGCAGCAGCCGCACGCGATCCTGGAGACCTTTCACATCTACCAGACCACGGTCGGCATCAAGGGCCTGTCGGCGCGCACGCTGCGCGCGCTCTACAACGCCCGCCCGGTCATGAACGCGCAGTTTCGCGCCGACCCGGTGAACCGGGCGCTGTTCCTGCGCATCCTGCAGGAGCCCGAAGGCATCACCCACGCCATGCGGCTGATGAACCAGACCTCGGTGCTGGGGCGCTACCTCTGGGTGTTCCGCAACATCGTGGGCCAGATGCAGCACGACCTGTTCCACGTCTACACCGTGGACCAGCACATCCTGATGGTGCTGCGCAATGTGCGCCGCTTCTTCATCGCCGAGCACTCGCACGAGTACCCGTTCTGCTCGCAACTGGCCGCCGGCTGGGACAAGCCCTGGATCTTCTACATCGCGGCCCTGTTCCACGACATCGCCAAGGGCCGCGGCGGCGACCACTCCGAACTCGGCTCGCGCGACGTGCGCACCTTCTGCCGCCAGCACCGGCTGGACCGCGAAGACGCGAAGCTGATCGAGTTCCTGGTGGCCGAGCACCTGACCATGAGCCGCATGGCGCAGAAGGAAGACCTGAGCGACCCCGACGTCATCAACTCCTTTGCCCAGCGGGTGGGCAACGAGCGCTACCTGACCGCGCTCTATCTGCTGACCGTGGCCGACATCCGCGGCACCAGCCCCAAGGTGTGGAACGCCTGGAAGGGCAAGCTGCTGGAAGACCTGTACCGCTACACCCTGCGCGCGCTCGGTGGCCGCGCGCCCGACCCCGGCGCCGTGATCGAGGCGCGCAAGCGCGAGGCCCTGTCCATGCTGGCGCTGCACGCCCTGCCCCACCTGGCGCACAAGGCGCTGTGGGACACGCTGGACGTGAGCTATTTCATGCGCCACCAGGCCGACGAAATCGCCTGGCACACCCGGGTGCTGACGCGCCAGCTCGCGCTCAACGCGGCCCAGACGCCGTCGCAACTGGCCACACAACACGCGCGCGCCGCGGCGCAGCGCCCGGCCGAGGCCCCGGGAACCGAGACCGCCGCCGCCACGGAAAACTGCATCGTGCGCGCCCGGCTGTCGCCCGAAGGGGAAGGTCTGCAGGTGCTGGTGTACGCGCCCGACCAGAGCGACCTGTTTGCCCGCATCTGCGGCTATTTCGACGCCTCGGGCTTCAGCATCCTGGACGCGCGCATCCACACCACCCACAACGGCCATGCGCTCGACACCTTCCAGGTGGTGGCGCCCACCTTGTCGGATCACTACCGAGAACTCACGGCCATGGTGGAAAACAACCTGGCCCAGACCATCGACCAGCGCGGCCCGCTGCCCACGCCGAACAAGGGCCGGCTGTCGCGCCGGGTCAAGAGCTTCCCGGTGACGCCGCGGGTGGACCTGCGGCCCGACGAAAAGGCCCAGCGCTGGCTGCTCAGCGTGTCGGCCAGCGACCGCGCCGGCCTGCTGTACTGCATCTCGCGCGTGCTGGCCAAGAACGGCATCAGCGTGCAACTGGCCAAGATCACCACGCTGGGCGAGCGCGTGGAAGACACCTTCCTCATCAGCGGCCCGCAGCTGCAGGTGAACAAGCGCCAGATCGAGATCGAGACGGAGTTGCTGGAGACTTTGGAGGGGTGAAGCCCGGCAACACCTGGGCGAGCCGATGAGGCTGGGCGGTCGACTCCGCTCATGTCCCCCGACGCAGGCTTCGCCCGCGTCTCCTCCTTTACTTCGCTGCGTCGCCCACCCAGCCTCATCGGCTTGGCAAGGTGATTGGCGCACGGCGGACCCACCAAGCCCGCAGGATCAGGAAGGCTGCAGGTTCAGCGCAGCGAAGTAAAGGAGGAGGAACGGCGCAGCCGTTCCGGGGGACATGAGCGGAGCTGAGCCTGCAGTCTTCCTGATCCCGCCAACCAGCAGGCCAGCAAGGTATCAGGTGCTCGCAGGCTCCACCATTGGCGGCGCCTCCACGTGCGCCGGTCTGCGACCGAAGAACAGCCGCCCAAAGAAGTTGGCCACGTCGTCCACCATGGTGAACACCGCCGGAATCACCAGCAGGCTCAGGAAGGTCGAGGTGATCAGACCGCCGATCACGGCCACCGCCATCGGCGAGCGGAAACTGGCGTCGGCCGCGCCCCAACCCACTGCGATCGGCAGCATGCCCGCGCCCATGGCGATGGTGGTCATGACGATGGGGCGGGCGCGTTTGTGGCAGGCGTCCAGGATGGCGTGCACCCGGTCCATGCCGTGCTCGCGCCGCGCCTCGATCGCGTACTCCACCAGCAGGATGGAGTTTTTCGTGGCCACCCCCATCAGCATGATCAGACCGATCAGCGAAGGCATGGAAAACGCCTTGTTGGTCAGCAGCAGCGCCACGAAAGCGCCACCCAGCGACAGCGGCAGCGCCGCCAGGATGGTGACCGGGTGCAGGAAGGCTTTGAACAACAGCACCAGCACGATGTAGATGCACAGCACGCCGGTCAACATCGCCAGACCGAAGCTGGCGAACAGCTCACCCTGCACCTCGGCGTCGCCAATCTCCAGCACCGACACGCCCGCGGGCAGGTTGTTGATGCTGGGCAGCTTGTTCACCGCGGTCTTCATGTCGCCCAGCGCAATGCCGGCCAGCTCGACCTCGAAATTGATGTTGCGCGAGCGGTCGTAGCGGTCGATCACCGCCGGGCCGCCGCCAAACGACAGTGTGGCCACCTGCCCCAGCATCACCGGCCCCCGGCTGCCCGGCACCGCCAGACGCCCCAGCACCTCCAGGTTCTCGCGCGCGGCGGCGTCGAGCTTGACCACGATGGGCACCTGGCGCTGCGGCAGGTTCATCTTGGGCAAGGCGCTGTCGTAGTCGCCCACGGTGGCGATGCGCAGGGTCTCGGCGATGGCGCTGCTGGTCACGCCCATCTCGGCGGCGCGGGCCAGATCGGGCGCGACGCTGATTTCGGTGCGCACCAGCGCCGCGGTGGACTGGATGCTGCCCACGCCCGGGATGGTGCGCAGGTCGCGCTCAATCGCCATGGCCGCCGTGCCCAGCGCGCTGGCGTCGTTGCCGGTCAGGGTGAGGATGTATTTTTCACCCGAACCACCCAGCCCCACCTTGCTGCGCACGCCCGGCAGGTTGGACATGGCCGCCCGGATCTGGTTTTCGATCACCTGCTTGCGCGGGCGTGTGCCGCGCGGATCGAGCTGGATCGTGAGCGCCGCCTTGCGCGACTCCTGCGCGCCTTGCGGCGCGAACGGATCGCTGCCCGCCGAGCCCGAGCCGATGGTGGTGTAGACCGACTTGACGTGGGACACCGCGCTCACCAACTGGCGCGCGCGCTCGGCCGTGGCCACGGTCTGCTTGAGCGTGGCGCCCGGCGGCAGCTCCAGGTAGACCTGCGTCTGCGAGTTGTCGTCGGCGGGGATGAAGCCCTGTGGCAGCAGCGGGATCAGCATCAGCGAACCCACGAAGAACGCGCCGGCGGCCGCCATGGTGATCCAGCGGTGGCGGATGCACCAGGCCGCCCAGGTGCCGTAGGTGTGCAGCCAGGCCGGCTCGCTCTGGTTGGTCATCCAGCCCCAGATGGCGCCCAGCACGCGGTTGCGGCGCGCCCAGGCGGGCCGGTCCTTGGCCAGCACCACCGGCTTGAGCAGGTAGGCCGCCATCATGGGCGTGAGCGCACGCGCCACCACCAGCGAGGCAAACACCGCGAACGAGGCGGTCCAGCCGAACTGCTTGAAGAACTTGCCCGGAATGCCCGACATAAAAGCGGTGGGCAGGAACACCGCGATCAGGGTGAAGGTGGTGGCGATCACGGCCAGGCCGATTTCGTCGGCCGCCTCCATGGCCGCCTGGTAGGGCGACTTGCCCATGCGCATGTGGCGCACGATGTTCTCCACCTCGACGATGGCGTCGTCCACCAGGATGCCGATCACCAGCGACATGGCCAGCAGCGTCACCACGTTGATGGTGAAGCCCATGTAGTGCATGCCGATGAAGGCGGGAATGGCCGACAGCGGCAGCGCCACGGCCGAGACCACGGTGGCTCGGAAGTCGCGCAGGAACAGCCAGACCACCAGCACCGCGAGGATGGCACCCTCGTACAGCAGCAGCATGGAGCCGTTGAATTCCTCTTCCACCGGGGTCACGAAGTCGAACGACTCGGTGATCTTCAGGTCGGGGCGGCTGGCCTGTAGCTCCTTGAGCTTGGCGCGCACGCCGTGGCCCACCTCGACCTCGCTGGCGCCACGGCTGCGCGCCACCTCGAAACCCACCACCGGCTTGCCGTCGAGGAAGGCCGCGGCCGTGGGTTCGGCCACGGTGTCCTTCACCTCGGCGATCTGGTCCAGGCGGATGCTGCGCCCGTCCGGGAGCGAGAGCTCCAGCCGGGACAGCTCTTCGGCCGAGGTCAGCATGGAGAGCGTGCGCAGCGGCTGCTGGCTGCCCCCCACGTCGGCACGGCCACCGGCACTCTCGATCTGCACCTTGGCGAGCTGGCGCGAGATGTCGGCCGCCGTGGCGCCCAGCGCCTGCAGTTTGAGCGGGTCGAGCAGGATCTGCACCTCGCGGTTGACGCCGCCCACGCGGTTGATCGCCCCCACGCCACGCACCGACAACAGCAGCTTGGCGATGTCGTTTTCCACGAACCAGGAGATGGCCTCGTCGTCCATCTTGTCGGAGCTGACGGTGTAGGCCAGCACCGCGCCGCTGGCGAGTTCGAGCTTGTTGATGATGGGTTCGCGCAGATCGGTGGGCAGGTCACCTCGGATCTTGGCCACGGCCGAGCGCACGTCGTCCAGCGCCTCCTGGGTGCTCTTTTCGATGCGGAATTCGGCCGTGATGGAGACCGTGCCGTCCTGCACCTTGGTGTAGATGTGCTTGAGCCCCTGCAGCGCGGCCAGGCTGTTTTCGATCTTGCGCGCCACGTCGTTTTCGAGCTGCGTTGGCGCGGCACCGGGCAGGCTGGCCACGATGGTGATGTTGGGCACGTCCAGGTCGGGGAAGTTCTGCACCTTCATCGACTGGAACGAGAACAGCCCGGCGAGCGTGAGCATGACGAACAGCATCGCCGCCGGGATGGGGTTGCGGATGGACCAGGCGGAAACGTTCATGACCGGACCTTCACTGGACGACTTTGACCAAATCGGCTTCGTTCAGGAAGCCCGCGCCCTGCACCGCCACGGTCTCGTCGGCCTTGAGCCCGGTGAGCACCTCCACGCGCTCGCCGATCCGCCGTCCGGTCGTCACCTTGCGCTGACCCGCCTTGTTCTGCGCGTCGATCACGAACACGAAGGTGGTGCCGTCGCGCACCACGATGGACTGCGTGGGCACGGTGAGCGCGGCGCTCTCGCCCAGCGCGAAGCTGCCCTTGGCGAAGGTGCCAGCCTTGAGGTCGCCGTGCCGGGGCAGGTCCACGAACACCAGGATGTTGCGGGTCTGCGGGTCGGCCGTGGGGGCGATGGCGCGCACCGTGCCGGCGATCTGCACCCCGGTGGCGGCGGTCACCCGGACTTTCTGCCCCACCTGGATGCGTCCCACCTCGCTGGGCGTGACCTCGCCACGCCACTCCATGCGCCCCTGGCGCACCAGGCGAAACAGCTCCTGCCCGGCGCCCACCACCGCGCCCACGGTGGCGCCGCGCGCGGAAATGATGCCGTCGTCCGGCGCCAGCACCCGCGTATTGCCCAGGCGCACCTGGGTCGCGCCCAGGGCGGCCTTGGCCGCTTCCCACTGGGCATGGGCCACCTTTTCCTGGGTCAGGTACTGGGCGATCTGCGAGGCCGACAAGGCGCCGGTGTCCTGGATCGAACGCGCCCGCTCGGCATCGGCCTTGGCGTTTTCATAGCTGGCCTCGGCCTGCATCAGGCTGGCCCGGCTCTGCAGGCTCTCGGCGTGGGTGGTCTCGTTGGCAAACACCGCCAGCACCTGGCCCTTGCGCACCACGTCGCCGACGTTGACGTTCACCAACGACAGCCGCAAGCCGTTGACCTCGGCACCCACGCTGGCCTCCTGCCAGGCGCTGATGTTGCCGTTGGCCTGCAGGGTCAGGGCTAGGCTCTCGCTGGAGGGCCGGGCCACCGTGACCGTCATGGACGGCTTGGGTCCGACCTCGTCGGCCGGCAGGGTTGCCTCGGCCGATTGCGCGGGCTGGCGCAGGAACACGGCAAGGACCAGCAGCAACAGGGCCGCCAGGGCGATGGCCAGCCAGAGCCAGCGTTTGCGGGGGGATGGGGTGTGCAGCGTTGCGGGATTCATGACGGCTCTTTGGATGCGTTGAGGGTGTCCAGCGGATCAAAGCCGCCGCCCAGGGCGACGTACAGGCTGATCCAGGCGTTGATGCGTTCCTGCTGCAGCGTCACGGCGCTGCTGTCGGCGTTGAGCTTGAGGCGGCGGGCCTCTTCGAGCTCATTGAGGTTGGCCAGGCCCACGCGGTAACGCGCCTCGGTGGCGTTGAACGAGCGGGTATAGCCCTCCACGGCGGTCTGGGTGGCGTCCACCCGCTGTCGCAGGCTGGCGAGGCTCACCAGCGCCTGCTCCACCTCGGCCACCGCGCGCCGCAGCGTGCCGGCGTAGGCCGCACCGGCGGCGTCGTACTGGGCCACGGCGGCGTCCGCGCTCGCGCGCAGACCGGCACGCCCGATCACCGGCAGGCTCAGCGTGAGCGGACCGACCGACCAGCTGTTGAAGGAGGTGGTGATGCCTCCGCTGGAAAACCGGTTGCGCAGCACGCTGCCCGAAAGGCTCAGGCTGGGCAGCAGCGCCGCGCGGGCCACGCCCACGCCTTCGCCGGCAGCCACCAGGTCGCGCTGCGCGCGGTAGACGTCGGGGCGCTGGCGGATCACCTCCGCCGGCACGGCGCTCACGGCCAGCATGGCCTCAAGCCGGGGACTGGCCGGCAGGCCGGGCGCGGCGGCCAGCTGGGCGCGCAGCTCGGGTTCGGCCAGGCCGGTGAGCGCCACCAACGACTTGAGCTGCCGCTCGCACTGCTCGGCCTGCTGCTCGGTGCGGCTGGCGGCGTCGGCGCCGCTGGCGCGCGCCAGGGCGGCCACGGCGGGCGCGGTGAGTCCGGCGCGCTCGCTCTGCGCATTGGCATTGGCCGTCGCGGCGCGCGAGTCGCGGTCGCTGCTGGCCACGGCGAGCTGCGCCAGGCACAGGCGGTGGGCGAAATAGAGCTGGGCCACCTCGGACGCCACCAGCACGCGCGCCTCGTGCCAGCCCGCGTTGGCCGCATCCTGTTGGGCCCGGGCGCGCTGGGCACTGGCCGCCTGGCCGCCCCACACGTCCAGCGCCCACGACATCTGGGCGCCCGCGCTCAGGCTGTTGCCCAGGGGCTGCTGGCCCGGGGTCTCGCCGCGCGAGGCGTTGGCCAGCACGGAGACCTGGGGGCCGGCCGCGCTCTGCACGCCCGCCAGACTGGCGCGCGCGGCAAACACCTGCGCCCGCGCAGCGGCGATGCTGGGGCTCAGGGTCTGGGCGCTCTGGATGAAACCGGTCAACACCGGGTCATCGAACTGGTTCCACCACTGCGCCAGGTTCTGGCCGCTGCCCTGGTGCGCCAGCGGTGGCGCGTACCAGGCTTCGGGCAAGGCCACCGCTGGTTCGGTGGGCGGTGTGGTGGTGCTGCAGGCGGCCAGCACGGCGGCCAGTGCCACCACGGCAAATGTTCTCTTCATCAAACTCGGAACTCCCCCGTTGGATTGCTTTTTGGGCGCTTGACTCTCGGCTGTTTTTGCGTCACGGGCGTGACCAGGTGTTACGCCCCTGTTGTCGTATCGGGTATTGGTTCCCGCGCGCCTTCAGTCGTCCTCGGGCGCGAGCCCCGGAAACAGCACGTCGTTGAACCCGAACCGGCTGAAATCGCGCATGCGCATGGGATAGAGCTTGCCCAACAGGTGGTCGCATTCGTGTTGAACCACCCGCGCATGAAAATCGGCGGCTTCGCGGTCGATCGGGTGGCCGATGATGTCACAACCCTGGTAGCGGATGCGCCGCCAGCGCGGCACCACCCCGCGCAGGCCGGGCACCGACAGACAGCCCTCCCAGTCCTCTTCCTCCTCGTCGCCCAGCGGGGTGATCACCGGGTTGACCAGCACCGTGCGCGGCACGGGCGCCGCGTCCGGGTAGCGCGGGTTGGGCGCGCCGCTGCCGAAGATCACCACCTGCAGGTCGACGCCGATCTGTGGCGCGGCCAGGCCCGCGCCGTTGGCGGCCGCCATGGTGTCGAGCAGATCGGCCACCAGCTGGTGCAGCTCGGGGGTGTCGAACGTGGTCACGGGACGCGCCACGCGCAGCAGGCGCGGATCGCCCATTTTCAGGATGGTTTGAACGGTCATGGTGCGGAAATGGGGTGGCGGCTCAGTGGTTTACCCCGTAGGGTGTTGGGCGCGGGTCGCGGTACATTGACTTTCGCTGACCGGACACGGTGTGCCCGGGGCGTTTCAGGAGGATTTTCCATGCATTCACCCCGTTCTGCGCCCCCCTTGGCACCGGCCGCACCGTCCAGGCTTGGGCTCGGGGCGCTCGCCACCGGTTTCCTGCTGGCCGCAGGCCTGGCGCTGTGGAGCGCCCAGGCCCGTGCGCAAGGCGCCGAGATCTTCAAGGGTGCCGACCTCGTGCTGGGCGAAAAGCTCATCGCCGAACACCGCTGCGCGCAATGCCACGCCAGCAAGGTCGGCGGGGACGGCAGCGGCATCTACAAACCCCGGGGCCGGATCAACACCGCCGGGCTGCTGCGCGGCATGGTCGAGCAGTGCAACACCACGATGAACCTGCAGATGTTTCCGGAAGACGTGACCGCCGTGGCCGCGGTGCTCAACCGCGACCACTACAAATTTAAATAAGGCCTTCCGAGCCACACCCGGTGTGGCGTGCCGCAGACAGAGGCGAAGTGGCCCTGCTTTAGACTGGCCCACCGCTTGTTACAGCACGCCTCCATGTCCCTTCTTTCACCGTTTGCGTCCGCCTGTCTTGCCATCGGGCTCGCCTTGAGCACACCGGCCGCCCTGGCCCAGGACAAGCCGCCGGCCGACACCGCTGCCGATGCCCCTTCGGCGGCACAGCCTTCCATCCCCGAACCCTCGTCGTCGGCGCGTGCGCTGTTTTCCCGCTCCAAGGACGGCATCGTGCAGGTGCGGGTGCTGCTGGCGAGCGCGGGCGAGCAGTCGTCGCTGGGCTCCGGGTTTCTGGTGCGCGACGACGGCGCCCAGGGCGCCTGGGTGGTGACCAACTACCACGTGGTGTCGGCGCTCGCGATCGACCCGCAGAAGTACCGCATCGAGCTGCGCGGCAGCAACCAGCGCGTGGCCAGGGCCCGGCTGGTGGCCCTGGACGTGGTGCACGACCTGGCGGTGCTGCGCACCGAACCCGAGGCCAGCAACACCCCCACCGCCTGGCAGGTGCTCACGCTGCGCGAGGCCCCGCTGGTGCAGGGCAGCAAGGTGTTTTCCCTCGGCAACCCGCTGGAGCTCGGGTTCCTGATCTCCGAGGGCATCTACAACGGCTCGGTGGAGTCCCGGATCTACGAACAGATGCTGTTTTCGGGCGCGCTCAATTCGGGCATGAGCGGCGGCCCGGCCATCGACGACAACGGCCAGGTGGTGGGCGTCAACGTGGCCACCCGCCGCGACGGTGAACAGCTGAGCTTTCTCGTGCCCAAGCGCTATGCGCTCGAGCTGCTGCAGACCGCCTGGCGCGGCGGCGGCGGCGCGCGCACGGAATGGCGCAGCGAGATCGCCCGCCAACTGCTGGCCCACCAGCGCTTCGTGGCCGGCAAGCTGCTCGACCCCAGCGCCGGTGCCAGCGGCGCCGGGGCGCAGGCGGGTTTCTCCAGCCAGGTGCTCAGCGGCCGCCCGGTGCCCACGCTGGACGGCAACCTCACCAAGTGCTGGGCCAGTGGCATGGACGGCGAGCGCCTGCGCTACCAGCGCGATCGCCTGGACTGCGACCTGCAGTCCGAGCTGTTCGTGCGAGGCAACCTGCACACCGGCAGCCTGAGCATCGGCCACACCCTGCTGCGCAACGACCGGCTGGCCACCCCCCAGTTCATCGCCCTGGGTGCCCACGGCAACCCCGGTTGGCGCGGCGTCGGCCAGGGCACGGGCGAGCTCACACGGGCCGAATGCCAGGACGACTACGTGCAGACGGCCAGCCACGTGTACCGCGTGGCCATCTGCGCGCGGGCCTACCGCAAGTTCGAAGGCGTGTACGACTACAGCGTGCAGGCCACCCAGGTGGACGACGCCCGGGAGCGGCTGAGCAGCCACATCGACCTGCGCGGTTTTTCGTTCGACAACGCCCAGCGCCTGGGCCGCATGTTCCTGGAGCGCCTGCAATGACCTGGTTTGTCGAACACGTGCACCGCGACGGTTCGGTGCTGGCCCGGGTGGCGGTGCCTGGCGATGCCCTGCGGATCGGCCGCGCGCTGGACAACGACCTGATCCTGGACGACGCGCACTGCGCGGCGCACCACGCGTGCCTGCGGCTCCAGGCCGACGGCAGCGCCGTGCTGGAAGACCTGGGCAGCGTCAACGGCATCGCACGGCACCCGGGCAGGCCCGCCACTGAGGCCATCTCCGTCACCACCGACCAGCCGCTGCGCGTCGGGCAGAGCCTGCTGCGGGTGCGCTCCAGCGACTGGCCCCTGGCGCCCGAAAAACCGCTGTCCTCACGCACCGTGTGGCCTTGGGCCCTGCTTGCCTTGTCGGCGGTGCTGGGCTACAGCGCCTGGGAGGTCTGGCTCTCCGATCTGAACGACAAATCGCCGCCCTACCTCTACATGCTGAGCAGCATCGCCGCGGTGTTTGGCATCTGGAGCGCCGCCTACGCGCTGTTTGGCCGGCTCATCGGCGGCGTGGACCGCTTCTTTTCCCACCTGCTGATCGCCTGCTGTGGCTACCTGTGCGCGGAGGCCATCCACGCGGGGCTGGAGTCGCTGGCCTTTTCCACCGGCTGGCTGTGGCCGCTGCAGATCGCGCCCTACGTGCTGATCGTGGTGGTGGCGCTGGTGGTGCGCCAGCACCTGCGCCTGGCCGACCCTCGGCACTGGCCCACCACCCGCTGGGGCGTGCTGGTGGTCACGGTGGGGGCCTTCCTGGTGCCGCTGGGCCAGACCTGGATTTCGCAGCAGCGGCTGACCGACATCCAGACCATGGGAAAAATCGCCCACCCGCGCTGGCGCCTGGCCCGGCCCGTGCCGGTGGGCGATTTCAGCGAGCGCTCGGCCGCGCTGCAACAGCGCGTGGACGCGGCGCGCAGCGCGCCGGCGGACGAGGATGAATGGTGGTCGGGAGACGAGGAGTGAAACACCCCCCGCGCCGCTTCGCGTCACCCCCCTCTCTCGCCTTCGGCGGGAGGGGGACGGCACTGGCCGTCCGTCCTGAGCCTGTCGAAGGGCGGCCCGGCGGTGCCCCTGGGCTGCATCGCTCTCACTTACCGCCGGTTGAGGCGTCCGCGCCTGGGGCCAGCAAAGCCAGCATGGCGGCCTCGTCGAGCACCGCCACGCCGAGATCGCGCGCCTTGTCCAGCTTGCTGCCGGCCTCGGCGCCGGCCACCACGTAGTCGGTCTTCTTGCTGACCGAGCCCGCCACCTTGGCGCCGGCGGCTTCCAGCAGGTCCTTGGCCGCGTCGCGGCTGAGCGTGGGGAAGGTGCCGGTGAGCACGAAGGTCTTGCCCGCCAGCGGTTTGGGGGCCTGTGCGGCGGGCTCGCCCTCTTCCCAGGTGACGCCACAGGCCCGCAACTGCTCCACCACCTCGCGGTTGTGCGGCTGCTCGAAGAAGGTTCGGATGCTTTGCGCCACCACCGGCCCCACGTCGTTCACCTCCAGCAGTTGCTCCACCGTGGCGTCCATGATGCGGTCGATCTGGCCGAAGTGCCGCGCCAGGTCTTTCGCCGTGGCCTCGCCCACGTGGCGAATGCCCAGGCCGAACAGGAAACGCGGCAGCGTGGTGTGTTTGGACTTCTCCAGCGCGGCCACGATGTTCCGCGCCGACTTGTCGGCCATGCGGTCCAGGCCGGCCAACGCGGTGAAGCCCAGGCGGTAGAGGTCGGGCAAGGTCTTGACCACGCCCGAGTCCACCAGTTGCTCCACCAGCTTGTCGCCCAGGCCCTCGATCTCGACCGCGCGGCGGTGGGCGTAGTGCAGGATGGCTTCCTTGCGCTGGGCGGCACAGAACAGGCCGCCGGTGCAGCGGGTGTCCACCTCGCCCTCCTCGCGCACCGCCGCACTGCCACAGACCGGGCAGACCTGCGGCATGGTGAACACCTCGGCGCCCTCGGGCCGCTTCTCGGGCAGCACGGCCACCACCTCGGGGATCACGTCGCCCGCGCGGCGCACGATCACCGTGTCGCCCACGCGCACGTCCTTGCGGCGCGCTTCGTCTTCGTTGTGCAGGGTGGCGTTGGTCACCGTCACGTTGCCCACGAACACCGGCGCGAGCTTGGCCACCGGTGTGAGCTTGCCGGTCCGGCCCACCTGCACGTCGATGGCCAGCACGGTGGTGAGCTGTTCCTGCGCCGGGTATTTGTGCGCCACCGCCCAGCGCGGCTCGCGCGTGACGAAACCGAGCCGGCGCTGCAGCGCCAGCGAGTTGACCTTGTAGACCACACCGTCGATGTCGTAGGGCAACTGGTCGCGGCTGGCGCCGATGCGCTGGTGAAAAGCGACCAGCTCGTCGGCCCCCGTGGCGATGGCGGTCTGCTCGGCCACCGGAAAACCCCAGGCCTTGAGCTGCATGAGCAGCGCGAAGTGGGTGTCAAACGCCGGGCCGCCCTGCTCCGGCGGCGTGGTCTGGCCCAGGCCGTAGGCGAAGAAGCTCAGCGGACGCTGGGCGGCAATGCCCGAGTCCAGCTGGCGCACCGCGCCTGCGGCGGCGTTGCGCGGGTTCACAAAAGTCTTTTCGCCTTTGGCACCGGCGGCGATCTTCGCGCGCTGCTTCTCGTTGAGCGCATCGAAGTCGTCGCGGCGCATGTAGACCTCACCACGCACCTCCAGCAGCGGCGGGGCATCGGCCGGCAGGCGCAGGGGAATCTGGCCGATGGTGCGGACGTTGTTCGTCACGTCCTCGCCCACCTCGCCGTCACCGCGCGTGGCGGCCTGCACCAGCACGCCGTTTTCATAGCGCAGGCTCATGGCCAGGCCGTCGAACTTGAGCTCGGCCACGTAGTCCACGGGCGGATCGGCCTCGGTCAGTCCCAGCGCACGGCGCACGCGGATGTCGAAACTGCGCGCACCGGTCGGCTCGGTGTCGGTCTCGGTGTTGATCGACAACATGGGCACCGCATGGCGCACCGGCGTGAAGGCTTCGAGCACGGAGCCCCCCACCCGCTGCGTCGGCGAATCCGGCGTCAACAGCTCCGGGTGCGCGGCTTCGAGCGCCTGCAATTCTCGGAACAGACGGTCGTACTCCGCATCCGGAATCTCCGGCGCGTCCAGCGTGTAGTACAGGTGGGCGTGGCGGTTCAACAGCGCGCGCAGCTCGGCCGCGCGTTCGGCCGGAGCGGGCTCAGAGGAAAAAAGATCAGAAGTGCTCATGCAGACAAGATCACACAGCGAATGAGGGGAAGTCAACCGAGGATGCCGCGGAACCGGCTTCGCCGGGCCGCCAGCATCGCCCCTTGGGGGGTCACGCGAAGCGTGGCGGGGGGGTCAACTAAACAGCCGTCGCGCCTGCGGTGAACCCGCCGACAGATCGCGGCTGTCGAGCGCGTCGTACAGGCTTTCCAGATCGGCCCCGATGCGGTCCATGGTGTCGGTGGACAGCGGTTGGCCGGCGTCGTCGGTGACCACACCGTCCATGGCTTCGGCCAGCGCGGCGGCGGCCTGGCGCATGCGCACGAACGGTTGTTCGCTGCGCGGCACGTGTGTCACTTCCAGCGACAGCGCGATCTCGCGCAGCGCGCTTTGTTCGGGGTCTTCGGCCATGGCGGCCTGCGGGTCGAACACCAGGCTCAGGACCGGGGCCTGCCCGTTCTGGCTGCCCGCCAGCACCATGCGCCCGGGCAAGGCGCCGGCCACAAAGCCCAGCCGGGCGGCGTTCTGCGCCACATAGCCCGGGCTCCAGGCGGCGCGGCGCGCGCGCAGCACGAAACCGAGCTGGGCGTCGTGTCCGCTGGCGAAGGCGTCGAGCTCGCGCGCGCGGGCCACCTCGGCCCGCATGTCCGGGAAATCGGGTGTGGCGCCCACGGCGTCGGCGAAGGCCTGGGCCTTGACGACGAACTCGGAGAACTCGATGTCGTTGAGCGCGCCGGCGCGGTTGGCCAGCTGCACCCCGGCCTGCAGTGCGCGGTAGCGCTGGCCCGGGCGCGGGCTTTCCCATTCGCCGGAGCTCTCGCTCTGCCCTTCCACCGCGAACGGCTTGCTGCCCACGCGGCGTGTGCCCGGCAGGGCAGCCAGTAAGGCGTCGCCCGAGACCTCGCCTTCGAGCAGCATCGGCGTGATGACGTCGATCAGGGCGTCGAGCGCGGGCTTTTTCTCGGGCACGTGGACCACGTTGTTGAGGGTCACGGGCACCACCGGCGGCCCCGGGTGGCGGGCGTCCGGGGGCGGTGCGTCGCTGGCGGTGTCCGGTGACGGACCGTCGTCGAGCACGGGTTCGATGCGCTGCGCGATGTCCAGCCCCGGCCCGGTCTGGGGCCGCTCGGCGAGCGCCGCCGGGGTGGTGTCGTCGAAACGCCCGGCCTGCGAGCCGCCCTCGTAGGCGCCGGGTGCGGCGTCCTGCGGCCCGCGCTCGCGCGCCGTGCGGGGCGCGCTCTTGCTGGTGACCCAGGCGTTGTAGGCCACCACGCCCGCCAGCACGAGCCCTCCGATGATGGCCAGACTGAGTTGCAGTGTGCTCATGGTGCGAGGAGAAGTGGGAGATGGGGGTTGGGTGCTCAGGAGGGTTCGAGCATGCCGGCGGCGGACTCCATGTCCACCGCGACGATACGCGAAACGCCCTGCTCCTGCATGGTCACACCGATCAGCTGCTCGGCCATTTCCATGGCGATCTTGTTGTGGCTGATGAACAGGAACTGGGTGCCCTGCTTGCTCATGCTGGTCACCAGCCGGGCGTAGCGCTCGGTGTTGGCGTCGTCCAGCGGCGCGTCCACCTCGTCGAGCAGACAGAACGGCGCCGGGTTGAGCTGGAAGATGGCGAACACCAGCGCGATGGCGGTGAGCGCCTTTTCGCCGCCCGAGAGCAGGTGGATGGTCTGGTTCTTCTTGCCGGGCGGCTGTGCCAGCACCTGCACGCCCGCGTCCAGGATTTCCTCGCCGGTCATCACCAGACGGGCGTTGCCGCCGCCGAAGAGCTCGGGGAACATGCGGCCGAAGTGCTCGTTGACGGTGTTGAAGGTGCTGCCCAGCAGGTCGCGGGTCTCGGCGTCGATCTTCTTGATCGCGTCTTCCAGCGTGTTCATTGCGTCGTTCAGGTCGGCCGACTGCGCGTCGAGGAAGGTCTTGCGCTCTCGCGCGGCGGTAAGCTCGTCCAGCGCGGCGAGGTTGACCGCACCCAGCGCCTGGATCTCTCGGTGCATGCGGTCGATCTCGCCCTGCAGACCCGCGAGCCGCACGTTGCCCTCGGTGATGCTCTGCGCCACCGCGGCCAGGTCGGCCTGGGCCTCTTCGAGCTGCTGGCTGTACTGCTCCACGCCCAGGCGCGCGGCCTGTTCCTTGAGCTGGAACTCGGTGATGCGGTTGCGCAGCGGATCGAGTTCGCGCTCCAGTTGCAGGCGGCGCTCGTCGCTGGCGCGCAGCTTCATCGTGAGGTCGTCGTACTGGCTGCGCAGGGCGCCCAGGGTCTGCTCGCGCTCGAGCTTCACGGCCAGCACGTTCTGCAGCCCGGCCTCGGCGGCGGCGGCGCTCAGCCGGGCCAGCTCGTCGGTGGCACGCTGTTCTTCGTCGACCAGCGCCTTTTCCTGCGAGGCCGCGGTTTCCAGCGAGCGCTGCAGCTCGCCCTGGCGCGCCTGCAGGCTGCGCAGGGCGAAGGTGGCTTCCTGCGCGCTGCGCTCCAGTGAGCGCTGCTGTTCGCGGGCGGCGTTCAGCGCGCGCTCGGCGTCGATCACCTTGTCGTCGAGCTGGGCATGGCGCTCCTGGCTGTCGGCGAGCTGCATGTCCAGCTCTTCGAAGCGGGCTTCGGCGGTGACCCGGCGCTCCTGCAGCTCATCGAGCTGGGCGTCCACCTCGGCGAGGTCGGCGGCGATCTGTTCGCTGCGCGCACGGGTCTGCTCGGCCAGCTGGGTCAGGCGCAGGGCCTCGACCTGCAGCTCGTGGGCCTTGCCCCGCGTTTCGGCGCCTTCGCGGCGCGCGCTCACCAGGCGCTGCGAGGCGTCGGTGTAGGCCGCTTCCGCGCGCACCAAGTCCGTGCGGGCCTGTTCGGCCATCAGGGCCTGGGCGCGCAGCTGTTTCTCCAGGTGTTCGATTTCCTGCGCCCGGGCCAGCAGACCGGCCTGCTCGCTGTCGGGCGCGTAGAAGCTCACGCTGTGTGCACTGACCGCGTGGCCGCTGGGCACGTAGATCACCTCGCCGGCCTGCAACTGGGCGCGCTGCGCCATCGCCTCGTCCAGATTCGCCGCGGTCAGGCAGCCTTGCAGCCAGTCGGCCAGCAGGGCTTTTTGCCCGGCGTCGTTCAGGCGCAGCCAGTCGGCCAGGGGCTTGAGGCCGCTGGAACTGCCCGTGGCAACCCCTGCGGACACCGGGCTGTAGAACGCGAGTTTCGCCGGGGGCGCATCGTTGGCGAAGGCACGCACCATCTCCAGCCGTGAGACTTCGAGCGCGCCCAGGCGCTCGCGCAGCGCGGCTTCGAGCGCGTTTTCCCAGCCGGTTTCGATGTGGATGCGGCTCCACAGGCCCTGCAGGCCGTCGAGCCCGTGTTTGGCCAGCCAGGGTTGGAGTTTGCCGTCGGTCTTGACCTTGTCCTGCAGCGCCTTGAGCGCTTCCATGCGGGCCGACAGGTCGGACTGTTTCGCCGACTCCTGGTTCACCGCCTGCTGGGCGGCGCGGCGCACTTCGTCGAGCTGGGGCACGCTGTCCTGCAGTTCGTGCAGCACGGCATCGGCCACATCGGCCGCTTCCTGGGCCTCCGCCAACTGGCTTTGCGCACTGAGCAGGCGCGCCTCGTCGGGCGCGGCCAGGGCGTTGCGGTCGGCCATCAGGCGTTCGCGGCGCTGGTTGAGCTGGCGGCTCTGCTCTTCCACGTTGCGCTGTTCGGCCGCCAGCACCTGGATCTGCTGCTGCACCTGGGTGACGCTGCCGCGCTGCTCGTTGGCGCGGTTCTGTGCCTGGCGCAGGCCGTCTTCCAGCGCGGGCAGCGCCCCGGCCTGCTCCTCGCCCTGGGCGGCGAGCACCACCGACTTTTCTTCGGCTTCGACCACGGCCTCGGCCAGTTGCTCCAGTTCAACGCTGGCGTCCTGGCTGCGCGTGGACCACGAGGCCATCTGTTCTTTCAATTGCACCAGACGCTGTTCCACGCGGGTGCGGCCCTCGACCACGAAGCGGATCTCGGCTTCGAGCTTGCCGACCTCGGCACTGGCCTCGTAGAGCTTGCCCTGCGCCTGGTTCACCTGGTCGCCGGCGGCGTAGTGCGCCTGGCGGATGGTCTCCAGCTCGGCTTCCACGCGGCGCAGGTCGGCGGTGCGCGACTCCAGATCGTTCAGGGCCTGGGCGGCGTCGTTCTTCACCTTGACCTGATCGGCCTCGGCCTCGCTGCGTTTGAGGAACCAGAGCTGGTGCTGCTTGAGCGTGGCGCCGGTCTGCAGCGTGTTGTAGCGCGCGGCCACCTCGGCCTGTTTCTCCAGCTTGTCCAGGTTGGCGTTGAGCTCGCGCAGGATGTCTTCCACCCGCGTGAGGTTTTCGCGCGTGTCGGCCAGCCGGTTGGCGGTCTCGCGGCGGCGCTCCTTGTATTTGGAGACCCCGGCGGCTTCTTCGAGGAACAGCCGCAGCTCTTCGGGCTTGCTCTCGATGATGCGGCTGATGGTGCCCTGGCCGATGATGGCGTAGGCGCGCGGCCCCAGGCCGGTGCCGAGGAACACGTCCTGCACGTCGCGGCGGCGCACCGGCTGGTTGTTGATGTAGTAGCTGCTGGTGCCGTCGCGGGTGAGCACGCGCTTGACGGCGATTTCGGTGAACTGGCCCCACTGGCCGCCGGCGCGGTGGTCGCTGTTGTCGAACACCAGTTCCACACTGGAACGGCTGGCCGGCTTGCGGTTGTTGGTGCCGTTGAAGATCACGTCCTGCATGGACTCGCCACGCAGCTCGGAGGCCTTGGACTCGCCCAGCACCCAGCGCACCGCGTCCATGATGTTGGACTTGCCGCAGCCGTTGGGACCCACCACGCCCACCAATTGACCCGGCAGCATGAAGTTGGTGGGTTCGGCGAACGACTTGAAACCGGAGAGCTTGATCGAATTGAGGCGCACGGGAATTCGGTCGCAGGAAGCTAACTGTTTGATTTGAAACGAAAATCCGGCCACACCCGGGGCCGGATCGCAAGCCGCATGATACCGTGTCCACCCACCCCTGGACCGCCACCCGACCCCACGCCGAGGCCGCTGCGCACGCCCCCGGGATAATCGGCCCCATGAATCCCAAGTTGTCCCTCTTGCAGCCTTATCCTTTCGAACGGCTGCGCCAGCTGTTTGCGGGCGTCACACCCAACCCCGACCACCGGCCCATCAGCCTGGGCATCGGCGAACCCAGGCACGCCACACCCCAGATGCTCAAGGACGCGCTGGCCGCCGCGCTCGACACCGGACTGACCGGATACCCCGCCACCGCCGGCGAACCGGCCCTGCGCGAAGCCTGCGCGGGCTGGCTGCAGCGGCGCTACGGCGTCACGGTGGACCCGGCCACCCAGGTGCTGACGGTCAACGGCTCGCGCGAGGCGCTGTTCTCGTTTGCCCAGACCGTGATCGACCCCACACGGCCCGGCGCGACGCTGGTGTTTCCCAACCCGTTCTACCAGATCTACGAGGGCGCGGCCCTGCTCGGCGGCGCCCAGCCTTATTACGTGGCGAGCGACCCGGCGCGCAACTTCGCGGTCGACTGGGACAGCGTGCCGGACGAGGTCTGGGCCCGCACGCAACTGATCTTCGTGTGTTCCCCCGGCAACCCCACCGGCGCCGTGATGCCGCTGGACGAGTGGCAAAAGTTGTTCGAGCTGAGCGACCGCCACGGCTTCGTGATCGCCTCGGACGAGTGCTACAGCGAGATCTATTTCCGAGACGAGCCGCCCCTGGGCGGGCTGGAAGCGGCCATGAAGCTCGGGCGGACCGACTTCAAGAACCTGATGATGTTCACCAGCCTGTCCAAACGCAGCAACGTGCCCGGCCTGCGCAGCGGTTTCGTGGCCGGCGACGCGGCGCTGATCAAGCCCTTCCTGCTCTACCGCACCTACCACGGCGGCGCCATGAGCCCGGCCGTGCAGGCCGCCAGCCGGGTGGCCTGGGGCGACGAGGCGCACGTGGTGGACAACCGCCGCCAGTACCGCGAGAAGTTCGCCCAGGTCACGCCCCTGCTCTCCTCCGTGCTCGACGTGGCCCTGCCCGACGCGGCGTTTTACCTCTGGGCGGGCGTTCCGGAGGTTTTTGTCGACCGGGTGCCCGGCCTGAGCGCCGACGAGGCCTTCGCGCGTGAGCTGCTGGCTCAATACAATGTCACGGTTTTGCCGGGCAGCTACCTTGCCCGCGAGGCGGGGGGCGTCAACCCTGGCCGGGGCCGCGTGCGCATGGCGCTGGTGGCCGAACCCGCCGAATGCCTGGAGGCCGCCGGGCGCATCAAGGCGTTCGTGTTCCACAACGACTGACCCCTTCTTATCTTCGTTTCCTCTCCGTTCACCCCCATCGTCCGAGACACCATGACCCTCCAACTGCAAACCCTGATCGACAACGCCTGGGACAACCGCGCCGACCTCTCCCCCGCTTCCGCCCCCAAGGAGGTGATGGACGCCGTGGAACACGTGATCAGCGAACTCAACGCCGGCACGCTGCGCGTGGCCACGCGCGAAGGCGTGGGTCAGTGGACCGTGCACCAGTGGATCAAGAAGGCCGTGCTGCTGTCGTTCCGCCTCAAGGACAACGAACTGATGCGCAGCGGCGACCTGGCGTTCTACGACAAGGTGCCCACCAAGTTCGCCGACCTGAGCGAAGCCGAGATGAAGGCCACCGGCGTGCGCGTGGTGCCGCCGGCCGTGGCGCGCCGTGGCAGCTTTGTCGCGAAGGGCGCGATCCTGATGCCCAGCTACGTGAACATCGGCGCCTATGTCGACGAAAACACCATGGTTGACACCTGGGCCACCGTCGGCTCCTGCGCGCAGATCGGCAAGAACGTGCACCTCTCCGGCGGCGTGGGCATCGGCGGCGTGCTGGAGCCGCTGCAGGCCGGCCCCACCATCATCGAAGACAACTGCTTCATCGGGGCGCGCTCCGAAGTGGTCGAGGGCGTGGTGATCGAAGAAAACTCCGTGCTGGGCATGGGCGTGTATGTCGGCCAGAGCACCCCGGTGTTCAACCGCGAAACCGGCGAAATCACCTACGGTCGCGTGCCCGCAGGCAGTGTGGTCATCAGCGGCAACCTGCCCAAGAAGACCAAGGCCGGCCAGGACTACAGCACCTATGCCGCGATCATCGTGAAGACGGTGGACGCCCAGACGCGCTCCAAAACCAGCCTGAACGACTTGTTGCGAGACTGAGCCCCCTGCGCCGCTTCGCGTCTTCCCCCCAGGGGGACAACACCAGCGGCCTGGCAAAGCCAGTTCCGCGGTGTTCTGGGTGAAGGCACGGACTCCGGTCACGTATTGTTTTTTTTCTTCTGATAAGGACACGGCATGAGCAGCGGAACAATGGAGCGCATCCTGCGCCTGATGGCCGAGAAGAAGGCTTCGGACGTCTACCTTTCGGCGCATGCGCCGGCCATGATCAAGATCAATGGCCAGACCATCCCGGTCAACAGCCAGGTGATGCCGCCGGACGCACCCAGCAACCTGCTCGCCGAGATCGTGCCGGCCACGCGCATCGAAGAGCTGCATGAGACCGGTGAGCTCAACATGGCCGTGCCGCTGGAAGGCGTGGGCAACTTCCGCGTCAGTGCCTTTCGCCAGCGCGGCAACTACGCCGTGGTGATCCGCTTCATACCGGGGGACGTGCCCAGCCTGGACTCGCTCAACGTGGCGCCGATCCTGTCCGAGCTGATCATGGAAAAACGCGGACTGGTGTTGATGGTGGGTGCCACCGGCGCGGGCAAGTCCACCACGCTGGCGGCCATGATCGATCACCGCAATGACCGCTCCACCGGCCACATCCTCACCATTGAGGACCCGATCGAGTACGTCTACCGCAACCGCAAATCGGTGATCAACCAGCGCGAGATCGGCACCGACACCGCCTCGCTGCAGATCGGCCTGAAGAACGCGCTGCGCCAGGCCCCCGACGTGATCCTGATCGGCGAAATCCGCGACCGCGAAACCATGTCGGCGGCCATCGCCTATGCCCAGTCGGGCCACCTGTGTCTGGCCACGCTGCACGCCAACAACAGCTACCAGGCCCTCAACCGGATCCTGAGCTTCTACCCGGTGGAAGTGCGCCCCACCATGCTGGGCGACCTGTCCTCGGCGCTGCGCGCCATCGTCTCGCAGCGCCTGTTGCGCACCCACACCGGCGGGCGCGTGCCGGCCATGGAGGTGATGCTCAACACCGCGCTGATCGCCGACCTGATCCAGAAAGCCGACTTCTCCGGCGTGCGTGAAGCGATGGAAAAGTCGCTGGCCGAAGGCTCGCAGAGCTTCGAGCAGGACCTGTCCCGGCTCATCGTGGACGGCCTGGTGTCTCGCAACGAGGGCCTGGCCCACGCCGACTCGCCCAGCAACCTCATGTGGCGTCTGCAGAACGACTTCAACACCACACGCACCAACCAGCAGGCCACGCCGGGCGAAGAAGAGAACGGCGACAGCGCCACCTTCACCGAGTTCACCCTCGACGTCAAATTCTGATGACCGCCACCCTGCGCCTGACCGAAGAACTGATCGCCCGTGCCTCGGTCACCCCCCTGGACGCGGGCTGTCAGGCGCTGATCGCGTCGCGCCTGTCGGCCCTGGGCTTCGCCTGCGAAACGCTGGAGAGCGGCCCGGCCGATTTCCGCGTGACCAACCTCTGGGCCCGCCGCGGCCGCGGCGACCAGCCGACCCTGGTGTTCGCCGGCCACACCGATGTGGTGCCCACCGGCCCGCTGGAGGCCTGGGCCAGCGACCCGTTCGTGCCCTCGCACCGTGACGGCAAGCTCTACGGCCGTGGGGCCAGCGACATGAAAGCCTCGCTGGCGGCCATGGTCGTGGCCTGCGAAGAATTCATCGCCTCCAACCCCGAGCCGCAGATCGACATCGCCTTCCTGCTCACCAGCGACGAAGAAGGCCCGGCCAACGACGGCACGGTGATCGTCTGCCGCGAACTGCAAAAGCGCGGCGAACGGCTGGACTGGTGCATCGTCGGCGAACCCACCTCGGTGGAGCGCACCGGCGACATGATCAAGAACGGCCGCCGCGGCACCATGAGCGGCAAGCTCACGGTCAAGGGCATCCAGGGTCACATCGCCTACCCGCAGCTCGCCAGGAACCCGATTCACATGGTGGCGCCCGCGCTGGCCGAACTCGTGGCCACCGTCTGGGACACGGGCAATGCCTTCTTCCCGCCCACCACCTGGCAGGTCAGCAACATCCACGGCGGCACGGGCGCGAGCAACGTCATCCCCGGCACCGTGGTGATCGATTTCAACTTCCGCTTCTCCACCGCGTCCACACCCGACGGCCTGCAGCAGCGCGTCGCGGACATCCTGCAGCGCCAGGGACTGCGGGCCGGCACGGACTTCGATCTGGCGTGGACCGTGGGTGGCCTGCCCTTTCTCACCGAACCCGGCCCTCTGGTCGACGCCGTGCGCGCGGCGATCCGGGCCGAGACCGGCATCGACACCCAGCTCTCCACCACCGGCGGCACCAGTGACGGACGTTTCATCGCCCAGGTCTGCCCCCAGGTGATCGAACTCGGCCCGCCCAACGCCACCATCCACAAGATCGACGAACACGTCGCGGTGGCCGACATCGAGCCGCTCAAGAACATCTACCGCCGCACCCTGGACCAACTGGCCCGACTGGCCGGCGCTGGCCGCTGACCCGCCCCATGAACCTGCAACACACCCTGGCCGAGGCGCAGCGCCGCCTCGCCGCCGCCTCGCTGGCCTATGGGCATGGCACCACCAACGCCCACGACGAAGCGGCCTGGCTGGTGCTGTGGCAGTTGGGGCTGCCCCTCGACAGCGACCTCGATGCGCTGGCCACGCTGCCCGTGACCGATGAGGCCGCGCAAGCCGTCGCCGCGCTGATCACCCGCCGCATCGAAACCCGCCAGCCCGCCGCCTACCTCACGCGCGAGGCCTGGCTGCAAGGCGTGCCGTTCTATGTGGACGAGCGGGCCATCGTGCCGCGCAGCTTCATCGCCGAGCTGATCGCCGACGGTGGCATCGATCCCTGGCTGGGCGAACACACCACGCGCGTGCTGGACCTGTGCACCGGCAACGGCAGCCTGGCCGTGCTGGCCGCCATGGCCTGGCCCGAGGTGCAGGTCACCGGCGCCGACATCTCCGCCGACGCGCTGGCCGTGGCTCGCATCAACGTGGACCGCCACCGGTTGCAGGACCGCATCACGCTCATCGAATCCGACGGGCTCAAGGCCTGCCCCGGCCCCTACGACCTGGTGCTGTGCAACCCGCCCTACGTGAACGCGCAGAGCATGCGCGAG
This sequence comes from Hydrogenophaga sp. GW101-3F08, assembly GCF_059424585.1. Taxonomy (NCBI): domain Bacteria; kingdom Pseudomonadati; phylum Pseudomonadota; class Betaproteobacteria; order Burkholderiales; family Comamonadaceae; genus Hydrogenophaga; species Hydrogenophaga sp. GW101-3F08. The sequence goes on from NZ_JBWKZP010000001.1 coordinate 473,531, forward strand.
CTGCCCGCCGAATACACCGCCGAACCCGCGCTGGCCCTGGCTGGCGGTGCCGACGGCATGGACTTCGTTCGTGCGCTGCTGCGCGACCTGCCCGCGCGGCTGGGTCCGCATGGCGTGCTGGTGCTCGAAATCGGCAACGAACGCGAGCACTTCGAAGCGGCCTTTCCGCAGCTCGAAGCCGTGTGGCTGTCCACCAGTGCCGGCGACGACCAGGTTCTTCTTCTCACCTCCGAATCCCTTTCGGCGCTGGCCGTCCAGCCTGCGCCCCACCCATGATCACTCTGAAAAACCTGGTCCTTCGTCGTGGCACGAAGGTCCTGCTCGATGGCGCGTCCGCCACCATCAACCCCAGCGAAAAAGTCGGCCTCGTCGGCCGTAACGGCGCGGGCAAGTCCAGCCTGTTCGGCCTGCTCAACCACACCCTGCACGAAGACAAGGGCGATTTCTACGTGCCTGCGCAGTGGCGCATGGCGCAGGTGGCGCAGGACATGCCCGAGACCGACATGCCGGCCACGCAGTTCGTCATCGAAGGCGACGTGACCCTGCTGGCCGCGCGCCAGGAGGTGCAGGCCTCGGAAGACAGCGGCGATGGCGAGCGCATGGCCCACGCCTACATGGCGCTGCACGACGCGGGTGAACACGATGCGCCGGCGCGCGCGCAGGCCCTGATCCTGGGCCTGGGTTTCCGCACCGACGAGCTGGAACGCCCGGTCAACAGCTTCTCGGGCGGCTGGCGCATGCGCCTGCAGCTCGCTCGCGCGCTCATGTGCCCGAGCGACCTGCTGCTGCTCGACGAACCCACCAACCACCTGGACCTGGACGCCCTGGTCTGGCTGGAAGCCTGGCTCAAGCGCTACGAAGGCACCATGCTCGTGATCAGCCACGATCGCGAGTTTCTCGATGCCGTGACCGACGTCACCATCCACATCGAACGTGCCCTGCTCACGCGATACGGCGGCAACTACAGCAAGTTCGAAGACATGCGCGCCGAGCAGATGGCGCTGCAGGCCACGGCGTATTCCAAGCAGCAGGACAAGGTGGCGCACCTGCAGAAGTTCATCGCCCGCTTCAAGGCCAAGGCCAGCAAGGCCAAACAGGCGCAGAGCCGGGTCAAGGCGCTGGAGCGCATGGAAAAGATCGGCCCGGTGCTGGCCGACGCCGAGTTCACCTTCGAGTTCAGCGAACCGCAGAACCTGCCCAACCCCATGCTGGCGATGCATGAGGTCAGTTTCGGCTACCCGCCGCTGGAAGACGGTGGCGAGCCCACCGTGATCGTGCGCAACGTCAGCCGCTCGGTGCTGGCCGGGCAGCGCATCGGTATCCTGGGCGCCAACGGCCAGGGCAAGTCCACGGTGGTCAAGACCATCGCGCGCGATCTGGCCGCCATCAGTGGCGACATCATCGAAGGCAAGGGCCTGAACATCGGCTACTTCGCGCAGCAGGAACTCGATGTGCTGCGCCCGGCCGACACCCCGCTGGAGCACATGATCCGGCTGGTACGCGACTGCACAGCGCAGGGCCGCCTCAGCGGCCAATCCACCCGCGAGCAGGATCTGCGCAGTTTCCTGGGCAGTTTCAACTTCACCGGCGACCAGGTGAAACAGGCCGTGGGCAGCATGAGCGGTGGCGAAAAGGCGCGGCTGGTGCTGTGCATGATCGTCTGGCAGCGCCCCAACCTGCTGCTGCTCGACGAGCCCACCAACCACCTGGACCTGGCAACCCGCGAGGCCTTGTCGATGGCGCTCAATGAGTTCGAAGGCACCGTCATGCTGGTCAGCCACGACCGTGCCCTGCTGCGCGCCGTGTGCGACGAGTTCTGGCTGGTCTCTCGCGGTGGCATCGCACCCTTCGACGGCGATCTGGACGACTACCAGCGCTACCTGCTGGACATGGCCAAGCAGTCGCGCGAAGCCCAGCGCCAGGAACAGCGCGATCAGGCGCGAGGCGCTGCCCCCGCCGTGGCGACGCCCGCTCCCAAGGCCACTGCCCCGGCGCCGCAGGCTCCGGTGGCCGCGCCCGCCAGCGCGGCGACCCGCAGCCCCGAGCAACGTCGGCAGGATGCCCAGCGCCGCCAGCAGTTGGCCGAACAGGCCCGCCCCCTGAAGAAGGAGCTGGAACAGAACGAGAAGCGCACGGCGGCACTGGCACAGGAAAGAGCGCAACTGGAGACCCTCCTGAGCCAGCCCACCAGCCCCGCGGCCATGGCCGACTCGGGCCGCCGACTCAAGGCTGTCAACGACGAAATCGACACGCTGGAAGGTCGCTGGCTGGAGCTCACGGAAGCCATTGATGCGATGAACGCGGGTTGAAGCCGGGCGGGGTTGGCGCGCGTGCGCTGGACGCCACACCTGGGCGACGCCCATCACGGCGGCCCGGCCCTGGCACCGCCAAGCACGGCGAAAACACCAGCTCGGCGCTACAGTTGAGCGCGTCTTCTCAACCACCTTTGCCCGAAAGGCAGACCGCCCATGATGTCCCTGCTTGGAACCCTCTTCATTGGCCTCATCGCAGGCTTTGTCGCACGTGCCCTCAAACCCGGCGACGACGGCATGGGCTGGATCATGACCGCCATCCTGGGCGTGGCCGGATCGTTTCTGGCCAGCTACCTGGGCGCGGCGCTCGGGCTGTATGCGCCGGGACAGGCGGCCGGCTTCATTGCGTCCGTGATCGGCGCGGTACTGCTGCTCGTGGTCTACGGCTTCGTCAAGAAGAAGTGACCCGGACCTGATGCGAATCCTGGGATCGCAACGCGGTTAATGCGGGGCACTGGTGCCCACCGGACAGCTCTGAAACAATCCCGACCCCAGCATGTGCTGGTCGTTTGAGGGGTTTGTCATGAAGAAGCTGTTGTTGACGTCCTGCGCGCTGTTGTTCTCGGGCGTGGCTCTGGCCAATAGTTGCCCGACCGAGATGAAGGCCATCGATGCCAAGCTGGCAACCAAACCGGCTTTGGCGGCGGCCGACCAGGAGAAGGTGATGACTTTGCGCGCCGACGGTGAACGCCTGCACAAGGCGGGCGATCACGACGCCTCGATGAAGGCGCTGGCGCAGGCCAAGAAAATCCTGGGCCTCTGAGCCTTTGATCTGCACAAACAAAAAAGCCTGCTACCGATGCGATAGCAGGCTTTTCAGGCTTTACGCCATGATTTTGGTGGGACGTGCGGGGGTCGAACCCACGACAAACGGATTAAAAGTCCGCTGCTCTACCAACTGAGCTAACGTCCCACGGTTTCGAAACTTTGGCTTTCAGCCTTGTTGCGAAGCCTCAAATTATAGCGTCATTTTTGGGTCTTTTTGAAGACCCAATGGAATCTTGTGTGCGTTGTTCGCCAGCACATTCATCAGCGCCCCCGCCGCGCACAAACCAAACGTGGCGGTCACGCTCACGGCCGAGCCGTAACCGTGGCAATTGAGTGAGCCATCCCCCGCATCCAGCTGGCAGGACGCATCGGGAGCGGCCACGGTCTCTCGGCTGAACACGCAATTCACGCCGATGCGCCCCGTCCGGGCCGCGCCGTGATGTTTGCGCAAGCGGTAGCGCAACTGGGCCAGCAGCGGATCGTGGGTGGTGTCGGCCAGATCGGCCATGTCCACCGCGTGGGCCTGACGTTTTCCACCCGCGGCGCCCACCGTCACCAAAGGCACATGGTGGTTCAGCGCCCAGGCGGCCAGGGCGGTCTTGGCCCGCACCTGGTCGCAGGCATCGATGAGGCCCAGGCCGCCCGCGTCAGCCTCGACGCCGAGTGCCTCCAGCGCTTGGGGCCAGTTTTCCGGGGTCACAAAGTCGTCGATCACATCGACCACGCAGGCCGGGTGGAACTGGGCGATCCGCTCACGCATGGCCAGCACCTTCGATTGACCCAAGGTGGCGTCAAGCGCGTGAATCTGGCGGTTAATGTTGGACTCGGACACATGGTCCATGTCGATCAGTGTGAGGCGCCGCACGCCGCTGCGCGCCAGCGCCTCGACCGCCCAGGAGCCCACGCCCCCGATGCCGACCACCACCACATGTGCGTCGAAGATGCGCTGGGACCCCTCCATGCCGTAGAGCCGGCGCAGGCCCCCAAAGCGGCGCTCGAAATCGATGCTCATGCGCGGTCACTCACGCTCGATCAACCACATCTGGAAGCGAAAACCGGCGATCGCGCCCAGCACGATGCCCGTGACAGCGATCATGCTCGTCAGGCTGAGGGTGGAGAGTCCGGAAAGGCCCTGGCCCACGGTGCAACCCAGCGCCGTGACCCCGCCCACACCCATGCAGAACGCGCCCACCAGGTGCAGCGCCGTGTCCTGCGTGCCGCGAAAACCTTCCCAGCGGAAACTGCGCCCCACCAGCGCTTGCACGAAAGCACCCACCACCACCCCGGCCACACTGATGACGCTCAGCGTCAGCACCTTGGAGGTGTCGCTGAACAGAATGAGCCAGTCCAGCGCGTAGGCCATCGGAGCACTGAATGTCAGCGACTCCATGCGCCCGGTGTTGGTGGCGAGGTAGACCGAATCGAGGGTTTCTGGGTGTTCCTGGACAAACCCGAGGTGGCCGCTGACCCACCACATGGCCACAATCATGAGCCCGATGCCCACGCCACCGGACAGATTGCTGCCGGTGCGGAACTCCGGCTCGGTCAACGCCCACAGCACCAGGGCGCCGCCGACCAGCAAAGCCAGCAGCAACCCCGCCAACGCGGGTTTGACGCCCAAGGCGCCCGCGACCCAGACCGGCACGGTGCCGCCCGCCGTGATGTCGAAAGCCACCTGGTCCAACGTGTTGACACGGGCCACCGCCAACACGCCGCGCAATGTGGCGAAGGCGGCAAACCCCATGACGAAGAACACCACCAGCGACTTGAGACTGCCCGCGCCGATACGCACCAAAGTCTTGCTGCCGCAACCGGATGCCAGCACCATGCCGAAACCGAACAGCGCACCACCCACCAGCGCCGACAACCAGATGATGCGGCCCGTGGAATAGATGGTTTTGCTGGTGTCGATCCAGCCCAGCCAGCCCATGGCGTAAAAACCGATCATGGCCACGCCGACGGCCATGCCCCACATGCGCATGCGCGTCCACGCGCCCATGTTGACGATGTCGCTGATGGCCCCCATGGTGCAGAAGTGGGTGCGCTGGGCGATGAACCCAAACGCCGCGGACACCGCGAATGCGGCCCAGAGCACCAGAGTCTGCAGTTTGTGAAGGTCGGCGATTTCCATGGCCGCCATTGTAGGAGCAGGCCCACGAGAGGCCTGCTGCATCACGGTGCCCGCCAGGGCGGGCGCTGGCGCGTCAGCGCAGACCCGCCAGCCGTTCGCGGGCCGCTGCCGCGGCCTCGGACCGCGGATGCTGTTTCACCAGATCGTTCAGCGTGCGGCGTGCCGTCTTGCTGTCTTTCATCTCGATCTGGCTGTTGGCCATGGCCAGCATGGCTTCGGGCGCACGCAGGTGTGTGGGGTACTGCGTCACCAAGCGGCGATGGCTGTCAATGGCGTCTTTGTAGGCCCGGTTTGCGTACTGCGCGTTGCCTAGCCAATACAGTGCCGACGGGGTGTAGCCGCTGTCCGGATAACGGCGCATGAAGGCCGCGTAAGCCTGCGACGCCCGCACAAAGTCGGAGCGGCGCAGCACTTCCATGGCCGCATCAAAATCGCGCTTTTCCTCGGGTGTCGCCGTGAACTCCAGGCCATCCAGAGACACCCGCACCGGTTCCACCTGACGCAGGCGTTCGTCGATCCCGACCTGAACATCCTTCTGCTGGCGCTGCAATTCGGAGACCTCGCGCGCGAGCTGCTCGTTCTGCCCGCGCAGCCGGGCCAGTTCGCCGCGCAGCTCCTCGATCTGGTTGGAGAGTTCAAGCAGGCTGCGGCGGTGGGCCGCACCGCTTTCCCGCGCTTCGGCCAGAGCGGCATCGGTGGCCTGGCTTTTGGCTTCAAACTTCTGTCGCAGTTCGATGACGGCCTTGCGCGCTTCGTCGTCATCGAACAGGGCATGCGCCTGCAGCGGCCACCAACCGGCAACGGTCAGCATCGCCGCCGCGGATGTCAGGGAAAAACGCATGGTGCTCAGCGGTAGGTCAGTTCAACGCGACGGTTCTTGGCAAACGACTCTTCATCAAAACCCGGCACCGCAGGCTTTTCTTCACCAAAGCTCACGGGCTCCATCTGCGTCTCGGGGACGCCCAGCAAGGTCAGCGCGCGGCGCACGGCTTCGGCGCGTTTCTGACCCAGTGCCAAGTTGTATTCACGTCCACCACGTTCGTCGGTGTGGCCTTCGAGCGCCACTTTGCGATTGCGATTGGCGTTGAGGTAGCGGGCGTTGGCTTCGAGCGTGGCGGTGAAATCAGCGCGCACTTCGTAGCTGTCGTAGTCGAAATAGATCACACGGGCCATCCCCGCTGGCTGCTGGGAGTCCATGCCGGGCACTTCGACCCCGGCAACCCCGCGTGGGTCCACACCACTGCCCTGCCCGCCCTGGCCACCCGCGCCGGTGGAGGTGCCGCGATCTTCCACCGGCACGTCGTCGAGCTTCACGCTGGAGCCGCAGGCGGCCAGAGAAACCACCAGCACGGCGCCGGTGAGCCAGGTCAGCCAGCGAGGCGTGTTGCGGGTCGAGGAGTGAGCGTCGGGTTTGGCGTTTTTCAACATGAGGATGTCCCTTTCTGAACGGGTATGCAATGGAATGGATGCGGTGAACCAGGGGCCGGCAGCCCTCAGCGTGTGAAGGGGCCCCACTCGGGCTCGCGGATGTCGCCGCGTGCGCCGGCGAGCCGGGTCTTGATGCGGCCATCCACGGTGGTGGTCATGAGCGCTTCCTGGCCTTTGTCGCGGGTGGCATAGATGATCATGCGGCTGTTGGGCGCAAAGCTCGGGCTTTCATCGGCACTGGTGTCCGTCACGGCGGTCACATTGCCGCTGGCCAGTTCCATCACGTGCAGGCGAAAGGCACCGCCCACGCGCGAAACAAAGGCCAGCCAGCGCCCGTCCGGGCTCGGCGAAGGCGAAATGTTGTAGTTGCCCGTGAAGGTCACGCGCTGGGGGTTGCCGCCCTGCGCGCCCATCTTGTAAATCTGTGGCGATCCACCGCGATCGCTGACGAAGAAGATGGTCCGGCCGTCGGCGCTGAACACCGGCTCGGTGTCGATGCTGGAGCTCTGGGACAGCCGGCGGGGCTCGCCACCGTCGGACTCCATGGCGTAGATCTGCGCATTGCCGGAAATGGAGAGCGTCGCGACCAATTGCCGGCCGTCGGGCGACCACGAAGGAGCGCTGTTGGAACCGCGGAAGTTGGCGAGCAGCCGGCGCCTGGCCGTGGCCACGTCGTGCGAATAGATCACCGGTTTGCGTGACTCGAAGGACACGTAGGCCAACTGCGCCCCGCCGGGTGCCCAGCTGGGGGAAATGATGGGTTCCGCGCTGGTCAGCGCGGCTCGCGCATTTTCACCATCGGCATCGGCCACCCACAGGCTGTGGCGCGTGCCGGCCTTGGTCACATAAGCAATGCGGGTCGAGAAGACACCCTTTTCACCGGTGAGCTTTTCGTAGATGTAGTCGGCAATGCGGTGGGCCGCGAGGCGCAGATCTTGTGTGGCCACGGGGTAGCTCAACCCGCCGAGGTCTTGCCCACGAACCACGTCCCACAGGCGGAACCGCACGTCGTAGCGGCCATCGGCCAGGCGCGTCACGCTGCCGGTGAGCAGGGAGTCGGCCCCTTTGCTGCGCCAGGGCGTGAGGTCCGGCCGGGAGGTTTCGTCCAGCCGTGCGGCCACGGGTTCGACAAAACGGAACTGCCCGCTGCGCTCGAGATCGGCGCGCACGATGGCGGCCATGTCCTGATCGATCTGCGCATTCTCTCGAAAGCTGACGGCAGAGAACGGTATCTGCGTCATGCCCGCGCCGGACACTTCGACGCGGAACTGGGCCTGGGCTGCCTGCCAAGGCATCGCCATCAGAGGGAGGGCTGCGGCGCCGCTGAGCATGCCGCGTCGGGAAAGTCGCCAGTCAGATGGGTTCAAATCCAGCATTCGTCACAAGGTTGGGGAGGGGCGAAAACGACGCCACAGGCGCGTCCTGCGGGTCCGACAACGGATAATAACGGAACCGGGCACGGGCCCCGTGACAAGATGTGCCGTCACCCCCTCTTTCCTGCGGTATGACCGGGCACTTCCTGTTGGCCCGAACCGATCTTTCGACCCCCCAAAAAGCCGCCAGGCCACACCGCCTTGACCCCATCGATTCCCACGCGCTCCCTGCCGGCAGAGACGATCCGGCAACGCCTGAAGCGGCTGTGGCCGTATTTCCGCTCCGCCCGCGCCGGCATCGCACTCGCGGCCATGGGAACCCTGCTGGGCGCGGCCACCGAACCCATGATTCCGGCGCTGCTCAAGACGCTGCTGGACCGGGGTTTCGCCGAAGGCAACATCGCCTTGTGGATGGTGCCCGTGGCCCTCATGGGGCTGTTCGGCATCCGGGGCATGGCCGGTTTCGTGGCGCAGTACGCGCTGTCCTACACCGCCAGCCTGGGCCTGCTGAATCTGCGCCGGGCCATGTTCGTCAAGCTCAACCATGCGCAGATGACGCTGTTTGCCCGCCAGAGCGCGAGCAAGCTTTCCAACACCCTGGTCTACGAGGTCCAGACGGGCTCCACCATGCTGGTGTCGGCGCTGCTCACGCTCACCAAGGACAGCCTGACCCTGCTGGCCCTGATGGGCTATCTGATGTACCTGAACTGGAAGCTCACCCTGATCGTGCTGCTGCTGTTTCCAGGCTTGGTCCTGATCATGCGCGTGCTCTCGCGCCGCCTCTACAAGCTCACCAAGTCGAGCCAGGACGCCACCGATGAGCTGGCCTATGTGGTCGAGGAAAACGCGCTGGCCCACCGCATGGTGCGGCTTCATGGTGCGCAGCAGCGCCAGACCCACCGCTTCGATGGCCTGAGCGTGGCGCTGCGGCGGCTGGCCCTGAAATCCACCATCGCTCAGGCCGCCATGACGCCGCTCACGCAGCTGCTGGCGGCTGCCGCGCTGTCGGCGGTGATCGCGGTCGCGCTGTGGCAGAGCAGCAGCAGCGGGGTGACGGTGGGCAACTTCGTCGCCTTCGTCACCGCCATGCTGATGCTGATCGCGCCGATCCGCCACCTGGCTGAGATCGCCGGCCCCATCACGCGCGGCCTGGCCGCGCTGGAGCGCGGCCTGGACCTGATCGACCACACACCGGAGCAAACCAGCGGCACCCACACCGCCACGCACGCACAGGGCGATATTTCGCTCCGGCAGGTGTGGGTGCGCTACCCGGCCAAGGACGGAGCGACTCCGAACGAGGCCGACGATGCCAGCCGCACCGCGTTGCGGGGCATCGATCTGCACATCCGCCCCGGTGAAGTGCTGGCATTGGTGGGCCCCTCGGGATCGGGCAAGACCACCCTGGCCAACCTGTTGCCCCGCTTCGTGGAAGTCGAGCGCGGCGAGGTGCTGCTCGATGGCGTGGCGCTGCCCGACTGGGACCTGCGCAGCCTGCGCCGCCAGTTCGCCATGGTCAGCCAGGACGTGGTGATGCTCAACGACACGCTGGCGGCCAATGTGGCGCTGGGTGCCGCGGACGACGAGATCGACGAGGCCCGCGTGCGCGCCGCGCTCGACTCGGCCAACCTGGGTGATCTGGTCGAGCGACTGCCGAGAGGGGTGCACAGCACGGTGGGCCACAACGCCGCCGAACTCTCCGGCGGGCAGCGCCAACGGCTGGCGATCGCGCGGGCGATCTACAAGGACGCGCCGGTCCTGATCCTGGACGAGGCCACGTCGGCGCTGGACAACGAATCCGAACGGCTGGTGCAGGACGCGCTGGCCCGCCTCATGAAGGGCCGCACTACGCTGGTGATCGCGCACCGCCTGTCCACCATCGAACACGCCGACCGCGTGGTGGTGCTGGCCAACGGACAGATCATGGAACAGGGCACGCACCGTGAGCTGTTGCATGCCGACGGCCTCTATGCCCGGTTGCATGCGCAGGGCTTCAAACCGGAAGTCGAACAGGAATGAAAAAACCGGAGCCACCTGTGCAGGCGGCTCCGGTTTCGGTTCAGACCTCTGAGCGGGCTCAGAAGTTGTATTGCAGGCCCACGCCGAAGTAGTCCAGATTGCCCCAGCCGGCGTTGTTCACGCGACGCTTGAAGGTGTGGTCGGCATCAAAACGAACCGACAGATTTTCCGTCAGGCCGTAGGTGGCGCCAAAGCCGATCAGGGGACGGGTCTGGCTGTCCGAGTGGGAGGCGCCAGCCGCCTGGGTCCAATGCGTGCCTTTGGAACTGCTGTGCTTCACGTTGGCCACACCGGCCTTGGCGAACAGGCGCAGATCGTCGGTCACGTTCGCGCCCACGGTCACGCGTGCACCGAAGACCCGTGTGGAGAGCGCGTTCACATAGCCATTCGCCGCGGGGTACTCCAGGCTCTTGCCACCCTGGTAGAACACCTCGGCGCCCAGCAAGTCGTTGAACTGCAGACCCGCGCCCAGCTGGAGGCCGGTTTCGGTGCCACTGGCACCCACGCTGTGGGCCGGATTGTTCTCGAGGTGGATCACGCTGTCGTGCACCGAGCCGACCGTGCCAAACACGTACGGCGTCATGCGCGCGGCGGGTGACGCGGCCTGAGCGGGTCCGGCCACCGGCGCAGCAGCGACCGGTGCAGGCGAGGGAGCGGGCGCGGCCGCTACCGGTGCGGCCACCGGTGCCGGAGCGGGAACGGGCACCGCGCGGGGCACGACGTCCGAGAAGCGGTTGTCGCACTGGGCCATGGTGGCGCGCACGCCCTCGCCCGACTTGTTCAGGTACTGGTTGACGGGCATGTCCGGGCTGTAGGGCACGAACTTGCCCTGCAACGGTTTGGCGACGCCGTTGCGGCCATTTTTGCGGCCCACGCCCACATCACAAGCGCCGAGCCGGTACTGGGGTCCCAGATCGGCCAAGCGCGCGGTGCGCACAGCGGTCTCGCCCTTGCGGCGCAACGGGCTCATCTTGGTGCTGGGCTGGTAGAACTTGGCGGTTCCCGCCTGAACGGCCGCATCGCACTCGGCAGCGGTGTCGTAGCCGACGTTGCCGTTCTTGTCAGAGACTTGGCCCGCGTGGGCATGAAACGTAAAGAGAGTGCCACCCAACAGGAGCAAAAGTGGCTTGAGGGAATTCCTGAGCATGTTGTTATCCAAAAACAGAGTGAAAACGGCAAATTGTCCGCAAGCGCCTCGGGGAAAACCCCAGGTTTTGCGCACAGCGCCCGATTGTCACGAAGACACGCAGCGACAAGCCCATGAATCGGGGAAAAAAAGAGTTCAGCGTGTTGGCTGTGTCATTCCGGTCACAGAGTCGCGCCAGAAGCGTCCGGTGCGAGCGCGGCGGCAACCCGCGGCTACAGCAGCACGATGTCGTACTGCTCCTGCGTCATGGACCCTTCGGCCTGCAGCGAAATCGGCTTGCCGATGAAGTCGCTCAGGCCGGCCAGATGCTGGCTCTCTTCGTCCAGGAACAGCTCGACCACCTGGGGGGCAGCCACCACACGGAACTCGCGCGGGTTGAAGGCCCGCGCCTCGCGCAGGATCTCGCGCAGGATGTCGTAGCAGACGCTGCGCGCGGTCTTGACCACGCCTTTGCCACTGCAGGCCGCGCAGGGTTCGCTGAGCATCTGCGCCAGCGACTCGCGCGTGCGCTTGCGCGTCATCTCCACCAGACCGAGTTGCGAAAAACCGCCGATCATGGTCTTCACACGGTCGCGCGCGAGCTGTTTGCGGAACTCGGTGAGCACGGCCTCGCGGTGGTCCTCGCGCACCATGTCGATGAAATCCACGATGACGATGCCTCCCAGGTTGCGCAGGCGCAACTGGCGCGCGATCGTCTGGGCGGCTTCGAGATTGGTGCGAAACACCGTGTCGTCGAAATTGCGCGCACCCACAAACCCCCCGGTGTTCACGTCCACCGTGGTCAGCGCCTCGGTCTGGTCGATCACCAGGTAGCCACCGGACTTCAGGTCCACCCGGCGGCTGAGCGCGCGCACGATGTCTTCGTCGATGTTGAACAGGTCAAAAATCGGGCGCTCGCCACTGTAGTGCTGCAGCTTGCTCACCGTGTCGGGCATGAACTCGGCGGCAAAGGCCTGCAGCAGGCCATGCTGTTCGCGCGAATCGATGCGGATCGACTGCGTCTGCGCGCTCACGAGGTCCCGCAGCACGCGCTGCATCAGGTTCAGGTCTTCGTGCAGCAGCGTGGCGGGCGGCTGGCGCGTGGACGCCTCCTTGATGCGCAACCAGGTCTTGCGCAGATAGGCGGTGTCTTCGATCAGTTCTTCGTCGGTCGCGTCCTCGGCATTGGTGCGCAGGATGAAGCCGCCGGCCGCGCTGCCGTCGGACGTGGCGGTCAGCCGCACCAGGCGTTGGCGCAGCGCTTCACGCTGGGCCGGCGGAATCTTCTGCGACACGCCAATGTGGTTGTCCTGCGGCAGGAACACCAGCAGCCGCCCCGCAATGCTCATCTGCGCCGTCAGGCGCGCGCCCTTGGTGCCGATCGGATCCTTGAGCACCTGCACCATGAGCGCCTGGCCTTCAAAGATCTGCCGTTCGATCGGCAACACCGGATCGGGCGTGAGCACACGGGCGTTGCCGCCGTTCGGCGCAGGCTGGGCCGACGCCTCGTTCGTGGGCGCGGCCTGGCCACGCTCACGCGGCGCGGCGTGTTTGGCCGCGATGTTGGGCATGAGGTCGGCCACGTGCAGGAACGCGGCGCGGTCCAGACCGATGTCGATGAAAGCCGACTGCATGCCCGGCAACACCCGCGAGACCTTGCCCAGGTAGATGTTGCCCACCAGGCCGCGCTCCAGCGTACGCTCCAGATGCACTTCCTGCACCGCGCCCTGCTCCACCACCGCCACACGGGTTTCCTGGGGCGCCCAATTGATCAAAATGTCCTGGCTCATGGAATCGCTTGTCTCGGTTGTGATCGGATCGGCGGCTCAGACCAGCCGCACGCCAGCGGCGCCCAGCACCTGCGCCGTCTCGTGCGCGGGCAGGCCCATGATGCCCGAATAACTGCCGCTGATGTGGTGCGTCCACAGCGCAGCGCGCCCCTGGATCGCATACGCGCCGGCCTTGCCCAGCGGCTCGCCGCTGTCGGCGTAGCGCCGGATCTGCGCAGGCGTGAGCGCATCGAAACTCACCCACGAGGTGGACAGTGCGCTCCATCGCCGCGCACCCCGCGCACCGGGCTTGCCCACCGCCACCGCCGTGAGCACCCGGTGGCGACGGCCCGCCAGATCGGCCAGCATGCGGCAGGCCTCGGCCGCATCGGCCGGCTTGCCCAGGATGCGCCGGCCCAGCGCCACCGTGGTGTCGGCGCAGAGCACCGGCGCGGGCGGCAGGCTGCGGCGTTGGAGCCTGGCCAGAGAAGCCTCCAGTTTGAGACCGGTCACCCGCTGCACATAGGCCGCAGGCGCCTCGCCGGGGAGCAGCGCTTCGAGTGCCTCCACGTCTTCGTCGGCATCGGGCAGCAGCAGTTCGCAGCGCACGCCCCACTGTTCGAGCAGTTGCAGGCGTCGCGGACTCTGGGAGGCAAGGTAGATGAAATCGGACATATGAAAACCAAGACCTGTGGATCAACGCAGAAGGAGGTGCCGCCACCGGATCGCAGGGGGACGCCCCCTCCGCGACCCGCGCGGCGATGAGGCGTAGGGAACGGAATTCACTCTCGGTGGTAAGGGTGGTTGGCATTGACCGACCACGCCCGGTACAGCTGCTCGATCAGCAGCACCCGCACCATCGCGTGGGGCAAGGTCAGGTCGGACAGGCGAATGCGCTGGTGCGCAGACGCCCGGAACGCCGGTTCCAGGCCGTCGGGTCCGCCGATCACCAGGGCCACGTCGTCTCCCTCCAGCTGCCATTGCTGCAACTGCTGGGCCAGCGCCTTGGTCGTGAGCGCCGTGCCGCGCTCGTCGAGCACCACCACGCGGCAACCGCGCGGAAGGACCGCCTGGATGCGCTCGCGCTCGGCCGCCAGCAGCGTCTCCACGGTTTTGGAGCCGCGCGGTTCGGTCTTGACGGTCTTGATTTCCACCCGCAGTTCGGGCGGAAAGCGTTTGGCGTAGTCGTCGTAGGCGGTCTGGGCCCAGTCGGGCATGCGCTGCCCGACCGCGACGATCACCAGCTTCATGCCTTTTTCTTGGGTGCCGCTTTGGCCGCGGTCTTGGCGGCAGGCGCCCGCTTCACCGCAGGTTTGGTGGCCGATTTGGCGGCCGGACGCGTCGCGCTCTTGGGCTTGACCACCACGGTCTTCAGCGGGGTCTTGGCGGGTGCGGCGCTGGTGGCCGTCTTGCGACTCGCGGGCTTCGTGGCCATCTTGACCGCGGCTTTGCCGGTCGCCCGCGTGGCCGTCTTTGCACCGGCCTTGGCTGGCGCGGCGGCCACGGCGGCAGAAGCCGCCTTGGCGGCCTTGCGCGCCACCGACTTGGCGTCGATCGGCTTGACCTCCTTGGCGGCGACTTTCTTCGTGGCCTTGGCCGCCGTCTTGGTGGCTGGCTTGGCTTCGGCCGCCTTTTCAGCGCCGTGCTTCAGGCGCACCGGCTTGGAGCCCCAGATTTCTTCCAGGCGGTAGTACTGCCGGATCACGGGCTGCATCACATGCGCCACGGCGGCGCCGCAATCCACGATGATCCACTCGCCGTTGTCTTCGCCCTCGATGCGCGGTTTGTCGAAACCGGCCTCGCGCACAGCGTCGCGCACGCTGGCGGCCAGCGCCTTGGTCTGCCGGTTGGATGTGCCGCTGGCGACGATCACGCGCTCGAACAGGGGGGAGAGATGTTCCGTGTTAAAGACCACGATGTCCTGACCCTTGACGTCCTCAAGCCCATCGACAATGGCGCGCTGGAGTTTCTGGATGTCTTTTTTGCCGGTGGTTTCGCTGGTCATGAAGGATTCTGATAAAGGTGATGGAGTGAAATATAGCTTGCGACGGCCTCGGGCACCAGAACCTGCAGCGAGTCACTGCGGCTGATGGTCTGCCCCAGATGGGCACGCACGGCGGTGGCGCTGATGTTTTTCAACGGCATGTCCAGCCGCTGAAATGGCAGGTCAACGCCGGAAAGATCCGTTTCCTGTTGCGGGTCGAGCGTGGCGTCGGCGCCGATGTTGGTGGCGCGGTTGGCCACGGCCAGCGTGGCCTGCGCCAGCACCTCGGGCCAGCGCACCCAGCTTTTGAAGGCCAGCAACTGGTCGGCCCCCAGCACCAGGAACAACTCTGCGCCCGGGTACTCGGTGGCCAGTTCTTTCAGGGTGTCGGCGGTGTAGCTCGGGCCGGCGCGGTGGATCTCCCGTTCGTCGATGCGGGTGTTGGGCAGGTCGCCAAAGGCCAGCCGACACATGTTCACCCGGTGTTGGGCCGGCGACAGCACGCGTGCCTTGTGCCAGGCCTGACCCGTGGGCAGGATGTGCAGCACGTCGAGCCCGAGCTGGCTCAACGCCACGTCGGCCAAGGCCCGATGCGCCCAGTGGGGTGGATCGAACGCACCGCCGAACATGCCCACACGCTGGGGCCTCGTGGCCATGGCGCTTGCCGGGGCCATCAGAGCCAGTCCTTGCGCACCAGGAATTCCTTGTACAGCCGGTCTTCCGGTGTGCCTTTTTTGCTCTTGCGGTTGTAGGCCCAGCTCACCAATGGTGGCATGGACAACAGGATGGACTCGCTGCGCCCGCCCGACTGCAGGCCGAAATGGGTTCCCCGGTCCCAGACCAGGTTGAACTCCACGTAGCGTCCGCGACGGTACAGCTGGAAGTTGCGCTCGCGCTCGCCGTAAGGCATGTTCTTGCGCCGGTCCACGATGGGCAGGTAGGCATCGAGAAACGCGTCACCCACCGAGGCCGTCATGGCAAAGCTGCCGGCAAACCCCAGCTCGGAGAAATCGTCGTAGAACACGCCGCCGATGCCGCGTTGCTCATCGCGGTGCTTGAGATAAAAATACTCGTCGCACCAGGTCTTGAACCGCGGGTACTTGTCCACCCCGAACGGGTCGAGCGCGGTCTTGCAGCTGCGGTGGAAATGCACCGCGTCTTCCTCGAAACCATAGTAGGGCGTGAGGTCCATGCCGCCGCCGAACCAGCACACCGGAGCGCCGTCCCGGGGGGTGGCGGCGATCATGCGCACGTTCATGTGCACCGTGGGCACATAAGGGTTGCGAGGGTGGAACACCAGCGACACGCCCATGGCCTCGAACGGCGCGCCCGACAGCTCGGGCCGGTGCTGCGTGGCCGAGGGCGGCAGGCGCGGGCCTTTCACATGCGAGAAACCGCAGCCGGCGCGCTCGAACACCGCACCATCCTCCAGGATCTGCGTGATGCCCTGCCCTTGCAGCGGTTCACCAGGCGCCTTCTTCCACTTGTCCACCAGGAAACGGCCGCCATCGATCATGGCCACGGTGGATGTGATGCGCTCCTGCAGGTCTGTCAGGTAGTCGCGAACCTCTTGCGTCTGTTGGCTCATGCGGGTGTCCGGGTGTGCGGAAATCGGGTCGCCCCGGCCAGGCGCGGCATCACACCGCGCGGTAACCGATGTCGCGGCGGAACTGCATGCCGTCAAAGCGGATGCGGTCGATCGCGTCGTAGGCCTTGCGCTGGGCGCTGGCCACGGTGTCGCCAAGGGCTGTGACACACAGCACCCGGCCACCCGAGGTCACCACCTCCCCGCTGGACGCGCAGGTACCGGCGTGGAACACCATGAGATCGGCCGCATCCACCGGCAGGCCGGTGATGGCATCGCCCTTGCGCGGGCTCAGGGGATAACCCGCAGCCGCCAGCACCACGCCCAGCGCCACGCGCGGGTCCCACTCCAAAGCCACCCGATCGAGCTCGCCGCGCGTGGCGGCCAGCAACACCTGCGCCAGGTTGCTCTTGAGGCGCATCATGATCGGCTGGGTTTCCGGGTCGCCCATGCGGCAGTTGAACTCCAGGGTCTTCACACGGCCGTCGGGCGTGATCATCAGACCGGCATACAGGAAGCCGGTATAGGGAATGCCGTCGGCCGCCATGCCGCGCAGCGTCGGCAGGATCACCTCGTTCATGGCGCGGTCGTGCACCTCGGGCGTGACCACCGGCGCGGGCGAATACGCACCCATGCCCCCGGTGTTCGGGCCCTGATCCGCGTCCAGCAGCCGCTTGTGGTCCTGGCTGGTGGCCAGCGCCAGGGCATTCACGCCGTCGCACAAGACGATGAAGCTGGCTTCTTCTCCTTCGAGGAACTCTTCGATCACCACGCGCGCGCCACCTTCGTTGTGCGCCACGCCCAGCGTGTTGTCCACCAACATGAAGTCGATCGCCTCGTGCGCTTCGGGCAGCGACATGGCCACCACCACGCCCTTGCCCGCTGCCAGGCCATCGGCCTTGATCACGATCGGCGCGCCCTTGGCGTCCACGTAGGCATGGGCCTGCACCGGGTCGGTGAAGGTCTGGTACTCGGCCGTGGGGATGCCGTGGCGCTGCATGAAGGCCTTGGAGAAGGCCTTGGAGCTTTCCAGCTGAGCGGCGGCCTTCGTGGGGCCGAAGATCGACAGGCCATGGGCACGGAACTCGTCCACCACGCCCGCGGCCAGCGGGGCTTCAGGGCCGACCACCGTGAGCGCGACGCCGTTGGCCTGCGCCCATTCGCGCAGCGCCACCTTGTCGGTGATCGCCAGATTGACCAACTGTGGGTCGCGCGCCGTGCCGGCGTTGCCGGGCGCCACGAAGACCTGGCTCACGCCCTCGGACTGTTTCAGTTTCCACGCCAGCGCGTGCTCGCGGCCACCGCCGCCAATCACCAGAACTTTCAAACCCATCTCCAAAATTCAATCACAGTGTCGAAGCGCAATGCCCCATCGAGAACGCGGCGGAACCGGCTTTGCCGGACCGCACGCGTTGCCCCCTTGAGGGGGTGACGCGCACAGCGCGGCTCGGGGGTGGGTCACAGCTCGGCGTTGTGGAAAACCTCTTGCACATCATCGAGGTCTTCGAGCACATCCAGCAGCTTCTGCATGCGGGCAGCGTCTTCACCGGCGAGGGGAACGGTGTTCTCGGCGCGCATCGTCACCTCGGCCACCTCGGGCTTCAGGCCCGCCGCTTCCAGCGCGTTTTTCACGGCCTCGAAATCCGTGTAGGCGGTCAGCACCTCGATGGCGCCGTCCTCATCGGTGATCACGTCTTCGGCGCCGGCCTCCAGCGCCACTTCCATCACCTGGTCCTCCGAGGTGCCGGGAGCAAAAATGATCTGGCCGCAGTGTTTGAACTGGAACGCCACCGAACCGTCGGTGCCCAGGTTGCCGCCGTACTTGCTGAATGCATGGCGCACTTCGGCCACGGTGCGCACCTTGTTGTCGGTCATGGTGTCGACGATGATGGCGGCACCGCCAATGCCGTAGCCCTCGTAGCGAATTTCTTCCAGCGCCTGGCCCTCCAGGGCGCCCGAGGCCTTGTCCACGTTGTATTTGATGCGGTCGGCCGGCATGTTCGCGGCCTTGGCCTTGTCGATCGCCAGGCGCAGGCGCGGGTTCATCGCCGGGTCGCCGCCGCCGGTGCGGGCGGCCACCGTGATCTCACGGATGACGCGCGTCCAGATCTTTCCCCGCTTTTCGTCCTGACGACCCTTGCGGTGTTGAATATTTGCCCATTTGCTGTGTCCGGCCACGAAAGATTCCTTATCCCCGTTTCGGGTTTGATCTAATAAGCAGTCGATTTTACGTTTTCACCCACCTTGCTCCCGGAAGGACCACCTCCACCATGGCCGAACCGATGCTGATCGCCCAGAACGCCACCACCCAGTGCCACCTGCTGCCGGGTCTGGCCAACCGACACGGCCTCATCACCGGCGCCACCGGCACCGGCAAGACCGTGACCCTGCAGACCCTGGCCGAGCAGTTCTCCAACATCGGTGTGCCGGTGTTCATGGCGGACGTGAAAGGCGACCTCACCGGCATCAGCCAGTTGGGCAGCTTCGGCGAAAAGATCAGTGCCGTGCTCAAGGACCGCGGCATCACCCTGCCCATGAGCCAGACCTGCCCCGCCACGCTGTGGGACGTGTTCGGCGAACAGGGCCACCCGGTGCGGGCCACGGTGAGCGACATGGGGCCGCTGCTGCTGGCGCGCATGCTCAACCTGAACGACACCCAGGCCGGAGTGCTCAACCTGGTGTTCAAGATCGCCGACGACAACGGCCTGCTGCTGCTGGACATGAAAGACCTGCGCACCATGCTGCAGCACGTGGGCGACAACGCCAAGCAGTTCACCACCGAATACGGCAACATCAGCGCGGCCAGCATCGGCGCCATCCAGCGCGGCCTGATGCAGGTCGAGCAGCAAGGCGGCGACAAGTTCTTTGGCGAGCCCATGCTCGACATCAGCGACTTCATGCAGACGGTGGACGGCAAGGGCGTGGTCAACATCCTCGCCGCCGACAAGCTCATGAACGCGCCGCGCCTGTACGCCACCTTCCTGCTGTGGATGCTGTCCGAGCTGTTCGAGCAGTTGCCCGAGATCGGCGATCCGGAAAAGCCCAAGCTGGTGTTCTTCTTCGACGAGGCCCATCTGCTGTTCAACGAGGCACCGAAGGTGCTGATCGAGCGCATCGAGTTGGTGGTGCGCCTCGTGCGATCCAAAGGGGTGGGCGTCTATTTCGTGACGCAGAACCCGCTGGACATTCCCGACAGCGTGCTCGGCCAGCTCGGCAACCGCGTGCAGCACGCGCTGCGCGCCTTCACCCCACGCGACCAGAAGGCCGTGCGGGCAACGGCAGAGACCATGCGCCCCAAGGCCGGCCTGGACATCGAAGCCGCCATCACCGAACTCGCCGTGGGCGAAGCGCTGGTGAGCCTGCTGGATTCCAAGGGCCGTCCCAGCGAAACCGAGCGTGTGTACGTGCTGCCCCCGGGTAGCCAGCTCGGCCCCATCACCGCGCAACAGCGCCAGAGCCTGCTGCAGGGTTCGCTGGTGGCCGGGGTGTACGAAAAAGAAGTGGACCGCGAAAGCGCTCACGAAATCCTGCGTGCCCATGTGGACGCCCGCACCGCCCCGGCGGAGCCCGAGGCAGCCGACGCGCCCAAGACCCCGCGCATTCCAGGCGTGGCGAAACAGCCGGCCGAAGCCGCAGGGAGTGGCGGCATCGGCGGCATGTTGAACGAAGCCCTGTTCGGTCGCACGGGTCCGCGCGGAGGCCAATACGACGGTCTGGTGCAGACCATGGCCAAGACCGCGGCGCGCAGCGTGGCCAGTGGGATTGGTCGGCAGATCGTGCGGGGGGTGTTGGGTGGCCTGTTCGGGGGCAAACGCTGAACCAGCGGACCCCTTCCCATTCCGCGCCCTCTTCGGCTTCCCGCGTGCATCTGTTGAAGGCTCTGCTGTCCGGCCTGCTCGCCTTGGCCGTTCTGGTGCTGGTCGGCGCCCAGTTCGGCTGGTTCAGCGGCCGTCCGCCGTCCGATCTCGGTGTGAAGCAAGGGCGCCTGAAGCCGCCGTCCCTCACGCGCAACAGCGTCTCCAGCCAGGCCGATCTGTATCCGGACCACCCGCAGCGGGCCCACGCGCTCATACAGCCCCTGCCCCTCAAGCATGGCGACGCCACGGCCTCGCTGCGCACGCTGGCCGCCGTGCTGCAAACCCAACCCGGCATCACGCTGGTCGAGCAGCGGCCGGATTACCTCTACGCACAGGCCCAGACGCGCTGGCTCAGGTTCGTGGACGACCTTGAGTTCTGGTTCAACCCGGCGCGGAGCGTGATCGAAGTGCGCAGCGCAAGCCGCCTGGGTCGCGAGGACACCGGCCTGAACCGTCGGCGCATCGAAAACATCCGCGCGGCCTATCTGCGTCAATGAACCCCTGGCGAAGCCGATGCCCCATCGGGGGGCCCGATCAACCCACCTTTCTGGAAGCTTCATGCCTCGAAAAAATGCCCCCTCCCGTGCCGCCATGCTGGTGCTGACCGCGGTGCTCAGCGCCTGCGGCGGCGGCGACTCCGACGACGGCTCGGGTGACGGCACGTCGGCGCTCAGGGTCGCGAGCTGTGGCGGCGAAGGCGGCCCGCTGCGCATCATGCCCCTGGGTGACTCGATCACCCAGGCCGAGGCCGGGCACAACAGTTACCGCCGGGTGCTCTGGCAGCGCCTGAACGCCGCGGGCTGTTCGGTGAATCTGGTGGGCAGCCGCTCTGGCGTCTCCAGCGGCTACCGTGACAGCCCACAAACCAGCGCCCCCAACCCGGATTTCGATCAGGACCACGAAGGCTACTGGGACTACCGGGCCCAGGAACTCGCGCCCCTGGTGTCGGGCAAGGTCGGCAGCGCCCGCCCCGACGTGGTGTTGCTCCACCTGGGCACCAACGACGTGCTCGACGGCCAAAGCGCCGCCGGCATCATCGGAGAGTTGGGAGGCGTGATCGACGCCATCCGGGCCGGCAAGGCCGACACCCACATCGTACTGGCCAAGATCATTCCCGCCGCCCCCGACACGGCGGGAACCGCCGCCCTGAACCGGGGCATCGATGCGTTGGCGGCGTCGCGCAACACCGCGCTTTCACCCATCACCGTGGTGAACCAGGCGGCGGGTTATTCGGTCGCAGACAACTACGACGGTGTGCACCCGAACGCCACCGGTGAGTCCAAACTCGGCAACAAGTGGGCCGACACCGTGCTGGCGTGGCGGACGCATTGACCCATCGATAGCCCGAAAAAAGAAGGCCCGGACATCCGGGCCTTCTTTTTTGTGTACGCCAGGGCGCCCGGCATCAACCCGCTGTGGCTTCCTCCGGCTTGGCCTTGCCTTCTTTCTTCGGCAGCGGCTGGATGTCGAGCTTGACCTCCTGGGTCTCCTTGCCGGCTTCGTCGGTCTTGGTTTCCAGGTCCACCGTGAGCCGCCCACCTTCGGTCAGGCGGCCGAACAGCAGTTCGTCGGCCAGGGCACGACGGATCGTGTCCTGAATCAGCCGCTGCATCGGACGCGCACCCATCAGCGGGTCGAAGCCCTTCTTGGCGAGGTGCTTGCGCAGCGCATCGGTGAAGGTGACTTCCACCTTCTTCTCGGTCAGCTGGCCTTCCAGCTGCAGCAGGAACTTGTCCACCACGCGCATGATGACGTTCTCGTCCAGCGCCTTGAAGCCCACGATGGCGTCCAGGCGGTTGCGGAATTCCGGCGTGAACAGGCGCTTGATGTCGGCCATCTCGTCGCCGGCTTCGCGCGGGTTGGTGAACCCGATCGTGGCCTTGTTCATGGTCTCGGCGCCCGCATTGGTCGTCATGATGACGATCACGTTGCGGAAGTCGGCCTTGCGCCCGTTGTTGTCGGTCAGCGTGCCGTGGTCCATCACCTGCAGCAGCACGTTGAAGATGTCCGGGTGCGCCTTTTCGATTTCGTCGAGCAGCAGCACGCAGTGCGGCTTCTTGGTGATGGCTTCGGTCAGCAGACCGCCCTGGTCAAAGCCCACATAGCCGGGAGGCGCACCGATCAGGCGGCTCACGGCATGGCGCTCCATGTACTCGGACATGTCGAAGCGGATCAGGTCGATGCCCATGATGTAGGCCAGTTGCTTGGCCGCTTCGGTCTTGCCAACGCCGGTGGGGCCGCTGAACAGGAAGGCGCCAATCGGCTTGTCGCTCTTGCCCAGGCCCGAACGCGCCATCTTGACCGAGGATGCCAGCACCTCCAGTGCCTTGTCCTGGCCAAACACCACGCTCTTGAGATCGCGCTCCAGCGTCTGCAGCTTGCCGCGGTCGTCGTTGGACACATTGGCCGGCGGGATGCGCGCGATCTTGGCCACGATCTCTTCGACCTCGGCCTTGCTGATGGTTTTCTTGCGCTTGGACGCCGGCAGGATGCGCTGCGCCGCGCCCGCCTCGTCGATCACGTCGATCGCCTTGTCGGGCAGGTGGCGGTCGTTGATGTACTTGGCGCTCAGCTCGGCCGCCGCCTGCAGCGCCGCCAGAGCGTACTTGACGTTGTGGTGTTCCTCGAAGCGGCTCTTGAGGCCCTTGAGGATGTCCACGGTCTGTTCCACGGTCGGTTCGACCACGTCCACCTTCTGGAAGCGGCGCGAGAGCGCGGCGTCTTTTTCGAAGATGCCGCGGTACTCGGTGAAGGTGGTCGCACCGATGCACTTCATCTGCCCGCTGGAGAGCGCCGGCTTGAGCAGGTTGGACGCGTCCAGCGTGCCGCCCGAGGCCGCACCGGCCCCGATCAGGGTGTGGATTTCGTCGATGAACAGAATCGCGTTGGGCTTGTCCTTGAGCGACTTGAGAACGCCCTTCAGGCGCTGCTCGAAGTCGCCCCGGTACTTGGTGCCGGCCAGCAACGCGCCCATGTCGAGCGAATACACGTTGGACTCGGCCAGGATTTCGGGCACGTCCCCCTGGGTGATGCGCCAGGCCAGCCCCTCGGCGATCGCGGTCTTGCCCACACCGGCCTCGCCCACCAGCAGCGGGTTGTTCTTGCGGCGGCGGCACAGGATCTGGATCACACGCTCGACCTCGTACTCGCGGCCGATCAGCGGATCGATCTTGCCGTCTTTCGCCAACTGGTTGAGGTTCTGGGTGAACTGCTCCAGCGGCGAGGCCTTTTCGTTGCTCTTGGCTTCACCGGCTTCTTCGTTCTCGGCCGCGCTCTCGCCCGACTTGGTGGGCTCGGGCGGATCGCTCTTGCGGATGCCGTGAGCGATGAAGTTGACCACGTCCAGGCGCGTCACGCCCTGCTGGTGCAGGTAGTAGACGGCGTGAGAGTCCTTTTCGCCAAAGATGGCGACCAGCACATTGGCGCCCGTGACTTCCTTCTTGCCGTTGCCGGTGGACTGCACGTGCATGATGGCGCGCTGAATCACGCGCTGGAAACCGAGCGTGGGCTGGGTGTCCACCTCGTCGGTGCCGGCCACCTGCGGGGTGTTGTCCTTGATGAAATTGGCCAGCGACTTGCGCAAGTCGTCGACGTTGGCCGAGCAGGCGCGAAGCACCTCGGCCGCGCTGGGGTTGTCGAGCAACGCGAGCAGCAGGTGCTCGACGGTGATGAATTCGTGTCGCTGTTGCCGAGCCTCGACGAAGGCCATGTGCAAGCTGACTTCAAGTTCCTGGGCAATCATGGTCACTTCCTTTAGGGCTGTGGGTGATAGGAAACGCGGATTTCAGGGTTAGAGATTACGCGGAAGGAGACCATCAGGTGGGGCGTGTTGTTATTTATTCAACCGGTTCACTCAAGCACTGCAACGGGTGACCGGCCGAGCGGGCGGCCTGCAGCACTTGGTCGACCTTGGTGCTGGCCACGTCCCGGGTGTACACGCCGCAGATGCCTTTGCCCTCCAGATGGATCTTGAGCATGATCTGGGTCGCGGTTTCGCGGTCCTTGCTGAAGAACTCCTGGATGACGTGGACAACAAACTCCATGGGCGTGAAGTCGTCGTTGAGCAGCACCACCTGGAACATCTGGGGCGGTTTGACACGCTGGGCGCGGCGCTCGAGCACCACGGAATCATCGCTGCCCACACTGGGCGGGGCAACGGGATTGGGCGGTTTTCTGGGGTTCTGGGTGGCCATGAAATTGATTCTAGCGGTGCACACCCTTCCCCTGTGATCCGAAGGCAAATGAAATCCCCGTGCCCGCTCGCCGCCCCCGCCAAGGGGCCTGGCATGGGGGCGCTTGGCTGGCGCTGGAGGGTGCTGTTGGGCATGCCCCCATTGTGAGCCGACCGCCCAAAAGGAAACCGCCGAGGAAGCCGGCTTCCTGGCGGTTTTTCGTGATCTTCCACCGCCCTGACGAGCCGCCCGGCAACCGGGTCCGGCGGGGGGCGGCGCCGTGTTACATGTTGTCGATCATGACCTGACCAAACCCGGAGCAGCTCACCTGGGTGGCGCCGTCCATCAGGCGGGCGAAGTCATAGGTCACCTTCTTGCTCGCGATGGACTTCTCGATCGAGCTGATGATCAGATCGGCGGCTTCTTTCCAGCCCATGTGCCGCAGCATCATTTCGGCGGAAAGGATTTCGGAACCCGGGTTCACGTAGTCCTTGCCGGCGTACTTCGGCGCCGTGCCGTGGGTGGCCTCAAAACAGGCCACGGAGTCGGACAGGTTGGCGCCCGGGGCGATGCCGATGCCGCCAACCTGCGCAGCCAGGGCGTCGGAGATGTAGTCCCCGTTCAGGTTCAGCGTGGCCACCACCGAATACTCGGCCGGGCGCAGCAGAATCTGCTGCAGGAAGGCGTCGGCAATGCTGTCCTTGATCACGATGTCCTTGCCGGTCTTCGGGTTCTTGAACCTGCACCACGGGCCACCTTCGATCAGTTCGGCGCCAAACTCCCTCTGGGCCAGGGCATACGACCAGTCCCGGAAGCCGCCTTCGGTGTATTTCATGATGTTGCCCTTGTGCACGATGGTCACGCTGGGCTTGTCGTTGTCGATCGCGTACTGGATGGCCTTGCGCACCAGGCGCTCGGTACCTTCGCGCGACACCGGTTTGATGCCGATGCCCGAGGTGTTCGGGAAACGGATCTTGGTCACGCCCATCTCTTCCATCAGGAACTTGATGAGCTTCTTGGCCTTGTCGGACTCGGCCTCGTATTCGATGCCGGCGTAGATGTCTTCCGAGTTCTCGCGGAAGATCACCATGTTGGTTTTCTCGGGCTCTTTCACCGGCGAAGGAACGCCCTTGAAGTACTGCACCGGGCGCAGGCAGACGTAGAGATCGAGTTCCTGGCGCAGTGCCACGTTCAGCGAACGGATGCCACCGCCCACGGGGGTGGTCAGCGGGCCTTTGATGGAGACCACGTACTCGCGCAGCGCGGCCAGGGTTTCTTCGGGCAGCCACACGTCGGGGCCGTAGATCTTGGTCGACTTCTCCCCGGCATACACCTCCATCCAGTGGATCTTGCGCTGGCCGCCATAGGCCTTGGCCACGGCCGCATCCACCACCTTGAGCATCACCGGGGTGATGTCCAGGCCCGTGCCGTCGCCTTCGATGTACGGCACGATGGGCTGGTCAGGCACATTGAGCGACATGTCGGCGTTGACGGTGATCTTCTCGCCTTGGGCAGGGATGGTGATGTGCTGGTACATGGGGACGGGTCTCCGTGAGAGGCTGTGGGGTGAGGCGTCGGCCCATGTTGACGTGGTCCGGCGGCCGCACGGGATCGTGCTCGCAAATTCTAGTTCCGATTGTTCCGCCCAGGCCAGGCGCCCCCTTGGGGCCCAGCCAGCACAGCCCTACCACGGCGAATGGCGGACAATGTGCGCTGCCCATGACCACCGCACTTGCTTCATGAACCGACTGCTCGCCCTACTGTCCTGCCTGCTGGCCGTTTTCACACTCCCGGCATGGTCGCAGGACGCTCCCCAGCTCCAATTGCCACGCGTGACACTCTCGGCGGGCATGCACCTGATCAACGCCCAGGTGGCGGCCACGCCGGAGCAGCGCACCATCGGGCTGATGTTCCGGCAGGAGATGCCGGCGAACGAGGGCATGCTGTTCGTCTTTGAACAGCCCGCGGGCCAATGCTTCTGGATGAAAAACACGCTGCTGCCGCTGACCGCCGCCTTCGTGGCCGACGACGGCACCATCGTCAACCTAGCGGACATGAAGCCGCAGACGCTGGACTCGCACTGCTCGGCCCAGCCGGTGCGCTATGTGCTGGAAATGAACAAGGGCTGGTTCGCCAAACGCGGGCTCAAGTCGGGCTCCAGGCTGGGTGGTGCGCCCTTTGAGCGCAGCAAATAGCCAGAGCCGGAGCCCTGCCGTCGGTCGGCCGCACCCCGGCCTCGACACCCGTGAACGACAAAGGCGACCCACACAGCCCTTGCTGTCCGGGTCGCCTTTGAGATCAGACGCCGTCGATGAAAGCGCGTCCACCTGAACGGTGGGGCGGCCTTCAGTGCCTCAAGCGGAAACGGTTTCCAGCGCCGCGTTGAGCGTGGGGCTCGGACGCATCACGGCGGCCAGCTTGTCAAAGTCGGGCTTGTAGTACCCGCCGATGTCCACCGGCTTGCCCTGCACCGCCGCCAGCTCGGCCACGATGGTCTGTTCGTTCGCCGTCAGTCGTTGGGCCAGCGGTGCGAAATGAGCGGCCAGCGCCGCATCTTCGGACTGCGCGGCCAGTTCCTGGGCCCAGTACATGGCCAGGTAGAACTGGCTGCCGCGGTTGTCCAACTGACCGGTCTTGGGCGACGGGTTCTTGTTGTTGTCCAGCAGCTTGCCGGTGGCAGCATCCAGCGTCTTCGCCAGAATCTTGGCCTGGTTGTTGCCGGTTTTGATGCCCAGATCTTCCAGCGAGACCGCCAGCGCCAGGAATTCACCGAGCGAATCCCAGCGCAGGTGGTTTTCCTCCACCAGCTGCTGCACGTGTTTGGGGGCCGAGCCACCAGCGCCGGTTTCGTACATGCCACCGCCGGCCATCAGCGGCACGACCGACAGCATCTTGGCCGAGGTGCCCAGTTCCATGATGGGGAACAGGTCGGTCAGGTAGTCGCGCAGGATGTTGCCGGTGGCGCTGATGGTGTCCAGACCGCGCACCACACGCTCCAGGGTGTAGCGCATGGCACGCACCTGGCTCATGATCTGGATGTCCAGACCGGTGGTGTTGTGCTCGTGCAGGTACATCTTGACCTTGGTGATCAGTTGGGCCTCGTGCGGACGGTACTGGTCCAGCCAGAACACCACGGGCATGCCGGAATTGCGCGCCCGGGTCACAGCCAGCTTGACCCAGTCGCGGATGGCGGCGTCCTTGACCTGGCACATGCGCCAGATGTCACCGGCTTCCACGTTCTGGCTCAGCAGCACCTCGCCCGTGGCCAGATCGGTGATGTTGGCCACGCCATCTTCGGGTATCTCGAAGGTCTTGTCGTGTGAGCCGTACTCTTCGGCCTGCTGGGCCATCAGGCCCACGTTGGGCACGGTGCCCATGGTCTTGGGGTCAAAGGCGCCATGCCATTTGCAGAAGTTGATGATCTCCTGGTAGATGCGGGCGAAGGTCGACTCGGGCATGACCGCCTTCACGTCCTTCAGGCGGCCGTCGGCGCCCCACATCTTGCCGCCGTTGCGGATCATGGCGGGCATGGACGCGTCCACGATGATGTCGTTGGGCGAGTGGAAGTTGGTGATGCCCTTGGCCGAGTCCACCATGGCCAGTTCGGGGCGGCCTTCGTGGCAGGCGTGCAGATCGCGCTTGATCTCGTCCTGCTTGCTCTGTGGCAGCGTGGCGATCTTGTCGTACAGGTTGGCCATGCCGTTGTTGACGTTCACGCCCAGTTCGTCGAACAAGGCGCCATGCTTGGCGAAAGCGTCCTTGTAGAAAATCTTCACGCAGTGGCCGAACACGATGGGGTGGGACACCTTCATCATGGTGGCTTTCACGTGCAGCGAGAACATGACGCCGGTCTTGTGGGCGTCCTCGATCTCTTTCTCGTAGAACGCTTCCAGCGCCTTCTTGCTCATGAACATGCTGTCGATCACCTCGCGGTCGAGCAGCGAAACCTTGGGTTTGAGAACGATGGTCTTGCCGCTGTTCGTGATCAGCTCCATCTTCACGTCGCGCGCGCGGTCCAGCGTGATCGACTTTTCGCCGTGGTAGAAGTCGCCGGCGTGCATGTGCGAGACGTGCGAGCGCGAGGCCTGGCTCCATTCGGCCATGCTGTGCGGGTTCTTGCGGGCGTATTCCTTCACGGCCTTGGGCGCACGGCGGTCCGAGTTGCCTTCGCGCAGCACGGGGTTGACGGCGCTGCCGATGCACTTGGCGTAGCGGGCGCGGATGGCCTCTTCTTCGGGCGTCTTGGCCGACTCGGGATAGTCGGGCAGCGCGTAACCCTTGGATTGCAGTTCCTTGATGGCACTGACCAATTGCCCCACCGAGGCGCTGATGTTGGGCAATTTGATGATGTTGGCTTCGGGCCGATGCGTCAGCTTGCCCAGCTCGGCCAGCGCATCGGGCACGCGTTGCGCTTCGGTCAGGCATTCGGGGAACGTGGCCAGAATGCGCGCCGCCACCGAGATGTCGCTGGGCACCACGTTGACGCCAGCGGGTGCGGTGAACGCCCGGATGATGGGCAAGAAGGCACTGGTGGCCAACAGCGGCGCTTCGTCGGTCAGCGTGTAGATGATGGTGGGTTGCTGGTTGCTCACGGTTTTCTCCAGATATCGTTGTAGGCATCCCGCTGGCTCGCGTGGCAGGCCAGCCGAATCGGCGGATAGTCCGCAATTTTGCTTTCAGTGCACTGACCCAGACCCCGCTTTTTGAACCGCCATCTCACAATGCGAACTATTGAGTCCGTGTGACCAACTTTTTTTTCTCGAATCGACGATAACGACCTCTCGATCCAGGAGATCGGGGTCCCTTTTCGCGCCGGTCTGGCCGCCCGCCACGCCGCACCCACCGGCAACAAAAAAGGCCCGAAGGCATGGCCTCCGAGCCTTTTTTCTGTCAGCGCAAAAAACGACTTCAGGCGAAGTTGGCTTCAGCGAACGACCAGTTCACCAGCTTGTCGAGATAGGTTTCGACGAACTTGGGACGCAGGTTGCGGTAGTCGATGTAGTAGGCGTGTTCCCACACGTCCACGGTCAGCAGGGCCTTGTCGCCGGTGGTCAGCGGGGTACCGGCAGCGCCCATGTTGACGATGTCGACCGAACCGTCGGCCTTCTTCACCAGCCAGGTCCAGCCGGAACCGAAGTTGCCCACGGCGCTCTTGACGAACGCTTCCTTGAAGGCAGCGTAGCTGCCCCATTTGGCATTGATGGCCGCAGCCAGCGCACCGGAAGGCTCGCCGCCGCCGTTGGGCTTCATGCAGTTCCAGAAGAAGGTGTGGTTCCAGATCTGGGCGGCGTTGTTGTACACGCCGCCGCTGGACTTCTTGATGATGGACTCCAGGTCCATGGCCTCGAATTCGGTGCCCTTTTGCAGGTTGTTCAGGTTCACCACATAGGCGTTGTGGTGCTTGCCATGGTGGAACTCCAGCGTTTCGCGGCTGTAGTGGGGCGCCAGATCGTCCAGGCCATAGGGCAGTGCGGGCAAGGTGTGTTCCATGGAGGTTCCTCGTAGGTGGGTTTGTTGTGGGGAAAGAAAGCTGGGCCGGACGCGAAGCCCTCCAGCAAGACGATCGCGAATTGTAGGCACGCACAAAGGGACAGCAGATATCAGGGTTTCTTGGGTTCACACCCTCAGGAATCCACCGTCAGGCCCAGTTCGCCGTCGGCGAGCGTGGCCCGCAGCGCCTGCCCCGCCCGGGCCTGCGCCGCGCGGGTCAAGGCCTGGCCCTGCGCGTCGGTCAGGAACGCGTAGCCCCGCTCCAGCACCAGACGTGGATCGAGCAGACCGAGGGCGGCTTCCAGACGCTGCAGACGCCCGCTGTGCTGATCCTGCGCGCGCCGCAAGGCCTGCGGCAAGGCGGTTTGCAAGGACTGCAGCCGGCTCTGCTGACGCTGTGCGGCCAGCAACAGCCCGCTCTGCAGCCGGTGCTGCAGACCCATGAGCCGCTGACGGCTCTCGTGCAGCCGACCCGAAGGCCTGCCCAGGCGCTGGCCGAGCCGATCCAGTCGCTGCGCGCGCTGGTCGATGGCGCCGTAGGCGGCCTCGGCCAGACGTTCGCTCAGATAGACCAGTTCGCCCAGGCGCGCCTCGCGTGCGGGGGCACACAGCTCGGCCGCGGCCGTGGGTGTGGGCGCGCGCAGGTCGGCCACGAAGTCGGCCAGGGTGAAGTCGGTTTCGTGGCCCACCCCACACACCACGGGCATGGGGGCCCGTGCCACGGTGCGCACCAGCGTTTCGTCATTGAACGACCACAGGTCTTCCAGCGAACCGCCACCCCGCACCAGCAGCAGCACGGCGCTTTCACCCGTTTCCTCGTGGCGACGGTAGGCGGTCTGCAGCGCCGCACACAGTTCGGCCGGTGCCTGTGCGCCCTGCACCGCTGCGGGGTACACCACCACGGGCAGGTGCGGAACCCGCCGACGCAGCGCGGTGATGACGTCGCGCAACGCCGCCGCCCCCAGCGATGTGACCACGCCGATGCTGCGCGGCTGGGGTGGCAGCACCCGTTTCCTGGCCGCATCAAACAGCCCCTCGGCTTCAAGCCGCGCCTTGAGGCGCAGGAATTCCTCGAACAGCGCCCCCTGGCCGGCCGGTTTGAGACTGTCCACGATCAGTTGCAGGTCGCCGCGCGGACCGTACACGTCAAGTTTTCCCTGGGCCTCCACCACCTGCCCGTCGCGCGGGGCAAAGCTCAGTTGTTCGGCCGAGCGGCGAAACAGGGCGCAGCGCACCTGCCCGGTGTCGTCCTTGAGCGAGAAGTAACAATGCCCGCTGGCCGCACGCGAGAAGCCCGAAATCTCGCCACGCACCGCCACCGGATTGAAGCGCGCGGACAAAGTGTCAGCAATGGCACGCATGAGCGGCCCAACCGCCCAGACACGGCGCGCCGACACTGCATCGGAATCAAAAAATGGCTCAGACACAGGGCTCTCCAGACCAAATGTGTCCACAATCCGCGTGATTTCTTGGGGTGCACCCCAAAAGACCGCACGCCACCGGGTCCGAGCGCCAAGCCCTTGAAATCAAAGCAGTTTCTGTTGCCTGTTTTGTCATCGAATTGTCTGGAACGAGGCCTGGTGCGGCTTGAGGGGTGGGATGGACCGGGTTCTTCACAAAGTTATCCACAGAATCTGTGCATCGCGGCGGGCCCCTCGGCGGTGCGATGGTGGGGATGGCATCTGCTGGGCTACGGCGCGCTGGTCTGCGCTGGAGCCGACCGCTTTGGAGGCTGAGCCATAATCGCCGGACCGCCCTTCGGCCGCAACGCGTCGGCCTTTCCTGGAGCCCTGATTTGCTTTCCATCATACAAGCCGCCGGCTGGCCGATCTGGCCATTGATCCTCTGTTCCGTGCTGGGCATGGCCCTCGTCATCGAGCGCTTCATCAGCCTGAAAACCGCCAAAATCGCCCCCCCCAAACTGCTCGATGAAGCGATCATGGTGTCGCGAAACGGCATACCCGGCCCGGACGTGGTCAAGCAGCTGGAACAGAACTCGGTGCTGGGCCATGTGCTCGCCAGCGGGTTCCGCACCTTCAACAGCAACCCGGTAGCCACCGAAGACGATCTGCGCGCCAACCTCGAGATCGCGGGCCGCCAGGCCGCCGCCAAGCTCCAGCGCTACCTGGGTGCGCTCGCTACCATCGCTTCGGCCGCGCCTTTGCTGGGGTTGCTGGGCACGGTCATCGGCATGATCGAGATCTTCGGTTCGCAAGGCGGTGAAGGCGGCATGGGCACCGTGCCTGGTGGTGGCAACCCCGCCCAGCTCGCCCACGGCATATCGATCGCCCTCTACAACACCGCTTTCGGTCTGATGATCGCCATTCCCGCGCTGATCTTCTGGCGCTATTTCCGGGCCCGCGTGGACGAATACCTGTTGGCCATGGAACTGGCGGCCGAGCGCTTCGTGCGGCATTTGTTGAGCCTGCGCAAATGAACTTTCGACCCGGTTCCCGTGACGAGCCCGAGATCAACCTGATCCCGTTCATCGACGTTCTGCTGGTGGTGCTCATTTTCCTGATGCTCACCACCACCTACAGCAAGTTCACCGAGCTGCAGGTCAACCTGCCGGTGGCCGACGCGCAGGCGCCGCGTGAGAATCCCAAGGAAGTGATCGTCTCGGTCAGCAACGATGGGCGCTACTCGATCAACAAACAGCTGCTCGAAGGCAACGGGGTCGAGATGCTCACGCGCGCGCTGTCGCTGTCGGCCCAGGACAACCGCGAGGCGGTGGTGGTCATCAGCGCCGATGCGGCGGCCACCCATCAGTCCGTCATCAACGTGATGGACGCTGCACGGCGCGCAGGCCTGGTTCAGATCACCTTTGCCACCCAGCAGTCCTCCGGCGCCAAGGCTGCCCGCGGCAAGTCCTGAGCCTCTCTCCCCATGAACCCAGGGCCAGCCGACCGGCAAGCGCGCTGGCTGGCTGCGGCGCAGGAGCGCGGCCCCCGGGCCAGGCTGTTGTGGCCGCTCTCGTTGCTGTACCGCGTGCTCACGGGCCTGCGGCGCTGGCTGTACGCCGTCGGCGTGTTCAGGCCCGGACGTCTGCCCGTCCCAGTGATCGTGGTGGGCAACGTGGTCGTGGGCGGCGCGGGAAAAACCCCCACGGTCATCGCGCTGGTGCAGCACCTGCGTGCACTCGGTTGGCATCCTGGTGTGATCTCACGCGGCTACGGCCGCCACAGTGAGCGGGTGATCGACGTCGGGCCAGACACCCCCGCAGCGGATAGCGGCGACGAGCCCGCGCTGATCCGCCGCGCCACCGGAGTGCCGGTTTTCGTGGCCAGGCGCCGGGTTGACGCCGCGCAAGCGCTGCTCGCGGCGCACCCGCAAGTGAACGTGCTGCTTTGTGACGACGGGCTGCAGCATCTGGCGCTGGCGCGCGATCTGAGCATCGCCGTGTTTGACGAGCGTGGCACCGGCAACGGCTGGCTGTTGCCCGCCGGGCTGTTGCGCGAGCCCTGGCCCCCCGCCCCAGGCACACCGTTCAGCCCCGATCTGGTGCTGATTCAGCGCCGAGAAGACCATCCCGCCACCGGGGTTCCATCGGCTGCGGGGGTGCCCGTGTTCCATGCGGTGCGCCGCCTGGCGGACCACGCCGTGGGTGTTGGCGATCAGCGAATCTCCCTTGAGGCGCTTCAAGGCCAGGCCCTGACCGCCGTGGCTGGCATTGCCCGCCCCGCGGTGTTTTTTGACATGCTGCGCGCGCGCGGACTCACGCTGGCCCGTGAGGTGGCGCTGCCCGACCATGCGGATCAGTCGGTCTACGAAGCCCTGCTGGCGCTCCCGGCCACCACGGTGGTTTGCACCGAAAAGGATGCGGTCAAGCTGTTTGCCCTGCGTCCCGACGGCGCAACTCAGGTCCTTGCCAATGTCTGGGCAATACCGCTGGAACTCGCGCCCGAACCGGCATTTTTCGCCGCCATCGGTGCGCATCTGGCTCGCCTGAAAACCCGGCATTGAGACGCATGGCCCGTGCTGGCCGCGACTATCATCTCGGCATGGACACCAAACTGCTTGAACTGCTGGTCTGCCCGGTCACCAAAGGCCCCCTGATCTACGACCGCGAGAAACAGGAACTGCTCTCACGCAGCGCGCGTCTGGCCTATCCGGTGCGCGATGGCATCCCGATCCTGCTCGAACACGTGGCCCGCACCCTGACCGAGGAAGAAGCGGCCCGCC
The DNA here is from genome assembly GCF_059424585.1 of Hydrogenophaga sp. GW101-3F08. Classification (NCBI taxonomy): domain Bacteria; kingdom Pseudomonadati; phylum Pseudomonadota; class Betaproteobacteria; order Burkholderiales; family Comamonadaceae; genus Hydrogenophaga; species Hydrogenophaga sp. GW101-3F08. The sequence goes on from NZ_JBWKZP010000001.1 coordinate 507,724, forward strand.
CACCGGTTCCCACACCGCTTCCATGAGCCGCCCCGCCGAGAACACGGGCTTCACCGTCCTGATTCCGGCCCGGCTGTCGTCGAGCCGCCTGCCCGACAAGCCCCTGGCCGACATCGCGGGCTTGCCCATGGTGGTTCGCGTGGCCCAGCGCGCGCGGCTGAGCCACGCCACCCGCTGCGTGGTGGCCGCGGACGATGCCCGCATCGTGCAGGCCTGCGAGGCCCATGGCATCCCGGTCCTGCTGACCCGCACCGACCACCCTTCGGGCAGCGACCGCTTGGCCGAAGCCTGCGCCCTGCTCGGTCTGGCCGACGATGAAGCGGTGGTCAACGTGCAGGGCGACGAACCACTGATCGAGCCCGCGTTGATCAACGCGGTGGCGGCCGAGCTCCAGCGCCGCCCCGACTGTGTCATGAGCACCGCCGCGCACCCAGTGGACTCCATGGCCGACTTCCTCAATCCCAATGTGGTCAAAGTGGTGCTGGACCGGACCCAGACCGCACTGTATTTCAGCCGGGCACCCATCGCCTGGTGGCGCGACGGCATGGCGGCGCTCGATGGGGCGGCGCTGAACAACACCCTCCCCTCGCCGGCGCCGTTGCGCCACATCGGCATCTACGGTTACCGCGCCGGCTTTCTGCGCCGATTCCCCGGGCTGGAACCCGCACCACTGGAAATCACTGAGTCGCTGGAACAGCTGCGCGTGCTCTGGCATGGCGAGCGCATTGCGGTGCATCTGAGCCCGGTAGCACCCGGGCCCGGCGTGGACACCGAACAAGACCTGGAACGGGTCCGCGCCCTGCTCGGCGCACGCTGATTTCACGCTCAAAACCGGCCCGCTGGCTGTAAGCCGGGGCCCGGGATGCCCGTGCTATCCTCGACCGGTCGCCCCCGGCTCCCGGCCCAGGGGGCCGCCACGAGAGACACGTGGCCTCCGCATTGAAACTCTGAAAAGGAACGTGATGAGACTGATTCTGTTGGGCGCTCCGGGTGCCGGCAAAGGAACGCAAGCCACTTTCATCTGCCAGAAATACGGCATTCCCCAAATCTCCACGGGCGACATGCTGCGCGCCGCCGTCAAGGCTGGCACGCCGCTGGGCCAACAGGCCAAGGCCGTCATGGAATCGGGCGCTCTGGTGAGCGACGATCTCATCATCAATCTGGTCAAGGAACGCATCGCCCAGCCCGACTGCGCCAATGGGTTCCTGTTCGACGGGTTTCCCCGCACCATCCCGCAAGCCGACGCCATGAAGGCTGCCGGCGTGAAACTGGACTACGTGCTCGAAATCGACGTGCCGTTCGACGCCATCATCGAGCGCATGAGCGGCCGCCGTTCGCACCCCGCCTCGGGCCGTACCTACCACGTCAAATTCAATCCGCCCAAAGTGGCCGGCCTTGATGACGTGACCGGTGAGCCGCTGATCCAGCGCGAGGACGACAAGGAAGAAACCGTCCGCAAGCGCCTGGAGGTCTACAGCGCGCAAACCCGCCCGCTGGTGGACTATTACAGCAACTGGGCCAAAGCCGATGCCGCTGCCGCGCCCAAATACCGCGCCATCAGCGGCATGGGTTCGGTGGACGACATCACCACCCGCGCCTTTGCGGCCTTGTCGGCGTAAGTCCGACACCACCCCGCCTCAAGCCCGGCCCGACGCCGGGCTTTTTGTTGTCCGCTCTCTTTTCAATCCTCGCTTGCAAAGACTTTGAAACTGGTTAAAAATACAGCTACTGGATAAGAAGACAGCCCCATCCGGCACCATTCGCGCTGGAGCTGCTTTCCGCCCCTTTTGCTACACATTCCTGCCTGCGCCCGACGCCCTACAAGAGGTTTTCCATGATCGAGTCTGCGTTCTATCCGCCCAAGCTCACGGCCCGCCAGCAACAGATTCTGGAACTCATCCAGAGCGCCATTGCGCGCACCGGTGCGCCACCCACCCGGGCCGAGATCGCCACCGAACTGGGGTTCAAGTCGGCCAATGCGGCCGAAGAGCACCTGCAGGCGCTGGCGCGCAAAGGCGTGATCGAGCTGGTCAGCGGCACCTCGCGCGGCATCCGGCTGCGCAGCGAAGACCTCCAGTCCATCAACGAATCGCGTGGGCGCCAGATGACGCTGCCCCTACCCAGTCTGTCGCAGTTGATGCTGCCCCTGGTTGGCCGTGTTGCGGCGGGCTCGCCCATCCTGGCCCAGGAACATGTTGATCAAACCTACCATGTCGAACGCAGTCTGTTCCAGCACACGCCCGACTACCTGCTCAAGGTACGCGGCATGTCCATGCGAGACGTGGGCATCATCGACGGTGACCTGCTCGCCGTGCAAGCCACCAAAGAGGCCAAGAATGGCCAGATCGTGGTGGCCAGATTGGGCGACGATGTGACCGTCAAGCGCTTCATGCGACGCCAGCATTTGATCGAGCTGCACGCCGAAAACCCGGACTACAAGACCATCGTGGTCGAGCCGGGCGAACCCTTTGAAATCGAAGGCCTGGCTGTCGGCCTGATCCGCAACAGTTTCCAGATCTGACCCACCGGGTCCATGTCGCCTCAGCAGGTGGCGGGCGTTTGGCCGGACTCGTGAAATTTACGGGCCCGGCACATCCCTGCGCTGGCGGCCCCACTCGCAATCCTGCCTGTGTTCAACCCCTTTTTGGAGTTTCGCATGGGAATCCGCTTCACCACCAACACCTGGCGCGCACCGTTGCAGTTGATCGACTGCTGGTTGCCGGCCGCCCCACAACGCCCGTCCACACCGCGCACCATGTCGCAGGTGGTGCGGCATTTCACCCGCGCAGGCTGGCTGGGCCGTGCCATGGATGTTTCGGCCCCCGCCGCCAACAACCGCATGGCCACAGGCAACAGAGCCATTCAGCCGCCAGTTGTCCACCGGGCCTGTCACGTGAGAGTGCTCCGTTCGGACGGCGCATCCGCCAGCGACCGCAACAGTCCGCGCCTGGTGATTTCGGGCCGCATCAGCGATGTGTGCGCCGAACTCGACCGACTGGCCGCGCTGGAGCATCAAGCCGAGGCCCGCCCCACCTGAGCCGAGATCGGTTCCGCCGCCCCCGATCTTTGCCGCATCCTCGCTGTGTTGATCGGGGCCAGATCGCAGGGCATGTTCCGGTGCGGTAAGGCATGACCATGCGGGCACAATAGCCCCATGAATATTGTGATCCTCGATGACTACCAGGACGTGGTCCGCAAGCTGCGTTGCGCCGAAAAGCTCGAGGCCTATCCGGCCAAGGTCTTCACCAACACCGTCAAAGGCGTGGGGCAGCTATCCATCCGCTTGCGCGACGCCGACGTGCTGGTGTTGATCCGGGAGAGAACCCAGATCACCCGCCAACTGGTCGAAAAGCTACCAAAGCTCAAGCTCATCGCGCAGACCGGTCGGGTCGGTGGGCACATCGATGTCAATGCCTGCACCGAACGGGGCATTGCCGTTGCCGAGGGCGTGGGCGCGCCCTTTGCCACAGCCGAGTTGACCTGGGCCCTGATCATGGCCTCCATGCGGCGCATTCCCCAATACGTGGCCAACCTGAAGCATGGTGCCTGGCAACAGGCCGGCCTGAAGTCGTCGTCCATGCCTGTCAACTTTGGGGTGGGCATGGTGCTCAGAGGCAAAACCCTGGGGGTCTGGAGCTACGGCCGCATTGGCCAGCTGGTGGCCGGGTACGGCCGGGCCTTTGGCATGCGGGTGATCGTGTGGGGCAGCGAGGCCTCAAGGCAGCGGGCCTCGGCCGATGGCTACGAAACCGCGAAAGACAAGATCGATCTCTTCGAGTCTTCCGACGTGCTGACGCTGCATCTGCGGCTGGGCGAAACCAACGCCTGCAGCGTCACGCTGGAGGACCTGTCCCGCATGAAGCCAACCTCGTTGCTGGTGAACACCTCCCGCGCCGAGCTTCTTGAACCCGAAGCCCTGCTGGCGGCCCTGAACCGTGGCCGTCCTGGCATGGCCGCCGTGGACGTGTTCGAGTCCGAACCGATCCTGCAGGGCCACGCACTGCTGCGTCTGGAGAACTGCATCTGCACGCCACACATTGGTTATGTCGAGCAGGAGAGCTATGAAACCTATTTCGCGTCCGCGTTTGACAACGTGGTCAGCTACATCAAAGGCACGCCGACCAACATCGTCAACCCGGGTGCGCTGCAGGTGCGCCGCTGAAGCATCGACGAACGCCGGGGATTCCCCCGGACATAAAAAACGCCGAACTGACCCGGCGTTTTCTTTTTTCCGACGTCACTTCTTCTGGTCGGCCGGTTTGTTCTGCGACTCGCCGTCGGGGGGCATGAAGTCCAGAACCTCAAAATCGATCAGATTGCCCTCGGCGGCCTTGAACAAGGGATCACCGGGCGCAGGCACCGGTTGAGCGGACGGCTCCACCGGCGCTGCGATCTCGGGCAGTGAAGCCTCAAAGGCAGACACCTCGGCCAGTTCGTCCAGATCCACATCCAGCCCCAGGCGCGGTGAGATCGGTGGCGCCAGATCCAGTGGCTCGGTCTGGCGGTCAAACACAGACGCGGCCAGCGCCTTGCTGCCCGCTGCTTTGAGCGGTTGCATGGCCGTGTGATGAAAATCGTTGACGGGTTGAGGCGCATCCGGCTCGTGCTGGTTTATCTCCTTGGCAATCGCATGCAGCAACAGCAGCTCACGATAAGCCTCCAGATCGAAAACCTCGGCTTCCGTGTCGTTGTGCTCTTTGAAAATCGACTGTTCGATCACTTCCAGCACCTTGGGACCTGGCCACAGCGCCTGGATACGGCTGAACGCGGCCTCATACGCCTCCAGGCCACGGCTTTCATCGGTGTACTGATCAAACGGTGGTGCACCGGCGTTGAAAATGCGGTTGAACTCTTCGCGCAGCCCTTCGTAGTCCTTGCGACGGTTGAGCTTGTGGTACAGCTTGAACAGGTCCAGATAAGCCAGCGCGCTGGGCTCCTGGCTCTCAGTCAGGTGGTGGCGCAGCACCTGGATGGCCTGATCGTCCTCGCCCAGAGAGATGAAAAAATCGGCCTGCTGCTGCACATCGAACAGCTCTTCGGTCGCCACCGAACGGGAAACACCGATCAGACTCGGGGCGAACTCGCGTTTGTCCTTGGGCCTCAGTCCCGGCACGCTTTCAACACCCACCTCGGACAACGGGCTGTACTCATCGAACGAGGATTCCCGGTCAAGATTCAGATCGATGTCCAGGGACTCGTTCCTGGGAACGCCCGCGCGCACCACCGGACGCCTTTCGGCCTTGCTGGCGGCGCTGGGCGCCCACCAGGCTCTGGAAGCCTCGGAATCCGTGACCTGCCGGCCTTTGCGCCGCCACAGCATCAGCAACGCCAGCAGGGCCAGCAACAACAAGGCCCCGAGCAGGTACACCAGCCCGTTCAGATAACGCTGTGAACGGGCCTGTTCCAGGCGGGCATTGAGCTCGCTGATGACCGCTTTGCTCCGGGTTTCCTCCTCTCGCAGGCCCTTGGCCTCGGCCTCCAGCACCGCCATCTTCCGGGCATCGCGCAGGATCTCCTCCGGCGACGCATTGATGGCTTTCCACAGCAAGCCGGCCGCGGCGCGCTCTTCCTCAGAAGCGGTCGGCTCGCTGAGCAGGGAGGGTGAAAGTCGGAGCACCGGATCGCGCTCGATGTTCAGGCTCAGGTCCAAGGGATCGAGTTGCAGGCGCGGGCCGGTAGATTGCGCGGGTTCCACCGGTCGACGCACCACGCTGGGGAGGCGGGGTCGGGCCGGTCGTGCGCCAGATGCGCCAGGACCGGTCGCCCTCGCGGCGGCATCCGACCGCCTCGCAGGCGCCGCCGGTGCCGCTGCCCCCACGGGGACTCCGGCGACGGAAGAAGCCGACGGCAAGGCCATGGCGCCGGTCTCTGCCGCCGAGGGACTCGGTGCAGCCGATCTGGCCGGTTCGCTGAGCAGGTCGGCCAGCAAGACGTAGCGACGTGTGAATGGCGTACCGCAACCCGCCCGCACCTGGATCGTGACAATGGGTTCGGTGACCGGCTCGCTCGACTGGATACGCACCGAAGCTTCGGCGTCGGGAGCGGATCTCTGGGGCGTGCTGCGCACCGATCCCGCAGAAACCCGGGCGTCGCCGTACAGCACTTCGGCCTGTATGCACAGCGCGGCGATATCCTCCCCCGGGCTCAACAGGGCTTGTACTCGCACGTCCAGTGGACGCCCGATCACGGCCGCCCCACTGTGCCTTCCCAACGTTACCGCCGAACTGCTCAAAGCAGTTGATAGCAAAATACAGGCTGTCCAGATCTGGCGCACGTCAGAGACCCTTCATTTCTTTGTCGGAACATTCTGTCATAGCTTGCCGCGATTTCGACCCAAATAATACTTTCATATGCAATCTGTTTTCAGAACCGTCGGCGTCGTGGGCACCGGTGCCATGGGTCGTGGCATCGCTCAAATGAGTGCCCAGGCGGGCAGCGAGGTGCTGCTGTTTGATACCCAAGCCGGTGCCGCCGACGCCGCGTTGAACGCGTTGCGGGACACTTGGCAAAAGCTGCTGACCAAGGGAAAACTGGACCAGGCCGAGCACGATGCCTGCATTTCCCGCGTTCGCCTGGCCGATGCCTGGGAAGCCTTGGCCCCTTGCGATCTGGTGGTCGAGGCCATCGTTGAAAAGCTCGACATCAAGCGGCGCCTGTTCGCCGATCTGGAGAATCTGGTCGGGCCCAAAACGGTGCTTGCAAGCAACACCTCGTCGCTGTCGATCACGGCGATTGGCGCAGGGCTCAAGAGGCCCGGCCAACTGGCGGGTTTTCACTTTTTCAATCCTGTTCCCCTGATGCGGGTGGTGGAAGTCATTGCCGGCCTGAAGACGGACGCTGTCGTGTGCCAGCAACTCATGGATTACGCACGCCAGTTCGGACATACCCCTGTATCGGCACAAGACACCCCCGGCTTTATCGTGAACCACGCGGGTCGGGGCTATGGCACCGAGGCACTGCGTGTGGTTGGGGAAAAGGTGGCCGACTTCGCCACCATCGACCGCATCCTGAAAGACCAGGTGGGTTTCCGTCTCGGCCCGTTTGAGCTGATGGACCTGACCGCGCTGGACGTGTCGCACCCGGTGATGGAATCCATCTACCACCAGTACTTTGAAGAACCCCGCTACCGCCCCAGCGTGATCACGGCCCAGCGGCTGGCCGGTGGGGTGGTCGGGAAAAAAGTGGGTGAGGGCTTTTACAACTACGACAACGGTGCAGCGCAGATGCCTGCCGAGCCACCCGCGCCCGTGGTGTCGGCGCTGCCGCCGGTCTGGGTTTCACCCAAGGCGGCTCGGCGCGCCGAGCTCTACCAGTTGCTGAAAAATCTGGGTGCCAGCATCGAAACCGCAGCGACGCCCTCCGCCAGCGCGCTGATTCTGGTGGCCCCGCTGGGGCTGGACGTGACCACGCTGGCTGCGGTGGAGCGGCTGGACGCCACCCGCACGATCGGCATCGACATGATGCTGGACGATGCTTCCACGCGACGGCGGGTGCTGGCCACCAACCCGGCCACCCGCCCCGACATGCGCGATGCCGCCCACGCCCTGTTTGCCCGCGATGGCAAAGCGGTGAGCGTGATCCGTGACAGCGGTGGCTTCGTGACGCAGCGCGTGGTGGCCACCATCGTCAACATCGCCACCGACATGTGCCAACAGGGCATCTGCTCGCCGACCGACCTGGACGTGGCGGTCACACTGGGTCTGGGCTACCCCATGGGACCGCTGGCCTTGGGGGACCGCATCGGCCCCACCAACGTGCTGGAGATCCTGTTCAACCTGCAGACGGTGTATGGCGATCCCCGCTACCGCCCGTCTCCCTGGCTGCGCCGACGCGGCGCGCTGGGCCTGAGCCTGACGCACGAGGAGGTGTAACCCCACCCTGCGCCGCTTCGCGTCTTCCCGCCAGGGGAGCACACCGACGGCCTGGCAAAGCCCGCTCCGTGGTGTGCGCTGGATGCCGTCACGCAACATCCCAACGATTCCTGAAAACGCCATACGCCTCATGACCGCCAGCCTCAAAAGCCACAGCCATGGCCAGACCATGGTGCTGACCATCAGCAACCCCGAGCACCGCAACGCCCTGGGGCCGGACCTGTACGCCGCTGGCGTGGAGGCACTCAACGTGGCCGAGAACAACCCGGAGCTGCGCAGCGTCGTCATCACCGGCGAGGGCAACCACTTCTGCGCCGGAGGCAACCTGCAGCGGCTGATGGACAACCGCCAGCAGCCGCCCGAGGTCCAGGCGCAAAGCATCGAAGGTCTGCACAACTGGATCGAAACCATCCGCGCCTTTCCCAAGCCGGTGGTGGCGGCCGTCGAAGGCTCGTGCGCGGGCGCCGGTTTTTCGCTGGCGCTGGCCTGCGACCTCGTGGTCGCGGCGCACAACAGCGTGTTCGTGATGGCCTACAGCAACGTGGGCCTCTCGCCCGACGGCGGAGCCACCTGGAGCCTGATGCGCGCCCTGCCCCGCGCCACGGCGCTGCAGCTGCTGATGGGCGGCGAGCGCATCAGCGCCGAGCGGCTGCAGCAGCTCGGTGTGATCAACCAGGTGAGCGCCCTGGGTGAATCGCTGAGCGACGCGCTGGCGCTGTGCGAACGGCTCAATGCACGCGCGCCCAACGCGTTGGCCAGCATCAAGGAGCTCGCCAACGAGGCGATGACCGGTTCGCTGCACGCCCAGCTCGGCGCCGAGCGTGACCACTTCGTGCGCAACCTGCACCACGCGAACGCGGGTGAAGGCATCGCGGCCTTCCTCGACAAGCGCCGCGCCAACTACCTCTGAGCGAGGCACCGCCGTCCGGCGACCGCAAGGACACTTGCGGGACACGGCTCATGCAAACCCTGATGCCCACGCAGGTCGCAGTGGCGACAATCGGGCACACCCCCAGTCACTCATAAGACAGCCGATGGACGAACCGATTCTGACAATGGAAGAACGCGAGGCGATCAACAGTGGTCGCTGGTTCAGCAGCCTTTCACCTTCCCTGCGTCACGACATACTCCGATGCGCCTACGTCAAGCGATTCAAGGATGGCGACCTCATCGTCGCCCGCGGCGACCCGCCCACCGAATGGACGGCGGTCGCCAAGGGTGCGGTGCGCGTGAGTTCGACCTCGCTCTCGGGCAAGCAGATCACGCTGACCTACGTGGAGCCGGGCGTGTGGTTCGGCGACGTGGCCATGTTCGACGGCGACCAGCGCACGCACGATGCCTACGCGCATGGCGCGACCACCCTGCTCTGCGTGGCCCGCAACGACTTCCAGAAAATTCTCAGCATGCACGTGGAGCTGTACGAGGCCCTGATGCGGCTGCAGGCGCGGCGCATCCGCACGCTGTTCGGTCTGGTGGAGGACCTCAACACCCTGCCCCTGCGCGCGCGGCTGGCCAAGCAGTTGCTGCATCTGGTGCGCAGCTACGGTGTGCCCTGCCTGTCGGACGGCAACGAGATGCGCATCGGCTTGCAGCTGGCGCAGGAAGAGCTGGCGCAGTTGCTGGGCGCTTCGCGCCAACGCGTCAACCAGGAACTCAAGTCGATGGAGCGCGAGGGCGCCATCCGGATCGAACAGGGTGGCCTGGTGGTGCGCAACCGCGACATGCTGATGCGCATTGCCGAAGCCGAGTCCTGAACCACCGGGCCCGGCCAACGGCCGAGTCCCTCGTTTCCGCGCAGGGTTGCGCGTGCCCGAACCCCACCGAGACCCGCGCATGAGCGATACCCAGAGCTTCACCGGCACACGCGCCGTGTCCGGACAACACGCATTTGATGTCGCGGCGCTGCAGCACTGGCTCACGGCCCATCTGAACGGCTTTGCCGGGCCGCTGACGGTGGAGATGTTCAAGGGCGGGCAGTCCAATCCGACCTACAAGCTCATCACGCCGCAACGCGCCTACGTGATGCGCGCCAAGCCCGGCCCGGTGGCCAAGCTGCTGCCCTCGGCCCACGCGATCGAGCGCGAGTTCCGCGTCATGAGTGCGCTGCATGGCACGGGTGTGCCGGTGGCGCAGATGCACGTGCTGTGCGAAGACGAATCGGTGATCGGCCGCGCCTTCTATGTCATGGAGTGCGTGGACGGCCGCGTGATGTGGGAGCAGTCCCTGCCGGGCATGGGCCGCGAGCAGCGCGGTGCCATCTACAACGAGATGAACCGGGTCCTGGCCGCGCTGCACACGGTGGACCCGATGGCCATCGGTCTGGAAGGCTACGGCAAACCCGGCAACTACTTCGAGCGCCAGATCGGTCGCTGGAGCAAACAGTACGTGGCCTCGATCACCCAGCCGATCCTCGAGATGGACAAGCTCATGGAGTGGCTGCCGCAGAACGTGCCGGCCATGGCGCGCGACGAGTCCCTGGTATCGGTGGTGCACGGCGACTACCGGCTCGATAACCTGATGTTCCACCCGACCGAGCCGCGCGTGCTCGCGGTGCTGGACTGGGAGCTCTCCACCCTGGGCCATCCGCTGGCCGACTTCAGCTACCACTGCATGTCGTGGCACATCCCGCCCGGGGCGTTCCGCGGCATCGGCGGCCTGGACGTGCAGGCCCTGGGCATTCCCACCGAAGACGACTACATCGCGCTCTACTGCGAGCGCACGGGCTTTGCCACGCCGGAGCAGCTCAAGGCCGACTGGAACTTCTACCTCGCCTACAACCTGTTCCGCCTGGCCGCCATCCTGCAGGGCATCGCCAAGCGGGTCGAGATGGGCACCGCCTCCAGCGCGCAGGCCGTCTCATCTGCTGCGGGCGCGCGGCCCCTGGCCGAAATGGCCTGGCGATTTGCGCAACGCGCCTGAGCCGAGCCCGCGTCCATTCATTGCACCGAACAGATCACCCCACCAAGGAACCTCATGAACTTCGATTACACCGACAAGGTCAAGGACATGCGCGAACGCCTGCTGGCGTTCATGGACGAACACATCTACCCCAACGAGGGGCGCTTCTTTGCCGAGATCGCGGCCAATCGGGCGAACGGCAACGCATGGATTCCCACCACGATCATTGAAGAGCTCAAACCCAAGGCACGCGCCGCGGGTCTGTGGAACCTGTTTCTGCCGCGCAGCCCGCGCGCGCCCGAAGGCCTGTCCAACCTGGAATACGCGCCGCTGTGCGAGATCATGGGCCGCGTGCCGTTTGCCGCCGAGGTGTTCAACTGCTCCGCGCCCGACACCGGCAACATGGAAACGCTGGAGCGTTACGCCAGCGAGGACATCAAGGACGAGTGGCTGGAGCCACTGCTCAAGGGCGAGTTCCGCTCGGCCTTTCTCATGACCGAGCCCGAGGTGGCTTCGTCGGACGCGACCAACATCCAGTGCCGCATCGAGCGCGATGGCGACGACTACGTGATCAACGGCCGCAAGTGGTGGTCGTCGGGCGCGGGCGACCCGCGCTGCGCCGTCTACATCGTGATGGGCAAGACCAACCCCGACGCACCGCGGCATTCGCAGCAGTCCATGATCGTGGTGCCCTCCAACACCCCAGGCATCGAGGTGGTGCGACCGCTGTCGGTGTTCGGCTACGACGATGCGCCGCACGGCCACATGGAAGTGGTGCTGAAAAACGTGCGCGTGCCGGCGCGCAACTTGCTGCTGGGCGAGGGGCGCGGCTTCGAGATCGCCCAGGGCCGCCTGGGCCCGGGCCGCATCCACCACTGCATGCGCTCCATCGGCGCGGCCGAACGCGCGCTTGAACTCATGTGCAAGCGGCTCAACAGCCGCGTCGCCTTTGGCAAACCGATCTCGACCCAGTCGGTCTGGCACGAACGCATCGCCGACGCGCGCTGCCGCATCGAGATGGCGCGCCTGCTCACGCTCAAGGCGGCCTATATGATGGACACCGTGGGCAACAAGGTGGCCAAGGCCGAGATCGCGATGATCAAGGTGGTGGCACCCAACATGGCCTGCGACGTCATCGACATGGCCATCCAGGCGCATGGCGGCGGCGGCGTGAGCGACGATTTCCCGCTCGCCTACAGCTACGCCAGCCAGCGCACCCTGCGCCTGGCCGACGGCCCGGACGAGGTGCACCGCCAGTCGATCGCCAAGCTGGAGCTGGCCAAACACATCCTGATCAAGGCCGGGGTGGACATGCCGGTCACGCGCGGCTGCTGAACCCACCTCGCACCGTCCCAGCACCCGCGGTCCTACGGCAGCTCCATCGCGCGGGCGCTCGCGTGCTCGAACAGGTCGAGCGCGTACAGCACACTGGCGGTGGGGTTCTTGCTCGTCACCTGCATGCGCAGATAGGTCTTGCCGCGCATGAGCATCAGCAACACCGGCGTCTGCGCATCAACGCCGGCATCCGGCCACGCCATCAACCGGGCCACCATCGCATCATCGACCCAGTGTCTTGCGGTGTCGGCCGCGTCGGCCAGCACCGCGTAGCGTGCCCAGAACGCGGGGTCCGGGCCTTCCCAGCCCAGGTCCCGGTACATGGACACCCAGCGCATCTCCTCGGGCAGCGGCTCGGTCACGGTCTGCAGTTCGTCCGTGACCTGCTCGTACAAACGGTGTGCCTGCTCGGTCAACTGCTGCTTGAGATGGCGGTTCATCAGCACCACCGTGGCCGCCGTGTCCAGCGCCAGTTCGGCCCGCGCCGAAAGCTCGCGCCCACGGATGAACAGGCGCGCAGGCGCACCGCATTCAACCCGCAGCGGCCGGCCGTGCAGCAGGCCGCTGAGGACAAAGCCGCTCTCGGGCATGTGCGTGAAGTGCAGCGAACGCGCCTCGGACCAGCTGTGCACGGCATCGGTCGAAAGCCCATCGCTGCCTGCGCGCAGCAGATTCTGAAACCGCTCAAACATCGCCAATGGTTTTCCCGTAAAGTCGTTCGGGCGGAAAGACAACCACCCATCAAAAGAAAGAGGCACGCGACCCATGATCGACGTCTACTCCTGGCCCACGCCCAACGGGCACAAGGTCCACATCATGCTGGAAGAATGCGGCTTGCGCCTGGGGCGAGACTGGCGTGTCCATCCCGTCAACATCGGCCAGGGCGACCAGTTCAAGCCCGAGTTTCTCAAAATCAGTCCCAACAACAAGATCCCCGCGCTGGTCGACACGAATGGGCCCGATGGCAAGCCCATCAGCCTGTTTGAATCGGGCGCCATCCTGCTCTACCTGGCCGCCAAAACCGGCAAGTTCCTGCCCAAGTCGGACCGGGCCAAATTCAAGGTGCTGGAGTGGCTGATGTTCCAGATGGGCGGCGTCGGCCCCATGCTCGGCCAGGCGCACCACTTCCGCATCTACGCCCCGGAAAAGATCGACTACGCCATCAACCGCTACACCAACGAGGCCCGGCGCCTGTACGGCGTGATGGACAAGCAACTGGCCGAACACAAGTTCATCGCGGGCAACCAGTATTCCGTGGCCGACATCGCCATCTTCCCGTGGCTGCGGAGCTGGCGGAACCAGGGCATTGACTGGGCCGACCACCCCCGGCTGAAAGACTGGTTCGACCGCATCGCGGCCCGGCCGGCCGTGGTGCGTGGAGTGGCCGTCCTGGCCGATGCGCGCCAGCCACTCACCGACGACAAGGCGCGCGACGTGCTGTTCGGACAGACGCAGTACCAGAAACACTGAACAAAAATCCATCGCCCGCCCGGAAGCGGGTCTGCCAGCGGGTACAATTCGCCGCTTAGTCGGAGCGTAGCGCAGCCTGGTAGCGCATCTGCTTTGGGAGCAGAGGGTCGCGAGTTCGAATCCCGCCGCTCCGACCATTCATCGAAGAACAAAAAGGCCCACGACGTGGGCCTTTTTTGTATCGGCAGACCCATCGTCTACCCGTAGCTCAACTGGATAGAGCAGCTGCCTTCTAAGCAGCAGGTCGGGGGTTCGAGTCCCTCCGGGTAGGCCACCCCTGCGCGAGCAGCGTCCAAGCGAACGCTCCCGCCCCCTCTTCCCCAATTTCGCCATCCCCTTGCTGGAACGCCGCGTCGGCGGACTGGTCGCGTGCGCTCGTGCATGCTCCATCCCCGGGAACAGGCCAAGGGTTTTCACGGAGCATCAGACTTCATATCATGCAATATAGTGCATCAACCAACGCGCTTAGGGCGCCCCGAATGGGGCCAATTGAATGCAATATAAATCACCAAGCAGCGTGGCTCGCCAGCACGAAACCGGTGACATTCATGCATCAATAGTTTAGACATCAAGTACGGGTAATTCACTATCCCAAAGACCACGCCGCCCGCATACAGTGATCCGACCCTTGAAACCACCCACCAGGAGAACCCCATGACCACCCGCCGTCTCGTCCTTACCCGCAGTGCCGCCGTGATCGGCGCCGCTTCCAGCGGCTTGCTGCTGCCGCAGATTGTCCGGGCCCAGTCCGACAAGGTCCGTGTGGGCTTCATGCTGCCCTACACCGGCACGTTTGCGCAGCTCGGCGTGGCGATCGAAAACGGTTTCCGCATGGCGCTCAACGAACAGGGCGGCAAGCTCGGCGGCCGCGAGGTGGAGTTTTTCAAGGTGGACGATGAGTCCAACCCCGCGAAGGGCATCGAAAACGCCAACCGCCTGGTGCAGCGCGACAAGGTCGACGTGCTGGTGGGCACGGTGCACTCGGGCGTGCAGATGGGCATCCACAAGGTGGCGCGCGACAGTGGCGTGCTCAACCTGATCCCCAACGCCGGTGTGCACGTGGCCACCCGTGCCCAGTGCGCGCCCAACGTGTTCCGCACCTCGTTCAGCAACTCGCAACCCACGCTGGCGCTGGGCAAGGCCATGGTGGAACGCGGCCACAAGAAGGCGGTCTGGATCACCTGGAACTACGCCGCCGGCGAAGAAGCCTTTGAAGGCTTCGAGCAGAGCTACACCGCCGCGGGCGGCACCATCGTCAAGAAGCTCGGCCTGCCCTTCCCGAACGTGGAATTCCAGGCGCTGCTGACCGAAATCGCCTCGCTCAAGCCCGACGCCGTGGCCTGCTTCTTCGCGGGTGGCGGCGCCGCCAAGTTCCTGCGCGACTACGCCGCCGCCGGCCTGAACAAGAACATCCAGCTCTACGGCTCGGGCTTCCTGACCGAGGGTGTGCTCGAAGCCGCCGGCCCGGCCGCCGACGGCGTGTTGACCACCATGCACTACAGCGACTCGCTGGACACGCCGCGCAACAAGAAATTCCGCCTCGACTACGCCAAGACCTTCAAGGCCCAGCCCGACGTGTACGCCGTGCAGGGTTACGACACGGGTCTGCTGCTGGTCAAGGGCGCCAACGCGGTCAAGGGCGACCTGTCGAACAAGAAGGCGCTGTACGCGGCCATGGAAGGCGCGACCATTGACAGCCCGCGTGGCCAGTGGACCATGAGCAAGGCCCACAACCCGATCCAGGACATGTACCTGCG
Organism: Hydrogenophaga sp. GW101-3F08; assembly: GCF_059424585.1. Lineage (NCBI taxonomy): Bacteria > Pseudomonadati > Pseudomonadota > Betaproteobacteria > Burkholderiales > Comamonadaceae > Hydrogenophaga > Hydrogenophaga sp. GW101-3F08. Next base: position 523,055 of record NZ_JBWKZP010000001.1, read on the forward strand.
CAAGGTGGAAAACAAGGAAAACAAGGTCATCGGCATCGCGCAGAAGGCCGTGGCCGACCCGGCCACCGGTTGTCGCATGGGCTGAGCCCGGTTCTGAAACCTTGCCCGAGGTCTGCGCCTTTCGAGGTGCAGGCCCTGTCTGCGCCCAATCACCGATCCGATGGACTTCGCCAACTTCCTGATCCAGTTGCTCAACAGCCTGCAATACGGCCTGTTGCTGTTCATGCTGGCCGCTGGCCTCACCCTGATCTTCGGCATCATGGGTGTGGTCAACCTGGCCCATGGCAGCTTCTACATGCTGGGGGCCTACCTCGCCTGGTTTCTGGCTTCGCAGTTCGACAGCCTGGTGCTGGCCATCGTGGTGGGCACGCTGCTCGCCGTGGCGCTGGGCTGGGCGCTGGAATGGCTGCTGTTCCGCCACTTCTACCACCGCGACCACCTCGATCAGGTGCTGCTCACCTTCGGCTTGATCTACATCTTTGAAGAAGTTCGTTCCATCCTCTGGGGCGACGACGTGCACTCGGTCCCGGTGCCCGAACTGGTGAACTGGTCCATCCCGCTCACGGACAACCTGTCTTACCCGGTCTACCGGCTGGTGATCTCGGCGGTGTGCGTGGCACTGGCGCTGGGCCTGTATTTGCTGATTTCCAAAACCCGCCTCGGCATGAAGATCCGCGCCGGCGCCTTCAACCGCGAAATGACCGAGGCCCTGGGCATCAACATCCGCCTGATCCACGGCGTGGTGTTCGCGCTGGGCGTGGCGCTGGCCGCCATCGCCGGCATGATCGCCTCGCCGATCTCCAGCGTGTACCCCGGCATGGGCAGCTCGGTGCTGATCATGTGTTTCGTGGTGGTGGTCATCGGTGGCATCGGCTCGGTGCGCGGCGCGCTGGTGGCCGCGCTCATGGTCGGCCTGGTGGACACCTTCGGCAAAGTGCTGCTGCCGCAGATCGCCGGCATGGCCGTCTACATGCTGATGGCCGGCGTGCTGCTCTACAAACCTGAAGGCCTGTTCAAACAATGAGTTCGCCCAAAGCCCAACTCGAAAAACTGCCGCGCAGCGTGCAGGTGCTGCTGGCGCTGGGTGCGGTCGCGCTCGCGGCGTTTCCGCTGGTGCCCTCCGACAGCGCCGACTTCTACCTGCAGATGCTCTCGCAGATGATGATCCTGGCGATCTTCGCCATGAGCCTGGACCTGCTGCAGGGCGTGAGCGGTTTGGTGTCGCTCGGCCACGCCGCCTACTTCGGCCTGGCCGGCTACGCGCTGGCGTTCCTGACCCCGGCCGACACGCCCATCAGCCTGTGGTGGGCGCTGCCGGTGTCGGCTCTCGGTGCCGGGCTGGCGGCGCTGGTGATCGGCTTCTTCGTGGTGCGCACGCACGGCATCTACTTCATCATGGTCACCATGGCCTTCGCGCAGATGGTGTTCTTCCTGTTCTTCGACAACAAGGAGCTCGGGGGATCGGACGGCCTGTACGTCAACTTCCGGCCCGACGCGACCCTGTTCGGCTGGGCCGGCATCGACCTGGAAAACAAGACCACCTTCTATTACTTCACGCTGGCGATGCTGGTGGCTGTCTATGCCTTCCTGCGCCGCCTGCTGTTCTCGCCGTTTGGCCGCGTGCTCGCGGGCATCCGCGTCAACGAACACCGCATGCGCGCCGTGGGCTACGGCACCTTCGGCTACAAGCTCGCCGCCTTCACGCTGGCCGGCACCCTGGCCGGCGTGGCCGGGTTCCTGTGGGCCGCGCAGACCGGTTTCGTGAACCCCGATCTCATGGGTTTTCACATGAGCGCGCACGCCATCATGATGGTGATCCTGGGCGGCATGGGCAATTTCGCCGGGGCCATTGTGGGCGCCTTCGCGTTCGAATACGTGATGCACTTTTTCAAAGACCTCACCAAACACTGGCAACTGCTCATGGGCGGCTTCATCGTGCTGGTGGTGGTGTTCGCGCCGCGTGGCCTGCTCGGCCTGAGCGAAAAGTTCCAGCGCCGCCGCGGGGTGAACAGCGATGAGTGATCTCCTGCTGAGCGCCCGCAGCCTGACCAAGCGTTTCGGTGGCCTGGCCGCCGTGAACGACGTGTCGGTGGATCTGTTCCGCGACCACATCCATGCCGTGATCGGCCCCAACGGGGCGGGCAAGTCCACCCTGACCAACCTGCTCTCGGGCGACCTGCCACCCACCTCGGGGAGCATCACGCTCAACGGCACGGAAACCGCCGGCCATTCGCCCGAATCGATCTCTCGCCTGGGTCTGGGCCGCAGCTACCAGAAGACCAACATCTTCCTGCCCTTCACGGTGTGGGACAACGTGCGGCTGGCCGCGCAATCGCGCGAGCGCCACTGGCCCTGGAACCCGCTGCGCTGGATCGGTTCGGCCCAGGCCATGGCCGGTGTCAACCAGCGCTGCGAGCGCGCCATCGAACTCGCTGGCCTGACGCACCGCAGCCAGACCGTGGCCGGCACCACCAGCCACGGTGAGCAGCGCCAGCTCGAAATCGCCATGACCCTGGCCACCGAGCCCACCGTGCTGCTGCTCGACGAGCCCCTGGCCGGCATGGGACAGGCCGAGGCCGAAAGCATGATCGCCCTGCTGCAGAAGCTGAAGAAGAACCACGCCATGATGCTGGTGGAGCACGACATGGACGCCGTGTTCTCGCTGGCCGATCAACTCACCGTGATGGTCAATGGCCAGGTGATCGCCAGCGGCACGCCGGCCGAGGTGCGCAGCGACCCTCTGGTGCAAGCGGCGTATCTCGGAGAGGACCACGCATGAAAGCCACGCCGCTGATCCAGGCCTCCGGCCTGCACACCCACTACGGCGCCAGCCACATCCTGCGCGGTGTGGACTTCACGGTCGGCCAGGGCCAGACCATCGGTCTGATGGGCCGCAACGGCATGGGCAAGACGACCCTGCTCAAGTCGCTCATGGGCATCGTCAAGCCCAGCGGCGGCGGCGTGCTCATCAAGGGTCGGCCCATGACGGGCGCCTCCACCTACGAGATCGCGCGCGAAGGCATCGCCTACGTGCCCGAAGGCCGGGGTATCTTCGGCAACCTGAGCGTGAAGGAAAACCTGGTCATGTCGGCCCGCGCGGGCTGCAAGGGCCAGCGCGACTGGACCTACGAGCGCGTGCTGGAGACCTTTCCCCGCCTGGCCGAGCGCCTGAACCACGGCGGCCAGCAACTCAGTGGCGGCGAGCAGCAGATGCTGACCATCGGCCGCGCGCTCATGACCAACCCCGACGTGCTGATCCTCGACGAAGCCACCGAAGGCCTGGCGCCACTGATCGCGCGCGAGATCTGGCGCATCTGCGGCCTGATCCGCGAGAGCGGCATCAGCAGCGTGATCGTGGACAAGAACTGGAAACACGTGACCCAGATCACCGACCGCAACGTCATCCTCGTCAAGGGCGAGGTGGCGTTCGAAGGCAGTTCGGACGAACTGCTGTCGAAGCCGGAACTGCTGGAGCAGTACCTCGGGGTTTGAGCGGGCCCTCCCCGCGCCGCAGAGGGCGCCGTTTTCATAACAACGGTCTGAGCTCTCTTGCCGCGTCCAGCAGCAGCGGCAGCAGGTCCTGGCGCATCACATCGGGTGCGAGCCGGTCGGGCGAGGCCACCACGTTGAGCGCCGCCACCGTTTTTCCCTGCATGTTGCGCAGCGGCACGGCCAGCGCGTGCACGCCGAGCTCGTGTTCCTCGCTGGCCACGGCGTGGTCGTCGGCCTTCACCCGTGCCACGGCCGCGCGAAACGCCTTGTGGTCGATGGTGGTCTTCGGCGTCAGCCGCGCCAGTTCGCGGCCCTTGAGCCAGGCGTTGAATTCGGCGCGCGGCAAAGCCGCCAGCAGCACGCGTCCGGTGGACGTGGCGTGCACCGGCAGGCGCGCACCCAGGTGCAGGCCATAGGCCATGAGGCGCTGACCGCCAATGGACACGCTGCGCGCCACGATCACCACCTCGTCGCCGTCGAGCACCACGGCGGAAAACGACTCGCGCGTCTGCGCCGCCAGCCGGTTCAGCGTGGGCTGCAGCAAGCGCGGCAGGCGGGCCGAAGACAAATAGCTGCCCGAGAAACGCAGCACCTTGGCCGAGAGCCAGTAGTGTGTGCCGTCGGTGTCCAGATAGCCCAGGTAGGCCAGCGTGAGCAGATGGCGCCGGGCGGCCGCGCGGGTCAGGCCGGCACGCTCGGCGGCCTGCGTGGCATTGAGCCGCTGGCGTTCGGTGTCGAAACTCTCCAGCACGGCCATGCCCTTGGCCATGCCTTCGATGAAGTCGGCCTTGGCAATCAGTTTCGCTTCATTGTTCATGCTGCGCGATGATCGCACATAACCACTGATGATCGCGCAGGCAGCGACTTCATCTATTGAAAACCCGATGGCTTCTACCTATTCTGCAGATTCCTTCAACCACATTCTTTGCCCACCCGCCACGCCTGAGGCAGCCAATGCCAGGGAACCGCCGAACCGGCTTTGCCGGGCGGCAGGTTCCGCCCCCTTGAGGGGGTGACGCCGAAGGCGGCGCGGGGGTGAACCCACTCACATGCGTACCCAGGTTGCCATCATCGGTGCAGGCCCCTCCGGCCTGCTGCTCGGCCAGTTGCTGCACAAGGCCGGCATCGACGCCATCATTCTGGAGCGCCAGACGCCCGACTACGTGCTCGGCCGCATCCGCGCCGGCGTGCTGGAACAGGTGGCAGCCGACCTGATGGACGAAGCGGGCGTGGGCCAGCGCATGCATGCCGAAGGCCTGGTGCACAGCGGGTTCGACATGCTGTTCAACGGCGTGCGCCACCGCATCGACCTGGAAAAGCTCACCGGCGGCAAGAAGGTCATGGTCTACGGCCAGACCGAGGTCACCCGCGACCTGATGGACGCGCGCGCGGCCGCCGGCCTGCCCACGGTCTATGAAGCGGCCAACGTGCAGGTGCACGATTTCGACACCACCCAGCCGCGCGTCACCTACGAGAAAGACGGCCAGACCCACACCATTGACTGCGACTTCATCGCCGGCTGCGACGGCTTCCACGGCGTGTGCCGCGCCAGCGCGCCGCGCTCGGCCATCAAGGAGTTCGAGAAGGTCTACCCCTTCGGCTGGCTCGGCCTGCTCTCCGACACGCCGCCGGTGCACCACGAACTGATCTACGTGAACCACCCGCGGGGTTTTGCGCTGTGCTCGCAGCGCAGCCACACGCGCAGCCGCTACTACCTGCAGGTGCCGCTGACCGACAAGATCGAGCGGTGGAGCGACGACGCCTTCTGGGCCGAACTCAAGCTGCGCCTGGACCCCGAAGCCGCCGACCAGCTGGTCACCGGCCCGAGCCTGGAAAAGAGCATCGCGCCGCTGCGCAGCTTCGTCACCGAGCCGCTGCGCTTTGGCCGCATGTTCCTGGCGGGCGACGCGGGCCACATCGTGCCGCCCACCGGCGCCAAGGGCCTGAACCTGGCCGCCACCGACGTGAAGTACCTCTCGAACGCCCTCATCGAGTTCTACCAGGACAAGACCGAGGCCGGCATCGACAGCTACTCCGAGCGCTGCCTCAAACGCATCTGGCGCGCCGAGCGCTTCTCGTGGTGGTTCACGTCGATCATGCACAACTTCGATGGCGAAGGCGCCATCAACGGCAAGCTGCAGCAGGCCGAGTTGGACTACCTGATGCACTCGGAAGCGGGTCTGAAAACCATCGCCGAGAACTACGTCGGCCTGCCGCTGAATTTCGGGGAGTAGATGGCCCACCCCCGCGCCGCCTGCGGCGTCACCCCCTCAAAGGGGCGATGCGAGTGGCCCGGCAAAGCCGGTTCCACCGCATCCTGGGTGAAGTCACATCGGGCCGGAGGCGGCGTTTGCATCGGGATTTTGTCGCAAGGTTGTCGCACTCGCGCTTCGAAACCACCTGCCATGGCGATACATTGACGTGAACGTCAATCTGTAACGCCATGCCGCCCAACACCGCCTCCAACCCGATCAAACCCCTCAAGCCGCTGCGCGGCGTGCGCGTGCTCAGCCTGGCGCTCAACCTGCCCGGGCCGGCCGCGCTCATGCGCCTCAAGGCCATGGGCGCGACCTGCCTCAAGGCCGAACCGCCCGGACCCAAGGGCGCGCCCGCGGGCACCAGCGGCGATCCGATGGGCCAGTACAACCCGACCGCCTACGCCACGCTGCACGCGGGCATCCGGGTCCTGAGCATCGACCTGAAGACGGACAAGGGCCAGGCCCGGCTGCACAAAGAGCTGGCCCGCACCGACCTGCTGCTGACCTCGTTCCGCCCTTCGGCGCTGGCCAAGCTGGGCCTCTCCTGGAAGGCGCTGCACAAGGCCTACTCGGCGCTGTCTGTGGTGGCCATCGTGGGTGCGCCGGGCGCGCGCGCCGAAGAGCCGGGGCACGACCTGACGTATCTGGCCCACGCCGGCCTTGTGACCGGGCTGGACCTGCCGGCCACGCTGTTTGCCGACATGGGCGGCGCGCTCATGGCCAGCGAGGCGGCCCTGAAGGCCGTTCTGGCGCAAAAGACCCGTGGCCAGGGGTCGTTCCAGGAGGTCGCGCTGTCCGACGCCGCCGCCTGGCTCGCCCTGCCCCGCGACTGGGGCCTGACCCTGCCCAGCGGCTCGGTGGGCGGCGCCCATGCGGGCTACCGCGTCTATCCCTGCCAGGACGGCCGCGTGGCCCTGGCCGCGCTGGAGCCGCACTTCGCCGCGTCCCTCTGCGCTGCCACGGGCGTGGCAATGGCCGATGTGCGCACGATGTTCCGGCCCGAGGTGCACACCGCCATCGCCCGCTTCCTGGCCGGCCAGACGCGCCAGCAACTCGACCAGCTCGCCGCTGCCCGCGACATACCCCTGCACACCTTGCCGGCCTGAACGCGGATCTCAGGCAGGTGCCACGAGCCCGGCCTGCGGCAGCGGCCAGGCCCGGCCGGCAGTGCTGGTGGGCAGCGGAAAGCGGATGGTTTCGGGCTCGTGGTGCGACCAGACTTCCCGCCCCATCACAAACACCTTGCTCTCACCCGTGCGCAGCGCGCGCCAGGGCTCGTCCAGCGTCAGCGGTTCGGTGGCGACGATGACCATGCGGTCCGCCTCGCCATTGAGCGCGCTCAGGTCCATGCGGATGTCGCAGTCCACCAGCCGGGCCATGGGGAAGGGATGCGCGCGCTCCAGGCAGGCCAGCTGGCTGGAGCAGTGGGCATACAGCGCATCGCCGTTGGTCAGCAGGTAGTTGAAGTTGCCGTAGCGCGCCACCTCGCGGTTGAGCCGGGCCAGCACCGGCGCCAGCTCGGCCCACTCCGGCGGGCGCAGCCGGTCGGCAAAGGTCTGCCGCAGGCATTGCATCAGGTAGCAAAAGGCCTTCTCGCTGTCGGTGTTGCCCACCGGCAGAAAGCCGCCGTCGAGCGCCGGGTGGAAATTGCGCAGATCGCCGTTGTGGGCGAAGAACCAGTTCTGCCCCAGCCACTCGCGGGTGAACGGATGGGTGTTGGCCAGGCTCACCGTGCCCTGCGTGGCCTTGCGGATGTGCGAGATCACCGTGCGCGACTGGATCGGGTAGCTGCGCACGAATTCCGCCAGCCTCGACTCGCTCGCCGGCCGGTCGTCGAGAAACATGCGCGAGCCGGTGGGTTCGTAGAACGCGATGCCCCAGCCGTCCACGTGGTCGGCGGTGCAGCCCCCGCGCTGCGCAAAGCCGGTGAACGAAAACCGGATGGACGCGGTGGTGTTGCAGCTCATGCCCAGCAGTTGACACATGTCGGTGCGCTCCTCGAAGCCGCTCAGTCGGCCAGGGCGAAGTTCACGGCCGCCATGGCGTGCAGCGCGGTGGTGTCGAACGTGGGCAGGCAGCTGTCTTCCGGCCCCACGATCAGCGGCAGCTCGGTGCAACCCAGCACCACGCCCTGGGCCCCACGTGCCTTGAGCGACTCGATGCAGGCCGAGAGCCAGGCGCGCGATGCGGGCGGCAGCTGGCCCTGACACAGCTCTTCGAAAATGATGCGGTGGATCTCGATGCGCTCGGCCTCGTCGGGGATGACGCAGCGGATGCCGCGCGAGGCCAGCCGCTCCACGTAGAAGTCCTGTTCCATGGTGAAGCGCGTGCCCATGAGGCCCACCGCGTCCAGCCCCTGCGCCAGGATGGCGTCGGCGGTCACGTCGGCGATGTGCAGCAAGGGCACGTCGGACGCCGCCTGGACCTCTGGCGCCAGCTTGTGCATGGTGTTGGTGCCGATCAGCAGGCACTGGGCGCCGGTCTCCTGCAGACGCCGCGCCGCCTGGCGCAGGATGTCCGCCATGCCCGGCCAGTCGCCGGCGCGCTGCCGTTGGGCGATGTCCTGGAAGTCCAGGCTCACCAGGTTGAGGCGGGCACTGCTGAGGCCACCCAGGCGCCGGGCCACCTCGCGGTTGATCAACTGGTAATAGAGAGTGGTGGACTCCCAGCTCATGCCGCCGATCAGGCCAATGGTTTTCATGCGTGCTCCAAAGCGTGTTGCGAATGCAGGGAGTGTGCGTGGGCGGGCGCAGAACCGGCTTGCCTTTTCAGCTCAAAAAATGGCCTAATGTAGAAATCATTTCCATGAGTTGACATGAAAAAGAAACTGGATGCGATTGATCGGCAGCTTCTTGCGATCCTGCAACGCGATGCGGAAACACCGCTGGCCGATCTGGCGCAGGCGGTGAACCTCTCGTCCACGCCCTGCTGGCGGCGCATTCAGCGGCTGCGCGAGCACGGTTTCATCACCCGCCACGTGGCCCTGGTCGACCCGTGCAAGATCAACCTGGGCGTGACGGTGTTCGTGGGGGTGCGCACCAACCAGCACAGCCAGGCCTGGTTCGAGGGTTTTCGCGACACCGTGCGCGATATCCCCGAGATCGTCGAGTTCTACCGCATGAGCGGCGACGTGGACTACCTGCTGCGCGTGGTGGTGCCCGACATCGCGGCCTACGACGCGGTCTACAAGCGCTTGATCCGTTCCATCGAACTCTCGGACGTGAGCAGCAGTTTCGCCATGGAGGAACTGAAGTTCACCACCGCCCTGCCGCTGGACTACGCGGACTGACCCGCGAGCAGAAGCCTCGGCCGCTCATCGCATGGGCTCGGGCGACACCACGTGGCGGGCCCAGGCCGGCAACGGGTCGGCCTGCCACACCAGCTCGCCGCCGCGCAACCGCGCCACCAGCCGCGGCGGTTGAAACACCTGGTCGGGCGGTTGCGATGTGTCGTAGAGCAGCGCCAGATCGGCCCGCCGCACCGCCACGCTCAGGTGCCGCACGGTGCGCGGGTAACGCGCCAGGATGCGCTCGGGTGGCACCGGGTGGCCGCCCTCTTCCACGCGCTGGTTCACCCGGGCGAGCAGCTGCTGCGGGTCGTCCACACACACCACCAGCAGCACCACGCTGAACCCGGCGCGGCGGGCCGCCGCCATCAGATCGAGCTTGGAGGTGTGGGAAAACACGGTTTCGCTGGCGAACGAGCGGCCTTCGGCCAGACACTGCACCCGCCGCGCATCGGCCCACTGGCGCGCCTGGCGCGAGCGCTCGGCGGCGTCGGCCACATGTTGCAGATGGCCCACCTCGTGCAGGTCGGCGTTGACGAATTCGGCGTTGGCGGGAATCAGGCCCTGGACCACCGCGCTGCGGTACAGCGTGGACTTGCCCGCACCGTTGGGACCGGCCAGCAGGTAAAAGACCGGAGCGGCCAAGGGGCAGCGGCGTCAGGCGGCGCGGCGGGTGGGCGCGGTTTTCTGGCGGTTGGCCAGCACGGTGTCGCGCACCGCCTGGGCCAGGCGACCGGTGGATTCGGCGGCCACGAAGCGCGCCTCGATGGCGTCAAGGGACTCGTCTGCTGGGGCGCGGTGGCGGGCGTCGTAGAGCGCAATCGCCTCGCGTGCCTCCTGCACGGTGAGGCCGGTTTCGTCGGCAATGCGTCCCAGGGTGGCCCAGTATTCGATCTGACCCGCAATCGAGCGGCGCTGCGGCTGGGCAGCCTCTCGGGCCTGCTGCACCAGGGCAGTGGGCAGTTTCACGGACGCAAACGGGCTGGGGGTGGAGGACATGGCGAAAATTCCTGTTTGGCGCATTTTGCGCCATTTCAGGCCAGTTGACCACTCTGCGGCAGCCCGGTTCAGCGTTCAGTCCTGGCCGAACAGCCGCGCGAAGAAACCGCGCTTCTTTTTCAGCTGCAGCTCACGGATCAGCTCTTCCTTGATCTGGGCCTTCATATCGGACTCGCCGTGGCTGACGTTCTTCAGGTAGACCTTCACCGCGTCGGCGTAGCTGCGGTCGTCGTTGCGGATGTGGTTGAACAGCCAGCGCGAGAGCATGGCGTGCAGATCGGACGCCACGTCTTCACCCGCCTCGAAGCGCATGCGGTATTCGCCCACCCGGCGCGTGAACAGCTCGTGCACCTTCTTGTGCGGGCCGGCGAACATGTAGCCGGCGTCCGCCATCAGGGATTCTTCGAATGCGAAGTGCGACAGCGTGTAGTCCACCATTTCGTCGATCACAGCACCCACGGCCTCGCGGTCGTCGTGGTCACGGGCGTCGTAGAGCTGGTTGATGTAGTCGACGATGCGCTTGTGCTGCCCGTCGATTTCGCGGATGCCCGTTTCAAGATCGGGCGTCCAGTTCAGATGTGCCATGGAAAGTGTCCCCAAATGGACGACAGGTGTCGCCCGGAAGTAACGAATTGTGTTGGAAAGCCCGCTGCGCCGTGGGGAGAATCAGCACAGTTCATGACATATCTCAAGCCTTCGCTTCCTACCCGCAAGCCGTCCATCTCAGAACACGCGACGGACCTTGAATCCTCTGGCTTCCAAGAGGGCCGGCAGCCCCTGCGGCCCCACCATGTGCAACGAACCCACGGCCGCGAACACGCTCACCTCGGCGTGCAGCCGCTCGATCGCCTCGGCCATGCCGGGGTTGCGCCCGTCCACCAGGCGGGCAAACACCTCCCGGTCGGTCGGCGTGTTCAGGCAGTCGCACCAGTCGGCATAGGCCTCCAGGTCCTTCAGGTCACGGCTCGCCCAGGCCCGCGCCAGCCGCTCCAGGCCACGCACGGCCTCGGGGCGCCGCAGTTCGGCCAGCATCTCGCGAACCATGGCGGCGGCCTCTTCGTCGTCGCGTGCCAGCAGCGCCGAGAGCTGCGTCTGCACCGACTCCAGCCCCACCACCGGGCGCTGGACGCGCAGGCTGTGCATCAGCAGCACCGACTCCGCGCCATACAGCGGAAACAGCCCCTGGCGCTGCGCCTGCGCCACGGCCAGCAGGGTGGCGTGGTACTCAGCCGCCCCCTGCTCGAGGGCCGCCGCCGGCAGGCATTCGGCCGCCCAGGCCGAACGCAGCGACTGCATCAGCTCGGCCGACAGTGACCGCACCGGCCCCTGCATCACGCCACGCAGCGCCTCCGCCACCGCCGGATCGGTCACGTTGATCTCCAGCGCCAACGCGCCCGTGCGAGACAACGAGGCCTCGGCCTTCGGCCCCAGCGCAAACCACTCCGGCCGCCCGGCGTGGATCGTTCCATACAGAAAAGAATCGCGCCCGTCGCGGCTGATGCGCCAGAGAAACCCCCGGTCGGTGGCCTGCTGCTGGGCTTTCTGCATCAGCTCGCGGCTGGGGGGTGAGGGTTGGGGTGGACAGAAGGCGGCATCGGCAGGCGCCGCCATGGCCGGGATCGCTGAGCACAAGGCGGCGAATGCCGCGGTGGCAGTGAAGCGGCGCCAGAAAATGGATCGATAGAACATCGTCGGATTGTCGGTGTAGCGCCGCGATTTACAATTTGCAACAGTCTCGGTTAACTCACTTCATCAAGGTCTTTCGTGAATCGTTTGTTCAAATTTTTCCTGGCGTCGGTGGGTGTTTCTGCCCTGGTGGCTTGCGGCGGCGGCTCTGACGACCCCGCTGACATGTATGTCGGAGCCTGGAAGTCAGCCTGTTTCTCCTACAAAGCGATCGACGGCAAAACCTACTTTCAAACCCGCACCTTCAACTTGGCAAAAGCGTCGGCCACCTCGCTGAATGGCAGTGATTCCAATACGCTGGCCCACTCCGACCCAGCCTGCAAAAACCTCTTGGGCGCCATCCCCGATGCCCCCAATGTGACGATCCAACTGGGGCCCAAAGCCAATGTTCTGGGCGGAGAAGTCGACACGATGAGCATGACCTATCCAGACGGAGCGTATCCAGGCTATATCACCGCCAATGCAACGCAGCTTTTTCTGGTCATTACCAACAACCCCAATGAAATCCCCACGGGATGGGGAAGCGCATCTCCGTATACCAAAATCCAAGCCAAGCAGGCGGTAGCGCCCCAGTTGCCGAAAGACGCCGGCAGCAACGACCACCTGGCTCCCGCCAACCCTCTGGCCGCCGATTTCAGGTAACGGGTCATAAGCCAAGGGGCGTTGTGGGGTCCGCTCCGTCGGAGCGACCACTTAGCGGACGACGGCCCCTTCACTCCAGCCCGTGGCGGCAAGCCCGTGTGCTGGGTCAGGATGCGACCCTTGGTCGGCGCCTTGCCGGTTGCGGTCGCACCCTTCGGCGCGGCCCATGGTCTTGACAACGGACCCGCAGCGATTCAAGGTGCTGCACGGGCCAAGTCGGGATCTGACTGTGAATTTTCGGTTGCAGGTACCGCGGCACTGAAGGGGCTGTCTGCCAGCGCTTGCGCGCATTCCTGCACCATCCAACGGCGGAAGCGGTGCAATGCCTCGCTGTTGCGGCGGGTGTTGGGCTCCACCAGAAAGTAGCCACGCGCCGTGCGCTGCGGGCTGTCCACTGCCGGCACCAGTTGCCCGCTTCGCACCAGTTCATCGACCAAAGGGGCCCAGCCCAGCGCCACGCCCTGCCCGGCCATGGCGGCCTGGATCACCAGCGGGTAGTTGTTGAGCGTGAGGTCGTGCCCAGTGCCTGCGCTGCGCAGGCCGTGGCTTGCAAACCAGCCGTCCCACTGCAGCCAGCGCTGGGGCTCGGCGCTCTCCAGGTGCAGCAGCGGCAGCGTGCGCATGTCGGCGGCCAGCCCGCTCAGGTGCTGCCGCGCAAAGAAGGCGGGGCTGCAAACCGGCACCACGATTTCGGGGATCAAGGGGGCCGCGCTGCAGCCGGGCCAATGCCCGTCGCCAAAGGCAATGGCCATGTCCACCGGCTCGCCGCGGATGTCAAATTGGTTCTGGCTGGTGACGATGCGCACATCCAGCTCCGGCACCAGCTCGCGCAGCGTGGCCAGGCGCGGCATCAGCCAGTAGGTGGCAAAGCCGAAGTCGGTGGCCACCGTCAACACCTGGCGCTCGCGCCGCGCCCGGATTTTGGCCGCCACCTCGCCGATGCAGCTCAGGCTCTCGCGCACCGCCGTGACCAGTTGCAGCCCTTCCGGGGTGAGCGAGACGCCACGGTGCTCCCGCTTGAACAAGGGCGCGCCCAGGTCGTCCTCCAGCAAGCTGATGCGCTGGCTGACCGCCGGCTGGCTGGTGCCCAGCTCCCGGGCGGCCGCCGTAAAGCTCAGGTGCCGCACCGCGGCTTCAAAGAACACCAGGCTTTGCAAAGGGGGGAGTCGGCGCATGTCTTTCATAAGCACTATTTATACCTGCATAAGAAATGACGGCCTTCACTACGTCAAACAGCCTGCATAAACTGAACTCATCGCATAAATGAACTTTATGTTGCTGTTGTGTCTACACCGGTAGTTTGAACGTGAGCCCACCCAATATCCTCATCCTCATGGCCGACCAGCTGACGCCCTCAGCACTGGCGGCATATGGCAACACGGTGTGCAAGACGCCCACCATCGACGCGCTGGCCGCTGCCGGTGTGGTGTTCGAGTCGGCGTACACCAACAGCCCTTTGTGTGCGCCTTCGCGCTACGTCTTTTTGTCCGGCAAGCTGCCGTCGGTCATCGGGGCATATGACAACGCGGCCGAGATGCCGTCCGAAGTGCTCACCTTTGCCCACCACCTGCGTCACGCGGGCTACCGCACCGTGCTCTCGGGCAAGATGCATTTTTGTGGTGCTGACCAGACCCACGGCTTTGAAGAGCGGCTGACCACCGACATCTACCCCGCCGACTTCGGCTGGACCCCCGACTGGGAGCACCCGGAAGTGCGCCCCAGCTGGTACCACAACATGGGCTCCGTGCTGGATGCGGGCCTGTGCGTGCGCACCAACCAGCTGGACTTCGATGACGAGGTGGCCTTCCTCGCGCAGCAAAAGCTGTTTGACATGGCACGTGACGAAGATCAGCGCCCATTCTGCATGGTGGTCTCCATGACCCACCCGCACGACCCCTACGCCATTCCCCGCGAATACTGGGACCGCTACCGGCATGAAGACATCGACATGCCTCGGGTGCGCGACGACATGGTTCCCCGCGACCCTCACACCCTGCGACTGCGCCATGTGAGCGACATGGACCGCACCCCGCTGAGCGACGACCAGGTGCGCAATGCCCGCCACGCCTACTACGGCGCGGTGTCGTATGTGGACGACCAGATGGGCCGCATCCTGAAAACGCTGGAGCAAGCCGGCCAAGCCGACAACACCATCGTCGTCGTGCTGTCCGACCATGGTGACATGCTGGGCGAACGCGGGCTTTGGTACAAGATGAACTACTTCGAGAATGCCTGCCGGATCCCGCTGATCGTGCATGCACCCCAGCGCTTCAAGGCAGCGCGGGTGACGGCGAATGTGTCTTCGATGGACCTGTTGCCGACGCTGATGGACCTGGCGTTCCATGGCGCCGCGCCCGCCCTGCCGGAGCCGCTGGACGGCCGCAGCCTCTGGCCACACCTCACGGGCACAGGCGGGCATGACGAGGTGATCGGCGAGTACCTGGGCGAAGGCGCCGTGGCCCCGCTGGTGATGCTGCGCCGCGGCAAGTTCAAGTTTGTGCACACCCCGGTGGACCCCGACCAACTGTACGACCTGGCGGCCGACCCGCTGGAGCTGTGCAACCTGGCGGCCGACCCTGCCCACGCGGCCACGGCGCAGGCCTTCCGCGGCGAGGTGGCGCAGCGCTGGGACATGCCTGCGCTCACGGCCCAGGTGATCGCCAGCCAAAAGCGCCGCCGCTTTCATTTCGCGGCCCAAAACCAGGGTGCGGCCCAGCCTTGGGACCACCAGCCATTCCAGCCCGCCAGCCAACGCTACATGCGCAACCACATCGACCTCGACACGCTGGAGGCCCGTGCCCGTTTTCCGATTGTCCGTTCCGCCCAAACCACTGTTTCATCTCACCTTTGAGGAGTTCACCATGGGAAGTCGTCGCCTCGTTGTTGCGTCCCTTGCTGGGTCACTGGGCATGCTCGCCGGCCACGCCCAGGCGGCCGAGCCAGCGTCCTGCCGTCAGGTCCGCATGGCCGACCCGGGCTGGACCGACATCACCGCCACCAACGCCTTTGCCGGCGTGGTGCTGAACGCCCTGGGTTATGAGCAGAAGGTGGCCTCGCTGAGCGTGCCCATCACCTACGTGGGGGTGAAAAAAGAGCAGATCGACGTGTTTCTGGGCAACTGGATGCCCGCACAAAAAGCGCTGGTGGAACCGTTGGTGAAAGAAGGCTCACTCGAAGTGGTGCGCGCCAACCTGCCCGGCGCCAAGTTCACGCTGGCCGTGCCCACCTATGTGGCGGACGCCGGGGTGAAAACCTTCGCCGACCTGGCCAGGTTCGCCGACAGGTTTGACAAGAAGATCTACGGCATCGAATCCGGTTCTCCCGCCAACCAGAACATCAAGAAAATGATCGACGCCAAGAGCTATGGCCTCGAAGGCTGGTCGCTGGTGGAGTCCAGCGAGCAAAGCATGCTGAGCCAGGTGGCACGCAAAGAAAAAGGCAAGGACTGGATCGTTTTCCTGGCGTGGGAACCCCACCAGATGAACACCAAGTTCCGCATCAGCTACCTGGATGGTGACAAGGACTACTTCGGCCCCAACTACGGTAGCGCCACTGTGAACACCGTGTCCCGCAAGGGCTACGCCACCCAGTGCCCCAACGTGGGCCGCCTGTTCGCACAAATGGAATTCAGCGTGGACCTGGAGAACAAGGCCATCACCGAGGTGCTGGACGCCAGAGTGGACGCCAAAGCCGCCGCCATCAAACAGCTCAAGGCCAACCCCAAGGTGTTGGACAGCTGGCTGGCAGGGGTCAAAACATACGGTGGCGACGATGGGCTGGTCGCGGTGAAGAAAGCGCTGGCACTGAACTAGCGTGGCGGTTGGGTGCCCAAACCTACCGTCCCTTGGCCTTCACCCCCGCACGCGGCGGCAAGCCCGTGTGCTGGGTGAGGATGCGCCCCTTGACCGGCGCCTTGCCACTGGAGCTTGACACCACCTTCCCCGTCCCGCCGCCCGTCTTGGCCCCCGCGTTGCCCGCGATGGCCCCACCCGGCGTCGAGTTCTTCTTCCGCGCGCTCTGGTACCCGCCGTCGGTCATGGGCTGGAAAGTCGGGATCAGGTGGTGTTTGCCGTTGCCGATGAGGTCGGCGCGGCCCATGGTCTTGAGCGCTTCGCGCAGCAGCGGCCAGTTGTTCGGGTCGTGGTAGCGCAGGAAGGCCTTGTGCAGGCGGCGGCGCTTGTCGCCGCGCACGATATCCACCTTTTCGGCCCGGTCGTCGCGGTGCACGCCTTTGAGCGGGTTCAGGCTGGTGTGGTACATCGCCGTGGCGGTGGCCATGGGGCTGGGGTAGAAGGTCTGCACCTGGTCGGCGCGGAAGCCGTTTTTCTTCAGCCAGATCGCGAGGTTCATCATGTCCTCGTCGCTGGTGCCCGGATGGGCCGCAATGAAATACGGGATGAGGAACTGCTTCTTGCCGGCCTCTTCGCTGTACTTCTCGAACATGGCCTTGAAGCGGTCGTAGCTGCCGATGCCGGGCTTCATCATCTTGGACAGCGGCCCCCCTTCGGTGTGCTCGGGCGCGATCTTGAGGTAGCCGCCCACGTGGTGCTGCACCAGTTCCTTCACATACTCGGGGCTTTTCACGGCCAGGTCGTAGCGCAGGCCGGAGCCAATCAGAATCTTCTTGATGCCCTTGAGCGCGCGCGCCCGGCGGTAGATCTTGATGAGCGGGTCGTGGTTGGTGTGCAGGTTCTGACAGATGCCGGGGTAGACGCAGCTGGGCTTGCGGCAAGCGGCTTCGATGGCCGGGCTTTTGCAGCCCAGGCGGTACATGTTGGCGGTGGGGCCGCCCAGGTCGGAGATGACGCCGGTGAAACCCTCCACTTTGTCGCGGATGTCTTCGACCTCTTTGATGATCGAGTCTTCCGAGCGGCTCTGGATGATGCGGCCTTCGTGCTCGGTGATGGAACAGAAGGTGCAGCCGCCGAAGCAGCCGCGCATGATGTTGATCGAGAAGCGGATCATTTCCCAGGCCGGGATCTTGGTCGCGCCGTCGTGTTTGCCGTGTTCGTCGGCGTAGGCCGGGTGCGGGCTGCGGGCGTACGGCAGATCGAAGGCATAGTCCATCTCGGCCGTGGTCAGCGGAATCGGCGGTGGGTTGATCCACACGTCGCGCGCGGTCGCGCCTTCGCCGTGCGCCTGTACCAGCGCGCGGGCGTTTCCGGGGTTGGTTTCCAGATGCAGCACGCGGTTGGCGTGGGCGTAGAGCACGGCGTCGCTCCTGACCTGCTCGTAGCTGGGCAGGCGGATGACGGTACGTTCGCGCGGCAGCTTGGCCACGCCGCCGGTGCCTTGGGGGCGGTGGATAGTGATGGGTTTGTAGGCTGAAGCGCCCTCACCCCGGCCCTCGCCCGCAGGCGGGAGAGGGGGTTGGGAGCCATCTTCCTTGGAACAGCTCTGGCCCTGGGCCTGCGCTTGTTCACTGGTGGTCAGGTAGGGGTTGATGTGGTCTTCCACATGGCCCGGCTGGTCCACCTCGCTGGAATCCAGCTCGATCCAGCCCTCGGCCGTCGGGTCGTGGGGGCGGCGGATGAAGGCGGTACCGCGCACGTCGGTGATGTGTTCGACGGGTTCGCGCGCGGCGATGCGGTGCGCCACCTCGACCAGCGCGCGCTCGGCGTTGCCATACAGCAGCAGGTCGCATTTGCTGTCCACCACGATGCTGCGGCGCACCTTGTCGCTCCAGTAGTCGTAGTGGGCGATGCGGCGCAGGCTGCCTTCGATGCCGCCGAGCACGATGGGCACGTCTTTGTAGGCCTCGCGGCAGCGCTGGCTGTAGACGATGGCGGCGCGGTCGGGGCGTTTGCCGCCCACGTCACCGGGGGTGTAGGCGTCGTCGCTGCGGATCTTCCGATCGGCCGTGTACCGGTTGATCATGGAATCCATGTTCCCCGCGGTCACGCCCCAGAACAGGTTGGGCTTGCCCAGCGCCTTGAAGGGCTCGGCGCTCTGCCAGTCGGGCTGGGCGATGATGCCGACGCGAAAGCCTTGCGCCTCCAGCACGCGCCCGATCACCGCCATGCCGAAGCTGGGGTGGTCCACGTAGGCGTCGCCCGTCACCAGAACGATGTCGCACGAGTCCCAACCCAGCTGCTCCATCTCGGCGCGGCTCATGGGCAGGAACGGCGCCACGCCGAACCGCTTGGCCCAGTAGGGGCGGTAGCTGGTCAGCGGCTTGGCGGCGCGCGCGAAAAAGGAGACGTCGACGGGGGCGTTCATAGGGGCAATCGGGGGATAACCCACAAGTGTAGGGGCTGGCCATCAACCTTGCTGATGGGCGGGGCGCAGATAACGCCGTGGCGAAAGACGCAAGGACCGCAAGAATTGTCCGTATCCCGTCTCCAGAATGGCCCGACCACCCCCAACCCGGAGCACCACCATGCAAATCATCCAGCAACCCCAGGCCCTTCACGTCGTCGGCATCGCCCTGCGCACCCACAACGGCGAAGCCTTCGAGACCATCCCGCCCCACTGGGCCGCCTTCGGCCAGGCGCCACTCGCCGAGCGGTTGCCCCACCGTCTGTCGGACGACGTGTACGCGGTCTATACGAATTTCGAAAACGCCGGCACCGACAACAGCGGCCGCTACACGCTGGTCATCGGCCACGCCGTGCCCGGCCACACGCCCGAGCTGCCGCCCGAGGGGCTGACCCATGTGGTCGCGCCGGCCTCAACACGCGCGGTGTTCCCGGTGGAAAGGGGCCGTATCGACCTGGTGGGCGCCGCGTGGGAAGCCATCTGGCAGCGCACCGACCTGAAAAAGACCACTCTGGCAGACTACGAGCGCTACCAGCCGGACGGCAGCATTCACATTCACATCGGCCTCGCGCCAACCCCCGGGACGCCATGACCAACCCCCAGCCGCAATGGACCGACTATCGGGCGCAGCTCACCCGGGTTACCGCCCACATCCACGACCGGCTGGCCGACCCGCTGGACCTCAACGAGCTGGCCTTGGTCGCGGACCTGTCCCCCTGCCACTGGCACCGCATCTACCATGCGCTGATCGGTGAAACGGTGGCGGCCACGGTGCGGCGCGTGCGGCTGCACCGGGCATCGGGTTACCTGGCGCAGACCACGCTGACCGTGACCGAGATCGCACGGCGCTGCGGTTACCCGAATCCGCAATCGTTCACCCGCGCGTTCCGCCAGACCTTCGGCCAGAGCCCGCAGAGCTGGCGCGAAACGCGGACCGACGCACTGCCCTGGCACAGCACCGCTGCTCAAGCCGCCAGCGGCTGGCCGGTCGAGATCAGGCGGGTACCAGCCGTCGAGTTGGCCGGCATGACCCACCGGGGCAGCTACATGCGGGTCGGCAAGGCCTTCGAGACCGCGCAGATCCACCTCGCGGCGCAGGGCCTGATACGGCCCGACACGCGCTGGCTGGCGCAGTACCTGGACGACCCGTTCGCCTACCCGGAGGCCCAGCTCAACTCGCGCGCCGGGCTGTCGATTGCCTCCGGCACCGAGATCGCGCCGCCGCTGCAGCGCTTCACCGTGGGCGGAACGCCCTGCGCCGTGCTGCGCTACCAAGGCCCCTACCCCAACATGCGCGACGCCTACCACTGGCTCTACGGCACCTGGCTGGTGGCCACCGGCCACGCGCTGGCCGACCAACCGGTGTTCGAGGAATACCTCAACAGCCCGCGCGACACAGCGCCGGCCGATCTGCTGACCGACATCTTCCTGCCGTTGGCGGCTTCCACGGCCGTTGGGCCTGGCTGAGTCCATGCAGTTTTTCTTTCAACCGCATCACAGGTCTTTCAGCGCGGCATCGATGTGCGCCTGAAACACCGCCGGGTCGGCCAGCGCCTGGGCGTTCAGCAGCGCGAGCTTGACCAGGAACAGCTCGGACTTCTCCGCGCCAGCCGCGTCAATGGCGGTGGCCAGCGCGTCGTAGACCTGCTCCAGGCCGGGGGTGCTCAATGTGTTCGGGCCCATGTTCAGACCTCCTTGTTCAGACCGGCGGCGTTGATGAGGGCGGCGCGCAGGCGCATCGCATCCAGACCCATCCAGCGGGCGCACACGTGCTGGTCGGGCCGCAGCAGGTAGGCCGCGCCGCTGGCCAGCACGCCGTAGCGCACGCGCAGGTGGCCGTCGGTGTCGGCCAGGGTTTCATCGGCGCCCGTGACCGGCTGGGCGCTGCCCACGGCGATCACGCGCAATGGCAGACCTTTGGCGCGGAGTTCGTTCACCACCTCGGTCAGCGCATCGGGCACGGCGGCGTCTTCGGTGAAGTACAGCAGCGCAAAGCAGTGGTCCAGGTGGTCCAGCAGGTGGTCGTCGGCACCGAGGCGCACGTTCTGCGGCGGCGCGCCGTGGCCCGGCCCGGCCTGGAACAGCGCGTTGTCGTCGCCCGCGCTGTTGGCGGGTGAATCGCGGTACTCGTGGGGCCGCGAGGTGCGCCAGTGGTAGAGCGGGCCCACGAAGGGTTCGCTGAGCGAGAGCGAGAGCACGGCGTCGCGCAGCAGGCGGAAGCCGCGCGTGGGCGGCGTCATGAAGCGCGTGCTTTTGCCGGCCTCGTCGATGATCTCGCGCGCCGCGCCCACACGCTCGCTGCTGTAGCCCGCCAGCAGCGGTGCGGCGGCCAGCCCTTTGACCACGAAGGCCAGCCGCCAGGCCAGCGCCTGCGCGTCCTGGAAACCGGTGTTGGCACCGCGCACGCCGAAGATGGGCAGCAGGTGCGCCGCGTCGCCGGTGAACAGCACGCGGCCGTGCACGTAATCCGGCAACGTGAGCGCGCGCGCCGAATACACCGAGCACCAGTCCATGGCCCAGGGCACGCCAGCGTGGCCGATCAAGGCCAGTTGGGCGTCGATGCGGGCCTTGAGCGACTCGGGTTTCAGGGCCGCTTCGGCGTCTTCGCCGGGCGGCAGCTGGTAGTCCACGCGCCAGATGCCGTGCGGCTCACGGTGCATGAGGATGGTGTTGCCCGGGTTCCAGTCGGGGTCGAAAAACGCCAGGCGCTCGGTGGGCAGCGGCAGGTCGATGCGGATGTCGGCGATGACGAAGCGGCCTTCGTAGGACGCGCCTTCGAGCTTCAGGTCCAGCATCGAGCGGATGCCGGAGCGCGCGCCATCGGCGGCCACCAGCCAGTCGGTCTGCAGCGTGTACGGGCCCTCGGGCGTGTCCACATCCAGCGTGGCGCCCTGCCCGTCCTGCGTCACGGCGTTCACGCGGTTGCCCCAGCGCAACTCGATCAGCGGGTTGGCCCGCACGGCATCGACCAGGTATTCCTCCAGATACGGCTGCTGCAGGTTGATCATGGGGAAAAAGCGGTCGTCCGGATCGTGTGGCGCTTCCATGCGGAACACGCGCTGACCGCGGTAGACCGAGTTGCCGAAACGCCAGGGCAGGCCGTTCTGGGTGACGCGGTGCGCCACGCCCACCTGCTGCAGGATCTCCATGGAGCGGCGCGTGAACACGATGGCGCGGCTGCCTTCAGAGACCTGGCGCTCCGATTCGAGCAGCACACACTTCACGCCGTGGCGGGCCAGCTCCAGCGCGGCCACCAGCCCGATCGGCCCGGCGCCGGCGATCACCACGGCGTGGCGCTGCGGCCCGGGGTGCATCGAGGGCAACCAGGCGTCGAACACCTGGTACCGGTAGTAGATGGAGCGCCGGGGTTCGGCGTGCGGCTGGTGCATGGCTTTGTCTCCTGGGGATCGGCGCAGTGTAGGCACGACACGCCGCCACCATGTCCCCATATGGGAACACCCCCCCGCACACCCGCCAAAGGCTTCGATCAGGCGCCGCTGTCGAGCAGCAGCGCCAGCAGTTCGCGCTGCCCGGCCACGCCGAGCTTGCGGTACACGCGCTTCTGGTAGGTCCGGGCGCTGGCCAGCGTCAGACCCAGGCGCGCGGCCAGGGCCTCGGTGGACAGCCCATCCATCAGCGCGGCCACCACGTCGTCGTCGCGCTGCGTGAGCGCCGGAAAACGCCGCACCAGCCGCGCCAGCAGCAGGCCCGACACGTCCTGATGCACCGCCTGCCCGGTGTGGTGCAGGCGCACGGCGTGCACGATCAGCGGCGCAAACGCCTCCACCACGGCAATGGCCGCATCGTCGAACGGGCCGTGCTCGGTGCCGCGGTACAGGTTCACCGAAAGCCAGCGCCGGCCCTCGTAAAGCGCCAGCACCGCCAGCCGCTCGGCCACCTGCGGCAGCTCGTAGCAGATGCGCCGGTATTCGGGGTGGGCGATGTCTTCGCCGCGCTGGCGGTGCAGCACGATGCGCGGTTCTGCCATGCCGGCCTTCTGCGCCGCGGCCAGTTCGGCGCGCATCACGGCGGCGCTGCCGTCGAGCTGGTGGAAGCGACTCACATAGGCCTCGGCGATGTTCGGCAGCTCCTGCGTGCGCGAGCGGTCGCCCACCGCCACGATGGCCGGGCGCCGCCCTGCGTCGAACGCAAAGATGGTGCACTGCGCCAGCGGCAGCTGCGCCCCCACCAGGCGCAACAGGTCCTCGGCCACGGCGTGGCGCTCCGCCTGCCCCAGGCGCGCCAGCAGCGCGCTCACCTGCGCCAGCGGCAAGGCAATGGACGACGCCGGGCGGCTGCCCAGCACCCAGTGATCGGTCATGGTGCGGGCACTGTAGCGCAGGCGCCGTCACCCAGGCGTCTGCCCCGCCCCGGGCGGCGGACTAGCATCGCCCCTCCATTCCAGGAGACACCCCATGCCCGACTTCAGCACCCTCAGCATCGCCCCCGATGAACAGCACCCGCGCGTGGCGCGCCTGCGCCTGAACCGGCCCGAGCGCTACAACGCCGTCAACGACGAGATGCCGCGCGAGATCCGCGCCGCGGTGGACTGGGCCAATGCCGAGCCGGAGGTCCACGTCATCGTGGTCGAAGGCGCGGGCAAGGGCTTCTGCGGCGGCTACGACCTGGCCGACACCGCGCAGCAGCACATCGAACACCCCTGCCAGCAGGAGAGCACGCCCTGGGACCCGATGGTTGACTACGCCCGCATGAAGCGCAACACCGAAGACTTCATGAGCCTGTGGCGCAGCCCCAAGCCAACCATCGCCAAGGTGCACGGCGCGGCGGTGGCCGGTGGCAGCGACATCGCGCTGTGCTGCGATCTGCTGGTGATGGCGGAGGACGCGCGCATCGGCTACATGCCCACGCGCGTCTGGGGCTGCCCCACCACCGCCATGTGGACCTACCGCCTCGGCCCCACGCGCGCCAAGCAGATGATGTTCACCGGCGACGTGATCGACGGCCGCACCGCCGCCGCCTGGGGCCTGGCCAACGAAGCGGTGCCGTTGGAGCAGCTCGACGCCGCCGCCATGCAACTGGCCACCCGCATCGCGGGCGTGCCGCGCGGCCACCTCGCCATGCACAAGATGGTGGTCAACCAGGTGATGCTGACCATGGGGCTGGAGCAGTCGCAGCAGATGGCCACGGTCTTCGACGGCATCACGCGCCACAACCCCGAGGGCCTGTGGTTCCGCCGCCATGCGCAGGAACAGGGCTTCAAGGCCGCGGTGGAATGGCGCGACAGCGGCCGTCCGATCCCCGAAGGCGACGAAGCGCGCGCGCTGATCCAGGCCATGGAAGCGCGCCGCCAGCCCTGAGCCGTTACAAGAAAGAATGCAAGACCCGCAACCAGACGTACGGTTCATCCCGTTACCACTCTTACGGTCGCAGCGGGAATGTAAGCCGCATGGCCCTTAGCATGAACGCTTCACTTTTTGAAGGAGCTGGCATGGCATTGCATTTTGGAAAACGCGAAAACGAACTCCCCAAACCCCTGACCCAGGGCCAGACCCCGCAGCGCTATGGCGCGGTCGGCAACAGCGTTTCAAACCAGCCGCAAACCCCGGCCCAGCCCCAGACTCCCGCCGCGCCGGCCCCGGTGGCCAGCAGCGCATCGATGGCGTCGAGCACCGTGGTGCCCGAAGGCGGCAGCAAGCTGACCGTGGGCCCGAACATCAAGCTCAAGGGCGTTGAAATCACCGACTGCGACACCCTGGTGGTGGAGGGTCTGGTGGAGGCCACGATGGACTCGCGCGTGATCCAGATCGCCGAACAAGGCGCCTTCAAGGGCTCGGCCGAGATCGACATCGCCGAGATCCGCGGCGTGTTCGATGGCAACCTCACGGTGCGCCAGAAGCTGGTGATCTACGCCACCGGCAAAGTCACCGGCAAGATCCGCTACGGCAAGGTCGTGATCGAAGAAGGCGGCCAGCTCTCGGGTGACATCGAATGCTCGGTGGCCTCGGCCGCCAAGGCAGCGGGTGGCACCAGCGGCGCCAGCAACACGACCACCACCAGCCCCTCCGCCAGCAAGCCCGCTTCCATGCAGCTCGCGGCCTGAGCGAAGCCCGCTCTGCCGCCGCACCCCGCTCGCCCGGCCCACCCGCGGCCGGGCGCCGTTGTCCGGCCCTGAGGGGCCCGGTATGCTCAGGACATGTATGCCGAATTCTTTGGCCTGAAGCAGGACCCTTTTTCCATCGCGCCAGACCCGCGCTACCTCTTCATGAGCGAGCGCCACCGCGAAGCGCTGGCCCATCTGCTGTATGGCGTGCAGGGCGGTGGCGGTTTCGTGCTGCTCACCGGCGAGATCGGCACCGGCAAGACCACGGTCTGCCGCTGCTTTCTGGAGCAAACCCCGGCGCAATGCCAGGTCGCCTACATCTTCAATCCCAAGCTCACCGTCATCGAGCTGCTGCGCAGCATCTGCGACGAATTCGGCGTCGAGGTGCCACACACCGGCCCCGGGGAAGCCACCGTCAAGGACCACCTGGACCCGCTCAACGCGTTTCTGCTTGCATCGCATGCAACCGGACGCAACGCGGTGCTCATCATCGATGAGGCCCAGAACCTCTCGGCCGACGTGCTGGAGCAACTGCGCCTCTTGACCAACCTCGAAACCAGCGAGCGCAAGCTGCTGCAGATCGTGCTGATCGGCCAGCCCGAGCTGCGCCGCCTGCTGGCCCGCCCCGAACTCGAACAGCTCGCGCAGCGCGTGATCGCGCGCTACCACCTCGACGCGCTCAACGGGGCCGAAACGCGCCAGTACATCCAGCACCGCATGGAGGTGGCCGGCCTGCACGGACCGCTGCCCTTCGCCGCCAACGCCCTGCACCGCATCCACACCCTGTCGCGCGGCGTGCCCCGGCGCATCAACCTGCTGTGCGACCGCGCCCTGCTCGGCGCGTACGCCGGTGGCCGGCACACCGTGGACAAGGCGGTGGTGGACAAGGCCGCGCGCGAGGTGTTCGACGACGGCCACGCCACCCCCACACCGGCCCGCCCCCGCCGGCCCCTGGGCCAGTTGGCGTGGCTGGGCGCGGGCGCCGCGGTGGGCGTGTTGTTGACGCTGGCACTGCTGCAGCGGCCGGGCCCGACGGCTCGGGCGGCCAATGAGGCCGATCCCCGGCCCGCGGCCGGTGCGCTGCCAGCCGCCACCGAGACCACAGCCCGGCCCTTGGCTGCGGCCGTTTTCCCCGCAGAGGCCGAAGCCACCCCGTCGCCCTCGCCGCTCCCAACGCCGCCGCTGACCACGCTGCCCACCGCGTCCGACCTGCTGCGCCCTCAAACGCTGGCCTGGCGCGCCCTGGGCCTGATGTGGAGCCCCCATCTCGGGGAAGGCGAACCCTGTGCCGCTGCACCGGCCCAACAACTGCAGTGCTACCGCACCGGCCGCATGACGCTGCACGGCCTGCGCCAGCTCAACCGCCCGGGGCTGCTGACGCTGCGCCTGCCGGGCCAGCCCCCGGGCTGGGCCCTGATCACCGGCATCACGGCCGAAACCGCCACCCTGCAGGCCGGGCAACAACGCTGGCAGATTCCCCTGACCGCGCTGGCCGACATCTGGCGCGGCGAGTTCGCCACCCTCTGGCGCTTGCCCCCGGGCCAGACCACCCGCCTCGCGGACGGCACCCGTGGCAGCGCCGGCCAATGGCTCGATCAACGGTTGAGCGGCCTGCAGGCCACCGGCCAACTGCCGCCCGAGGCCCAGGACCTGGACGCCCGCGTGCAAGCCTTCCAGCGCGCCCACGGCATCGACGCCGACGGCCGGGCCGGCCCCGTCACCTACATGCAGGTCAACCGCGCCAGCGGCGTTGACGAGCCCCGCCTGAACCCCGCCTGAACCCGACCCGAACATGTCCTTCATCCTCGATGCACTCCAACGGGCCGACGCCGAACGCGAGCGTGGCCACGTGCCGGGCCTGCGCAGCCACGGCATGGCCCCCCAGACCCGGACCGGCCCCCTGGCCATGGGCCGTCGCCCGCTCATGATCGGCACCACGGTGCTCGCGGTGGCCGCGGCGCTGCTCTGGTGGTGGAGCGGCCGCGCGCCAGCCCCCGCCCCGCAAGCGGCCACGGCCGCCACCCTGGCCGCCGCCCAGATGGTCCAGTCAATGCCAACGCCCCCAGCGCCGCCGACCCCCGCGCTGCCCATCCTGGCACCCGAGCCCCCGCCCGCTGCGCCCCCAGTCATGGCGCCTGCCCCACCACGGGCGCCTGTGGCCACACCGGCCGAAACCCCACCCGTGGCGGCGGCGCCAACCCCGGCGCGCCCCGCAGACGCACTGCCCGCTTACGTCGGCGGCGCGGGTCCCGACGTGAAGATCAGCGGCTCCACCTACTCCGAAAACCCGGCGCACCGCATGCTCATCGCCAATGGCAAGGTGGTGCACGAAGGCCAGGACATCGCGCCCGATCTCAAGCTCGAAGTGATCGGCCCGCGCGGCGCCGTGCTCAACCACCGGGGCACCCGCTACAACATCCACTACTGAGGCACACCACCATGGACACGCCCCCCGTGCTGCTGGCCGACCGGTTGAGCTTTGGCTGGCCCGGCCGGGCCCTGTTCCAGGAACTGAGCTTCAACATCCCGCCGGGCGTCAGCCTGATCCGCGGCGACGATGGTTGCGGCAAGAGCACGCTGCTGGGCCTGATGGCGGGCGACCTGCAGGCCCAGGGCGGCACGATCAGCGTCCACGGTGTGCGGCTGGACCAGCAGCACGATGCCTACCGCCAGCAGGTGTTCTGGATCGACCCGCAGACCGAAGCACACGACGCCATCAGCGCCGCCGGCTACCTGGACAGTCTGAGCCACCACTACCCCGCCTTCAGCCGCGCCGCGCTGACCGAGCTGGTGGCGGGCTTCACGCTGCAACCCCACCTGGACAAGCCGCTGTACATGCTCTCGGCCGGCAGCAAGCGCAAGGTCTGGCTGAGCGCCGCGTTTGCCGCCGGCACCGCGCTCACGCTGATCGACCAGCCCTTCGCCGCGCTGGACGCGCCCTCCATCCGCTTCTTGCTGGAGCTGCTGCAGGAAGCGGCCAATCACCCCAGCCGGGCCTGGGTGCTGGCGGATTACCAGCCCCCAGAAGGTGTGCCGCTGGCCCGGGTGCTCACCCTGGGCGAAACGCCGGGCGGCTGAGGCCGGGGTTCACTTCAAGTGCCCCGGTGTTCGGCGCCCCGCCACGTTCCCGTGGCCATGTACACGCCACCCATCATCGCGCCGTCGTCCACCTCGAATGCGTCCAGTTGCTTGGCCAGCCCGCTCCAGGGTTCCCCCAGGCCGTCCATGGCGGTGACCGAATACAGCGCCGCCCCCAGCACGAACAGGTTCACCGGCCAGGCCCACAGCGGCGCCCAATGCAGCCCGGTGGCGACCACGCGCGCGCCGGGCTTGAGGTGGCGCAGCACGTTGGCGATGGCCTCGGGGCATTGCAGCACGTCGTGCGTGAAGTGAAACAGGGCCGCATCGGCCAGCTCGTCCAGATGCGCCGTTTCGGCGGGCGCCTGGACCAGGCTCACATGTTTCCAGCCCTGCGCGGCAATCCGCTCGCGGGCCTTGTCCATCATCTCGGGGCACTGTTCGATGCCCACGATGCGGCCCTGGTGGCCCACCGCGTCGTCCAGCAAGGCAAAGCTCAGGCCGGTGCCGCAGCCCACGTCCAGCACGGTGTCGCCGCGGCCCAGGTTCAGCCGCGCGACAGCCTCTCGGCGCAGGGGTTCGAACAGCGCCAGCTCGCTGTCGTAGCCGCTGGCGCGTGAGCGGTATTGCGCCAGGGCCGCGCGGCGGTCGGGCGGCCGGTTGCGCGGCGTGGAAACAGGGGGTTTGGGCATGAAACTCCAACAAGACTGTGGGTTTCAGGATAGGCCCGCCATGGCCCCACGGCAATGGGTGCGCGAACGCCATTGTTACCAGCTGTCGGATCGACTTGAGCAACGCGCGGCAAAGGTCAGCCGAAGGCGTGGCCGTGTCCCAACGATCACCGCCCCATCCCGGCCGTGCCGGTGGGCCGGTCGCGGCCGGGGAGATGGGGCGACAAGACCGACGCACCCCAGCGCAAGGGCATGGCGCGCGGCCAGTGCTGCACCGTGGACACCCGCAGGCGCAACAGCCGCTCCGCACCCGCGAAGGCCACCGGGTCGAAGCCATCCCACACCACCTCGGCGCTCGCCGCCACCTGCAGCATGTCGCCCTGCTCGAAGTCGATGAACAGCAGGCCGGCGCGGGCGTCTAGGGCCAGATTGCCCAATGTGTTGAAGTAGCCGTTGCCGCTGAAATCCGGCAGCGTGAGCGTGTCGTCGGCGTCGATCCGCACAAAGCCCGGCCGGCCGCCGCGGTGCGAGACGTCCACGCCCTCGGCGGCGCTGGCCGGCGTGCGGGCCGCCGGATGGGCGCTGGCGATGAAGAGGGTGTCGGCGTTCTGGATCAGGCGGCGCGCCGCGGCGTCGAGCCGATCACCGCGCGCCAAGGGTTGGGGAGCCGCACCACCCTGCTCGACGAACCGCGCCTCCCGCGCCTGGATGTACTTCGGGCAATTGCCGAAGCTCTGTGACACCTGCAGCTCGAAACCCGCCGCGTCCATGGCGCCCACCTGCCCATTGGCGCGGTTGCGGCGCCGCGTGTGGGGCTCGATGCCGAGCAGCCCCAGCGGCGCGCCGGGCCGCAGATGCTGCGCCAGCGGGTCCTGCGGCCAGGGGTGTGCGGCGATGCGCAGGCGCTCGGCGCTCGAGGCCTGCACGAAGCCGGGCCGACCGGCCAGCACCGACGCCCAGGGCTGGCCGTCGGCGTCCACGCTGCCGACCACGACGAACGGCAACTGCGCGAAAAAGGTCTGGTGCTGCTCGGGCAGGGCGGCACGGACCACCCTGGGCCCGATCTCGGCCAGACGCTCGAGATTGCCGGCGCGCTGCTGCAGCGCCTGTTCACCGGCATGGAAAGGGGCGGCGGCCATGGCCTTCAGGCGAGCAGGCCGGCGGCGGTCCGGGGCATCGCCACAAAACCCGGCAGGGCCTCGATGCGGGCGAGCCAGGCGCGCACGTTGGGGTAGTCGGCCAGCGACACATTGCCTTCGGGCGCGTGGGCGATGTAGCTGTAGTTGGCCACATCGGCAATGGTGGGCCGCTCGCCGACCAGGAAGGGCGAGCGCTGCAGCTCCTTGTCCATCACCGCCAGCAGGCCATGCGCCCGGGCGATGACCTCTTTGGCGTTGAAGTCCATCTTGAACACCGTGATCAGCCGGGCCGCGCAGGGGCCGTACGCCACCAGGCCGGCGGCCACCGTGAGCCAGCGCTGCACCCGCGCCGCGCCGACCGGGTCGGTGGGCAGCCAGCGCCCGTTGCCGTAGCGGCTCGCCAGGTAGACCAGGATGGCGTTGGAATCGGGCACGGTCACGTCGCCGTCCTGGATCACCGGCACCTGGCCGAAGGCGTTCATCGCCAGGAAGGCGGACGACTTCTGCTCGCCGCCGAGCAGGTCCACGTCGTGGGGTTCGACCGGCAGGCCGAGCAGGCTCAGGAACAGCTCGGCGCGGTGGCTGTGGCCCGAGGTGCTGAAGCGGTAGAACTTGATGGGCTGGGCGGGGGCGTTCATGGGTTTCTCCGAAGGGTTTTGAAAGGGACGGTCCCAGTTTGTTTTAATCCGATTGCCGGATCAATGGCATAAATCGGATTTGACTGCTGCAATAACCGGATCAATACCGCATGGACAAACTCAAAGCCATGGCCACCTTCGTGCGCATCGCCGACGAAGGCAGCCTGACCCGCGCGGCCCAGGGGCTGGCCAGCTCCCTGCCGGCCGTGGTGCGCTCCCTGGCCGCCCTGGAGGCGCATCTGGGCGTGCGGCTGTTCCACCGCACGACGCGGCGCATTTCGCTGACGGAGGAAGGCCGGCGCTACCTGGTCGGCGCGCGCGAGGTGCTGGCCGCGGCAGACGCCGCCGACCTCGCGCTCTCGGCCGCAGCGGTCGACCCGTCAGGCTTGCTCACCGTGGCAGCGCCGGTGCTGTTCGGCCACATGTACGTGGCGCCGGCGATCGTGCGTTTCATGCGCCACCACGACCGGGTGCGCTGCACCGTGTTGCTGAACGACCGCATGGTGAACCTGCTGGAAGAAGGCATCGACGTCGGCATCCGCATCGGTGCGCTGGAAGATTCTTCGCTGGTGGCGCAAGCGCTGGGCTCGGTGCGGCGCGTGGTGGTGGCCAGCCCCGACTTCCTGCTGGCGCAGGGCCTACCGCGCCACCCGCGCGACCTGAACGGCGCCTGGTGCGTGCACGGCCGTGTCGACGCGCCGGCGCACTGGGAATTTCATGAAAGCGGCAAGCCGCTGAGCGTGCCGGTGCAAAGCCGCCTGGCCTTCAACCACATCGCGCCGGCCATTGAATCCTGCGCCGCCGGCATGGGCTACGGCATGTTCCTGTCCTACCAGGTGATGCCGCTGGTGGCGCAGGGGCGCTTGCGCACCGTGCTGGAGGCCTACGAGCCGCCGCCGAACCCGGTGAACGTGGTGTACCCGAACGCGCGGCTGCTGCCGGCCCGAACGCGCTGCTTCGTCGACTGGATGAAGAGCGAGTTCAGCGGCATGCGGCTCTAGAAACTGTTGGACGCCAACTTGAGACCGGCCGTATCGCAGGTCAGCAATTCCAGCGCATTGATTCGATTGAAATAGCCCTTGGACAGGGTTTTGTATTGCTGCAGTTCTTCGCGCGACACATAGGAAAGAATCAATTCTTCCTTCTCTTTGTGTGAAACCGGCTTGTTCAGCAACCGGTTGGCACGGCTGTCGAAACAGGCCTCGGCGCTCAGGTGCTTGTAGGCCAGGTCTTCCTGGTACTTCCGCTGGGAAACGCTTTTTTCGATGGTCTTCTTGTACAAGGCCACATAGGCGCTCGCGGCCTCATTCACGTCGGAATGTGAGAACCGGGTGATGCTGGCGTCGAATCCATCGGCAACGGCCGGATTCGTCACGGGTGTAGAGCAAGCGGCCAGACCCATCAAGGCCACCAGTGACAAACCCCATTTGGCGTGTTTCATGCTATTACCCTTTCAATTTGATCAATGTGCCAATCCCAAGCGCTTCTTCTTATCTTCAACACAAACAAACTATCGGCACGACCCGTGACAAATTGAGTGAATGGGCAAACTTTTTTCAGCTAATCCAATGGTATTCATCGGAGTCCCGCAACCCACCCCGAATTCATTAAAAACAAGGGGGTCGAATAAACAAAAGGCCCGGACCGTTCAGGGCCCACCGGCCCCGGGCGCAAAATGCGTGGATGAAAGCACCCCCCAGACTCCAGTCGCTGATCGAAGAAGGCCTGATCGACACCGTGGTGCGTCAGCTCATGAGCGGCAAGGAGGCCATGGTGTACGTGGTGCGCTGCGGTGACGAGACGCGCTGCGCCAAGATCTACAAGGAAGCCACGCAGCGCAGCTTTCGCCAGGCGGTGGACTACACCGAGAACCGCCGCGTCAAGAACTCACGCCAGGCCCGCGCCATGGCCAAGGGCACGAAGTTCGGCCGCCAGGCGCAGGAAGCCGCCTGGCAAAGCGCCGAGGTGGACGCGCTGTACCGCCTGGCCGCTGCCGGCGTGCGGGTGCCGCAGCCCCACAACTTTCACGACGGCGTGCTGCTGATGGAGCTGGTGACCGACGCCCAGGGCGACGCCGCCCCGCGCTTGAACGACCTGAGCTTCACGCCCGAGGCCGCGCGCACCCACCACGCCGCGCTGCTGGTGGAGGTGGTGCGCATGCTGGGCGCGGGCGTCGTGCACGGCGACCTGTCGGAGTTCAACATCCTGCTGGGCCACGTGGACGGTGCGGATTGCCCGGTGATCATCGATCTGCCGCAGGCGGTGGACGCCGCGGGCAACAACCACGCCCAGCGCATGCTGCTGCGCGACGTGGCCAACCTGCGCGACTTCTTCGGCCAGTTCGCGCCCGAGCTGCTGGCCACCGCCCACGGCCCGGAGATCTGGGACCTGTACCAGCGCGGCATGCTCGGCACCGACGTGGCACTGACGGGCCACTTTGCACGCCCACAAGGCGCGGTGGACCTGGGCGGCGTGCCGCGTGAGATTGGCGACGCACAGGCCGAGGAGCAGGCGCGCCGGTTGCGCATGCAGTCCGCGGCGTAGCCGGCGGGCCACCGGCACGTCAACCCGGATGGTTCTGCTGCGCGCCCGCGCCGGCCAGGAAGTCCAGCGCGATCCGGCTGAAATCCGCCGGCCGCTCCACCATGGGCGCATGCCCGCAGGGCGCCAGCACCACCGGCTTCGCGTGGGGCAGCAGCCGCATCACCGTGTCGAGGTGGCTCACGGGCAGAAACCGGTCCTGCCGGCCCCAGACCACACAGGTGGGCGCCTGGATGCGCCGTGCCTTGGCGTGTGAGTCGTCGATGACCGATGGGCGAAAGCCGCCCAGGTGGATCAAGCCCCGCAAGGTTTTCAGGAACGCCTCTTGGGCACCCGGTTGCCGGGCCAGCGCCACTTTCTCCCGCACCATCTCTGGCGTGATGCACGCCGGGTCGGCCACCGCCGTTCGCCACAGCCGGGCGGTGCCCCACGCGGTGGGCCGGGTGAGCAGCTCACCCAGCCCCGGCAGCGAGGCCAGCCGGAAATCGAACAGGGTCGGGTTGGCCATGGTTGCGGGAGCCGAGAGCACCAGCGATGGCACCCGCTCTGGGGCCATCGCAGCACACTCCATGGCCACCCGAGCGCCGAGCGAGTTGCCCACCAGCGAAGCCCGATCCAGCCCCATGGCGTCCATGAACCCCAGCGTGAACCGGGCCAGGGTCGCCACGTCGTAGGTCCCATCGCCCGGCTTGGCCGTGAGCCCGCAGCCCAGCAGGTCCAGCGCGTACACCCGGTGCCGCGTCGCCAGGGCATGGATGCTGTGCTCCCACTCCAGCACCGAGCAGCCGATGCCGTGGATGCACACCACTGCATGCCCTTCCTGCCCCACCTGCCAGTACCGGACTTGGTGACCCGCTACGGTGGTGAACTGGTCATCGGGCCGGTTCACTGCCCTGCCCTCCGTGCGGCGCTCATGCTCTGGCCTTGAGCATCTGGTCGCACACGTAGTGCGCCAGCGCGTACACGGTTTCCGACGGGTTGTAGCCGATGGAGGTGGGCAGCAGGCTGGCGTCGACCACGTAGAGGTTTTTTACGTCGTGCGTCTCGCCATGGGGATTGACGACGGTCTTCTTCGGGTCGCGGCCCATGCGGCAGGTGCCCTGCGGGTGGAACGAGGTGTACTTGTAGCGGGCGGGCTCGTTCTTCAGGCCGCCGATCACCTTGTCCACGTCTTCCACGCGGTCGATGCTGGAGATGTGGGTGGTGGGCAGGTACAGCCGCTTAGCGCCCGAGGCGAACAGGATCTTGGCCGTGGCGATCAGCCCCTTCTTCATGGCCTCGAAGTCCTGATCGTCCACGAAGTAGCTGATGTCTTTCTGGCCATCCTTCCAGCTCACCTGGCCCACGTTCTGGTCGTGAATGAGGCTGATCAACCGGATGGTGTTCTTGTAGCCCGACATGTAGGCCACATAAGGCTTGCCCGTGCCCGGCTCGGCCTGGAAGCTGGCTTCCACCGGCTCCTGGATGGCGTTGAGCAGGATGTAGCCGCCCTTGTCGGGCAGGGTGTTCTGGTCCATGTAGAGCGAGTGGGTGGCGCCGTGGAAATCGCGCACCTCGTGCGGAAATTCGGCGGTGACCGACATGGACGGGTGGCAGGCGAAGTTCTTGCCCACCTGCCCGCTGCTGTTGGCCAGACCGCTCTTGAGCAGCAGCAAGGGCGTCTGGATCGGGCCGGCGGCCATCACCACGATGGGCGCATCCACCTGGATGTCCGCCTTCTTGCGGCCGGTGGCCGGGTCGATGATCTCGCCCTTGACGCCCACCGCCTTGCCCGCTTTCGACAGCACCTCGGTGACGCGGGTGTCCGAGTGGATGACGGCCCCGTGCGCCACCGCCCACGGCAGGTAGGTCACCAGCATGGACTGCTTGCGGTCGGTGGTGCAGCCGCTGAAGCAAAAGCCGGTCATGGCGCAGTCTTTGATGTTGCGCCGGGCCTTGCCCTGCGGGTAGCCCAGCTTGTCCATGCCCTGGCCGATCAGCAGCGCGCCCGGGCTGGTTTCCTGCGGCCCCACGGTCTTGATGTGCAGGTTGCGCTCCACCTTTTCAAAGATGGGCTTCATCACCGCCGGGGTGAGGTTGGTCAGACCGAATTCCTTGGCCCACAGCTTGAGGTAGTAGTCGGGCGTGCGAAAGCACAGCGCGGCGTTGACCACCGTGGAGCCGCCCACGCAGGCGCCCTGCAGCACCGAGATGTCGCCCGCCGAATTGGTCTGCCCGCCATGGTCCTGGTAGAGCGTGCCCATGGCCACGGCCAGCATTTCGGGGAACTTGTCGGAGGTGATGTACGGCCCGGCCTCCAGCACCACCACCTTCTTGCCGGCCTTGGCCAGCTCATAGGCGGCGATGGCACCGCCCGCCCCCGAGCCCACCACCACGGCGTCGGCCTTCAGGTGGAGCTGGCTGTCCTTGATGTCCGCGGCCTGGGTGACCTTGAGGCCCTGCTTTTCAACTTTGATCGCGTGTTTTTTCATGTTGTCTCCGATGTGGGGGGGCTCAGCGCGTGGGCAGCGGGGCGTTGCCGAGGGACTTCAGGCCGTTGCGTTTCGATATCGGTCCGTCGTATTCCAGCGGCGCCCAGGACGCGGGATTGGCCCAGTACGAAAGTTGCACCAGCTTCTTCAGGCCCGAAGCCAGGGCGCGGTGTGGCACCTCTTTGGCGTTGCCCCAGGCGTCCAGAAAGGCGGTGGCCGTGGCGTCGTCCAGCGCCGTGAAGCGCTTGCCGTGCTGCGCCACCGGGCCTTCGTTGAAATACTGCAGCCCGCCCTTGAGGCCCGCCAGCACGTGGGGCGCCATGGTGCCCAGCAGGGCCGCGTCCAGCGTGCCCAGCAGCACCTCGGGCGTCCAGGGCGCGAGCGCGCTGCCGCCCACCGGCAGCACCACCTCGGCCACGCGGCGAAAGATGTCGGCCTCGGCGGGATTGATGCTCTTGAGCGCCGGGGCCTGGGCCTGCGCCACCGACGCGGCGCCACCGGCGGCCACGCCCACGGCGGCACCGGCAAAGGCCATGAAGTCGCGGCGCGACAGGCGGGCGACGACCGTCAGGGCCTGGTTCAACGGGGATGGGGTGTCCAGATGCATGGTGTGTGTCCTCTTGGCGTGCGTGGGGTCAGAAGGGATAGACGATGGGTTGCTCCATCACACTGACCCACTGGGTCTGGGTGAACTCGTCCAGGTTGGCCGGGCCGCCAAAGCGCCCGCCGTTGCCCGAGGCGCCCATGCCACCAAAGGGCACGTGGAATTCGTTGTTCACGGTCTGGTCGTTGACATGGATCATTCCGGTGTGCAGCCGGTTGGCCACGGCCATGGCCCGCGACACGTTGGCGCTGTGGATGGCGGCAGCCAGCCCGTAGGGCGAAGCGTTGACCAGCTCGACCGCCTCGTCCTCGGTGTCGAACACCGTGATGGGGGCCACGGGGCCAAAGATCTCGTCGGCGAACGCAGGCATGTCGGCGGTCACGCCCGACAACACCGTGGGCTGGAAGAACAGGCCCTCGTGCGTGCCGCCGGTCAGCAGCCGGGCGCCCTGGGCCACGCTGCGGTCCACGATGTCCTGCACGCGGCTGCACTGCTTGGCGTTGATGATGGGGCCCAGGTGCGCGGGGCCGGCGTGCGGGTCGCCCACGTAGAGCGCCTTCGCCCGCTGGACCAGCTTGTCGGCATAGGCCTCGGCCACTTTGCGCTGCACCAGGTGCCGCCCGGCCTGCATGCAGATCTGCCCCTGGTGCAAAAAGGCACCCCAGGCGCCGTTGGAGGCGGCGGCGTCCAGGTTGGCGTCGTCCAGCACGATGAGGGCGTTGTTGCCACCCAGCTCCAGCGCCACCTTTTTCAGCAGCCCGCCACAGGTGGCGCCGATGCTCTTGCCCACCGCCGTCGAGCCGGTGAAGGAAATCATGGTCACGTCTGGGTGGCGCACCACGGCGTCCCCCGTTTCGGGGCCGCCCGGCAAGACGTGCAGCACGCCGTCGGGCAGGCCCGCGTCGGCAAACACCTGGGCAATCAGGTGGCCGCCAGTCACCGCCGTCTGGGCGTCGGGCTTGAGCAGCACGGCATTGCCCAGTGCCAGCGCCGGCGCCACCGAGCGCATGGCCAGCAGCAGCGGGAAGTTCCACGGGGCGATCACCCCCACCGTGCCCATGGGCACGCGGCGCCAGAGGTTGGTGCGCCCGGGCATGGACGAGGGAAACAGCTGCCCATTGGCCTGCATGGGCAGCGCGGCGGCCATCAGCATCTGCTCGTAGGTCGCGTGCAGTTCCCATTCGGCCTTGGGGCCGATGGAGCCGCATTCGCGGATGTTCCAGGTGTTGATCTCGGCGGCGCGCTCTTTCAGCAAACGGGCGGCCTCGCGCATCACCGCCGCGCGCTGGTCGAAGGGCGTGGCAGCCCAGGCGGCGCGGGCGGCCTTGGCGCCGGCGGCGGCGCGGTTCACGTCGGCCGGATTGGCGATGCCGGTTCGTTCCAGGGACTGGCCGGTGGCCGGTTCCCGCACGGCCTGCACGCCGCCAGCGGCGTCTGTCCATCCGTTGCTGAAAATCTTGCCTGACCAAATTGCGGGGCTGCTGACGCTCATGGGTTGTCTCCGTATCGGTATGTGTTCGTGGTGGGTCACCGGTGGCGTTTCTGCAAGCGGTGTGCCAAAACGGCAATCCAGTGCATGCGAGCCCTTTTTCTGCGGGTTTGTCCGGGGTTTTGTGCCCCTTGGCGGCTGCCCATCGCGCTTTCTCACCCTCTGCCACCGGCGAAAACGTCTCACCGAGACGCCTGTTTCGTCTCAACCCGGGACGATCCGTCTCAACGCCGGGTAAACCCGCATGAGACCGCCATCAGCATGAACTAAAGTGCATCAAACCCACCCCGCTGCCGCCCATGAACCACCGCACCCCAGTCCTGCCGAGTCCGCGCATCGACTACCGGCCCGAGCGCATCTGGGAAGCCCGCCAGCACTATTTCAACGAGGGCCAGCTGCCCGTCGGGCTGCTGGAGCAGCCCCTGCTGCGGTCGTGGGAGCGCTGCCGCCAGTCGGGCCGAGCGCCCCAGGAACATGTGGTGTTCGACCCGGTGGGGCGCAGCCACCTGAGCGCCCTGCTGGAGCGCGAACACCGCTTGCTGCAGGCCGCCCGCCCCGAGCTCGACGTGCTGGCCGGGCGCGTGTCCGACGTGGGCTACGCCGTGCTGCTGACCGACACCGTGGGCCAGGTGCTGGCGGTGGCCGGCGCGCTGGACCGCCACTGCCAACCCATGCGCCAGGCGTTTCGCCCCGGGGTCGATGTGTCGGAAGCGGCCATCGGCACCAGCGCCATGGCCGTGGCGCTGGCCGAACAACGCACGGTGCGCGTGCTGGGCCCCGAGCACTACTTCGCCAACAACCAGATCTTTCATTGCTGCGCTGCGCCGGTGTTCGACCCGCGCGGGCGCCTGATGGGCACGGTGGACGTGACCCGCGACGCGCCGCAGCTGGTGAC
This sequence comes from Hydrogenophaga sp. GW101-3F08, assembly GCF_059424585.1. NCBI lineage: Bacteria > Pseudomonadati > Pseudomonadota > Betaproteobacteria > Burkholderiales > Comamonadaceae > Hydrogenophaga > Hydrogenophaga sp. GW101-3F08. The sequence continues at coordinate 561,263 of NZ_JBWKZP010000001.1, forward strand.
CGGCGTGATGGGGCTCACCCACCAGTGCGCCCAGCAGATCGAGCAGCGGCTGTTCGACGCCCTGCCCGTCTTCATGAGAATCGAGCTGCCCGACACCCAGGGCGCCGCCCTCGCCTTTGACCGCGACGGCGTGCTGCTGGCCGCCAACGGCGCCGCCCGCCACCTGTTCGACATGCCGGTGCTCCGCGAAGGCTGCACCTTTGAAGACCTGTTCGAAGGGCGCTTTGACGCCTGGGCCTCCAGGGCCAGCCGCCAGCCCGCCGGCAGGCTTCCCCTGCAAATGCACGGCGGGGTGCGCCTGCAAGGCGTCTCCCTGCCCCAGCGCCCAGCGGCCCGGGCGTCGGTCAGCCCGGCGGTTCCCGCCAGCGCGCCCCGCACCGCCACCCCCACCGGGGCCACCACCCCGCTGGCGCCGGAGCACCCCGTGGCGCTGCGCGCCCTCGAAGCGGGTCTGCCCGTGCTGGTGACGGGCGAAACCGGTGCCGGCAAAGAGGTGGCGGCCCGCGCCCTGCACCAGGCCAGCCAGCGTGCGCAGGCGCCGTTCCTGGCCATCAACTGCGGCGCGCTCACGCCCGAGCTGATCGCGTCAGAACTGTTCGGCCACGTGGAAGGCGCCTTCACTGGGGCCGTGCGCGGCGGCAGCATCGGCAAGTTCGAAGCGGCGCGGGGTGGCACGGTGTTTCTGGACGAAATTGGTGACATGCCCCTGCCGCTGCAGGTGGCCCTGCTGCGGGTGCTGGACCGGGGCGAGGTGTTGCCCGTGGGCGCCACGCAGCCGCGCGCGGTGGACGTGCGGGTGGTCTGCGCCACGCACCGAAACCTGCAGGCCCTGGTGGCCGAAGGGCGCTTTCGAGAAGACCTGGTCTACCGCATCAGCGGCTTCGTGCTGGCGGTGCCCCCACTGCGCGAGCGCGACGACTTCGACGCCATCGCGGACAGCCTGTGCCAGCAAATCGGCGCCGACGCATCCCGCCTGAGCGCTCCGCTGCGCGCCCAGCTGCGCCAGCACCCCTGGCCCGGCAACGTGCGCCAGTTGCGGCACGCGCTGACGCTGGCTTTCGCGGTGGCCGAACCGCTGCGCCCCCTGACGCTGGACGACTTTGGGCAGGCTTTGCCTGCGGCGGCAGCATCCCCAACAACGCCGTCCCCCCCGCAACCTTCCGGCAACACAGCCGGACCGTCAATCCACGACGCCCAGCGCAAGGCCATCGCGACCGCCTTGCAACAGACCCGAGGCAACGTCACCGCGGCAGCGGCCTTGCTGGGCATGGGGCGCGCCACGCTGTACCGCCGGCTCAAGTCAGACCCGGAGTTGGCCGGCTGCGGCGATCCGCGCGGATAGTGCGACCCGTCGAACAGACAAAAAAGCCCCGGACCGCTTCCCGTCCGGGGCTTTTGTTCTTTGCGCGCTGAAGCCGCTTACGGCCTACTTTTTCGTAAGCGACTGGGGAACACAAGTTGTGCAGTAGACCCCGGGTGGTGAACAGCCGTCAATGCTGCCACGCAAGCTTCGCACCCGGTCAAGATGGGTTCACCGACCACTTGCACTACTTGGCCTTGAGGAACTCTTTCAGCGCATCGAGGCAATATTGAAGACTTTCCCAAGATGTGTCATGACCCGGGGAAAGGCGCAGGACAGCGCTCAGCTTTCGAGCTTGCATATCCCATGGAGTAAACGCGATGGGACTGAGCGCAGCCTCCACATTTCGCACCTGTAAGGCTCGATGGAGAGTAGTTGCGGAACAACTGGCGCACTCAAGAGTCACGATGCCGGAGGAATCATGCTGCCCAGTCCGGTGGGCGCGGATGCCTGGCAGAGTGTCCAGCATGGATCGAAGCCAGTCGGCGCGCTTCTGGATTTCGGAATGTATGTGTTCTATGCCGAAGGTATTCCAGACAGCGATCGAAGCTCCCAAGCCGAGCCGAAGAGCCACAGATGCTTCCGACTGCTCCAGGCGCCGAGCATCCTTGCGGTATGCCCAGGTATTCCCGGGTTGCCATGGGCGCGAGAAGTGATCTGCATTCAGTGGTCGCAAGCGAGGTAGAAAATCCGGGTGGACATAGACAAAACCCGTTCCACGCGGACCACGAAGCCACTTGCGTCCCGGCGCCGTCAATGCGGCGCATTGCAACCGCCGAACGTCCACGGGCCACTGCCCCACCACTTGAGCGCCATCCACCAACAAGGGCACACCAAACTTGGCACAGAGAGCGCCCAAGGCTTCTGCAGGCTGGACCAGCGGGCTATTTGCGGGCATCCACGTAAGAACCACGAGGCTAGCGGGGGTGCGCAACAGCACTTCAAGCGCCTCCAGATCCACTGCTCCATCGGAGTCGCTGGGGATTTCTTCCACCTGCACGCCGAACTGGGTCGACAGCTGCATCAGGATTCCAAGGTTACCGCCCCATTCAGTGCGAGCGACCAGAATACGCCCGCCGTCACTCCAGTCCAAGGCGCTCACAACACGGCTCCAGCCGTCGCTATTACCCTGAGTCAGGGCAATGTCCTCGGGCGAAGCGTGAATCGTTGCCGCGATGCTGCGGTATAGCCCCTCAATGTCGGCTTGCGCTTCTCTTGCCGCGCCGTAGCCACCCAGCTCCTGCTCGCGCTGCGCGTGGAGGTGCATGGTGTGGAGTGCTGCATCAGGAAGTGGCCCGCAGGCGGCATGATTGAAGTAGTGCATCAGGAGTGGACGTTTGGTGAGGCCACAAACGACAGCCGGGACGGCGGAGGCTATTGGTGCAGTTCGTCCAGCTAAGCGCCATGCGGGAAAGGCAGTTTTTGGCCGAGACCTGAAGTCTCGGCCTCCGCCGCCATGCCGATGCTCTCGCCCAGCGTGGGGCGGATGGATGGTCCGGCGCCCATCTCGATGGCCAGCGCGATCTCGCCAACCATGTCGCTGGCGTGCATGCTCGCGATGCCGCCGCCCAGGATCTTGCCGTGGCCGTGGGCCTCGGGCGATTCGTCGAACAGCAGCTTGGAGAAGCCCTCGTCGCAACCGTTGGCGATGGCGCGGCCCGAAGCCGTCCAGGGAAACAAGCCCTTCTTGACCATGATGCCCTGGGCCTGGTCCTCGGTCAGGCCCACGATCTTGAGCATGACACGAGGGTCGTAGGCGCTGGCGCCGGTTTCGTCGTTGCGAAAGCACGCATCCAGAGCGCGGAGATCGACTTCGTTGTCGACCAGGTGACTTTGAGCGTTGAAACATGGATTCCGCTGGTGGCTCTTCGTTCCGGGTCGGGGAGGTTTTTGCACAGCCTCAACGACCTTTACGCCGTCACACGCGCACTTGAGTGCCGAGCCGTGCGCACATATTGTCACGAACAAGCACTAGAACCTTGTTCAAGTCATCCTTCAAAGTCTGGAATCCGGGAGTGAGTTCGAGAGTAACCTCATCCATATACAGCCGGCGGTTGATTTCGAGCTGGATCGAGTGCCTCTCACGCGCTGGATCGGCATAGGCCCGCACCAACTCGACCCCTTTGTAAGGGCGGTTCACCCAGCAGGTGTACCCCAGAGCCTCGAAGGCCTCAGCCATGGATTGGGTGATCGCAGGGTCGGCGGTGGTGCCATCTCGATCACCCAAGACGATGTCCGGGTGAATCAGCCCTGGTTCGTCGGTGGCCAGCCGACCGGCCACGCTTGGCATGGAGTGACAGTTGATGTGCAGCACGCCCCCGCTGACCTCGGAGGTTCGATCCAAAAGTGTCTTCAGAGCCAAGTGGTAGGGACGCCAACAACGATCAATGCGCTCCCTGACTTCTGCCACAGACAGGTACCGTTGGTAAATCGGTGTACCGTCATCCATCAGACGCCACACCAGCCCCTTGCCCAACCGGCTTTTGCCGGAAGGCGCCACTGGCTGCGGCCATGACTGCGCCAGCAGCAGGTGGTCGACGTCATCCACCGCTCGATTGACGTCGATGTAAGAGCGGGGAAACTCCGCCGCCAGTAGCGCCATGCCAAGGAAGGGCCCCTGATCAAACAGCTGATCGACATGCGTGTCCTCTGCCGTGCGCAAATGGGACAGCGTCAGGCTGTAACCAAAGTCTTCGGGGTAATGGGTTCCGGAATGGGGCGAGTCCAACACCACGGGCACCGGATCGGTCACGGGATATGTGACTTGAAAAAAAGCGGGCATTTTGTTACTCGAATTTCAGTCCAGCCTTTTCGACCACCGTCCGATAGTTCTGAATGCCCTTGGCAACGGCCTGACGGAACTCAGCGGGCTGATTCCCCACCGGCTCGGCCATCACTGACTCCAGCCGCTTGGCGATGTCTGGCCTTCTCAGCGTTGCCTGCGTGGCTGCCAGCAGGCGCTGCTGCACTTCGGGCGCCAGTCCGACCGGCCCAACCAGACCGAACCAGGCGGCATCATTGGTCAGGGGCAGGCCAGCTTCAGTGAAGGTTGGCACATCGGGCAGTGCCGCCAACCGCTTGGGTGACGCCACCGCCAGCGCACGCAGCTTGCCCGCCTGAATGTGCGGCCACGATGAGGGCAGGTTGTCGAAGAACACTTGCGTTCCACCCCCCATGGTGTCATTCAGGGCGGGGCCTGCCCCACGGTATGGAATGTGGGTCATGAATACCCGCCCCTCATACTTGACGGTCTCACCCATCATGTGCCCAAGACTGCCGTTTCCAGGCGTTGCAAAGTTGAGTTTGCCTGGATTGGCACGGACATAGGCCAGAAACTCTGTCATGTTTCGGACAGGCAGACCAGGGTACACACTGACCACGTTCGGCACTGCGGCCACCTGGGTGATGAGTGTGAAGTCCTTGATGGCGTCGTACTTCAGGGTTGCGGCAGGCTTGATGGCCGGGTTGATGACGTGCGTGGAGACCGTGGCGAGTCCCAGCGTGTAACCGTTGGGTTCGGCCGTTGCCACCGCGCGGGCTCCGACCGTTCCACCTGCGCCAGCCTTGTTCTCCACCACCACGGGGGAACCAAGTTCTTTGCTGAGGCCATCAGCCAGGATGCGCGCCACCAGATCGGTGGAACCGCCGGGGGCAAACGGGACAACCAGAACCACAGGCTTGACTGGATAGGTCTGCGCGAACGCTGAGAGGGGGCCAAGCACCAGAGCCCATGCGCACATCGAACGTCTTGAAAAGATCATGAGAAAAGCTCCTACGTTGATTGAGAACGGCATTACACCCGAATACGACACCGGTAAGATAGCGAGAAGGATGCACAGGTTAATGAGCAATTTTCATGATCTTTTTGGACATACACGCCATGCGCCGCCTCTACCCGTCCACACTCGAACTGCTTGCTTTCGACACCACTGCGCGCCACCTGAGCATGTCGCGCGCAGCCAGCGAACTGTGCGTGACACAAGGCGCAGTGAGCCGGCAAATTAAGCAACTTGAACACTGGCTGGGTGTGAGGTTGTTCGAGCGGGTGCGCCAGCGGCTGGTGCTGACCGACGTCGGCAAGACCTACCTCGATCAGATCCGCCCCAGTCTGACCGCACTGGAACAGGCCACGCTGGCTTTGCGACAGAGCAACCCTGAGCAGGGATTGACGCTTTCGTGCGTCCCGACGTTCGGCGCCAAGTGGCTGATTCCGAGGCTCCCCGACTTCAAACGGGATCACCCCCATATCACGCTCACGTTTTGTCCGTACGGTCACGGACAGGGAACAGTGGACCTGTCCATACGGTACGGCGAAGGTGTCTGGCCTGGGATGACCGCCGACTACCTGGGCGGCAAAGAGCTGTCCGTGGTGTTCGCCGCAGGGATGGGACAATTGGACACGCCAGCAGGAGTACTTCGCCACCCACTCTTGCACCACGCAAGCCTCCCTCACGCATGGGAACAGTGGCACACCGCAAACGGTTTGTCGGGTTCAGCGTCTTACGCTGGTCCACGCTTCGAACAGTTCTCGATCCTGATTGAGGCCGTGATCGCCGGTCTGGGTGTTGGATTGGTACCGACCTGCCTGGTTGAACACGAGCTTCAACTGGGCAAGGTGAAAACGCTGCTGTCGATCTCCCCACCCAGTTGGAAGGGCTATTACGTCACTCAACCCTATTCGGCAACCCGGCACAAACCCGCTGCCCAATTCCACCACTGGTTGCTGCAGCAGGCCCAAATGACCGCGAATCACGAGCACAAGAAATCGGGTTGAATCTTTCCGATGCTCTCGCCCAGCGTGGGGTGCGGGTGGATGGTCTTGCCGAGATCCACCCCCCTCGGCCCCCAGCCACCGCCAACCGCGTCAGCCAGCGAGCAGATCCAGCACCGGCAACCGGTTGGACACCTTCATCTCACGCAATGAGATGTTCGATCGGATGCTCAACACGCCCGGCAACTGCCGCAGGACCCTGTCCACGAACCGGCTGTAGTCGTCCAGATCCTTGGCCACGACTTTCAGCAAAAAATCCGCCTCACCGGTGATGTTGTGGCAGTCCACGACGTAGGGGCAGGCCCGGATGATTCGCTCGAAATGGGCTGTGACTTCCTCACCGTGCTGGGTGCAGACGATCTGCACAAAGGCCATGACGCCGATGCCCAGCTTTCGGCGGTTCAAGTTGGCCTGGTAGCCCTCGATGATCCCCAGCTCTTCCAGGCGTTTTTGCCGTCGCCAGCACGAGGCTTCACTCAGCGCCAGTTCCTCGGCCAGCTTGGTGTTGGCCAGCCGGCCGTCCTGTTGCAGCCTGGCCAGCATGGCGAGGTCGGTTTTGTCCAGTGCGTCCATGTTTGAAAGATTCCTTCAGCGGCCACCCTTGGGTCGCGAAGGAGTTTATCGAAACTCGTCATAAATTCGACAAAAACCGCAAAACACCGCCACATGAAATCCGTAAACTGATGGAATCATTCACCCACTTGGAAACCCATGAAAGCCGTCCTCTACGAGTCCTTTGGCGCCCCACCCCGTTTGACCCAGGTTCCAGACCCCACACCCCAACCCCATGGCGTGGTCATCAAGGTCATGGCCACGGGGGTGTGCCGCAGCGACTGGCATGGCTGGATGGGCCACGATCCCGACATCCAGCTCCCCCACGTGCCCGGCCACGAGTTCTCGGGCGTGGTGGAAGCGGTGGGGCAGCAAGTGCAGAAGTGGAAAGTCGGCGACCGCGTCACGGTGCCGTTCGTGGCGGCGTGCGGGCATTGCCCCGAATGCCATGCCGGGCACCACCAGGTGTGTGACCACCAGTTTCAGCCCGGCTTCACGCACTGGGGTTCGTTTGCCGAGTACGTGGCCATCCACCAGGCGGACATCAATCTGGTGGCCCTACCGCCAACGCTCGATTTCGCCACGGCGGCCAGTCTCGGGTGCCGGTTTGCCACCTCGTTTCGCGCCGTGGTTGACCAGGGCAAGACCTCGGCCGGGCAGTGGGTGGCGGTGCACGGTTGTGGCGGGGTGGGCCTGTCGGCCATCATGATTGCCAACGCCATTGGCGCCAACGTCGTGGCGATCGACATTGCGGACTACAAGCTCAGCCTGGCGCGCTCACTGGGCGCGGTAGTGACGGTGAACGCCACGCAGGTGGCCAACGTGGCGGAGGCCGTGCGCGAGATCACCCAGGGCGGCGCGCATGTGTCGCTGGACGCGCTGGGCCACCCCACTACCTGTTTCAACTCCATCAGCAACCTGAGGAAGCGGGGCAAACACGTTCAGGTCGGCCTCATGCTGGGCGAACACACCACGCCAGCCGTTCCCATGAGCCGGGTGATTGCCCACGAACTGGAAATCCTCGGAAGCCACGGGATGCAGGCCCACCGGTACGGCGCCATGCTGGCGATGATGGATTCGGGAAAGCTGTCTCCCGAAAAGCTCATCGGCGAAAGGATCAGCCTCGCGCAATCCATCGATGCGCTGATGAACATGGACAACTTCTCGGTGGCCGGCGCCACCGTCGTGACCGAGTTTTAAGAGCCAGCGCTTTCAAGGGACGGGGTCAAGCACGCTGCGCCCGACCCCGAATCTGCCGAAGCCATCCACGCGAGCAGGCCGCTATATGGCCTGCTCGCGTCTGCGTCAGTTGGTGATGTCAAAAGTGGCATCGCTGCGATCGGTCTGGGTCTTGATGGGATCCAGGCGCAGCACGTAGCTGTAGTGGCGGATGTGGTGCGTCGGGTGGCTGTACGCCTGGAAGGAGAAGGCCTCCGCATCAGCCAAGCCCGGCACCTGCTTGAACGTCGCGTCGGTCGCGAACTGCGGCGAACCGTCATAGGGCGCCAGTTCGAAGACGAAGTTCTTGTGCCGCAGGTAGTAACCGGGGAAGTTCACCGAGGCGAAGGACACGTAGCCCGAGTTGTTCGCCAGGCCCTTCACCATCCGGAACTTCGAATCATCCAGTGGCGAGACGTTTGCATCGATGCGCACCGCGAAGGAGGCATGCCGCACGTACCGGTCCGGAAAGTTGGAGGACTGGATTCGGTTGATGGGGGTGCTTCCTCCCCACTGTGCGTTCAAGCGGCTCAACTCTGCGGCGCTCAGGTTCAGGATGCCGCCGTGCCGCTTGCGACTCGAGCCCAGGTTGTACGAGCCCGACGGCACTTTCTGCCAGTTCTGCGCGCTGCCCATGTTGATCGAGGTCAGCGGCAGATAACCCTTGCCCGCAGCGTACTGGTCAACCCACATGCCCCACTTGTTCTCGTTGTTGAACTGGAAAAGGATGGGCCCTTCCACCATGCTGCCCGTCAGGCCGATCTGAGACAGATCGCCGATGGTCGTCCACGCGCCCAGCACCGACTGGCTGCCTTCGACGGTGATCTGGCCGTCGCCCGAGGCCCGCACGTACTTGTAGCCGCCGACGCTGCCTGCGACCTCAAGAATCTGCGTGTCGATGATGCCTTGAGTTCCGGGCCGGTCGATGTACATCTGCGGTGCGGTGAAGGTGCGGAAGTCGGTCGTCTTCGCGTAGTAGATGCGCGCTTTGTCGACGCCGTTGAGCGGCGAGATGGTCGCCCAGTACACGATGTAGGCGTTTGATGCCGGGTCCCAGATGGCTTCGGGCGCCCAGGCGCAACCCGCGTTCGGGATGGCGCCGGCGACGTCGACCAGGCGCGGTTCAGACCAATGCACGAGGTCCGTGGATTCCCAGATGACCAGCTTGGTGCTGGCGCGGTGCTGGGCGGCGTCCCAGCCCTTGCCGCTGGCGATGCGCAGATCGGTGGCGAGGATCCAGTACTTGGAACCATCGGGTGAGCGCACGATGGTGTGGTCACGCACGCCCTTCTCGCCCACGGTCGACATGAGGACGGGCTGGCTGTTGTTCAGGTCCGTCCAGTACATGCCGTCGGTGCTGACGGACATGTAGGTTTGCTCACCTTGCGCGGATTCCCCGGTGAAATGAACCAGCAGATAGCCCGCCGACTGCGCCTGCGCGCCGCCGAAAGCAGCGGCGAGCATGGTTGCGGCAACAGCCGACCGAATCGATTTGAAAAAAGTTTTCACAAGTAATTTCCTGTCTCCGTGGAAGGCAGCCTCTTTTTGTTCGCACCTCATTGGCAGGCGGTCGTTTTGAAAGGCTTGCCCAATTCCCGCTATCGCAAGTGCAGCGCCGTTTAACGCACGGACTCACGATTTGACGGGCTCGTTGCTTCTCGCTCATCTCGGCGAGTTGGCGACGGCGATGCTAAAGAGGCACCGGTATAAGCGCCAATCGTTTTTTTCCGTATTGCGATAACAGATCGGGCATCCGGGAATACCCCCGACCAAGGCGCACTACCCCGTGAACCACCGCATGGGCACCAGCACGATGGAGGGGAACAGCACCATCAGGAACATCATGGCAAATTGCGCCGCCATGAAGGGGAGCACGCCTCGGGTGACCTCGTCCATGCGCATCTTTCCCACCCCGGCCACCACGTTCAGCACCGTGCCCACCGGCGGCGTGATCAGGCCGATGGCGTTGTTCATGATGAACAGCACGCCGAAGTAGACCGGGTCGATGCCCGCGGCCTTGATGACCGGCATCAGCATGGGGGCCAGGATCAAGATGGTGGGTGTCATGTCCATGGCGGTACCCACAGCGATCACCAGCAGCATGATGGCCATCATCAACAGCATGGGGTGGTCCATGAAGGGGCGCAGCAGCTCGATCAGTTGGCGGGGAATCTCGGCCACCGTGATCAGCCAGGCGCTGACCATGGCGGCTGCCACCAGAAACATGATCACGGCGGTGGTTTTGGCCGCGCTGACAAATACGGCCGTCAACTGGCGCCAGTGCAGTTCGCGGTAGACCAGCGTGGCCACCAGCAGCGCGTAGACCGCGGCAACGGCCGCCGCCTCCGTGGGTGTGAACACCCCCATCTTGAGACCCACGATCACGATCACCGGCAGAAACAGCGCCCAGGTGGATTCCTTGAGCGCCCGCAGCTTCTCTGCGGCAGAGGCCTTGGGGGGCGGCGTGATGCGCTCGCGCTGTGACACCCAGTACCACGCCACCGCAATGGACACACCCATCAGCAGTCCCGGCACGATGCCCGCCAGAAATAGCTTGCTGATCGACACATTGGCCGCCACGCCAAACACCACGAAGCCAATGGACGGAGGAATGACGGGTGCGATGATGCCGGCCGAGGCAATCAGCCCCCCGGCACGGGCCTTGTCGTGGCCGGCCTTCACCATCATGGGCAGCAGCAGCGCGGCCAGCGCCGCGGTGTCGGCCACGGCAGAGCCCGACAGTGCCGCGAGCATGCAGGCCGCCAGGATGGCCACAAACCCCAGGCCACCGCGCCGGTGCCCGACCAGCGTGAGCGCCAGCTTGACAATGCGCTGAGACAAACCACCCACGTTCATGATCTCGCCCGCCAGCATGAAGAAGGGCACCGCCAGCAGCGGAAACGAATCCGCGCCGTTGATGACGTTCTGCGCCAGGATCTGGGCGTCAAACAGGTCCAGGTGCCACATCAGTGCGACGCCAGACGCCAGCAGCGCGTAGGCGATGGGCACACCAATGGCCATGGCTGCCAGCAGCGAGCCGAGGAAAATGAAAACAGTCATGGAATGTCTTTCCCGGGGCCGGTGGTGCGATCAAGGCGGAAATCGGGGGCAGCAACCAACTCTTCGGACCCGATGGCCTGCACCAGCTGATCGTCGGGCACCTGCCCGGACAACAGGCGCCAGAGGTCCAGCAGCAGCAGCAGCCCCGACGCCACGGCAAACACCACCCCGGAGGCATAGAAGATGGCGACGGAGGCCCCGGTGACGGGTGCTTCCACATCCCAGTTGATGCGGGCCTGTGCCAGCGCACCACTGAACAGCAGCCAGGTGCAGAACAGCATCAGCCCATGGCTGGCCACCAGGCAGATGCGCCGACCGATGGGGGGCAGCTTGGTGAGCAGGATGTCGGTGCCCAGGTGGCCATGCTCCTTGACGGCGATGATCGCGCCCAGGAAAGTGATCCACACGAAGAGCCAGCGCGACAACTCCTCGCTCACGGAAATGCCGGAGTTGAAAGCGTAGCGCAGCACCACGTTGCCAAACACCAGCAGCAGCATCGCGGCCAGTGCCAGGGCAATCAGCACATGGATCCACCGGGCGCAACGGTCTATGAGGACGGTCAGCATGGGGCGTCTCCTCTTTTTTGCTTCAGAGTGCCGTGCCCTGCAGCAGCCCGCGCTGCGTCAGATTGCCGATGAAGGCGCGCAAACCAAAGCGCCAAGGCGCCGCTGTTTCGCAGTGTGTCACGCGGTTGTGCAAGCCGCCCAGCCAGGCGCTCTGGATGGTGACGACATCCCCCAGCTTGTGGGTAAAGCCGCTACCGGGCTGGTCGCGGTCTTCGATGGGCGCGAACAAGGTGCCTAGAAACAGCATGAACCCGTCGGGGTACTGATGCGCTGCCAGGGTCTGCGCCACCAGGTCGGTCGGGTCGCGGCTGATGCTGGCCATGGTGTTGATGCCGCGCAGCTCATAGCCGTCCACACCCGCCACGTGCAGGTGCACGGTTTCATTGCGCACCTGGTCCATGCCAAAGCCGGCATCGAACAGGCGGATGAAGGGGCCCAGTGCGCACGATGCGTTGTTGTCCTTGGCCTTGCCCAGCAGCAGCGCGCTGCGGCCTTCGATGTCGCGCAGGTTCACGTCGTTGCCCAGCGTGGCACCCACGATGTCGCCCCGGCTGTTCACCGCCAGCACCACCTCGGGTTCGGGGTTGTTCCAGGCCGAATCGGCGCGAATGCCGATGTCCTCGCCGCAGCCGACCGAGGCGAGCACGGGCGCCTTGGTGAACACCTCGGCGTCGGGGCCAATGCCCACCTCCAGGTACTGGGACCACAGCCCCTTTTCTTGCAGCAAGGTCTTCAGGGCCATGGCTTCTGGCGACCCGGGCCGGATGTCAGCCAGGTTCTCGCCGATCAGACCGAGCACCTGGCTGCGTAGCCCTTGCGCGCGGCCGGCATCGCCCCGTGCCTGCTCTTCAATCACGCGTTCGATCAGGCTGGCCGCAAAGGTGACGCCAGCGGCCTTCACCACCTGCAGGTCGCAAGGTGCCAACAGCCAGGGGGCTTCGGCGGTGCGCTGGCCGGGCAGGCTGTTCTGGACCAGCTCATCCACACCGCACAGGCGCCGCCCAGGGGTGTCGTGCACGGCCTGGGCGGGCTGGGCGGTGTCGAGCAGCGTGCTCATGGTCGGATAGCTTTCGCTCAGGTCAAACACCCCCTCGGGCCGCAGCGCCACCACGGCCGGGCCAGGAATGGCGCCATGCGCCCACACGCGGCCCACCAGGGTGCCTTGCAGGCCGTCGGCAGGCAAAACCCGGGCAAGCGCTTGGGCGTGGTCGTCCGCACCGGTCAAAGTGGCCGCTGTCATGTCGTTCATACGAGTCCTTCAAGGGTTCAGGTCGCCACCCACGCGCGGCAGTGTGCGGTGGGGTTCAGTGGTTGTGGCGTGGGGTCTTTTCCGAGATGCGCCGGTACGCCAGCGCAAAGTCCAGCGTCGCGCCGTCGGCCAACTGCCCGGTTTTTTCGCGGTACAGGGCTTCCCAGGGGGAATGGCTTTGGGGAATGGGCGGCGCAGGCAGCTCGCGCCGGCGGCGTTCGATTTCTTTGGGCGCCACCAGCGCATCGCAGCGGCCGGTGTTCAGGTCGATGCGGATCGTGTCGCCGCTCATCAGCCAGCTTAAGCCCCCGCCCACGGCGCTCTCTGGCGACGTGTTGAGGATGGAGGGGCTGTCTGCCGTGCCCGACTGGCGCCCGTCGCCCAAGGTGGGCAGGGTGTTGATGCCACGGCGGATCAGCGCGTCGGGCGGCTGCATGTTGACCACTTCGGCAGAGCCGGGCCAGCCAATCGGGCCCGCGCCACGCATCACCAGAATGCAGCTTTCGTCGATGTTCAGCGCCGGGTCGTTGATGCGTGCGTGGTAGTCGTCCGCACCCTCAAACACCACGGCGCGGGCTTCGAAAATGCCCTCTTGCCCAGGGTGGCTCAGGTAGCGCGCGCGGAAGGCTTCGGAGATCACCGAGGTCTTCATGATGCCGAAGTCGAACAGGTTGCCGCTGAGCACCATGAAGCCCGCCCTCTCCATCAGCGGCTCGTTGAATGGGCGAATCACTTCGCGGTCGCGCGTTTCGCGGCCTTGCAGGTTCTCGCCAATGGTCTTGCCGGTCACGCTGGCGCAGTCGTTGTGCAGGCGGCCCGCCTGCTGCAACTCCCACATCAGCGCGGGCACACCACCGGCGCGAAAGAATCGCTCCCCGAGAAATTTGCCCGCGGGCTGCATGTTCAGCAGCAACGGCAGGTCGTAGGCATGTTCGGTCCAGTCCTTGGCCTCCAGCACCACGCCCGCATGGCGCGCCATGGCCATGATGTGCACCTGCGCGTTGCTGGAGCCCCCGGCCACACTGACCACCGACAGCGCATTCAAAAAGCTCTCGCGCGTCAGGATGCGCGAGGGGCGCAGGTCTTCGTAGGCCATCTCGACGATGCGGCGACCGCTCTCGTAGGCCATCTGGCCGCGCTCGCGGTAAGGCGCCGGAATGGCGGCGCAGCCGGGCAGCGACAGTCCCAGCGCCTCGGCCACGGCGTTCATGGTGGAGGCCGTGCCCATGGTGTTGCAGTGACCCGCCGAGGGCGCGCTGCTGCAGGCGCGCTGCAGGAATTCTTCCTCGTCGATCTCGCCCGCTGCGAGCTGGCGGCGGCTGCGCCAGATCACGGTGCCCGAGCCCACCAGCTCGCCATCGTGCCAGCCGTCCAGCATGGGCCCACCCGACAGCACGATGGCCGGAATGTCCACGGTGGACGCCGCCATGATCCCGGCCGGTGTAGTCTTGTCGCAACCGGTGGTCAGCACCACCGCGTCGATGGGGTAGCCGTACAGGATTTCGACCAGGCCCAGGTAGGCCAGGTTGCGGTCCAGCGCCGCCGTGGGGCGGCGGCAGTTCTCAAAGATGGGATGGACCGGAAATTCCATCGGAATGCCCCCCGCATCGCGGATGCCGTCGCGCACACGGCGCGCCAAATCCAGGTGGATGCGGTTGCAGGGCGACAGGTCGCTGCCCGTCTGCGCAATGCCAATGATGGGCCGGCCCGAGCGCAGTTCTTCGGGCGTGAGCCCGTGGTTCATGAACCGTTCCAGGTACAGCGCGGTCATGTCCGAGCGCGCGGGGTCGGCAAACCAATCGCGTGAACGAAAGGGGCGACGGGGTGTCTTTTGCATGGTGCTACCAGTGGCGCAGAGCGGGAAGACGGAGGCTGCCTGCGCGCGGCATCGGGCCGCGCGCGTGGCAGGTGGGTGGCGAAGGCGGTCTACTTGGCGGCGGTGCCGCGCGCCTTGGCCAGTTCGCCCATCAGCTCGCTGGTCGTCTCTTCGCCAAACTCGCGTCCGTACTTGATCAACACAGGTTGCAGTTTGGCGCGCAGCTTGGCCTGCTCGGCAGCGGGCATCTCGGTGATCTGCATGCCCGCCTTCTTCAACTCGCCCAGGGCGGTTTCGCTGAAGGCGCGGATGGTCTTGCGCTCGAACAGCGTGGCTTCGCGCGCGGCCTCCTGCACGATCTTCTGCTCCTGGGGCGACAGGCCATCCCAGGTCTTTTTGGACATCAGCAGCACCCAGGCGCTGTACATGTGGCGCGACAGCACCAGGTGCTTCTGCACCTCAAAGAACTTGCTGGCCAGGATGGTGGCAGGCGGGTTTTCCTGCCCGTCCACGGCGGCTTGTTCCATGGCGGTGTACAGCTCGGTGAACGGCATGGGCGTGGCGTTGGTGCCCAGGGCGTTGAAGGTGTCCAGGAACAAGGGGCTCTGGATCACGCGCAGCTTGAGACCCGCCAGGTCGTCGGCCTTGTTGATGGGACGGCGCGAGTTGGTCACATGGCGAAAGCCGTTTTCCCAGAAGCCCAGCCCGATGAGGCCCTTGTCCGGCAGCATGGCCAGCAGCTTCTGGCCAAATGGGCCGTCCAGCACGGCGTCGGCTTCCAACTCGTTGTTGAAGGTGAGCGGCAGGTTGAGCGCGCCAAACGGTTTGATCAGCGACATCAGCGTGGAAGAGTCCGGAACGGTCATCTCCAGCGTCCCGCCGCGCAGGGCCGAGGTCATGCTCACGTCGTTGCCCAGCGTGCCGCTGGCAAACAGCTTGGCGTTCATCTTGCCGCCGCTCTTGGCCGCGAGCTTTTCGGCAAAGTGCCGCACGGCCTGGGCCTGCGGGTGGTCGTCGCTCAGGCCGATGCCGACCTTGAACGTGTGTTCCTTGATTTGTGCTGACACGGGTGCGGCCAGGGCGGCCAGCACGGTGGCGACCACGGCGAGGGTTTTGAACTTCATGCTTTTGTCTCCGATGGAATGGTTGTTTCGCGACGGGAGAGGCCGTCGGCGCCCTGCAATTCCTTGGTGGAAACGTCTTGACGCAGGCCAGAGGTTAGGGATGGCACCGGTGCGGGTCCACTGAATCTTTTGCTACGATCCATTCCAAACGCTTATGAGTCCAGACGAATTTCCGGGCAAACCCTTGTCGCTGGCACAGGCGTGTGCGCGGCTGCGGTTCCGGCATCTGCAGTTTCTGGACATTCTGGGGCGCACCCGCAACCTGCGGCTCACGGCCGAGCAGATGCATGTGACGCAGCCTGCGGCCACCAAGATCCTGATGGACATCGAAGAGATCCTGGAGGCACGCCTGTTCGACCGCCTGCCACGCGGCATGCGGCCCAACGAACTGGGGCTGTTCACCTTGCGCTATGCCAGCACCGCGCTCGACGGTCAGCGCAGGTTTGTCGATGAGTTCAACGCCCTCAAGCAAGGCGGGCACGGCCATCTGACCATTGGCGCGATCACCGGCTCCGCCGCCCATCTGCTGCTGGCCTCCGTGGTGGAAGTCCAGCGCCTGCGGCCGTTGCTGGTGCTCAAGATCCTGGAGCAGAGCAGCGATCAACTCATCTTGTGGCTGGCCGAGCGCAAGATCGACCTGATGATCGGGCGTTTCACCGACGAGGAGCAGCGCAGCCAGTTTCACTACGAGCGCCTGTCTGACGAACCGCTGTGTGTGGTGGGTGGTCTGCGCCACCCCTTGCGCGGCGCGACGGACCTGACGCTGACCGAACTCGCCCACTGGCCCTGGATTCTGTACCCGCCCTCCACCGCGGTGCGCAAAGTGTCGGACGACCTTTTTGGCGGTGCCGGGCTGGCGCTCACCGCAGGGGTGGTGGAAACGCCCTCCTTCCTGTTTGCGCTGGAGCTGATGAACACCACCAACATGATGTCCCTGCAACCCGCCGCCCTGGTCGAAAAATACGTGAACAGAGGCCTGCTGGCACGCATCCCGGTGAGCTGGCCGGACCGCATGCCCGACTACGGCCTCATCTCGCGGCTGGGAGAGCCGCTCACGCCGTCCGCACAGGCGTTCATCGTGGTGCTGCGCGAGACGGCGAACCTGGCACCTGACGTGGTGTGATGAGAACGCCAACGGACGGGTGCGTCAGCGCCCCCATTGCATAAACTGGTAAGGCCAGTACAGTGGAGCATAAATTGGCCTGACCACATGGGCCACCCCACCCTGGGCCTCGCCTTGCCGTCGCATAAACTGCAGCCCACGCGGAGAACTCATGCTGGACCCACTCAAACAGGTTGACAACCGTCGGCTGTACCAACAAATTGCCGACCAGATACGCGCCTACATCGACAAGGGCAATTACACCGCCGGCATGCGCCTGCCACCCGAGCGAGACCTGGCCCAGCAACTGGGTGTATCGCGCCCCTCGGTGCGCGAAGCCCTGATTGCGCTGGAGATCGAGGGCAGCGTGGAAGTGCGCATGGGCGCTGGCGTGTATGCGTGCAACCAGGCCCAGCGCAAGCCGCAGGCCCTGGCCACCATGGGCGAAAGCCCTATCGAACTGATGCAGGCCCGCGCAGCCATAGAAGGCACGGTGGTGATGATGGCCTGTGGCAAGGCCACGCCGGAGGCACTGCAGGCGTTGCGCCAGATTCTGGACGACATGCTGGCCGCCATCGCGCAAAACCGTTCTCCACTGCCGTTCGACCGCCAGTTCCACCAGGCTCTGGCCGCGATGACCGGCAATGCCGTGCTGGAGCGCCTGGTGGGCGAGTTGTTCGACGAGCGCCACAGCCCGATTGCCGCACGGCTCAGCGCCCATTCCGAATCGGGCCAGACCTGGGCCGCCGCACTGCAAGAACACGAAGCCATCCTGCGGGCCCTGGAAAACCGCGATGTGCTGGCCGCGCAAACCGCCCTGCGCATGCACCTGCTGGCCTCGGAACAGCGCTGGGTCGAAAACAATCGCCGCGAATGGTCTTGACCCCCTGAACGCCAACCGCCGCACCACGGCCCGCGTGGTCAGGCCTGTGCACTTGCACAGGCTTTTTTTTGCGCCATTTTTCCCCTTGACCAACCAAGATCCCGGGTAAATACCGATACATCCGCCCACATTGGTAAGGCCAAATTACCCTGATCGCGTCAGGCAGCCTTACCAATTTGCCGTGGCGCAAACCTCCGCTGTTTCGGTGCTTTTGACAGCCCTACAGGAGTTTGCATTGCCGCCATCCGCGCCCGATCCCGTCCATGCCGAAGCGCCCAGCCCAGCAGCCACCGCTGCCGTGCTGTTGCGCCTGGAGGGCATCACCAAACGCTTCCCCGGGGTACTGGCGCTCGACGGTGTGAGCCTGGAGGTGCGGCGCGGCGAAGTGCATGCGGTGTGCGGTGAGAACGGTGCGGGCAAATCCACGCTGATGAAGGTTATCAGCGGCCAGTACCCGCCCGACGCGGGCGCCCTGCACTACCGGGGCGAGGTCTGCCAGTTCCGCTCCACCGCCGATTCCGAGGCGGTGGGCATTGCCATCATCCACCAGGAGCTGAACCTGGTGCCCCATCTGTCGGTGGCCGAAAACATCTTCCTGGCCCGCGAGCCGCGCAAAGGCTGGCTGATCGACCGCGCTGCGCTGCGGCGCAACGCCCAGCACTGCCTGGACCGGCTGGGCCTGCACATTGCACCGGATGTGCTGGTCAAAACCCTGTCGGTGGCGCAGCAACAGATGGTGGAGATTGCCAAAGCGCTGTCGCTCAACGCGCAGGTGCTGATCATGGACGAGCCCACCTCGTCGCTGACCGAGTCGGAGACGGAAAAACTGTTTGCCATCATCCACGAGCTCAAGCGCGCGGGCGTGGGCATCGTCTACATCTCGCACCGGCTCGACGAGTTGACGCACATCGTGGACCGCGTGACCGTGCTGCGCGATGGCCGCTATGTGAGCACCGACCGCTTTGCCGACACCACCGTGGAGCAGATCGTGGCCAAGATGGTGGGGCGCTCGCTGGACGATGTGTTCCCCAAACGCAGCTCGGTGCCCACGCCGGAGGTTCTGCTGCGCGTGCAGGGGCTGACGCGCCAGGGCGTGTTCCACGACGTGAACTTCGAGCTGCGGCGCGGCGAGATTCTGGGTTTTGCGGGCCTCATGGGTGCGGGCCGCACCGAGGTGGCGCGCGCCATCTTTGGTGCTGACCCGCTGGATGCGGGCGAGGTACAACTGGGCGGGCAGACGCTGCATATCCGCAACCCCATGGACGCCGTACGCCACGGCCTGGCCTATCTGTCGGAAGACCGCAAGCACGATGGTCTGGCGCTGAAGATGACGGTGGCGCAGAACATCACGCTGGCCAACATGAAGGCGGTGTCCAACCGGGTCGGCATGATCCGTTTTGACCTGGAGCAGGCCGCCGCGGCGCGCTACATCAAGGCCCTGGACATACGCACCCCCAGCAGCGACCAGATCGTGCGCCTGCTCTCGGGCGGCAACCAGCAGAAGCTGGTGATCAGCAAGTGGCTGTTCCGCGAATCGCGTGTGCTGTTCTTCGACGAACCCACGCGCGGCATCGACGTGGGCGCCAAGTACGCCATTTACCAGTTGCTGGACGAACTCGCCGGCCAGGGCATTGGCGTGGTGATGATCAGTTCGGAGCTGCCCGAAATCATGGGCATGACCGACCGCGTGGCAGTGTTCCACGAAGGGCGACTGGTCACCGTGTTGAACACCCGCGAGACCAGCCAGGAGGAAGTCATGCACTTCGCCTCGGGCCGCAGCATCCCCTGCCCCGTCTGAAACGCCCCGGACCACCCCATGACCGAACGACAGAAAGACCTGCTCCAGAAATTTGCCGCGCTCGCCAGCCTGCTGGGCCTGATCGTGATCTTTTCCTTCACGAGCGACGCCTTCTTCACGGTGGGCAACGGCATGACCGTGGCCCTGCAGGTGACCTCCATCGCCTACCTGGGCATTGCCGCCACCTGCGTGATCATCACCGGTGGTATCGACCTGTCCGTGGGCGCCATCCTGGCGCTGGCGGGCGTGGTGGCTGCCCTGGCCGTGAAGGCCGGTGTGCCCGTTCCGCTGGCCATGCTGGCCGGACTGCTGGTGGGCGCCTTGTGTGGCCTGATCAACGGCCTGTGCGTGACCGTGCTCAAGCTGCCGCCCTTCATTGCCACCCTGGGCATGATGCTGGTCGCACGGGGCGTGGCCCTGCAGATCACCGATGCCAAGGCCATTGGCGGCCTGGGCGACAGCTTTGCCGAACTGGGCAACGGCTCGCTGTGGCGGGTGGTGAACATCGGCGCCGACGGTTTTCCCGACGTGGTGTTCGTCGGCATACCCTACCCCGTGCTGCTGATGGTGGTGCTGGCCGTGGCGGTGTCCATCCTGCTCAACCGCGCCACGCTGGGCCGGCACCTGTATGCCGTGGGCTCCAACATGGAAGCCGCCCGCCTCTCGGGCGTGAACGTGCAGCGCGTGACGCTGTTTGCCTATGTGTTGTCCGGCCTGCTGGCGGGTCTGACCGGCTGCGTGCTGATGTCGCGCCTGGTCACCGCCCAGCCCAGCGAAGGGCTGATGTACGAACTCGACGCGATTGCGGCCGCCGTGATTGGCGGTACCTCGCTCACCGGGGGCGTCGGCACGATCTCGGGCACCGTGATCGGCGCCTTCGTGATCGGCATCCTGCGCAACGGTTTGAACATGGCCGGCGTCTCGGCCTTCACGCAACAGATCCTGATTGGCCTGGTCATCCTGCTCACGGTGTGGATCGACCAGATGCGCCATCGCAAGTGATCCCTACCGGCAGGGTTTACCGGGACATTCGCACCACCCCACCCACAAAGAGGAATGACATGAAACAACTGCTGAGCACCCTGATTGCGTCCACTCTGGTGGCCGCGTCGTCCCTGGCCATGGCGGCCGACAAGGAAATCGCCGTGATCGTGAAGACGACCAACTCCGACTTCTGGCAAAACGTGAAGAAGGGCTCGAACGATGCCGCGAGCAAAGCGAAAGGCTACACCGCAACCTTCCAGGGCGCGGCCTCCGACACCGATCTGGCCGGCCAGGTCGCCCTGGTGGAAAACGCCGTGAACCGCAAAGTGGCCGGCATCGTGCTGGCCCCTTCCGACCCGGATGCTCTGATCCCCGCCATGAAAAAAGCCTGGGAAGCCAAGATCCCCGTGGTGCTGATCGACTCCGCCGCCTCCGACGCCGGCAAGGCCTACTACCAGTCGTTCCTGGCCACGGACAACAAGGCCGCTGGCGAAATGTCGGCCAAGACCCTGATCGACAAGATTGGCACCACCGGCAAGATCGCCGTGATGTCCTACACCGCCGGCTCGGGTTCGGAAATCGGCCGCGTGGGCGGCTTCACCGACTACATCAAGAAGCACTCCAAGCTGCAGATCGTCGGACCCTTCTATTCCAACTCGCAGATGGGCACGGCGTTGAACCAGACCACCGACGTGCTGGCCGCCCATCCCGATCTGAAGGGCATCTTCGGCGCCAACGAACCCACCGCCATCGGCATGGGCCGCGCGCTGGCCCAGGCTGGCAAGGCAGGCAAGGTGGTGGCCATCGGTTTTGACGGCAACGCCGACCTGCAGGGCTTTGTGAAGGACGGCACCATCGAAGCCATTGCCGTGCAAAGCGCGTACGAGATGGGCAACCTGGGCGTGAAGACCGTGATGGAACTGGTGGAAGGCAAGAAGGTTCCCGCCTTCCGCGACACCGGTGTGTTGATGGTGAACAAGAAAAACATCGACAGCCCCGCCGCCAAGAACGTCCTCTACTGACGCGCCCCCACCTCTTCTCCTGCAGCACACCTCCGGCGCCGCACGCCGGGGGATGGCGTCCCCTGGCCCGATCGACTTGAACCCAAAGGACACGTATGCTGACCGTGATCTGCGAAAGCCCCGGCGTGCTGCGCGCCCAGGAGAACCCCCGCCCGACCCGCCAGGGCCATGAGGTGCTGCTGCGCGTGCGGCGTGTGGGTGTGTGCGGCACGGACCTGCACATCTTCACCGGCAACCAGCCCTACCTGGCCTACCCGCGCGTCATGGGCCACGAAATCTCAGGCACCGTGGAGGAGGCGCCCGAGGGCAGCGGCCTGGCCACGGGCGACGAGGTGTTTGTCATGCCCTACCTCTCCTGCGGCGACTGCATCGCCTGCCGGCAAGGCAAGACCAATTGCTGCGTCAACATCCAGGTGCTGGGCGTGCACCGCGACGGCGCCTTCACCGAGTACCTCAACGTGCCCGCCCCGTTCGTGCGCAGGGCCGAAGGCGTCTCGCTGGACCAGGCCGCCATGGTGGAATTTCTGGCCATTGGTGCCCACGCGGTGCGCCGCGCCGAAGTGCTGCCCGGCCAGCGCGTGCTGGTGGCAGGTACCGGCCCGATTGGCATGGCAGCCCTGCTGTTTGCGCGCCTGCGCGGCGGCCAGGTGACGGCGCTGGACACCCGGCCCGAGCGGGTGGCGTTTTGCCAGCAGCACCTGGGTGCCCACGCCGGCGTGCTGATTGGACCGAACGATCTGGAGGAACTGCGCGCGCTCACAGGCGGCGACTTCTACGACGTGGTGTTTGACGCCACCGGCAATCCGCGCGCCATGGAACGCGGCTTCCAGTTCATCGCGCACGGCGGCAAGTACGTCATGGTGTCGGTCGTGCGGGACAACATCACGTTCTCCGACCCTGAGTTCCACAAGCGCGAGGCCACGCTGCTGGGCAGCCGCAATGCCACCATGGAAGATTTTGAAACCGTGTTGAACGCCATGCGCGCCGGCCAGGTACCTACAGCGGCCCTCAACACCCACCGCATGCCGCTGGCCGACGTACCCACGGCGTTTGCCACGCTGATGGACCCGGCGCAGGGGGTGGTCAAGGCGCTGATCGAATGCTGACCGGGGCTCAGAGGCAAGAGGGCGGCATCTCTAGCCAAAGCGGCGCACTGCGGTGGCCAGTTGTTTCACCAGCCCGGGCATCTGTTCCACCGGCACCTGTGCATACCCCAACAGGAAGCCACGCCAGGGTTGCACGCGCTGGCCCATGGCCCGCTCGCTGAGCGCCGGGGCCACGATGCCCTGGGCCTGCAGCGCGCGGCTCATGGCGGCATCGTCCGCACGCGGGTTGCGCAGGCGCAGCGCCAGGTGCATGCCGGCGGAGCCGCCGTACACATCGGCCACATCGCCCAGCTCTTGCTCCAGCGCTGTCACCAGGGCATCACGGCGTTGGCGGTACAGCCGGCGCATGCGCCGCAGGTGCAGGCTGAACTGCCCGCTGTGCATGAACTCGGCCAGCGCCAGCTGGTCAGCCGCGCGCCCACGCGGCGTGGTGCGCGCCAGCATGGCGCTGAGCGGCGTCACCAGCGCCGCGGGCACCACCACAAAGCCCATGCGCAGCGCGGGGAACATGGTCTTGCTGAAAGTGCCCAGATAAAGCACAGGCGCATCGGGCGCCAGACCCTGCACGCAGGAGAGCGGTGGCCCGTCGTGGCGGAACTCGCTGTCGTAGTCGTCTTCGATGATGAGCGCGGCTGCACTGCGCGCCTGCGCAATGAGGTTCATGCGCCGCTCCAGGCTCAGCACGCTGCCCGTGGGGTACTGGTGTGAGGGCGTGACGTAGATCAGCTTGGGCGGGTGGCGCTGCCAGTCGGTCGCGGTGGGGGCGATGCCTTCGCTGTCCACCACCATGCCCATGGGTTTGAGCTGTGCGGCCTTGAAGGCGGCCAGCGCGCCCTGGTAGCCGGGGCTTTCGATCCACACCTTGTCGCCCGCATCGGCAAAGGCGCGGGCGCACAGGTCCAGGCTGCTCTGCGTGCCGTCGGTGATGATGACCTGGCTGGCATCCAGCAGGGCGCCGCGCGCCACGCGCAGGTGGCTGGCAATCGCCTCGCGCAGCGCCAGTTCGCCGGTCGGCTCGGCGTAGTTGAGCTGTGCGGTGCGCAGGCCGCGCCAGGCGCGGTCCAGCAAGCGGCGCCACAGCGTGACCGGAAACTCTTTGAGCGCGGGCACACCGGGCGCAAAGGCGGCTGGGGTCTCGGGCGCGTCGCGGGTGGGCACGGTCACTGCGCGTTTGGACAGGCCAACGCGCAGTGGCGCGGTGGTGTGCGCCAGAGGCACAGCGGCCAGTGCGGCGGCCTGCGCCACCACGGTGCCACGCCGGTCGGGCAGCACAAAGCCTTCGGTGGCGAGCTGGTCGTAGGCGTAGAGCACGGTGTTGCGCGACACCCCCAGCTCTTGCGCCAGCGTGCGCGTGGCGGGCAGGCGCACACCGCTGCCCAACGTGCCCGCACGGATGGCGCTGCGCAGGCATTCGTGCAACTGGCGCTGACGCGACCAGCGCGCGTGGGCCGGGGTGGCGGTGTAGCGGGAGAACAGCAGTTGGTAGTCCACAGCGGGCTTTGGTTCGTGGCACCAAAAAATAGTGCAATCCTGGATCTTAATTTGGAACCACATGCGTTCTACAGTGCAGCCCTTCCTTCATTTGCGCTGCCATGACCACTCCCGCCTCCAAGCCCACCGCCCCCAGCGACCGCACCCGCGTGCGCCGCATCGCCGAAAACGCCCACTACGACACCCCCACGCTGCACGCCATTCTGGACGCGGCCTATGTGTGCCACGTGGCCTTTGCCGACGAGAAAGGCGCACACTGCATTCCCACCGCCTGCTGGCGCGAGGACGACCATCTCTACATCCATGGCTCCAACGGCGGGCGCCTCATCAAGCTGCTGGCCAAGGGCACGCAGGCCTGTGTGACGGTGACCCACATCGACGGCCTGGTGCTGGCGCGTTCGGCGTTCAACCATTCGATGAACTACCGCTCGGCCATGGTCTATGGCTCGTTTGAAAAGGTGGACGACAAGCGCGCCGCCCTCGACACCTTCATGCGCCACCTGGCCCCAGGCCGCGAGCACGAGGCCCGCCCCGGCAACGACAAGGAGTTGGCCGCCACCACGGTGATGCGCATCAGCCTCGCCGAGGCCGCCTGCAAGGTGCGCACCGGCGGCCCCAACGACGATGCCGAAGACATGGGTGTGGCGGCCTGGGCCGGCGTGCTGCCGCTGGTGCAGCAACGCGGGGCACCCGTGGCCGACCCGCTGTGCACGGTGCCCGCACCGGACTATGTGCGAGGCTGGGGTGCATAAGCGGTGCAACCAGGTTGGGGGCTTTTGACAAAAAGCCCCGGACAGTTTCCCGTCCGAGGCTTCTGTTTTCTGAGCGCTCAGGCCGCTTACTTCTTCTGCGGCGGCAGATCGGTACAAGACCCGTGCGCCACTTCCGCCGCCATGCCGATGCTCTCGCCCAGCGCGGGGTGCGGGTGGATGGCCTTGCCAATGTCCACGGCGTCGGCACCCATCTCGATGGCCAGCGCGATCTCGCCGATCATGTCGCTGGCGTGCCGGCCGCCACATGCAGCAGCGCCTTGGCAACCGCCATGCACATGATGAGTGAGAATTCAGGCGCCAATACAAAAATTGGGTATATCGCCCACTTATATTAGTACTTAGGAATTCATTATGATGAATCGACGGAATCTCACTCTTGGTGCTTTGTCATTCGCAAGCATTGCATCGGCTGCCCCTGCTTACTTCTCTGCGAGCCTCGGTACGCAGTCTGAATTCTTTGACTGGCAGTTCTACGCCAATCACAACCCTGATTTGATCGTCTCTAATTTTCTGTCAGCAACGCAACTCCGCAATCACTGGCTTCAGTTTGGGCGGGCTGAGGGTCGGTATGCTCACCCTGCACTCCACGTGCAGAGCTACCGAAGCCGCTATCCAGACCTGCAGGCAGCTTTCGGCAGCAACTGGCTGGCTCTGTACGACCACTACGTTCAGCATGGCCAGTACGAGGGGCGTGACGGGACGATGATAGGCGAGATGGTCGCCAGACTTGGCGAAGTTTCGCTGCGCGCAACCCCGCGTTGCGCTGGCGCCATTGACTCCCTCGTGATCGGTGGGGTCGAGAGCGTCAACAGCTTCGACCATGGTCGCCAGATTCAAACCTGCTGCGTGGACACCCGATACGACGCATGCTACAACCCGACGCAGGCCGGCCGGCGTGCAGATGGTCGCGGGTACCCGTCGTCGTCACAGCTGCTGTCGAGTGTGGTATCCAATGGCGGGAAGACCTTGCGCACCCGGACGCTGTGCGCTTATTGGGCCGGCCCGGGTGAGACGATTGGTGACCCTGGTATGTACCACTGCACGGCCACCACTGGCACGGTGCTAAGTGAGTACGTCGCTGACACCACGTACACCCTACTTCCTGGGGCAGACGGCACAACCATCATCCAGTACGACATTGAGTGGACGCTCGGTAGCGATCTGCCAGGCGGGGTTTTCATGTCTGAGCTGGTCACTGGCTATCACGGATACGACATGCGCACCGGATACGAGGTCCTACCCGACGGATCGGCCCAACTGCGCCATATGGCAAACCTCACAGACCCGGGACAGGAGCGCGAGCACCCCATGCTGCTGACCAGCCCGACCGGTAGCAGGTCCATCGGCGTCTACTCGGCTCCGGTTCCAGATGCCTACACCCGATACTGCGGCTGGGCTTGGAACTTCGGGACGGGACGTGACGCCGACAATGCCAGTAAATGGTCGTTGATTCGTCGCTACCAGGGCTCATTCCTCAAGGGGGACAAGGTTCAGGCCAGGGCCTACATCGTTGTCGGCGAAGTGACACCGGTTCATCTTCAGATTGCGTCTTTATTGGATTCTTGAAAATGGCAGAAGCCGAACCCCAGCAAAAAAACCAGCAGCTTTGGCCAACTCGTGCTGTACCGGTAGTAGCCAGCGAGTTGGGCTGACGCGCGCGTCTCTCGGGCCGCGCATTGATGCTGCCGTGCCCGGTGGGCGATTGGTTCGTGGCTCACCGGCTGCGCCGCTACATCGCCGGTGGTCCGGCGCTGGGCTGGCGCTACGGGTGAGTCAACTCCAACTCCAACGTCAATGCCACTACTTGGTCGACCCTTTTAACCAGACGGGAGGGTGCATTGCGACGCTGACTAGCCGACGCTTGACGATCTCATAGGCCTACATGTCGCTATGGCACCGTCCTTGAGACTTAACCATGCCTGAACCCGTCACCCCAGCCGTAGCCACCATGGCAGCCGCCACG
The DNA here is from genome assembly GCF_059424585.1 of Hydrogenophaga sp. GW101-3F08. Classification (NCBI taxonomy): domain Bacteria; kingdom Pseudomonadati; phylum Pseudomonadota; class Betaproteobacteria; order Burkholderiales; family Comamonadaceae; genus Hydrogenophaga; species Hydrogenophaga sp. GW101-3F08. Next base: position 588,101 of record NZ_JBWKZP010000001.1, read on the forward strand.
CCCGCGGTGGCCATGATCACCGCCTTCGGCATCAACCTCGGCCTGCAGACCGATGCACTGGTGGCCAGCGTGCTGGCGGGCTCCGTGCCTGCAAATGGCGACACTTGGCGCCAGCTGCTGCGGATGGGATGCGATGGGAAATTCAACCACATGAGCGCATGCATGGGGCTATGGTGGTCACCCTGCCCGTCGAACTGGCCTGAGCTGGCAAGCTCAATCCAGCTCTCGCTCAGCATAAAGCCCCGAACGGTTTCCCGTTCGGGGCTCTTGTTTTCTGAGCGCAGAAGCAGCTTACTTCTTCTGCGGCGGCAGGTCCGTACAGGACCCGTGTGCCACCTCCGCCGCCATGCCGATGCTCTCGCCCAGCGTGGGGTGCGGGTGGATGGTTTTGCCGATGTCCACGGCGTCGGCGCCCATCTCGATGGCCAGCGCGATCTCGCCGATCATGTCGCCCGCGTGCGTGCCGACCATGCCGCCGCCCAGGATCTTGCCGTGGCCATGGGCTTCCGGACTGTCGTCGAACAACAGCTTGGTCACGCCTTCGTCGCGGCCGTTGGCAATGGCACGGCCTGAAGCGGTCCAGGGGAACAGGCCCTTCTTGACCTTGATGCCCTGCGCCTTGGCCTGGTCTTCAGTGAGGCCCACCCAGGCCACCTCGGGGTCGGTGTAGGCCACGCTGGGGATCACGCGGGCGTTGAAGGCGGCCGCGGCCAGTTCCTTGTTGCCCTGCAGTTCCCCGGCGATGACCTCGGCCGCCACGTGTGCCTCGTGCACCGCCTTGTGCGCCAGCATGGGCTGGCCCACGATGTCGCCGATGGCGAAGATGTGCGGCACGTTGGTGCGCATCTGGATGTCGACGTTGATGAAGCCGCGGTCCGTCACCGCCACGCCGGCCTTGTCGGCGGCGATCTTCTTGCCGTTGGGCGTGCGCCCCACGGCCTGCAGCACCAGGTCGTAGACCTGCGGCGCAGGGGCGGTGCCGCCCTCTTCCGCCGCAGCGAACGTCACCTCGATGCCTTCGGGCGTGGCCTTGGCCCCCACCGTCTTGGTCTTGAGCATGATGTTGTCGAAGCGCTTGGCGTTCATCTTCTGCCAGATCTTGACGAGGTCGCGGTCGGCGCCCTGCATGAGGCCGTCGAGCATTTCCACCACGTCCAGGCGCGCGCCCAGCGTGCTGTACACCGTGCCCATTTCCAGGCCGATGATGCCGCCGCCCAGGATCAGCATGCGTTTGGGCACTTCCTTCAAGGCCAGCGCGCCGGTGCTGTCCACCACGCGTGGGTCGTTGGGCATGAAGGGCAGGCGCACCGCCTGCGAGCCAGCGGCGATAACGCACTTCTTGAAGGCCACGACCTTCTTGCTGCCGGTCTTCTCCTGCCCGGTGCCGGTCGTCTCTTCCACTTCGACGTGGTTGGGGCCGACGAAGGCGCCATAGCCGCGCACGGTGGTGACCTTGCGCATCTTGGCCATCGCGGTCAGGCCGCCGGTGAGCTTGCCGAGGACCTTTTCCTTGTGGGCGCGCAGCTTGTCAATATTGACCGAGGGCGTGCCAAAGTCGACGCCCAGATCGGCCATGTGGCTCACCTCGTCCATCACGGCGGCCACGTGCAGCAGCGCCTTCGACGGGATGCAGCCCACGTTCAGACACACGCCACCCAGCTGGGCGTAACGTTCGACCAGCACGACTTTGAGGCCAAGGTCGGCGGCGCGGAAGGCAGCCGAGTAGCCACCGGGGCCGGCGCCGAGCACGAGTACGTCGCATTCGATGTCGGCGCTGCCAGCGAAGCTGGCGGCGGCCGCAACCGGCGCGACAGCAGGGGCAGAAGCAGGTGCCGACGCAGCAGCTGCGGGCGCTGCGACTGGTGCGACTGGAGCGCTGGCAGCGCCCTCACCTTCCAGCACCAGCACCACCGAGCCTTGTTTGACCTTGTCTCCCAGCGCGACCTTGAGCTCTTTCACCACGCCGGCGTGCGACGAGGGAATCTCCATCGAGGCCTTGTCGGACTCCACGGTGATCAGGCTTTGTTCGGCCTTGACGGTGTCGCCGGGTTTGACCAGCAACTCGATCACGGCCACTTCGTCGAAGTCGCCAATGTCGGGAACCTGAATATCGATCAGTGCCATATGTTTCCTTGTTCAGTTGGGGTCAGAGCACCGCTGCGCGGTGGTCTGACCCGCAAGGCATTAGAGAAGCACCCGACGGAAGTCGCCGAGGATCTGGCCGAGGTAGGCGTTGAAGCGGGCCGCAGCGGCGCCGTCGATCACGCGGTGGTCCCAGGTCAGCGACAGCGGCAGCATCAGGCGCGGCTGGAAGGCCTTGCCGTCCCACACCGGTTCCATCTGGCTCTTGCAGACGCCCAGAATGGCCACCTCGGGCGCGTTGATGATGGGCGTGAAGTAACGCCCACCAATGCCACCCAGGCTGGAGATGGTGAAGGTGGCGCCGCTCATTTCGGCCGGGCTCAGTTTGCCGTCGCGCGCCTTCTTGGCCAGCTCACCCATTTCCTGGCTGATCTGCAGCACGCCTTTTTTGTCGGCGTCCTTGATCACCGGGACCATCAGGCCGTTGGGCGTGTCGGCCGCGAAACCGATGTGCCAATACTGCTTGTAGACCAGCGCGTCGCCGTCGATCGAGCTGTTGAACTCGGGGAATTTCTTGAGCGCAGCAACCGATGCCTTGATCAGGAAAGCGAGCATGGTCACCTTGACTCCGCTTTTTTCGTTCTCCTTGTTGGTGGAGACGCGGAAGGCTTCGAGGTCGGTGATGTCGGCATCGTCGTGGTTGGTGACAGCCGGGATCATGATCGCGTTGCGCAGCAGGTTGGCGCCGCTGATCTTCTTGATGCGGCCCATCTCCTTGCGCTCGATCGGACCGAACTTGGCGAAGTCCACCTTGGGCCAGGGGATCAGGCCCAGCTCGGAACCGCCACCGCCGGTGGACGCCGGGGCCTTGGCCTTTTGAGCGGCGGTCTGCACCGCGCCGGCCATGACGGACTTGGTGAAGCCCTGCACGTCGTCCAGAGTGATGCGGCCCTTGGGGCCTCTGCCCTGTACCTCTTCCAGCGGCACACCGAGTTCGCGGGCGAACTTGCGCACCGAGGGCGAGGCGTGCGGCAGGCCCAGTGGCGCTGCCGTCGGGTTGTGAGCGGGTGCTGCGGCCACGCTGACAGCAGCAGTGGGTGCGGCCACTACAGCTGCCGGAGCCGGTGCCGGTGCGGGTGTGGCAGCGGCAACAGGTGCCGGAGCCGCTGCGCCCGCGGCGCCCGCGGCGCCCGCGGCGCCCTCCAGGATCGCCAGCAGGTCGCCGATGTTGACCTTGTCGCCGACCTTGACCTTGAGTTCCTTGAGCACGCCCGCGGCGGACGACGGGATCTCCATCGAAGCCTTGTCGGACTCGACCGTGATCAGGCTCTGCTCGACTTTGATGGCATCGCCGGGCTTGACGAACACCTCGATGACGGCGACGTCCTTGAAGTCGCCGATGTCGGGCACGCGCACTTCCACCGGGCCGGAAGCCGTGGGTGCAGCCACAGGCGCCGCAACGGCAGCGGCCGGCGCTGCGGCAGGAGCCGCCGCCGGAGCGGGGGCCGCAACAGCTGGCGCAGCGGCGGGCGCTGGGGCAGCGGCGTCGCCAGCGGCTTCCAGCACCAGCACCACCGAGCCTTCTTTCACCTTGTCGCCCAGGGCGACGCGCAGTTCCTTCACCACGCCAGCGGTGCTGGAGGGGATTTCCATCGAGGCCTTGTCGGACTCGACCGTGATCAGCGACTGTTCGGCCTTGACCGTGTCGCCGGGTTTGACCAGCAGTTCAATGACCGCCACCTCGTCGAAGTCGCCGATGTCCGGGACCTTCACTTCTACCAGTGCCATATTCGTCTCGCTTATGTGGGTGGGAGACACCTTGTAGCTACGACATCACATCGCTTCGCGATATGAGTCTTCGCTGAAAAGTGCATCCCGTTTTCCGCTTACGCGTAAAGGGGATTCACTTTTTCGGTCTTGATGCCGTACTTGGCAATGGCTTCAGCCACCTTGGCCATCGGGATGGCGCCCTCATCGGCCAGCGAGCGCAGTGCGGCGATGGCGATGTAGTGGCGGTTGATCTCGAAGTGCTCACGCAGCTTGCTGCGGAAGTCGCTGCGGCCAAAACCGTCGGTGCCCAGCACCTTGTACGAACGGCCTTTGGGCACGAACGGGCGGATCTGCTCGGCGTAGTTTTTCATGTAGTCGGTGGACGCGACCACCGGGCCGGCGTGCTTGTCCAGCTGCTGCGTCACGAAGGGCACGCGCTGCGGCTCGGTCGGGTGCAGCAGGTTCCAGCGCTCGGCGTCCTGGCCGTCGCGGGTCAGTTCGTTGAAACTCGGGCAGCTCCACACGTTGGCGGCCACACCCCAGTCCTTCTCCAGCAGTTCCTGAGCAGCGATCGACTCGCGCAGGATGGTCCCCGAACCCAGCAACTGCACCTGCGGCGTCTTGGCCGTGATCTTGCCGGCGGCCGGCTTGCACAGGTACATGCCCTTGATGATCTGGTCTTCGGTGCCGGCGGTCAGGCCCGGCATGGCGTAGTTTTCGTTCAGCAGGGTTAGGTAATAGAAGACGTTGTCCTGCTTTTCCACCATGCGCTTCAAGCCATGGTGCAGGATCACGCCGACTTCATGCGCGAAGGTCGGGTCGTAGCTGATGCAGTTCGGGATCGTGCCGGCCAGGATGTGGCTGTGGCCGTCTTCGTGCTGCAGGCCTTCGCCGTTGAGCGTGGTGCGGCCGGACGTGCCGCCGAGCAGGAAGCCGCGCGCCTGCATGTCGCCCGCCGCCCAGGCGAGGTCGCCGATGCGCTGGAAGCCGAACATGGAGTAGTACACATAGAACGGCACCATGATGCGGTTGCTGGTGCTGTAGCTCGTGGCAGCCGCGATCCAGCTGCTCATGCCGCCGGCTTCGTTGATGCCTTCCTGCAGGATCTGGCCGGCCTTGTCTTCCTTGTAGTACATGACCTGGTCTTTGTCGACCGGGGTGTACTGCTGGCCTGCGGGGTTGTAGATGCCGATCTGGCGGAACAGGCCTTCCATGCCGAAGGTGCGTGCCTCGTCCACCAGGATGGGCACGACGCGCGGGCCCAGGGCCTGGTCGCGCAGCAACTGGGTCAGGAAGCGCACGTAGGCCTGCGTGGTGCTGATCTCACGGCCTTCGGCGGTGGGCTCCATCACGGCCTTGAAGGTCTCGATGGAAGGCACGGTGAAGCTCTCGTCGGCCTTGGTGCGGCGCTTGGGCAGATAGCCGCCCAGGGCCTTGCGGCGCTCGTGCAGGTACTTCATCTCCGGCGTGTCGTCGGCCGGCTTGTAGAACGGGATCTTGGAGAGTTCGCTGTCGGGGATCGGCAGGTTGAAGCGGTCGCGGAAGATCTTGATGTCTTCATCGGTGAGCTTCTTGGTCTGGTGCACCGTGTTCTTGCCCTCACCCGACTTGCCCATGCCAAAACCCTTGACGGTCTTGATCAGCAGCACGGTGGGCTGGCCCTTGTGGTTGACGGCCTTGTGGTACGCGGCGTAGACCTTCTGCGGGTCGTGGCCGCCGCGCTTCAGGTTCCAGATGTCGTCGTCGCTCAGGTGCGCCACCATTTCCAGCGTCCTGGGATCGCGGCCGAAGAAGTGCTTGCGCACGTAGGCGCCGTCGTTGGCCTTGAACGACTGGTAGTCGCCGTCGACCGTGTCCATCATGATCTTGCGCAGGGCGCCTTCCTTGTCGCGCGCCAGCAGCGGGTCCCAGTTGGAGCCCCAGAGCAGTTTGATCACGTTCCAGCCCGAGCCGCGGAACTCGCCTTCGAGCTCCTGGATGATCTTGCCGTTGCCACGCACCGGGCCGTCCAGGCGCTGCAGGTTGCAGTTCACCACGAAGATCAGGTTGTCGAGGTTTTCGCGCGCAGCCAGGCTGATGGCGCCCAGCGACTCGACCTCGTCCATCTCACCGTCGCCGCAGAACACCCAGACCTTGCGGTTCTCGGTGTTGGCGATGCCGCGGGCGTGCAGGTACTTCAGGAAACGCGCCTGGTAGATCGCCATCAGCGGGCCCAGGCCCATGGACACCGTGGGGAACTGCCAGAACTCGGGCATCAGCTTGGGGTGCGGGTAGCTGGAGAGCCCCTTGCCGTCCACCTCCTGGCGGAAGTGCAGCAGCTGTTCTTCGGTCAGCCGGCCTTCCAGGTAAGCGCGGGCGTACACGCCGGGCGACACGTGGCCCTGGATGTAGAGGCAGTCGCCGCCGTGGTTTTCGCTCTCGGCGTGCCAGAAGTGGTTGAAGCCAGCGCCGAACATGTGGGCCAGCGAGGCGAAAGAACCGATGTGGCCGCCCAGATCACCACCGTCTTCGGGGTTGTGGCGGTTGGCCTTGACCACCATCGCCATCGCGTTCCAGCGCATGTAGGCACGCAGGCGCTCTTCGATCTCGATGTTGCCGGGGCAGCGCGCTTCTTCGTTGGCTTCAATGGTGTTCACGTAGCCGGTGTTGGCCGAGAACGGCAGGTCGATGCTGTGCTGGCGGGCTTCCTCCAGCAGCTGTTCCAGCAGGAAGTGCGCACGCTCCGGGCCCTCCCGCTCGATCACGGCGGCCAGCGCCTCCATCCATTCACGGGTTTCCTGGCTGTCCGCATCGGCGGCAACACGGGCATTGGGAGCGTCGGACGCTGACATGTATGTCTCCTGTTGGTTTGAAATCGAGCTTAAGGCGGGCATTCCGCAGTGTCACGGATTTTTCCACAGAAGCTTTTTAATTTCAATATGTGCTTTCGTTTCTTGCAATGTGAAATATTAGTTGTTTCCATGCCAACGGTTTTTCCGCCGTCCCTGATCGACGCTTGGCATCCGGTTCACGCCGGCAACGGCATGCTCTCACGTAGACTCAAAGACCCATGATTCCCCTGCCCAGCCATCCCCCCAGCCCCCCGCCCCGGACACCCAGCACCAACTGGTGGAAGCGCTGGTGGCGGCGCCTGCCGCCTTCACGGCAGGACCGCTTCGCCACACTTGCGCCCCTGCTGGCGGTGTTGTTATTCCTCTCGGCGATCGCGGTGGCCATCACCTACCTGCGCTACGAGGAGTTGGAGCGCGAGCAGGAGGCGGTCACACGCGATGTGGAATACGCGCAGCAGCGCCTTCGCCTGCGCCTGCTGGAGCGCCAGGAACAGCTGATGCGTCTGGCGCGCGAAGTGGACAACAAGGAGATCTCCACCGAAGAGTTCGTGTTCCAGGTCGAGTCCCTGATCAGCCAGTTCCCCGAACTGCTGGCGATCAGCTGGGTCGATACCCGCCGCAACGTGGTGGCGGGCTATGCGTCGCCCAGTGCACCGCCGTCGCTGATCCGCCCGACCGGCAGCACACTCGCGCCCAACGAGACCGATGGCTCCTTCGATCTGGCGCGCGACCTGCGTCAGCCCATCTACTCCCGGCCTTTGGGGGAAGACCCACGCACGGCCACCCTGATGCTGCAGGTGCCCCTGAGCGAACAGGGGCGTTTTGCCGGCACGGTCATGGGCGAATACTCCATCGACGGCCTGATGCGTTTCGGCATGCCGCCCGAGATCATGGCGCGCTACGCGGTGGCGCTGCTGGACGACCGCGGGCGGGTGCTCGCCGGCAGCCTGCAGGCCCCCAACACCGTGCTGCGCCTGCTGCCCTGGTCCAACCAGGCGCTGGAACACGAGGCGCCCGTCTCGCCCGTGGGCAACGGGCTGATCCTCAAGGCGCAGGGTTACCGGACCTCGCAGGACATCGTGGGCAGCGGCTTCTTCTGGGTCATCGGGGCCCTGAGCGCGCTCACCGTGTGGATGCTGCTGGGCACGTGGCGCCACACGCGCCGGCGCGTGCAGGCGCAGCAGGCATTGGTGGCCGAGACCAACTTCCGGCGCGCGATGGAAAACTCCATGCTCACCGGCATGCGCGCGCTCGACATTCAGGGCCGCATCACCTACGTGAACCCGGCGTTCTGCTCCATGACCGGCTGGACCGAAAGCGAGCTGGTGGGCCGCACCGCCCCCTTCCCATACTGGCCCGACGAGGACCACGACCAACTGGCCGCGCGCCTGGAAGACGAGCTCAATGGCCGCTCCACGCCGGGGGGCTTCGAGGTGCGCGTGCAGCGGCGCGACGGCAGCATCTTCGACGCCCGCATGTACGTCTCGCCGCTGATCGACCCCAAAGGACACCAGACCGGCTGGATGACGTCCATGACCGACATCACCGAGCCCAAGCGCATCCGCGAGGAACTCTCGGCATCCTATGAGCGCTTCACCACCGTGCTGGAGAGCCTGGACTCGGCCGTGTCGGTGGCGCCGCTGGGCAGCGACGAGATGCTGTTCGCCAACAAGATGTACCGCCTGTGGTTCGGCACCCGCGGCCAGGGCCACCGGCATCTGGTGGATCTGGCCGGCACCCAGCCCACGCCCAATCCGGACGATGGCGATGCGGTGGATGCCTTTGCCGGCATGCCCACCGACACACTGACCGACGCCGGCTCCGAGAACGCCGAGGTGTTCGTGGAAGAGCTCGACCGCTGGCTGGAGGTGCGCACGCGCTACCTCACCTGGGTGGACGGCCGGCTGGCGCAGATGGTGATCGCCAGCGACATCACGCCACGGCGCAACGCGGAGGAGCAGGCTTCCCGCCAGGCCGAACGCGCACAGACCGCGAGCCGCCTGATCACCATGGGCGAGATGGCGTCGAGCGTGGCCCACGAGCTCAACCAGCCACTGACCGCCATCAGCAACTACTGCAACGGCATGATCTCGCGCGTGCAGGAACAACGCATCAGCCCGGAAGAACTGCTGGGCGCGCTGGAGAAGACCGCCCGCCAGGCACAGCGCGCCGGCCAGATCATCCAGCGCATCCGCGCCTTCGTGAAACGCAGCGAACCCAACCCGACGCCGTCGGACGTGGCGCTGATGGTGAGCAACGCCATCGAGCTGGCCGACATCGAACTGCGCCGCCAGCAGGTGCGGCTCTCGCCCTACGTGGCCGCGCGCCTGCCCAGTCTGATGGTGGACCCGATCCTGATCGAACAGGTGCTCATCAACCTGCTGAAGAACGCCGGCGAGGCGATCGCGCAGGCGGGTCGCCCGCCGGGCGAGCGCTACGTGGAGCTGCGCGTGGGTCCGCGCCGGCAAGACGACCAGGACGTGGTTGAGTTCTCGGTGCGCGACTCCGGCAACGGCGTGCCCGACGAGATGATCGAACGCATCTACGAAGCCTTCTACAGCACCAAGAGCGAGGGCATGGGCATCGGCCTCAAGCTGTGCCGCAGCATCGTGGAGTCGCACCACGGAAGGATGCAGGTTCAGAACATCTACAATGGCGAAGAGGTGGTGGGCTGCTGCTTCAGCTTCTGGATTCCCGTGGTCTCGCGACTGCGCACAGACGGCACAGTGGACGGCCCCGCCACGCAGTCGTTGACGGACACTGAAAGAGCCAGATGAGTTTGATCCCCAAAAAAGGTATCGTCTACGTGGTCGATGACGACGAAGCCGTCCGAGACTCCCTGCAATGGCTGCTCGAAGGCAAAGACTACCGGGTCCGTTGCTTTGAATCCGCCGAAGCCTTCCTGAGTCGCTACGACACGCGCGAAGTGGCCTGCCTGATCGCCGACATCCGCATGGGTGGCATGACCGGTATGGAGCTCCAGGAACGCCTGATCGAGCGCCAGTCGCCGCTGCCCATCGTCTTCATCACCGGCCACGGCGACGTGCCCATGGCGGTGGAGTCCATGAAGCGCGGTGCGCTGGACTTCATCCAGAAGCCGTTCAAGGAAGACCAGTTGGTGGCGCTCGTCGAACGCATGCTGGAGCACGCCAAGGACGCCTTCGCCACCTACCAGCAGGCCGCCAGCCGCGATGCGCTGCTCTCCAAACTGACCAGCCGCGAAGCCCAGGTGCTCGAACGCATCGTCGCCGGGCGCCTGAACAAGCAGATCGCCGACGACCTGGGCATCAGCATCAAGACGGTGGAGGCGCACCGCGCCAACATCATGGAAAAGCTCGGCGCCAACACCGTGGCCGACCTGCTCAAGATCGCTCTGGGACAAACACCCGCAAAAGCCTGAACCGGCAACCAACTCCCCAACGCCCGCCCATACTGGCGGGCGTTTCCGTTTTTCAACCCCATCCCCACACCACCATGACCGCCCAACTGATCGACGGCAACGCCCTCTCCCGCCAACTGCGCGCCGACGTCAGCGCGCGCGTGGCGGCCCTCAAGACCCAAGGCATCACCCCTGGCCTGGCCGTGATCCTGGTGGGCGAGAACCCGGCCTCGCAGGTCTATGTGCGCAACAAGGTCAAAGCCTGCGAAGACACGGGCATGCACTCGGTGCTGGAGCGCTGGCCCGCGACCATGTCCGAGGCCGAACTGCTGGCCCGGGTGGACGCGCTCAACCACGATGCGAGCATCCACGGCATCCTGGTGCAATTGCCGCTGCCCGCGCACATCGACGCACAGAAGGTGATCGAAGCGATCTCACCCACCAAAGACGTCGATGGCTTCCACATCGCCAGCGCCGGCGCGCTGATGACCGGCCTGCCCGGCTTCTGGCCCTGCACGCCCTACGGCTGCATGAAGATGCTGGAGTCCATCGGCTACGAGCTCAAAGGCAAACACGCGGTCGTGATCGGCCGCAGCAACATCGTGGGCAAACCCATGGCGCTGATGCTGCTGCAGAAAAATGCCACCGTCACCATCTGCCACAGCGGCACGCAGGATCTGAAAGCCATGACGCTGCAGGCCGACGTGATCGTCGCCGCCGTGGGCAAGCGCAACGTGTTGACCGCCGACATGGTCAAACCCGGCGCCGTGGTGATCGACGTGGGCATGAACCGCAACGACGAGGGCAAGCTCTGCGGCGACGTGGACTTCGAGGGTGTCAAGGAAGTGGCGGGCTACATCACCCCGGTGCCCGGGGGCGTCGGCCCCATGACCATCACCATGCTGATGGTCAACACCTTAGAGTCCGCTGAACGCTTGAAGTAAGCCTCTCCGACGCGCGAGAACCTGGGCCCAGGGCACCGCGGAACCGGCTTAGCCGGGCCGTCAGTGCCGCCCCCTTGGGGGTGACGCCGCAGGCGGCGCGGGGGTTACTTCGATACGCGCCAGAGCACCGCTCCGGCGCACAACCACTGACCCAGCACCATCACGCTGCCCACGCTGTGCCACAGGCGCAGATTGCCGCCGGTGGCGCGGGCAGAAACGATCTTCTGTGCCACACCGAATTCCTGCAACAGCGCCAGCAGCATAGCCGCCAGCACGAACCCCATGGTGGTCAGCACGCGCTGCATGGCCTCCAGGCGCTGCGGGTCCACGGTTTCACCCGCCAGCGGAAACTGCCCCATTGAACGCTGACGGCGCAAGATCAGCAGCAAGGCCAGACCCAGCAAAAGCCCGGCCCAGCATTGCAGGGAAAACAGTTTCGCGGCCACCGGGCCAGCCACCGCCGGGCTGCCCAGACTGGCGAACAGCGTCGGCACGGCGACAAAACTCAGGCCCGAGAGGCCGCCCCACCAGAGAGCGGCCACAAACACCGCCAACCGCTGCATCACGCGGCCTTCACTCGTAGCGCACGGTCACGATTTCGTAGCGCCGCGTGCCGCCCGGTGCCTGCACCTCGGCCACGTCGCCCTCTTCCTTACCGATCAGCGCACGCGCGATCGGGCTGCTGATGTTGACCAGCCCCAGCTTCAGGTCGGCCTCGTCCTCACCCACGATCTGATAGGTCATGGCCGCGCCGCTGTCCTCGTCTTCCAGTTCCACCGTGGCGCCAAACACCACCCGGCCACCCGCGTCCACGCTGGCCGGGTCAATGATCTGGGCGGCCGAAAGCTTGCCTTCGATTTCGGCGATGCGGCCTTCAATAAAACCCTGGCGGTCCTTGGCCGCGTCGTATTCGGCGTTTTCGCTCAGGTCACCCTGTGCGCGGGCTTCGGCGATGGCGCCGATCACCGATGGGCGATCCACGGTCTTGAGACGCTGCAACTCGTCCTTGAGTTTTTCAGCGCCGCGCTTGGTGATGGGAATGGTGGCCATGACAGTGCTCCGTGAGATCTCAGCACGCAAACAACGGGGGTCTGCAGGGGTACAAAAGGAAACCGCCGAGCGTTGCCGGTCGGCGGTGTGGAGGACCTGATTATGCCTTCATGGTCAAGCCCATCGAGAGGATTTCGGTTTTCGGGATTTTCCAGTATCGTGGCGTCCCATTTCATATTTCGGGAGGATCCACCATGTTGTTGAACCGTCGCCAGTCCATTGGACAACTCGTCACCCTGGCCGGCATCGCGACCGCGGGCACCGCGCAGGCCCAGCAGAGCTGCGCCGTCTTCACCAAGGAAACACAGGCCGGGCTGTCCCCCGATGACGCCCTGCAACGCCTGAAGGATGGCAACGCGCGCTTTGTCACGGGAAAGACCGTCAACTGCGACCTGTTGAAACAGGTGAGGGACACGGCAACGGGACAGGCCCCGTTCGCCGCCATCGTCGGGTGCATGGACAGCCGTGTGCCGCCCGAGCTGGTGTTCGATCAGCGCATCGGCGACATCTTTTCCGCACGCGTTGCGGGCAATTTCGTGAACACGGACATCATCGGCAGCCTCGAATACGCGACCGCAGCCGCGGGGTCCAAACTCATCGTCATCCTCGGGCATTCGGACTGCGGCGCGGTCAAGGGCACCGTGGACAACGTCAAGCTGGGCAACCTCACGGCCACCCTCGCCAACATCCGCCCCTCGCTGGAGAAGCTCAACTACCAGGGTGTCCCCAGCTCCAAGGACAAGGCCCTGGTGCAGAAGGTGGCCGATCAGAACGCGCGCGACGCCGCGACCGCGATCCTGACCCGCAGCGATGTGATTGCCCAGCAGGTCAAGGACGGCAAGGTAAAGATCGTCTCGGCCATGCACGACGTGGCCACCGGCCAGATTTCCTGGTTCGCCTGAGTTCAGTCGCGCCCGGCCTCCTCGATTTTCTGCGCCAGCAGCTCCGGGTTGGTGAAGCACAACTCGTGGCTGCCCGAGCAGGCCACCAGGCGAAACAGCCCCAGCCGCTCGGACAACCGGGGATGCCAGGGCATGCTGTGTGGCATGGCGGTGTCTTCGGTGCAGAGCAGGTAACTTTTGCCCAGGGGCTTGGCGGCGAGCTCGGTCTGCAGCCGCACGGGCTCGGTGAAGGTGCGGTAGGGCTGCGGGTTGAGCTGGTCGTAGGCGCTTCGGGCCAGCGCGGCGTCGGCGTCGTTGATGAAGGCCTCGCGCCAGATCGGGTACGGCAGCATCACGGCGTTGCCGTTGCCTGCCGCGACCGCATCGAACAGCGCTTTGTACGGCGGCGGCGCCATGTCGTTGAGACATTCACCGCTGAGCGGCACGAACGCGTTCCAGTAGACCAGCCGGGCGATGCGCTCCGGCACCACATCGACGGCTTTGCTGATGACCATGCCGCCGTAGCTGTGCCCCATCAGCCGCACGTCGCGCAGATCGTGCTGCACGAGGAAGTCCACCAGCGACTGTGCCGCTTCGCTCAAACCCAGCACGGAACAGTCGTCGCCCGGCCGATTGCCCGCCAGCGTGGGGCAATGCACCACATGCCCACGCGCGCGCAGGTGGCTCGCGACGGGTTCCAATTGTTCACCGGTGTGCCATGCGCCGTGCACCAGAACATAGGTATCTGCCATTGTGTGTCTCCATCGGGTTGCTGGCTCCGGCAAGGGCCGGAGCACCGACGAAGAGCGTAAACAGAGAAGGCGATTGGCAATGGCGCCACCGTGCCACCAACATGGCCCATGCGCGCCAGAAGAATCTCAACGCGACAGCCGTTCGCGCCGCCAGCGCGCGGGCGTGGTCCGGTGGTGGCGCTGGAACTCGCGCACGAAATGGGACGCGTCGGCGTAGCCGCAGCGCCGCCCCAGTTCGGCCACCGTGACGTGGGCCAGGCGTGGCTGGGCGAGCAGCTGCGCGGCACGCTCCAGGCGCAGTTGGCGAAGGCTGAGCGCAAAGCTGGTGGAGCCGGCGGCAAAAGCCCGGTGCAGGCTGCGCACCGAAACCCCCAGCAGCGCGGCCACGCGCTCTGAGGTGAGGCCCGGCTGATCCAGCACATCCTGCAACAGCCGCTGCGCCCGCTGTCGCAGGTCGTGCGCGGGCGCCACAGGCCTCGAAGGTTCTGGCTCCAGCGTAGCCGCCAGCATCGCACCCAGCTGGTCGCACAGCAGTCCCGCCGGGTACCGCGCGGACAACAGCGGGTCGGCGGCGAACTGCAGCGACAAGGCCGACAAAGCCTGGCCCCAGCCTTGGTCCCGGTGGACCACACGCGGCGCCGGGTCGTCCACCCGTGCCAACCACTGCCCCACCCAGGCCCGCGGCAGCTGGATCGACAAGCCGTTCACCGCTTCGGGGAAATGCAGTTCGTAGAGCTGTGCCGAGTCCACCAGCACGCCATCGCCCGGACGCAGCTGCACCCCGTGCCCGCCCTGGCGCACGTGCCAGGGCGTCAGACGCTGGGTGATCAGATAGAACGGGTGCTGCGCACCGCGGGTGATGCCGGCACGGGTGCGGAAAACGTCCTGGGTGGATGCCTGCACCTGGTTGAACGACACCGGCCCCACGCCAACGCTGGTCAGGCGACCTTCAAAAGCGGGCGCCTGGCGCGAGCTGCAGTCCATCTCCAGAAAAGCCTCGCAGATCGCACCGACCCAATAGTCCAGCCGCTCGGCGGGTCTGGCTTGCGCGGTGGTCCATTCCCGGACACAGGGCTCGGCTGCGGCAAGAACAACGGGCATGGCCGCAATCTAGCGCCCATGCCCGTGGCATTCAAGAGGGGAAGTCCCTCTCCGGCAGATGGCGCTCAGGCCGCCAGCTGCGCGTGCATCTCCTGCACCGAAATCACGCCCAGGTTGTCCAGGTACTTCATGCCCTCAACGGCGGCTTCCGCGCCGGCGATGGTCGTGAAGGTGGTCACACGGGCCAGCAGGGCCGAGGTGCGGATGGCGCGCGAGTCGGTGATGGCATTGCGGCGCTCTTCCACCGTGTTGATGACCAGCGCGATCTGATTGTTCTTGATCGAGTCGACGATGTGCGGGCGGCCCTCGGTCACCTTGTTCACCGTCTGCACCGGCACACCGGCCGCGGCAATGGCCGCTGCCGTGCCGCGCGTGGCCACGAGTTCAAAACCCATGGCCACCAGCTCGCGGGCGATCTCCACGGCGCGGGGCTTGTCGCTGTTCTTCACGGTCAGGAACACCGTACCCGAGGTCGGCAGTTTGGTGCCGGCGCCGAGCTGGCTCTTGACGAAGGCTTCGCCAAAGGTCTTGCCCACGCCCATGACTTCGCCGGTGGACTTCATCTCGGGGCCGAGAATGGTGTCCACGCCGGGGAACTTGACGAACGGGAACACTGCCTCTTTCACGCTGAAGTACGGCGGGGTGACTTCGGCGCCGATACCCTGGGCATCGAGCGACTGGCCGGCCATGCAACGTGCCGCCACCTTGGCCAACTGGATACCCGTGGCCTTGGAGACGAAGGGCACCGTGCGCGAGGCACGCGGGTTGACCTCCAGCACGTAGATCACGTCCTGGCCGTCCACTTCCTGGATGGCAAACTGCACGTTCATCAAGCCGATTACGTTCAAACCTTCGGCCATCGCCGCGGTCTGGCGCTTGAGTTCGTCCACCGTGGCTTGCTTCAGGTAGTACGGCGGCAGCGAACAGGCGGAGTCGCCGCTGTGCACGCCGGCCTGCTCGATGTGTTCCATCACGCCGCCGATGAAGACGCGGCCGGTGTGGTCGCGGATCGCGTCCACGTCGCACTCGATGGCGTCGTTCAGGAAACGGTCCAGCAGCACCGGCGAATCGTTGCTCACCTTCACCGCTTCGCGCATGTAGCGCTCCAGGTCGCGCTGCTCGTGCACGATTTCCATCGCGCGGCCACCGAGCACGTAGCTAGGGCGCACCACCAGCGGGTAGCCCAGGGCGGCGGCTTTTTCCAGCGCCTCGGGTTCGGCGCGCGCCGTGGCATTGGGCGGCTGGCGAAGCTTCAATTCGTGCAGCAGCTTCTGGAAACGCTCACGGTCTTCGGCCGCGTCGATCATGTCGGGGCTGGTGCCGATGATGGGCACGCCCGCGGCTTCCAGGCCGAGCGCCAGCTTCAAAGGCGTCTGGCCGCCGTACTGCACGATCACGCCGGTGGGCTTTTCCTTGTCCACGATCTCCAGCACGTCTTCCAGCGTCAGCGGCTCGAAGTACAGGCGATCGGAGGTGTCGTAGTCGGTGGACACGGTTTCGGGGTTGCAGTTGACCATGATGGTCTCGTACCCGTCTTCGCGCATCGCCAGCGCGGCGTGCACGCAGCAGTAGTCGAATTCGATGCCCTGGCCGATGCGGTTGGGGCCGCCGCCGAGCACCATGATCTTCTTGTTGGTCGTCGGCTCGGCTTCGCACTCGCCGTCGCCATGGCCCTCGTAGGTCGAGTACAGGTAGGCGGTGTCGGTGGCGAACTCGGCCGCGCAGGTGTCCACACGCTTGTAGACCGGGCGGATGTTCTGCGCGATGCGGCGCGCGCGCACGGCGGCGTCGGTGGTCTTGAGCAGCTTGGCGAGGCGGCGGTCCGAGAAGCCCTTCTTCTTCAGACCACGCAGGGTCTCGGCGTCGATGGCGTCGAGGCTGGTCTTTTCCAGCGCGAGTTCGATCTTCACGATCTCTTCGATCTGCACCAGGAACCACTTGTCGATCTTGGTGAAGTGGTGCACTTCGTCGATGGTCCAGCCGGCGGCAAAGGCGTCGCCCACGTACCAGATGCGCTCGGGGCCGGGCTCGCCCAGTTCCCGCTCCAGGATCTCGCGGTCCTGGGTCTTTTCGTTCATGCCGTCCACGCCCACTTCCAGGCCGCGCAGGGCCTTCTGGAACGACTCCTGGAAAGTGCGGCCCATGGCCATGACCTCACCCACGCTCTTCATCTGCGTGGTCAGGCGGCTGTCAGCGGCCGGGAACTTCTCGAAGGCGAAACGCGGGATCTTGGTGACCACGTAGTCGATCGAGGGCTCGAACGACGCCGGCGTGGCGCCACCGGTGATTTCGTTGCGCAGCTCGTCCAGCGTATAGCCCACGGCCAGCTTGGCCGCGACCTTGGCGATCGGGAAACCTGTGGCCTTGGAGGCCAGGGCCGAGGAGCGCGACACGCGCGGGTTCATCTCGATCACCACCATGCGGCCGTCGGCCGGGTTGATGGAGAACTGCACGTTGGAGCCACCGGTGTCGACACCGATTTCGCGCAGCACGGCCAGCGAGGCGTTGCGCAGGATCTGGTATTCCTTATCGGTCAGCGTCTGGGCAGGCGCCACGGTGATCGAGTCACCGGTGTGCACGCCCATCGGGTCCAGGTTTTCGATCGAGCAGATGATGATGCAGTTGTCCGCCTTGTCGCGCACCACTTCCATCTCGTACTCTTTCCAGCCGAGCAGCGATTCTTCGATCAGCAGCTCGTTGGTCGGCGAGGCTTCCAGGCCGCGCTTGCAGATGGTCTCGAATTCTTCCGGGTTGTAGGCGATGCCGCCACCGGTGCCGCCGAGCGTGAAGCTGGGGCGGATCACGACCGGGAAGCCCACGGTCTTCTGCACACCCCAGGCCTCTTCCATGCTGTGGGCGATGCCCGAACGCGCGGAACCCAGACCGATCTTGGTCATGGCGTCCTTGAACTTCAGGCGGTCTTCGGCCTTGTCGATCGCTTCGGGCGTGGCGCCGATCAGCTCGACGTCGTACTTGGCGAGCACGCCGTGGTGCCAGAGGTCGAGCGCGCAGTTCAGCGCCGTCTGCCCGCCCATGGTCGGCAGGATCGCGAAGCCGCCGCCGTTGAGCGGGCGCTCCTTGGCGATGATCTTCTCCACCGTCTGCCAGGTGATGGGTTCGATGTAGGTGACGTCGGCCGTGGCCGGGTCGGTCATGATCGTGGCGGGGTTGCTGTTGATCAGGATGACCTTGTAGCCCTCTTCGCGCAGGGCCTTGCAGGCCTGCACGCCGGAGTAGTCGAACTCACAGGCCTGGCCGATGATGATCGGGCCGGCGCCGATGATGAGGACGGTCTGGATGTCTGTTCTTTTGGGCATGGTTCGCTTGTGTGTCTTGTTGCGCGGGCTTCAGCCCTGGCGCTGGGTGTCCAGTTTGTTCAGCAGCGCCTGGATGCGCTCGACGGGCACGTTTTTCTGCATCAGCTGCAGCAGGCCGTCGCCTTCGATCATGGGGCGCAGCACCTCGACCTCCGCCGGGTAGAACAACGCGTCCCAGGCGGCCATCTCGGTGTTGAAGGTCTCGTCGTCCCAGGTCTTGCCCTTGGCGAGCAGGGTCACCAGGGGCATGGCCTTGTTTTCCACGAAGGCCTTGCGGTACGGCTTTTGCGCCCAGCGCTGCGCGAACCAGTCGCGGTGCGGCGACTCCAGCGAGAGCATGCGCTTGGCGATCGCCTTTTCAATGGCGAAGACCGGAAAACTGAAGAGTTTCATGAAGGCGTTCCAGGTGGGGCTCGGCCGCTGTCAGGCAACGGCGTGTTTCTGCATCAGCTCGATGAAACGATCGAACAGGTAGCCGATGTCGTGCGGGCCGGGCGAGGCCTCCGGGTGGCCCTGGAAGCAGAACGCGGGCCGGTCGGTGCGGGCCAGTCCCTGCAGTGTGCCGTCGAACAGGCTCACATGGGTGGCGCGCAGGGTGGCGGGCAGGTCTTTCTCGTCCACCGCAAAGCCGTGGTTCTGACTGGTGATGCTCACGCGACCGCTGTCCAGGTCCTTCACCGGGTGATTGGCACCGTGGTGGCCGAACTTCATCTTGAAGGTCTTGGCACCACTGGCCAAGGCCATGATCTGGTGGCCCAGGCAGATGCCAAAGGTGGGCACGCCGCTGTCGATGATTTCGCGTGTGGCGGCGATTGCGTAGTCGCAAGGTTCCGGGTCGCCCGGGCCGTTGGACAGGAACACGCCGCTGGGTTTGAGTTTGAACACGTCGGACGCGGACGTCTGCGCCGGCACCACGGTGATCTTGCACCCGCGTGCACTCAGCATGCGCAGGATGTTGTGCTTGACCCCGAAGTCGTAGGCCACCACATGGAAACGCGGGGCGATCTGCTCGCCGTAGCCAAAACCCAGTTGCCACTCGGTCTGGGTCCAGGCGTAGGGTTCCCGGGCCGACACCACCTTGGCCAGGTCCTGGCCGGCCATGTTGGGCGCGGCCTGGGCAGCGGCCAGGGCGCGGGCACGGTGCTCGTCGGTGATGGACTCGCCCGGGGCCAGTGCAAGGATGCAACCGTTCTGCGCGCCATGGGTGCGCAGGCGGCGCGTGAGCGCGCGGGTGTCGAGGTCGGCGATGGCCACGGTGCCTTCGCGCTGCAGGTAGTGCGACAGCGTCTCTTCACTGCGGAAGTTGGACGCGAGGAGGGGCAGGTCTTTGATGATCAGGCCGGCGGCATGGACGCGCGAGGCCTCCACGTCTTCACGGTTGACACCGGTGTTGCCGATGTGCGGGTACGTGAGCGTGACGATTTGCTGGCAGTAGCTCGGATCGGTGAGGATTTCCTGGTAACCGGTGAGCGCGGTGTTGAACACCACCTCGCCCGTGGTCTGGCCGGTCGCGCCGATGGAAATGCCTGTAAAGACCGTGCCGTCGGCGAGCGCGAGAAGGGCTTTCGGATGGACGGGAAGCACGGTTTTCTCCAGATGATTTTGTGGGTGCATCCGCGCCCGCCATGGGGCACAACCAGGGAGGATCCGCAGCTTTTCACGGCGTCTCGGGCGACCAAAACGTGGTGAGTGGAGGCGGTGAACCTGGGCAGGAAGCCGGGGCGGACGCAGGGGTTGCGCCGATTGCGGGTAAACCCCGGAATTATAGCCTGAGGGCCTGTTCCCACCGGCCGGTTTCAGCTGCCCCAGCCCCGGGAACGGGTGCAAAAAAACCCTCAGCGACCGGTCGCGCTGGCGTGCAGGCAGATGGCGGCGGCGGCGGCCACGTTGAGCGACTCTTCACCGCCCGGCTGCGCGATGCGCACCGACTGCGAGGCCATGGTCTGCAATGCGGCATTCACGCCCTGCCCTTCGTGGCCCAACACCCAGGCACAGGGCCAGGGCAGACGGGCCTGGTGCAGAAAATCGCCTTCGTGGGAACTGGTGACGAGCAGCGGCACCGACAACGCGCCCAGGTCGTCCACCGACAGCCCTTCAACCAGATGCAACCCAAAGTGCGCGCCCATGCCGGCACGCAGCACCTTGGGTGACCACAAGGCCGCCGTTCCTTTGAGCGCCAGCACCTGAGCAAACCCCATGGCTGCTGCGCTGCGCAGGATGGAGCCGACGTTGCCGGCATCCTGCAGGCGGTCGAGCACCACGGTGGCGCCGTCCGCCCGCAGCCCACCCGTCTCGGGCAAATTCCAGACAAAACCCACGCCAGAGGGGGACTCAAGCCCGCTGATGCCTGCCATCAGCCCATCGGGCACGGTGACGATGTGGTCGGCGGCGTCGCGCAGGTCGTGCGGTGCCTGGGGCCAGAAGTTTTCGGTGAACACCGCCGTGGCCGGCCGGTGCCCACGCGCCAGCAGCGCCCGGCACAGGTGGTCGCCCTCGAGCCAGACCTGGCCCTGCTTTCGATAGGCCGTGCTGTCCTGCGCCAACAGCCGCAGCCGCTTGAGCAGCGGGTTGTCGCGCGAGGTGACGGAAAGCGGTGTGTTCATGGGGTTTTCGCCGCAACGCGGGACGCCTCGACGATGGCGGCGGCGTCCAGCGCACGTGCCACCGGCGCGAACGAGCGGCGATGGGCCGCCAGCGCCCCATGCGTCTGCAACGCCTGCAGGTGTTGCGCGGTGCCATAGCCCTTGTGTCGGTCAAAGCCAAACTCGGGGTGCAGGGCATGCAGCTCCAGCAGCATGCGATCGCGCGAAACCTTGGCCAGAATGGAGGCCGCCGAGATAGCCGACACGAGCGCATCGCCCGAGACGATGGCCTCGGCCAGCACGTCCAGCGCCGGCAGGCGGTTGCCGTCCACCAGCACCTTGGTCGGTTTGAGCCGCAGCCCCTGCACCGCGCGCTGCATGGCCAGCATCGTGGCCTGCAGGATGTTGAGGCGATCGATCTCCTCCACCGTCGCATGTGCGATGCTGCAACACAAGGCCTTGGCGCGAATTTCGTCGTACAGCTTTTCGCGCCGTTTGGCCGTGAGCTGTTTGGAATCGGCCAGCCCCTTGATCGGTTTGAGGTCGTCCAGAATCACGGCCGCGGCCACCACCGGCCCGGCCAACGGTCCGCGACCGGCCTCGTCCACCCCCGCGACCAGACCAGGCACATCCCAGACCAGCGCGGCCTGCTCAGCTTTGAAGAACTTTTTCGATCGCATCGGTGGCGAGTTGGGCGGTGTCGCGCTTCAGGGTGTGGTGCAGCGTGGTGAAACGCTGCTGCAAGGTGGTGATTCTCTCAGGCGCGTCGAGCCAGTCCAGCACACCGCGCGCCAGGGCCTGGGGCGTGGCGGCATCCTGCAGCAGTTCGGGCACGACAAACTCGCCACACAAGATGTTGGGCAGACCCACCCAGGGCTGCAATTGCTTGCGCCGCATGATCTGCCACGACAGCCAGTTCATGTTGTACGCGATCACCATGGGCCGCTTGAACAACGCGGCCTCCAGCGTGGCCGTGCCGCTGGCGATCAAGGTCGCGTCGCACGCCGCCAGCGCATCGTGCGAACGACCGTCCAGCACCGTCACGCCCTGCAGCCCGCTGGCGCGTACCAGTCCGTCGATGCGCGGCCGCAGCGCCGGCAGGGCCGGCACAACGAAACGCAGCCCGGGCCGCTGGCGCTGCATGAGCACGGCTGCGTCAAAGAAGCGGCGCGCAATGTACTGCACCTCCGACTGCCGACTGCCCGGCAGGATCGCCACTACCGTATCGTCGTCGCCCAGGCCCAGGCGTTTGCGCGCCGCCCGGCGGTCCGGCTCCAGTGGAATCACCTGGGCCAAGGGGTGGCCGACGTAGGTGGAGTCGATGCCGTGCTGCGCGAGCAAGGCGGGCTCGAACGGGAACAGGCACAGCACGTGGTCAGCGCTCCGGCGCAGCTTCAGGACCTTCTTCGGGCGCCAGGCCCAGAACGACGGGCAGACGAAATGCACGGTCCTGATCCCGCCAGCCTTCAGCGCCACCTCCAGGTCGAAGTTGAAATCGGGCGCATCGACGCCGATGAACAGGTCCGGGCGCTCGCCGGACAGCAGTCGATCCCGCAACTGTTTGCGGATGGACAGGATTTCCCGAATCTTCGGCAACACCTCGATATAGCCACGCACCGCCAGCTTCTCGCTCGGCCACCAGGCCTCGAAGCCGTGCTCGGCCATCCGGGGGCCGCCGATGCCGAAGGACGTCAGGTCGGGCCAGCGCTGCCGGACACCACCCAGCAGCAGACCCGCCAGAAGATCGCCAGACGTCTCGCCCGCCACCAGGGCAAAGCGCTTGGAAGGCGTCATTTCAGTGCTCCATCGCGCAGCGCGCGACACATCAGCGAACGATGCCGCGCTGGGGCGATGCCTGCCGCAGGAAATCCAGCATCATCGCCACATCGCGCGCGGCCTCGGGGGTCTTGTCCGTCAGGCCACCGATGCGTTCCATGGACTGCTCAAGCCTCAAGTCGTCCCGGTACAGCGCCTTGTGCATGGCCTTCACGGCCGCGATGCGCTCGGGTGAAAACCCCCGGCGGCGCAGGCCTTCGAAGTTCATCGAGCGCGCGGCGGCGGGTTGCCCCTGGCACATCACGAACGGCGGCAGATCGGCGAACAACAGCGAGCACATGGCCGTCATGGCATGCGCGCCGATGCGCACGAACTGGTGCACCACGGTGAACCCACCGAGGATCACCCAGTCGTCCACCACCACATGGCCTGCGAGCTGCGAGTTGTTGGCGAAGATGGTGTGGTCGCCCACCAGGCAATCGTGCGCCAGGTGCACGTAGGCCATGATCCAGTTGTCGTTGCCGATACGGGTCACGGCCCCGCCTGTGGGCGAGCCGATGTTGAAGGTGCAGAACTCGCGGATGGTGTTGCGGTCCCCGATGACCAGTTCGCAGGGTTCACCCGCGTACTTCTTGTCCTGCGGGATCGCGCCCAGCGAGTTGAACTGGAAGATGCGGTTGTCGCGCCCGATGGTGGTGTGACCCTCGATCACGCAGTGCGCGCCGATCGTGGTGCCCGGGCCCACTTTCACATGCGGGCCAATCACCGTGTACGGGCCGACGGTGACCGACGCATCGAGCTCGGCGGCGGGGTCCACCAGGGCGGTGGGATGGATATGGGACACGAGACGCCTCCTGCCGAATCAGGCGATGGTGCGCATGGTGCACATCAGCTCGGCCTCGCAGGCGATCTCGGTGCCGACCCGGGTGACGGCCTTGAATTTGAAGATGCCGGCCTTCATTCGCTCCAGCGTCACGTCCATCACCAGTTGGTCACCGGGTTCAACCGGGCGCTTGAAGCGGGCGCCATCGATGCCGGCGAAGTAATACACCGTCTTGTCATCGGGTGTCACACCCACGGTATCGAAAGCCAGCAGAGCCGCCGCTTGCGCCATGGCCTCCAGCATCAACACGCCCGGCATGACCGGGCGGTGGGGAAAATGGCCGATGAAGAAGGGTTCGTTGATGGTGACGTTCTTCAGCGCCTTGATGCTCTTTCCCTTGTCGAGTTCAAGCACGCGGTCCACCAGCAGGAACGGGTAACGGTGGGGCAGTTGCTTGAGAATCTGGTGAATGTCCATCATGGTTTGGGTGTGTTGTTCGATGCTTGTGCGATGGCCTGCTCGACGGCTTTGAGCCGTTCGCGCAGGCGGTTGAGCTGTTTGAGAGAAGCGGCATTCTTTTCCCAGCTCGCATTGTCGTCGATGGGGAACACACCGGTGTAGTGGCCTGGCTCGCGGATGGAACGCGTCACCACCGTCGCGGCCGATATGTTCACCCCGTCGGCCAGGCTCAGATGCCCCAGCACCACCGCACCACCACCCACGGTGCAATGGGCACCAATGGTGGCGCTGCCGGCCACCCCCACACACCCGGCCATGGCGGTGTGGGCGCCGATGTGCACGTTGTGGCCAATCTGGATCAGGTTGTCGAGCTTGACCCCGTCTTCGATCACGGTGTCGTCAAGCGCACCCCGGTCGATGCAGGTGTTGGCTCCGATCTCGACATCGTTGCCAATGCGCACCGCACCCAATTGCTCGATCTTGACCCACTGCCCCTGGTGCGGGGCAAAGCCGAAACCGTCGGCACCGATCACCACCCCCGGGTGCACGGTGCAGCGCGCACCGATCACGCAGCGCTCACCCACGGTCACGCGCGCATGCAGCGTGGTATCGGGCCCCACCACGGCGTCGCGCCCCAACACCACATGCGCACCGATGCGCGCGCCACGCGCGACCCGGGCACCTGCACCAATGACCGCGAAGGCGGCGATGTCCACATCCGGTTCAATCACGGCCAGGGGGTGGATGCTCGACAACGGATCGATGGCGGGCTCGGGCAGAGGCTCATGCTCGGAGCGCCACCATTGGGTGAGCCGCGCGAAGTACAGGTAAGGGTCGTCGGTGACGATGCAGGCGCCGCGCTCAGCAGCTGCGTCCTGCAAGGCGGGCGTGACAACCAGCGCACCCGCCTGGGTGGTCCGGATCTGATGGGCATAGCGGGCTTGCGCCACAAAAGCCAGCTCGTCCGGTGCCGCACTGGCCAGCGGAGCCAGGCGGGTAATCATGGTGTCGGGTGAGCCGACAAGCGTGCCGCCCAAGGCGGCAACAATGGAGCCCAGTGGCCGCGACACGCCCGGGCCCTGCGCTTACTTGGCGCTGTTCAAGCCGCTGAGCACCTTGTCGGTGATGTCGTGCTTGGGATTGATGTAGACCGCTTCCTGAATGACCAGGTCGTATTTCTCCGCCTCGGCCACCTGCTTGATGACGCGGTTCGCGCGTTCCAGCACCTGCTGCAGCTCTTCGTTCTTGCGCAGGTTGAGGTCTTCCTGGAATTCGCGCTGCTTGCGCTGGAACTCCTGATCCTGGTTGACGAGCTGGCGCTGGCGCGTCACACGCTGGGCTTCGGGCAGCGTGGGCGCTTCGCGCTCGAACTTCTCGGAGGCCGCCTTGAGCTGGCTGGCCTGATTCTGCAGTTCCTTCTCGCGCCGCGAAAACTCCTGCTCAAGCTTGGTCTGCGCGGCCTTGGCCTGATTGGCCTCGCGAAAGATGCGCTCGGTGTTCACGAATCCGATGCGGAAGTCCTGCGCCATGGCGGTCGACACCACCAGACCCGCGACCGCAACCACCAGCGCCCGGCTGAAGAAACGAAAGAAAGAAGACGTCATCAAAAAGAGGTTCCGATCTGAAACTGGAATCTTTGGATTCTATCGCCTGAGAACTTGCGAACCGGGTTGGAATAGGCGAACCGCAGGGGACCGATGGGTGAAATCCAGCTCACACCGACACCGACGGAAGCCCGCATATCGGAGAAGGTGACCTTCTGATCTTCACCGTACACGTTGCCCAGATCGAAGAATCCAAACCACCGCAGGGTGCGGTCGTTGCCCGCCCCCGGGAAGGGCGCAATGAACTCGGCGTTGAGCACGAAGTTCTTCGCACCACCGATGTTGACCGTCTCTCCCGTGGTCGAACCGATGACGGCGGAAGTGGGGCCCAATGTGCCCTGCTCGAAACCGCGCACGGAGCCCAGACCACCACCATAGAAGTTGCGCAGCACCGGGTAAGGCTTGCCCCCCAGACCCTTGCCGACACCGAGTTCGGTGTTGAACGCCAGTGTGTATTGTTTGGTGAGCGGAATGTACTGCTGGAACTGGTAGCTCAGCTTGACGTAGCGCCTGTCGCCGCCCAACCCCATTTCGGTGTTGAAACGCTGGAGCCGCCCGGTGCTGGGCACCAACGCGCTGTCACGGCCATCCCGCGCCCAGCCAATCGTGGCGGGCAGGTAGGTGCCACCCTGGTCCCGGTAAGCCTCGGGCAGCTCGGCACCCTCCTCCACGGTCACACGCTCGGCGCCGACACCGAAAAACACGGTGTCGGTTTCGGTGAAAGGAACACCAAAGCGCACCCCGACGCCCGGGGTGGAGATTTCATAGTCGCCGCCTTGCGCGTCGTAGGGACGGGTGGTCTTGTAATACAGGTCGAAGCTGCGTGAGATGCCGTCGGCCGTGAAGTACGGATTGGTCGTGCTCAGCACGAACTGCCGGTTGAACTCGCTGGTGTTGAGGTCCAGCCCCAGGTAGTTGCCGCTGCCAAACACGTTTTCCTGCTTGATGCTGCCGATGAAGGACAGCTTGTCCGCCTGGGAATAACCGGCGCCAATGGACAGGTTGCCGGTGGGTTTCTCGACCACAGAGACGGTCAGATCGACCTGATCCGGAGAACCCGGCACCTGCTCGGTATCAATCCCCACTTCGGTGAAGAACCCCAGCCGGTCCACCCGGTCGCGCGACAGGCGGATGCGGTCGCTGTCGTACCAGGCCGACTCCAGTTGGCGGAACTCGCGGCGGATGACTTCATCGCGCGTGCGGTTGTTGCCCTCGACGTTGATGCGACGCACATAGACCCGCCGGGCCGGCTGGGCCCGCAGCACAAACGCGACCCGGTTGTTGACGCGGTCGATCTCCGGCGTGGCCTCGACCTGGGCAAAGGCATACCCAAAGGCGCCAAAGTAGTCGGTGAAGGCCTTGACCGTGCGGGTCACGTCCTCGGCGTTGTAGGCCTCGCCAGCACGCATCGCCACCAGCGTCTTGAACTCTTCTTCCTTGCCCAGGTACTCGCCTTCCAGTGCCACCGAGGACACCACATAGCGCTTGCCCTCGGTGATGTTGATCGTGACCGACATCGCCTCTTTTTCAGGGGTGATCGCCACCTGGGTCGAATCGATGCGGAACTCAAGGTAGCCGCGTGTGAGGTAGTACGAACGCAGACTCTCGAGGTCGGCGTTGAGCTTGGCACGCGAATAGCGATCGGACTTGGTGTACCAGCTCAACCAGCCACCCGTGTCCAGGTCAAACAGGTTGCGCAAGGTGGATTCGGGAAACGCCTGGTTGCCCACTATGTGGATTTCGCGAATCTTGGCCACATCGCCTTCGACCACGCTGAAGTTCAGGTTGACACGGTTGCGCTCGATGGGCGTGACCGTCGTCACCACCTGCGCTGCGTACATGCTGCGGTTGATGTACTGGCGCTTGAGCTCCTGCTCGGCGCGGTCCGCCAGCGCCTTGTCAAACGGTCGACCCTCGGTCAACCCCACATCCCGCAACGACTTCTTCAACACGTCGGCATCGAACTCCTTGATGCCGGAGAAGCTCACGTCGGCCACGGTGGGCCGCTCTTCGACGATCACCACCAGCACATCACCGTTGATCTGCAGACGCACATCGGTGAACAGGCCCAGGCCAAACAACGAACGGATGGCGGTCGAGCCTTTTTCGTCGTTGTAGAGATCCCCGATGCGAAACGGCAGCGAGGCGAACACCGTGCCGGGCTCCACACGCTGGAGCCCTTCCACCCGGATGTCCCGCACCGTGAAGGGATCGGCTGCCCAGGCCGGCAAGGCCGCGAGCAGCGCCGTTGCCACGGCCGAAAGAGTCAGGCCACGCAGACCGGTTTTGATTTTTTTCATGGGAGAAGTACGTTCAGCCAGCCAAGCGGGCCACATCATTGAACAAGGCGACGGACATGAGGGCCAGAAGTACCGCGATACCTCCGCGCTGCAGGCGCTCCATCCAGACGTCGGAAACGCTGCGTCCGGTCACACCCTCCCAAAGATAATACATCAGGTGCCCTCCGTCCAAGACGGGCAGTGGCAGCAGGTTGAGCACCCCCAGACTGACGCTGATCAGAGCGAGAAACAACAGATAGGAGGTCAAACCCATGCTGGCCGACTTGCCTGCGTAGTCGGCGATCGTGAGGGGCCCGCTGAGGTTCTTGACCGAGGCTTCGCCGATCAGCATGCGCCCCATCATCTTGAGCGTGAGCCAGGACACTTCCCAGGTTCGCACAACCCCCAGGGTCAGGCCGTCCAGAAAACCGTGGCGCACAGTCATCATCTGTGGGGCTGCGCCAATGTAGGCGCCTATGCGCCCGATCCACAACTCGCCTTGCCGCTCGGGTGCTGGCTTGACACTCAGCTCCACGAGGCGCCCGGCACGCTCAACCACCCAGCGCTGCTCGACCGCCTGCCCGCCGGGGCCGACCGCGGCCTTGATCAAGGCGCGCAGGGCCTGACCATCCGCCACGGGCCGACCATCCACCTGTTGCACCCGGTCCCCTGCCTGCAAACCGGCCGCCGCCGCAGCCCCATCCGGCATCACCTCACCCACCAGCGGCGCTGTCCATGGTGCCGTGATGCCGATGCGCTGAAACAGGCTGGCATCGGCCTCGCGCACATTCAGCTCGCTCAGCGCCAGGGTCACAGCATGTGTGCTGCTGCCCTCTTCCCGCCCCACCCAAAGCGTCATGTCCTCACCCGACAGCGCCGCCTGGGTCAGGCGCCAGCGCAGGTCTTCAAACGAACCCACATCGGCCGGTTCCGCATCGGCTGTGCTGGACCGGGCCACCCATTCCCCGCCAGACAAGCCCGCGCCAGCGGCCAGCGAACCCGCAACGGGACTGCCCAGCACGGGCTTGGGCTCTTCGACACCCGTCCAGTTCACCACGGAGTACAGCGCCACGGCGAGCAGCAAATTGGCCAAGGGGCCTGCCGCAACGATGGCGGCCCGCGATCGCAGGGGTTGCGTGTTGAAGGCCAGATGGCGTTCGGCGGCATCCACCGGCGCCTCGCGCTCATCAAGCATGCGCACATAGCCCCCCAGGGGCAGCGCGCAGAGCACAAATTCGGTGGGACTGCCTTTGCGGTGCCAACGCAGCAGGGGCTTGCCAAAGCCAACCGAATAACGCAGCACCTTCACCCCGCAGGCCACCGCCACGCGGTAGTGGCCGTATTCGTGCACGGCGATCAGAAGTCCAAGGGCCACCACAAAGGCAACGAGTGTGAGCATGTCTGGGTATCCGTTGTGCCGCCTGGATGGGGATGTCCGGGGTCCATCGATCCAGGGCGATGGCCCGGGCTGGGTTCAGGCCCGAAGCCGATGAACCTGGGCTTCGGCCTGCGCGCGGGCTTCCGCGTCGATGGCCATCAGCTCGTCCAGGCTGTGCGGCTTGGAGGGCAACACAGCCGTCAAAGTTGCATGGTTGACCGCATGAATCTGGTCAAACCGCAGCCGCTGTCCGAGGAATGCGGCGACCGCCACCTCGTTGGCGGCGTTGAGCACGGTGGTCGTGCCTTCCGGCGCCAACAGGGCGTCCCAGGAAAGGTACAAGCCCGGATAACGTTCGCGCTGCGGGTCCATGAACGTCATCGAAACCAGTGAGGAAAAATCCAGCGGTTGCGCGCCGCTTTCCATGCGCTCCGGCCACGACAGGCCATAGGCAATGGGCACGCGCATGTCCGGGGTGCCCAGCTGGGCCAGCACCGAGGTGTCTTTGAACTGCACCATCGAGTGGATGATCTGCTGCGGATGGATCAGCACCTTGATCTTCTCCGGAGGCAGATCGAACAGCCAGCGCGCCTCGATGACTTCAAGCGCCTTGTTCATCATGGTGGCCGAATCCACCGATATCTTGCGCCCCATGACGAAGTTGGGATGCGCGCAGGCCTGATCGGGCGTGATGCCAGGCAGTGCCGACAGGGGGGTTTCCCGGAACGGTCCACCCGACGAGGTCAGCAGGATGTGGTCCAGCCGGGACGGCCAATGCCGCGCGTCTTCCGGCAGGCACTGGAAGATGGCCGAGTGTTCGCTGTCGATGGGCAGCAGGGTGCCGCCACCGTCGCGCACCGCGTCCATGAACAGCCCGCCGCCGACCACCAACGCCTCCTTGTTGGCCAGCAACAGCTTTTTCCCGGCATGGGCCGCCGCGAGCGTCGGCGCCAACCCGGCGGCACCCACGATGGCGGCCATCACCACCTGTACCGCAGGGTCCGCACTGACCTCGCACAAGGCCTGGGCCCCCGCCAGAACCTGGACCCGCAGGCCCAGTTCTTTCACCCGCGCGGACAGTTGCCGCGCATGGTCGGCGCTGGCCATGACCGCATAGCGCGGCGAAAACGCCTGGCACTGGACCAGCAGGGCCTCGACCTGGGTGGACGCCGTCAGGGCGAAGACCTCGTAGCGGTCAGGATGGCGGGAAATCACGTCAAGCGTGTTCACGCCGATCGACCCGGTGGAGCCGAGAATGGTGACGGTTTGTCTGGATGAAGTCATGGTTTCAGAAAGTGGCCAGCATCATGGCCAGCGGCAACACAGGCAGCAGCGCATCGACCCGGTCCAGCACCCCGCCGTGCCCGGGCAACAGTTGGCTCGAGTCCTTCATGCCCGCGCTGCGCTTCACAAGAGACTCCACCAGGTCACCGACCACGCTCATGGTGACGAGAAAAACACCGCCCAGCACCGCCAGCACGGGCCCCCAGGCCCACAGGCGGGAGAACAGACTGGGCTGCGCAAAGACCCCTTGGGCATCGATCCAGAGCCAGCCAGGCGCCAACAGCAACACACCCGCCATGCCACTGAACACCCCTTCCCAGCTTTTGCCAGGACTCACGGTGGGCGCCAGTTTGTGACGGCCAAAGGTCTTGCCACCAAAATAGGCCGAGATGTCGGCCATCCAGACCAGCGTCAGCACCGACAGCAGGAAACCCAGCCCAAGCATACGGGCCTGCACCAGGGCCAGCCAGGCGCAGGCGATCAACACCAGGCCAAGCCCCAGGCGCCAGGGCGCCGACCAGGCGCTCCACCCGGGCACACCGCGTCGCAACATGACCACCGCCAACAACACCCAGCAGACCGCAGCGGCCAGCCAGAGGCCGCGCCACGACAGCTCCAGTCCACCCGCGATCCAGACGCATCCGAGGATCAGCCCAAACCCCAGCCCCAAAGCCTTCGCCGCACGCTCGCTGCACCCATTGAGGCGTGCCCATTCCCAGCCCGCTGCCACAACCACCACCAGGGCCAGCACGGCAAAGGGTTCAATCGTCGGATAGAAAAGCGCCGGCAACAAGAAAGCCAGCAAGACCAGCGCGGTGATCACCCGCTGCTTAAGCATGGTGCAACCCGCCCACCGAAGCGGCACCGGGCACGGGCTTTTCCAACTGTCCAGACGTTTTGCCAAAGCGCCGTTCTCGGCTGGCGAAATCTGCCAGTGCCCGATCCAGCTCCGCATCATCGAAGTCGGGCCAGAGGCATGGGGTGAAAAACAGCTCGGTGTAGGCCGCCTGCCACAGCAGGAAGTTGCTGATGCGCATCTCCCCACCGGTGCGAATCATCAGGTCCGGGTCACCCACATGGGCCAGCGCGGTGTTTTCGGCCAGGCTTTGCTCGGTGATTTCCCGGCCAGCGGCCACCAGCCGGCGTGCGGCCTGCGCGATGTCCCAGCGCCCACCGTAGTTGAAACAGACGTTGAGCACCAGCCGCTGGTTCTGCGCCGTCTTGTCTTCGGCGGCTTGCAAGCCTTGCACCACCCGCTTGGAAAGACCCGTGCGATCACCCGGGAAAAACAGACGCACACCACTTTCGCTGAGCTTGGGCACCTCGCGCGACAAGGCCAGGGCCAGCAGCTCCATGAGGCTGGACACCTCCTCCACCGGCCGGTTCCAGTTTTCCGAGGAAAAGGCAAACACCGTGAGCACGGGGATGCCCCTGTCCAGGCAGGCCCGCACCGTACCTCGCAAGGCGTCCACGCCCTGCTTGTGCCCAGCGACACGCGGCAGATGGCGCTTTTGGGCC
Organism: Hydrogenophaga sp. GW101-3F08; assembly: GCF_059424585.1. Lineage (NCBI taxonomy): Bacteria > Pseudomonadati > Pseudomonadota > Betaproteobacteria > Burkholderiales > Comamonadaceae > Hydrogenophaga > Hydrogenophaga sp. GW101-3F08. The sequence goes on from NZ_JBWKZP010000001.1 coordinate 619,911, forward strand.
CAGCGACCATTGCCGTCCATCACGATGGCCACGTGGCGCGGCACACCGGCGGGCGTTGAGAACTCGGGGACGGGAGCGTCTGCCATCAGGGTGCTGGAAAAAAGGCCATGGGACAAGGCAGGAGGTGAGAGGCCGGACGCCTCAGACCGCCATGATGTCCTGTTCTTTGGAGGCGACCAGACGGTCGACTTCCGAGATCATGCGATCGGTCAGCTTCTGGATGTCCTCTTGCGAACGGCGGTCATCGTCTTCAGAAACCAGCTTGTCCTTGAGCAGTTTTTTCACCGCGTCGTTGGCATCGCGGCGCAAATTGCGGATGGCGATCTTGGCCGCCTCGCCTTCACCACGCACCACCTTGGTGAGCTCCCGGCGGCGCTCCTCGGTCATGGGGGGCATGGGCACACGGATCAGGTCGCCCTGGCTCGCCGGGTTGAGGCCGAGATCGGATTCGCGAATCGCCTTCTCGATCTTGGCGCCCATGCCTTTTTCCCACGGCGCCACGCCAATGGTGCGCGCATCGAGCAGCGTCAGGTTGGCCACCTGCGACAACGGCAACATGGAACCGTAGTAGTCCACATGCACCGTGTCGAGCAATTGTGGATTGGGCCGCCCGGTCCGCACTTTGGCCAGGTTGCCCTTGAACGACTCCACCGACTGCTGCATCTTGTGCTCAGCGGTTTGACGGACTTCAGCGATGCTCATGAATGCTCCTCCAATCGACAGTGTTCGGTGTTTCGGCTTGCGTCAGACGTGAACCAGGGTGCCCTCGTCCCCGCCCAGCACCACATTGCGCAGGGCGCCCGGCTTGAAGATCGAGAACACCTTGACGGGCAGTTTCTGGTCGCGGCACAGGGCGAACGCCGTGGCGTCCATCACCTGCAGGTTTTTCGCCATGGCTTCGTCAAACGAAATGGTCGTGTAGCGGGTGGCCGACGGGTCCTTGTTGGGGTCGGCGCTGTAGACGCCATCGACCTTGGTGGCCTTGAGCACGATCTCGGCGCCGATTTCCGCGCCACGCAGGGCGGCTGCAGTGTCGGTGGTGAAGAACGGGTTACCGGTGCCGGCGGCGAACACCACGACCTTGCCCTCCTCCAGGTACTGCAGGGCCTTGGGACGCACATAGGGCTCGACCACCTGCTCGATCGCAATGGCCGACATCACCCGGGCCACCAAGCCCGCCTTTTCCATCGTGTCGGCCAGGGCCAGCGAATTCATGACCGTGGCCAGCATGCCCATGTAGTCGGCGGTGGCTCGGTCCATGCCGACCGAGCCACCCGCCACGCCGCGAAAGATGTTGCCACCACCGATGACGATGGCCACCTCCACGCCCAGGCGCGTCACCTCGGCAATTTCTTCCACCATGCGAACGATCGTCGCCCGGTTGATGCCAAAAGCATCGTCGCCCATCAGGGCTTCGCCCGACAATTTCAGCAGGATCCGTTTGTAGGCTGGCATGGGGACAACTTTCTGGAAATGAATCAGCGAAAAACTCAACCCGCAAGTGTAGCGAGCAGCGACCAGCCTATGCAGGGCAGCGGCCCCGCATGCGATCGAAAAAACGGCACCCCACAAGACAACGGGCCTCACGGCCCGTTGTCTCACTCAGCAAAGGGGCTGGCCAATCGTCCAGCGACGGATCAGGCGCCCTTGGCTGCTGCGACCTGGGCCGCCACTTCGGCCGCGAAGTCGTCGACCTTCTTCTCGATGCCTTCGCCCACCACGTAGAGCGTGAAGCCCTTGACGGTGGTTCCGGCGGCCTTGAGCATCTGCTCGACGGTCTGCTTGTCGTTCTTCACGAAGGGCTGGTTGAACAGCGACACTTCCTTGAGGTACTTCTGCACGCCACCTTCGATGCGTTTGGTCACGATTTCGGCGGACTGCACCGGCTTGCCTGCGGCCTCGGCGACCTTGCGGTCCTCGTCGGCCTTGGCGGTCGCCACCGAGCGCTCGCGCTCGATCAGCTCGGCCGGCACGTCGGCGCTGGTCAGCGCAACAGGCTTCATGGCAGCGATGTGCATGGCGGTGTCCTTGGCGGGGGTTTCCTCGCCGTCAAACTCCACCACCACACCGATGCGGGTGCCGTGCAGGTAGCTCACCAGCCTGGCCGCGCCACTGTAGTGCTTGAAACGGCGGAAGCTCATGTTCTCGCCGATCTTGCCAATCAGACCCTTGCGCACGTCTTCGAGCGTGGGGCCGAAGCTGTCCTGGCTGTAGGGCAGCGCGCCCAGGGCGGCGACGTCGGCCGGGTTGTGCTCAGCCACCAGCTTAGCTGCGGCATTGGCCATGGCCAGGAAGCTGTCGTTCTTGGTCACGAAGTCGGTTTCGCAGTTGACTTCGATCAGGCCACCGGTGGTGCCGTCGATGAAGCTCGCGACCACGCCTTCGGCGGTCACGCGCGATGCGGCCTTGCCGGCTTTGGTGCCCAGCTTGACGCGCAGCAGTTCCTCGGCCTTGGCCATGTCGCCATCGGCTTCGGTCAGCGCCTTTTTGCATTCCATCATGGGGGCGTCGGTCTTGGCGCGCAGTTCGGCCACCATGCTTGCAGTAATTGCCATTTTCAGTTCTCCGTTGACCGCTGCACCCCGCAGGACGTGAGCGGACTAGTCAATTGATCGGTTTTCGCGTGCGAAAAAGGGGCCACGCGAGCCCCTCTTTCGCGCAAGGGCAGCAATCAGGCGGCTGCGCTGTCCTTGACTTCGACGAATTCGTCGCTGCCTTCGGCGGCCACGGCCTTGACAACGTCGTTCACGGCGTTGTTGCGGCCTTCGAGGATCGCATCCGCGATGCCACGGGCATACAGGGCCACGGCGCGAGCGGAGTCGTCGTTGCCGGGGATGACGTAGTCAATGCCCACGGGCGAGTGGTTGGTATCGACCACGCCCACCAGCGGAATGCCCAGCTTCTGGGCTTCGAGCACCGCGATCTTGTGGAAACCCACGTCGATCACGAAGATGGCGTCGGGCAGCGCGGCCATGTCCTGGATGCCGCCGATGTCCTTTTCCAGCTTTTCCATTTCGCGAGAGAAGGTCAGCTGCTCTTTCTTGGACATGCTATCCAGACCGGCTTCCTTCTGGGCCTGCATGTCCTTGAGGCGCTTGATGGACGTCTTGACGGTCTTGAAGTTGGTCAGCATGCCACCGAGCCAACGCTGATCCACGAAGGGCACACCGGCACGGCGGGCTTCCTGGGCCAGGATGTCACGGGACTGGCGCTTGGTACCCACCATCAGGATGGTGCCGCGGTTGGCGGAGAGCTGGCGCACGAACTTGGCGGCCTCTTCGAACAGGGGCAGCGTCTTTTCGAGGTTGACGATGTGGATTTTGTTGCGGTGACCGAAGATGTACGGAGCCATCTTGGGGTTCCAGAAACGGGTTTGGTGACCAAAATGGACGCCCGCTTCCAGCATTTCGCGCATGGAGATAGACATGAGATTTCTTTCCAGAGGTTGAGACTAAAATCCAGCCCCGATCACCTGGGTTGTGCGGCGCATCATGCACCGCCACATCCCTCGGCAACACCCGGTTGGGCTGGTTTGCGATTGGCTTCGCTGCATGGGCCTGAAAGGATATTCAGACCCATGGGGTAGCAAAGCCTATCAATTATAGCAGCCGGACCGACACCGACCCATTCCTCCAAGCCCGTCCGGTTGTGCCCGCTCCCGCACAGCCGGGAGTTTTTTGTGCCCAACCCCATGCCTCCCCCGCGTTCCCCCGTGCAAGCCCTGCTGAACCAGCCGTCCGCCCGGCGGACAGATCCAAGCCGGAGGCTGCCATGAAGCTCGCGATCATCGGGGCCGGCGTCGTTGGCACCACCACAGCCTACGAGCTGGCACTCGATGGCCACGAAGTCACGGTGTTTGAGCGTCGGCACACCGTGGCCGAAGAGGCCAGCTTTGCCAACGGCACACTGATTCACCCGGGCTGGATCCTGGCCCTGGCGGGCCATCGACGTGGGTGGCGGTCCTTGACGCCCTGGGCGGCCGCGGGATCGGGCCTGAAACTGGAGCGTCTTCCGCGCACAGGCGAATGGCCGTGGCTGTGGCAATGGCAGCGCGCGGGCCAGCCTGGTGCGCAGGTCGGCCACCTGGAACACGTGCACCGACTCGCGAGCTACAGCCACCAGCGACTGCAGGCTCTCAGCACCGCGATGCAGCTGGACTACGACCGCAGCCAGGGGTTGCTCGTGTTGTGGCGCACCCCGCAGGAGGCTGAACAGATGCGGGGGTCGTTACAGCTCATGCGGACACTTGGCGTGGAAGTGCGGGAGTTGTCCGGCCAGGACACCCGTTTGCTCGAACCCGCGCTGAACCCAGACACCCCGCTGCATGCCGGAATCGAGCTGTTCGGAGACGCCGTGGCGAACTGCCGCCAGTTCACCTTGCTGATCAAAGCACAGGCGCAGTCGCTCAACTGCCGCTTTGCGTTTGGCACCCGCGTCGAGCGCATCGATGTGGACGGTGGCGTCACCCTGACCCACGCGCCCGTCGACAGCGCCAGCCCATCGGAGGCGCCATCCAGCGAACGCTTTGACGCAGCGGTTCTCTGTGCCGGCGCCGCCAGCGCCGAACTGCTGCGCCCGCTGGGGCTGCGGATTCCCCTGCAGCCGGTGTATGGGCACTCCATCAGTGCCGCCATTCGGGAGCCCATGGACGCACCACTGTCCGGCGTGCTGGACGCGCGGCACGGTGTTTCGATCACGCGGCTCGGACAGCGGGTGCGGGTGGCCGGCGGCGCCCGCCTGGGTGGCCGCCCCGGGTTGAAATCGGCCACGGAACTGCGCCGCCTGTACCAAGTGCTCGCTGACTGGTTCCCCGGTGCCGCCCGGATGGGAGGTCAGCAAGACAGCGTGCTGGAGTGGCAAGGCGCCCACGCCATGCTGCCGGACGGCCCGCCGGTGGTGGGTGCGAGCCGGTTGCCGGGCCTGTGGTTGAACCTGGGCCATGGCGACAGCGGATGGACCACGGCCTGCGGCAGCGCACGGGCGCTGGCTGACGCCATCCGGGGCGGCTCGCCCGACATCGACTTGAGCACGTACTCGCCGCAGCGCTTCGGTCTCTGACCGGTGACGCGATCCGTCGGAGCCGCGTCACCTGACCGCCGCGCGACCGTGTTGAAATGCCATCAACAGGCTCACCGTCCGCGCAGGCGTGGGCAGGTGCCATGCGCCAAGGCCGGCGGTCACCATGCGGTGGACTTGACGGTTGGCGCACGGACCCGCAGGATGCCTGCTGGCTTTTCCCCCATCTCTCCAGGAGCACCACCATGGACATGTTCAGTTTCCTCGATGAGCCCGACGAAAAGCTGCTGGGTACCGGCAAGGCGCAGGCCGCGGCCTGAACGACTGTTGCGGGGCGATGCGTCAGATCGATCACACCCAAGCGCAGGCGCTGTACAGCGTTGAGGCCACCCGCCAGATGGAGCGGGCGGCGGCCAGTGCACTGCCCCCCCACACGCTGATGGCCCGTGCCGGCCTCGCGGTGGCGCGCCTGGCCCAGGCACTGCGACCCCACGCGCGCAGCATCTGGGTCGCCTGCGGTCCCGGTAACAACGGCGGCGACGGCCTGATCGCGGCGACCCACCTGCACCGCTGGGCCCAGGCCAACGGTGGTGCCGAGGTATGGGTCACCCACTTTCTCGGGGACCCGGCCGATGAAAGCCGCCTGCCCGCCGATGCCCGCAACGCCCTGAACCAGGCGCGCGCCGCCGGCCTGCGTTTCTGCGCCGAACCGCCCGCGTCGTGGGACCTCGCCATCGACGCCTTGCTCGGCATTGGCGCCACCCGTGCGCCGCAAGGGACGATGGCCCGATGGATGGAGCAACTGCAGACCTCGACAACGCCGGTCCTGTGTGTCGACGTTCCGAGCGGACTCAATGCCGACACAGGGCAATGGGTGGACATGTCCACGCTCACCCAGCCAACCCGCGGCACCACACCCCATGGCCCGCGCCACACGCTGACGCTGCTCACGGTCAAGCCCGGCCTCTTTACCGCCCAGGGGCGAGACGCGGCCGGAGTGGTCTGGTTCGACGATCTGGGTATCAACCCGGAACCCGACGCACCGGTGTCCGTCTGGCTGTCGGGCCACAGTGGCTGCGGCGTCGCGGCATCACAACCGCCACACGCCAGCCACAAAGGCAGTTTTGGCGACGTGCTGGTCATCGGCGGGCAGGACATGGCAGCGGATGGCGCGGGCATGACCGGCGCTGCCCTGCTGGCCGCCCGTGCGGCGTTGCACGCTGGTGCGGGACGGGTTTTCGTCGGCTTGCTCGAAGCCCCCTCCTCGGTCAGCAACGTCCGGTGGGACCCGGTATGCCCGGAGCTGATGTTCCGGCAAATCGCCCCTTTGCTGGAATCCGAGTTGCTCAAAACCGCAGGTGTAGTCTGTGGTTGCGGCGGCGGTTCTGCGGTGACCAGGGTGCTACCGAGGGTGCTGTCCCGCGCGCCACGCCTGGTGCTCGATGCCGACGCCCTGAACGCCGTGGCCGCGGACAGCGCCCTGCAAACCCTGTTGCGCCAACGCAGCGCGCGCGGCTGGTTCACGGTGATCACGCCACACCCACTCGAAGCGGCTCGCCTGCTGGGCAGCGACACAGCCACCGTGATGGCCGACCGCCTGCTGGCCGCACGCACCCTGAGCGAGCGTTTCGGTGTGGTGTGCGTGCTCAAGGGCTCGGGCACGTTGATCGTCGCACCCGGCCAGATCCCACGAATCAATCCCACCGGCAACGCAGCGCTGGCCACAGCCGGCACCGGCGACGTGCTCGCCGGCATGATCGGCCGCGCTGTGGCATTGCCAGGCGGCACAGAGCGTCACCGGCTGGACCTGGTGGCCGGCTCGGTGTTCCAGCATGGCTGGCTGGCCGATCACTGGAGCACCGAAGATGCACCGCCCGGCCACCGCACCGAAGCGCTGAGTGCCAGCCGGCTGGCGGCGCGGGTGCGGCCCATGGGTGGCGTGTAGCTAACCCAGCAGCATCAACCCGACCTGCAACAGGATCACCAGCACCAACACCGACAGGTCGACACCGCCCACCATGGGCACGATCCGGCGCACGGGGCGCAGGATGGGAGCGCAAAGCCGGTCCAGCGTGGCGAGCACGGGCGAGTGGGGCTGCACCCACGACAGTACCGCATAGGCCAACAACAGCACCATCAGACCCTGCAGCAGCGTGCGCAACAGGAACTTGACGGCCATCACCGGAATGGCCAGGACCAGGGCAGCAGGCGAAGCCGACACGGGAGACAGCGCCATGGCCAGCATCATCCAGATGCCGCCATACGCCATGGCCAGCAGCAGCGCCGCCATGAGACTGCCCCAGTCCACCCGGCTTTGCGCCAGGCTGCGGGGCAAGACGCGCCGCACCGGCGCCACCAGCCAATTGGTCACCGCGATCACCAACCGCCCCGGCTGGGCCGACATATGGACCCGCTGATGGTTCATCCACGCGCGCAGCAGCGCGGCCGCCACCAGGAAGAAAAACAGGGTATCCAACAGAAAGAAGACGATGCGCATAAGGGTGGTCCAGTGGGCTGGCCTGGCAGAGGATTGCGGCAAACATGCCATCGAGCCAAGCGTTGTGCACCGAGTTTAGAGGCAGAGCACCGGCCCCGGCGCCGGCGCCGCCTCAACCCGCGGGCAGTCTGAGCGGGGCCCTGGGCACCCTGGGGTCGGGCTCCAGACCGGCGGCCAGCCGCTCCAGCGCGGCCGATCGGGAGGCGTGCAGAAAGTCCAGCATGATGGGCGAGCTGTCGGCCAGGGAGTCTCGCCCGTGGTGAAACTCCGGGTGCCATTGCACACCCCGGGCGTACGCGTCACCGGTCCAGCGGATCGCCTCCACCAGACCGTCGAGTGTGGACACCGCCTCCACCACCATGCCCTTGCCCAGCTCCGCCACCGCCTGGTGATGGATGCTGGTGACGCGCAATTGCGACGAGGTGGGGTACAGCCTGGTCAGCGCACTGCCCTGCAGAAACGTGACGTCGTGTTCGAGTTGGTCGTACAGATCGGTGTCCACGTGGGCATGCGCTGCCGGGCACTGCATGGCGATGTCCTGGTACAGCGTTCCACCAAAGGCCACGTTGAGCAACTGCGCCCCACGGCACACCCCGAGCACCGGCCGTTTCTGTGCCAGAAAGGCCCGCAGCAACGCCAGTTCATAGCGGTCGCGCACCACGTCACCGTGCCAGCGTGGATCGATCGGCGTCTGACCGTAGGTCTGCGGCGCCACGTCGGCCCCGCCCTGCAGCACCAGCGCGTCCAGCTCCTGCACCACGAGTTCGACCTTGAGGTGGCGCGCCGCGTGTTTGCTGTCGTGCGCCACGGCCGGCACCATGAAGGCCACCGCACCGTGTTCCATGATCCAGTGCGCGAGCGACTGCTCGATGTACTGCAGGTTCTTGTTGCGAAAACCCAGCTCGGATGGCACCTGGTAAAGCAGACGGGCGGACACGCCGATGCGCAGAGGCCGCTCCGCGGGCCCCGCGCTCTTCTTGCGCCGCCGCTGCACCGGTTTTGCAGGTGCAGCGCCGTTTTCGGCACCCGCCGAACCCGCCGGCTTGCGCCGCACGGAGGGGGTGCTGGCAGCGCCGGACATGCGGTCCATCCTTCCTAACGGCGGCTCTTGCGGGCCTTGCCGGCGGTACCGCGGGCACCGCCGCCTCGCTCACCCTTCTTGGTGGCAGCCTTGCGCACGGACGCCTTGACCTCCATCACCGGCGGCAACGCCCCCCCGGCCTGCCGGCTCTGCCCCTGGGTTTCGTTGCGGCCCCGACGGGGCTTCCCACCGCGGCCGCTGGAAGACCCGCCTTCGGTTTGGCCGGTCTTGTCGCGCATGGCCCGCAGCACCAGATCGTCTTCGCCCGTGACCAGGCGGAAGTCGATGCGACGCCCATCCAGATCCACCCGGCTGACCTGCACCTGCACACGCGAGCCCAGTGCGTACCGGATGCCCGTGCGCTCCCCACGCAATTCCTGGCGCGCTTCGTCGAAGCGGAAATACTCGCCACCCAGTTCGGTGATGTGGACCAGCCCTTCGACATACATGGCGTCGAGCGTCACGAACAAGCCGAAACTGGTCACCGAGCTGACCACGCCGCTGAACTCCTCGCCTAGGTGCTCGCGCATGTACTTGCATTTGAGCCAAGCCTCAACGTCGCGGCTGGCCTCGTCGGCACGGCGTTCGTTGGCGCTGCAGTGCAGGCCCGCAGCCTGCCAGGCCAGCGTGTCGGCCGACGGCTTCTTCACCGGTTCCCCGGTGACCGGCTTGGCACGACTGGCCAGGCGCTTGCTCAGTTTGGCATGCGCCTCACCCGGCGTGGGCAAGGCCGGCAACTGGTAGCGCTTGCCAGCCAGGATTGCCTTGATGACACGGTGCACCAACAAATCCGGGTAGCGCCGGATCGGGCTGGTGAAGTGGGTGTAGGCGTCAAAGGCCAGACCAAAGTGACCGGCGTTGAGCGGCGTGTAGATGGCCTGCTGCATCGAACGCAGCAGCATCGTGTGAATCTGCTGCGACTCGGGCCGGTCCTTGGTCGCGTTGGCGATCAGCTGGAACTCCGAAGGATGCGGGTTGTCGCTGATGGTCTGCGTGACCCCCATGGCCTTGAGGTAATTGCGCAGGATGTCCTGCTTCTCGGGCGTGGGCCCTTCGTGCACCCGGAACAGACCCGTGTGTTTGCCTTCGCCAATGAAATCGGCCGAGCACACGTTGGCTGCCAGCATGGCCTCCTCGATCAGCTTGTGCGCATCGTTGCGGGTGCGTGGAACGATCTTTTCGATCCGGCCCGACTCGTCGCAGACGATCTGGGTCTCCACGGTTTCAAAGTCCACCGCGCCACGCACATTGCGCGCCGCCAGCAGCGCACGGTACACGTCGTGCAGGTTCAACAGATAGGGCACCAGCGCCTTGCGCTGCGCCGCCTCGGGGCCCCGGGTGTTCTGCAGGATGGCGGCCACCTCGGTGTAGGTGAAACGCGCATGGCTGAACATCACCGCCGGGTAGAACTGGTAGGCGTGCACCTCGCCTTTGGCATTGATCAGCATGTCGCAGACCATGCACAGACGCTCCACACCTGGGTTGAGCGAACACAGGCCGTTCGACAGCTTCTCGGGCAGCATGGGAATCACGCGGCGCGGAAAGTACACCGAGGTCGCCCGGTCATAGGCATCCACATCGATGGCAGAGCCGGTCTCCACGTAGTGGCTCACGTCGGCGATGGCCACCAGCAGACGCCAGCCTTTGCTTCGCCCGACCTTGGCCGGCTCGCAATAGACCGCGTCGTCAAAATCGCGAGCATCTTCGCCGTCGATCGTGACCAGCGGCACATCGCGCAGATCGACGCGGTGTTTGTGGTCCGAAGCACGCACGTGATCCGGCAAGGCACGGGCTTGCGCCAGTGCGGCTTCGGAAAACTCGTGAGGCACGCCGTACTTGCGCACCGCGATCTCGATCTCCATACCGGGGTCGTCGATCTCGCCCAGCACTTCCTTGACCCGCCCCACAGGCTGCCCATACAGCGCGGGCGGCTCGGTCAGTTCGACCACCACCACCTGCCCGGGCTTGGCCGATCCGGTCGCGCCCTTGGGGATCAACACGTCCTGCCCGTACCGCTTGTCTTCCGGCGCGACCAGCCAGACACCGCTCTCCTGAAGCAGCCGCCCGATGATGGGCGCGTTCGCGCGTTCGACAATTTCCGTGACGCGCCCCTCCGGGCGGCCCTTGCGGTCCAGTCGCACGATGCGCGCCTTGACCCGGTCCTTGTGCAACACGGCCCGCATTTCATTGGACGGCAGATAGATATCTGCCTGTCCGTCATCGCGGATCACAAAGCCATGTCCGTCACGATGACCCGACACGACACCTTCAAATTCGGCCAACAGGCTGTTTTTTTCGTTCACTTTTTAAATTCAATTTTCCGTGCTATACTAGCGTTTTTCCTGAGATGCCCAGGTGGCGGAATTGGTAGACGCACTAGTTTCAGGTACTAGCGCCGAGAGGCGTGGAGGTTCGAGTCCTCTCTTGGGCACCAATCATAAGGGCTTGCAAACGTGATGTTTGCAAGCCCTTTTTTATTGTTCCCTCGCGGGAAACCACAAAAGCCGCCACGCTCGCAGCGTCGCGGCTTTTCTCTTGAAAACAAGGACGGGCTTTGACCCCCACCGGCCGGCGGCTATCGCAGCGCACTGTGCCGGTGGCTGCGGTCAAAACGGAACCGCCAGCAAATCGTGGCCTTCCGCCGCCACGATGCGCGCCTTGGTGAATTCACCCACCTTGAGCGTCTTGCTGATTTTTTCCGGTGGCAACAAACGCACCACACCATCGATCTCGGGCGCATCGGCGTAGCTGCGCCCCACGCCACCCTTCTTGCCCAGACCGGGCGCCGAGTCCACCAACACCTGCATGGTCGCACCCACGCGCTGGCGCAGCTTGTCCGCGGACACGGCCTCGGCCACGGCCATGAAACGCGCACGGCGTTCTTCGCGCACCGCATCCGGCACGGCATCCGGCAGCGCGTTGGCCGCGGCACCGTTCACCGGCGAATAGGCAAAACAACCGGCCCGATCAATCTGCGCTTCCTGAACAAAGTCCAGCAGGTGCTGGAACTCCGCTTCGGTCTCGCCGGGGAAACCGGCGATGAAGGTGCTGCGCACCACGATCTGCGGACACAGTTCACGCCAGCGCGCGATGCGCTCCAGATTCTTCTCGCCACTGGCCGGGCGCTTCATGCGCTTGAGCACGTCGGGGTGGCTGTGTTGCAGCGGCACATCCAGGTAAGGCAGGCACAGGCCTTCGGCCATCAGCGGGACGACGTCATCCACATGCGGGTACGGATACACATAGTGCAACCGCACCCATGCGCCATAGCCCTTGGCCAGCTCACCGAGCGAGCGCACCAGATCGAACATGCGCGTTTTCACCGGCTTCCCATCCCAGAAACCGGTGCGGTATTGCACATCCACACCATAGGCCGAGGTGTCCTGGCTGACCACCAGCAATTCCTTCACACCAGCCTCAAAGAGTTTGCGAGCCTCGGTGAGCACGTCGCCGATGGGACGGCTCACCAGGTCGCCACGCATGGACGGAATGATGCAGAACGTGCAACGGTGGTTGCAGCCCTCGCTGATCTTCAGGTAAGCGTAATGACGCGGTGTGAGCTTGATCCCCTGCGCCGGCACCAGGTCCACGAACGGGTCGTGCGGCTTGGGCAGGTGCTGGTGCACCGCCTCCATCACTTCGTGCGTGGCATGTGGCCCCGTCACGGCCAGCACACTGGGATGCATCTGCCGCACCATATTGCCGCCGTCCTCACCTGCGCGCGCGCCCAGGCAACCGGTCACGATCACTTTGCCATTCTCGGCCAGGGCTTCGCCAATCGTGTCCAGGCTTTCCTTCACGGCGTCGTCGATGAAGCCGCAGGTGTTGACGATCACCAGGTCGGCACCGGCAAAAGTCTTGGAGGTCTGATAACCCTCGGCGCTGAGCTGCGTGAGGATGAGTTCGGAATCGGTCAGCGCCTTGGGGCAACCCAGGCTGACAAAACCGACCTTGGGCGCCGCAGCGCCCGGGGTGGCAACAGTTTCAATCATGGTCCGATTGTCTCAGACCATGGCCTGTCGCGTGCGCGGAGCGGCCACCGCGCGGCCCGCCAGCACTCAGCGCTTGAGCCCCATTGCCGCGAGCATCTGCTCGCTGCTCTTCTGCATCTGCTCCTGCATCTGGGTAAAGGCACTGCGCGACTGCTCCATATAGGCTCCCATCATGCCCTGCATCATGGGCGACTGCATGTTCGCAAATTGTTTCCACGCCTCGGGATTGAGGCCGCTGGACTGCTCGGACATCTTGTGCTGCAGGTCCATGAAAATCTGGACGTTCTTCTCCAGGTAGGCACCCATGAAGTCCTGCATGGCGTTGCCGTAAAAACGGATGATGTTGGCCAGCACCTGCTCGGTGAAGATGGGCACACCCGCCGTTTCTTCTTCCAGAATGATCTGCAACAGAATGCTGCGGGTGAGATCGTCGTTGGTCTTGGCATCGCGCACCACAAACCGCTCGTTGTCCATCACCAGCGCCTTCACCTCCGCCAGCGTGATGTAGGACGAGGTGTCGGTATCGTACAGACGTCGGTTGGGGTATTTTTTGATCACCCGCACGGCGCCCGGACTGGCGCTGCTGGCTTCGGCCTTGCTTTTTTGCACGACGGGACTTTCAGAATGGGACTGGGCACGGTCGCCCTGAACAGCTCAGAGCATACGGCACATTCTAGAAAGCCCGGTCGACGGCTGTCTGCATGGGTTTACCCTGTGCGGTATCCGGCAGCTGTGGCCGGCGCGAGCCATCGTACAAAGCAAAAGGGCCCGACGAAACGTCCGGCCCTTGGGTGCATCGAATAGGTTTGGTAGGCGCGATTGGACTCGAACCAACGACCCCCACCATGTCAAGGTGGTGCTCTAACCAGCTGAGCTACGCGCCTACAAACTGTTCGAAGCCTCGCAGTATAGCTGTTTTTTCAGCGATTTCTGAAAACCGACGAACATCATTTGCGACGCACCACACGAACACCGGGCACGTCCCCCACCACCGCCATGGCGCGGGCCACCTGGCGCGCGTCGAGCACTTCGATGGTGAAGGTCATCCAGGCAATGCCGCGCACCGACTGCGTCTGCACTCCGATGACGTTCATCTTTTCACGGGCGAACACGTCGGAGATGTCGCGCAGCAGGCCCTGGCGGTCCAATGCCTCCACCGCCACGTCCACCGGGTACACCGCAGCACTACCATCGCGACCGGGGCTGCTTTGTCCACCCCACTGCACCTCGATCACGCGGTCCGGGCTCTTGCGCTGCAGATGGGCGAAGTCACTGCAATCGGCCCGGTGAATGCTCACCCCTTTGCCACGGGTGACGAAGCCGCCGATCTCGTCGGGTGGTGCGGGTTTGCAGCACTTGGCCAGCTGCGTCATCAGCGAGTCCACCCCAACCACCAGCACACCACCACTGGGCTGGCCGGACGCCTTGCGCGGCTTCTTGAGCCAGGCCGGTATCTCCGATGGAGCTTCGGGTTCGGGCGGCCGCAGTTGGGTCTCAATGGCACGCAGCGAGAGCTCGTCCTTGCCCACCTGTTCAAACAGTTCCTGCGCCGACGACAGGCCAAGGGCGACCGCCAGATCGTCAAGCTTGAGGGCCGTCTTGCCTTCGCGCTGGAGCAGCTTTTCCACGGCCTCGCGCCCTCGCGCCACGGTCTCTTCCATGGCCTGGGCGTTGAACCAGGCGCGCACCTTGCTCTTGGCGCGGTGACTGACCAGATAGCCCAGATCGGCGTTGAGCCAGTCGCGCGACGGACCGCCCTCCTTCGCCGCGGTGATCTCCACCGTCTGCCCGTTCTGCAGCGGCGTGTTGAGCGTGACCATGGCGCCATCAACACGCGCACCGCGGCAACGGTGCCCCAGACTGGTGTGCACGCTGTAGGCGAAGTCCACCGCGGTGGCTCCCTGGGGCAGCTCCACGATGGCGGCGTCGGGCGTGAGCACGTAAATGCGATCGTCAAACAGCCCCTCGGCCGCGCCACTCAGGTCGCGCTCCCAAGCCAACAACTGGCGCAGCACCGCGATCTTGGCGTCGTAGTCGGAGCTGGCCGACACGCCGGCATAGCCCTTGGCTCCGGCCTCCTTGTAGGCCCAGTGGGCCGCCACGCCGTGCTCGGCGTGGTCGTGCATGGCCTGGGTGCGAATCTGGATCTCAAACGCGCGCCCTTGCTCATCGCGCACCACCGTGTGCAGCGACTGGTAGCCATTGGGCTTGGGCTTGGCGATGTAGTCGTCGAACTCTTCGGAAACCGGCGTGAAGTGCGAGTTCACGTAGGCCAGCGCAGCGTAGCAGTCGTTCACCTCGGGCACGATCACCCTCAAGGCCCGGATGTCGAACACCTGATCAAAGTCCAGCGATTTGCCGCGCATCTTCTTGACGATGCTGTAGATGTGCTTGGGACGACCCTGCACCGAAGCCTTCACACCCATCCGCTGCAAATGGTTTTCCAGCGACTGGCGCACCTGCTCCACATGGTCCTCGCGCTCGCCCCGCTTCTCGTCAAGCAGACGGGCAACCTGCTTGTAGGTCTGCGGCTCCAGGAAACGGAACGCCAGGTCTTCCATTTCCCACTTGATCTGCCAGATGCCGAGCCGGTTGGCCAGCGGTGCGAACACATGCAACGACTCACTGGCCAGGGCTTCGCCGGGCTCGCCACGGCAGGCAGCGAAATAGCGCAGCGTCTGCAGCCGGGAAGTCAGGCGCAGCATCACCACGCGCAGGTCGCGCGAGAACGCCAGCAGCATCTTGCGCACGTTTTCGGTCTGGCTCGCCGCCAGCTCCGAAACCGGCGCCTTGTTGGGTGACACCAGCGGCAAGGACAGTTCCTGAGCCGCCGCGCGCTCTTCATCCTTTTTGGCTTGCACCTCGGCCGCCTTGTAGCGCGCCTGGCGCTGCAGTTGGACCAGCTTGGTGGTCTCCACCGCGAGGTCCGCAAAATTGTCGCCAAAGGCCTTGGCAATCACGTCGTGCGGACGGTTGAGGTACTGGCAGGCGTACACCAGGTAGGCGGCGGCCTGCATGGCCTCGGAACCGCCAATGTCGTTCAGGATGGCCGCGACCGCGTCGGCGTGCGCCAGGATGTTTTCGCCCGTGTCCAGTTGCTCGCAGGCGAGCAGCGGTTCCGCAAACGCGCGGGCACGGGCCAGCGCCTGCGCCTGGTGCGGCAAACTGTCGGAGGTCGCCGCGACGATGGCCGAGGGCATCACCGTGCCCACAGGGGCGGTCTCCGCGTTGAAGGCCTGCGGTGCGCCGTTTGATGCAAGTGACGTCGAACGCTTCATGTCAATCCCGGGACGCACTCACGCAGCCCATAAAAAATCCCGAACCGCGGACCATTGATCGGCGGCCACCAGCGTGGGCGCATGGCCCACACCCTCGAACGACACGCAACGCGCGCAAGGACCGCGCCGGGTCATCAGCTCCGCCGTCTCCGGCGTGAGCAGATCCGACCCGGTGCCACGCAGCAGCAAGGTCGGTGCGGTGATGCTGTCGTACAGTGCCCACAGGGCTGCTTCACCCTCGCGCACGGCCTGTCTCGAAACGGACTCGTCCCCGGCCATCAAAGCCTTGAAAGGCAACGCGATCGCCGGGTCGTAATGCAGCCACCAGCGGCCATCGCGCTCACGCAGCATGGGCAATGACAAGGCCCGCCATTGCTCCGGACTGTGCGGTCCGAACCCCGGCGAGATGGACGCCAGGTAGTCCATCGCCGCCTGTTCGCTCGCAAACGACGGGTTCAGCCCCAGGTAGTTGCCGATGCGCTGCAAGGCCTCCCACTGGATCACAGGCCCGACATCGTTGAGCACCAGCCTGTGTGGCGCCAGTGCGGGCTGCGCCGCCAGCGCCATACCGATCAGCCCCCCCATGCTGGTGCCCACCCAGTCGATCCGCACCCCGGGCGTCTGCGCGCGCAATTGCGCCAACAGCGCGGCGAGGTCGGCCGCATACGTGCCGAGTTGATAGGCCATGGGGTCCTGCAACCAGTCGCTGTGACCCCTCCCCGCCACGTCCACCGCGATCACGCGGCAGCGGCTGGTCAGGCTGCACGCGAGGGTGTCGAAGTCGCGCCCCTGCCGCGACAGGCCATGCACGCACACCACCACATGGGCCGTGGTGGCACCGGTCGTGGGCCAGTCCCAATAGGCCATGCGCCGTGGCACACCACCCTGGGCGGCCGGCCCGCTGACGGGCAGAAAGTTGAGCGTGGGTTCCTGCATGCTGGTCTTGTGCCCCTGAGCGTCCGTGATAATGTTTTCAGCGTCTCTCAACGAATCGTAATGGAACTGGAGCTTACCCATGCTTGCAAACAAAACCGCCCTTGTCACCGGCTCCACCAGCGGTATCGGACTGGGTATTGCCAAGGCGCTGGCGCGCCAGGGCGCCAACATCGTGCTCAACGGTTTTGGTGACGCCGAAGGCCCGAAGGCCGGGATCGCGGCACTGGGCGCGAAGGTGGCCTACCACGGCGCCGACATGAGCAAGCCGGCCGAGATCGAGGACATGATGGCGTTTGCCGCGTCCCGGTTTGGCCAGGTGGACATCCTCGTCAACAACGCCGGCATCCAGCACGTGGCCCGGGTGGAGGACTTTCCCGTGGAACGCTGGGATGCCATCATCGCCATCAACCTCACCAGCGCGTTCCACGCCACGCGCCTGGCGCTGCCAGCCATGCGGGCCGCCAACTGGGGCCGCATCATCAACGTGGCGTCGGTCCACGGCCTGGTGGGATCGGCCGAAAAATCGGCCTACGTCGCGGCCAAACACGGTGTGATCGGTCTGACCAAGGTCACCGCGCTGGAAAACGCCACCTCCGGCGTGACCTGCAACGCGATCTGCCCGGGCTGGGTGCTCACGCCGCTGGTGCAAAAGCAGGTGGATGCCAAGGCCGGAGCCCTGGGCATTTCCAACGAGGACGCCAAGAAGGTGCTGCTCGGCGAAAAGGAGCCGTCCATGCAGTTCACCACACCCGAAGAGCTGGGCGAACTGGCGGTGTTTTTCTGCTCGCCGGCGGGCAACAATGTGCGCGGCGTGGCCTGGAACATGGACGGTGGCTGGGTGGCGCAATAAGGCTGCAAATCCCGTCATCGATGGAAAGGCCCGCTTCGCGGGCCTTTTTGCTGCGCGGAACACCCGTCCGTTTCAGCGCAGCTGGATGGAACCGGACACGGTCACGTTCACCATGCTCTTGCCCGCTTCCGCGGACACGGGAGAGGTGTCCGCCACCGACTTGGCCGATTGGGCCAGCATGCGCATGGGTATCGGAGCGTTCTCCTGGTCGGCCGAACTGATGGAGACCTCGCGCAAGGCGTAGCCAGTGAAACCAAACCCCTTGGCCACGTCATTGGCCCGTGCCTTGAAACGATCAATGGCCAGGGCCTGCACGTCGGCCTCCAGCTTTTGCCGTGCCTCTCGCGAAAGCGAAAAGCCCACTTGGCCCATGGTCAGGGTCTGGATCTTTCCGGCCGTGGTGCTGATGCGCGCGAAATCGCGCCCTTCGATCACGAGCTCGGTACTGCCCTGCCAACCGTTGATCTTGCCGTTGGTGCCGTAACGCGGGTATAGAGAAAACTGACCGGTGCGCACCTCCATTTGCTGGGGCTGGGCCGCCGTCCTGGCCACCACGAGCGCAGCGTCCAGTGCCACCTTGAGCTGGTTCTGCACGGTGGCGGCGTCGGGACCGTCCCGGGTGGTGTTCAGGCTCATGCTGAGCCAGTCCTGCTGGACTTCCAGAAACCCGCTGGCTGCGATGTTCACGATGTTGGCCGGCTCTTTGCCCTCCTGGGGCGCCTGGGCCCAGGCGCTGCCACCGCCACTGGCGATCAACAGGATGAGGATGACAAGGCGGCGATGAAATCGGTCAGAAAAGGCGGAGCGTCCGGAAAATGGCGACATGAATTACTTTTTGTGGAGGTTGTTGGTCTGGCTGCGAAGCTGCTCGCGCAAAAGGTGGCGCTCTTCCAGCGTCAACCGGTACGGCTTGCCGACGTCATCCCGTTCATCCAGTGGAAGCCGCAGGCTGTCACGCAGCCGTGTATGGCTGCGTGTCTCGCGCTCTTCGCCGGCCTCGGATGGCACGACCTCCACCGTGGCGCCCATCAGGGCATCACCGCGACCATTCGGCGCCTGGGCAAAGACCGGACCGAGCACGAACAACAACATCAGGGATGACAAATACGTCTTCATGAGCCACCAAGTATCCACGTTTCAGCGATTGTGAGATGAGCGCCCGGTGAAGCAGATGCCATCCGACGCAACATTTGTAACAGCCGGTCAGGAAAACAAAAAACCAGTGCTGACAGGCGTTTACCGCTGCCACAATCGCGTTTGTTACATTTTCCGGAGGTCACTTCCATGTCGCAAACCAACGCCCGCCCCAACAAGATTCTGGTTGTGGACGACGATGTCCGCATCCGTGATCTGCTGCGCCGCTACCTGATGCAGGAAGGCTTTGAAGTCATGCTGGCCGAAGACGGCAAAGCACTGAACCGGGTGCTCCAGCGCGAGTCGGTGGACCTGATCGTGCTGGACCTGATGATGCCCGGCGAGGATGGTCTGTCCATCTGCAGACGCCTGCGCGCCAACGGTGACCGGACCCCCATCATCATGCTGACCGCCAAGAGCGAAGACGTGGACCGGATCGTCGGACTGGAAGTCGGTGCCGACGACTACCTGGGCAAACCGTTCAACCCGCGCGAACTGCTGGCCCGCATCCACGCCGTGCTGCGCCGCCGTCCGCCCACCGAAGTACCGGGCGCCCCTTCGCAGGAAGCCGAGGTGGTCAACTTCGGTCCGTTCGAATTCGACCTGAGCCTGCGCACGCTGCGCAAGCAGGGCGAAGACTTGCCGTTGACCACCGGCGAGTTCGCCATGCTCAAGGCCCTGGTGCGCCACCCCCGCCAGCCGCTCTCACGCGAAAAACTCGCGCAGCTGGCGCGTGGTCGCGAGTTCGAACCGTTCGACCGCAGCCTGGACGTGCAGGTCTCGCGTCTGCGCAAACTCATTGAAGAAGACGCTGCTTCGCCGCGCTACCTGCAGACCGTGTGGGGTGTGGGCTATGTCTTTGTTCCCGACGGCAACACATGAACGCCGCGCCGAGCCACTCCCAAGCAAGCTCGCACCGCAACCCGCAGGGCGAAGGTGCTCCGGTGAGCGCTGCCCGGCCGAGGCGCTCAGTCCCACAGTGCGCAACACGGAGGTAGTCCAGTGAGCGCTGTACCGACGCGCGACTCGCGCGTCCCTTTTGAAACCCAGCCGGCGGCGCTGGAGACCGCACCGGCCCCGCTGGAGATGCGTCCGCAACGCGGCGTGAGCCTGTTCTGGCGCACGTTTTTCTTCCTCGCCCTGCTTCTCGTGGGCTGCATCGTTGCCTGGCTGCAAACCTTTCGTGCGCTGGAGTTCGAGCCGCGCGCGCTGCAAAGCGCGCAGCAACTGGCCTCGCTGGTCAACCTCAGCCGCGCCGCGCTGGTGCATTCGGATTCCATTGCCCGGGTATCGCTGGTCAAGACACTGGCCGACGAAGAAGGCGTGCGCATCGCGCCGCGCGAGCCCAACGACACCTACAAGCTCTACAACACCGACTCGCTCAGCCAGAACATCAGCGAGCGCCTGAGCGCGCGGCTGGGCCCGGGCACCGTGGTCGCCCGGGAGGTCAACGGTTTTCCCGGGCTGTGGGTGGGATTCAACATCGACGATGACCCCTACTGGCTGCTGACCGACCCCTCCCGCGTCGGACCGGTGACCGGCGCCACCTGGCTGATCTGGCTGGCCACCGCCGCCGCGCTGTCCCTGGCCGGTGCGGCGCTGATCGCGCGGCTGATCAACCACCCCCTGAAGAAGCTCTCGTTTGCCGCCAGCCGGGTGCGCGAAGGGGACTTCAACGCCAGTCAACTCAACGAAATGGTCGCCACCAGCGAGATCCGTGAAGTCAACATCGGCTTCAACCGCATGGCACAGCGTCTGTCCAAGGTCGAGCAGGACCGCGCGCTCATGCTGGCCGGCATCTCGCACGACCTGCGCACGCCACTGGCGCGGCTGCGGCTCGAAACCGAGATGAGCGTGGCCGACCCGCAGGCCCGTGAACACATGACGGCGGACATCGAACAGGTCAACGCCATCATCGACAAGTTCCTGGACTACGCACGCCCCGACCAGCTGAAGCCCGACCGGGTCAACCTCAACCAGGTGGTCGACGCCGCGATCTTTTCGCTGGGCAACGACCCCACCCTGATCATCGAAACCCAGATTCCCCCCGACACCTTCGTGCTGGGTGAGGCGGTGGAGCTGCAGCGGGTGTTCTCCAACCTGCTGGAGAACACCCAGCGCTACGGTCGCAATCCGGAGACGGGCATGGCCGAAGTGGGGATCGCCGCCAAGATTCGGGACGACTGGGTGCTCGTCAAGCTGCGCGACCACGGCCCCGGGGTCAGCCCCGATCAGTTGCAACACCTCACACAACCGTTTTTCCGGGGCGATGCCTCGCGCTCGTCGGCCACTGGCACCGGCCTGGGGTTGGCGATCGTGGAGCGGGCCATCGCCCGCATGGGCGGGCGCTTTGCCATGGCCAACAGCAGCACAGGCGGCCTGTCCGCCCACATGAAGCTGCCCAAAGCCCCGGACTGAGTCCAGCCGCCGCGCGGGCCGCTGCCCGGCGCTATGCCTGCGCGTTCAGCAGGACCACGGCGCGCGCTTCCATCGACAGTCCCTGCCCCACCGGCCCGAGCTTCTCGGCGGTCTTGGCCTTCACGTTCACCCGGCCGACCGGCACCCCCAGCGCGCGCGCAATGCTCTCGCACATGGCGCCGATGTGCGGTGCCAGCTTGGGTGCCTGGGCAATCACGGTGCTGTCGACGTTGACGATCTCAAAGCCGGCATCGCGCACGCGACGCGCCGCTTCGGCCAGCAACACGCTGGAGTCGGCCCCTTTGAAGTGCTGGTCGGTGTCGGGAAAGTGACGACCGATGTCGCCCAGCGCGGCCGCGCCCAGCAAGGCATCGGTGATCGCATGCAGCAGCACGTCGGCGTCCGAGTGTCCGAGCAGGCCCAACGTGTGCGGGATGCGCACCCCACCGACGATGAGCGGGCGGCCGGGCACCAATGCGTGGACGTCCCAGCCTTCACCGATGCGCAGACTGAATGGCGAGGGATTCATTGGGGGTTCCTGCTCAGGTTCGGTTGTTCAGAATGGCCTCGGCCAGGGCAAAGTCTTCCGGGTAGGTGACCTTGAAGTTCTGCGCGCTGCCGGGCACCAGCAGCGGACGGTGGCCCGCCAGCTCCATGGCGCTGGCCTCGTCGGTCACCCCGGCGAACCCGCTGTCGGCCTGCGCAGCGAGTGCGTCGCGCAGCGCACCGAGGCGGAACATCTGCGGCGTCTGGGCCAGCCATTTGTCGGAGCGGTCCACCGTGGCCGCCACGCGGCCGCCGGCCTCGGTTTTCAGGGTGTCGGGCAGCTTGAGCGCCAGCAGCCCGCCCACGGGGTCGTTTTCGCAGGCGTCGAGCAAGGCGTTGATCTGGGCCGGCGTGACCAGGCAGCGCGCCGCATCGTGCACCAGCACCCAGTCGTCCTGCGCCGCTCCCTGGGCCAGCAGCTCGTGCAGGCCGTTGAACACGCTCTCCGCGCGGGAACGGCCACCGCAGCGCGCCAGCACCACGCTCGGGTGGTCCACGCTGAGAAACCGGTCCCCCGGCGCGATGACGATCAGGCACTGGGCAATGCGTGGCACGGCCTGAAACGCGGCCAGGGTGTGCAACACCATGGGCAAGCCGGCCACCAGCTCGTATTGCTTGGGACCCGCCGTGCCCGCGCGCGACCCAGTTCCGGCACAAGGCAGCAGCACGTGGCAACGGGGAGCAAGCGCGGGGGGAATCGGGTGGGCGGTATCGGTCATGGCTTGTGCGCATTCTAGAATCAGTGTTTTCACACCCCCCGCCCAGCTGGACGGGGGGTGTTCGTCATGGCGGGTCCGGTTGGCCCGCCGCGCCCACCGCCCTCATTCACCACCCCCGCCCGCATGGACCTGCCCAAACTCACCCCCGGCAAACGCTTCACGCTGCCGCGCCCCAGCGGCGCGGCCGACGCTCTGCTGCTGGCCCGGCTCGGTGAGCGCGAGAAGGCCGCCGGCCGGGTCACCGCCATCGTCACCGCCGACGCCACCGACGCGCAGCGCCTGATCGACGAGATGGCGTTCTTCGCGCCCGGCCTGCGCTGCGCGCTGTTCCCGGACTGGGAGACCCTGCCCTACGACACGTTTTCGCCGCACCAGGACCTGATCTCCGAGCGCCTGGCCACGCTCTGGCGCATCCAGCAGCACGACAAGGACACCGGCGCCGACGTGGTGCTGGTGCCCGCCACCACCGCGCTGTACCGGCTGGCGCCGCCGGCCTTTCTGGCCGGCTACACCTTTCACTTCAAGGTCAAGCAGAAGCTCGACGAGGCCAAACTCAAGAGCCAGCTCACGCTGGCCGGCTACCAGCACGTGACCCAGGTCGTCAGCCCGGGCGAGTACGCGGTGCGCGGCGGCCTGATCGACCTCTTCCCCATGGGCTCGCCCGTGCCCTACCGCGTGGACCTGTTCGACGACGAGATCGACAGCATCCGCACCTTCGACCCCGACAGCCAGCGCAGCCTGTACCCGGTGCCCGAGGTGCGGCTGCTGCCTGGGCGTGAGTTTCCGATGGACGACGCGGCGCGCGCCAAATTCCGCAGCCGCTGGCGCGAACTGCTCGACGGCGACCCGACCAAGAGCCGCATCTACAAAGACATGGGCAACGGCGTGGCCACCGCCGGCATCGAGTACTACCTGCCTTTGTTCTTTGAACAGACCGCCACGGTGTTCGACTACCTGGGTGAAGCGGCCACCGTGGTGCTGCATGGCGACCTGGAACCCGCCTTCCAGCGCTTCTGGCAGGACACGCAGGACCGCTACCGCCTCGTCAAGGGCGACCCCGAGCGCCCCACCCTGCCGCCCGAGAGCCTGTTTCTCTCGGCCGAGCAGTTCTACACCGGAGCCAACGCCCACGCCCAGCTCGCCATCCGACCGGCGGTGGAAGACGTGGCCGACAACGCCTTCGCGCAGAAGCTGGGCGATCTGTCGGTGCTGCGCGGCGCCGAAGACCCGCTCGCGCGCCTGCAGGGCCACATGCGCAACAGCGCGCACCGCGTGCTGCTGCTGGCCGAAAGCGATGGCCGGCGCGAGAGCCTGCTGGACTTTCTGCGCGCCAGCGGCCTGAACCCGCCGGCCTTCGATTCGCTGACCGAATTCCAGGGCAGCGATGAACCGACCGGCATCGCCACCGCCGCCTTGACGGTGGGCTTCTCCTGGCTCGAAGGCGGCATCGACTTCGTCACCGAGACCGAACTCTTCGCCACCGGCCCCACCACGCGCCGGCGCAAGAAGCAGGAACAGGTCAGCGACGTCGATGCGCTGATCAAGGACCTGTCCGAACTCAACGTGGGCGACCCGGTGGTGCACAACGCCCACGGCATCGGCCGCTACCGCGGCCTGATCCACATGGACATGGGCGAGAAGAACCCGGACGGCACGCCCGCGCTGATGGAGTTCCTGCACCTGGAGTACGCCGACAAGGCCGTGCTCTACGTGCCGGTGAGCCAGCTGCAGCTGATCGGCCGCTACACCGGCGTGAGCGCCGACGAGGCGCCGCTGCACCGCCTGGGCAGCGGCCAGTGGGAGAAAGCCAAACGCAAGGCCGCCGAGCAGGTGCGCGACGCCGCCGCCGAGCTGCTCAACATCTACGCCCGCCGCGCCGCGCGCCAGGGCCATGCGTTCCGTTTCTCGGCGCAAGACTACGAGATCTTCGCCAACGACTTCGGCTTTGAAGAAACCGCCGACCAGCGCGGCGCGATCCACGCCGTGATCCAGGACATGATCAGCCCGCGCCCCATGGACCGCCTGGTGTGCGGCGACGTGGGTTTCGGCAAGACCGAGGTGGCCCTGCGCGCCGCCTTCGTGGCCGTGACGGGCGGGCGCCAGGTGGCGTTCCTCGCACCGACCACGCTGCTGGCCGAGCAGCACTACCAGACCCTGGTAGACCGCTTCGCCAAGTGGCCGGTGAAGGTGGCCGAGGTGTCGCGCTTTCGTTCCGGCAAGGAGATCACGGCCGCCATCAAGGGCATTGCCGACGGCACCGTGGACATCGTGGTGGGCACGCACAAGCTGCTGAGCGAATCGACCAAGTTCCACGACCTGGGCCTGCTCATCATCGACGAGGAACACCGCTTCGGCGTGCGCCACAAGGAGGCCATGAAGGCCATGCGGGCCGAGGTGGACGTGCTCACGCTCACCGCCACGCCGATCCCGCGCACGCTGGGCATGGCGCTCGAAGGCCTGCGCGACCTGAGCGTGATCGCCACCGCGCCGCAGCGCCGACTGGCGATCAAGACCTTCGTGCGCAACGAAGGCAACGGCGTGATCCGCGAAGCCGTGCTGCGTGAGTTGAAGCGCGGCGGCCAGGTCTACTTCCTGCACAACGAGGTCGAGACGATCGAGAACCGCAAGCAGAAGCTCGAAGAGATCCTGCCCGAGGCGCGCATCGCCATCGCTCACGGCCAGATGCCCGAGCGCGACCTGGAGCGCGTGATGCGCGACTTCGTGGCACAGCGCTACAACCTGCTGCTGTGCTCCACCATCATCGAAACCGGCATCGACGTGCCCACCGCCAACACCATCGTGATGAGCCGGGCCGACAAGTTCGGCCTGGCCCAGCTGCACCAGCTGCGCGGCCGCGTGGGCCGCAGCCACCACCAGGCCTACGCCTACCTGCTGGTGCCCGAGATCGAAGGCCTGACCAAACAGGCCTCGCAGCGACTGGACGCGATCCAGCAGATGGAAGAACTGGGCAGCGGTTTCTACCTCGCCATGCACGACCTGGAAATCCGCGGCGCCGGCGAGGTGCTGGGCGAGAACCAGAGCGGCAACATGCTCGAAGTGGGCTTCCAGCTCTACAACGAGATGCTCAACGAAGCCGTGCGTTCGCTCAAAGCCGGGCGCGAACCCGACCTGCTCTCGCCGCTCTCGGTCACCACCGACATCAACCTGCACGCCCCGGCCCTGCTGCCCAACGACTACTGCGGCGACGTGCACCTGCGACTGTCGTTCTACAAAAAACTCGCCACGGCCAAGACCACCGACCAGGTGGACGGTCTGCTCGAAGAGATCGTGGACCGCTTCGGCAAGCTGCCGCCCCAGGCACAGACGCTGATCGACGTGCACCGCCTGCGCTGCATCAGCGCGCCCTATGGCGTGGTGAAGGTCGATGCGGCACCCGGCGTCACGAACATCACCTTCAAGGCCAACCCGCCGGTCGAGCCGATGCGCATCATCGAGCTGATCCAGAAAAACCGGCACATCAAGCTCGCGGGCAACGAAAAGCTGCGCATCGAACGCGCGCTGCCCGAGGTGAAAGACCGGGTGCAACTGGTGCGCGACGTGCTCAAGGCCCTGGGCCAGCCGATGAGCGCTCCCCGCGCCGCTGGCGCGGTTTGACCCAGATCAAGGGAACCCCCTTCTGACGTGCGCCGGGGCGTCCGCAGGGGCCCCGTTCACGTGGCGTTCATGCGCCGGAAATGAAACTTCAAATGGCGGTCGCACCATTGCGGCTCGATCATTTGACGGAGAAAACGACCATGAACCTTGCCAATCAACGCCCCTGGATCACCCCGCTGGTGATGGGCAGCTTTGCCCTGTCCGCCGTGACGGGCGCCCTGATGTTCTTCCACCTCGACACTGGCCTGAACAAGGCGGCGCACGAATGGCTGGGCTGGCTGATGCTGGGCGCCGTGGTGCTGCATGCGCTGCTCAACCTGCCGGCCGTGAAACGGCATCTGCAGAACCCCACCGGGCGCTGGGTGGTGATCGGATCGTTCGCGGTGCTGGCCCTGAGCTTCATCCCGGTCGGCGGCAGTGGTGGCAGCGAGCCCGGCTTTGCGCCCCCGGTGCGCGCCCTGGCCAAGGCCCCGATCACCGTGCTGGCCCAGGTGGCGGGCACCAGCACCGATGAGGTCAAGACCCGGCTACAGGCCGCCGGTCTCACCGTCACCAGCGACCAGCAGTCGGTGGCCGATCTGGTGGGTGGTGATCTGAAGGCACAGATCGGCACGATGACCAAGGTGCTGGCACAACCCAAGTCCTGAGCGGAACGGCCGTCCCGGCTCCCGCGATAATTCCGGGATGACTTCCACCTCCGAATTCGCCCCCGGCCTCACCGTCCAGGGCTTCACGCCGCCGTTGAACCTGGAGGACTTCAAGCTCATCGCGTTTGACATGGATTCCACGCTGATCAACATCGAGTGCGTGGACGAGATCGCCGACGCGGCCGGGCTCAAGGCCGAGGTGGCGGCCATCACCGAAGCCACCATGCGCGGCGAGATCGCCGATTTCAAGGAAAGCCTGCGCCGGCGCGTGCGGCTGCTGCGCGGCGTGACCGTGGCCCACATGGAACAGGTGCTGGCCGAACGCCTGCAGCTGAATCCCGGGGCCGAGGCGCTGGTGAAAGCCTGCAAGGCTGCGGGCATGAAAGTGCTGCTGGTCTCGGGCGGTTTCACCTATTTCACCGACCGCGTCCGCGACCGCCTGGGCATCGACTACACGCGCTCGAACGTGCTGGAAATTGAAAGCGGCCCCAACTGCGGCCAGCTGACCGGCCGCATGGTGGACCAGCCCTGGGGCGACATCTGCGACGGCGCCGAAAAACGCAAGATGCTGCTGGAGACCTGCGCGCTGCTGGGCATCAGCCCCCAGCAGGCGATTGCCATGGGCGACGGCGCCAACGATCTGCCCATGATGGGCGAGGCGGGCCTGTCCGTGGCCTACCACGCCAAACCCAAGGTGCGCGAGCAGGCCATGGTCGCCATCAACGAGGGCGGGCTGGACCGCCTGCTCGAAGTACTGCGCTGATTCACTGGCCGCGCCGCTGGCGGTCGTGCTTGGCGTGGCGGATCGTGCGACTGGAACGGTCCTGCGCCTTTTCAATGCGCACGGCCTCCCGGACCGTCACTTTCCCGTCGGCCTCGGCGCGGTGCTCCATGCGATTGATGTGCCGCTGTTGCCGCTCCAGGCGCAACTTCTCGCGGCGGGTGATCTGGCCCGACGCCACGCCGTCCTCGATGCGATCGGCCTGCCGCTCCTGCCGGTTGTCCACGCGCTGCTCCTGTCGATCGGCCAGGCTGGCCGGCGTCTGCGCGCTGGCACTGCCCGCGAACACGGTCAGGCCAACGGCGGCGATGGTGGCGGCGGTGAAGGATGTGAGCCAGGTGGTCATGGTGTTTTTCCTTGGTGGTTGAATCACAGGGGCCGGGCTGGCCCATGCCTCCCTTGAACCTGCGCACGGTCGCCGGCTTACGCGGCGCCGGGCAATTCCGGGTAAAACCCTGGGGTATCGCGTAAGAACCTGTCTGGAGCGGGGTTCAAACGGGAAAGACCCATACCGCCTGATCACCCACCCCATGAAAACGCCCTTCCGTTCGCGCCTGTGCCGCTGGTTCGCCACCAGCGTGCTGCTGGTCTGCGCCACCGTACAGGCCGCCCCCGTCGCGGTGCCCGACGCCCAGGACTGGGCCCGCCTCACGCCCCAACAGCAGGCCGAGCGCCAGGCCGAGATCAAACGCCAGCTCAAGCTCGCCTCGCCCGAGGAACGCAAGGCCTTCCGCCAGCGGCTGCGCCAGCAGCTCGAAGCCCTTTCGCCCAGCGAACGCCAGGCCCTGATCGAACAGACCCGCCAGCGCTGGCAGGCCCTCACGCCCGAGGAAAAACGCCGCTTCGCCGACGAGCGCCGCGAACAGGTGCGGGCCATGACGCCGGCCGAGCGTCGCGAGCTGTTGCGGCAGCGGCGCGAGATGCTGGACAAGCTCAGTCCCAAAGAGCGCAGGGCCTTGCGCGAAAAGCTCTCGGCCCCGTGAGCGCGCCCCTACAAGACCCCCAGGCGGCGGCCAGCTTCGGCGGCTCGCTCACCCAGCTGGGCCGCTGGGTCGGCCGCGCGCTGCTGCCGCCCGGCTTGTCCGGTAGCCGCCCCGACGGCTGGGCCCTGTGGCACGCGGCCTGCACGGGCGACGCCGCCAGCGCCACCCGGCTGGTGCACCAGCTCACACCCCAGGCGCACGGCCTGGCGATGCAGATGCTGGCGCGGCGCGAAGACGCCGAAGACGTGGTGCAGGAGGCCTTCCTGCGCCTGTGGGGCAGCCGCCCGAGCGATGCCCACGGCGCCACGCTGGCCACCTACTTCAACACCATCGTCATCAACCGCTGCAAGACCTGGCTGACCCGGCGCCACGAACTCAGCGCCGACCACGAGCAACTCGTCGAACTCTCCGACGCGTGGCAGCACGCCCAGCGGGCCGACGCCGACCCGCTGCCGGCCCTGAGCGCCCCGCAGCTGCAGGCCGCCATGGCACGGCTGCCGGCCCGCCAGCGCATGGCCCTGGCCATGTGGGCCTACGCCGACGCCGATGTCCCGCAGATTGCTCGCGCCCTGGAACTCGACACCAACGCCGCGCATCAACTGCTGTACCGGGCCAAAATGGCCCTCAGAAGCCTGTTGCAGGAAGCCGCCCCATGAACACCCCGAAACCACCCGCCACACCGCCTGCCCAGCCGGACGACCTTGGACTGCGCCAACGCCTGCGCGAAACCCTGGCCCATGCACCCGCCGACGGCCTGGAGGCGCTGGAGTCCCGTGCCCTGGAACAGTGGCGCATGCGAACCGCGCAGGGCCAGAGCCTGCCCGCGGGCCCGCTGGCGGCCCTGCAGGCCGGCTGGCGCCACCACCCGATCGCCTGGAGCGGCACGCTGCTGGCCCTGGGCCTGGCGGCCGTGCTGCTGCTCAGGCTCTGGGCCCCGCCCGACCCCGCCCTCGACGAACTGATGCAGCCCGACGTGTTATCGCTGATCGCCGTCGGCGAACTCTGAACGTGCTGCGACAACGTCTGGTCCAACTGCGTCAGCGGTGGAAAAGCCACCTCGGCACCCTGCTGCTGGTGGTGGCCGTGGTGGTGGGTGTGCAGGCCTGGCAGACGCGCGATGTGCCGCCCGCTCCCGACCCCGGGCTCCACCTGACCCTGCTGAACCCCGACGGCAGCCGCACCCACACCACGCTGGGCGCGTGGCGCGCCACCCACCCCGGGCAGCCGGTGGCGCTGCACCTGTGGGCCGAGTGGTGCCCGATCTGCCGCACCGAAGAACACAGCGTCACCCGCCTGGCGCGCGACTGGCCGGTGCTCACCGTGGCCATGCAGTCCGGTCCGCCCGAGGCCGTGGCCCGCGTGCTGGCGCAGCGGCAGCTGCCCTGGGCCACCGCCGTGGACCCGCAGGGCCAGATCGTCCACACCCTCGGCTTCAAGGCGGTCCCGGCCTTTGTGGTGGTCGATGCCCAAGGCCAGCTGCGCGGTGCCAGCGTCGGCTACACCAGCGAGATCGGCATGCGGCTGCGACTGTGGTGGGCGCGGCTCTTTTAGCCAAAGCGAAGCGCCGCGGGGTCGGTTTTCGCTTCAACCGCCCGCGCGTTTGACGTTGTGACCCTGCGCTTTCAGCGCTGCCATCACACGCTCGATGTGGTCGCCCTGGATCTCGATCACGCCATCTTTCACCGTGCCCCCGCTGCCACACGCGGCTTTGAGCTGCTTGCCCAGCGCGGTCAGCCCGGCCGCGTCCAGCGCAACCCCCTTGACCAGGGTCACGGCCTTGCCGCCGCGGCCCTTGGTTTCGCGCGAGACGCGCACGGTGCCGTCGCCCGCCGGCACCGGCTTCTGGCCGCAGGTGCATTGCGCCACCGGCTGGCGGCAACCGGGGCACATGCGACCCGCTTCGGTGGAATACACCAGGCCGCCCAAGGAAGACAACTTGCTTTTCATGAGCCCGGATCGTAACGCGGGCTGCCGCGCGGGAGGCGCCCGTTAAACTGGGCCAAAACACCGACCCATGCCATTCACATCCCTCGGGCTTGCCCCATCCCTCGCCAAAGCCGCCGCCGAACTCGGCTTCACCGCCCCCACCCCCATTCAGCTGGAAGCCATTCCCGCGGTGCTGGGCGGCGCCGATCTGCTGGCCACGGCCCAGACCGGCTCCGGAAAGACCGCAGCCTTTGCCCTGCCCTTGCTGCAACGCCTGCAGACCGGCGCGGTGCACACGCCACGGCGCGTGCGCGCCCTGGTGCTGGTGCCCACCCGCGAACTCGCCGCCCAGGTGGGTGAGGTCGTGCGCAGCCTGGCGCAGCACCTGCCGAACCGGCCCAAGGTGGCGGTGGCGTTCGGTGGCGTGTCCATCAACCCGCAGCTCATGGCGCTGCGCGGCGGTGCCGACGTGGTGGTTGCCACGCCCGGGCGCCTGCTCGACCTGGTGGAGCACAACGCCTTGCGCCTGTCGGCGGTGGAACTTCTGGTGCTCGACGAAGCCGACCGCCTGCTCGACCTGGGCTTTTCCGACGAACTCCAGCGCGTGCTGGCGCTGCTGCCGGCGCAGCGCCAGAACCTGTTTTTCTCGGCCACCTTCCCGCCAGCGGTGCAGGCGCTGGCCGGTGGTCTGCTGTGCGACCCGCAGCGCGTGGACGTGCCCACGCCAGCGCAAGCGGAGGCGGTGGTGTTGCAGCGCGCGATCATGGTCGACGCGAGCCGGCGCACCCAGTTGCTGCGCCAGCTCATCAAGGACAACGGCTGGGAACGCGTGCTGGTGTTCGTGGCCACGCAGTACAGCGCCGATCGCGTGGCCACCAAGCTGCACCACGGCGACCTGTTCGCCACCTCGTTTCATGGCGGCCTGAGCCAAGGCGCGCGCAAACAGGCGCTGGCCGAATTCAAGGAAAAGCGCTGGGACGTGGTCGTCACCACCGACCTGGCCGCGCGCGGCATCGACATCGCGCAACTGCCCGTGGTGGTGAACTACGACCTGCCGCGTTCGGCGGTGGACTATGTGCACCGCATCGGCCGCACCGGCCGTGCGGGCGAAAGCGGGCTGGCGGTGAGTTTCGTGAGTGCATCGACCCTGCCCCACTGGCGCCTGATCGAAAAGCGCCAGGGCATGAGCCTGCCGCTGGAAGCAGTGGCCGGGTTCGAACCCAGCGAGGTCGCCACGCAGGCCGAGCCGGGCACGGGTGGTGTCAAGGGCAAACGCCCGAGCAAGAAAGACAAGCTGCGCGCAGCGGCTGCCGCGGCGCAGGCCCCCACCAAACCGTAAGACTCAGTCCTCGGCCGCGTCCGTTCCGGGGGCGGCTTCGGCGGGGCTGGCCGGTTCTTCCGCCGGGCGCGGCTGGCGCACGCCGGGTTTGGCGAGCAGTTCCACATAGCACTGCTCGCCACCGGCCTTGGCCAGCGCGTCGAGCAGGCCGATCAGCTCGGCCGGGTTCGCGGTTTGCGCACTGTCTTTGTCGGCGCCGAAGCGGCAGTCAAAGTCCCAGAAACTGGCGCCTTCGGGCAATGCGCGGCGGCGCTCGCGCTTCATGTATTTGCGGATGTCGTGTTTGACGGCGTCGAGCACGCGGTCCGGGTGTTTGCCTTCGGGCCGCAGGGGGTAGATTTTTCGCATGGAATGTCCTTCAAAGAGGGTGATCGCCCTGAGAGGACGCGCAACGGGGGGCTGATTATGCGGGCAAGCCGATCTCGTAGCCGCCCTCGTCCAGGTGGCGGTGCGGGCCGAACACGGCCTGCAGCGCGGCGCTCTCGGCCAGTTGCCAGTGCTCCAGCACCATGCGTTCGTCGGTGGTGAGGGCTTCGGGGTCGGGCGTTTCGCCGTGCTGGGCCACGATGCCCTGGTAGGCCGCATACACCGGGGCCACCAGGGCGGCGTCGCCGAGCGCGGATTCGAGCGCCTGCCGGAACAGCCGTTCGGCCGCCCGGCGTTGCTCGGGCGTGGTGTCGTCGGACACGTAGAGTTTGAGGGAGTAGGTCATGGGGTGGCGAGGGGGCAGCGCAGCGCGTTGCACAATGCCCCGATTATCGATCCCGCCCCGGGACGCCAGCCCTCCCCCCGAACCCATGCAAACCACCCGCCCCACGCCCAGCAAAGAAGAGATCGCGCTGTTGCCCGAATTTGGCCGCCTGGGCCTGGAGCGCATCACCCTGGTGGACAGCGGCCCCCGGGCCGTGGAAGCCTGCGCCACCTTGCGCAATCACGCGGCCTGGGGCTTCGACACCGAGTCCAAACCCACCTTCTTCAAGGACCAGGTGTCCGACGGGCCGCACATCGTGCAGCTCGCCACACTGCAGCACGCCTGGGTGTTCCAGCTGTCCGACCCGGCCTGCCGCGATCTGGTGGCCGGCCTGCTGGCCGAAGCGGCCCACACCAAGGCCGGTTTCGGCCTGGGCGACGATACCAAGCGCATCGTCTCCAAGCTGCTGGTGGAGCCCGCCGGTGTGCTGGAACTCAACGCGGTGTTTCGCCAGCGCGGCTACCGCAAGGACATGGGCGTGAAAGGTGCGGTGGCGGTGCTGTTCAACCAGCGTTTCATCAAGTCCAAGAAGGCCGCCACCTCCAACTGGGCCAACCCGCGCCTGAGCGAGGCCCAGCTGATCTACGCAGCGAACGACGCCTACGCCGCGGCCCGGGTGCTCGACGCGCTGGCGCTGGGCTGAGCGCACCCGCTGCGCTCAGCGCGGCCGCCGCAGCGGCGTGAGCAGATCGCTCAGCCCGTTGTGGTCGATCTCGTGCATCAGCGCGAGCAGGCGACCCACCTCGCCCGGCGGGAACCCTTCGCGAGCGAACCAGTTGAGGTAGTTGCCCGGCAGGTCGGCGATGGGCCGGCCCTTGTATTTGCCGTAGGGCATTTCCACGGTGAGCAGACGCTCCAGGTCTTCGGGCTTCATGTTGTTTCGTCCCTGCTCGCCATGGGCTGGTCGAGCCAGGCGCGCAGCCAGGCGTGGAACTGCACGGGCTTTTGCCGCATCACCCAATGCCCCGTGTCCAGGCCGTGCACGGCGCTGCCCGGCGTGGTGGCCAGCGCGGCCAGCCAGCGCGCCGAATGGAACATGAAGGACTTGCGCTTGCCGAAGAAAAACAGCGTCGGAATGACGGGGCCAAACACCCTGTCCACCCGCGCCACGCCCCGCAACCCACCAAAGGCACCCAACCACTGCATCGCATACGGGTAGTTCATCTGCCAGCCCATGCGCTCGGGCGCGGTGCGGCAGCCCATGGCGCGCGCCATGAAGCGCGTCATGCGGTTGGCCAGCCACGGCAGCCAGGGCCCCAGCTTCCAGGCCAGGGCCAGCCAGAGCTGGTAGCCCGCGATCAAGGCCTTTTCCTTCGGCTTGAGCGACTTCAGGTAGGTGCCCGAGTTCGTGTCACCAATGTCCACGGCCGCCACCCGCGCCACCCGCTGCGGATGGCGCGCGGCGTATTCGTAGCCGAAGAAACAGCCCCAGTCGTGCAGCAGCAGCGTCACCGGCTCGCCCGGGCTCACGGTGTCCACCACCGCGCCCACCAGCTCGCACATCTGGTTCACCGACACCGGGCGCGGCGGCTTGGAGAGATCAAAACCCGGCAATGAAAAACGCACACAACGGTAGCCGTCGCGCAGCGCGGCCACGGTGTCGTCCCACAGCGCCCGCGTATCGGGCCAGCCATGCAGCATCACCACGGTCGAGCCGCGGCCTTCGACGATCACGTTCAGGCCCTGCACGTCGAGGGTGGTTTGCATCCGTTGATCTCCGTCAAGTTGAGGTGGCGGCGATGGTAGCGCGCGGCGGGCCGGGGCGCGTCGCGCAAATGTCATCGGCGATACTCGCCCGCCATGCACCGCACCGTCTTCACCACCCCGGTCGTCAACACCCTGCTGCGTGGCTTCTCCATCGCCTACCTCAAGCTGACCGGCTGGCGCGTCGAAGGCGCCCTGCCCGAGGTGGCGCGCAAGAGCGTGCTGATCGCCGCGCCGCACACCAGCAACTGGGACCTGCCCTACACCCTGATGGTGGCGTTCGCGCTGCGGCTCAACATCTACTGGATGGGCAAGCAGAGCATCTTCAAAGCCCCGTTTGGCGGCCTGATGCGCTGGCTCGGCGGCATTCCCGTGAACCGAGCGCAATCCAGCAACCTCGTGGCCGCCTCGGCCGACGCCATCCGCGCCGCCGACGGACCGCTGCAGCTCATCGTGCCGCCCGAAGGCACACGCAGCAAGACGCGCTACTGGAAAACCGGCTTCTACTACATCGCCCTGGGCGCCCAGGTGCCGATCGTGATGGCGTACATGGACTACGCCACCAAACGCAGTGGCCTGGGCCCACTGTTCGAGCCCACCGGCGACATGGACGCCGACATGGCGGCCATCAAGGCGTTTTACGCGCCGTTCAAGGGCAAGAACGCAGACCAGTTCGAGAACGTGACCTGAAACCGGCCGCCCGTGGCCAGGCCCAGCTCAGCCGCCAGCGGCGTCCCAGCGTTCCATGCGCTCAGGATGTGGCGCCGAAGGCCTCGTGAAAGGTCACCGTTCCCCGTGGCAACACATCGGAGAACGGCAGCACCATGAAGTACGCCTGCGGGATACCCGGGTACTCCAGCTGCGGCTCGTTGCGAAAGCCGAAGCGCCGGTAGTAGCCCGGGTCGCCCACCAGCATGAGGCCGGCCGCGCCCTGCCCGCGCAGCGTCTGCTGTGCCGCCCGCATCAGCGCCGAACCGATGCCCTCGCCCTGGTAAACCGGCAACACCGAGATCGGCCCCAGCCCATGCCAGCCCGGCGTGCCGTCGGACACCACCACCGGCGAGGTCGCCACATGCCCCACCAACTCGCCCCCCTGCTCCGCCACCAGCGAGGCGCTCAGCGCACCGGCGCGTCGCAGCGCGTTGACGATGAAGGCTTCGGTGTGGCTGGTGTGGGGCGCGTTGAGGAAGGCGGCCGTGGTCAGGGTGGCGATGGCGGCCGCGTCGGCGGGGGTCTCGGGCCGGATCATGGGGTGGGGGCTGTCAATGCCTCGGTTTTTTTGGGCGCTGGAGAAAAGGGTGTCAGCAGATCAAACCGCTGCCCCCAAGCGCCCCACACCCTCTTCAATCTTCTCCACCCCCACCGTGGCAAAGGAGAGGCGCAGGGTGGCGTGGTCGGGGTTGGAGGCGTAGAACGGTGCGCCGGGCACGAAGGCCACGCCTTTTTCAATCGCGCGTTTGGCCAGCTCGCCGCCGTCGGCCACCTTGCCGCCCGCGCCGGTGAGGCGGGCCCAGACGAACAGGCCACCTTTGGGTTGCACGAACTCGATGGCGTCGCCCAGCTCGCGGCGCAGGGCGTTGCCCATGGCGGTGGCGCGTTCGGCGTACACCGCGCGCACCTTGGCGAGCGTGGCGGGCATGCGGCCTGCTTTGAGGTACTGCGCGGCGGTGGCCTGGGCGAATGTGCTGGTGTGGGCGTCACTGAACTGTTTGCACATGGTGGCCTTGGCCAGCAGCGCTGCCTGGCCGATCATCCAGCCCACGCGCAGGCCAGGGCTGAGCACCTTGCTCAAGGAACCGCAATGCACCAACAGCTCGCGGCTGCCGGGCACGCTGGCGCTCAGGGCCAGCAGGCTGGGGGGCGGCGCTTCGCCGAAGTAGAGATCGCCGTAGGGGTCGTCTTCCACGATCAGCGTGTTGTGTTTCACCGCCATTTCGAGCACTTGTCTGCGCCGCTCCAGGCTGAGCATGGCGCCGCTGGGGTTGCCGAAGGTGGGGATGAGGTAGACGAACTTGGGCTTGTGCTCTTCGATCAGCTTTTCCAGCTCGTCGGTCTTCACGCCGTTGCCGTCCACCGGCGCGGTGATGAGCTGCGCGCCGTAGAGGCGGAAGCACTGGATGGTGGCAAGGAAGGTGGGGCCTTCGACGATGACCTTGTCGCCGGGGGAGATGAGCGTCTTGCCCAGCAGGTCCAGCGCCTGCTGGCTGCCGGTGGTGACGATGAGGTCGTTGGCCGTCACACCCTGGTTGCCCTTGCTGGTCATGAACGCGGCGAGCTGTTCGCGCAGCGGGTTGTAGCCCTCGGTGGCGCCGTATTGCAGGGCACCGCCGGGTTCTTCGGTCAACGCGGTGTTGACGGCTTCGCGGATGCCATCCACGTCGAACATGGCGCTGTCGGGAAAGCCCCCGGCAAAGCTGATGATGCCGGGCTTGCCCAGCAGCTTGAAAAGTTCGCGGATGGCAGAGGTCTCGACGTTGTTGAGACGGTCGGCAAATTGCAAAGGCATGAACAAATCTCCAGTGTCAGAAAGTGCGTGCGATCTTAGGCGAAACAGGCCCCGTCGCCCTGCCAAAGGACTTGCGCGCGCGCGGCGTGTGAGACCGAGGGTTCTCCCGGATGTTGCCGGTGTTATCGGGGGCCCAATCGGACGTTGATGTCCCTAGAATGCAAAAACTTGTTAACTGGAATATTTGAATGCGCAAATATCTGAAATCACTACTTATATATGTCGCATTGCAGATGGGCATGGAAACAGCGTGGTCGCG
This sequence comes from Hydrogenophaga sp. GW101-3F08, assembly GCF_059424585.1. Taxonomy (NCBI): domain Bacteria; kingdom Pseudomonadati; phylum Pseudomonadota; class Betaproteobacteria; order Burkholderiales; family Comamonadaceae; genus Hydrogenophaga; species Hydrogenophaga sp. GW101-3F08. The sequence continues at coordinate 656,889 of NZ_JBWKZP010000001.1, forward strand.
GGACTTCATGCTGGCCATCAGCGAAGGCTCTTCGGGCGGCACCGATCACGCCCGTGTGATTGCCAAGTACCAGGGGCTGGCCGATGCCATCGGTCAGAGCATCGGCCAAAAAGTCAACGTGGTGTTCATCCGGGAGTTCGCGGCGCTTGAGGACGGGCTCAAGAACAACCGTTTCGATCTGGCGATCGCGCGCCCGAGCGACTACCCCGCGCGTGGCATGCGCGACCACGGCTACCAGTACGTGGCGTCGGCCCGACCCGATGGACACTGCGTGCTCATCGTGCCCAAGGATTCGCCTTACCAGACGCTGGCCGACATCAAGGGCAAGCGCATCGTGCTGCCCGATGCGGCGTCCTACATGGCGAAGTTCTGCGGCGCCGAGCTGCGCGACCAGGGCATCGACCTGAGCAAGGAGCGCATCGAATGGGTGCGCGAACAAGGGGCGGTGCCGTTTTACTTGAACAACAAGTTCGGCGACGTGGGGGGCGTGGCCTCGTACTCGGGCGTGGCCAAGGCCCTGGACAAGACCGGGCACCGTGTTCTGCACACCAGCGTGTCGCAGCCCTACTTCCCGCTCATTGCACACAGGGCCCTCACCGCCGCGCAGATCGCGGCCATGCAATCGGCGCTGCGTGCACTGCCCGAAACCGAGCCGGGCCGCGAGGTGCTCAAGAGCATCGGTATCCAGGGCTTTGACACCAGCACCGAAAAGCGCCTGCGCAACCTGCTGCCCTGGCTCGGACTCTGACGGCGCGCCCGCACCGAACGATCTCGACACCCCACTCGGCGGCCATGAAACCCGCCACCCCACCGCCCTCGACGCAGGCCTCCTGGTGGGCCCGATCCCGCCGTTTCCGGTACGTTCTTTCGCGTCCCGTCAGACTGATTTCGTCCTCCGTTTGAGGTATGTCGGTTGCACCGATCTGTGGCGCAATGCGGTCCAGAAGAACCAGCGTTTGGCCCACGGATCGCAGTGGTGGGACAAGGGATCGAGCGACACAAACTGTCACAACATCGGACCGGTGAAGTTCGTAGCCTCTCGGTCCTGAAGCACACCGCTGGCTTCACCAGGCGCCACAAGGCGCACTCCGGGCACCCGACCAACACAGTCAACAAGGAGCGTCCACCATGCCTTCAGCCCTCACATATCCTGGGGTTTACGTCGAAGAGGTTCCCAGTGGTGTGCGCACCATCACCGGTGTCGCCACGTCCATCACAGCCTTCATAGGCCGCTCGACGCGCGGCCCGGTCAACCGGGCGGTACGGGTACAAAGTTTTACGGAATACGCGCGCATCTTCGGCGGCCTCTGGCGCGACAGCACCATGGGCTACGCGGTGAGCCACTTCTTTCAACACGGCGGGGCAGACGCGCTGATCGTGCGCGTGTTCAACGGCGACATCGCCGCCAGCACGGCCACCATCACCCTGCCCGCGGGCGCCGGCAACCTGGTGCTGGAGGCGGCCAGCCCGGGCCTGTGGGGCCAGGCCTTGCGGGCCCGGGTCGACCACCTCACCCGCGACCCCGCCGATGCGCTGCTCTTCAACCTCACGGTCGAAGAGCTCGACCGGGTGGGCGGCAGCCAGGTGGTGGCCGCGGAGAGCTTTCGCAACGTCTCGGTCTCGCCGTTGAGCCCGCGCTTCGTCGACACCGTGCTCAACGAACAATCGGCCCTGGTGAGGGTACGCACCCCCGCGCCGACGGATGCCAGCCCGGACGATCCGGCCGACCCGACCCTGCCCAACGTGGCGGCCGTGGGCGTTGCGACCGCCGATGGCGCGGCGATCACCGATACCCAGCTCGTGCCCACCAACGCCACGGCGATCGCCAACCGCGAAGGCATGTACGCGCTGGAGGCGGCCGACCTGTTCAACCTGTTGTGCCTGCCGCCGCTGACGCACGAGGTCGACGTCGCCCCGGCCACCTGGGCCCTGGCCGCCTCGTACTGCCAGGACCGGCGCGCGATGCTTATCATCGACTCGCCCGCCGCCTGGACCGCCAACGCCGCTACCGCCATCAGCACCGCGCAGACGGGTGTGAACGCGATGCGCGCCGCGACGGGCAACGACGACGCCCGCAATGCCGCGGTGTACTTCCCGCGCCTGCGCATGGCCGATCCGCTGAGCGAAAACCGCCTCGCCGAGTTCGCGCCCTGCGGCGCGGTCGCGGGCATCATCGCGCGCACCGATGTGCAGCGTGGTGTCTGGAAGGCCCCGGCGGGCCTGGACGCCTCGTTCTCCGGTGTGCAGGGCTTCAGCTACACCATGACCGACGGCCAGAACGGCCTGCTCAACCCGCTGGGGCTGAACTGCCTGCGCAGCTTCCCGGTCACGGGCAACCTGGTGTGGGGCGCGCGCACGCTGGCCGGCGCCGACCAGTTGGCCTCCGAGTGGAAATACCTGCCGGTGCGGCGCTTCGCGCTGTTCCTCGAAGAGAGCCTGTACCGCGGCAGCCAGTGGGTGGTGTTCGAACCCAACGACGAACCGCTGTGGGCGCAGATCCGGCTCAACGTGGGCGCCTTCATGCAGAACCTGTTTCGCCAGGGCGCGTTCCAGGGCCGCAGCCCGCGTGAAGCCTATTTCGTCAAGTGCGACCGCGAGACCACGACGCAGAACGACATCAACCTCGGCATCGTGAACATCCTGGTCGGGTTCGCGCCGTTGAAGCCGGCCGAATTCGTGGTGCTCAAGATCCAGCAGATGGCCGGTCAGGTCGAAGTCTAAGGAGAACCGTCATGGCTCAGTTCAGCGTCAATGCACAGCGTTTCGACCCCTACAAGAACTTCAAATTCCGCGTCAAGTGGGACGGCCGCTACGTCGCGGGCATCAGCAAGGTCGGCGCGCTCAAGCGCAGCACCGAACTCGTCGAGCACCGGGAGGGCGGCGACCCTTCGGTCACGCGCAAGTCGCCCGGGCGCACCAAGTTCGAGGCGATCAGCCTGGAGCGCGGCGTGACGCACGACCCCGAGTTCGAGCGCTGGGCCAACAAGGTCTGGAACTTCGGCTCCGGCCTGGGCGCCGAGGTCTCGCTGCAGGACTTCCGCAAGGACCTGATCATCGAGGTCTACAACGAGGCCGGCCAGCTCGTCCTGGCCTACAAGGTGTTTCGTTGCTGGGTCTCGGAATACCAGGCGCTGCCCGACCTGGACGCCAACGCCAACGCGGTGGCCATCCAGTCGATCAAGCTGGAGAACGAAGGCTGGGAGCGTGACTACGACGTCACCGAACCGGCCGAGCCGCGCTTCACCGAACCGGCCTGAGGCCCGCCGCCATGCGCGCGCTCGACGAAGCCGAGCTGCTCAGCCTCTGGGAAAGCGGCCAGCCCCGCCATCCTATTGACCGGGCCTTGCTGCTCTGCGCCTGGGCCCGGCCCGACGTGGCGCCCGAGCGCTTCGCGCAGCTGCCGCTGGGTGTGGTCAACGCCGGGCTGCTGCGCATGCGGGCCGCGCTGTTCGGCCCGTGCGTCGAGGTGCAGCTGGACTGCGAACACTGTGGCGAACACCTGGAGCTGGCGCTGGACATCGGCGAGCTGCTGGCCGACGCCAGCGCACAAGACGAGCGTGCGGACGTGGCGCTGCAGGGGTTCCGGTTCCGCGTGCCCCACAGCCGCGATCTCGCGGCCCTGGCCCATGAAACCGATGCGCAGGCCGCCGCGCTGCGTCTGCTGGAGCGCTGCTGTGTGGCGCGCCCCGATGCCCCCGCCACGCTGGCCGAGGTCTTGAGCGAGGCAGAAGAACAGCTCGAAGCCGCCGACCCGCTGGCCGACCTGCGGCTGAGCGTGGCCTGTGAGGCCTGCGGCCAGCCGACGCAGGCCTCGCTGGACGCGGGCGACCTGTTGTGGGGCGACGTGCAGCAGCACGCCCGGGGCCTGCTCGGCCAGGTGCACAGCCTGGCGCAGGCCTACGGCTGGACCGAAGGCGAGGTGTTCGCCCTCAGCCCGGTCAGGCGCGCCGCCTATCTGGACCTGGTCCGGGACTGAGAAACCACCAGGAGACGAGGCAGACCATGACCGGATTCTTGCAACGTCTCGCCCAACGGGCCAACGGAACCGCCCGCACGGTGCGCGCAGCATCGGGCGCGCGGTTCGCACCCGAGCTGCTCGGACCACACACGCCGCTGCAGGACGGCGCTCTAGCGCCCGAGCCCACCACGCCAGTTCAGCCAGCCGACACGACCGCCAGCACGCCCCCGGGCGCCAGCCCCGGCTTTCCCGACCCGGTGTTCGCACCGGCCGAAGCACCGCATCAACCGGTTCTGCAAGCGCCTCGGCGCGGGCAGAGCGCGCCAACGGCCTTCGCCCCCGCCCCGCTGCTGGCACCTGCCGACGAAGCCGGCGCGGCGCCCACGCCGGCGCGGGAGGCGCGTGCCAATGCACCGACATCCGACCCACGCGCGCCGGACCCAGTGGACAAAGCCCTGGCGGCCCGCAGCGTGCACCTCGCAACTGGCGAACCCACCACCCCGAGGCCGGACGCGACACTGGCAACAACGTCGCCTGGATCGTCAACCGAAGCGCCCCCAGCGTGGAATCAGGTCGAGCCGCTGCTCTCACCGGTGATCCGCGTGCGCCAGCCCGCCACCGCCCAGGCGCAACCCCTGGAGCCTCGGCGGCCGGGGCACGGTAGCCGGTTCGAAGAGACCACCGAAGTGCACGTGAGCATCGGCCGCATCGAGCTCACAGCCATCCACGAACCGGCGGCGCCCGCGCAACGCCCCGCCGCACGACGCAAAGCGCCGGTCTCGCTGGACGAATACCTGGCCCGGCGCCAAGGGGGCCGCCCATGACCACCGCCCTGGGTATTGCCGCGGTTACCGCCACGCTGCGCAGCCTGCTGAGCGAGGGGCTGGTGGAGCACAACCTCAGCGGCGTGCTGGGCAGCACCGCCACCGTCAGCGTTCTGCCGCCCGACCGCGTGGTGCCGCAAAACGGCACCGAGGCCTCGCAGCTCAACCTGTTCCTGCACCGCGTCAGCGCCAATACCGGCTGGCGCAACGAAGGCCTGCCCAGCCGCGATGCGTCGGGGCGCAACCGGCTGAGCAACGCGCCGCTGGCGCTGGACCTGCACTACCTGCTCTCGGCCTACAGCGGCGGCGACCTGCACGCCGAGATCCTGCTGGGCTACGCCATGCAGTGGCTGCACGAGTCCCCGTTGCTCACGCGCGGCCTGATCCGCCAGGCCCTCACGCCCACACCCCTGCCCGGCACACCGCTCGAACGCGCGCTGTTCGACTCGGGCCTGGCCGATCAGGTCGAGCTGATCAAGATCACGCCCGAGCACCTCGACACCGAGGAAATGTCCAAGCTCTGGACCGCCACGCAAAGCCATCTGCGCCCGACCGCGGCCTACCGCGCCACGGTGGTGCTGATCGAAGCCACGGAGCCGGTGCGCTCGGCGCTGCCGGTGCTCACGCGCGGCGGCGTGGACCCGCAGAGCGGGCGCGAGCGCGGCGTGTTCGTGGTGCCCGGCCTGGAGCCCGCCATCCCGACGCTGGAGGCGGTGTCGCCACCCGGCGGACAGATCGTCGCCCGGCTCGGCGAAGACATCGACCTCACCGGCCACCACCTGGACGGCACCGGGCGCACCGTGCTGCTGAGCAACGACCGCTTCGAGAGCGAACTCAGCCTGCCCGCGCTCGCTTCCGGCGGCGCGGCCCTGGTGCGGTTCAACATCCCGGTGGTCGACGCCGCGAACTTTCCGGTGGGTGTCTACCGCGTCGGCGTGAGCGTGCTGCGCCCGGGCGAGAGCGCCGCGCGCAGCAGCAACCGCCTGGCCATGACGCTGGCGCCGCAGATCACCGGGCTGCCGCTGAACGTGGTGCGCGCGGGCGACGACAGCGCCAGCTTCACGATCAACTTCCACCCCGCCCTGCGCGCCGGGCAAAGCGTGGTGCTGGTGCTGGGCCAGCAGGAATACGCGCCCCAGGCCTTCACCACGCCCACCACCTCGCTCGACTTCGTGATTCAAGACGCGCCCGTCTCCCCGCCGCCCCCACCGGGCCAGCCCCCCGGCCACTTGGCGCGCCTGCGCATCGACGGCATCGACAGCCCTGTCATCGACCGCACGGCCGTGCCGCCGACCTTCCTGAACCAGCGCGTGGTGATCACATGAACGCCCGCGACACCACCCGCGCGCCCACCGACTGGACCGAGGCCAACCAGCGCCTGCTGTCGGCCGAGTTCGCGCGGATCAAGGCCCGGCTGCGCGGTGAGGACGAGGCGGCTGCACAGGCCCGGCTGGAACAATGCCGAGAAGAACTGGACCAGCCGGCAGCGATTGACCAGCTGGTCGAACGCTTCGACCTCTCCCGCTTCGAGCGCGACATCCTGCTGCTCGCGGCCGGCGTCGAAATGGACAGCGAGATCGGCGCCCTCTGCGCGGGCGCCTCACCCAGCGGCCAGCGCCCCTGGGCCACCTTCGGCCTGGCTCTGGCCGTGCTGCCCGACCCGCACTGGAGCGCGCTGACCCCGGTGCGGCCGCTGCGGCTGTACCGCATGCTGGACATCGCGGAAGACGCCGCGCTGGTCACGGCCCGCCTGCGGCTGGACGAACGCGTGCTGCACTTCCTGGCCGGCATCGGCTTTCTGGACACACGGTTGCAGCCCCTGATGCAACGGGTCGCCGAACCCGACCTGATGGCACAGGCGCAGCGGCAAACGGCCCTGCACATCGTGGCCGAATGGAAGCGGGCCGGCCCGGCCCTGCCGGTGGTGCAACTGCCGGGAAAGGACCCGCACGGCAAGCGCGACGTGGCCGCCCACGCCGCGGCACAACTCGGCCTGCAGCTCTATGCCATCCAGACCGACGACCTGCCCTCCCCGCCCCAGGAGCTTGACGCACTGGTCTGGCTCTGGCAGCGCGAAGCGGTGCTGAGCGACGCAGCGCTGTTGATCGAATGCGCCGACACCTCCTTGCCCCCGCAGGCGCTGCGTTTCGTGGAGCGCATCGGTGGCGTCTGCCTGATCGCGGCCCCCGAGCCCGCGGCGCTGGCGCGGCGCGACCTGCGTGTGCGCGTGGAAAAACCCGGCGCCAGCGACCAGCGACACTTGTGGCGAGCCACTTTGGGTGCCAGCGCCGAAGGTCTGCGCCACGCGACGACCGGCGTGGCCGCCGAGTTCAGGCTCAGCACCCACGACATCCAGCGCATTGCGCAAACACTCGACCCTCACAGCGACGACGCGGCGCTGGAGCGCAGCCTGTGGCAGGCCTGTCGCGGCCTGGAAAGCCGGCGCATGGCGGGCCTGGCCCAGCACATCGAGGCCGTCGCGGGCTGGGACGACCTGGTCCTGCCCGAGGCTCAGAAAGCCACCCTGCGCGAGATTGCCTCGCACCTGCGGCACCGGACCACGGTGCACGAGCACTGGGGCTTTGCGGGACTGGGCGCGCGCGGCCTGGGCATCGCCGCCCTCTTCGCGGGCGAGAGCGGTACCGGAAAGACCCTGGCGGCCGAGGTGCTGGCGAACGAGCTGCACCTGGACCTGTACCGCATCGACCTCTCGGCCGTGGTCAGCAAGTACATCGGTGAAACCGAAAAGAACCTCGCCCGCGTGTTCGACGTGGCCGAAGACAGCGGCGCGGTGCTGCTGTTCGACGAGGCCGACGCATTGTTCGGCAAACGCAGCGAGGTCAAGGACAGCCACGACCGCTACGCCAACATCGAGGTGAGCTACCTGCTGCAGCGCATGGAGGCCTATCGCGGGCTGGCGATCCTCACCACCAACCAGAAAACCGCGCTCGACCCGGCCTTTCACCGCCGGCTGCGTTTCGTGGTGCATTTCCCGTTCCCGGAGGCCAGCGAACGCGAAGCCATCTGGCGCCGGGTGTTCCCAGGCAACACACCCACCGCCGGGCTGGACCACGCCCGGCTCTCCCGCTTGCAGATGGCGGGCGGCAACATCCGCAACATCGCGCTCAACGCCGCTTTCCACGCCGCCGAAGACGCACAGCCGATCGGCATGGGCCATGTGCTGCGGGCCGCGCAAGCCGAAGCCCTGAAGCGCGAACGCCCGTTGAGCGACGCCGAAACCCGGGGGTGGGCATGAACCGCGTCGTGCTGCACATCGACCGGCTGGTGCTGCGCGGCTTCGACCGCGACGACCAGACCGGCATCGCCGAAGGGCTGCGTGCGGAGCTGGGCCGGCTGCTGGCCACGCCACAGGCCGCACAGGCGCTGATGGCGCAACACAGCGTGCCCCGGCTGAAGATCGCGGCCCTGCGCATCGCGCCGGGCGCGCGGGCCACGGCGGTGGGTGAGCAGACCGCGCAAGGCATCGTGCGGGGGATGCGGTCATGAGCACAGCGGCACCCCTGATGACGAAGGCCGGTAAACCCAGGGCATCCACCCACATGCCGGTGCCGAGCCAATGGCTGCAACGCCAGTGCGCTTGCGGCTGCGGTTCGTCCGCTACCGCATCGGATCGCTGCAAGGAAGACGCCTCCACCGTCGCCCCGCAACGCAAGCTCGCCATCGGCGCCAGCAACGACGCGCTGGAGCAGGAGGCCGAACAGGTCGCCCACCAGGTGCTCGCCGCACCAGGCCAATCCCACGCTGGCGCGGTGGCGCCACGCATCCAGCGCTTCAGCGGCAGCGCGTCGCAGGGTGCGGCCGCGGCGCCCGCCAGCGTGGACAAAGCGCTCGCGGGCACGGGCCGCGCGCTGGAACCGGCGCTGCGCCAGGACATGGAGCAACGCTTCGGCCACGACTTCTCCAGGGTGCGCGTGCACGCGGACGCGGCGGCCGAAGTCTCGGCCCGGGACGTCAACGCCCATGCGTACACCGTGGGCCGGGACGTGGTGTTCGGCAGCGGCCAGTACGCGCCAGAAACGGCAGCGGGCCGCCACCTGATCGCCCACGAGCTGACCCACGTGGTCCAGCAGACCGGCCCGTCGGGCGAACCAAGCACCGGTTCCGCGCAGACCCTGCACCGCTACCGCCGCAAGGGCAAGGACACGATTGCCTTCGAGGCTGCCGACGAAACACTGACAGACGCCAAGACCCAGCCCTGGGTGGAACACATCGACATCCAGTTCGACAAGGCCGTGGTGGACGACGGACACAAGGCCGCGGCCCTTGCGGCCGGCCAGCTGGAGCCGCGCATGCCCACCGGCACCCTGACGGCCAAATACAGCTCGGCATCGTCCAATGTGCCGGCCGACATCGTGATGTCCATCGCGGGCGGCTCCACCATGCTGGGCGTCGGTCTGACCGATCGCGTCAAGAAGTCCAAGGTCTCGCGGCTGGAAGGGCTGGGCTACACCGACTCCGAAAACATCCGCCTGGGCAACCTGACCGATCCCGTGGCAAAGAAGGGCAAAGGCGCGCGCTACTCGGCCAGCGGCGCCGGGACCATGAACTACGCGATTTTCTTCAAAGGCATCCAGGCGATTCACGAGGGCTTGCTCAACACCGGCTCGCACGCCTGCGTGCACGTGGGCACCCAGTCCCTGATCCGCACCCTGAACCATCACAGCCGCATCGGCGTGACCACGGTGTCGGTCAGCTACAGCGGCGCGGTGCTGGACGACCTCTGTTGCCACCGAAAGAAGACCGGCAACACCCGCTGGAACGCCAACCCTTGCGGGAGCACGAAATGCCCATGAGCACGGCCGCCCCCCTGCAGGTCGCACCGGCCAAGGCGGCGGGCACATCGGTCGCGCACGGCGTGTTGCAGCGCAAGCTCATGGTGGGTGGGACCAGCGACCCCTTGGAACAACAAGCCGACCGCGCAGCCGATCTGGCTCTGGTGGCGGCCCCGCGCGCAGCCACTGCCCGGACCGTACCGCACATCCAGCGCATGGCAAGCCAGCCAGCCGCAGGTGTCGGTACGGCTCCGATGAGTGTGGACCACGCGTTGGCGCAATCGGGCCGGCCACTGGAGCCTTCGCTCAGACGGGACATGGAGCATCGGCTGGGCCACGACTTCTCCCGTGTACGCATACACACCGGGCCAGCCGCCGAAAGCTCCGCACGTGAGGTCAGCGCCCGTGCTTACACCGTTGGGCAATCGGTGGTCTTCAACACATCACAGTTTGAACCGCAAAGCCTTTCAGGACGGCGTCTGATTGCCCATGAACTCACCCACGTCGTTCAACAGGATGGTGGGACGCGCCGCGTCCAGCGCACACCAAGCCCAGCCGCCGAAGGAGCCGCGCAAGCCGGTGAAAAGAACCCGACCTGGCAATTCGGACGGACGATGGAAGGCCGTGGTTTTCAAATGGACCCCGCGCTCTGGCTCGTGACCTATCACTTGCGGTCATCCGCTGGCACCGAAGCCATCACCAATGGTTCCGGGCGAACGGCCCTGGAGAACGTGCACCGTCATCTGGCCAACCATCCTACCTGGCAAAAAGATGCGACCGTCGAGCGCATTGAGGTGACGCTGGTACCCAAAGCCAGTGCGGCAGCCGCCGCGCAGGACCTCATGTCGAGCACCGCAAAGAAGCGCTACTCATTTGAGTGCTTCACCGCCGCGGCATTGATCCAGTTCGTGGGAGTCTTCCGGAGTCTGCAGGCCGCCGATCCCGCCACCGCCGTTGCGAAATTCGACCGCAGCCACAGCGACATCAGCGTAACGATTCCTTTCTCGGGCAATCCAGGTGTCCGCATGGGCGGGAGCTCCCTGGTTTTCAACATGGCCAGCCTGCCCGATTTCTCGCTGCGAAAGCTGCTGGACAGCTCCACCGACATGGGTCTGCAACGCGGTGATTGGGTGTTCCTCGACAACAAGAAATTCATAACGAGTGGCGCCTTTCAAGGGGAAAACGCCACCTATCTCGGCAAAAAACGATTTTTTGGTCACGGCATGGGGATATTCACCGCCAAGGAATATGCCCAACGGTTGCGCCAGGACCATCGGGTGAAATTGACCGAGGACCAGATCCTGGATCAGGTCCGCGTTGGACCGCGCTATCGAGCGCCGGACCCGGCGGCCACTGCATCAGGCTCAACGCCGCCGACCTCATCGGGTTCAGCGCAACCCAAAAAACCATGAGCCATCCATGAGCTCAAACGCAAGACAAGCCACAACCGGAGGGTTGGCGAGACACCCAGCCGCTCCCAGGCCGAAGCCTTTGCCCGGGCGGGTGTCCCTGCTCCAGCGAAACACGACCGAAACATCATGGGGTCGCACCGCCGCCAAACACGGCCCATCACCAGCCGACCCATGGTTGCAGACCAAGTTGGTCGTGGGCTCGGGAAACGACCCGATGGAGCTGGAGGCCGACAAGGTCGCCGAGCGGGTGGTGTCCACCCTGGATCGGGGCCCTGCACAGGACGTTGCACCGGTCATCCAACGCTCCCGCGGCGTCCATCAGGGCGATTCGCTCGATGCTGCGCCACCCAGCGTGGAGCAGGCTCTGCGAACCTCTGGTCAATCGTTGCCCGAGCCCCTCAGGCGAAACATGGAACACCGGTTCGGGTATGACTTTTCCCGTGTTCGGGTTCATTCCGGCGCTGCAGCGGAGGCATCGGCGCGGGATGTCGGCGCCAAAGCCTACACCGCGGGAAATGCGATCGTGTTCGGTGCCGGCCACAACAACCCGGGCAACCCTGCAGGTCAACGACTGATTGCCCACGAGCTGACCCACGTCATTCAGCAAGGCAACCTTGGGCAGACCATTCCTTCTCACGGGCCGACGCTGATTCAGCGCGATCTGGAAGATCCCTCTCGGCTGGGTACGGTGCACGAAAACGTCCGGATTGACGGGCCACCCCGGCAGACGCCGAGCGGCAGCACAGCGGCGCGCAAGCCATGGGTGGACCCGGTGGGCGCGGATGGTGGGACCGCCGAACTGCTGTTCGGTCAGGCTTTCTCATTCCTGGACAACCGCAGCTTCTCCCGCCGCGAGCCGACCCATACGAACGACACCAACCTCGATAGCGATGCGGTGGCCATGCACCAAAGGGTACTTGCGCGCTTCCCACTGATTGCATCGGCGCTGCCAGATTCCGAGATTGAACGCCGGGTGAGCCTGTTTGAGCCGGCAACCATCCGAAACGACCGCACCTACCTCAGGGAGTGGCTCGACAATTTCCTCCCGCAAATGTCCGAGGCCGAGGACTTTGCGATCGACGACACGAACACGCACTATGTGGCCATGCTGGATCGGCTGATTGACGACAGTGATGTGGGCCCCAAGATCGTGACCCTTGGTGCGCGACAACCGGCGTTCACTCGGGGAGATGGGGCCAGCCGCGAGATATTCGTCCACCGCCGGGTGGAAGCAGGACCTCGACAGCTGACATTGATTCATGAGCTCGTTCACTTCTACCGTCACCCCGACTACGCTGCCTGGGTTGCCGCTTCAAAGGACTCCGATTTCTACAACGAAGGCCTGACGGAATGGCTTGCACGCAAGGTCATGACATCGGAAGAGCTGGTCGACCGGACCACCTACCAGCCCAGAGTGGATGTGGTGGAGCAGCAGATTGCACGCCACGTGCCGGAAGATGACATTGCGAGAGCCTTCTTCAGAGGCGAAATCTGGCGCCTCGAAACACGCAGTACCGAGGCCAGAACCGCCTTTGAAACATCAACGGGCATCAGCGAAACCGCGCCCGAAACCGACCAGAACACTGCGTCTCGAACCGGCCCCGGCATATTCCAGACCGTCGAGTCAGGTCGTCACTATCGTTTTCTGAACCTTGGTTTCGACGAAGTCCAGCCCAAGCCAGAACATCTGTCGGCGTTCCGTGAAATCAAGGCGGCGCAGATCGAATCCGATCCTGAGGTGAAAGTCCGATTTGTTGGACACGCATCGAGTGCCGGCAGCCTGGAGGTCAATGACCGGGTAGCCCGACGGCGTTCGACGGCCTTCTACCAGATGGCCAGGCGTGAGCGTCTCCCGGCGAGTCGCCTGCTGGATGCAGGGAACCCACCCCACTTCGGAGAAACGCTACCCACTGCAACCGAAGAGGACGCCATCACCCGGGCCATGAACAGGCGCGTCGAGATGTTCCTGGTGCGGGGAGAAAGCTGATGGCCATGCACCTGTTCGTTCGAACCGCAATGCCATTCGCTTGTCACGAGCCCATTCAACCGGGCGCAAGGAAAAACGCATGACCAGCTTCCCCAACTCCCCCAAAGTCCTCAAAGGCGGTCTGGTGCTGATCGACCCCGAGTCGTCGCGGGTGTTGCGTGTCATCTCGCTGCAGTACAACCCGGAAAAACTCACCCGCAGCCTGCAGGTGCAGGCCGCCGGTGGCGAGGCGGCCAACCGCAGCGAGGCGATGCGCTTCAAGGGGCCGGCCATCGAGACCTTCCGGCTCGAAGCCGACATCGACGCGGCCGACCAGCTGGAGTTTCCCGACCAGAACCGCGGCACCGTGGACCACGGCGTGGCGCCCCAGCTGGCCGTGCTCGAAGCGCTGGCGAACCCGGGCAGCGCGCAGTTGCTCGAAGTGCACCGGCAGGCCGATTCCGGCACGCTGGAGATCGCGCCCATGGAGGCCCCGCTGATGCTGTTCGTGTGGGGCAAGAACCGCATCGTGCCGGTGCGGCTGACCGAGTTCTCGGTCACCGAAGAGGCCTTCGACCCGGCGCTCAACCCCATCGTCGCCAAGGTCAGTATCGGCCTGCGCGTGCTGTCGGTGGACGACCTGGGCTTCTCCCACAAGGGCGGCAGCCTGTTCATGGCGTATCTGCAGGGCAAGGAGCGGCTCGCCGGCCAGGCGCAGGCGGGCAGCTTCGGCGCCCTGGGCATAGGAGGCATCGGCTGATGGACCCCGTTCAGGCATTCATGCAGGCCCACGCGCTGGCCACTCCGCTGTTTGCGCCCACCAGCCGCTACCACGGTATCGGCTCGGCGCAGACCACCACGCCCGAGGGCACGGTGATCACCTTCGTCAAGCGGCGCTTCGTGCCGCCGCCCGAGCGCTTCTCGACCCTCACGGAGCACACCGTGGCCAGCGGCGACCGGATCGACAACCTGGCCGCGCGCTACCTGGGCGACCCGCTGCAGTACTGGCGCCTGTGCGACGCCAATGGCGCGATGGACCCGAGCGAGCTGACCGCCACCGTGGGCCGCCTGCTGCGCATCACCCTGCCCGAAGGCATCCCGGGAGACAGCGATGCTGGCTAAGGGCATCCAGCTCACCCTGCTGATCGGCCCGGTGATCGCGGTGCCGGCGCCGCGGGTGGTGATGGACGCGCTGGAGAGCGTGGAGGTGCGCAGCTCCGCGGGCAGCGCCAGCGGCTTCACGCTGACCTTCCAGTTCAGCTCGCGCTCCGAGCTCAACACCATCTTCCTGATCGCCGGCGCGCAGAACACCGGGCTGGGCACGCCGCCGCTGCGGGTGATGCTGATCGTCACGCTCAACGGCTCGCCGCAGCCGCTGTTCGACGGCGTCATGACCCATGTGGAGGTGCAGGCCGGTGGCCAGGGCTCGCCCGGCACGGTCACCGTCACCGGCGAAGACCTGACCAAGGTGATGGACACCCAGGACTGGAGCGGCCTGCCGTTTCCGGCCATGCCCATCGAAGCGCGCGTGGCCCTGCTGTGCGCCAAGTACGCGCCCTTCGGCCTGATCCCGCTGGTGATCCCGGCGCTGTTCCCCGACGTGCCGATCCCGGTGGACAAGATCCCCGCCCAGCAGGGTACCGATCTGGCCTACATCCGCCAGCTCGCCGAGCAGGTGGGCTACGTGTTCTACATCGAGCCCGGGCCGGCGCCGGGCACCAACATCGCCTACTTCGGCCCCGAGATCAAGATCGGCGTGCCCCAGCCCGCGCTCAACGTGGACATGGACGCGTTGACCAACGTCGAGAACCTGAGCTTCAACTTCGACCCGACCGCCGGCGTGCTGCCGATCGTGTTCATCCAGAACCAGTTCACCCGCGCGCCCATCCCGATTCCGATCCCCAACCTGAACCCGCTGCAGCCGCCGCTGGGCGTGTTGTCCACGCCGCTGTCGAACCTGACCATGCTCAAGGACACGGCCCGCATGAACCCGATGCAGGCGATCTCGCGCGGTCTGGCCGAGGCCAAAAAATCGCAGGACTCGGTGACCGCCAGCGGCGAGCTCGACGTGTTGCGCTACGGCCGCCCGCTCAAGTCGCGCGGGCTGGTCGGGGTGCGTGGCGTGGGCCTGGCCTACGACGGCCTGTACTACGTCTCCAGCGTCAAGAGCACGCTCAAGCGCGGCGAGTTCAAGCAGAGCTTCGACCTCAGCCGCAACGGCCTGATCTCCATCACACCGAGGATTCCGGTATGAGCGCCGCGCCGGGCCGTTCCCAAGCAAGCTCGCACCGCAGCCCGCAGGGCGAAGGTACTCCAGTGAGCACCGCCGGGCCGTTCCCAAGGGGCTCAGCCCCACAGTGCGCAGCACGGAGGGTCGTCCAGTGAGCAACAGCGCGCAGAAGTACTACGGCAAATACCGCGGCATGGTGATCTCCAACGTCGACCCCATGCAGCAGGGCCGGCTGATGGTGCAGGTGCCCGATGTGGGCGGCCTGATCCCCGGCACCTGGGCCATGCCCTGCGTGCCGATCGCGGGCATCCAGAACGGCATGTTCGCCCTGCCCATCCCCGGCTCGGGCGTCTGGGTCGAATTCGAACAGGGCGACCCGGACTATCCCATCTGGGTCGGCGGCTTCTGGGGCAGCGCTGCGGAAGTGCCCGCGCTGGCCCTGCTCACGCCCCCGGCGGTGCCGGCCATCACGCTGCAGACGCCGCTGCAGAACGGCCTGACCATCTCCGACGTGCCCGGCCCCACCGGCGGCATCATGATCAAGAGCACCACCGGCGCGATGCTCATCGTCAACGACACCGGCATCTACATCCAGAACGGCAAGGGCGCGGCCATCACCCTGGTGGGCCCGGTGGTGACCATCAACAACGGCGCCCTCACGGTGACCTGACGCCATGCCCGGCCCCCTGCTCCACGTCGGCGCCACCGTGCTCTGTGCCCACGGCGGCAGCGCCACGCCCACGGCGCCCAACCCGCGCGTGCTGGTCAGTGGCCAGCCCACGGTGGTGATGAGCGCGCCCTACGCCATCGCGGGCTGTCCGTTCAACGTCTCGGGCAGCCCGGTGCCCTGCGTCACCGGGCAGTGGGTGGTGGCCGCGCTGCGGGTGCAGTCCAACGGCCAGCCCCTGGTGCTGATGGACAGCCAGGCGGTCTGCGTGCCCAACGGCACACCGCTGATGCCGGTGGCCGCGCAACCCCGCGTGATCGGGAGCTAAACATGACCCAACGCCTGTTTTTCCCCTACCAGTTCGACGGCCGCGGCCTCACCCGCGAGGCCGACGAGGCGGACTGGATCCGTGGCCTGGTCGAGCAGGTGCTGTTCACCGCGCCGGGCGAGCGCGTGATGCGCCCGGACTTCGGCAGCGGCCTGCGCGAGCTGGTGTTCGCCCCCAACAGCCCCGAGCTCGCGGCCACCACCCAGTTCCTGGTGCAGGGCGCGCTGCAGCGCTGGCTCTCGGGTCTGATCACGGTCGAGGCGGTCGAAGTGCGGGCGGTGGACGCCGCGCTCAGCGTCACCGTGCAGTACCTGATACGGCGCAACGCCTCGCGCCAGCGCGAGACCTTCACCCAGGGGGGCCAGCCATGATCTTCCATTGCTGCGACCAGAACCGGCGCACGGCGGTGGACGCCCACCCCACGCTCAACGGCATCGACTGGCTGGAGGTGCTGGACCTAGACGCCCCCTTGGGCAGCCCGCGCCAGCGCACCCTGCTCGTGCGCCTGCTCAAGCCGGTGCCGGCCGGTCTCACGCGCGAACAGGTCGTGATCGAAGGCGGCGAGCGCATCCGCCGCATCCAGGTGGAGTGGATCGGCGTGGCCAGCGCGCCGCCCGCCGAGGCGAACGCGGCCGAGCAGGCCCTGTTCAGCGCGCTGGCCGAGGCCGACCACGTGCTGCTGGTGCGCACCGACAGCGCGGGCGACTTCTCGCGCTATACCCTGCGGCTCACGCAAGACCCGGCCACGCCCACCCCGCTGCCCGACTTCGACCCCCGGCTCTCCGAGATCGAATTCCGCTTCAAGGTGGAATGCCCGAGCGACTTCGACTGCCGCACGCCCCCGGGCTGCACCGAACCCGCCAAGCCCACGCCCGACATCAACTACCTCGCCCGCGACTACGAGAGCCTGCGCCGGCTGGTGATCGACCGCCTGGCGCGCAACATGCCGGGCTGGCGCGACCGCAGCCCGGCCGATCTGGCCACCACGCTGGCCGAGCTGATCGCCTACGTGGGTGACCTGCAGCACTACCAGCTCGACGCCGTCGCCACCGAGGCCTACCTGCACACCGCCCGCCGGCGCAGCAGCCTGCGCCGCCACGCCCTGCTGGTGGACTACGCGGTGCACGAGGGATGCAACGCCCGCGCCTGGCTGCACTTCGACGTGAGCGGCGGCCCCTTCCCCCTGCCCGACGACCTGCGCTTCTATACCCGGGTGGCGGGTGTTCCCCCGCGCATCGTTCCCGATTCGCCCGCCGAGCGCGCCGCGCTGCAGGCCCGGCCCCTGGTGTTCGAGCCGCTGCAAGGCGCGACCCTGCGCGAGGCGCACAACAGCTTTGAATTCCACACCTGGGGCGACACCCGCTGCTGCCTGCCCCGCGGCGCCACCCGCGCCACGCTGCGCGGCCACTGGCCCGAGCTGCAGGCGGGCGACGTGCTGATCTTCCAGGAACAGCTCAGCCCGCTCAGCGCTGAGCCCGAAGATGCCGACCCCGCCCACCGCCACGCGGTGCGCCTGAGCGCCGTGCGCGCCTTCGATGGCAGCGACCCACTGACCGACCCGCTGCCCCCCGACCCGGCCGACCCCACCACCCTGACCGAGATCACCGAGATCGCCTGGCACCCGGCCGACGCCCTGCCCTTCGCCCTGTGCATCTCCAGCGAGACCGACGAGGCGCACGGCAGCGTGCTGATCCACGGCGTGAGCACCGCGCTGGGCAACAACGTGCTGGTCGATCACGGCCAGCGCATCGAAGACGAGCCGCTGGGCAGCGTGCCGCAGCCCCGGCTGCACCACCCGGCCGTGGCGGGCGACGCCTGCCAGCGCGAGGCGCCGCAGCCCCTGCCCCCGCGCTACCGGCCGCAGTTGGCCAGCGCGCCGCTCACCCACCAGGGCACCGTGCTCGTAACGCGGGTCGAGAACGGCGTGCGCAGCAGCGAGCGCCTGCTGTTCGATCCGCAGGACTCGGCCAGCGCCGCCATGCGCTGGCGCACCGCCGACGCCCTGCCCCGGATCGGCCTCACCGCCACCCAGGGCAGTGGCAGCGAGCCCTGGAGCCCGCGCCGCGACCTGCTCGCCAGCCGCGCCACCGACACCCACTTCGTGATCGAAGCCGAAGACGACGGCAGCGCGCGGCTGCGCTTTGGCGACGACCGGCACGGCCGCCGGCCCGACAGCGGCACCGCCTTCAGCGCGCACTACCGCGTGGGCAACGGGCCGCAGGGCAACGTGGGCGCGGGCGCCATCGCCCATGTGGTGACCACGCAGGGCGGCATCAACGCGGTGGTCAACCCCATGCCCGCGCGCGGCGGCGTGGCGCCCGAGACCACCGCCGAGGTGCGCAGGCGCGCGCCGCAGGCCTTTCGCACCCAGGAGCGCGCCGTGACCACGGCCGACTACGCCGCCGTCACCGAGCGCCTGCCCGAGGTGCAGCGCGCCGCCGCCAGCCTGCGCTGGACCGGCAGTTGGCACACCGTGTTCGTTACTGTTGACCGGCAGGACGGTGAAGCCATCGACCCCGCCTTCGCCACCCAGGTCGGCACCCACCTGGACCGCTACCGCATGGCCGGCCACGACCTGCGCATCCACGACCCGATCGCGGTGTCGCTGGAGATCGACCTGCTGGTCTGTGTGGACAAGGACCATTTCCGCAGCGACGTCAGCCGCGGCCTGCTCGATGCGCTGAGCAGCCGCACCCGCGCCGACGGCACGCGCGGCCTGTTCCACCCGGACCACTTCAGCTTCGGCCAGACCGTGTTCCTCAGCCCCCTGTACGCGGCCGCGCGCACCGTGGCCGGCGTGGGCTCGGTCCAGGTCACGCGCTTCCAGCGCCAGGACCAGCCCGACCCCAAACCCCTGGCCGACGGCTTCATGACCCTGGGCCGGCTGGAAATCGCGCGGCTGGACAACGACCCCAACTTCCCCGAGCACGGTGTGCTGCGGCTGGAACTGCACGGAGGCAAGTGATGAGCGGCCAGGACACCTCCCCCGACGACTGCGGCTGCTGCTCCGGCGTGGACGCCGACACCCCGGCGCGCGTGCACAACCCGCCCGGCCAGCCGACCATCGCCTACCGGGTGGGCCGCCACGGCGACTTCCTGGCCTCCATGCAGGCGCGGCTGTCCAGCACCGACACACCGGCCCTGGCGGCCCTGGGCACGCGCGAGTTGAGCGACTTCAGCCTGGCGCTGGCCGACGCCATGGCCACCTCGCTCGACGTGCTGAGCTTCTACACCGAACGCTACGCGCAGGAACACTACCTGCGCACCGCCACCGAGCGCTTGTCGGTGCGCGAGATGGCGCGCCTGATCGGCTACCGGCTCGCGCCCGGCGTGGCCGCCAGCACCCACCTCGCCTTCAAGCTGCTGGAGGCGCCGGGCGCGCCGTCCGAGCCGATCCAGATCCCGGTGGGCACGCGGGTGCAGAGCGTGCCCGGCCAGGACGAGACGGCCCAGAGCTTCGAGACCGTGGCCGACATCCCCGCGCGGGTGCAGTGGAACGCCATGCCGGTGCAGACCCGCGTGCCCTGGCGGCCCCAGTCGGGCAACACCGAGCTGTGGCTCGACGGCCTGGCCACCCAGCTGCAGCCGGGCGACGCGATCTTGATCGTGGGCAGCGACCGCATCAGCGACCCCGGCGGCGAACACTGGGATGTGCGCGTGCTCAGCGCGGTGCTGCCCGACAACGCCAACGCCCGCACCCGCGTGGTGTGGAAGCAGCCCCTGGGCAGCGCGTTCCCGCCCATGAGCCCGGCCGGCGTGGGCGTGGAGGTGCACGCGTTTCGCCAGCGCACGGCGCTTTTCGGCCACAACGCGCCCGACCCCAACCTGCTCAGCGGCCGCGGCTCCAACCTGGCGCAGAAGATCGACAAGAGCACGCCCTCGAACTGGGTCTGGAAGCAGTTCCACATCAACGAAACAACGCTGGACCTGGAGAGCGCCAACCCCAAGATCACCGCCGGCACCTGGTTCGCGCTGGTGTCCAACGAGGCCGGCCAGGGCAGCGCCGACCTGCCGGGCTACACCGGGCTCTACCGCGTCCAGCGTGTGAGCCAGCTCAGCCGCAACGACTTCGGCATCTCGGGCAAGACCACCCGCCTCACGCCCGACACCACCGAAAACCTGAGCGCCGCCCGTTTCGGCCTGCGCAACACGCTGGTGCTCGCGCAGAGCGAGCGCCTGGCCACGGTGGACACGCCGCTGTTCCACCCGGTGCACGGCGACGCGCTCACCCTGGGCCAGCGCGTGGAAGGCCTGCTGCCTGGCCAGGCGCTGGCGGTCTCGGGCACCCGGCAGCGCATCGCCATCGCCGCGGGCGCCCAGGGCCTGTCGCTGCAACTCGCGCAGGGCGGCAGTGTGGCGCTGACCGAGGGCGACGAACTCTTCATGACCGCGCCGGCCAGCCGCCTGCTGTTCTTCACCGCCGTCACGCTCGGCGCCGAGGCCTTCACCGCGCTGCTCGGCCAGTCCACCGTGCGCCTGCGGCTCGCCCTGATGGACCGCGACGGCCGCAGCGGCACGCTGGTGGCCAAGGGCCATGAGATCCGGCTGGCGCCGGCGCGCAAGGACGACCCGCTGGTGCGGGAGATCGCCCACCTCGCCAACACCGGGCAGGCCGTGCTGCTGGAGCGCGACCACACGCAGTTGAAGCTCGACGCCGCGCTGCGCCACGTGTACGAGCGCGCCAGCGTCCGGATCAACGGCAACGTGGCGCCCGCCACGCACGGCGAAACGGTCGAGGCGCTGCTGGGCAACGGCGACGCGGGCAGCGCGGGCCAGCGCTTCGTGCTGAACCAGGCGCCGCTGACCTACGTGAGCGCCCCCACGCCCAGCGGCGGCTCGTCCACGCTGGAGCTGCGCGTGGCCGACGTGTTGTGGACCGAAGCCCCCACGCTCTACCAGGCCAGCCCCGGTGCCCGCGTCTACCAGACGCGCCAGGACGACGACGGCCTGACCACGGTGGAGTTTGGCGACGGCGTGGAAGGCGCGCGCCTGCCCAGCGGGCAGAGCAACGTGCGCGCGCGCTACCGCAAGGGCCTGGGCGTGGCCGGCAACGTGGCCGCGGGCCAGCTCACCACGCTGCTGTCGCGCCCGCTCGGCGTCAGCGAGGTGGTGAACCCCGAGGCCGCCACCGGCGGTGAAGACGGCGAGCGGCTGGAGCGCGCGCGCGACAACGCGCCGCTGACCGTGCTGACGCTGGACCGCGCGGTCTCGATCACCGACTACGCCAGCTTCGCGCGCGCCTTCGCCGGCATCGACAAGGCCCACGCGCTGTGGATTCCCGCCGGCCCCGCGCGGGGCGTGTTCCTCAGCATCGCCGGGGTGGACGGCGCGGTGGTGCCGCCGTCGGGCGCCACCTTCACCAGCCTCGGCGCGGCGCTGCGCAGCCACGGCGACGCGCTGGTGCCGCTGCACCTGCGTAACCACCTCGGCGTGCGTTTTCGCATACGGCTCTCGGTGAAGGTGCTGGCCAGCCACGAGACCGACCCGGTGCTCCAGGCCCTGGAGGCCGCACTGCGCGCGCACTTCAGCTTCGCGCGCCGCCAGTTCGGGCAGACCGTGTCGGTGGACGAGGTGTCGGCCGTGGCCCAGGCGGTGGCGGGCGTGCAGGCGGTGCACGTCACCCGCCTGCACCGCGCTGGCCAGGCCCCGGGCCTGGTGCCGCGGCTGTTCGCGGCCCTGCCCGTGGCCTCGCTCACCGGCCAGCCACTGCCAGCCGAACTGCTCACCCTGGCCAACGAGCCGGTGGAACTGGAGGTGATGCCATGAGCGCAGCTCCGGGCCGTTCCCAAGCAAGCTCGCACCGCAGCCCGCAGGGCGAAGGTACTCCAGTGAGCGCGGCGCGGAGGAAAATCCCATGACCACAGACACCCAGTCGCTCTTTGAACTGCTGCCGGCCATCCACCGCATCCGCGACGCCGAGCTTGCGCAGGCCCTGGGCCTGGAGCGCGGGCCGCTCGAAGAGCTGATCGGCGTGCTGGCCGAGCAGATCGCGGTGGCCGGGGAAAGCCTGGAGCAGCTCCACGACGACCTGTTCATCGAGACCTGCGCCGACTGGGTCGTGCCCTACATCGGCGACCTCATCGGCTACCAGAGCCTGCACGGCGTCACGCCCAAGGTGGCCAGCGCGCGCGCCGAGGTGGCCCACACCATCGCCCTGCGCCGGCGCAAGGGCACGGCGCTGGTGCTGGAGCAGCTCGCGCGCGACGTGACCGGCTGGGACGCGCGCGCCGTGGAGTATTTCCAGCGCATCGTGACCACGCAGTACATGAACCACACCCGCCCGCACAACCTGCAGTCGCCCGACCTGCGGCACGGGTTGGCGCTGGAGCGCGTGGGCACGGCGTTCGAGAGCGCCAACCGCACGGTGGACATGCGGCGCATCGAGTCGGGCCGGGGGCGCCACAACATTCCCAACGTGGGCCTGCACCTGTGGCGCATCCAGGCCTACCGGCACCGCGACACGCCGGCGCTGCGGGTGGGGCCGCGCCGCTACCGGGTGAGCCCGCTCAACCACGACCTGCCGCTGTACAACCGCCCGCGCGCCGAGGACGACATCACCCACCTGGCCGAGCCGGCCCATGTGCCCGGCCCGCTCTCGCGCCGGCGCCTGGCCGCCGAGCTGGCGCAGCACTACGGCACGCGGGCCCACGCCGCGGCGCCGCTGGACAACGCCGAGCCCGCGCTGCTGCTCAGCGTTGGCGGCACGCCGATCGAGCGCGACCAGATCGTGGTCTGCGACCTGGGCGACGACGGCGCCACCTGGGCCCACACCCCGCCGCCGGCGGGCGTCTACGCCATCGACCCGGTGCTCGGGCGCATCGCGCTGCCACCGGAGGCGGACGACCCGGCCGAGCTGAGCCTGACCTGGCACGAAGGCTTCAGCGCCGACCTGGGCGGCGGCGAATACGAACGCGGCGAGAGCCTGCCGGCGCCGGCCGACACCACGCTGGTGGTGCGCGTGCCCGACGACCAGCCCACCATCGGCGCGGCGCTGACCCAGATCGCCGGCAACGGCGTGGTGGAAATCCGCGACAGCCGCCGCTACACGGAAACGCTGACCCTGGCCGTGGTGGCCGACGGGCAGATCGAGATCCGGGCCGAGAACGGCCGCCGCCCGGTGCTCGACCTGGGCGGCTGCACCGTGACCGGCGGGGCCAACGCCGCCTGCACGCTCAACGGCCTGCTGATCACCGGCGCGCCGCTGGTGGTGCCCGACGACGGCGCGAACGCCCTGAAACAGCTGAACCTGCTGCACTGCACCCTGGTGCCGGGCATCGCCCTGAACCCGGACGCCAGCCCGGCGCAGCCCGCCAGCCCCAGCCTGCAACTGGAAGTCGCCGGCCTGCGGACGCACATCGAGCGCTGCATCGTGGGCGCCGTGCGCTGCCACGAGCGCGCCAGCCTGAGCGCGCACGACAGCCTGATCGACGCCACCGGGCGCAGCGGCGTGGCGCTGGCCGCGCTCGATGGCAGCGGCCCCGGCGCGGCGCTCACGCTGGAGGCCTGCACCGTGGTGGGCAAGCTGCACGCGGCGCAGATGAGCGTGTCCAACAGCATCCTGCTTGCGGCCTTGGCCGAGGGCGACAGCTGGGCCGTGCCGGTGCGCGCCGCGCGCAAGCAGGTGGGCTGCGTGCGCTTCTCCTGGCTGCCGCTGAGCGCCATCGTGCCCACGCGCTTCCGCTGCCAGCCCGGCTCGGCGGCCGACGCGCAGCACATCGCGCCGCGCTTCACCTCGCTGGTCTACGGCACACCGGCCTACGCCCAGCTCGCCCGCTCGACACCGCCCGAGGTGCTGCGCGGCGCCGACGACGAAAGCGAAATGGGCGTCTTTCACCACCTGCACGGCGCGCAGCGCGAAGCCAACCTGCGCATCCGCCTCGCCGAGTACCTGCGGGTGGGGTTGCGGGCCGGCATTTTCTACGAATCATGAAGGAGGGAGCACCATGAGTTTCGATCTGAGCCGCGTGCGCTTTGACGCCCGCCAGGACTTCCTGGGCGTGGTCATGCAACAGGGCCGCGTCCAGCTGGATGCGGACTGGAACGAGTGGGTGGCCCAGCTCGGCCGGCGCCTGCAGGCCGGCAGCTGGGACACCTTCAACGGCAGCGTGGTGCCGCGCACCACGCCCGACGGCTTTCGCATAGAGGCGGCCGGTGGCGCCCTGAGCATCGGCGCGGGGCGCATGTATGTCGATGGCCTGCTGGCCGAAAACCACGGCGGCACGCCCGACGCCTGGGACCCGCACCTGGCCGAGCTCGCCGGCACCACCGCGCTGGACTACCTGGACCAGCCTTACTACCCCGACCCGCCCGCGCTGCCCGCCGCGGGGCCGCATCTGGTGTACCTGGACGTCTGGCAACGCGACGTGACCGCGCTGCAGGCGCCCGGGCTCATCGAGCCGGCCGTCGGCGTGGACACCACCGGCCGGCGCCAGACGGTGTGGCAGGTGAAGCTGCTGCCCATCGACGGCGCGATCAGCTGCGCCACGCCCGACGAGGACATTCCCGCCTGGGTGGCCGCCACCGCGCCCTCGGCCGCGCGCCTGTCCACCGCCACCGGCGACCCCGGCTTCGAGCCCAACCCCTGCAGCGTGCCACCCGCCGCGGGCTACCGCGGGCTGGAAAACCAGCTCTACCGGGTGGAGGTGCACCAGGGCGGCGCGCTCGGCACGGCCACCTTCAAGTGGTCGCGCGACAACGCCAGCGTGGCCTCGCGCGCGACCCACATCAACCCGGCGCGCGACCGCGTCACGATGGAGAGCATCGGGCGCGACGACGTGCTGCGCTTCAACGACGGCGACTGGGTCGAAGTCACCGACGACCACCGCGAGCTGCACGGCCTGCCCGGCGAGCTGCGCCGCGTCCGCGCCGCCAGCGGGGTGGACCCGATCGCGCGCACGCTGACTTTTGACCAGCCGCTGAGCGCCGGCCTGTTCCCCACCGATGCGCAACAGGCCACCGACCCGCTGCGCAACACCCGGGTGCGGCGCTGGGACCAGTCGGGCCAGGTGCGCCGCGAAGACGGCAGCGCGGTGGCCGGCCAGGACCTGGACGCGCCCGCCAGCACCGGCGAGGTCCTGATCCCGCCGCTGGGCACGCGCCTGTTTCTGGAACACGGCATCCTGGTTGAGTTCAGCCTCGATCCGGCCGGTGGCCTGTTCCGCAGCGGCGACCACTGGGTGTTCGCCGCGCGCAGCACCAACGCCAAGATCGAAGAACTGGACCGCGCCCCGCCGCTGGGCATCCACCACCACCACGCCCGGCTCGCCGTGGTGAACTTCCCCGACGCCGAGACCGACTGCCGCACGCTGTGGCCGCCCATGCCCGAAGGCCACGGCTGCGATTGCTCGGTCTGCGTCAGCGCGGAAAACCACAACAACGGCAGCGCCACGCTGCAACAGGCGGTGGACAGCCTCAAGGCCACCGGCGGCACGGTCTGCCTGGGCATCGGCAGCTACAACCTGTCGGCGCCGCTGAACATCGAGGGCGCGCGCTCGCTGCGCATCCGCGGCCAGGGCTGGGCCACCGTGCTGCAGGGCACCGAGCCCGGCACCGTGGTGAACATCAGCGAGAGCAACGGCGTGGCGCTGGAAAACCTCAGCCTGCTCGGCGCGGCACGCACCTCGGGCACCACCGCCATGCTGTTGGCCACCCAGGTGATCGACCTGCTCGCGCAGCACATCAACGTGCTAGGCCTGTCGGTGGGCGACGGCACCAGCGTGGCCATCGGGCTGGCCGGCAACGTGCTCGGCGCGAAGATCGAGCAGTGCGCGCTGGTGGCCGAACGCGGCATCGCGGCGGTGACCGACCGCGAACGCAAGCACCTGCTCACCGCCGAACTGCGGATCGCGCGCAACCTGATGTTCTGCAGCCAGCGCGCGGTCAACCTCGACGGCATCAGCCTGCATTTCGGCAGCACGCGCATCGTGGACAACCTGATGCTGGTGGGCAATCAGGCCGCCGTGGTCGCCACCGGTGCCACCCTGCCCGGCTCGCCCATGGACATCACCAGCAACGTCATTTACACCGCCGGCGACGGCATCCGGGCCGGGGTCGATGGCCTGTGCATCGAGGGCAACGAGATATCCGGCTCCAACGAGCGCAGCGGCGACGGCATCGTGCTCGAAGAGGGCCTGGACCCGGTGGCGCTGGATCGCGCGCGCATCGGCGGCAATCGCCTGCGCGCGCTGCGGGGCAACGGTGTGGTGATCAACCACCGCGTCGAACACGCGGTGATCAGCGACAACCATTTCGAACAGCTCGGGCTCGGCGCGCTGGTGATGGCGCGCAGCGCCTCGGCCGGCGTGCTGCGCTTTTCAGGCAACCAGTGCCACGACCTCGGCCAGGCCGCCAACGTGGAGAACACCGCTTTCGCAGCGATCCAGCTGGTCCGCGTGGAGCGCGCCGACCTGCTCGACAACAGCCTGGGCCGGGTCGCGCGCACGGCCACCGGCTCGCCCGCGATTGACGCGGTGCGCGCGCTGGCCATGGGGCAGTTGCGCATCGCGGGCAACCGCTGCTTCGGCATCGGCCCGGACCGCGGCAGCGGCCAGATCAGCGGCCTGCATGTGCCGCCGCCGTTTGAACACTGCGCGATCGACGACAACCAGGTGGAGCGCATTGGCGACGACGGCCAGAAGCCCGAGCCGCTGGCCTGGCGGGCGATCAACATCGCGCCCGGCAGCGGCGTGCGCTTCACCCACTTCGCCATGGCCAGCTTCATCTCGGCGGGCGAAGCGGGCTTCCTGCTGACCGAAAGCCTGGCGGCGGCGGTGCCCGCGCGCACGGGCATCCTGTCCATCCGCGGCAACCGGCTGCGCGGCCACCACTCTTCGGTGCCGCTGAACCGCTGCACCGGCGTCGTCGACTGCCTGTTCAACACCAACCACTGCGAAGCGGTGGGCGAGAGCAGCGCGCAACCGGTTATCGGTCAGCTCGGGGCGCGCACGCTCAACGCCAGCAACAACCGGCTGATCGGCCTGGGGGACCTGCAGACCCTGTTCCTGTTCCCCGAGCTGAAGCGCGCCATCGTGATGGGCAACACCAGCACCGGCCCGATCGTGGTGCAAGGCGGCACGCCCACCCCGGCCGACATCAACCTGACCAACGTCATCGGTCTCTGAAGGAGTCTTGCCATGCCGATCACCAGCTTCCGAGGCGAAAAATCCGTGGCCGAGATCGCCGACGTCATGTTCGAACGCCTGACGCCCAAGCAGCGCGAAAAGGCCGAAGCCGCCATCCTGAAAGCCAACCCGCGGCTGAGCGACCTGAGCACCCTGCCCAAGGGCGCCGTGCTCAAGGTGCCCGACATCCCGGAGCTGCGGCCCAAGGCCCGCCGTGAAGTGGACGACCCGCCGGCCCAGGTCGCCAGCGAGATCGGCGAGGCGCTGGCCGGCTACGGCAAACAACTGGCCCAACGCACCCAGCAGGGCCTGGCCGACAACAAGGAACACAGCGCCCTGATCCGCAGCGACGCCTTCAAACGCGCCCTGGAAAAATCGCCCGAACTGAAAGAACAGGCCGCACTGACCACCAAGGCACTGGAACTGCGCGGCAAGGAGCTCGCGGAGCGCGCGAAAACGGTGGAGGCGGCGATCCAGGACATGCTGAAAGACCTGAAGCAGGCGAGTGCTTGAAGCTTGGCGCGGGGCCTTCCTCGCGCCCTGCCCCGCTACACTGCGCGGCATGAAACCCGCCGCCATCGAAGCCTTCTTCGCCACCCTCCAAGCCGCCAACCCGCACCCCGTCACCGAGCTCGAATACACCAGCGTGTTCGAGTTGCTGACCGCCGTTCTGCTCTCGGCCCAGGCCACCGACGTGGGCGTGAACAAAGCGACGCGCAAGCTGTTCCCGGTGGCGAACACGCCGCAGAAAATTCTGGCGCTGGGGCAGGAGGGCCTGGAGTCGTACATCAAGACCATCGGTCTGTACCGCAGCAAGGCGAAGCACCTGATGCAGACCTGCCAGATGCTGGTGGAGCGCCACGGTGGCGAGGTGCCGCGCACGCGCGAGGCGCTGGAGGCCCTGCCCGGCGTGGGCCGCAAGACCGCCAACGTGGTGCTCAACGTGGCCTTCGGCCAGCCCACCATGGCCGTGGACACGCACATTTTCCGCGTCAGCAACCGCACCGGCCTGGCCCCGGGCAAAACGCCGCTGGCGGTGGAACAGCAGCTGATGAAACGCGTGCCGCCCGCCTACGCGGTGGACTCGCACCACTGGCTGATCCTGCTCGGGCGCTATGTGTGCCAGGCGCGCAAGCCGCTGTGCCACCAATGCGCGGTGTCGGCGTACTGCGATTTCAAGCCGAAGACGCTGGGCTGATACCGACCGCTCCTACCGAGGGGCGCAGCCGCATCCCTCGGCGTCTGGGCTCACCGCACACGCACCTCCGCTCGATGGCCCACTTTCGCATGTCCTGGCGCGCCTGCGACGCGCCAGGACCATGGTGCCCCAGACCAGCGCCGCCATGGACACCATCACCACCAGCACCAGCCACTCCAGAGCGATCTGGAAATGCACGCCCAGCCAGGACGTCAGCCCAAGCGCAGCCGCTCCCCCGAACAATGGGATCGCCAAGGGGATGGTGCAGCAGGCCACACACGCTCCGGCCACGCCCAGGGCTGTCAATACAGGTTTTTTCACGCGTCTTCTCCAGTTGATCCATGCGGGTCGATTCCCGTGGGCCAACTGTAAAATCTCAAGCAACTTGAGATACAAGGCCCGCAGTGAAAAAACCCGCAACCACCACAGAACCCCCACCCGAACTGTTGACCATTGGCGTCCTGGCCAAGCGGGTCGGCTTCGCGGTATCCGCCCTCCGGTACTACGAGGAAGTGGGCTTGATACCGACGGCCATGCGCCGCGAGAGCGGTCATCGTGTCTACCCGGAGTCGGTGCAAGACGTGCTCATCCTCATCCGGCACTGCCGCGACCTGGGTTTTTCCATCGATGAGACCCGCGAGCTCGTCACGCTGTCGACCAGCGCCGAGCGCGACTGCGTGGAGGCCCGCGCGATTGCCCAGGGGCATCTCACGGCCGTGCGGGCCAAGATGGCTGAGTTGCGCCGCCTGGAGCGAAGTCTGTCGCGTTATGTCCGGGCCTGCAGCGAGGGCTGTGCCGGCGGCCCCGCGCCCGACTGCACCATCCTGACCGACCTTCGCCAAGGCCTGTCCGCTTCGACCGAAACGACCGGTTGCTGCTCGTGATCCGCGTTACGCTGGAACGCCATCCCTGATTGCCATCGGACTTGGGTTGGCTGCGGGCTCCGCGTGGCCGGGCACCGGCCCCTTCCAGCGCGTGCAGATGACCCTTGCCCGGTTTCGAACCCAGCCCGACGAAGGGAGGGGACATCTGGCTAACGCAATACGAACCACACCGAACCAACCAGCGCGATGCCCATCCCAATGTTGAACACTTGTGAGCGGCGCTCGTTGGTCAACCATCGCTGCATCGAGGCACCGAACGCCAGCCATACCGCACAGCTTGGTGCCGCCGCCACCGCGAACAATCCGCCGAGCAAAAGGGCTCGTTCCAGAATCCCGAGGTCGCCACTTCCCGAATAGGCAGCCGCAGCGCTGACACTCACAACCCAGGACTTGGGGTTGACCCACTGGAAGGCCAGTGCAGCTCGGAATCCGACAGGTTCGGTGCGCGCCGTGGCACCGTTTGATGGACGCATAGCCGGAGCGCTTGCGACCTTCCAAGCCAGCCACAGCAGGAAGAGGGAACCACCCCACTTCAGAATCGCAAGCGACGTGGGATAGGCATTGATGAACCCACCTAGGCCGAACGTGGCGGCGCTCATCAGCGCGGCCATCCCAATCACAACGCCCGCAAGGCAAGGCAAACCGCCTCTGAAGCCGGCCCGCGCGCCTGCGGCCATCACAAGCAC
The DNA here is from genome assembly GCF_059424585.1 of Hydrogenophaga sp. GW101-3F08. Taxonomy (NCBI): domain Bacteria; kingdom Pseudomonadati; phylum Pseudomonadota; class Betaproteobacteria; order Burkholderiales; family Comamonadaceae; genus Hydrogenophaga; species Hydrogenophaga sp. GW101-3F08. Next base: position 686,955 of record NZ_JBWKZP010000001.1, read on the forward strand.
GTTGCTGGGACCTGGCGTCACAGCAGCAACAATGGCAAAGACTAAAAATGCAAGCAGCTCTTGTTGCGACATGGTGAAATTCATCGTTGGTTGAGGAAAGGATTGGGTATATCGCTATGCAAGGCATCCGTCTTGAACGATCTTGTGAAGCCTCCTCGCACGCCGCATGGTTGGCGGACGCGCCTGCGAGTGCAGGCGTCTCCCGACTGCGCGCGCGTCTGTATCGGGAGGCCTATGCCAAACACCGCCACGACACCTACACCGTCTGCCTGACCGAGCAGGGAGTGCAAGCGTTCGACTACCGAGGCACGGTGCACCACAGCCTGCCCGGGCAGTTGGTGATCCTCCACCCTGACGAGGCGCACGATGGCCGCGCGGCGACTGCGCAGGGCTTTGCCTACCGGACGCTCTACGTCGATCCCGGCCGCGTTTTCGACGCCGTACGCGCCATCGCTCCCAGCCACTGTGCCCTGCCCTTCATCACCAATCCTGTCGTGACGGATCGGACGCTGGCCGACGTGCTCACGCACGCTTTCGACGGCACGATGGAGCCCCTGCGGGCGGACGCATTGGTGCATGCCGTGGTGTCAGGCCTCCTGAGGGCGAGTTCAGGCGAAAAGGCCACCGCGCCACCACGCGCGTTGGACCTGGTTGCGCTCAGGAAAACAAGCGATTTCCTGACGGAGAATTTTCGTCGCGTGGTGCGTTCCGTCGAACTGGAAAAGCTTTGCGGTCTGTCGCGCTTCGAGCTGTGCACGCAGTTCAAGAGCCGCTTCGGCACCTCGCCCTATCGCTATCTGCTGATGCGCCGTCTTGAGTATGTACGCGAACAACTGGGCCACTGCGTATCTTTGGCCGACCTTGCCGTCGAAGCCGGTTTTGCAGATCAAGCCCATATGACCCGTCAATTCAAGGCAGCCTTCGGCCTGACACCGCGCCACTTTGCAGCGCTGCGAAGCGCCGACGTGGGCAAGGTCGTACCGCCCCTGAAGAACGGTCGTTGCGTTCCGTAGAAGAACGCAGGGGCTGGCGATGACGAGTGGCATGTGTACGGATCCGACTTTTACCTTCTCGGCTTGTCTCGGTGTCCGAAAGAATTTGACCATGACAACGCACACTGCACGCGGCGCGGAGAGAGCTATCTCACCCAGGACTGCACTTGCGGAAGATCCAGCGCGATCACCGTGACAGCGTGCAGCACCAGCCCCACCAGCGCCCCCACGAGCGTGCCGTTGATGCGGATGAACTGCAGATCGCGGCCGATGTTGTTTTCGAGCACGCGGCTCATCTCCTGAGCGTCCCAGGCTTGCACCCGCTGCGCCACGAAGCCGACGATGCTCTCGCGGCTGCCGTCCAGCGCTCGCAGCAAGACGTGTTGTGCCTGGGCGTTGATCCAGCCACGCAGCGCCTCGTCGGCCAGCAACTGCTGCCCCACGGTCTGCACCACGCTGGCGATGCGCTCGGCCAGCGCGGTCTCGGGCTTCATGGCCTCCTCGCTCAGGTGGCCCATGAGCGCGCGCCACCAGGCCTCGATGGGGGCGCTCCAGGCCGGCTGGGCCAACCAGGCATCGCGCCAGAGCGCCACACGGGCACGCCAGTCGGCATCGTGCTGCAGCCGCTCGATGGCATCGGCCATCCAGCCGTCGAAGCGGTGGCGCAGCTCGTGATCGGGGTCCTGCGCCACCTCGGCAAGCGTGCGGGTGAGCGCGGCCACCAGCTTGCGCGTGGCCAGGCGAGCGGCCACCTGGTCGAGCCCGACGTATTTGAGCTCCTTGAGTTCGCGCGCGATGGCGTCCGTGAGCCGCTCCTGCACGGCGTCCTGCCCGGCCCAGCTCGAGAGCTGCTGGAGCAGGCCGTTGAGCCACTGCTGGTGGTGGCCGTGTTCGGTGAGCGCGCCCAGCGCCTGGCCACCGAGCGCCGATAGGTCCACCTCGCGCAGCAGGCGCTGCGCAAGCCGCGCCACCCATTGGCGCACGGGCGCCTGGTCGAGCGCGGACAGGATGGCCGGCGTGGCCTGCCGCAGCCACTCGCCCACGCGCTGCGCCGACTCGGGCCGGGTCAGCCACTGGCCGGCCTCCAGGCTCAGGTCCCAGCGCGCCAGCGTGGGCCGCACGTGTTCGGCGGTCAGGAAATGTTCGCCCAGAAAACGCGCCAGCTGCGCGCCCAGGCGGTCCTTGTTGGCGGCAATGATGGCCGTGTGGGGAATGGGCAGACCCAGCGGGTGGCGGAACAGCGCGACCACCGCGAACCAGTCGGCCAACGCCCCCACCATGGCCGCCTCGGCCGCGGCCGCCACGTAACCCCAGGCCAGGTGGCGCGGCCCCAGCAGCGTGGCCAGCACATACACCAGGGCGGCGAACAGCAGCAGGCCCAGGGCCAGCGCTTTCATGCGGGCCAGGCTGGCGGGAGGGCGTGGCGACGGGCTCTTCATGGGCGCCAGTGTGCACGCTGGAGGCGGCACATGCGGTGTTGCATTCAAGCGTGGAACAAGGCGGGAGCCGCAGACCGTGCTGCAGCACGGCAAGGCGAACCAACGCGGTGATACGTTTGCAGGCAAAACCGCATCACAGCGTCAGACACAGATGCCCCCCAGGCTCCGGCGCCTCGCGGGGCCACTGGTCCACGTCGCTGATCGGCGCGCTGCCGTTGGCCACCAGATATTGCACGGCGCGGATCACGCCCGCGTGGGTCACCCAGACGGCCTGGCCCTGCTGTTTCAGGCGCACCACCGCCAGCGCCACGGCCACGCGGTCGATCAGCTGCTGCACGCTCTCGGCGCCGCCAAAGCGGTGGTGCGCGAAATCGGCCAGCCAGACGTCAAAGGCCTGGCGCGGGATGGCATCCCAGCGCTTGAGCTCCCAGCGACCGAAGTTCATTTCGTTCAGCCGCGTGTCGGTGGCGGGCGCGCCCAGGTCGGGCCGCAGTGTGTGCAATTCACGCGCGAGCTGCTGGGCGCGCTGCAGGCCCGAGACCCACAGCGGCGCGCCCTCGGGCAGCAGCGCCGCCATCGACCGCGCGGCCTGGCTCGTGAGCGCCAGGTTCGCGGGCACGTCGGTGGCGCCGTAGCAGCGCCCGGCGTCGAGCACCACCGGCGCGTGGCGCAACAGCCAGAGCGTCATGCGCGCGCCCTCATGGCGTGGCGGGCAGGCACAGCACCAGCCCGAGGTAGAACCCGAGCTCGCTCACCTGCTGCGTGGCGCCCAGACCGTCGCCGGTGAAACCCTGCAGCCGCCGGCGCAGCAAGCGCCACATCCAGGCCAGGCCCAGCAAAGCACCCAGCACCGCCTGCGGCCAGGGCGCGCCCGGCAGTGCCCAGCCCACCAGCGCCATGGCCAGCGCCCACCAGAGCAGGCCAGTGGCCAGACCGGCGTTGCCGATGCTCTCGGCCAGCGGCTTGGACTTGGAGGTGGGCGTATCGCCCACGTGCGGCAGCGTGCGGATGATGAACAGCGGCATGAGGCGCGAGCTGATGTGCGCCGCGAACAGGCCCGCCGTCGCCAGCAGCGTGCCGCCCGCCTGCGCCAGCAGCGCCAGCAACGCCGCCTTGCTCAGAAAGGCCAGCACCAGCGCCACCGCGCCGTAGCTGCCGATGCGCGAGTCCTTCATGATCTCCAGCGCACGCTCGCGGCTCGGGCTGCCGCCCAGGCCATCGGCCGTGTCGGCCAGCCCGTCTTCATGGAACGCACCGGTGAGCAGCACGCTGAAGACGGTGCAGGCGACGGCCGCGACCCAGGGCGCCGCGGGTTGGGCGGGCAGCAGCATCAGAAGCCCATAGAACACCACCGCCGTGAGCCCGCCCACCACCCAGCCCACACCCGGGAAATGCGCGGCGCTCGCGCGCAGCATGGCGGGCGAAAAGCCCACCCAGTCGGCCAGGCGCCCCGTGACCGGGATGCGGGTGAAGAACTGCAACGCAAGCAAAAAGTGGCGAAGCGGCATGGACACCCCCCTGCGCCGCTGCGCGTCTTCCCCCCTCTTCTGCGGGAGGGGAGACGATGCAACCTGTGGCCCGGCGAAGCCGGTTCCACGGCTGCTCTTGGTGGGGGGGCCTTGCTCCACGGCGTTCCTCTGTGTCTCAGGCGGCGGGTGCGGTGTCGGCCGGGGCTTCGTCCTGCCGCGACACACCGGCCGACTCGAAGCTCGCCATCTCGCACAGGACGGCGCAGGCGCTTTGCAGCAGCGGCCAGGCCATGGCGGCGCCCGAGCCTTCGCCCAGGCGCAGGCCCAGATCGAGCAGCGGCTCGGCGCGCAGGTGCGAGAGCATGAGCGCGTGGCCCCGTTCGCCCGAGCGGTGCGCGAACACGCAGCGCTGCAGCACGTTGGGCTGCACATGGCTGGCCACGAGCACGGCGGCGCTGGCGATGAAACCGTCGACCACGATCACACGGCGCTCGCTGGCCGCCTGCAACACGGCGCCCACCATGGTGGCGATCTCGAAGCCGCCAAACGCGGCCAGCGCGGCCAGCGGGTCCTTGGCATCGGGGTGGCGCTCCAGCACCTGGCGCAGGATGCCGATCTTGCGCTGCACGGCCTCGGCGTCCAGGCCGGTGCCGGCACCGGTGCAGTCGGCCACGGCCAGGCCGGCCAGGCGCGCCAGCAGCATCGAGGCGGCCGAGGTGTTGCCGATGCCCATCTCGCCCAGCAGCAGCGCGTTGCCCGGCAGATCGCGCACCAGCGCCGCGCCGTTGGCCAGGGCGGTCTGGCACTGATCGGCGCTCATGGCCGGGCCTTCGAGCGCGTCGGCGGTGCCCGGTGCGACCTTGCAGTTCACCAGCCCGGGCCGCGGCGCGAAGTCGTGCCGCACGCCGCAGTCCACCACCGTGAGGCCGATGCCGTGTTGCCGCGCGAGCACGCTCACCGCGGCACCGCCGGCCAGGAAGTTTTCCACCATCTGCCAGGTCACGTCGCTCGGGTAGGCCGAGACGCCGCGCGCGGCCAGGCCGTGGTCGCCGGCGAACACCACGAGTTGCGGCGCTTTCAGCTCAGGCGTTTCGCTGCCCAGGATCAGGCCGATGCGCTGGGCCAGGGCCTCGATGCGGCCGAGCGAGCCCAGCGGCTTGGTCTTGTTGTCCAGCTTGTGCTGCAGGCGCTCGGCGAGCGCGGTTTGCGCGATGTCGGCGATGGCGGGTGGTGTGTAGGACATGGCAGGCTCCAGGGGTTCAGGGTTGGATGAGTTGGTCGAGCACGCCGGGCTCGAAATGGGATTCAATGAAATCGGCCAGGCCGTCGAACACGGTCTCCAGCGTGGGCGCGGTGGCCCCAAACAGCGCGTGCAGCACGCGCGGGTCTTCGAACAGGCCGTGCAGGTAGACGCCGAGCACGTTGCCAGCGGCGTTCTGCCAGCCCAGGCCGGGCAACACCTCGCGCGCCACGTCGCCCTTGGCGGCCATGGCCGGGTGTTGGGTGGTCTGCCCGTGGTGGATTTCGTAGCCCGCCGCGGTCACGCCCGAGAGCGGGGCCCAGGGGCCGGTGAGCGCGCCAAACCGGGACTCGGTGTGGCGCACGGTTTTTTGCAGGTCGAAGCGCGTCACCAGCGGCAGCAGGCCCAGGCCGGGCGCGTTGCCGTCGATGCCGTGCGGGTCGATCAGCGCCTCGCCCAACACCTGCAGCCCACCGCACACGCCCAGCACCGCCCCGCCCTGCGCGGCGTGCGCGGCCACGGCGCGGTCCAGCCCCTGCGCGCGCAGCCAGGCCAGATCGGCCGCCGTGGACTTGGAGCCCGGCAGCACGATCCAGTCGGCGCCCACGCAGTCGGCTGGCGTGCGCGCCCAGACCAGGCGCAGGCCGGGCACGTTCTTCAGCGGCTGGAACTCGTCGAGGTTGCTGATGCGCGGCCAGGCGATCACGGCGATCGTTTTCCGCACCGCGCCGCAAGCGAGGGTGCGGTCATCGAAAACGCCGTCTTCTTCCGGCAGGCCGTGTTGCCACCACATCGGCAGCGTGGCGACAACCGGCACGCCGGTCAGGTCCTGCAGCATCCGCGGCGCGGGCGCGAGCAGCGCGGCGTCGCCACGGAACTTGTTGAGCACAAAGCCGCGGATCAGCGCCTGCTCGTCGGCCGGCAGCAGCGCCCAGGTGCCGTAAAGGTGGGCGAAGGCCCCACCGCGGTCGATGTCGGTCACCAGCAGACAGCGCGCCTGCGCGTGCAGCGCCACCCGCATGTTGACGATGTCGCTGCCGTGCAGGTTGATCTCGGCCGGCGAGCCCGCACCCTCGATCACCACCACGTCGTTCTCGGCGCGCAGCGCATCCAGCGCGGCGGCGATCTGGGGCCAGACGTGCAGACTGCGACCGCGCCACGGCATCTCCGACAGCGCCTGGCTCACCTGCCCCATCAGCACCACTTGGCTGTGCGTATCGGCCTCGGGCTTGAGCAGCAGCGGGTTCATGCGCACGTCGGGTTCGGCCCGCGCGGCCAGGGCCTGAAAGTACTGCGCAGAACCGATTTCTGCCCCCACGCTCCACCGCTCACGCGGGTCGCTGCCCCCCGAGGGGGCTGTTTCACCTTGGGGCGGCCCGGCGGTGAACGCTTCCGCCCCCACGCTCCACCGCCCACGCGGGTCGCTGCCCTCCGTGGGGGCTGTTTCAGCTTGGGGCCCCAGCACCACCCGAGCGTTGTTGCTCATGTTCTGCGCCTTGAACGGGACAACTTTCAGCCCCTGGCGCGCGTAGTGGCGGCACAGCGCCGTGGTCAGCCAGCTCTTGCCCGCGCCGCTGGTGGTGCCGAGCACCATCACGCAGACGGCGGTCATGCGGACACCTCCACGCAGCGCAACGGGGTGCTCTGCAAGGCATCGCGCAGGGCCGCCTGCGCGGCGGGCGACCGCACACCCAGGCGCCAGTGGCCGGACAGGCCGAGCGAGGTCGTGTCGCGCAACTTGATGCCCTGGGCACGCAGGGCCGGTGTATCCAGGGCTACGGGTGCGCGGGCGCAGAAGTAGTTCGCCTCGCTGGGCAGGCAGGTCCAGCCCAGCCCGGCCAACAGGGCCATCTGCTGCGCTTTCCAGTCACGCAGGCTCACCAGGCTCTCGGTCAGCCATTGTTGTGTATCGGCCCGCACCCACGCCCGCAGCATCGCCACGCCATGCGCGCCCAGCGGCCAGGACGGCGCCAGCCGCTCCAGCGCGCGCGCCAGCTCCTGGCTCTGCACCGGCGCGATGGCGTAGGCGCCGCGCACCCCCGTCAGACCCAGCGCCTTGTTGGGCGTCCAGAGCTGCCAGAGGCGGTCCAGCGCGTCGACACCCAGGCTGCAGCGGCCGGACTGGCGCAGCGGCTCGTAGGCGCGGTCGATCACGATCACACCGCCCTGCTGCGCCACGGTGCTCGCCATGGCTTCGGCGCTGCCCAGCGGGCTCGACGGTTCGCACAGCCACAGCAGGTCGGCCTGCGCGGGATCGTTCACCCGCTGCAGACCCCAAGCCTGCGCGGCATGCGCGTAGTCGCCGTAAGCGGGCACGGGCCACCAGGCGCGCTGCCCGCCCGCGCGGGCCACGCTGGCGCTGATGCGAGCGATGAACTCGCTGGCGCTGGCCGCGATCACGATGCGTTCGACCGCGACGCTGTGGAACCCGGCCAGCGCCTCGCGCAGCGCTGTGTGGCGCGGGTCGGGGTAATGCGCCGCGTCGGCCTGCCGCACCGCGGCCAGCGCCATGGGGCTTGGCCCGCAAGCGTTGGCGTTGGTGGAAAAGTCCCAGCGGGGCACGCCCATCGCGTCGGGGCCGCCGTGTGGATGTGTCATCGAAACAGGCTCCAGAAACCCGCCGCTGCCCAGACCGCGGCCAACAGGGCACAAGTAAACACCACACGGCCCGCCAGCCGCAAGGCCTGGGCGGTGTCGGCCGGCAGTGCGCCGCGCCCGTGGGGATGCAAGGTGTAGACACCGGGTTTGCCCAGGCGCACGTCCAGCGCCAGCGCCATGGCGGCCATGGGCCAGCCGCTGTTGGGTGAGGGCGTCAGGCCCGCCTGCACCGGCAACTGCCGCAGCCTGCCCGCCGCACCCAGCAGACCCAGCAATGCGGCCGTGATGCGCGCGGGCAGCCAAGACAACACATCGTCGGCCCGCGCCGCCCACTTGCCGGCCCAGCTCCAGTCGCGGCCCTGGCGCTCGCCGCGGTAGCCCCACATGGCATCGGCCGTGTTGGCGAAGCGGTACAGCGCCGCGCCGGGCAGGCCGGCCACGACAAACCAGAACAGCGGTGCCACGACCGAGTCGTTGAGGTTTTCCGCCAGGGTCTCGATGGCACTTTCGCGCACCTCGCGCTCGCTGAGCGGTGCCACGTCGCGGCTGACCAGCCAGGCCAGGCGCGCGCGCCCCGCCTCGGTGGACACGCCCAGCGCCCGCTCCACCGCGCGCACCTCGTCGCGCAGCATGCGCCAGGCCAGCATCGGCTTGAGCAGCACCCCCAGCGCCAGCGCCTGCAGCCAGGTCGGCCCTCCGCTCACGGCCCGGGTCGCCGCGAACGCGATCACCACCACCAGCAGCGCCCCGAAGGCCCAGGCCAGCGCGCCCGCCACGAACGGCCGCGCCGCACCGGCCGCCGGCCCGCCCATCACCGGCGCGATGCGCCGACCCAGCACCCCGAGGTAGTGGCCCATCCACACCACCGGGTGCCAGCGGGGCGGCGGCTCGCCCCAGCAGCGGTCGATGAACAGCGCCACCCCGATGGCGAAGGCCATCACGGTCCAGGTCGGCAGCGCTGCCAGCTCGGCCATGGGCTCAAGCCTCCAACGCAGCCACAGCCACGCGGCGCTGGCCCGGCTCTTCGGCACGGCCCGCGCTCAAGCCGGCCGCAGCGGCCCGCAGCGCGCCCAGCAGGGCGTCCACGTCCTCGGCCTGGTGCGCGGCCGACAGCGCGATGCGCAGCCGCGCGGTGCCCGCCGGCACCGTGGGCGGGCGAATCGCGGGCACCCAGATGCCCTGCTCGCGCAGCGCGGCCATCACGGTCAGCGCGGCTTCGTTGTCACCGATCACCAGGGGCTGGATCGCGGTGTGCGAGGGCATCAGGGTCCAGCCGGCGGCGTCCACCGCGGCGTTGGCCCCGGGCGCCAGGCCTTCGCGCAGTTGGGCAATCAGCGCGGCCAGGTGCTGCCGCCGGCGCTCGCCGTCGGCGCCGAGCACACAGCACAGGCCGGCGCGCACGGCCTCGGCCAGCAAGGCCGGCGCGGCGGTGGCGTAGGTGTAGCTGCGGGTCTTCTGCAGCAACCACTCCACCAGGCGCTCGGGCCCGGCCACGAAAGCGCCCGCCACGCCCAGCGCCTTGCCCAGCGTGGCCATGTAGAGCACGCGCGGCGACGCCTGGGCGCCGGTGAGACCGGCGGCGGCCAGCGCGCCACGGCCCTGCGGCCCCAGCACGCCAAAGCCATGCGCATCGTCAAGCAGCAGCAGCGCGTCGTGCCGCTCGCACAGCGCGTGCAGGCCGGCGATGTCGGCCACGTCGCCGTCCATGCTGAACACCGCGTCGCTGATCACCAGCTTGCGGCGCGCCGGGCTGGCGGCCAGCAAGGCGTCGAGCCGGGCCAGATCGCCATGGGGGAAGCGGTGCACCGTGGCCTTAGACAGGCGCGCGCCGTCGATCAGGCAGGCGTGGTTCAGCGCGTCGGAAAACAGCGCATCGCCCTCGCCCACCAAGGCCGGCACGGTGCTGGCGTTGGTGGCGTAGCCGGCGTAGAAATACAGGGCGCGCGGCAGGCCCACGGCCTCGGCCAGCTCGCGCTCCAGCGCCGCGTTGGCCACGCTGTGGCCGCTCACCATGGGCGAGGCCCCGGAGCCCACGCCGTAGCGGTCCACCGCGGCGTGCACCGCCTGGCGCAGCAACGGGTCTTGCGCGAGGCCCAGATAGTCGTTGCTGCAGAAGGCCAGCAGGGACACGCCGTCCACGTTGAGCCGGGCGCCCTGCTCGGGCACCACGGCTCGGCGCACGCGGCGCAGCGCCTGCGCGTCCAGCGCGGCCAGGCGGTCATCGAATTCGTTCAACCAGCTCATTTGCAGATCCTTCATCGCCAGGTGTCGGGCAGGTTCAGCACGATCTGGCGTGCGTCGGGGGTTTGTGGGTGCCAGGGCACGACGCCCAGCAGCGGCGCTGGCAGCCAGTGGCGCAGCGTGTCCATGTTTTCGTCGCGGCAAGCCATGCCGGGGTCGATCGCATTGGCCACCCAGCCGGCCAGGTGCAGGCCGTCGGCGCGGATGGCCTCGGCGCTCAGCAGCGCGTGGTTCAGGCAACCCAGCCGCAGGCCCACCACCAGCACCACCGGCCGGGCCAGTGCCACCGCCAGGTCGGCCAGGGTCTCGTCTTCGTTCAGCGGCACGCGCCAGCCCCCCGAGCCCTCCACCAGCACCACGTCGGCCAGGCTCCGCAGCTTGCGGTGCGCGGCCACCAGCTCGGCCACGCCCACGCGCCGGCCCGCGCGCGCGGCCGCCAGGTGCGGCGACAGCGGCTCGGGCAGCGCCACAGGGCAGTCCAGTTCGGGCGGCACGGCCACGGTGGACGCGGCGCGCAGGGCCATCGCGTCTTCCGCCACCCACTCGCCACCCTGCTGCACCAGGCCCGCCGCCACCGGCTTCATGCCGACCACGCGGCGGTGCCGGCGCGCCAGCGTGTGCAGCAGCGCCGCGCTCACCAGCGTCTTGCCCACACCGGTGTCGGTGCCGGTGACGAAGCAGCCGTCAAACGCCATCGCGGTCTCCCGCCACCGGCACAGGCTCCGTTTCCTCGGCCAGCGCGGCCTGCAGCGCGGCCAATGCTCCGCGAGCCAGCAGCTCGCCCTCGGCCTCGTCGATCACATAGGGCGGCATGGCGTAGAGCGTGTGGCCGATGGGGCGCAGCAGCAGCCCCTGCGCCAGCGCGTGGCGGGCGTAGCGGCGGCCGAAGTCGGGCAGGCTGCTGACCACGTCCCATGCGAAGACCATGCCCTTGCGTCGCGCGAAACGCACGCGGGGGTGGGCCGCGAGCGGCGCGAACTGCGCGGCCAGGCGCTCGCTGGTGACCACGTTCTGGCGCAGGGCGTCGGTCTGGTCAAACAGATCCAGCGTGGCCAGCGCGGCGCGGCAGGCCAGCGGGTTGCCGGTGTAGCTGTGCGAATGCAGGAAGCCGCGCGCCACCTCGTCGTCGTAGAAGGCGGCGTACACCGCGTCGGTGGTGAGCACCACCGACAGCGGCAGCGTGCCACCGGTCAGGCCTTTGGAGAGGCACAGGAAGTCGGGGCGGATGCCCGCCTGCTCGTGCGCGAACAGGGTGCCGGTGCGGCCAAAGCCGACCGCGATCTCGTCCAGCACCAGGTGCACCTGGTAGCGGTCGCAGAGCGCGCGCGCGCGCCGCAGGTACACGGGGTCGTGCATGGCCATGCCGGCGGCGCACTGCACCAGCGGCTCGACGATCAGCGCCGCGGTTTCTTCGTGGTGCTCGGCCAGCCAATCGCCCAGCGCCGCAGCAGCGCGCTCGGCCACGTCGGCGGGCGATTCGCCCGGTGCCGCGCCGCGGGCGTCGGGGCTGGGCACGGTGGCGGCCAGGCGCACCAGCGGCGCGTAGGCTTCGCGAAACAGCGCAATGTCGGTCACGGCCAGCGCGCCCACGGTCTCGCCGTGGTAACCCCCGGCCACGCCGACAAACCGGTTCTTGCGCGCGCGCCCGGCGTTGCGCCAATGGTGGGCGCTCATCTTCAGCGCGATCTCGGTGGCGCTGGCGCCGTCGCTGCCGTAGAAGGCGTGGCCCAGGCCGGTGAGCGCGGCCAGCCGCTCGGAGAGTTCAACCACCGGCGCGTGGGTGAAACCGGCCAGCATCACGTGGTCCAGCGTGTTGAGCTGGTCCACCAGCGCGGCGCGGATCGCGGGGTGGTTGTGGCCGAACAGGTTGACCCACCAGGAGCTGATCGCGTCCAGATAGCGCCGGCCTTCGTGGTCGTGCAGCCACACGCCCTCGGCCCGCGCCACCGGGATCAGTGGCAACGCCGCGCCATCGGGCGCGTGCAGCTTCATCTGTGTGCAGGGATGCCACACGGCGGCCAGGCTGCGCTGGCGCCAGGCGGCGTTGGTCGACACGCCGGTCATCGGCGTCAACCGCCGAAGGTGTGGCGGGTTTTCAGGCCCAGGCGCTTGAGCAGTTCGCGGTCGCGTTCCACGTCGGGGTTGCCGGTGGTCAGCAGCTTGTCGCCGTAGAAGATGGAATTGGCACCGGCCACGAAACACAGGGCCTGCACGGCATCGCTCATCTGCTGGCGCCCGGCCGACAGGCGCACCCGCGCGCGCGGCATGGTGATGCGCGCCACGGCGATGGTGCGCACGAATTCCAGCGGGTCCAGGTCGGGCTGGTCGGCCAGCGGCGTGCCCGCCACCTTCACCAGGTGGTTGATCGGCACCGACTCGGGATAGTCGGGCGAGAGGTTGGCGAGCTGGGCCACCAGCGCGGCGCGCTGCAGGCGCGACTCGCCCATGCCCACGATGCCGCCGCAGCACACCTTCACGCCCGCGCCGCGCACGCGCTCCAGCGTGTCCAGTCGGTCCTGGTAGTCGCGCGTGGTGATCACCTCGCCGTAGAAGTCGGGCGCGCTGTCCAGGTTGTGGTTGTAGTAATCCAGGCCAGCGTCGCGCAGGGTTTCGGCATGGCCCTCGGACAACATGCCCAGGGTGGCGCAGGCCTCCAGGCCTTCCTCTTTCACGGCGCGCACCAGCTCGGCCACGGCCTGCACATCGCGGTCCTTGGGCGCGCGCCAGGCCGCCCCCATGCAAAAGCGCGTGGCCCCGGCCTGCCGGGCGCGCTGGGCGGCCTCGCGCACCGCGTCCACGCCCATGAGCTTGCCGGCCTCAACGCCGGTGTCGAAATGCACCGACTGCGGGCAGTAGCCGCAGTCTTCGGGGCAGCCGCCGGTCTTCACCGACAACAGCGTGGCCAGCTCCACCTCGGTCGGGTCGAAGTGCTCGCGGTGCACGGTCTGCGCGCGGTACATGAGATCGGAGAACGGCAGGTCGAACAGCGCCTGGACCTCGTCCACCGCCCAGACCCGCCGGCCGGTGTCGACCGCGGGAGCCGGTGCTTTGCGCGGGGCATGGAAATGCAGGGGCTGCCCGGCGGCAGGAAGGGTGGTCGTGGTCATCGGTAGGTCTCCTAGGGTTCAAGCAACGGGGGGTCACCCCGCCACCGTTTCACGTTGGCCCAGGGGCTGGCCCCAGGCGTCTTCAAACAGCATATTGTCCAGCGCACTGCGCTGGGCCCAGCGCTGCTGCTGGAGCATCGGCTCCTCGTAAAAATGGTGCACCGGCCCGATGCACAGCAAGGCAACGGGCTCGGCCCCGGCGGGCATGCCCAGCAGTGAGGCCACGGCCACCGGGTCAAACATCGAAACCCAGCCCATGCCCAGCCCCTCGGCGCGCGCGGCGAGCCAGAGGTTCTGAATGGCGCAGGCGACCGAGGCCAGGTCCATCTGCGGCAGGGTCCTGCGGCCAAACACATGCCGCTCGCGGCCGTCGGCCAGCGCCACCACCCAGACTTCCGCCGCGTCCATCAGCCCCTCCACCTTGAGCCGCATGAACGCGTCTTCGCGCTGGCCCAGCGCATGCCCGGTCAACACCCGTTCCTGCTCCACCAGCGCCTGCAGCGCGCGCCGCAACGCCGGCGACGCCACGCGCAGGAAGCGCCAGGGCTGCATGAACCCGACGCTGGGCGCGTGGTGCGCGGCGGTCAGCAGGCGTTGCATCACCTCCGGAGCGACCGCCCCGCCCGCGAAGTGGCGCATGTCGCGCCGCTCGAAGATGGCGCGGTACACGGCATCGCGTTCGGCCGGTGAGAAGGCCTGGCTGGGGGTGGGCGAATGGGGCATGGGGCTTCAGTCCTCGATGCCACGCTGCGCGGGAATGCCCGCCTTGAACGCGTGTTTCACCAGGGTCATCTCGGTCACGGTGTCGGCCAGCTCGATGATCTCGGGTGGGCAGCGCCGCCCGGTGATGACCACGTGCACGTCGCGTGGGCGCTCGCGCAGCGTCTGCAGCACATCGTCCAGCGGCAGCCAGCCGTAGATCAGCGGGTAGGTCAGCTCGTCGAGCGTGACCATGAAGTGTTCACCACCGAGGATCGCCGCCTTCGCCTTCTGCCAGCCGTCGCGCGCGAGCTGGGCGGAGTGTTCGAGGTCCTGACTCTTCCAGCTGAATCCATCGCCCAGTCCCTCGATCAAGGGCCCCCACGCTGCGCTGCCTTGCGGCTCGCTGCCCTCCGAGGGGGCGGTCCCGCCTTGGGAGCGGCCCGGCGGCGGCCCGACCTCCGCCAGCCACTCGAAGACGCGGTGCTCGCCGAAGCGCGCGCTGGGCACTTTCATAAACTGGAAAATCTTCACCCGCTTGCCGTGCACGTGCGTGCGGCCCAGCGCGCGCAGCGCCAGGCCAAAGGCGGCCGTGCTCTTGCCCTTGCCGTCGCCGGTGTGCACTATCACGAGGCCCCGGCGCTCGCCCTCGGGTTTTTCGTAGCGCTTCTCGGTGGGTGGGGTTTCGATCTGCATGGGGTTCCTTGGGGTCTATGGGGGCAGCGCGACGAAGCGCGTGCCCAGGGGATGGATGGCGATGCGGTGGTCGAACACGGCTTCGAGCGCGCGGTGCGCCGCAGGCTCGGCACAGGGCCCGGTGTGGCGCACCTGGCCCTGCTGCATCACCACAATGTCGTCGGCCATCAGCGCCAGCGTGATCTCGTGCAGCACGCTCACCACCGTGCGGCCCTGGCCCACCAGCTCGCGCACCAGCGCGATCCAGTCGGCCTGGTGCGGCGGGTCGAGGTTGGCCAGCGGCTCGTCCATCAGCATCACACCGGCCTCGACCGCCAGCAGTCGCGCCAGCAACACGCGCTGGCGTTCGCCGCCCGAGAGCGAGCCCAGCGGCCGCGCGCGCCATTCCCAGGCCTGGGTCTGGCGCAGCGCGCGCTCCACCGCCGCGTGGTCGGCGTCGCTCGGCGGGGCCAGCCAGGCCTGGTGCGGCAGGCGCCCGAGCAGCGCCACGTCGTGCACGGTGAGGTCGTCGGCGCTGGCCTCGCCCGCGCCGCTCTGCGCCAGCCAGGCCAGGGCACGGGCCCGTTCGCGCGGCGCCATGCCGGGCATGGGCTCGCCGTGCAGCAGGACCTCGCCACCGTGCGGCAACACACCGGCCAGCGCGCGCAGCAGGGTCGACTTGCCCGCGCCGTTGGGGCCGACGATGCTGGTCCAGCGGCCCGCTGCGAGCGACACATCGATGCCGTGCAGCACCAGCCGGTGCGCGGCGCCGTGGCCCAGGCTGGCGCTCAGGTTCAACGCCTGCAGTGCGGTGGCTTGTTCGGTACAGATATCCATCGGGTCTTCCTTTGCCCTACCCCACCCGCCGGCGCATCAGCCAGAGCAGGTAGCCGCCGCCCAGCACCGCGGTGAGCACACCCACCGGCAGCTCCTGCGGCGCCATCAGGCCACGCGCCAGGGTGTCGGCCAGCATCAGCAGCACGCCGCCCATGAGGCTGGCGAGCAGCACCAGCCAGGCGTGGGTGGTCTTGACCACGGCGCGCACCAGGTGCGGCGCGGCCAGGCCCACGAAGGCGATCAAGCCGGTCTGCGCCACGGCCGTGCCGGTGGCCAGCGCGAGCACCCCCACCAGCGCGGCACGCAGCGGCACCAGCGGCAGGCCCAGGCTGAGCGCCGTGGCCTCGCCCAGCGCCAGGCCGTCGAGCACGCGCGACAGGCCCCAGGCCAGCAGCAGGCACACGAAGCCGATGCCGCCCATGAGCAGGCAGGAGGCCCAGCCCACGAAACCGGTGGAGCCCAGCATGAAGGCCTGCATGGCCTGCAGGATTTCGGGCACGCTGAGCGTGACCAGCGAGGTGATGGCGCCCAGCACCACCCCCACCACCACCCCCGCGAGCAGCAGGCGCAGCGTGTGCTGCACACCGCGCGCCAGCGCCAGCGTGAGCAGCACCGCGAGCACCGCGCCCACGAAGGCCGCGCCGGTCAGGCCCAGGCGCACCACCCACTGCGTGGCAAACGGCGAGACGCCCAGGCCCGCCAGCGCGAGCGCCACGCCCAGCGACGCGCCCGAAGCGCTGCCCAGCAGAAACGGATCGGCCAGCGGGTTGCGAAACAGGCCCTGCGCCACCGCGCCGGCCAGGCCCAGCAGGGCCCCGGCCGCGAAGGCACCCACGGTGCGCGGCGCGCGGATGTCCCAGACGATCTGCGCGGCCACCGGGTCCGCGAGCATGGTCCACACCGCTTCCAGACCGGTGCTGCCCACCCCCAGGCCCAGCACCCCGAGCACCCCACCGAGCAGCACCAGCCCCACGGCCAGGCTCAGCGCGCGGGTGACGGGGCGGGGCATGGGGGCCATGGCGGCGGGGTGTGCGGCGGCGCTGTTGCCTGGGCTCATGGGGCTTTGTCCTGCAGGCAGCGCGCCATGAGGCGCGCCGCTTCGGCCATGCGCGGGCCCGGTCGCACCAGCACGTCGGATTCGGCGTCGGGGAACACGCAGAGGCGGTCTTCGCGCACGGCGCGGATGCCGCGCCAGCCGGGCCGCTGCGTCATGCCCTCGAAGTTGCGGTCGCCCACCATGATCAGGTCCGGGTTGGCGCGCACCACGAATTCGGGGTTGAGTTTGGGGAACGGCCCCAGGTGCGCGGGCACGATGTTCTGCACGCCCAGGCGCGTGAGCGTCTCGCCGATGAACGACGAGGTGCCCGCGCCGTAGGGCGCGCGGTTCACCTCGAAATACACCCGCGTGTTCTTCACGCGCGCCGGCAGCGACTGCGCCGCCGCCGACACCGCCGCGTCGATGTGGCGCCACACACGCTGGCTCTGCGCGGCGTCCACGCCCAGCACCCTCCCCACCTTGCCCAGCACGCGCTGCACGTCGGCATGGCTCTTGGGCTCCAGCGCCACCACCTTCAGGCCCAGCCCCTCCAGCCGATCGATCACCCGCGAAGACTGCGCCAGCAGCACCACATCGGGCCGCAGCGCCACGATGGCCTCCACGTTGGGATCGATGCCGCCGCCCACGCGCGGCAGCTTGTCCAGCGACGCGGGCCAGTTGGAATAGCGGTCCACGCCCACCAGCCGCGCGCACTGGCCGAGCTCGCACACGGTTTCGGTGAGCGAGGGCAGCAGCGTCACGATGCGCTGCGGCGGCGCGTCCCAGCGCACGGCCACACCGCGGTCGTCCACCACCTCGATGCCTGCGGCGTGCAGCGCGCCCGCGCCCACCAGCAGCCAGGCCGCGAACCCCCATCGCCAGAGGCGCCCAAGGAACTTCGGGAGGTGAATCATCATGTCCCTTTGAATAGGAGTGGCAGGCCCGCCGCCATCAGCGTGACACGCTCGCAGGCGGCGGCCACGGCCTGGTTCAAGCCGCCGAGCGCGTCCACGAAAGCCCGCACCTCGCGCCCCATCGGGATCACGCCCAGACCGATTTCATTGCCCACCAGCACCACCGGGCCGGCGGCCTGTTCGATCGCGCCGCACAAGACCCGGGACGGCTCGGTGGGGTCGACCGCCGCGCCGTCCATCGGCATCAGCAGGTTCGTCAGCCACAGCGTGAGGCAGTCCACCACCACCAGCGTGTGCGGCGCACTGTGCTGGCGCAGGGCCTCGGCCAGCGCCAGCGGCTCCTCCACCGTCGCCATGCCCGGCACGCGCTGCGCGCGATCGCGCTGGTGGCGCGCGATGCGCTCGCGCATCTCATCGTCCCAGGCCTGGCCAGTGGCGATCAATACCGCGCGGTGCGCGGGAGACGCGTCCAGCCATTGCCGCGCCAACATTTCCGCGCGGCGCGACTTGCCGCTCTTCTGGCCGCCGAGGATGAATTCGCTGCGCGCCACGTCAACCATGCTGGTCCATCCATTGCAGGACGATGCGCTGCATCTGCGCCACGCCGTCGGTGAGCGCGGCCGGGCCGGGCTGCAGGATGTCGGCCGACTTGATCTCGAACAGCTGCCCGGTCTTCACCGCCGCCACGTCCTGCCAGCCGGCGCGCGCGGCCACTTTTTCGGGCCGGAACTTCTTGCCACACCAGGAGCCGATGACGATGTCGGGGTTGCGGCGCACGATCTCGGCCGGGTCGGCGATGATGCGGTTCTTGCCCAGGGACTCAAGCGCCAACTCCGGAAACACGTCTTCGCCCCCGGCGATGCCCAGCAGCTCGGACACCCAGCGGATGCCGCTGATGTGAGGCTCGTCCCACTCTTCGAAGAACACCCGCGGGCGGCGCTTGCCGAACGCTTCGAGCACCCGCACCGACTGGCCGATGGCGTCGAGCCGGGTGCGCGTGGCGGCGATCCAGGCCAGCCCTTCTTCGGCACACCCCACCATGGCCGCCACCTGGTACAGCATGGAAAAGATCTCGTCCACGCTGCGCTGGTTGAACACCGTGACCTGCACACCGGCGCGGATCAGCGCCGCGGCGATGTCGGCCTGCAGGTCGGAGAAACCGAACACGCAGTCGGGCCGCAGCTCCAGAATCTTGTCGATCTTCGCGTTGAGAAACGCGCTCACCTTGGGCTTTTCCTCGCGCGCACGGCGCGGGCGCACCGTGTAGCCCGAGATGCCCACGATGCGGTGCTCCTGCCCCAGCAGGTAGAGCCACTCGGTGGTCTCTTCGGTCAGGCAGACGATGCGCTGCGGGCCCAGGCGGGTGTTCACGCGGTGGCTCCTTCGGGCAGAAACAGCGCCGCCGTGGCCGCCGGGCTGGAGGCCATCCAGGCGTGGAAATAGCTGGCGCGCAGCGCGCCGCGCTGGTACACCGCCTCGCCCGCACCGGCCGCGCCTGCGCGCGCCGAGGCGGTGTGCAGCACCGGCTCCAGCGCCGTCTCGCAGCGCGAATAGTGGAAGGTGTGGCCCCGCAGTTCGCCCTGCGCCAGCGCGAGCTTCTGCGGCCCCAGCGCGGCCAGGCGCGGCTGCATGCGCACCACGCCGGGCAGCAGGCCCCACAGGGCATGGCTCTGGCCCTGCGGGTCCACGAGGTCATCGAACAGGGCCATCATCCCGCCGCATTCGGCCCACACCGGGCGCCCGGCAGCCACATGCGCGGCCAGGCTGTCGCGGCTCACCTGGCTGGCGGACAAGGCCTCGGCGTGCAGCTCCGGGTAGCCGCCGGGCAGCCAGACCGCGTCGCACGCGGGCAGGGGTTCATGGGCCAGCGGCGAGAAGAACACCACCCGGGCGCCCAGCGCGCGCAGGGTGTCCAGGTTCGCGGCATAGATGAAGCAGAACGCCGCATCGCGCGCCACGGCCACGGTCTTGCCGGCCAGCAGCGGCGCCACTGCGGCCGGCTCGGCGGGTGCCTCGAACACCACCGACCAGCGCGCCAGCGCCGCCGTGTCCATCTGGCCCAGCGGGGTGTCCACCAGCGCGTCGGCCGCGGCGTCGAGCCGGGCCAGCGCGTCGGGCAGCTCGGTGGCCACGGTCAGGCCCAGGTGGCGCTCGGGCAGCGTGAACGCTGGGTTGCGCATCACCGCGCCCAGCCAGCCCGACGGCGCCGCACCGCCCTGCGCGGGCAGCGCGTCGCGCAGCATCTGCGCGTGCCGCTCGCTGGCCACGCGGTTGGCCAGCACGCCCGCCCAGGGCAGGCCCGGGCGGTAGTGCTGCAGGCCAAAGGCCAGCGCGCCAAACGTGCCGGCCATGGCCGACGCGTCGATCACCGCCAGCACGTGCAGGCCGAAGCGCCGCGCCAGATCGGCCGCGCTGGGCTCACCGTCGAACAGGCCCATGACCCCTTCGACGATGATCAGGTCGGCGTCCTGCGCGGCCGCGTGCAGCCGCGCCCGCACGTCGGCCTCGCCGGTCATCCACAGGTCCATGTTGTGCACCGGGTGGCCGGTGGCCAGCTCCAGCCACATCGGGTCCAGAAAATCGGGCCCGCACTTGAACGCCCGCACCCGCCGCCCGGCGCGCGCGTGCAGGCGGGCCAGCGCCGCCGTCACGGTGGTCTTGCCCTGGCCCGAGGCCGGGGCCGCGACCAGGATGGCCGGGCAGGTGATCTTCACCGCTGCGGCCTCCAGTCCACGGTCACGTAGGCGGCCCGGCCGGGCTGGTTGTAGCCCCGCGCCGTCTCGTAGGCCTTGTCGGCCAGGTTGTTCAGGCGCAGGTTCAGCGACCAGTTCGGGTCCAGCCGGTAGCGCGTGTGCAGGTCCAGCGTGGCGAAGCCGGCCAGCGGCACGGTGTTGGCCGCGTCGTCGAAACGGCCCGACATGGCCAGCAGGGACGCGCCCCAGGTCCAGGCGCCGAGCTGGTGGTCCAGGCTGGCGGTCAGGGTTTCATCGGCGCGCCGTTGCAGCTTGCGCCCGTTGGCCAGGTTGCGCGCGTCCAGCAGCTCCAGCTGCGTGCTCCACGACCACGCCCCGGCCGATGCCGCGTACGCCAGCGACCAGCCTTCGATGCGCGCCTGCGGCACGTTTTCCACCACCGGCTGGGTGGTGATGAAGCCGCGCACGCGGTTATCGAAACGGGTCAGCTTGACTTCATGCGCATCGCGGTTGTAGGTCAGGCCGAACTCGCGGTTCTTGCCCCGCTCGGGCTGGGTGCTCGGGTTGCCCACGAAGAAGGGCGACACCCAGTACAGGGTGTTGAACGACGGTGTCTTGAACGAGGTGCCGTAGGCCAGGTGCGGGCGCCAATGGGGCGTGAGCTGGAAACCGTAGCTCGCGACGCCGGTGGTGGCGCCCCCGAACTGCGAGTTCTCGTCGCGCCGCAGGTTGGCCTGCCAGAGGTGGCGGCCCGCCTCGCCCTGCAGGCCCGCGAACAGCGCCCGGGTGGTGCGCGAGTTGACCGCGTAGGCCTGCGTGCTGTCCACCGACTCCTTCACGGCGTCGAAGCCCACGATGGCATTGCCCAGCGCGGTCTTCCAGTCGTTCTGCAGCGTCAACTGGGTCTGTTCGGTGTCGAAACGCGAGGTGGACAGTTCCTCAAAAGAGGTGGAGCGGTCGTCGCTGCGCGAGAGCTTCAGCTGCGTACGCGCCTGGGGCGACCATTGGCGCTCCAGACCCCAGCCCAGCACGCGGGTCACCACGTCCGAGTGCACGTCGAAGTCGCCCGGCCCGCGGTCAAACCCGGAGCTTCCGTTGGCCTGGCTGAAATGCGCATCCGTGGTCCAGCCGGGGGCCAGGGTCCAGCGCATCGAGCCCGAGGCGCTGTCCTGATCGAACCCGTCGTTGTCGGGGTTGTGGCCGCCAAAGGCCACGTCCGGGTTGGTGGCGGAGAAACCGGTTTCACGCACGGTGCCGGCGTTGAGCGTATAGGTGAAGGTTTCGCTGCCGCCGCTCAGGCCGGCGCTGGCGCTGCGGTGCCCGTAGCTGCCCAGCGTGACGCTGGCGTTGGGGTGAAAGCCGGGCTCGCCGCGCCGCGTGAAGATCTGCACCACACCGCCCACCGCGTCGCTGCCGTACAGCGCCGAGGCCGGGCCCTTGAGCACCTCGATGCGCTCGATGGCGCTCAGCGGGATGTTGTCCCACGAGGCCGCGCCCGAGGTGGACGAACCGTAGCGCACGCCATCGATCAACAACAACACGTGGCGGGTTTCCGTACCGCGGACGAAAAGCCCCGACTGTTTGCCCAGGCCCCCGTTGGACGACATCTGCAGGCCGGCGTTTCGGGTCAGCAGCTCGGACAACGTGCGGCCCGACGCCTGCTGGATCGCCTCGGATTCGATCACCACCACGTCGCTGAGCAGGATGTCGGCACGGGTGTCGGACCGGGTGGCCGTGACCACAACCTCGGGCAGATCCGGTGCTGGCGCGGTCTGGGCATGGGACAAGGACGAGACGAGGATGGCCAAAGGCAGCGCCGCCGTGGGAGCGCGCGAGAAACGGTTTTTCATGAGAAACAAGGGAGCTGATGTGCCCTCACCGCCTTCCCCGACGGTGCCTGAGCGTCACGACGGCACGCCCTTCATGAACGCACCACCACCTCGTTGGCCGGTATCCGGGCTGGCAGATCGACCTTCATCGCCTTCCCGGTGATCTGGCCTGAACCAGTTCTCCAGTGGCTGTGGGATGAACGCGGAGCGACCTGAGAGCATCAGGCGGCTCGTCTGCTTACCGTTGCGGGGGCAGCGCAGGTTAGGTCCGTTCGGCGTGAACATTCCCTCCTGCTTCCCGTTGAACTGCGGCGTGTGAACCACACCGCGAGCACCAACAACCGGCATTGTAAGCCCCGGGTTTTCGCGGCAACCCTACAATGTCTCAGCAACAATTCGTCACCATGGCCGATCCCAAGTACCTTGACCAGATCACCGAACGCGTGGAGCGCCTGCTGTTGCGCCATGAGGAACTCCAGCGCACCAACGCCTTGTTGATGGACCAGGTGCTGGCATTGCAGGCCGAGCGCGACCTGCTCAAATCGCGCCTGAACACGGCGCGTGCACGCATCGAAGCGCTGCTCGAACGCCTGCCGGAGGCCGACGCCCCCGAGGCCCATCGCAAGGACAGCGAATGAACAAGCCCGCGAGCAAACAGGTTGAAGTCCAGATCATGGGGCAGAGCTACCTGCTCGCGTGCCCGATCGGTGGCGAATCCGCGCTGCTCGACGCGGTCGAACGGGTCGACACGGCCATGTGCCGCATCCGCGACGCAGGCAAGGTGAAGGCACGCGACCGCATCGCGGTGCTGGCCTCGCTCAACCTCGCGTTCGAGCTCTCGCAGAAAGAATCCCAGATCTACCAGGCCTCGTCCTTCGATCACACCGAACCAGGCCCGGACACCGCGGAAGCGTCGGCCGAACCGCTGGACCCGGCGGCCCAGGCCCGCATGGACGAACTGATCCGCCGCCTGGACCACACGCTCGGACGCGACGGCCAGTTGATCTGAGTCAGCGGGCACGCAGCCCGTCGGTCGATCTGCTTTTTTTCTGGACCAGCGGTCCACATGAGGCCACCGCAGCGCCTACAATTTGAACCGTCTGCAGTGCGCGCCGGGCTTTATATTTCCTTGAACCAATGCTCATTGAGCACGGACTAGGTACATTGCCTGATGGGTGTGAGCATCTCGCGTCAGATGAACCCGAAGTCACGCTGCCCTGGCCCACCTGAACCCCGGTTCAGGATGACGGTCCGGCGGCACTTGCAGGCACCCTATTCGATACACCTCCCTGCGCCGCTTCGCGGCTTCCCCCCTCTCCTGCGGGAGGGGGGACGTGCCCTGTGGCCCGGCGAAGCCGGTTCCACGGGCACTCTGCATGGCTCCCCCTCCCCTTCCCACCGCGCCCGCTTTCGGCGCCTGGTCACTGACCCCTCATGATCCTCGAACCTCTGCTCATTGCCGAACTGGTTGTCCTGGGCCTGTGCACGGGCTTCCTGGCTGGCCTGCTGGGCATTGGTGGCGGCATGCTCATGGTGCCTTTCATCAGCGCCATCCTGAGCGCGCGCGGCGTCGCCCTCGATCTTGCGGTCAAGATGGCCATCGCCACCTCCATGGCCACCATCATCTTCACCTCGGTCTCCAGCGTGCGCGCGCACCACCGGCGCGGCGCGGTGCGCTGGGACATCGTCCAGCGCCTCGCGCCCGGCATCGTGCTCGGCGCGGCGCTCGCCAGCCTGGGCGTGTTCGCCCTGCTCAAGGGTGCGTGGCTCGCCATCGTGTTCGCCGCCTTCGTCGGCTTCTCGGCCACGCAGATGCTGCTGGACAAGAAGCCCAAGCCCACACGCACCCTGCCGGGCACGGCGGGCCAGCTCGGCGCGGGCTCGGCCATCGGCTTTCTGTCGGGGCTGGTGGGCGCGGGTGGCGGGTTCGTCAGCGTGCCGTTCATGACCTGGTGCAACGTCGCCATCCACAACGCCGTGGCCACCAGCGCGGCGCTGGGCTTCCCGATCGCGCTGGCCAACGCGCTGGGCTACGTGGTGGCGGGCCAGGGCGTGGCGGACTTGCCCGTGGGCGCGGTGGGCTACGTGTACACACCGGCGCTGCTGGTGATCGCCATCGCCAGCGTGCTCATGGCGCCGCTGGGCGTGAAAGCCGCACACGCCCTGCCCGTCCAATCGCTCAAGCGGGTGTTCGCCGGCATCCTGTACCTGCTCGCGGCCTACATGCTCTACAAAGGCCTGAGCATCTGAACACCTGCCGCCGCTGGGTGAACCGCTCGCAGGGGATTCACACCGTCAGCGCGCGGTCCGACACCACCACGCCGTCCTCGTCGGCGTAGAGCCAGTCGCCGGGCCGCACCCACACACCTTGGATCTGCACCGCCAGATCGCGCTGGCCCTCGTTGCGCCGTTCGGTCGGCAGCGGCATCGAGGCCAGAGCGCGGATGCCCACGTTGCACACGGCCAGCTCGGCCACGTCGCGCACGCAACCATCGATCACCACGCCGGCCCAGCCGTTGCGCGCGGCCGCGGCGCCGAGGTTGCCGCCCAGCAGCGCGCGGCGCAGCGAGGCACCCCCATCGACCACCAGCACCCGGCCCTCGCCCGGGCTCTCCACCGCGGCCTTCACCGGCGTGTTGTCTTCAAAGCACTTGACCGTGACCACCGGGCCAGAGAATCGGCGCACGGCACCGAAATCGCGCAACACCGGCGGCAACACACGAAAGCCGCCCGAGCCGTCGTTTTTGTGGGCGTCACACAGATCGCAGGTGGCTAGAGTTGGGGTCGAAGACATGGCGCTTTCTCAGGTTCGGTTGAAGGAGCATGGCACTGCGGATTTTCAGCATGCCGAGCGGCTCTGACAGAGCGCTTGCAGGCACGCGGTGTTGAAGTGTTGTTTTCCGGGCCAAAAAGCGGCGTCTTCCCTATGAAAACCCGCAAAAAACCAGGCCGCCCACCTTGGAATGCACAAACAACTCCATTAGCATGCGAGACACCAGCGAGGAAGCGCGTTTCCTGCTGGTCAATGTTTCACTTCTAGAAGGAAATTCAATCATGGCAACTGCAAAAAAAGCTCCCGCGAAAAAAGCGGCCCCGGCCAAGAAGGCTGCAGCACCGGCGAAGAAAGCCGCACCGGCCAAGAAGGTAGCCGCCGCTCCGGCGAAGAAGGCTGCTCCTGCCAAGAAGGCAGCCGCTCCGGCGAAGAAAGCCGCGCCAGCCAAGAAGGCCGCACCGGCCAAGAAGCGCACCCCCAACGCTGCCTTCATGAAGGCCATGACGCCCAGCGCCGCGCTGGCTGCCATCGTTGGCAACAGCCCGCTGCCCCGTACCGAAGTGACCAAGCAGGTCTGGGCCTACATCAAGAAGAACAAGCTGCAGGACGAAGTCAATCGCCGCATGATCAACGCCGACGCCAAGCTGAAGGAAATCTTCAAGAAGGCCCAGGCGTCCATGTTCGAAATGACCAAGATGATCAACGAACACCTGAAGTGATCCACCGACCTCGCACCCTCATGGTGCCGTGAGTCCCTGCAAAGCCGGCGCCAAGCCGGCTTTGCTGTTTTTGGGCCCCGCAGCCATGGCATCTGCGCGGAGCTGTGAGAAACTGCAACAAAATTTCAAGACCTCCACAGGCATGACCGAGAGCCCGCAACCGATTCGCCCCACGCACCTTGTCGAAGACGAGGAGGCGTGCGCGCCACCGCCGCCGCTGCCCGAGCAGCAGCACAAGGTGGTGCTGGTGATGGACCTGGTCGAATCGGTCCGGCTCATGGCCGACAACGAAGCCGAGGTGGTGAGCCAGTGGCGTGGCTTCATGCAGCACGCCACCACCCAGGTGCTGCCCGCGTGCCGGGGTCGTCTGGTCAAGAGCCTGGGCGACGGCCTGCTGGTCGAATTCGAACACCCCACCGATGCCGTGCGGGCCGCGCTGGCGCTGCACCAGTACTTCGCGCCCATCAACCGCCGCCTGCCCCAGAGCCAGCAGCTGCACCTGCGCGCAGGCATCAACGCCACCGATCTGTACGCGGACGAAAACGATGTCTACGGCCATGGCGTGAACCTCGCCGCGCGCGTGACCGACCTGGCCTCGCCCGGCGACACCCTGGTCACCGCCAGCGTGTTCGACGGCATCGTGATCGGCGTCGACGCCGAGGTGGAAGACTGTGGCGAGAGCTACCTCAAACACTGGCCCGAGCCGGTGCGCACCTGGCGGCTGTTCCCTGTCAGCCACGGCTCGGCCGCGGTGCGCCCGCGCGTTCCCGAAGGGGTGCCGACCGACTTTCGCCCGTCGATCGCCGTGGTGCCGTTCGAAACGCGCAGCCACGCGAGCGAGCAGTTCGTCATTGGCGAGCTGATCGCCGACGGCGTGATCGCCCAGCTCTCGCGCAGCCAGGACCTGCGCGTGATCTCCCGCCTGTCCACCACCGCCTTCCGCGGGCGCCAGAGCACCACCGAAGAGATCGGCCAGCGGCTCGACGCGGCCTTCGTGCTGGGTGGCAGCTACGTGACCCTGGGCGACAAGGTCGTCATCATGGCCGAGCTGTCCGACAACAAGCGCGGCGAAGTGATCTGGGCCGAACGGCTCACCGGCGACACCCACGATCTGCTGGAAGCCCAGAGCGGCCTGCTCGATGCGCTGAGCGCCGCCTGCGCCAAGGCCCTGCTCAACGACCTGGTGCAGCGCACCCTGGTGCTGCCCGTGCCCCAGCTCGACAGCAACGCGCTCATGCTCGGCGGCATCACGCTCATGCACCGCTCCACGCCGCGCGATCTGCAGCGCAGCCACCAGTTGCTCGAAGCCGTGGTGGCGCGGCACCGGCGCGTGGCCACGCCCTGGGCCTGGCTGGCCAAGTGGCACATCATGCAAGTGGTGCAAGGCCTCTCGGGCGAACCGGCCAAAGACTTCCAGCGCGCCATCGACACCGCCGACCGCGCGCTCGACCTGGAGCCCTCCAGCTCGCTCGCCATGGCCATCAAAGGCCATGCGCTGTGCCACCTGGGCAAGGAAGTGGACGCCTCGCACCGCCTGCTGCAGGAAGCCACCCAGAGCAACCCGAACGATCCCATGGCCTGGCTGTACAACAGTGTGTGGTCAACCATGTGGGGCACCCCCAAGGATTCGATGATCGAGGCCGAGAACGCCCTGCACCTCTCACCGCTGGACCCGCAGAAATACTATTTCGAGATGATGCTGGCTACCAGCTACGCCGCCATGGAGCAATGGGAACGGGCCATTCAACTCTGCCGTTCATCGCTGCTTAAGAATCGATATCACTTGCCCACAATAAGAACTCTGCTGATCGCCCAATATGAGCTTGGCTATGCAGAGGACGCAAGGGAAACCTTTGCCCTGTTGATGCAACTGCAGCCCCAGTTGACGGTACAGCAGTATCTGGCGGCAGGAGGTGAAAGTCCGTTGAGAAAGCGGGTCGCCAAAGCGCTGATCAGTCTTGGTTTACGAATGCACTAACCAACTAGGAGAATCGAAATGAGTGGAGGCATTAGCGGAGGAATCAGCGGAGGAATCAGCGGAGGCATTAGCGGAGGAATCAGCGGAGGAATCAGTGGCGCCATCGTCTCCTCCGACGCCCTCATCCTAAGCCGAGCAGCCATCGTCGGCCCGTTCACAGGCGCGTCCTTGCACGTCACCGAACCCGGCTTCGACGAGCCGTCGAACCTCAAACTCTGGGCCGACGGGCCGCGTGTCGAGGCCTGTTTCACCGAGCTCGTCGAAGGTCTGCTGTTCAAGACCCGCAACGGCCCCAAAGAAGCGGCGCTCGAATTCGCCAACCTGCAGTCCAGCAACATCCAGCGCAAACCGCTGGTGCGCCTGCGCGCGCCCACCAAGGCGCAGTTCAAGAAGCAGCTGGATCTGGTGGCCGCTTACGCCGATCTGCGCGCCGATCGCGCGGCCGAGGTGGTGGCGCAGCTGACGCCGCCGCTGGCGTTCTGGTCGTCCATGGTGGGGCTGACGGCGCACCGCCACAAGAAAACCCTGCAGTTGCTGGACCTGGTTTTTGCGCTCTGCGTGCATGTCGAGATGCGCTTCAAGCACATCTTCGCCAGCCTGCGGCCCGAGGCGTTTTCACCGCAGATCCAGCCCATGATCCAGACGCCGGGACACGGCAGCTGGCCCAGCGGCCACGCCACCGAAGCATTCGCCTCGGCGGTATTGCTGGAAGCGCTGCTCAACGCCGCCTCGCCCGAAGGTGTCGCCACGCCCAACGGCACGGCCAGCCACGAACAGCTGCAGCGCCTGGCCGCACGCATCGCCGTGAACCGCACCGTGGCCGGCGTGCACTTCCCGGTGGACAGCGCGGCTGGCCGCCTGCTCGGCACGGCGCTGGCCGAGTTCCTGGTGGCCCGCGCCACCGGCACGCGGGTGCACGAGCGAGGCTTTGACGGCCGCCTGTTCGAAGGCGCGAACGGCGAGGCGCTGGACTTCAGCCTGCACCAAAAGATGGAAGGCCCCGAGAGGCAGGCAGCCTACACACGCTCGGCCGCCAGCACGGGCGTGGGCAACGCCCCGCTGCTCGCCTGGCTCTGGGAGGAAGCGATCAAGGAGTGGGCATGATCCGCCGCCCGCCCGTTCCGAAGGGAGCTCGCTCCGCCGTGCGCGGCACGGAGGTGTTCGCATGAGCGCGCCGACCTGGTCGCCCCTGCCACAGGGCGAATTCACCGGCACCGACTGGAGCGCGCCCGGCGCCATTGATGGGCAGGACCCCTACCTGATCTGGGCCGAGGCCGACCACTTCGCGGGCTACCGGCGAGGCTCCGACAAGAAGCCACCGAAGTGGCTGCCCATCGTGATCGAACTCTCGCCAGAGGCCGATGTGCCCGCGCTGGTGGCCGCCTCCCGCACCACCTGGCTGCAGATTCCCAGGGTGTACCTGAACGTGCCGAACCTGCGCTTCTGCAGCGCGCGCGTGAAGCCGCGCTTCTTCGACAAGCTGCGCAACGACTCGCATTTGCGCAGCCTGATCCAGCGCTTCGAGCTTGGCCTGCCGGTGGAGCCACACACCCATGCGCTCATCGACCCCTGCACGCCCAACAGCCCACCCACCCCGGCCAGCGGCCTGCTTGGCGGCAAGGTGCTTGGGTTGATCGACGGTGGCCTGGCCCTGGCCAACAGCGCCTTCCTCGACCAACATGGTCACACGCGCATCCGGTATTTCTGGCGACAGGACGCCTACCAGAACGGCAATTGGCCCGGCAACCAGCCGCGCCACCGCGAACCGCTGGACCCGGCGCGCGCCGGCCCCACGCCACACGACATGGGCTACGGCCACGAACTCTCAGGTGCGGCCATTGACGCGGCCATGGCGGCTTACACCCGGCAGGGCCAGGTGGACGAAGACGCGCTCTACCAATACCTGCAGCTCTGGGACCTGAGCAAACCCGTCAACCACGGCACCCACGTGATGAGCCTGGCCTGCGGGCCGGGCAATCCACTGCATCCGATCCACGATGACGCCAGCCGCGCCAACCTGGTGGCCGTGCAGCTCGATTGGTCCAACGTGCTCGACACCTCGGGCGGCGCCATGAACGTGAGCGTGCTCGATGGCTTGATGTACATCCTGGCGCGCTGCGCGCCGAGCGCGCAGGTGGTGGTGAACATCAGCTGGGGCACCCTGGCGGGGCCGCACGACGGCAGTTCCATCCTGGAAGCGGCCATGGACCAGTTGATCGCGCTCTATGGCGGGCGGCTGCAGATCGCCGTGCCCGCGGGCAACGCCTACCAGAGCCGAACCCACGCCAACGCGACGCTGCAGCCGAACCAGACCTTGCCGCTGCACTGGCGCGTGCAGCCCGACGACCGCACCCAGAGTTTTCTGGAAATCTGGTTGCCCGATGGCGCGCAGGCCGTGCAGGTCTGCGTGACGCCTCCAGGGCAGACCGAGCCCCTGCCAGCCCGGTGCATGGGCCAGTCGGGCGTGTGGACCGGGGACGGATCGGCTCCCTTGTGCGGGCTGATCTACCCCACCACCTCCGCCCTGGGCAGCCAGGGCACCTGCATCCTGCTGGCGCTCGAACCCACTTTCAGCCGCAAGCGCTCGGCGGCCACCGCGCCGTTCGGGGTCTGGCAGGTCAGGCTCACCAACACAGGAAACAGCGACATCACGTTCGACGCCTACATTGAGCGCGACGATGTGGCCATCGGCCAGAACACGGGCGCGCGGCAGTCGTATTTTGAGGATGCCGACTACGACACCAGCGGGAACATCGGCGCCTACGTGGACCACAAGAACGATCCCACGCCGATCCGGCGCAGCGGCACCTTCAACAGCCTATCGACCGGCCAGAACACGGTGAGCGTGGGTGGCATCCGCCGCGATGCATCGCCCAGCGGGCATTTCGCGCTCTATTCCCCGCGCAAGCCCGACCCGGACGCGAGCCGGCCCCAGCGCCCCGGCGTGAAGAAGGTGCCCGACACGCTGCAGGTGAGCGATGACAACGTGGCGTTGTGGGGTGTGCGCGCCGCGGGCAGCCGCAGCGGCAGCACGGTGCGCCTGGTCGGCACCAGTTCGGCCGCACCGCTGGAAGCCCGCGCCCTGCTCAACGGGCTCTGAATGCCCGATCACCCGGCTGCGAACCTTGCCCGGTGCAACAAATGCCATCCGGGAACACCGCGGAACCGGTTTGCCGGGCCGCTGGTGTAGCCCCTGGGGGGAGGCGCTGAAGGCGCTTCGGGGGGACCACCGCTACCAGCGCGCCGGTAGCGGCTTGAGCAGCCAGATCCAGCGCTCGCGCACGGCGATGTAGCCGCCGATCTCCAGGTCTTTGAGCAGGCGGCTGACCATCTCGCGCGAACAAGCCAGGTACTGTGCCATCTGCTGGTGGGTCAGGCGCTCTTTCAGGGGGCGCTCACCATGTTCATCGGGCTCGCGGGCCAGCTCGCCCAGCAGGCGCGCCAGGCGGCCATAGACGTCGATCAGGGCCACGCTGCGTGCGCTCTCGGTGGCCAGGCGGGCGCGGCGGATCAGCCGGGACATGAGTTCGAGGGCGAATTCGGGGTGGACGGCGATGTAGTCCAGCAGTGTGGCGCGCGAGACCACCGAACAGGTGCTCGCTTCCATGGCTTCGACGTTGGCCGAACGGGGCCCGCCGTCGAGCGACATCTCGCCCACGTACTCCAGCGGGCCGTAGGTGCCCAGCGTGAGTTCCTTGCCGCCGGCGTCGGCCAGAAAGGCCCGCAGGCGGCCTTGCAGGACGATGTAGAGGGTGTCGCCGGTGTCGCCTTCCTGGATCAACAGGGCGCCGCGCCGGTAACGGCGCTGCACGCCGAGCGCCGCCAGCGCTTCAACGTGCGTGCTGGGTGGGGTGTGAGCAGGTTGGGCGGCGGAGGCGGGCATCCGGGGTCATGGTTGTGCGTACTCCGTGGCATTGTGAGGCATGGGCGAGACGATGCGCAAGGCGGGCACGACCGCGGGCAGGCTGTTGACGAGCTGCAACAGCTCGCGGATGCTGCCACAGCCCGTTTTCTCGCGCAGGGCCTTGATCTGGCTGCGCACCGTGGACTGCGCCACCCCGTGCTGGCGCGCGATGTCGGGGATGGACAGGCCCCGGCACAGCCCCAAGAGCACCGACTCTTCGCTCGGGCTCAGGTTCTGCGAGCGGGCGTACATGCGCACGGCCAGGTTTTCGCAGGCACCCTGGCGCGAGAGCGACACCAGCACACACGGCGCGTCGGTCTCCAGCGGGTGGCTCAGGGGCACGAACGCCATGGAGAAGTCCCTCCCTCCCAGGTTGAGCGAGACCAGCCGGCGCTGCCCCCGCAGGGCCTGTTCGATGGCCTGCTGGATCTGCGCGGTGAACTCGGTCGTGCGGCCCAGCAGGACGTTGCCGTGCGTCATGATGGCCCGCCCGCTGGCCATCTCGTGGCGGGCCAGGTGGTTGGCGTGGCGGATGCGGCCGGACCCGTCGATCACCAGCAGACCGTAGTCCACCTCGTCAAGCACGCGCAGCAGCAGCGACTGCGCCAGTTCGTCCCGCGCCGCGGGCGCTATCGTCTGAAAAAAACCACGGTTCGAGAGTTGTTCGTTGGCTTGCCACATTTGAGTTTCCTCCGTCGTGTCGATGGAGGAAGCTTACGAACGCGGGCCACGCAACACGAGCGGCCAGTTGCCCTGTTTTGTGTGACTTATTCACGCCTTGTAACAGCGCCGCCCCGCCTCAGGCCGGGCGAGATGCTTGGGCGGACTGGCGGATCGCCGAGAGCGTGCCCCGGGTGGTGATCACTTCTGGATCGAGCGCCACCTCGATCACCGTCCCCGTGGGCGCGGCCAGGGCCCGCAGCAGCGCGGGCTCGAACTCGGCCGTGTGGGTGATGTGCTCGGCCGCATAGCCATAGGCACGGGCGAGCGCGCAGAAGTCGGGGTTGCGCAGGTCCGACCCGCTCACGTGGGCCGGGTACTCGCGCTCCTGGTGCATGCGGATGGTGCCGTAGGTGCCGTTGTTGAGCAGCAGCACGATGCTCTTGGCGCCGTGCTGCACGGCGGTGGCCAACTCCTGACCGTTCATGAGGAAGTCGCCATCGCCCGCGATGGTGAAGGCGGTGCGCCCGCTGAGGATGGCCGCACCGATGCCGGCGGGCACGCCGTAACCCA
The DNA here is from genome assembly GCF_059424585.1 of Hydrogenophaga sp. GW101-3F08. Lineage (NCBI taxonomy): Bacteria > Pseudomonadati > Pseudomonadota > Betaproteobacteria > Burkholderiales > Comamonadaceae > Hydrogenophaga > Hydrogenophaga sp. GW101-3F08. The sequence continues at coordinate 719,331 of NZ_JBWKZP010000001.1, forward strand.
TGGCACCGTTGGTGGGCGCGAGCTGGGTCTTGTGGCCTTTGGCCAGGCCGTGGTAGCGGTAGAAGCGGTGCAGCCACGACGCGAAGTTGCCCGCGCCATTCGTGAGCACGGCGTCGGCCGGCAGGTGCCGCTGCAGCGTGGCGATGAGGGCCGGCATGTCGATGCTGCCGGGCAGCACGGTGCCGCCGTTGGCCGGGTCGATGTTGGCGAGGTAATCGGCGTGGCAGGCCTGGGTCCACTGGCCCCAGGCCAATCCCGGGGGCGCGGTCAAGACCTCCAGGCTGCGCGCGGCGGCGTTCATGCTGGCGTTGATGGCGAGCGTGGCCTGGTAGACGCGGTTCAACTCTTCGGCGCTGGCGTGGATGTGCACCAGCTTCTGTTTCGGCACCGGCGCTTCGATCAGTGCGTAGCCGCCGGTTGTGGCTTCACCCAGACGCGGGCCGATGGCGATCAGCAGATCGCTCTCGCGCACGCGCGCGGCCAGCGCCGGGTTGATGCCCAGCCCCACGTCGCCCGCGTAGTTGGGGTGGTGGTTGTCGAAACAGTCCTGGAAGCGAAAGGCGTTGGCCACCGGCAGTTGCCAGTTTTCGGCGAAGCGTTGCAAGGCGGCGGCGGCCTGCGGCGTCCAGCCACCGCCACCGGCGATCACCAGCGGGGCTTTGGCCTGCAGCAGCAGTTCGCGCAGGGTGCGCAGAGCGCCCGGGTCGCTCCAGGCCTGCACCGGCTCCACGCGTGGCAAGGGTTCGGCGTCCACGGTTTGGGTCAGCATGTCTTCGGGCAGCACCAGCACCACCGGGCCGGGTCGGCCGTTCATGGCGGTGGCGAAGGCACGCGCCACGTACTCGGGGATGCGTCGTGGATCGTCGATGCGCTCCACGCGCTTGGCCATGCCTTTGGTGCTGGGGCCGAAAAAGCTCAGGTAGTCCACCTCCTGGAAGGCTTCGCGGTCGCGTGCATCGCTGGCCACATCGCCCACGAACAGCACCATGGGCGTGGAGTCCTGAAAGGCCGTGTGCAGGCCGATGGAGGCGTTGGTCGCACCCGGCCCGCGCGTCACGAAACACACGCCCGGGCGCCCGGTGAGTTTGCCCTGGGCTTCGGCCATGAAGGCGGCCCCGCCCTCTTGCCGGTTGGTCACGAAACGGATGCGGTCGGCGTGGGCGTGAAAGCCGTCCAGCACGGCGAGGTAACTTTCCCCGGGCACGCCAAAGGCGTGGGTCACGCCCTGGGCGATCAGGCATTCAACGAGCAGGTGGCCAGCGATTTTTTGTGTCATGCCGCCGATTGTGCCGCGCCGGAGCCCTGTGGGCCGGTGCGGCGGCCCACCCCCAGCGCGGCGTAGACCGAGATGAACAGCACCACCGCCGCGCCCGCCAGCGTCAGCGCGTACCAGCCGCGGTCCATGAATCCACCGAACACCACGGGCGAGATGGCGAAGCCCACATCCAGGCCCGAATACACCGTGCCATAGACCCGGCCGGTCGCGCCTTTCGGTGTGGCCTTCTTGATCATCATGTCGCGGCTGGGGCCACCCACCCCCACCGCAAAACCGGTGGCGGCCAGCGCCACCATGGTGCCCGCCGCGCCCAGCCAGCCGGTGGCGCAGACCAGCAGCAACAGCGCGCCGCCGGACATGGACAGCGCCACCACACGGTCGCTCGACAGGCGGTGGCTGCTCCCGTACGCGGCCACAAAGCCACCCACCAGCATGCCGAAGGCGCCGCACAGCATGTAGGCGCTGATGGTGAGCGTGGCGGCTTCGACGCTCACGCCGTGCAGGTTCTTGAGGATCGATGGCGCGAAGCTCTGCACCACGGCCAGCGTCATGGTCGAGAGCAGGAAGAACGAGAAGCACCACCAGACCACCGGGAGTTTCAGGTAAGCCAGATCGGCGCCCTTGGGCGCATCGGGGTGGCGCACCACCACCTCGGTCAGCAGCTTGTCGCGTTGCCAGAACAGCAACGCGAGCACCACCACATACAACAGCGCCGCGCAGTAATAGGCCACACGCCAGTCGGCCAGCGCCGTGATGCCCACCAGGAAGGCCGGCGCCAGCGCCCAGCCCAGGTTGCCGGTGAGGCCGTGCGTGCTGAACGCGTGCCCCAGCCGGGGCGCCGAGACCCGCTGGTTCAGGATGGTGAAATCGGCCGGATGGAACGGCGCATTGCCCAGCCCGGCGAGCACGGCCACCAGGACCAGCCCCCCATAGGCGGTGACTTGCGACGCCGCCAGCGCGGCCAGCAGAAAGCAGCTGATGGCTGCGAACAGCACCGGTCGCGCGCCGAAACGGTCCACCACGAAGCCGGCCACGGCCTGGCCCGAACCCGAGATGACGAAGAAGATGCTCATGAGCAGGCCGACGTCCGAGTAGCTCAGGCCGAAGTCGCGCATGAAGACCGGGAACAGCGGCGCGAGCAACAGATGCGAAAAGTGCGAGGTGGCGTGTGCCAGACCCACCAGGCCGATGACGCTGGCGTCCTGCTTCAGGGGAACGGGGTTGGTGGGCGCCGCGGCGCCGAGGGTGGCGGTGTTCATGCGACCAATCGTACGGTTGGTGTTTGACGGTGTTTTGCGATAAAAAGACAAATCCTGTCGAATTCCAGCCAAACCACCCTGCCCTGCCCATGAGACCCCGTCGTCCCCGCCAGGCCGTGCCCGTCGGCGACACCGACCCCTACGCGCCCTCGCCCGCACAACCGGTGCGCTGCCGCGCCCGTGCCATGGGCCACGACACGCAGTTCGAACCGCACCACCACCCCTGGGGGCAGCTGGCCTACTGCGCCAGCGGGCTGCTGCAGGTCACGGTGTCGGCGCCCCCCGGGGAAACCGGCGAGACCCTCGCCTGCGAAACCACCGCCATCGTGCCGCCGTCCCGTGCGGTGTGGATTCCACCGGGCGCGCGGCACGCGGTCACCATGCTCGAAGCCTCGCAGTTGCACACGCTGTACATCGATGCCTCGGCGGTGCCCGACGGCTGGAACCGCTCGCGCGTGCTGGTGGTTTCGCCGTTGCTGCGCGAACTGGTGCTCGGCATGGACCAGCCGCAGCACGCCCGACACACCGCCCGCCAGCAGGCCCTGGCCACGCTGGTGCTGGCCGAGATGGCGCATGCGCCCACGCAACCGCTGGGCGTGCCGATGCCCGACCCACTGCACGGCGACCGCCGCCTGCGCGCGCTGTGCGAAGCGGTGCTGAACGCACCGGCGCAGCACGCCACGCTGTCGGCCTGGGCGGCCCACAGCGGGGCGAGCGAACGCACGCTGGCGCGTCGGTTTCGCGAGGAGCTGGGCATGGGGTTCCAGCGCTGGCGCCAGCAGGTGGTGTTGGCCCATGCACTGCCCATGCTGGCGCGGGGCATGCCGGTGGGTCAGGTGGCCGCGGCCAGTGGCTATGCCAGCGACAGCGCGTTCACCGCCATGTTCAAGGCGGCCATGGGCCAGTCTCCCATGCGTTCGATGCGCGGAGAATCCTGAAACGTGCGGGTGGTCCCAGCCTCTCAGGCCGAGACCGGTTCTTCCGAGCGGGTCTGCTGCTCGGCCAGGGTCTTGATGGCTTTGTGCACCACGCCCCGGGAGTCGATGGGCCGCAGCAGGCGGCCGGCGATCAGGCGTTCGCAACTGCGCTTGGTCATGGAGTGCGGGCACCCGCCACGGCTCACGAACATGAACAGCGTTCCCCGGCTGCTGGCCCAGATCAACTGGGCACGCAGCCACTCACGCCGCGAGAACAGATCGACCCAATCGCCCTCGCGCAGGCCGGCCAGCACCGCCGCGGCGTTGATCTCGTGATCGTCCTCTTGGTCCGGCTCGGCGCCGCTGGCGTCGGGCGCGTTGGCCTTGCTGGGCTCAAGCTCGTGCAGTTCGGCGAAATCCGTGGGCACGGTGTCCGCGAAGCCCGCCGCTTCGATCTCGTGCCGGCCCAGCCAGGGCTGGGCGTTCTGTCGGGGCTTGCGTTGCTCGGGTGTGGCCGGCAAGGTTTCGTCCAGCTCCATCGACATCGAGCCCGTCGAGATTTCCAGCGGCGCCGGCGCGGAAGCACTGGCGTCACCGCGGATGCGCGCGCGCCGCAGGCTCAACACGGGCTCGTGCAGGCGCATCAGGGCGTCGAAGAAGGGCTTGGTTTCTTCGCGGGTCTTGCCCAGCATGTCCAGGCCCGAATGCAGCGTGTTCAACAGACTGGGAATGATCTGGAACAGCTGGGCCGGGCGCTTGAGCGTCACTTCCTTGCGCACGCTCCACAGCAGGTTGGAGACAGCCTTTCGGTAGCCCCCCGGGTCGGTCTTGCCCTCCCGGTCGGCCAGTTGGGCGGAGGCGATCACCAGCGCCCAGGGGCCATAGAGAAAGTCGAGAATCACGCCAGGTGCGTGGTCCACGTCGGGCCGCTGGCTCAGCTCCCAGGCCACCTGATCGGCCAGGGCCTGGCGCTCTTCGGCGTGGCGGATGTGCTGCAGGCCATCGTCCTGCTGCTTGATCGCCTCCTGGTCCTGCTCGTCCCAGCGCTGCTGAAGACCGGCCAGGACACCTGCGAAAACCTCCGGATCTTCGGTCTTCGAGGCATTGAGCCCGTTGAACGCCTGCTGCACCGGCAGGAAGAAGCTCTCGAACTCGCTGGCAAATTCGTCGTTGTATTTGAAGCTGCGCTGCGCCACGCTCTCGACCAGGCGGCGCGCCGGGTGGACGTCTTCCCGGAAAAAACGCGGGTTGGCCATGGCCATGCGCAGCAGCGCCGGCTCCAGCGCCACCACCGCTTCGCGCACCGGCGCCAGCAGCTGCGGGTCCTGTGCCACCTGGTTGACCAGCGTGCGCACCACATCGAGCCCGACCGCCTGCGCCACGCGCCGGGCCTTCTGCTTGAGCTCCATGAGCACGCGCGAGCGCTGGTGGGCGGTGGCGTAGTCACCCCAGTCGCGCTGGCTGAGCTGGGTCGAGATGTCGACTTCGCGCGCGGGCCGGTCCACCACGGGCAGGTCGCGGTACTGGGTGCGGTTCTCCTGCACCCTGGATTCGTCGACGTGATCATCGACAGCGGCCTGCTCCATGGCCGCGATCTCGCGGTTCACCTGCCGGTAATAAGACGGCTCCAGCGGTTGTTCGTAGCGGCTGTCTTCCCGCTGGAAGAAGTCCTGGTACAGCTGCGTTTCGAAACGGGGCCGGATGCGCCCGAGCTGCGGCATGGACGGCAGGCCATGGCCCGAACCGTCTTCGGGCAGTGCATCGAAACCGGTGTCGGGCACGCCACGGCCATCGGCCCCCCGCAGAGCGCCCGGCGCCGTGGTTCCCCCGGCCCGGCCTGACGGGCTCTGCGCGGTCAACCGGACGCGGTAGCCCGCCTCGCGCACCTGGGCGCGCTGCAGCAGCTGGACCAGGCGCCCATAGAGGGTCTTGAGCTCGCCGCCCAACGGCCGGCCACAGTGCCGCAGCCACAGGGTGCGGATGTCAACGTCGGTCTCGTTTGCGCTGAACACGTCGCGCAGCACACGCACGAAGACTTCGGGGCGCAGCGGGTTCATCTCGGCGCGGATCTGGTCCAGCCCGAGCAGCGAGCTCATCAGGGCATCCAGCACCGACAGCTCCTGCTCCACCAGGGGCTGCACGGACTGTACCAGGCGGGTGGATTCCATCGACTCGGTGACCGCCTCGTCTTCAACGAGCGAGAGATAGGTCGACTCCGACAGCGGCATGGGCCGCGAGAGCGAGGCATCGAAGTCCTCGCCCTGAAGCGCCTTGCGCAAGGCTTCGGGGTAGGTTCTCACCCAGAGGGGTTTGAGTTGCTGCAGGTGCCACCAGGCGGTGGCCAGGCGGTCGCGCTGCGCGACCTCGCGCCCCTGTTTCTCGGCCTCCTGCAGCCCAATCACAGCAGCATCCACGCAGCGTCCCACCAGTTTGGGCGCTTCTGCGAGCACTTCAGCAAAACACTGCTGCAACAATGGGGAGTGCACCTTCATGTCTCTCTGTGCGAGGGCCTGTGGGGCCTGGATAAATCAAACCGGTGGATCAAACCGCAGTTATACCTGCCGGACGGCCCACCGACGTGACCGTGCCAAAAAAATCACGCCGCGACCCCCTTCTGCCGCTCAGGCAGTCATAAGAAAGACCTCATGGTGTTGGGCGGGATGTACAGCAGGACCCGCGCGCACCCGTCGGGCCAAGCTGTCAACACCCTGTCATACCTGACAGTCAACATGGTGGCCCAGAGGTCAGAATCCGGCCATGGAATCAGGGGGTAAACGGAACATGCAAACGATCATGCGTTGCGCCAAGACGGTGAAGGCCTGGGAGGCCTTGGCACGTCCCGATCTGGTGGGCAAACCGGTCCACTCGCTGTTGTTGATGGTCAATGGGCGGCGCAGCGACCGCGAACTCTCGCTGCTGCTGGGCGACGACGTGACCGGACTGATGCACACCCTGCTCAGGCAGGGCTATCTTCAACAAACGGCGCTGCCGGTGAACGGCGATCCCGACGAAGGCGCGAGCACCAACGCCTGACCCCACCGGTGATTGCGCGCGTGCGCAACCACCAACTGCGCTCGCCCGAGCCTCAAAGCCAGCGCTTGAGCAAGCCCATCACCCGATCGAAACGCGGCCCGTACGGCGGATAGAACAGCTGGCCCATGGCCCAGCGCGACTGCACCAGCACCGGCTTTTGCTGGGTGAAGCGCAGGAAGCCGCTCTCGCCGTGGTAAGCCCCCCAGCCGCTCTCGCCCACGCCGCCAAAGGGCAGGCCCTCGTGGGCCAGGTGCATGAGCGTGTCGTTCACCGTGACGCCGCCGCTGACCGTGCCGTGCAGCAGGCGATCGCGCGACGCGGTGTCGGAGCCGAACCAGTACAGCGCCAGCGGGCGGGGTCGCTGGTTGATGAAGGCCATGGCCTGGTCCAGCGTGTCGTAGGGCAGCACGGGCAGCACCGGGCCGAAGATCTCCTCGTCCATCAGCCGCAACCCGGGCGCCGCGTCGAAGACCAGCGTCGGGTTCATCTGGCGCGTGTACGGGGTCTGGCCGGGAGCCGCGCCCTGGGGGGCCACATCCACCACGCGGGCACCCTGGCCGCGCGCTTCGTCGAGCAACGCGCCCAGACGGGCGTGGTGGCGGTCGCTGAGGATGGCCGCGTAGTCGGGGTTGCCCACGATGCGGGGGAAAAGACGTGCCACGGCCGCCGTGTAGGCCTGTTCGAACGCGGCTTCATAGCCGCGCGGGAGCAGCACGTAGTCGGGCGCGACGCAGGTCTGCCCGGCGTTGAGCAGCTTGCCGTGGGCAATCTTGAGCGCCGCGTCGGACAGATCGCACGATGCGTCGACCACGCAAGGAGACTTGCCACCCAGCTCCAGCGTGGTCGGCGTGAGGTTGGCGGCGGCTGCGGCGGCCACCTTGCGGCCCACGCCGGTGGAGCCGGTGAAGAACAGGTGGTCAAACGGCAGGCTGGCGAAATCGTGCGCCACATCGGCGCCGCCGAGCACCACGCAGAACTCGTCGGCCGAGAAGGTCTGCTGCACCAGCGTGGCCATCAGCGCCGAGGTGTGCGGCGTGAGTTCGCTGGGCTTGAGCATCACGCGGTTGCCCGCGGCCAGCGCGGTGGCGGCCGGGCCGAAAGTGAGCTGCAACGGGTAGTTCCATGGGCCGATGACACCCACCACGCCCAGCGGCTGGCGCTGGATGTGGGCGCGCGCGGGCAGCAGGTACGGGGGCGTGGCCACGCGTTGCGGCTTCATCCACCTGGGCAGTTGCTTGCGCAGCTGGCCGATGGTGGCGCGCAGCACGAACAGGTCGGCCACTTCGGTGAGCTGGGCCGAGCGCACGCTGAAGTCGGCCTGCACCGCCTCGCACAGCGCCGGTGCATGGGTTTCGATCAGGTCGTGCAGCCGCCCGAGGCGCTCGCGCCGCAGCGCCAGCGGCACGTCGATCTGCGCGCGGCTGGCGCTGCGCTGCGCTTCGAACAGGGCCTGCAAGGGAAGGGTGGGCGGAATCTGGGTCATGGATTCGATGATAGGCCCGGTCACCGCCGCTGTGTAGAGCACGCGCCCGATCCGGACTTTGGCGAAGGCGTGGTGGCCGTGGTGGTGCCCCAGGCCGGTGTCAGTCTGGACCCGGCCCAGCTGATCGCGGCCATGCGTGGCGGCGCAGCGCGCATGAAAAAGGCCCGGCGCCAAGACGGCACCGGGCCTGAACCCCTCTGCGGGAAGGCTTACGCCGCTTCCACGGCCTCGCCAAACTCGAACACACCCGGGTTGCGCACCGGGTCCACGCCGACCGGAATCACCGACTTCGGCGGGTAGCGGCCTTCCAGCAGGTACTTCGAGAGCGGGTTCTCGATGCGCTGCTGGATCGCGCGCTTGAGCGGGCGCGCGCCAAACACCGGGTCGAAACCCACCTTGGCCAGTTCGGCCAGCGCGGCGGGCGAGACCTGCAGGTACAGGTCCATCTTGGCCAGGCGCGCTTCGAGCACCTTGAGTTGGATCGCGGCGATCGACTCGATGTGCTGCGCGTCCAGCGCGTGGAACACCACGGTCTCGTCGATGCGGTTCAGGAACTCGGGCCGGAAGTGGTTCTTCAGCTCGCTCCACACGGCGTCCTTCACGTCCTCGTAGGGCTCGCCCACCATGGCCTGGATCATGTGCGAGCCGATGTTGCTCGTCATCACGATCACGGTGTTCTTGAAGTCCACGGTGCGGCCCTGGCCGTCGGTCAGGCGGCCGTCGTCGAGCACCTGGAGCAGCACGTTGAACACGTCCGGGTGGGCCTTCTCCACCTCGTCGAGCAGCAGCACGCTGTAGGGCTTGCGGCGCACGGCTTCGGTGAGGTAGCCGCCCTCTTCGTAGCCCACGTAGCCGGGCGGCGCACCAATGAGACGCGCCACGGAGTGTTTCTCCATGAACTCGCTCATGTCGATGCGCACCAGGTGGTCTTCGCTGTCGAACAGGAAGCCGGCCAGCGCCTTGCACAGCTCGGTCTTGCCCACGCCGGTGGGGCCGAGGAACAGGAAGGAGCCGGTCGGGCGGTTCGGGTCGGACAGGCCCGAGCGCGAACGGCGGATGGCGTTGGCCACGGCGCCGATGGCCTCGTCCTGGCCCACCACGCGCTCGTGCAGCTTGCCTTCCATCAGCAGCAGCTTGTCGCGCTCACCCTGCATCAGTTTGCTCACCGGGATGCCGGTGGCGCGCGCCACCACCTCGGCGATCTCTTCGGCACCGACCTGGGTGCGCAAGAGCTGCGGGCGGCCCTTGCCGTCCTTGTTCGCGGCCTTGCCCGACTCCACCGCCTGCGCGTCCTTCAGGCGCTTCTCCAGTTCGGGCAGCTTGCCGTACTGCAGCTCGGCGACCTTGTTGAAGTCGCCCTTGTCGGTGTAGCTCTTGATCTGCGAGCGGATGCGGTCCATCTCTTCCATCACATCCTTGGAGCCCAGCGCGGCCGCCTTCTCGGCCTTCCAGATCTCGTCGAGGTCGGAGATTTCCTTCTCCAGCCGGCCGATCTCCTCTTCGATCAGGCCATACCGCTTCTGCGACGCCTCGTCCTTCTCGCGCTTCACGGCCTCGCGCTCGATCTGCAGCTGGATCAGGCGGCGGTCGAGCCGGTCCATCACCTCGGGCTTGGAATCGAGCTCGATCTTGATCTTGGACGCGGCCTCGTCGATCAGGTCGATGGCCTTGTCGGGCAGGAAACGGTCGGTGATGTAGCGGTGGCTCAACTCGGCCGCGGCCACAATGGCCGGGTCGGTGATCTGCACGCCGTGGTGCACCTCGTACTTCTCCTGCAGGCCGCGCAGGATCGCGATGGTCGCCTCCACGCTGGGCTCGTCCACCAGGATCTTCTGGAAGCGGCGCTCCAGCGCGGCGTCCTTTTCAATGTATTTGCGGTATTCGTCCAGCGTGGTCGCGCCCACGCAGTGCAGCTCACCGCGCGCCAGGGCGGGCTTGAGCATGTTGCCGGCGTCCATCGCGCCCTCGGCCTTGCCAGCGCCCACCATGGTGTGCAGCTCGTCGATGAAGACGATGGTCTGGCCTTCGTCCTTCGCCAATTCGTTCAACACGGTCTTCAGGCGTTCCTCGAACTCGCCGCGGAACTTGGCGCCGGCCAGCAGCGCGGCCATGTCCAGGCTGAGCACGCGCTTGCCCTTGAGCGAATCGGGCACTTCGCCGGCCACGATGCGCTGCGCCAGGCCTTCGACGATGGCGGTCTTGCCCACACCGGGCTCGCCGATCAGCACGGGGTTGTTCTTGGTCCGGCGCTGCAGCACCTGGATGGCGCGGCGGATCTCGTCGTCGCGGCCGATCACCGGGTCGAGCTTGCCCAGGCGGGCGCGCTCGGTCAGGTCGAGCGTGTATTTCTTGAGCGCCTCGCGCTGGCCTTCGGCCTCAGGGCTGTCCATCTTCTGGCCGCCGCGCACCGCCGTGATGGCCGCCTCCAGGCTCTTGCGGCTCAGGCCGTTTTCGTTCGCGATGCGGCCGAGATCGCCTTTGCTGTCGGCCACGGCGAGCAGGAACAGCTCGCTGGCGATGAACTGGTCACCGCGCTTGATGGCTTCCTTTTCGGTGGCCTGCAGCAGCTTGCCCAGCTCCTGGCCGACCTGCACCTGGTCCTGCCCCTGCACCTCGGGCAGCCGCTTCATGGCCGCTTCGGCCGCTTTGGCCAGGCCCTGCACGTTGACGCCCGCACGCTGCAGCAGCGAGGCGGGGCCATCGGCCTGGCGCAGCAGGGCCAGCAGCAGGTGGGGCGGTTCGATGTAGGCGTGGTCGGCGCCCAGCGCCAGCGTCTGGGCTTCCCCCAGGGCTTCCTGGAACTTGGTGGTGAGTTTGTCGAGTCGCATGAATGGGCACTCCCGAATGAATGGTATTGCCCGACATGTGGAGCTGGTCCCCGGCATTTCAAGGCGGATACCTCCACGCAGTATCCGCCCGCAGCGCGGGTTTGATCCAGATCAGGTCGCGGCGAACCGCCGGTACTGCAGCGGCGTGACGCCCAGCCGCTGCCGGAACAGCTGGTTCAGGTGGCTGGCGCTGCCCAGCCCGCAGTCCATCGCCACCTGCGCCAGCGGCAGCCGCCCGGCCGCCAGCAGGGCCTGGGCGCGGGCCATGCGGCGCTGGATGATCCAGCCCAGCACGCTGCAGCCCATGGAGACGCGAAACATGCGCGCGAAGTGGAACTCGGACAAATGGGCCAGCGCGGCCAGGCGACCCAGCGTGAGCGCGTCCTGGGCGCCGTCCAGGTGCGCGTCGATGTGCTCCAGCACCCGGCGGCGCACCGCCGTGGACAGCCCCCCCAGCGGCCGCTGGGCCGCGGCGCGGGCGCGTGGCCGGGCGGCGCGCAGCACCAGGTGGTCCAGCGCCTGCTGGCTCCAGGCGTTGGCGCGCAGACGGGCCGATGCGTCGTTCCAGTCCAGCCCGGCCACCGCCTGCGCCCAGCCCGCCAGGGCCGGGTCCGAGCCGAAGATGCAGGGCTCCAGGGTGTGGGCGCGTGGCTCGGCGTCGAGCAGGCGCACCACGCGGTCGGCCCAGGCCTGCTCCGACAGGTACAGGTGCAGAAAACGGAACGGTTGCTCCACCTGCCAGTGCGACTCGTGTTCGGCCGGCAGCACGCAGTGCAGGCCGGGCGCGCCGGGCTCCCCCGCGCGGCCCACCAGCCGTGTGCCCTGCCCGCCTTCGAGGTAGACCGACAGCGTGTGGTGCCCGGGCCGCTGGTAGCTCGGGCGGTCCAGCGCGTTGTGCCACTGGGCCAGCAGCAGGGCATCGCCCAGCAGGACGGATCGTTCCAGCCGCGCGCGCGATCGGCTCAACACCTCGAACACCCCAGGGGGTCGGGTGGTGGGCGGGCGCGCGGAAGCGGCGGGGATGGCGGTGGTCACCTGCGCATCGTAGCGAGGCGGCGGCCTGCCGGCGCCGGGCGGGGCCACAAAACCGCAGGAATCTGCAACCGGCCACGCTGCGCAGGCCCGATGCTCGGGGCATCTGTTGGAGAAACCACCGTGAATGCTGTTCTGTATGCCAGTGTGGTGCTGATCTGGGGCACCACCTGGATCGCCCTGAAGTGGCAACTGGGCTCCGTGCCCATCGCCTTGTCGATCGCCTACCGCTTCGGGCTGGCGGCCCTGCTGCTGTTTGGCTGGCTGGCCTGGCGGCGGCAGCTGGTGCGCCCGCGCGGGCAGGCCGCGTGGTGGGTGCTGGGTCAGGGCCTGTGCCTGTTCTGCCTGAACTTCGTGTGTTTCCTGCAGGCCAGCCAGACCCTGGCCAGCGGCCTGGTGGCGGTGGTGTTTTCCAGCGCCACCCTGTGGAACGCCCTGCTCGCGCGCCTGATCCATGGCCGCCGGCTCGCGCCCCAGGTACTGGCCGGCGGTGCGCTCGGGCTGGCCGGGCTGGTGCTGCTGTTCTGGCCCGAAATCCGCCATGCCGGTGCGGGCAGCCTCACCGGGTTGGCCTGGGCCTTGGCGGGCACGCTGTGTTTTTCCTGCGGCAACCTGCTGTCGGCAGCGCTGCAGGGCCAGGGCCTCAAACCCGTACAGACCAACGCCTGGGGCATGCTGGTGGGCACGCTGGTGCTGCTGGGTTACGCGCTGCTGGCCGGCCTGCCGTTGAGCTTTGAGCCGACCTGGCGCTACACCGGCGCCCTGCTCTACCTGGCCATTCCCGGCTCGGTCATTGGCTTCACCGCCTACCTCACGCTGGTGGGGCGCCTCGGGCCCGAGCGCGCGGCCTACAGCACGGTGCTGTTCCCGGTGGTGGCGCTCAATGTGTCGGCCTGGCTGGAAGGCTACCAGTGGACCGCGCCGGCCCTGGCCGGACTGGTGCTGGTGATGCTGGGCAATGTGCTGGTGTTTCGCCCGCCGCGCCGCGTTCAGCCCGCGGCGGCGGTCGCGGTGGCCGGCAGCCGCCAGTAGGCGTAGGACCAGGCGGTGGTCATGCCAGCGCGGCGGTAGAGCGCCAGCGCCGGCGCGTTGGCGCCGTCGACCTGCAGGAACACCCGGGCAATGCCCCGGCGCTGCGCCTCCAGCGCCATGGCGCGGATCAGCCGACCCGCAAGCCCGCGCCCGCGCTGGCTGGCCGCCGTGCGCAGGCCGTGCATGCTCAGCCAGCCCTCGGCGTAACAGGCGGCGCCGCAAGCCACGGTCTGTCCCCCCACACGCAGACTGCCGAACAGCGTGCCCTCGGCCCGCGACAGTGCGCGCGAGCGGCTCGCGCCGTCCACCGGGTCCAGCCCTTCGCCCAGAAACATCGCCATCCAGGCCGCATCGGGCCGCGGGTCCAGCGACACACCCTCGGTGTCGGGGGCCAGCCCCAGAAGGCCTGCCAACGCGCCGGTCTGTGTCAGCGTCGGCTGCTTGCGCTGAAAACCCCGCGCCGCCAACGCCGGCCACCAGGCCTCGAAGGTGGGCACATCCGGCAGGCGAAACACCGGCCGCAAGCCAGCGTTCCGATAACGTTGTGCGATGCGGTCGATCAGCGCCGGATCGTGTGCACCGTGGTGCAGCGGCACCGCACTGTGGGCCCGGCCGACCGTGCCGCTGTCCATGGGCAGCAGCCAGCCGTCGATGGCGTCCACCCGCTCGGGCGCCACCGCCACCAGCGTGGCCCGCTCGATCGCTTCAATGTCCTGCGTGCTCAGGCAGAGGGTGTCGTTCATGCGCGGCTCAGGCGTTGCGGCTCTCAATGCCCCACTTGGCCAGGGCCGCGTCGTCGCTTTCGCGGGCATCGACCCAGCGCGCGCCCTCGGGCGTCTGTTCCTTTTTCCAGAACGGCGCCTGGGTCTTGAGGTAGTCCATCAGGAATTCGCAGGCCTGGAAGCTCTCGCCGCGGTGTGCCGAGCTCACGGCCACGAGCACGATCTGGTCCAGCGGCTGCAACAGGCCCACACGGTGAATCACCCGCGCGGCGTAGATGTTGAAGCGCTTGAACGCCTCGTCGATCATGGCCTCGATGGCCTTTTCCGTCATGCCCGGGTAGTGCTCCAGCTCCATGGTGCTGATGCTCTGGCCATCGTTGCGGTCGCGGACCGTGCCGATGAAGCTGCAGACCGCGCCCACGCGCTTGTCCTGCTCGCGCAGCGCAGCCACTTCGGTGGAGAGGTCGAAGTCGCCGGTCTGGATGCTGACGCGGGGATTCACGCTCAGCCTCCCGTCACGGGCGGAAAGAAGCCGACTTCGGCGCCGTCGCTCAGCACCGCGGCCTCGTCGCTCATGGTCTGGTTGAGCGCCACGCGCACGGCGCGGCCATGCGCCAGGACCTCGGCGTAGGCACCGCCGCGGGCGATCAGCTCGTCGCGCAGGGTCGCGAGCGTGGTGGCGGCCGTTTCCAGCGACTCGCTGCCGGTGCCAATGGCTTCGCGGATGGACGCGAAATAACGCAGTTGAACTTTCATGCAAGCAGGTCCGCAAATGAGATGTAGGACACCAGGTCGCCACGCGCGATGGTGCGCCCGGCCGGATGGTCCACCAGGCCATCGCCCCAGACGGCCGAAGTCAGCACACCCGAACTCTGGTTGGCGAACAGATCCAGCCCTCCGGCGCCATTGCGGCGCACCCGCAGGAATTCGCGGCGCTTGTCGGCGCGGGGCAGATCGAAATGCGCCGGCAGCAGGATCGGCTGGGGGGTGGGCACGCGCGCGCCCTGCAGCCGCAGCAGGAAGGGGCGCACCAGCAGCAGGAAGGTGACGAAGCTGGACACCGGGTTGCCCGGCAGACCGATGAAGTGGCAGGCCTGGGCAGCGTCGATGCCCGCGCCGGCGTCGCGCCGCACGGTGCCATAGGCGAAGGGCTTGCCCGGCTTCATGGCGATCTGCCACAGGTCCAGGCTGCCGAGCTGCTGCACGGCGGGCTTGATGTGGTCTTCCTCGCCCACCGACACGCCGCCGCTGGTGAGGATCAGGTCGTGGTGGTCGGCCGCGGTCTTGAGCGCGGCCAGCGTGGCCTCGCGCCGGTCGGGCACGATGCCCAGGTCGCTCACCTCGCAGCCCAGGCGCTGCAGCAGGGTGCGCAGGAAGAAACGGTTGGAGTTGTAGATGGCGCCGGGCGGCATGTCCCGCGGGGCCAACTCGCCCGGCATCACCAGCTCGTCGCCGGTGGAAAACAGGGCCACGCGCGGGCGCGCCAGCACCTGCAGCTGCGCGCGGCCAATGCTGGCGGCCAGACCCAGGCTCGCGGGCGTCAGCCTCTCGCCACGGGCCAGCACCACCGCACCACGCGCCACGTCTTCCCCGGCCCGGCGCACCCACTGGCCCGGGGTGGGCACGGCGTCGATGTGCACGCCATGCAGGTCGCCCCCCACCTCGCGCGTTTCTTCCTGCATCACCACCGCGTCCGCCCCCTCGGGCAGGGGCGCGCCGGTGAAGATGCGGGCGCAGGTGCCGGGCCGCAGGGCTTCCCCCGCGTGTCCGGCCGCGATGCGTTGCGACACCGGCAGCACCACGCCGGGTTCGCTCACGTCGGTCGCGCGCAGGGCGTAGCCGTCCATGGACGAGTTGTCCTGCGGCGGCACATGCAGCTCGGACACCAGGTCTTCGGCCAGCACCCGGCGGTCGGCCTCGAAGGTGGCCACGGTTTCGTGGCGGGACAAGGGTTCGACCCGGCGCAACAGATCGGCCAGCGCGTCGTCCAGCGACATCAACGGCGTTCGGGCGGATTTGGGGGCGGCAGCGGTCATGGCGGGCGGTGTGGAGGTGGTCGGCGGTACGGCGTCAGAGAGACGCCTGCGGGTTGTATTCGAACCGCGCCCCATTGTCGACCAGCCAGCCCGCCACCCCGTCGGCGTCGTTCAAATCCAGCACGGGCCTCAGGGTGGACTCGGGCAGCTGCGCCGGGCTGTCGGTGGCGATCGCCACGATGAACGGGTCGTCGGTGTACTGCACGGGTCGGGCGCTGGCGTCTCGCCAGACCTCGATCTTGAGCAGATCGCTGTTCTTGAAGCCCTCCACCAGCACCCAGTCCACACCCGGGTAGACCTCGGCCAGCAGGTGATGCACCGAGAGCTCGGCGGACTGCTCGAACTCCCGCATCAACACCAGCCGTTTCGACGAAGCCGCCACCACCTCGAAAGCGCCGGCTTCGCGGTGGCGCCAGGTGTCTTTGCCGGGATGGTCGATGTCGAACTTGTGGTGGGCATGCTTGACCACCGACACACGCAGTCCGCGCGACTTGAGCGCCGGGATCAGCTGCTCCACCAGGGTGGTTTTTCCGGAGCCCGAGTAGCCCGCGAAACCGACCACTTTCATGTCACGGGCGCGGACAGTGCTGCGCGACGTACGCCTGCACGGCCGCGGTGTCGGCCGGCATCACCTGCACCCGCTTGGGCAGGGCTTCGATGCCGTCGAACTTCGCCGGGCGGTCCGGCTCACGGCCCAACGCTTCGACGATGGTTTCGGCGAACTTGATCGGCAGGGCCGTTTCCAGCACGATCATCGGAACGGCCGGGTTCGGGTGCTCGCGTGCGACCTTCACGCCGTCGGCGGTGTGCGTGTCGATCATCACGCCAAAACGCGCCCAGGTGTCCTGGATGGTCGCCAGGCGATCGGCGTGGGTGCTCTTGCCGCTGACGAAGCCGTAGTGTTTGGCCGTTTCGGCGAACACCGGGTCCCCGCCCAGATCGAACCGGCCTTCGCGAGCCAGCGCGTCGCCAAACAGCGCCTTGACCCGCGCGCCGTCGCGGCCCAGCAGATCGAACACGAAGCGCTCGAAGTTGCTGGCCTTGGAAATGTCCATCGACGGGCTGGAGGTCTCGTGCGTGTCGACGCTCGAACGCACGCGGTAGACGCCGGTGCGGAAGAACTCGTCAAGCACGTCGTTTTCGTTCGTCGCCACCACCAGCGTCTGGATCGGCAGGCCCATCTGGCGCGCCACATGGCCGGCGCAGACGTTGCCGAAGTTGCCGCTGGGCACGGTGAAGTCCACCTTCTGGTCGTTGCCCGTGGTCGCCTGGAAGTAGCCCGCGAAGTAGTAAACAACCTGCGCCAGCAGACGCGCCCAGTTGATCGAGTTGACGGTGCCGATCTTGTACTGGCGCTTGAACGCCAGGTCGTTCGACACGTTCTTGACGATGTCCTGGCAGTCGTCGAACACGCCTTCGATCGCGATGTTGTGGATGTTCTCGTCCATCAGACTGAACATCTGGGCCTGCTGGAACGGGCTCATGCGGCCGTGCGGGCTGAGCATGAAGACGCGCACCCCGTGTTTGCCGCGCATGGCGTATTCGGCCGCGCTGCCGGTGTCGCCGCTGGTGGCGCCCAGAATGTTGAGTTCTTCGCCGCGGCGCGCCAGTTGGTACTCGAACAGATTGCCCAGCAGCTGCATGGCCATGTCCTTGAAGGCCAGCGTCGGACCATTGGACAGGGCTTCCAGATAGAAGCCCTTTTCGAGCGGCTTCAACGGCACGATGGCTGCTGTGCCGTACACCGCCTCGGTGTAGGTCTTGTCGCACAGCGCCTTCAGGTCGGCGGCAGGAATGTCGTCGATGTAGAGCGACAGCACCTCGAACGCCAACGCGGCGTAACCACCGGGCACACCGCCGTTGAACACGTCGCGCCAACGCGCCAGCATGGCTGCGTCCACCTGCGGATAACGCTCGGGCAAATACAGACCACCATCGGGCGCCAGACCTTCGAGCAGGATGTCGCAAAAGTGTTTGCGGTCCGGGTGGCCGCGGGTGGAGAGGTACAGCATCTCAGTTCAGCTCTTCTTTTCGTATCCGCGTGATGGGCGCGAGCACGCTCGGCAGCGCCTGCATCTGCGCCAGCACCTCGTTCATCGTGCCTTCGCGCGTGTCGTGCGTGAGGATGATGAGATCGGTGGACGTGGCACCTTCGCCACCCACTTCGTCGGCCTCGCGCTGCAGCACCGCGTCGATGCTGATACCAGCGTTGGCCAGCAGGCCGGTCACCTTGGCGAGCACGCCGGCCTCGTCGGCCACGCGCAGGCGCAGGTAATAGCTGGTCACCACCTCGCTCATGGGCAGCACGCTCAGGTCGCTCATGGCATCGGGCTGGAACGCCAGGTGCGGCACGCGGTGCAGCGGGTCGGCGGTGTGCAGGCGGGTGATGTCCACCAGATCGGCGATCACGGCGCTGGCGGTGGGCTCACTGCCCGCGCCCTTGCCGTAGTACAGCGTGGTGCCCACGGCATCGCCTTGCACCACCACCGCGTTCATCGCGCCTTCCACGTTGGCGATCAGGCGCTTGGACGGCACCAGGCTCGGGTGCACACGCAGCTCGATGCCCTTGTCGGTGCGCTTGGTGATGCCCAGCAGCTTGATGCGGTAGCCGAGTTGTTCGGCGTATTTGATGTCGGTGGCGCCCAGCTTCGTGATGCCTTCCACATAGGCCTTGTCGAACTGCACCGGAATGCCAAAGGCGATCGCGCTCATGAGCGTGACCTTGTGCGCCGCGTCCACGCCTTCGATGTCGAAGGTCGGGTCGGCTTCGGCGTAGCCCAGGCGCTGCGCCTCCTTGAGCACGACGTCGAAGTCCAGCCCCTTGTCGCGCATCTCGGACAGGATGAAGTTGGTGGTGCCGTTGATGATGCCGGCGAGCCACTGGATGCTGTTGGCCGTCAGGCCTTCGCGCAGCGCCTTGATGATGGGAATGCCACCGGCCACGGCCGCTTCGAACGCCACCATCACGCCCTTGGCCGATGCCGCCGCGAAGATCTCGGTGCCGTGTACGGCCAGCAGTGCCTTGTTGGCGGTGACCACATGCTTGCCCGCCGCAATGGCCTCCATCACCAGGGCCTTGGCGATGCCGTAGCCACCGATCAGCTCGATCACGATGTCGATCTCGGGGTTGGCGATCACGGCACGCGCGTCGTTCACCACCTTCACGTCCGGGCCGACGATGCTCTGGGCGCGGGCCACATCGAGGTCGGCCACCATGTTGATTTCAATGCCGCGACCCGCACGACGGCGGATTTCTTCCTGGTTGCGCTGCAGCACGTTGAACGTGCCGCTGCCCACGGTGCCTATGCCCAACAGGCCTACTTGGATCGGTTTCATCGTTGTTCTCTCTGCTTCGGAAAATGTCGACGCCGCGCCCACCCGGACCCGGCCGCTCGAGTTTAGGGAGCCGCCACGTCCGCGGTGTTGCTGATCGCAGGGGCGATTGATGCGCGCTGAATCGCATGGCGCTTGCGCCAGCCCTCCAGGAACTTCGCGACCCGGCCAATGGCCTCGCGCAGATCGTCCTCGTGCGGTAGGAACACGATGCGAAAGTGCTGGTTGTCCGGGTAGTTGAAGCCCGAGCCCTGCACCAGCATCACGCGGGTTTCCTGGAGCAGTTCCAGAAACAGCTGCTGATCGTCCTCGACCGGGTACACCGCCGGATCGAGTCGCGGAAACATGTACAGCGCGGCCGAAGGCTTGACACAGCTCACACCGGGGATGGCGGTGATCAGCTCGTAGGCCAGATCGCGCTGGCGGCGCAGCCGGCCGCCCTCGCACACAAGGTCCTTGATGCTCTGGTACCCGCCCAGCGCGGTCTGGATCGCCCACTGACCCGGCACGTTGGCACACAGGCGCATGTTCGAGAGCATGTTCAGGCCCTCGATGTAGTCCCGAGCCGGCTTCTTGTCGCCCGACACCACCATCCAGCCGGCGCGGTAGCCGCAGGAACGGTAACTCTTGGACAGGGAGTTGAACGTCAGGGTCAGCACATCCTCGGACAGGCTGGAGATCGCCGTGTGCTTCGCCCCTTCGTACAGCACCTTGTCGTAGACCTCGTCGGCAAAGATCACCAAACCGTGCTCACGGGCGAGTCCAACGATGGCTTTGAGCAGGTCGTCCGAGTACAACGCGCCGGTCGGGTTGTTCGGGTTGATCACCACGATGCCCTTGGTGGCCGGCGTGATCTTGCGGCGGATGTCGTCCAGATCGGGCATCCAGCCGTTGGACTCGTCGCACATGTAATGCACCGGCGTGCCACCCGACAGGCTCACCGCAGCCGTCCACAGCGGGTAGTCGGGCGCGGGCATGAGCAGCTCGTCGCCCTCGTCCAGCAGGGCATTGACCGACATCACGATCAGTTCGCTCGCGCCATTGCCGAGATAAATGTCATCGAGCGTGACACCCTTGACATTCTGTTTCTGCGTCTCGTGCATCACCGCCTTGCGCGCCGCAAAAATCCCCTTGCTGTCCGAGTACCCGGCCGAGTTCGGCAGGTTGCGAATCATGTCCTGCTGGATTTCTTCGGGAGCATCGAACCCGAACGGTGCCATGTTGCCGATGTTCAACCGGATGATCTTGTGCCCCTCTTCCTCCATCCGGATGGCCGCGTCCATGATGGGGCCCCGGATGTCGTAACAGACGTTGGCAAGCTTGGCGGATTTCTGGATGGTTTTCAAAGTCCCTCCGTTCGGGAGCGGTCGGATAAGTGGGGAAACGCCAAGGGCATGGCGAAACGCTATATTCAGCAGGCCCAGCAGGGGAAAACCTGCAATTTGACCACAGTTCCGCACCCTCACGGTGCGTCATCACCCCCCGAACCCCGAGCCATATCCCGATGAAATTGCACGCCGACAAACCGGACCTGCACACCATCACGTCCTATGGCGACGGCTGGATCGCCATCAACGGCCAGCGCCACGCGCACAGCCTGGTCCTGTCGTCGAGCGGGCTGTTGGTGCCCTGGCCCTGCACGCGCTTCGAAGACCTGAGCGCCGCGCATTTTGAACAGTTGCTCACAGATACCGCGCTCCCGCCCGGATGGTTGCCCGAACTGGTGCTGTTCGGGAGCGGTGCGCGGCTGCGATTTGTGCGCCCCGCTCTGTTGCAGAGCCTGATCGACCGACGCATCGGCGTGGAAACCATGGACACCCTGGCCGCCTGCCGGACCCACAACATCCTGGCCGGCGAAGGACGCCGAGTGCTCACCGCCCTGCTGATGGAGAGTTGAAGCGGCGGCAGATGTTTGCGGCCCGACCGGCGGGGTGGCCGGCTACGGAGGCGCCAATGGCCGCACGAGCGCCGGTACCAGACAGGCAGTTACTCCCGTCTCTCAGCGCCAGGGGCCCATTCAGGGTAAAATACCCGATTGTTTCCTGCCATGCCCCCTTGCAAGCCAGAGCAGCTGCAGGGCGTGCATCACGCAACCGGGAAGCCAACGAATCACCACCAACTTACGTCAGGGGCCCACGCAGTATGGCAGTCGTTGTCAATAAACCCATTCCCGAATTTGAAGCGCTGGCCACCGGCGGCGTCAAGGTCAGCAACCAGACGCACCTTGGCCAGACCATCGTGCTGTACTTCTACCCGAAGGACAACACGCCAGGCTGCACGACCGAAGCCATGCAGTTCCGCGACAAATACAAGGATTTCGTCAAGGCAGGCGCCCAGGTATTTGGCGTCTCGCGTGACAACATGAAGTCACACGACGACTTCAAGACCAAGCTGGAACTGCCGTTCGAGTTGATCGCCGACACCGAAGAAAAGATGTGCCACATGTTTGGGGTGGTCAAGAACAAGATCATGTACGGCAAAAAGGTCAAAGGCATCGAGCGCAGCACCTTTCTGATTGGCCCTGACGGCGTGCTCAAGCAAGAATGGCGCGGACTGAAAGTGCCGGGCCATGTGGAAGATGTGCTCAAGGCGGTCAAGACCCTGAAGAAGGCCGCCTGAACGCCGGGACGGCCTCGACACCCCACTCCCCGTGATGGGTATGGGCCTGTCACGGCAGTCATGCATAATGGGTTCATGACAACGGGAAGCCAGTCAGCCCCTCCTTCTTTCCTTGCCCCCAGCAGCCCAGAAAGCCGCCCGGTCACCGTGGCGGCTTTTTGTTTTTTCATCCTGCGCTGAACAACAACGCCCTCCATGCCACTGCCACCCGCCCCCTCCAAACGCGCAGCCCTGCTCTCTCCCGACGCCTACAACCTGAAAGCCGCAGACGATCCGTTCGACCTTGCCGATACGCTGGATCAGCCCCAGCCGGTCGCAGCCCCCGCGCCACGGGTCGAGACCACCGTCACCGCATTGACGCCCAAGACAGGCCGCCGCAGCCCCCAGAGCCGCACCCGCAAGTCGCCCCCGACCGACAGGCCTTCGGCGCCAACCAAGGCCGAAGGAACAGCGACCGTCGTCGCCCTGCCCGTGGTGCAACCCACCGAGGCACGGATCGAGAAGTCGCGCCAGGACCTGCCCGCGGTGGCGGAAAAGGCGCCCCCCCCTTCGCCGGTGGCCAGCAACCGCCGCCGCTCACCGGGCAGACCGAACGGCGCGGGGCTGTCCCGCCTGTTCGTGCTCGACACCAATGTGCTGCTGCACGACCCCATGAGCCTGTTCCGCTTCGAGGAACACGACATCTTCCTGCCGATGATCGTGCTCGAAGAACTCGACGGCCACAAAAAGGGCATGACCGAGGTGGCGCGCAATGGACGGCAGACCAGCCGCACCCTGGACGCCCTCGCTGCTCAGCAGGGCGGCGACATGACGCGCGGCCTCAAGCTCTCCGCCACCGGCCACCAGACGGCACGCGGCCTGCTGTTCTTCCAGACCGAGCCACTGGACAACCAGCTCCCGAGCAGCCTGCCCCAGGGCAAGGCGGACAACCAGATTCTGGGCGTGGTGCACGCTCTGCGCGACAAGCATCCGCTGCGCGAAGTCATTCTGGTGTCCAAGGACATCAACATGCGGGTCAAGGCCCGTGCGCTGGGTCTGGCGGCTGAGGACTACCAGAACGACAAGACCCTGGACGACGGTGAATTGCTGTATGCCGGCGCGCTCGCCCTGCCGCAGGACTTCTGGACGCGCCAGAGCAAGACCATCGAGAGCTGGCAGAGTGGCAGCCACACCTTCTACCGGGTCAGTGGCCCGGCCGTGGGGCAGTTCTACATCAACCAGTTCGTCTATTTCGAAGCCCCCGGCGAACCATCCCTGTACGCCCGGGTCACTGAGATCCGCGACAAGACCGCGGTGCTCAAGACGCTCAAGGACTTCACACACCTGAAGAATGCGGTGTGGGGCGTGACCAGCCGCAACCGCGAGCAGAACTTCGCGCTGAACCTGCTGATGGACCCGGAGATTGACTTCGTGACGCTCGCCGGCACGGCCGGCACGGGCAAGACCTTGATGGCTCTGGCCAGCGGCCTCACGCAGGTGCTCGATGACCGCCGCTACACCGAGATCATCATGACGCGTGCCACGGTGAGCGTGGGCGAGGACATCGGCTTCCTGCCCGGTACCGAAGAGGAAAAGATGGGCCCCTGGATGGGCGCGCTGGACGACAACCTCGAATTCCTGGCCAAGGGCGATGGGGGCAACGCCGGCGAATGGGGGCGTGCCGCCACCAATGAGTTGATCCGCAGCCGCATCAAGGTCAAGAGCATGAACTTCATGCGCGGCCGCACCTTCATGAACAAGTACGTCATCATCGACGAAGCGCAGAACCTGACGCCCAAGCAGATGAAGACGCTGATCACGCGCGCCGGCCCCGGCACCAAGATCATCTGCATGGGCAACCTGGCGCAGATCGACACGCCCTACCTCACCGAAGGCTCCTCGGGGCTGACCTTTGCCGTGGACCGCTTCAAGGGCTGGCCACATGGCGGGCACATCACCCTGGCGCGCGGCGAGCGCTCGCGACTGGCCGACTTCGCCAGCGAGGTGCTCTGATTTCGAACCGGGTGCGAGGGCATGAACTGGCCCGCCGCCCTGCTCGAAGCCTGGAGACACGCCAGCCCTACGGCGTCCCGCACGCTGGTGGTGCCCGACGGCTGTCGGGACCTGATCGCCATGGAGGCCCCGGGGCAGCCCGCGCGATGGCTGGTTTCGCCCCTGGCCGACAGTGGCTACACCGTTGAAAGCGTTGCCGGTGCGATCTACACCGGATACCGCCTGCGACCGGGTGTCCGCATCGATAACGATGCCTTGCTGCGGCTCGCACGCGCGGGCGATCCGGCCGATATCCAGCGGGCATGCGCGCTGCTGGAAGCCTTCGCCCACATGGACGCCGGCACGTCGGAAGCGCTCGACGCGCTGGCAGCCGCGCCGAACGTAACCACCGCGGCTCGGGCGCTGGGCCTGAGTGAACGCAGCCTGGAACGGCTGCTGCTCAGCGGCACCGGCCGCACACCCGTTTACTGGAGGCGCCTGGCCCGGCTGCGCCGCTCGGCACAGGCCCTGTCTTCGGATGCGCCACTGGCCGAACTGGCGGTCGATCACGGGTTCTCGGACCAGGCCCACATGACGCGAGAATTCCGTCGCTGGCTGGGCACCACCCCAGCCCGCGCGCAGGCCAGCGCTTCATGGCGCTTCCTCTTGGCCCAGTCGGGCTATGGCGACCCGGTCATCGGGGTGCAGAGCTCGACCAGGAATCCATCCCGGTCGGACACATAGGCCACCGTCTGCCCCCAGGGCATGGCCTGGGGAGCCTGCACCAACACAGCCCCCGCGTTCACCGCACGCTCCACCGCGGCAGCCACATCGGGGGTCGTGAAGGCGATCTCGAAACAGGGTGCGTCGGCCCGGGCGGCCTGCGGCTGTTTGCCCAGCCGGCGCATCAGTTCACGCGAGGAAAACGCGAGCGAGGTGCTGCCCGTGTCCAGCTCGCCGAAATCGCCCTCCTCGTGGACGAACTTCGCGGCCAGGCCAAAGGCTTGTTGGTAGAACTCGACGGACCGTTTGACGTCCTCGACGTACAGGATGGTGTAACCCAGTTGCATAGAGACTCCTTGAACAGAGAGCCTCGGACGCTACCGATGGAAACGCCGTGGGTCTTGAAGAAATCCGACAGCGATGGCCGCGCGATCAGAAATCGCCGCCGCCCGCCAGGCTCTCGAAACGTGTGAGCATGTTCAGGAACGCCAGTTTCACGGTGCCGGTGGGGCCGTTACGCTGCTTGCCGATGATGATTTCGGCCACGCCCGGCTCCTTGCACGCATCCTTGGTGTAGTACTCATCGCGGTAGATGAACATGATGATGTCCGCATCCTGCTCAATGGCGCCGGATTCGCGCAGGTCGCTCATCATAGGGCGCTTGTCGGTGCGCTGCTCCACGCTGCGGTTGAGCTGCGAGAGCGCGATCACCGGGCACTGCAGCTCCTTGGCGAGCATTTTCAGGCCACGCGAAATCTCACCCAGCTCGGAAGCACGGTTGTCACCGTCGCCACCGTTGCCGCTCATGAGCTGCAAATAGTCGACCACGATCAGACCCAGCTTGCCGCACTGCCGCGAAAGCCGCCGGGCATTGGCGCGCAGCACGCTGGCGGACAGACCCGGGGTTTCATCGATGTGCAGCGACACGTTGCGCAGCTTCTCGATCGCCTCGGTCAGGCGCGGCCACTCGTCATCGGTGAGCTTGCCGTTGCGCAGGTGGCTCTGGTTGATACGACCGATTGAGCCGACGATACGCACGGCCAGCTGGGACGCCCCCATTTCCATGGAGAACACCGCCACCGGCAGCCCTTCATTGAGCGCCACGTGTTCGGCGATGTTGATGGCGAAGGCGGTCTTGCCCATGGACGGTCGGGCGGCCAGCACCACGAGGTCGCCCGCCTGCAAGCCCGATGTCATGCGGTCCAGATCGATGAAGCCAGTGGGCACACCGGTGATGTCGTTCGGGTTGTCCGCCATCTCCTGCACGCGGTCGAGCAGATCGACCACCAGCGTGTCCATGCCCTGGAAGCCCTCCTTCATGCGCGAGCCCTCTTCCCCGATGTGGAAGATCTTCTGCTCGGCCTCGTCCAGGATTTTTTCGACCGGCCGGCCTTGCGTGTTGAAGGCAGCGGTCGCTATTTCATCGCTCGCCGCGATCAGTTTGCGCAGGATCGCACGTTCGCGCACGATCTCGGCGTAGCGCCGGATATTGGCCGCGCTGGGCACGTACTGCGCCAGCGAGTTCAGATAAGCCAGGCCACCCGCCTCTTCGGCCTTGCCCAGATTCTGCAAGTGCTCGTAAACGGTCACCACGTCCGCCGGCTTGCTGGCATTGACCAGGGTGGCGATGGCCGAATAGGTCAACCGGTGTTCATAGCGGTAAAAATCGGAGTCGTTGACCAGATCGGCGACCCGGTCCCAGGCCGCGTTATCCAGCAGCAACCCCCCGAGAACGCTGGATTCGGCTTCGATGGAGTGCGGGGGCACCCGCAACTGATTGATCTGGG
The DNA here is from genome assembly GCF_059424585.1 of Hydrogenophaga sp. GW101-3F08. NCBI lineage: Bacteria > Pseudomonadati > Pseudomonadota > Betaproteobacteria > Burkholderiales > Comamonadaceae > Hydrogenophaga > Hydrogenophaga sp. GW101-3F08. The sequence continues at coordinate 745,382 of NZ_JBWKZP010000001.1, forward strand.
GATCGCCCCCCAGGCCAACCTCTTCCAGGCTGGCATCGAAGGACGGGAAGGAGCTCGAAAAAACTGCAGCCATGGGCTTTCTTGGTTGATCTGCAATGGTACGCCCGACACGGGTGCGCGTCATTGGACAACCCTGTGGACAAGCGGTGCACGGCGCGTGGATTTCGCGGGAAAACCCCCGGCACACCCTCGACAGCGTGCTGCGTCGAGACCATCGTCTGAAAAAGAAAAAAGCCGCGGTCCGTCAGGACAGCGGCTCTCGGGCGAGGCGCGCAGGCGCCTGCGCGCGGAATCAGGCGGTTTCGCCCAGCACGGAAACGTTGACGTCGACCGTCACGTCGGTGTGCAGGTTCACGCTTACCGTGTAATCACCCACGTTCTTCAGCGGACCATTGGGCATACGCACTTGCGACTTGGCGACCTTGAAGCCTTGCTTGTTCAGCTCTTCGGACACGTCGTGGTTGGTGACGGAACCGAACAGGCGACCGTCCACACCGGCCTTTTGCGACAGCTTGACCGTCACGGCGGCGAGCTTCTCACCCAGAGCAACGGCTTCGGCGTGTTTGGCGGCGGCCACTTTTTCGAGCTCGGCACGGCGGGCTTCGAATTCGGCGATGGCCGATTGGGTCGCGCGGCGGGCGCGGCCCGAGGGGATCAGGAAGTTGCGGGCGTAGCCGTCCTTGACCTTGACCACATCGCCCAGGGCACCGAGGTTGACAACTTTGTCGAGCAGAATGATTTGCATGTCAGGCTCTCTTTCAGACGCGGTGCTGGTCGCTGTAAGGCAACATGGCCAGGAAGCGGGCACGCTTGATGGCGGTGTTGACCTGGCGCTGGTAGAAGGCACGCGTGCCGGTCAGGCGCGCGGGGATGATCTTGCCGTTTTCGGCGATGAAGTCACGCAGGACGTCCACGTCCTTGTAGTCGACTTCTTCGACGTTCGCCACGGTGAAGCGGCAGAAGCGCTTGCGCTTGAACAGCAGCGATTGGGTGTTGCGCTTGGGGCGCTTGTCTTTGTTGAAACGTTTGGGTGCAGCCATGATGGGCCTTCCTATGTCTTGCTGAAATCTTGGATATGGAACACAACGCCTTTGCCGTTGCGCGCATTCGTCAGAAACCCGTGAAACTCACAAACCGCATCAAGCCCCTGGCGGGACAGCGTTTCGGCCTGGGCCCCGAAGGCCACGGCCCTCAGTTGCAGCTTCACCTGTCTGGGAGTGTCCATTTCAACGACCTCGGACTCGTGTTCGAGCACGATGTTCAAGGCCGGAACGCCTGCCGGTGTGTAACGCAGGCTCTGCACCTGCACCACCACGGCGGACATTTGAAGCTGGTTCACCCGCTGACGACGTCACGCAGCGCGTTTACGCCGCGGCCTGTTCCTGCGGTTGTTGCTGGGACTTGCGGGCTTCTTCGCGCTCGACCGCCTTCATCATGGAAGATGGGCCGGTGTCGGCCTTCTTGCGCAGAACGGTCAGGTGGCGCAGCACGGCGTCGTTGAACTTGAAAGCGTGTTCCAGTTCGGCCATCACGGCCTGATCGGCCTCGATGTTGACGCACAGGTAGTGGGCCTTGGACAGCTTGTTGATCTGGTAGGCCAACTGACGGCGACCCCAGTCTTCAACACGGTGGATCTGGCCGCCACCGGCGGTGATCATGCCCTTGTAACGTTCCAGCATGGCCGGAACCTGTTCGCTTTGATCCGGATGGATCAGCAAAACGATTTCGTAGTGACGCATAGACTCTCCTTGTGGATGGACAACGCCCACACGATGCGTGGGCGCTTGAGGTGAGCTGCCCCCAGCGTCGATTCGGGGTGCAGCAAGGCAAGCCCGCGATTCTAGCAAAAAACCCGGCCAGTCGCAAAACTGGCCGGGTTCTGGAAAATCCGACCGGCGTCAGGTCGCCGGGCGGATGGCTTCAAGGCTCGATGCGGCGCATCAGGCCGAGCGCAGGTTGGGGTAGCGCACGTGCTCCACCAGTTCCTGCACCTTGCGACTGGGCTCCGGCGTCACCAGACTGAGCAGGATGATCACGGCAAAGCCCACGGGCACACCGAAAAGTCCTGCCGAAATGGGCTGAATGCCCCACCAGAGTTCCACCGGCGAGGTCACGCCAAACACCCCACGCAGCCAAGGCTGGGTGGTGACCATGTAGTAGAACGTGATGCCCAGGCCGGCGAGCATGCCTGCAGAGGCAGCGATGCCCGTGGCGCGCTTCCAGAAGATACCCAGCACGAGCGCAGGGAAGAACGCCGCCGCAGCGAACGAGAAGGCCGCCGAAACCAGGAACAGGATGTCCGCCGGCTTCTGCGCCGCCGTGTAAGCCGCCAGCAGCGCCACGATCAGCAGCAGGACTTTCGAAATGGTCACGCGGCGTGCAGTGGAAGCGTTGGGGTCGATCATCTTGTAATAGAGGTCGTGCGACAGCGCGTTGGCGATGGTCAGCAGCAAGCCGTCGGCGGTGGACAGCGCAGCAGCCAGACCACCGGCGGCCACCAGACCCGAGATCACGTAGGGCAGTCCTCCGATTTCCGGCGTCGCCAGCACCACGATGTCGCCACCAATGGTCATCTCGCCGAGCTGCAGGATGCCGTCCTTGTTGATGTCGGTGATCGCCATCAGTGTCGGATCGACCTTGTTCCACGAAGATACCCAGGCGGGCAACTGATCGAACGGTGTACCCACCACCATGTGGAACACCTCGTATTTCACCAGCACAGCCAGGGCCGGCGCGGTGAAGTAGAGCAGAAAGATGAAGAACAGCGACCAGGTCACCGACTGCCGGGCTTCCTTCACACTGGGCACCGTGTAGTAGCGCATCAGGATGTGGGGGAGTGCGGCCGTACCGATCATCAGGCAGAAGATCAGCGCCAGGAAGTTGCGACGCGAGGTGTCATAAGCTTCCACGGCCTTGGCATCCCCGTTCGGGTCGCCGGCAAACTGCTGAGCATGGGGAGGCATGCCATTGAGCGGTTTGGCCTTGCCGTCAGCCGAAGCCTTCGCCGCTGTCCAGGCTTTTTTCGCCGCAGCTTCGTCCTTGGGCAGCGCAGACACCGCCTTCTCCGCGGCGGAAATGTCCGCCGACGGCGCGTTCGCTGCGCGCAACTCGGCCAGCTTGGCTTCGGCAGCGGCCTTGTCGGCGGCCAGCGCAGCGCCCGGGTCATTGAGTTTGGCGGCCAGATCGTCCGAACGCTTCTTGTAGATGGCGCGCACTTCCAGCTCTTTGGGATCGTTGGTCAGCAGCTTTTCCTTGGCCGTGACCTTCTCCAGCTGGTAGCCGTAGATGGCCTGCGGCACTGGAATGCTGGTCTGTTTCACCGAGAGCCACACCACCGGAATCATGTAGGCCACGATCAGGATGATGTACTGCGCCACCTGCGTCCAGGTGACCGCGCGCATGCCGCCCAGGAAAGAGCAGACCAGAATGCCGCCCAGACCGAGGAACACGCCCAGTTCAAACGCCACACCGGTCAGGCGCGAGGTGATGATGCCCACGCCATAGATCTGTGCCACGACGTAGGTGAACGAGCACAGGATCGCGGCGAAGATGCCAATGAAGCGCGGCAGGTTGCCGCCGTACCGCTCGCCCAGAAAGTCGGGAATGGTGAACTGGCCAAACTTGCGCAGGTACGGCGCAAGAAACAGCGCCACCAGGCAATAGCCTCCTGTCCATCCCATGATGAAGGCAAGGCCGCCGTAGCCGGTCAGGTAGAGCGTGCCGGCCATGCCGATGAAGGACGCCGCCGACATCCAGTCCGCGCCCGTGGCCATGCCGTTGTAGACCGCGGGCACGCGGCGTCCGGCCACGTAGTACTCGGCCGCATCGGTGGTGCGACTCATGATGCCAATACCGGCATACAGGCCAATGGTGGCGAGAAGGAAGATGAAGCCGATCCACTCGCGTGGCAAACCCATCTGCTCCAGGACCGCCAGAACAACCACAAAACCCAGAAAACCGCCCGTGTACCACGTGTACACCTTGCTGAGTTGTTTGCGGAACGCCCGGTTGGAGTCCCCGGCGCTCATACCCGCCTTGGTTTCGAACATGCCTGCCATGGTGTTATTCCTCGGTCTCTTCGACACCGTGTTCGATGTCGAGTTTGTTCATGTACCAAGCGTAGTACCCGATGATCAGGCAGTACACCACCAGCGCGCCCTGGGCACCCATCCAGAAACTGAACGGCCAGCCAAAGAAGTTGAAGCTCAGTTCTCGCGCAAAGTAACTCAGGACGAATGTCACCACGAACCAGATTGCAAGCAATATGGCCGTGATGTTGAGGTTTTTCCGCCAGTAACGGCGGTGGTTATCAGTCAGTTCCATGGGATCGACCTCCATCAGCGAAACCCTCTCGGGCACATCACGAACACCGCCTGTCTCCTCAAGGCAGCCTGCAACCGGTCCGCGTTTTTCGATGATCGGCTGGCGCCGACCATCCCTTTTTCAGCCGCACGGCCGAAGCGCTCGATCAAGCCTGGACGTGGCCCAGACCCGTTTCGCGCTCCAGTTGTGCCGCCACTTTGGGCTCGAACCCGCGGAGGTGGCGAATGATCTTCGCGGCCTCATCGGGCTCTTGCCGGTCAACATGAACCCGGGCCAGCTGGTACCAGCCGTAGGGGCTCATGGGTTGCAGTTCGGTGTTTTTCCGCAGCGCGACCACCGCTTCGTCAAAGCGGCGTTGGCGGATGAGGCTGAGCGCCAGGCCATACCAGGCCCGGTCCAGCTTGGGGTCGATCTCGATGGTGCGGCGAAACGCTGCCTCGGACTGTTCGAGCAGCCCCATCTCTTCGCTCAGAAAACCCAGGTTGAACCAACCGGGCGCGGCGCCAGGTGCCACAGCAACCTGCCGCTGCAGCGTCTGCAGCGCCCCGGCCTTGTCGCCCAACTCTGCCAGCAGATGGGCTCGGGTGGCCAGCGCGTACACGTCGTCGGCGTCGGCCCGCAGCAGACCGTCGAGGCGATCCAGCGCGGCCTGACGCTGGCCAAACACCAGCAAGGAGCGAACCTGCCAGCGGGCAAACAGGTGATTGAGTGAGTGGGTTACTGACACAGTGCCACTCCGATCTTCAAACAGTGATTGACCTTGGCCAAAGTCACACCGACCCACACGAAGCCCAGAATGAGAAACGCCACCAGAGGCAGGTGGCGCTCGAGGACAAACCGGGGCGTCACCCAGCGTGCCACGCGCACAAAGGGTTTGCCGAGCAGTTGGAGGACCTGATAAAACAAATTCTGGTCCTTGCGCTGCCCGGCCAACAAGCCCAGCACCCACTGGCCGAACAGGGCCAGCAGGGCGATTTCTGCGATCAGCTTGACGGCGGTAATCAGTGTCAACATGTAAGGTTCTGGTAAAGGTGAAGCCATTCTGAATTCGGACCTTACCGAGTTCTTACAAAAGTGGTCTTCCGGGGCCTGATGCAGGTCAAACCCTCTGAGGGTTTACCCGCAAGCCTGACCAGGGGGCCGGTGTAGCATCCACGGCACCCTCCGTGCGACCGGTATCAGCTCCATGATCCACCCTGTCTCCCCTGCCCTGCCTTTGCCCGAACAGCTGCGGCAGCACCGCATCTTTGGGCTGCTGTCCGAAGGGTCCAGGCAGCGGCTGGCTGACACGCTGGTGGTGCAGTCGCTCGAAGCGGGCGAAGCGCTGGAAGCGGTCGACGCCGCGCATCCGACGCTCTACTGGCTGCTCTCAGGCGCCATGACGCTGCTGGACGCGCAGGCTCAGCCGGTGGTAACGCTCCAGCCTGGAGAGATCTTCGGTCTGCAGGCCGCAGGGGCCACCAACGTGCAGAGCGCGCGGGCCCGCACCCCGAGCGAGCTGGTGAGCCTGGACAGTGCGCTGGTGGAAGAGCTGCGCGGCGAAACGCCCGCCCTGGGCTACTTGCTGCGCCACCTCGACCACACCCACACCGCCGCTCGCGGCATCGCGGACGCCAGGAGCACGGACCCGGCCCTCAACCTCATGACCACGCCGGTGCGCGCCGTCATCCGGCGCGAGCCGATCACCCTGCCCCCCCAAATCAGCATCCGGGAAGCGGCGCGGGTCATGAGCGAACAACGCGTGTCCTCGGTGCTGATCGTGGAACAGGGCCTGCTGTTCGGACTGGTCACCGACCGCGACCTGCGCAACCGCGTGATCGCCGCCGGCATGGACACGGCGCGACCCCTGATCGACATCGCCACCCTGGCGCCCCTGACCATCGGCGTGCAGAACCCGGCGTTCGACGCGCTGCTGCTGATGGCGCGCCACAACATCCACCATGTGCCGGTGCTCGACGGCCAGCGCATCGTGGGCATGATCACGGCCACCGACCTGACCGAACAGCACAGCACATCGGCGGTGTACCTGGCCGGTGACATCTACAAACAGGGCACGGTCGAGGGCCTGCAGCAAGCCAGCACCAAGATCAAGCGGCTGCAGCAGAGCCTGGCCGCGGCCGAGGCCTCGGCCTACAGCACCGGCCACATCATCACCGCCATCACCGACGCCATCACCAGCCGCCTGCTGCAACTGGGCGAGGCCCGCTTCGGCCCGGCGCCGGTGGACTATGTGTGGGTGGCGGCGGGCTCGCAGGCCCGCAGCGAGCAGACCGCCCGGTCCGACCAGGACAACTGCATGGTGCTCGACGACCGCTACGACGAAGCGCTGCACGGCGCCTATTTCAAGTCCCTTTCGCAGTTCGTCTGCGACGGGCTGGACGCCTGCGGGTACGTGTACTGCCCGGGCGAGATGATGGCCATGACCGACACCTGGCGCCAGCCGCGCCGTCGCTGGGCCGAGTACTTCGCGCGCTGGACCGGCCAGCCGGACCCCAAGGCCCTCATGCTCACCTGCGTGTTCTTCGACCTGCGTGCGGTGCATGGCCAGAGCGCGCTGCTCGACGGCCTGCGCCGCGACGTGCTGGAACGCACCAAGGACAACACCATCTTTCTGGCGCACATGGTGGGCAACGCGCTCACCCACACGCCGCCGCTGGGCATGTTCAAGGGCATCTCCACCGCGCGCAGCGGCGAACACAAGGGCACGATCGACCTCAAACACAACGGCGTGGTGCCCATCGTGGACCTGGCCCGCGTGTACGCGTTGGCCGGGGGCGACGCGGCGGTCAACACGCACGACCGCCTGTTGAGCGCGGCCGCGGGCGGGGCCGTCAGCGAACAGAGCGCCCGCGACCTGCGCGACGCGCTGGAATTCATGGCCTTCATCCGCATCCAGCACCAGGCCCGGCAGATCGCCCAGGGCCTCCCGCCCAACAACCACCTCAACCCGGCCGAGATCTCCAACCTCGAACGGACCCAGCTCAAGGACGCGTTCACGGTGGTGCAGTCGCTGCAGAGCGTGCTGGGTCAGCGATATCACTTCTGACCCCCCGCGCCGCGCCTAAGGGCGCGTCACCCCCCAGGGGGCGATGCAAGCGGCCTGGCAAAGCCAGTTCCGCCGCATCCTGGGTTCGGGCACGCGCTCCGGAGAGGCGATGCCATTCAAAGAGGGGGAGCTTGGTTCCAGGGCACCGCGGAACCGGCTTTGCCGGGCCGCCAGTGCCGCCCCCTGGGGGGTGACGCGCCCTTAGGCGCGGCACGGGGGGGGGGTCAATACTTGAGTCGGGCGTAATACGTCTTCTGCGCCGCCTCGCGCGCCTGGCCCAGGGTGTGGATGCCTTTTTCCGCCAGCAGGGGAATCAGTCTCATGAACACCTCGGCCGTGACCATGGCATCGCCCAGGGCGGTGTGGCGCCCGATGACGGTGACGTTGAAACGCTCGGCGATCGCTTCCAGACGGTGTGAGTCCTGGTTGGGGTGGATCACCGCCGAGAGCAGCAGGGTGTCGAGCACGGGGTGGTCGAACACCAGCCCCGTGAGCTTTTCCTTGAGCTGCAGAAAACGCATGTCGAACGCCGCGTTGTGCGCCACCAGCACGGTGTCCTGCGCGAAAGCGTGAAACGCGGGCAGCACCTGATCGATGGTGGGCTGGCCGAGCACCATCCCGGGCTGGATGCCATGGATGGGAATCGACGCGGCGGGGATCGACCGCTTCGGGTCCACCAGCTGTTCAAAGCATTCCTGGCGCAGCAGCTTGCCGTTGACGATGCGCGTCGCGCCGATCTGGATGATCTCGTCGCCCTCCGACGGGTTGAGCCCCGTGGTCTCGGTGTCGAACACGGTGTAGACCAGATCGACGAGCTTGCAATCGTCCAGCGTGCGCGTCTGCTCGGTGGTCTTGAACAGATCGAAGTCGTAGTACTCCGGGCGGCTCTCGCCCTTCACGAACAGGGCCGCGTCCACCTGCTCCTGCGGGTTGGCCAGGGGCAGCAGGAAACGGAAGAAGGCCTGGTGGCGGACGCGCTCGCGCTCGAACCAGAACGCGCCACCGTGGCGCTCGACCACGTCGCGCACGGTCAGGCGCGTGGCTTCGGTCCCAACCTTCATCGGGTCCATCTCCCAGCTCATCACCGTCTCGGTGCTCATCACCTGGCCCGACCAGATCAGGTCCAGCTGGGCCTTGCCGGCGCTGCCGCTGGCCGCCCCCAGGCGCAGTTGCACGAAGCGCACATCGAACTCGTCGGCCAGACGCCCGGTCAGGTACACCAGCGCCTGCAGCAGCGAAAAGCTCTCCACCTTGAGCCACAGCGAGGCATCCACTTCCACGCTGGAAGCCGGCAGGCCGGTGATGATCTCGATGCGGCGCAGGGCCGCGTTCACCAGGTCGGCGCCCAGCATGTCCTCCAGCGGCCAGCGGGTCTTCAGGCTGTCGGCCGAGCCCGATTCCAGCGCGGCGATGCGCTGGCTCAGCGAGCGCGTTTCGTCGCGGATCACGCCCAGGAAGCGCTCGCGCATGGCGGCGTCGAGGTCGGGGTAGTCGAGCATGTCGATCGCCGCCTGCATGTTGGCCAGCGCCGAGCGGCTGCCCTCCGTCAGCGCATGCAGCACATGGTCCTTGGCCGATTCGGCCTCGTAGTCGCGCGTGATGTTGTCCAGCATCAGCACGAAGCCGGTGAGCTCGATGCGGTCGGCGGCGGACTCCATCATCTGGGTCTGAACCGAGCGCACCGGCGCCATCTGCACCCGCAGCAGTTGGCCCGCCACCGTGGTGGTGACGAACTGGGCCGAGGGCTGGCCCGCGCCGCGCAGCATGCGCTGCTGGATGTTTTCCAGCGCGTGGGCCACCAGCTTGCGGTCGAACACACTGTAGATGGAGCGGCCCAGGCCGATCAGTTCGGCCCCGCCGGCCACCCCGGGCGCCTGCGAGAGCGCGCGGAACTGCATGCGCGCGCGGTTGTTGTAGAGCAGGATGCGCCCGTCGAGGTTGCAGACCACCACGCTCTGCGTGAGCTCGGACATGAGCGCGGCCAGCCGCGAGCGCTCCTGCTCAATGCCCTGGGCCGCCTCGCTGACCCTTGCGTCCATCTGGCGGCGCAACTCCTCGCGCTGGACCACGAGCTGGTTGAACAGGTCGGCGAGCACCTTGGTCTCGACGTTGCCCTTGGGGTGCAGGTTGCGCACGACGTCGGTGCGCAGCAGCACCTGCGCCTCTTCGGCCAGTTGCACCGAGGGCGTGACCCAGTGGTCGAACCAGCGCATCAGCCCCCAGGCGATGGCGGCCATGCCAACGCCCCAGGTCAGGCAGATCAGCGTCAGGCGGCTTTCCAGCAGACCCCACACCGTGTCGCGGTCCTGCGGGTCCATGGTCGCGCCCACCAATCCGAAGGTCGCCAGCAGCCAGGCGATGGACACCACGGCCGCCACCCCCAGCAGCCACCACAACCGCCGGTCGGTCTTGCGATGACCGCTCACTGGACCTCCCTCCGTGTCGCACACGGCGGGGCCGAGCGCCTTCGGAACGGCCGGGCAGCGCTCATGCCGCAGCTCCAAGCATTGCCTTGACCTTCTGCACCAGTTCCTTGGTGGAAAACGGCTTGGTCATGTAGGCATTGGCGCCCAGCGCGAGGCCCTTGGCGATGTCGGTGTCGCGCCCCTTGGCGGTGAGCATGAGGATGGGCGTGTCGCGCACCAGCTCGTGGACCCGCACTTCGCAGCAGACGTCGAACCCGGTCTTGACCGGCATCATCACGTCCAGCAGCACCAGCGCCGGGCGCTCGCGCACGATGGCGTCGATGGCCTCCTGCCCGTCGCGCGCCACCACCACCTCGTAGCCTTCGCGCTTCATCAGGAACTCGAGCGAAATCAGGATGTTGGGCTCGTCGTCGGCGATCAGTATTTTCTGGCTCATGCTTGTGCTCCTGTGAGGTTGATGGCGGCCCCATGGGCCGCCATCGGGTCTGATCCGGTTTCGCGCGCGGGGTCGGTGCGCGGCAGGAAAAAGCCGAAGCGCGCGCCCTGCCCCGGGCTGGATTGCAGCCACATGCGGCCACCAAAGTGTTCCACGATCTGGCGGCTGATGGGCAGGCCCAGCCCGGTACCGCCCGGGCGGTAGTGCTCGTCGCCCGACACCTGGCGGAATTTCTCGAACACCATGGTCTGCTGGTCGAGCGCGATACCCGGGCCGTTGTCCTGCACCTCCACCTCCACACCACCTTCCACCACGCGCAGACCCATCACCACCCGGCCGCTGTCGCGCGGCGCGTACTTGGCCGCGTTGGACAACAGGTTGAGCACCACCTGGGTGATGCGGTCGTGATCGGCCCACAGCGGCGCCACCGATGCGGGCAAACGCAGTTCGAGGACCACGCCCCGCTCGCGGTAGGTCTCGCCCATGCTGCCCGCGGCCTGCTCCAGCAGCTCGCACATGTCCACCTCGGTGTTGTGCCACTCGGCGTGCCCGGCCTCGATCTTGGCCATGTCCAGCACCTGGTTCACCAGGCGGCTCAGGCGCTCGGCCTCGGCCACGATGATGCCCAGAAACTGCTGGCGCTGAGCCAAGTCCATTTGGTCATCGTCGCGCATCAGCTCCGACAGGGCCCTGATCGACGTCAAGGGCGTGCGCAGCTCGTGCGTCACCGACGACATGAAATCGTCCTTGAGCCGGTCCAGGCTCTTGAGTTTTTCGTTCGCTTCGCGCAGCTCGTTGGTGGCGCGTTCGAGCGAACGCGACTTGTCTTCCAGCGCGTGCGAGTAGGCGCGCAACTGCGAGGCCTCGTCGAGGATGCGCATCACGTCGTCCAGGTTGAGCGCCTCCTCCTCCACCACCGAGGCCACCATCACCCGCGCCGAAGCGCTGCCGATGGCGCCGGCCAACTGCGTTTCCACGAAATGCACCAGCCGCGCGTCGGCGGGAATCTGGTCGATGTGCCCCACCCCCACGCTTTGCGCGTATTCGTTGAAAAGGCGCCGCGCGGTCTCCACCCCCAGAAACCGACCGGCCAGTGGCAACAGCGCGGACACCTGGGCCTTGCCCTGCCAGAACACCGGGCGGGAACCCGAGGCGCGGTGAAACACGTCCACGAACAACAGGGCCTGGCTGGTCTCGCGCGCCGAGGGTGGGCGCCACAGCGAGACCCCCACATAGCCCACCAGATTGGCCAGCAGGCTCCAGAACAGCGAGTGCGTGATGTTGTCCAGCCCGGCCAGGCCCAGGAAGGCCTCGGGTTTGAGCCAGTTAAGGCCCCACAGCCCGTGCACCAGGAAGTCGCCCGGCAGCCAGCCCGACTTGGCCAGCGAAGGCAGCATCAGGGTGTAGGCCCAGAAACCGAACCCCAGCAGCAGGCCCGTGAGCGCTCCGCCCTGCGTACCGCCCTTCCAGTACATGCCGCCCAGCATCGCCGGCGCGAACTGCGCCACCGCCGCGAAGCTGATGAGGCCGATGCTCACCAGCGCGTAGGCTTCGCCCGCGAGGTGGAAATACAGGTAGCCCAACAGCAGAATGCCCAGAATCGCCAGCCGGCGAATGGTCAGCAGCAGCGTGGTGAGGTCACCGCTGGCGCGCGCGCCGAAGCGCCGCATGCGCAGCAGCAATGGCATCACGAGGTCGTTGCACACCATGGTAGAGACCGCAATCGCCTCCACGATCACCATGCCGGTGGCGGCGGACAGGCCCCCGACGAAGGCGAACAGGGCCAGCGCATGGTGGCCCTGCGACAGCGGCAGCGACAGCACGAAGGTCTCGGGGTCCATCTGCCCGGGGCCAAAATGCAGCAGCCCACCCACGGCGATCGGCAGCACAAACAGGTTGATGAGCAACAGGTAGAGCGGGAACGCCCAGACCGCGCGCCGCAGGTGCCGCTCGTCTACGTTTTCCACCACCATCATCTGGAACTGCCGCGGCAGAAAGATCACCGACAGCATGGCCAGCAGCGTGTGGCCCAGCCACTGCGCGTACGCAAAGGGCTGGCCCTGGCCGAATTGCAGCAGACGGCGCAATTCGGCCACCGCCAGGGCCTGGTCAAACAGCCGGGCCGGGTTGCCGAACAGGCCGAAGCTCACGAACAGGCCGATCGCCAGGAAGGCCATCAGCTTCACCACCGACTCGAACGCGATCGCGGCCACCATGCCCTCGTGGCGCTCGGTGCTGTCCAGGTGCCGGGCACCGAAGACGATGGTGAACCCGGCCAGCGCAACGGCCAGGTAGAGCGTGCTGTCGGTCCACCATTGCGCGCTCTGCACGGCGGGCTGGCCCAGTGGCGAGGTCAGCACCGCGTAGCCGCTGGCGATGGCCTTGAGCTGCAGCGCGATGTAGGGGACGATGCCCACCACGGTGATCAGCGTCACCAGCCCGGCCAGCAGCGGGCTCTTGCCGTAGCGGCTGGCAATGAAGTCGGCGATCGAGGTGATGCGCCAGGTCTTGGCGATGCGGATCATCTTGCGCACCACCATCCAGGCCAGGATCATGGCCAGCATGGGCCCGAGGTAGGTGGGCAGGAACCAGACCCCCGAGGTGGCGGCCCGCCCCACGCTGCCAAAGTAGGTCCAGGCGGTGCAATAGACCGCCAGCGACAGCGCGTACACCCAGGGGCTGGCGATGACCGAGCGCCCCTGCGCGGCCCGCAGGTCGGCCCAGTGCGCCACCGCGAACAGCAGCAACAGGTAGGCAAACGAGACACCAATGACCAGGGGAGCGGAGAGCATGACCGGTCCTGGTTGGGGTCAGCCGGCAGCGCTGGCGTCGGTGTCGCGTTCGACCACCCAGGCCAAGGCCGCGATCAGCAGCGCCCAGACCACGAACAGCGCCAGTGGAAACAGCGGCAGGCCAAACACCCGGGCATCGTGGTCCCAGAGGGCCAGCAGTGGAAAGTTGAACAGCGCCCAGCCGGCAAAGAACAGGGCCACCAGGCGCTGGGCGGCAAGACCTTGAAACATGCGTGTCTCCTCGTGCGGTGGGTGCGGTGCTTGGCCGCGGCTCCTCGCCGACGATTGTGCCCCACGCACTGACCGACCGCTTACGCTGAGGTGCACAAACACAGGCGCACGAACACAAGCGCAAAAAAGGCGGCAGGGTCTGCACCCTGCCGCCTGGTTCAACGCAACGCGGGCCGGCCGCGCTGAGTCATGGTTTCGCGCCCTCTGGCGCGGTCCGTCACGCCGCCGGTTTCGCCGACGAGGCCAGCAGTTGCCAGGTGTCCACCACCGAGTCGGGGTTCAGCGAAATGGAGCTGATGCCTTCGTCGCGCAGCCACTGGGCGAAGTCGGGGTGGTCGCTGGGGCCCTGGCCGCAGATGCCGACGTATTTGCCCTCGGCCTTGCAGGCGCCGATGGCCAGCTTCAGCAGCGCCTTGACGGCCGGGTCGCGTTCGTCGAAGTCGTGTGCCAGCAGCTCCAGGCCGGAATCGCGGTCCAGGCCCAGGGTGAGCTGGGTCAGGTCGTTGGAGCCGATGGAGAAGCCGTCGAAATACTGCAGGAAGTCGTGTGCCAGCACCGCGTTGCTCGGGATCTCGCACATCATGATGACCTTGAGGTCGTGCTCGCCGCGCTTCAAGCCCTTCTCGGCCAACAGCTCGGTCACACGCTGGGCCTGGCCCAGCGTGCGCACGAAAGGCACCATCACCTGCACGTTGTTCAGGCCCATGTCTTCGCGCACGCGCTTGATGGCTTCGCATTCCATGGCGAAGGCTTCGCGGAAGTCGTCGCTGATGTAGCGTGCCGCGCCACGGAAGCCCAGCATGGGGTTTTCTTCATCGGGCTCGTAGCGGCTGCCACCGACCAGTTTGCGGTACTCGTTGGACTTGAAGTCCGACAGGCGCACGATCACCGGCTTGGGCCAGAAGGCCGCGGCGATGGTGGCCACGCCCTCGGCCACCTTGTCCACGTAGAAGGCGCGCGGGCTGGCGTGGCCGCGGGCCACCGACTCCACCGCCTTCTTCAGGTCGGCGTCGATCTGCGGGTAGTCCAGGATGGCCTTGGGGTGCACGCCGATGTTGTTGTTGATGATGAACTCCAACCGCGCCAGGCCCACGCCGCCGTTGGGGATCTGGCAGAAGTCAAAGGCCAGCTGGGGGTTGCCCACGTTCATCATGATCTTCACGTCCAGCGGGGGCATCTCGCCGCGCTGCACTTCGGTGACCTCGGTTTCGAGCAGGCCGTCGTAGATGTGGCCAGTGTCGCCCTCGGCGCAGCTCACGGTCACCAGGGTGCCGTCCTTGAGGGTCTCGGTGGCGTCGCCACAGCCCACCACGGCCGGGATGCCCAGCTCGCGCGCGATGATGGCCGCGTGGCAGGTGCGGCCACCGCGGTTGGTCACGATGGCACTGGCGCGTTTCATGACCGGCTCCCAGTTCGGATCGGTCATGTCGGTCACCAGCACGTCGCCGGGCTGAACCTTGTCCATCTCGCTGATGTTGTGCACCAGGCGCACCGGGCCGGTACCGACCTTCTGGCCAATGGCGCGGCCCGAGGCCAGCACGGTGCCCTTGCCTTTGAGCTTGTAGCGCACCTCGGTCTTGCCGGCGCTCTGGCTCTTCACGGTTTCGGGACGCGCCTGCAGGATGTAGAGCTGACCGTCGGTACCGTCCTTGCCCCACTCGATGTCCATCGGGCGGCCGTAGTGCTGCTCGATCACCAGCGCGTAGTGCGCGAGTTGTTCCACGTCGGCGTCGGTCAGGCTGTAGCGGTTGCGCTGCTCGACCGGCACGTCGATGGTCTTGACCAGCTTGCCGCTCTGGGCCTTTTCTTCGGCCGTGCTGAAGGTCATCTGGATCAGCTTGGAGCCCAGGTTGCGGCGGATCAGCGCGCGCTTGCCGGCCTTGAGCATGGGCTTGTGCACGTAGAACTCGTCGGGGTTCACGGCGCCCTGCACCACCGTCTCGCCCAGGCCGTAGCTGGAGGTGATGAAGACCACGTCTTCGAAGCCCGATTCAGTGTCGATGGTGAACATCACGCCGGCCGCGCCGGTGTCGGAGCGCACCATGCGCTGCACGCCGGCGGACAGGGCCACGTCGGCGTGGGCAAAGCCCTTGTGCACGCGGTAGCTGATGGCGCGGTCGTTGTACAGCGAAGCGAACACCTCCTTCATCTTGTGCAGCACCTCGTCGATGCCGTGCACGTTGAGGAAGGTTTCCTGCTGGCCGGCGAACGAGGCGTCGGGCAGGTCTTCGGCGGTGGCCGACGAGCGCACGGCAAAGGTGGCCTTGTCGTTGTCACCCACCAGGGTGACGAAGGCGTCGCGGATGGCTTTTTCCAGATCGGCGGGGAACGGCTGGTTCTCCACCATGGCCCGGATCTCGGCGCCGGCTTCGGCCAGGGCGCGCACGTCCTCGGTGTCGAGCGCGTTCAGGCGCGCGTTGATGCGGTCGGTCAGGCCGTCGTACTTCAGGAACTCGCGAAAGGCGTGTGCCGTGGTGGCAAAGCCGGTGGGCACCTTCACGCCGCTGGGCAGTTGCGAGATCATCTCGCCGAGGCTGGCATTCTTGCCGCCGACGGATTCGACGTCGCTCATCCGCAGATGCTCGAAAGGCACGACCAGATCGGTCGGGGAAAACAGGTTGGACATGGATAGACTCCGCTCAAGTTAAAAAACCGGGGGCTCCATGCGCCGCGCTCCTGACCTGTGGTTCTGTTATGGGTCCGTCGCCGGGCAGAGGGCTGAAATCGGACGGGCGGGCGGCATTGATAATGGCGCCACGGCCCGAACCCGACATTGTAGGGCGCCACCCTGACAGGCGTCGCGCCCAAGCTGACGGGTCTGAAACGCACTGCAACCCGGTCTGAACCGTCCCGCCACCCCATCCGCACGACCCCACCATGCCCACCAGAACGGTCTTTTTTGTCTCCGACGGCACCGGCATCACCGCCGAAACCTTTGGCAATGCCATCCTGGCCCAGTTCGAGACCCAGGTGCGCCGCGTGCGCCTGCCCTTCCAGGACAGCGTCGACAAGGCCCACCAGGCGGTGCGCCAGATCAACCACACGGCCGAGGTCGAAGGCCGGCGCCCGCTGGTGTTCACCACCGTGGTGAACATGGACGTGCTGCGCGTCGTCAAGGAACACTGCAACGGCATGATCCTGGACATGTTCGGCACCTTCGTCGAACCCCTGGAAGCCGAACTGGGCATCAAGTCGAACCACCGCGTGGGCCGTTTCTCGGATGTATCCAAAAGCAAGGAATACCACGACCGCATCGAGGCCATCAATTTCTCGCTCCTGCACGACGATGGCCAGAGCCACCGCGATCTGGCCGGCTCGGACGTGATCCTGGTCGGCGTGAGCCGCAGCGGCAAGACGCCGACCTCGCTCTACCTGGCCATGCAGCACGGTCTGAAGGCCTCCAACTACCCGCTGATTCCGGAAGACTTCGAGCGCCGCAAGCTGCCGCCGGCCCTGGTGCCGCACCGCAAGAAGATTTTTGGCCTGACGATCGCGCCCGAGCGCTTGTCCGAGATTCGCAACGAGCGCCGGCCCAACTCGCGCTACGCGAGCCTGGAGAACTGCCGCATGGAGGTCAGCGAGGCCGAAGGCATGATGCGCCGCGAGGGCATCCGCTGGCTCTCCACGACCACCAAGTCGATCGAGGAGATCGCCACCACCATCCTGCAGGAAATCCGCCCGGAGCGGCTGGAGTACTGAGCCCCGGGGCCGGGGTGCGCTCAATCCGGTTGATCGGGCTTGGTTGCTTTGCGCCCCGGGCCCAGTCCGTGCGCCTGGCGTCCCAGCGCGAAGGACGCAAACAGTTTGATCCAAAGGGTGGAGCCGGCAATGGCCACCCAGGTGTCGTAGTCGAGCCGACCCAGCAGCACCGCCACGATCACGCCCACCATCGCCACCCCCGCGATCCCGTTGATGGCCATCTCGTAGGGCGCGTACTTCTCGGCGTTGGCTGGTGAGAGCCCTTTCTTCAGAGCCACTTCCGAGAAGTCCCGCTTCACCAGGATGCGCCAGGTTCGACGCAACCAGAAGAAGGCCACGGGAAACAAGGCCAGGAAAAAAACGATGCGTATGGGGAAAACGCTCAAACCAAAATCCATTCCAGCATCCTGGTGCACACAGGCTCGGCGGACCAGTCCTTTGCGAAATCAACCGTTGCGCTCAATGCCCGGTTGCAGCGCCGGCACCCTTGGGCACGCGGATCGACTCCACGAGTTCCTGGATGTGTTTCGGCGCTGGAGCGGTCAGCTTGTTGACCAGGAAGGCCACGGTGAAGTTGACGATGGCACCCACGGTACCCACGGCCTCGGGCGTGATGCCGAACCAGCCGTTGACACCACCGACCATGTCGACAAAGTCCGTGCCCTTGACGAAGAACAGGCCTTTGTGGGCGAACACGTAGAACAGGGTGACCAGCAGGCCTGACAACATGCCGGCGATGGCGCCCTTGTCGCTCATGGTGCGGCTGAAGATGCCCATCATGATGGCCGGGAAGATCGACGAAGCCGCGATACCAAAGGCCAATGCCACGGTGCCGGCCGCGAAGCCCGGGGGGTTCAGACCCAGCCAGCCGGCCAGCACGATGGCGACCGCCATGGCGATCTTGCCCGCGAGCAACTCGCCCTTTTCAGAGATGTTCGGGTTGAACACGTTCTTGATCAGGTCGTGCGACACGGCCGACGAAATGGCCATCAACAGACCTGCGGCGGTGGACAGCGCAGCAGCGATACCGCCGGCGGCCACCAGTGCGATCACCCAGTTGGGCAGCAGCGCGATTTCCGGGTTGGCCAGCACGATGATGTCGGCGTTCACCGACAGCTCGTTGCCTTTCCAGCCAGCGGTTTCGGCCTTGGCCTTGGCAATTTCGTTCTTGGTCGCGTCGTTGTAGTACTGGATGCGGCCGTCGGCGTTCTTGTCTTCCCACTTCAGCAGGCCGGTCTTTTCCCAGCGCTTCATCCAGTCCGGACGGTCTTCGTTCTTGATGCTGGATTCGGTGGCATGCAGGTCGCCATTGCTCATCACCGCCGTGTTGACCGTGCTGTGCAGGTTCAGCTTGGCCATGGCACCCACGGCGGGCGCGGTGGTGTATAGCAGAGCGATGAAGACCAGGGCCCAACCGGCGGAGGCACGGGCATCGGCCACCTTCGGCACAGTGAAGAAACGCACGATGACGTGGGGCAGGCCGGCGGTACCGATCATCAGCGACACGGTGTAGAAGAACATGTTGAGCATGCTTCCGGCGCTGTTGGTGGTGTACTGGTTGAAGCCGAGATCGGTGACGACCTGGTCCAGCTTGGCCAACAGAGCCGTGTCCGTTCCAGCCACGTTGGCGCCCAGACCCAGCTGCGGCAGGAAGCTGCCCGTCAGGTTCAGTGAAATGAAGACGGCCGGAATGATGTACGCGAAGATCAGCACGATGTACTGCGCCACCTGGGTGTAGGTGATGCCTTTCATGCCCCCAAACACCGCGTAGAAAAACACGATGGCCTGGCCGATGTAGATGCCATGGTCGCTCGACACGTTCAGGAAACGCGAGAACGCCACGCCCACACCGGTCATCTGACCAATGATGTAGGTGGTGGATGCGCTCAGCAGGCAGATCACGGCCACGGTGCTGGCGGTCTTCGAGTAGAAGCGGTCGCCAATGAACTGCGGCACGGTGAACTTGCCGAACTTGCGCAGGTACGGCGCCAACAGCATGGCCAGCAACACGTAGCCACCGGTCCAGCCCATCAGGAACACGGCGCCGCCGTAGCCCATTTGGGAGATCAGGCCGGCCATGGAGATGAAGGACGCGGCCGACATCCAGTCGGCGGCGGTGGCCATGCCGTTGGTGACGGGGTGTACCCCGCCGCCGGCAACGTAGAACTCGGACACGCTGCCAGCACGCGCCCAGAAGGCAATGCCGAGGTACAGCACGAAACTGGTTCCGACGATCAGATAGGTGGTGGTTTGCAAGTCCATGCTTCAGGCCCCCTGTTCAGTCTTCTTGAACACCGAACTTGCGGTCCAGGTCGCCCATCTTCTTGGCGTAATAGAAGATCAGCGCGATGAACACATAGATGGAGCCCTGTTGGGCGAACCAGAACCCGACGGGATAACCAGCGAACTTGAAGCCATTGAGGACATCGGCGAACAGGATGCCTGCGCCATAGGAAGCCAGGAACCAGATGAGCAAGACCCTGGCCAGCAATCCCAATGTCGCTGACCAATAGGCCTTCGCATTGCTTTCGGCTGCAGTCGTCATGAGATCCGTCTCCTTGCAATGGGGATTTGCCTTCTTTGGCGGATGGATCCGCACCGGGCCGTATGTCTTCGTGCAAAGGAAGACACAGCAGACGCACTCTCTGGGTTTCTCCTTACAGACAAATTGCATGACATTGCCCGTGCTCCGGAATCAAGGGTAAATCCCTACACGCTTTCGACGGTGGGATTTGGGGTGCGCAGAACACGCTCCCCGACACGTTTGACGCACGAGTTCTTCAGAGGAAAAACCGTAAAAAAAGGCCCACAGAACCGGAGCGACACATCACCAAATTTGTCAGTCCCCGTTCAGTTTGCGGTCAGTGCGCGGTAAGAACCTGGCCATACGCTGCGGCCTGCTTTAACCACAACAGGAGACATCATTCATGCAAGATGATCTGGTCCAGCGGATTGCCAGCAATCCCAAATATCAAGAACTCAAAGCCAAGCGATCCCGCTTCGGCTGGTGGCTCACCCTGGCGATGATGGTCGTGTACTACGGCTTCATCCTGCTGGTGGCCTTCAACAAGGAGCTGCTGTCCCAGAGGATGGGCGACGGTGTCATGACCCTTGGCATTCCCATCGGCTTCGGCGTGATCGTCTTCACGATCGTCATCACCGCCTTCTACGTCAAACGCGCCAACACCGAATTTGACGATCTCTCCAACGAAGTGACCAAGGCCGCCTACAAATGAAGCCCGATCAAAACTCCTTGCGCCGCCTGCTCACCCTGCTCGCACTCTTCGGCGTCTCGGCCGTCGCCTGGGCCGCGGGTGCCGACCTCGGTCAGGCAGAGAAACAAGCCACGAACTGGACCGCCATCGGCATGTTCGCCCTGTTCGTGGTGGGCACGCTGTTCATCACCAAATGGGCCGCCGCCAAGACCAAGTCGGCCTCGGACTTCTACACCGCCGGTGGCGGCATCACCGGCTTCCAGAACGGCCTGGCGATCGCGGGTGACTACATGTCGGCCGCTTCGTTCCTGGGCATTTCCGCCGCCGTGATGGCCAGCGGTTTTGACGGCCTGATCTACTCCATCGGTTTCCTGGTGGGCTGGCCCGTGATCACCTTCCTGATGGCCGAGCGCCTGCGCAATCTGGGCAAGTTCACCTTCGCCGACGTGGCCGCCTTCCGCTTCAACCAGACCCCGATCCGCATCTTCGCGGCCTCGGGCACGCTGGTGGTGGTGGCGTTCTACCTGATCGCGCAGATGGTCGGTGCCGGCCAGTTGATCAAGCTGCTGTTCGGCCTGGAGTACTACATCGCCGTGATCATCGTGGGCGCGCTGATGATGGTCTACGTGCTGTTCGGCGGCATGACGGCCACCACCTGGGTGCAGATCATCAAGGCCTGCCTGCTGCTGGGCGGCGCGACCTTCATGGCGCTGTCGGTGCTGTGGCACTTCGGCTTCAGCCCCGAGGCCATGTTCGCCGGCGCGGTGCAGATCAAGACCGACCTCGCACTCAAGGACGGCAAGATCGCCGAGGCCGCCACCGCTGCGGGGCAGTCCATCATGGGCCCGGGCAACTTCGTGAAGGACCCGATCTCCGCCATCAGCTTCGGCATGGCGCTGATGTTCGGCACCGCCGGCCTGCCGCACATCCTGATGCGCTTCTTCACCGTGCCCAGCGCCAAGGAAGCACGCAAGTCGGTGATGTGGGCCACCGGCTGGATCGGCTACTTCTACCTGCTGACCTTCATCATCGGCTTCGGCGCCATCACCTTCGTGCTGATCAACCCGCAGTTCCTCGACGCCAAGGGCGGCCTGCTGGGCGGCAACAACATGGCGGCGGTGCACCTGGCCAACGCCGTGGGTGGCAACGTGTTCCTGGGCTTCATCTCCGCCGTGGCCTTCGCCACCATCCTCGCGGTGGTGGCTGGCCTCACGCTGTCGGGCGCCTCGGCCGTGTCGCACGACCTCTACGCCACCGTGATCAAGAAGGGCCAGGCCGACAGCGCCTCGGAGCTGCGCGTGTCCAAGGCGACGACGATCGCGCTGGGCATCATCGCGGTGGTGCTGGGCATCGCCTTCGAGAAGCAGAACATCGCCTTCATGGTGTCGCTGGCGTTCGCCATTGCGGCCTCGGCCAACTTCCCCGTGCTGTTCATGAGCGTGCTGTGGAAAGACTGCACCACCAAGGGCGCGGTGATCGGTGGTTTCCTGGGCCTGATCTCGTCGGTGGCGCTCACCGTGGTCTCGCCCTCGGTGTGGGAAGTGACCCTGGGCAACCCCAAGGGCTCGGCGCTGTTCCCCTACACCTCGCCGGCCCTGTTCTCCATGACGATCGGCTTCGTGGGCATCTGGCTGTTCTCGATCCTGGACAACAGCCAGCGCGCCAAGGTGGACCGTGGCGGCTTCCTGGCACAGCAGGTGCGTTCGGAAACCGGCATCGGCGCATCGGGCGCGTCGGGCCACTGACCTCCCCCTTCTGACGCGAAGGGCCAAGGGCCGAAGGTGTTGTGCCTTCGGCCCTTGCCGTTTTCCAGCGTGCACCAGAACCCTGCGGACGAGACAAACGCTTACAACTTGCGCTTGGCGCCGCCCCAACGACAGGAACAGAATTTGTGACGAATTGCACGTTTTGAAGCCTTGACCCCGGGGAGGACATCATGGCCCGCAAAGCAGTCGTCACCACCCCCGAAGAACCCCCAGGCCGACCACGGCGCACCGGGCCCGACGCGGTCAACACCGCCCCCGTGGCCCCCCTCAGCTTCATCGTGCGTGGCCAGGCGCTGCAGACCCACGGCGCCACGCGGGGCGGCCCGGGCCCGGCCATCCCCAGCGGCTTTGGAGGCCGCGGCCAGGTCATTCAGAAGGTGCAGCCGGGCGCGCGCCGCAGCAGCGGGGCCGACACCGTGCGCATGACGGCCCGCCCGGGCCTGGACGCGGTGGTGCTGCACATCGGCAACGGCCCCTCGCTGATGCTGCACCCCGAAACCGCGCGCGACCTGATGCTGGCGCAGTCGGGCCTGACCCGCAGCGCCGTGCGCGGCGCCTTGCGCTCGCGTGCGGGCGAGACGACCGACGACATGCCGACCGAGGTGGAGATCCCGGTCCAGCTGGGCTGGCAGAGCGCGCAGACGGCCGGCGCAACGCGGGGACGACTGGGCGAGGTGCTGCTCTCGGGCATCGAGGTGGTGACCGACCTGTTCACCGGGCCCGTGAGCGAGCTCGCGGCGGCCCGGATCGGGGCCCGGCTGGACCAACAGGTGGACCCCGGCGTGTACCGCTTGAGCGCCGACACCCTGGGCGCGCCGCTCAAGGGCAACGGCCACAAGCTCGACCGCTTGTCCGCCGCCGCGCCCGGCGAGCCCATGCTGGTGCTGCTGCACGGCACGTTTTCCGAAACCCACGGCACCTTCGGCAAGCTGTGGCAACAACACCCACAGAAGGTGCGCGAGCTGTTCGCGCACTACGGCCAGCGGGTGTACGGGCTGGACCATCCCACGCTGACCGCCAGCCCGATCGACAACGCGCTGATGCTCGCGCGCACTCTGCCCGACGGCGCGCGCGTGCACCTGCTCACCCACTCGCGTGGCGGCCTGGTGGCCGAGGTGCTGGCGCGGGTCTGTGCCCAGCCCAGCCTGTCCGAAGCCTCGCTCGCGCCGTTCAAGGGCGGCGCGCATCAGGCGCAGCTGACCGCCTTGCGCCAGTTGGCCACCGAGCTCCAGGGGCGCGACATCCGCATCGAGCGGGTGGTGCGCGTGGCCTGCCCGGCGCGCGGCACGCTGCTGGCCTCGCGGCGGCTGGACGCCTATGTGTCGGTGCTGAAGTGGA
The DNA here is from genome assembly GCF_059424585.1 of Hydrogenophaga sp. GW101-3F08. NCBI lineage: Bacteria > Pseudomonadati > Pseudomonadota > Betaproteobacteria > Burkholderiales > Comamonadaceae > Hydrogenophaga > Hydrogenophaga sp. GW101-3F08. The sequence goes on from NZ_JBWKZP010000001.1 coordinate 768,654, forward strand.
CGCTGGAACTCGCCGGCATCCCGGTGGCGCCCGCCCTGCTCGACTTCGTGGCCGAAGTGGCCAGCCACCGCACCGACCCCGGGCTGCTGCCCGGGCTGGAGGCCATGACGCCACAGAGCCCGCTGCTGCAGTGGCTGCACGGCGGTGACGGCCCGTTGCCCGGCCAGCTGCGCGTGGTGGCCGGCGACATCGAGGGCGATTCCGTCACCACCTGGGTCAAGACCCTGCTGGCCGACGCCTTCTACTGGACCGACAACGACCTCGTGGTGCAGACCCGCTCCATGTACGGCGGCGGCCCGCGCGCACCGGCCGGCGGCCACGCCGCGGCCAGCTTCCTGCTGGACCAGGGTGGCGAGGTCACGCACTTTGGCTACTTCAGCAACCCGCGCACCGCCGAAGCCGTGTGCAACGGCCTGACCCAGGACACACCCGCGGGCTTTCGCCCCATCGGCCCGATGTCGTGGGCCGGCAGTTCCAGCGACGGCCTGCGCGGCGTGCCACGCGAGGCCCCGGCCGAGCCCGCGGCCGCGCGCCCGGCCGTGATCCTGTTGCCCGGCATCCTGGGCAGCCACCTCAGCGTGGACGGCAAGCGGGTCTGGCTGAGCCTGCGCATCCTGGGCGGCCTGGGCGGCCTGGGCCGGCTGGCCTACCGCGAAGACGCGCGCAACGTGCTGCCCGACGGCGCCATGGGCCGCAGCTACGACGATCTGGCCGAATTCCTCTCGCAGAGCCACGAGGTGATCGAGTTTTCCTTCGACTGGCGCCGCCCGATCGAACACGAGGCCCGCCGCCTGGCCGATGCCATGGACCAGGCCCTGAGCGCGCGCAGCGCCACCGGCCAGCCGGTGCACCTGCTCGCGCACTCCATGGGCGGGCTGGTGGCCCGCACCGTGCAGCTGGAGCGGCCCGAGGTGTGGCAGCGCTGGCTGGAGCGGCCCGGCTCGCGCCTGCTGATGCTGGGCACGCCCAACGGCGGCTCGTTCGCGCCCATGCAGGTGCTCTCGGGCGACGACAGCTTCGGCAACGCGCTGGCCGCGTTCGGCCTGCCGTTCCAGGACCACCAGGCGCGCCAGATCATGGCCGCGATGCCCGGCTTCATCCAGTTGCAGGCCGGCCTGCTCGACTCCGCGCTCGGGCTGGGGCACAGCGAGCGCTGGAAGGCCCTGGCCGAGCAGGACATGGCCCTGCTGCGGGACGCCAGCTGGTGGCACGACGGCGAGAGCCAGCGCAACATCTACCGCTGGGGCGTGCCGCCGCAACCGGTGCTCGACCAGGCCATCGCCCTGCGCCAGCGCCTGGACCAGCAGCGCGCCAGCGGGCTGGAGCGGTTTCGCGACCGGGTGCTGGTGGTGGTCGGCCGTGCGCGCTTCACACCCGCCGGCTTCGAGCTCAGCGCCAGCGAAGGCCTGATGTACCTGGACGCCCCGGACGATGGCGACGGCCGCGTCACGCTCGACAACGCGCTGCTGCCCGGCGTGAAGGCCTGGCGGGTGGACTGCGAACACGGCGGCCTGGCCGACGCCGAAGACGCGTTCGAGGCCTACCGGGAACTGCTCCAGCACGGCGACACCCAGCGCCTGCCGCCGGTCTCCACCGCCCGCGGCAGCGGCGCGGTGGCGGCGGCCCTGGTGCGCAGCCGGCCGTCGCGCCAGCGCAGCGGCCCGCTGCAGCCCCCCACCGACCCCAGCGACGTGTTCCGCCTGGACGATGAGGCGCCGCGCCCGGTGCGCACCCAGCGCGCCGCGTTGCGCGTCAGCGTGCACAACGGCAACCTCAAGTTCATCAGCGCCACGGTGATGGTCGGGCACTACGGCGCGTCCACCCTGACCGGCACCGAGGGCGTGGTCGACCAGTTCATCGGCGGCGCCATGTCGGCCTCGCTGGCGGTGGGCCTGTACCCCGAGGCGCCGGGCTCGCACCAGTTCTTCACCAACCACCGGCAGGACCCCGACAGCCCGCTGGCGCTGCCGCGCCCGCCCCACGTGGTGGTGGCCGGGCTGGGCGAAGAAGGCAAGCTGCGCGGCGCCGACATGATCCACACGGTGCGCCAGGCCACCCTGGCCTGGGCCCAGCGCGTGGCCGAAACGCCCGGCAGCGCCGCCGCCCAGTTCGAGCTGTGCGCCACGCTGATCGGCAGCGGTGGCGTGGGCGTGACGGCGGCGGCCGCGGCCCAGGCGGTGGCGCAGGGCGTGCGCGAGGCGAACGAAAAACTCGCCATCCATGGCTGGCCGCAGGTCGGCCACCTGCGCCTGATCGAGCTGTACCTGGACCGCGCCACCGAAGCCTGGCACGCCCTGCACCTGCTGGCCCTGTCGGCGCCCGAGCATTACGCGCTCACGCCCACCGTGCTCTCGGGCCTCGGCGCACTGCGCCGCCCGCTGGAGAGCGGCTACCGCGGCACCGGCCACGATTTCATCAGCGCCATCTCGGAGAAGAACGAAGCGGGCGAACCCATCATCACCTACACCCTGGACACCCAGCGTGCCCGCTCCGAAGCGCGCGTGCAGGCCACGCAGGCGCGGCTGGTGAGCGAACTGGTGCGGCGGGCCTCGAACGAGGCCAACCGCGATCCGCAGATCGGCCGCACGCTGTTCCAACTGCTGGTGCCGGTGGAAATGGAGGCCAGCCTGCGCGGCAGCAGCGAGCTGCTGCTCGAGCTCAACGACGGCACGGCCGGCATCCCCTGGGAGCTGCTGGACGCGCCGAACGACGGGCGCGGCGGCCCCACCCGGCCCTGGACCATCCGCAACAAGCTGCTGCGCAAGCTGCGCACCGTGCGCTTTCGCGGCCAGGTGAGCGACGCGCGCCTCGAAGACGCCGTGCTGGTGATCGGCGAGCCGCTGTGCGACCCCGCGTTCTACCCGCCGCTGCCCGCGGCCCGCGCCGAGGCACGGGCGGTGGTGGAGGCGCTGGGGGGCCCGGCGGGCCTGGACGCGGACCGCGTGCACGCGCTCATCGCCCCCGACAACCAACAGGGCGCCGACGCGGCCACCGTCACCAACGCCCTGCTGGCAAGGCCCTACCGCATCGTGCACATCGCCGGGCACGGCGAGCCCGAGCTGCTGCGCGAGGGGCTGGCCCCGGTGCTGCGCGGCGTGGTCCTGAGCGACGGCACCTTCCTGGGGCCGCGCGAGGTGGAGGCGATGCGCGTGGTGCCCGAGCTGGTGTTCCTCAACTGCTGCCACCTCGCGGCCGACCCGCAGCACCTGCTGCAGGGCTACGACCGCGCCGCCTTCGCCGCAGGAGTGGCCAAGCAGCTGATCCGCATCGGCGTGCGCTGCGTGGTCGCGGCGGGCTGGGCGGTGGAGGACGACGCCGCCAACCGCTTCGCCATCGCCTTCTACCAGGCGCTGCTGCGCGGCGAGCGCTTCATGGACGCGGTGCACACCGGGCGCGTGGCGGCTTTCGAAGCCAGCCCCCAGGGCAACACCTGGGCCGCCTACCAGTGCTACGGCGACCCGGAGTGGGTCTGGCGACCCGACCACCGCGACACCCACCGGACACGAGCGCCGGTGGGGCAGGCCTACGCCGCCATCGCGTCCCCAGTGGCGCTGGCCCTGGCGCTGGAGACGCTGGCCGTGGAAAGCAGCACCCAGGGCGCCGCGCCCGAGTCCCAGCGCGAAAAGCTCCGCTACCTGGAAGCGCGTTTTGAAGTCGAATGGGGCGGCATGGGCGCGGTGGCCGAGGCCTTTGGCGTGGCCTGCGCGGCGGCGCACGACATCGAGCGCGCCATCCACTGGTACCGCCGCGCACTCGCCGCCAACGACGCCAGCGCCTCCGTCAAGGCCGGCGAGCAGCTCGCCAACCTGAGCGCGCGCCTGGCCTGGGAGCGGGTGGAGCAGGCCCACCGCCAGCAGCGGTCGGCACGCACGCAACAGCGGCTGATGGCCCAGGGGCGGCGCGACATCCAGGCCGCGCTCGAGCAGCTCGACGCACTGCTGGCCATCGGCCCCACCATCGAACGCGAAAGCCTGCTGGGTTCCGCGCACAAGCGGCTGCACCTGCTGGAGACGGCGGCCGGGCGCCCGGGCCCGGCCGCGCAGGCCATCGAACGGATGGCGCTGCACTATGGCCGCGCCGAGGCCCTGGCGCGCCGGACCGGCCACGCCGAATGGTTCTACCCCGCGCTCAACCGCATGGCTGCCGAGCTGATCGCCCACACCGACGCGGGCGGCTGGCCAGGTTTCACCCCGGCCGACACCGCCGCCCTGCGGCAAAGCCTGGAGCGCAAGCGGCGCGACGACCCCGACTTCTGGAGCGTGGTCGGGCTGCCCGAGCTGGCGATGTACGAAGCGCTGGCCGCGCGCAACCTGGCCACCCGCCTGCCCGACATCCTGTCGGTGTACGAAGACCTGCACAGCCGGGCCGGCACGGCCTGGATGTGGGCCTCCGTCGTCGATCAGGCGGGCTTTGTGCTGCGGCACTTCGCGGGCCGACAGGGCACCGAGGCGCAGGCGGTGCGCCAGCTGCTGGACGTGTTGCAGGCCTACGCCCGGGCCTGAGAGCCGCCGATTCCCGGCTTCAACGACAAAGGGCTTCGGATACCCGAAGCCCTTTGCGCTGCCCCGGCCTGGCGGATCAGGCCGCCACGGCCTCGGCCACCACCGGCTGGCGGATCAGGTGGTCAAACGCGCTGAGCGCGGCCTTGGCGCCCTCGCCTGCGGCGATCACGATCTGCTTGTACGGCACCGTGGTGCAGTCACCCGCGGCGAACACGCCCGGCACATTGGTGTGGCCCTTGGCGTCCACCACGATCTCGCCGAAACGGCTGAGTTCGACCGTGCCTTTGAGGAATTCGGTGTTGGGCACCAGGCCGATCTGCACGAACACACCTTCCAGCGGCACCAGGTGCTCTTCGTTGGTGGCACGGTCCTTGTATTTCAGGCCGTTGACCTTGCCATCGGCACCCATGATTTCGGTGGTCTGCGCGTTCACGTGGATGGTGACGTTGGGCAGGCTTTTCAGCTTGCTCACCAGCACGGCGTCGGCCTTGAGCTGGTCGGCGAACTCGACCAGGGTCACGTGCTGCACGATGCCGGCGAGGTCGATGGCGGCTTCCACACCCGAGTTACCGCCGCCGATGACCGCCGTGCGCTTGCCCTTGAACAGCGGGCCGTCGCAGTGCGGGCAATAGGCCACGCCCTTGTTCTTGTACTCCTGTTCGCCGGGCACGTTGACGTTGCGCCAGCGCGCGCCGGTGGAGAGGATCACGCTGCGCGCCTGGAGCACGCCGCCGTTGGCCATCCGCACCTGCACCAGACCGCCCGGCTCTTCCGCGGGGATGATCTTGTCGGCGCGCTGCAGGTTCATGATGTCCACCTCGTAGTGGCGCACCTGGGCTTCGAGCGCGGCGGCGAACTTGGGGCCGTCGGTTTCCAGCACCGAGATGTAGTTCTCGATCGCCATGGTGTCGTTCACCTGGCCACCGAAACGCTCAGCCGCCACGCCCACGCGGATGCCCTTGCGGGCGGCGTACACGGCAGCGGCCGCGCCGGCGGGGCCGCCGCCAACGATCAACACGTCGAACGGGTCCTTGGCGTTGAGCCTGGTGGCATCGCGGTCACCGGCGTTGGTGTCCAGCTTGGCCACGATTTCCTCCACCGACATGCGGCCGGAACCGAAGACCTTGCCGTTCAGGAACACCATGGGCACGGCCATGATCTCGCGCTCGGTCACCTCTTGCTGGAAAGCGCCGCCTTCGATCACCACGGTCTTGACCTTGGGGTTGAAGATCGCCATCAGCGACAGGGCCTGCACCACGTCCGGGCAGTTGTGGCAGGTCAGGGACATGTAGACCTCGAAGCTGAAGTCACCGTCCAGGGCTTTGATCGAGTCGATCACCTCGGCCTCCACCTTGGGCGGATGGCCACCGGTCCAGAGCAGGGCCAACACCAGCGAGGTGAACTCGTGGCCCAGCGGCAGGCCAGCGAAGCGCACGCCCTGAGTTTCACCGTCACGCGTCACCACGAACGACGGCTTGCGCGCATCGTTGCCCGAGGTGTCCAGCGTGACCTTGTCGGACAAAGAAACGATGTCGTCCAGCAGGCCGCGCATCTCGGTGCCGGTATCGCTGTCATCCAGCGAAGCAATCAGCCGGATCGGCTGACGCAGCATGCCGAGGTAGGTCTGGAGCTGGGATTTGAGGGTGGCATCAAGCATCGTGGACTCCTGAAGAAGAGGAAAAGCGGGACGTGCGGAACCAATGCCGCTGGTGCATGAGCCACCGCTCGTGACGGAAGCCCATGAGGCAGCGGTACTGCCAGAAACAATGGTGGAGCGAAGTGCCTTCGCCCAGAACGCGGCGGAACTGGCTTTGCCAGGCCGCTCGCGTTGTCCCCCTGGGGGGAAGACGCGCCGCAAGGCGCGGCGCAGGGGGGCTTAGATTTTTCCGACGAGTTCCAGCGAAGGAGCGATCGTCTTGGCGCCTTCGTTCCACTTGGCCGGGCACACCTGGCCGGGGTTGGCGGCGGTGTACTGGGCAGCCTTCAGCTTGCGCAGGGTTTCCTTGACGTCGCGGGCGATTTCGTTGGAATGCACTTCCATCGTCTTGATCACGCCGTCGGGGTTGATCACGAAGGTGCCGCGCAGGGCCAGGCCTTCTTCGGGGATGTGCACGCCGAAGGCGTTGGTCAGGGCGTGGGTGGGGTCGCCCACCAGGGGGAACTTGGCCTTGCCCACGGCGGGGCTGGTTTCGTGCCAGACCTTGTGCGAGAAGTGCGTGTCGGTGGTGACGATGTAGACCTCGGCACCGGCCTTCTGGAACTCGGCGTAGTTGTCGGCGGCGTCTTCCACTTCGGTCGGGCAGTTGAAGGTGAAGGCGGCCGGCATGAAGATCAGCACGGACCACTTGCCCTTGAGGCTTTCGTCGGAGACTTCAATGAACTTGCCGTTGTGGAAGGCCTGGGCTTTGAAGGGCTGAACTTGCGTGTTGATCAGGGACATGGTTTTTCCTTGGTTGAGGTTGAGGGGAAACGGTGAAAAGGACGCAACGGCTGTTGCCATGGACGAATTATAGCAATACGCTATCGACAATCATCATTGATAGTGTTTATTGGTTGCATAGCTTTTGCTGCTGCGCAGCATCCAAAGGATTCTGTTCCGCGCAAGGAAGGTGATCGCCCCCGGCAACACCGCCGCACAGGCTGTTGGATGGCAGGCATGCCCAATCCACCACAGCCACAGCCACAGCCACAGGCACAGGCACAGGCACAGGCACAGGCATTCATTTTCCACAAATTTAGGAATGTGTTTGCGAATCATTCGTGTTACTATATGTATGCCGTAACCACTGCGTCCCATGGGCTGCACGGTGGTTTCTGGTCTCCACTCCCCTTTCGCCACCATGCCCGCGCAGTCCATCGCCCCCGACACCTCCTCACCCACAACCGGGGTACGACAAACCGCCCCCCTGCGCACAGCGAAACAGCGCCGGTTATCGGCGATGTCACGCGCACTGGCGGCCTGCTTCGGCGCCTACGGGCTGACGCTGGCGTTCACGGCGGCGCTCGGCCTGGGGCTGCAACACGCCGCCGGCTGGACCCGCGCAGAAGCAACAATGACCGCGACCCTGCCCGCCTTCGTGATCTACCTGCTCGCAGCACTGCGCGCCTTCGCCACGCACAGCGCCCGTCGCGCCTGGGCCGAGTTGTGCTTCGGCACCGCTGTGCTGGCGGCGCTGGCCGAACACTGGCGTTGAGCGGCATGAGACAAGCCGCACAGCAGGCGCAGCCGGGCGCGCCGGGCTTTCGCCAACGCATGGGCGCTCTGCACACCTGGTGCGGGGTTCTATTCGGCGGCTTCCTGTTCGCCATCTTCCTGACGGGCACGCTATCGGTGTTCGACCGCGAGATCGACCGTTGGGCGCAGCCCCATACGCGCCTGCCCGCCCCGGCCGCGGGCGAAGTGCCGTCGCTCGACCAGGCCTTGCCCCACTTGAGCCGGCTGGCGCCGGAGCAGGCAACGCTGTGGTTGATCTACCCGCCCGGCGACCGTGTGCCCGCGCTGCGGCTGGGCTGGTCGGGCGAGCACATCGAGCGGGGTTATCGCGACCTCAACCCGTTCAGTGCCACGCTCTTGCCAGAGCAAGGCGCGCCCCTGGGCACGCAACTCTTCTACCCGTTTCACCACAGCCTGCACCTGACATGGCTGGACCTGGGCGAATGGCTGGTCGGGCTGGCGGCGATGGCCATGCTGGCGGGCATCGTCTCGGGCGTGGCGACGCACCGGCGCATCTTCAAGGACTTCTTCACCTTCCGACCGCGAAAGACCCTGCAGCGCAGCGCGCTGGACCTGCACAACGTGACGGCGGTGTTCGCATTGCCCTTTCTCTTCCTGATCCCGTTGTCGGGCCTGATCATCTTCGCGGCCGTCTACCTGCAACCCGCCATCGCCTGGGTCTATGGCCCCGAGCGCGGCGCCTACACCAAGGAGGCTCTGTCCCGCTACAGCCGGGCGCCCGCCAAGGCAGCGCTGTCGCACAGGGCCTCGCTCGACAAGATGGCCGTGCAGGCACGGGCGCACTGGGCCGCGTCCGGCCAGCCCGGCGAGGTCGGACTCGTCATCGTGCGCCAACCCCACGATGCCAAGGCCGTGGTCGAGATGCGCCGCGCCAGCGGGGCGCGTGTCGGCCTGGAACATGGCACGCTGTACTTCGACGCGGCCAGCGGCGCGCTGCTGCATGCCGAGGCGCTGCCCACCGTGTCGCGCGTGCAGCGCTTCATCGTCGGCATGCATCTGATCCAGTTCCATCATGGGACACTGCGCTGGCTGTATTTCGCCCTGGGTCTGAGCGGCTGCGTGATGCTCGCCACGGGCAGTATCGTCTGGGTGCAAAAACGCGCACAGCGGCACGCCCGACCCGGCCAGTCCGGCGTGCGCTGGATGCAGGCGCTGACGCTCGCCGCCGTGTGCGGTCTGCTGCTGGCGAGTGTCGGTGTGATGCTGCTCAACTGCCTGCCACATGCGTGGTGGACCCTTGACGCCTCACCGCTGCAGGCCTCGATGCGCTGGTTTTTCGGCCTTTGGAGCGCCAGTCTGCTGCACGCGGTGTTGATGCGCCACGACACGCGGCACGTGGCCCAGCAGTGCATGGCCCTGGCCGTGACCGCGGTGACCACCATCGCGGCCAACCTGCTGCTCAACAGCGGCCGCGCATGGGAGCCTTGGCCAGGCAGCCACCCGGCCGCGCTGGGCGTGAACACGGGTCTGCTGCTGGTCGCGGTAGGCGCCGCGCTCATTGCCCAGCGGCAGCTCCGAAGCGAGCGGGCCCACCGCGACGCACACGGTTTTTCGAAAGCCGCCGCGTGAGCAGCCTGCTGTGGTCGTTTGCCGCCTGGTGTGCGCTCGCCCTGGCCATGGCGCGCCACCACGAACAGGCGTTTGGCCACGAGGGCACAGCCCAGGTGCGACGCCGCTGGTGCCACGGCGGGGCCCTCGGCCTGGCGGCAGCGCTGCTCTTCCCGGTATTCACCGAAGGCTGGGCCCTGGGCCTGTTGCACGGCGTCACCGCGCTGGGCGTGGCGGGCCTGCTGGTGCCCGCCCTCTTCGCCTGGGCGCCGCGCGCCTGCGCCCCGCTGGCGGCAACGGCTGCCTTGCTCGGCACGCTGCTGGCCTGTCCCGCTCTCTTTCTTTCACTCCAACCCTTAGGAATATTTGAATGAACGTCAAGACCGTCCACAAGAAGAATGGCGTCAAGGCCCGGCGCTGCGCCGTGGCGCTCGCCGCGGCCTGGTGCTGCGTGCCGGGCTGGGCCCAGGTCACCACCAACACGGTGTCGGAAACACCACCGGCCAGCGCCACACCAAACCCCGGCACCGACGACGCTGGCGTCGGCCAGATGCCGGTCGTGGTGATCACGGCCACGCGCGGCAGCAAGGCCGTGGACAAGATTCCGGGCGCGGTGAGCGTGATCACGCGCAAGGAGCTGGATGAACAGCTCGGCGTGGCCGAAGACCTCAGCGCGGTGCTCGCCGCACAGATCCCGGGCTACGCCCCATCCACGCAGAAGCTCAGCAGCGCGGGCGAATCGATGCGCGGACGGGCGGCGCTCATCCTCTTTGACGGCATTCCGCAGAGCAACCCCTTGCGCGCGGGCGCGCGAGAAGGCTATTTCGCCGACCCTCTGCTGATCGAGCGCATCGAAGTGGTCAGCGGCCCCTCGGCGGTGCAGGGTCTGGGCGCCACCGGCGGCATCATCAACTACATCTCCCGCACCCCGCGCAAGGAAGGCACGACGCACACGGTCGACGCCAAGTTCAGCACCCAGGGCCACTCTGACGACGCCACCCTCAAGACCAGCTACCTGCTCGAACACAAAAAAGATGCCTTCGATGCCCTGGTCTATGTCGGCGGCCTGCAAAGCGGGGTGGGCGTCGACGGCGACGGCCGACGCCTGGGTCTGGAGACCACCCAGGGCGATCTGCAAGACAGCAGCGGTCACGACGCTTTTGTCAAACTCGGCTGGCGCGTCACCCCGTCCCAACGCCTGCAGGCCTCGTACAACCACTTCAGCGTGGCCGGCGACGGCGACTGGACACGCGTGGACGGCGATCGGGCAACGGGCCTGACCACCTCGGCGCAGAAAGGCGGCAGCGTGCTGGGCGAACCGCCGCGCAACGACGTGCGCACCTCGTCCTTCGAATGGACCCACGCCGACCTGGCCGGCGGCATGGCCAGCGTGCAGCTGTACAAGCAGGACTTCCGTTCTCTGTATGGCGCCGGCAACTTCGCGAATTTTCAGGACGCCAGCATCGCGCCCGACGGGACGCTGGTCGACCAGAGCGACATCGTCGCCGACAAGAAGGGCCTGCGCGCTTCCTGGGTCAGACCCGATCTTGGGCTGACGGGCCTGGAGTTCACCGGGGGCCTGGACTGGCTGGCCGACACCTCCAAACAGCGCCTTGCGCTGACCGACCGCGACTGGGTGCCGCCACTGCAGTTCCAGAGCCTGGCGCCCTTTGCCCAGCTCGAGTACGAGTTCGGCGACTTCACCCTGCGCGGCGGGCTGCGCCACGAGCACGCGGAACTCGAGGTCGACACCTACAACACGCTGGCGGCCTACGGCAGCCGCGAAGTGCGGGGCGGCAAGCGCTCGTTCGACCAGCAGGTCAAGAACCTCGGCCTGGTCTGGCGCTTCGCGCCCGGTTGGTCGAGCTTCGCCTCGTACAACGAGGGCTTCGGCCTGCCCGACGTCGGCCTGGTGCTGCGCGCGGTCAACGTGGACGACCGCTCGGTGGAAGACCTGGCCGCGCTGGAGCCCATCCTCACCGAAAACAAGGAAGTCGGCCTGACCTGGCAGCACAAGCTGGGCAGCTTCACGACCTCGATCTACGAATCGAGTTCCGACCTGAGCGGTCAGGTTCGCATCAACGCCACCACCGGCATCGGCTCGGTGGTGCGCGTGCCGGTGCGCGTGCGCGGCTTCGAGTTCGGCGGGGAGCTGCGCCCGGCGCCCGACTGGACGGTCACGGCCAACTACGCGCGCATCCGCGGCATGACCGCCACTGCGGAGGGTCAACCACTGGACGTGGTGCTCAGCTCGCGCTACCAGGGCCCGGACAAGATCGTGCTGGCCACGCGCTGGGCCTTCGCACCGGGCATGTCCGCACGCCTGCAGGCCAGCCACTACGCCTCGCGTCACGTCAATGCCGGCCGCACCGTCGGCACCGCCAACCTCGAAGAGCACTTCAACGGCTATACCGTGGCCGATGCCCTGTTCAGCTGGAAAACCAGCGTGGGCGACTGGAGCATGGGCGTGCAAAACCTGTTCGACCGCCAGTACATCGGCTACTACGCGCAGGCCCGGCCGTCCGGTACCGACAGCGACTACTTCGCGGGCCGTGGCCGGACCTACACGGTGTCGTGGCGGCGCAGTTTCTGAAGCACCGCAGGGAGGCCTGTGATCGGCGGCGCGCAGCGCGTCGCCGATCCTGCATATAACAAAAACGCTGCACGCAGCAACCCCATCGCCGGCTGATTCAAAAAAACGCCCGAAAATAGTAAATGCGACAGATTCGCATTTATAATTTGTGCATCGCACCCAACCCTCTGGAAAGGACGATCATGGGCATCAGCATCTCCATCCTGGGCGGCAGTCTGCTGCTGATCCTGGGCGCGGCGTGGTGGGTTCTGCGCCAGAAGTGACACAGCCCGCCACAGCCAACCGACACGCCTCCACCGCCATCCATCCGGCCACCCCTCACGCCTACACTATGAGTTTCGCCAGCGCAGCCTCTGCGCTCCCTTCTTCTGGGCCCTTGTCGGCCCCGAACCGCGCTCCCCGAATGAACCGTCGCCTGTTCATCGTGATGGCCGTGATCGGCTTTCATGTGCTGGGCCTGTGGGCCCTGCAGGCCGGCCTGCTCCGGCGCGCGGTGGAACTCGTGATCCCGGTGAACGTGCTGGCTGAGCTCATCGAAGCACCGCAACCGCAGGTGACACCGACCCCGCCACCGCCCGAGCCCCGACCCGAGCCGGTGCAGAAGCAGCGCCCCGTGCCCAAACCGGCCCCTCAACCCATGGCCATCGCCGAACCGAAGCCGGCGCCCGCGAGCGAGGCGCCATCCGGCACCACCCAGCCACCTCCCGCGGCCGAACCGCTCACGGCGTCGATGAACAACGTCGAAACGCCACCCGCACCGCCCGCGCCCCCCAAGATTGAACTGCCGTCGTCCGATGCGGCCTACCTGAGCAACCCACTGCCGCCGTACCCATCGCTCTCCAAGCGCCTGCGAGAGGAAGGCATCACCTGGATCAGGGCCTACATCGAACCCAACGGCACCGCGAGCAAGGCCGAGGTATTCAAGTCCAGCGGCTACGCCCGGCTCGACCAGACCGCGCTTCAGACCGCGCTCAAGTGGCGGTACGTGCCGGGTAAACGCGCGGGGGTGCCTGAAGCCATGTGGGCCAACATCCCGATCCGCTTCGACCTCGAATAACCGTCCCACTCTCACCGACTTTCACTGGACCTTCCCGCTCATGGACACCTCTCTCACCTCCTCCGGCCTCGCCCACGTCTGGACCCAGGGCGACGCCGTCACCCGGACCGTGGCCCTGGTTCTGCTGACCATGTCGCTGGCCACCTGGATCATCGTTCTGTGGAAAGCGCTGGACCAGCGCGCCCAGCGCGCCCAGGCCAAAGGCGTGGAAAGCTTCTGGCACAGCGCGGACTTCGCCGAGGGCCTGGACAAGCTCGGCACCACCGAGGGCAACCCGTTTCGCGCCGTGGCGCTCGAAGGCCGTGAGGCGGCTCGCCACATCCTGCACAAGGACGGTCGCCCCGGGACGCAACTGCACGACAGCCTGGACGTGAGCGACTGGGTCGAACGCTCCCTGCGCAAGAGCGTGGACGACCACCAGGCGCGCGCGCAGAGCGGCCTGTCGGTGCTGGCCTCGGTGGCCTCCACCGCGCCCTTCGTCGGCCTGTTCGGCACCGTCTGGGGCATCTACCACGCGCTGCTGGGCATCGGCGCGGCCGGCCAGGTCAGCATCGACCAGGTGGCCGGCCCGATCGGCGAGGCGCTGATCATGACCGCCCTGGGCCTGCTGGTCGCCATTCCCGCCGTGCTGGGCTACAACGCGCTGGTGCGCGGCAACAAGGGCATTGCCCACCAGCTCAACCGCTTCGCGCACGACCTGCACGCCTACTTCGTCACCGGCGCCCGCGTCAGCCTCGGTGGCGACGCCAAGGTGCTGCCGATGAAAAAGGCCTGAGCCCGAAAGATCACCATGGCCATCGGAACCCAGAACGACAGCGACGAGATGCTCAGCGAGATCAACATGATCCCGTTCATCGACGTCATGCTGGTCCTGCTCATCATCTTCATCATCACCGTACCGGTGATCAAACACGCGGTGAACGTGGACCTGCCGCGCGCCAGCAACGAGAAGGTGCTCGACAAGCCCGACAACATCCGCCTGTCGGTGGACGCCGACGGCCTCTACTACTGGAACGACGCGCGCGTGGAAGACGCCGATTTCGAACAGCGCCTGAGCGCTGCCGCAGCCCAGCAGCCACAACCCGAGCTGCACATCCGTGGCGACAAGGCGGTGCGCTATGAGCGCGTGGCCCTGGCCATGGCCGCCGCGCAGCGCGCGGGCGTGCGCAAGATCGGTTTCATCACCGAGCCGACCACGGCGTCCCCTTGAGCCAACCGGCCGAGTCAACCCACCCAATGGAAAACGCCATGCACCGTCCACCCAGCCCCCAGACCCGCCCGCAGTCTTCGGCCGGGCCCGACCTCGCCGCGATCCCGGCCGAAGGAACTCAGCCCGTGCTCGCCAGCCAGGACGTGCTGCGCGGCCACAAAGCGGTCGCCATCAGCCACAACGGTGCGCTCTACCGGCTGCAGACCACCCGCCAGGGCAAGCTCATACTGACCAAATAAATGCTGCGCGGTGCATGGCCGCGACCGCTGACCAAGACCCTTTTTTCATCGTGGGGCGACGCGGGGATTTCACCTTCCCAGCGCGTCGTTTTTAGCCAGCCAGGGAAGCACCGCTTCCGATAGCCAGGCATTTTTTCCCCGCGTGACCAAATTGATGCTGCAGCAACTCAGCCCAGGATGCGGTGGAACCGGCTTTGCCGGGCCACTCGCATCGCCCCCTTGAGGGGGTCGCGCGCAGCGCGGCAGGGGTACTTGTTCACAACCCGAGAGCGGCAATGCCCGCGCGGGCAATCTGCGCGTCTTCGGCCGACTTCACGCCACTCACGCCCACAGCGCCAATGCACTGGCCGTCTTTCATGACCGGGACACCGCCTTCGAGCATGCCCGCCACCACCGGCGCGCTCAGGAACGACACCCGGCCCTGGTTGATCACGTCCTCGTAGACCTTGCTCTCACGCCGCCCCAGCGCCGCCGTGTGCGCCTTGGCCGGTGCGATGTGCGAGGAGATGGCGGGCGCGCCGTCCAGGCGCTGCAGCCACAGCAGGTGGCCGCCGTCGTCGACGACGGCGAATGTGACGGCCCAGTTGTTTTTCAGCGCTTCGGCCTCGGCCGCCGCCGCGATGAGTTTGACGTCGGCGAGTTCGAGCACGGCTTTGTTTTTCATGAACTATTGCCCCGGTTAAGGTGTCTGAGAAAGGGTTGCAGGCGCCAAGCTTAAACGCTCAGGCGCCCGGTGACGGGGATGGCCCTCCCCACAGGGGTTTGGCATGGCAAGTGACCCTATCGACGGCGGGGGATCGCCCGGCCGTCAGCCCATGACCCCCTGCGGCCTACAATGCAACACACGCCGTTGACCCCTTGGAAGCAGAGGGCCGACAACCCGATCACCGAGTCAGATGATGAAGGAGCTCACCACCATGACCGACCACACGCAAACCAGCGGCCGCTTCGGCACCGCCGTTTCCTCCGATGCACTGCGCAACCGGGTGATGCGCAACACCTATTGGCTGCTCGCGCTGTCCATGCTGCCCACCGTGCTGGGGGCCTGGATCGGTGTGCAGACCGGCATCACCGCTGGCCTGACCGGCGGCCTGGGCCTGATCGTCTTTCTGGGCGGTGCCTTTGGCTTCATGTTCGCGATCGAAAAGACCAAGAACTCGGCCGCCGGCGTGCCGGTGCTGCTGGCCTTCACCTTCTTCATGGGCCTCATGCTCTCGCGCATGCTGGCCGCCGTGCTGGGCTTCAGCAA
Source organism: Hydrogenophaga sp. GW101-3F08 (assembly GCF_059424585.1). NCBI lineage: Bacteria > Pseudomonadati > Pseudomonadota > Betaproteobacteria > Burkholderiales > Comamonadaceae > Hydrogenophaga > Hydrogenophaga sp. GW101-3F08. The sequence continues at coordinate 784,287 of NZ_JBWKZP010000001.1, forward strand.
CGGCTCCAGCCTGATCATGACGGCGTTCGGCGGCACGGCCGGCGTGTTCCTGGTCATGGCCAACCTCTCGACCGTGATCAAGCGCGACCTCTCCGGCATGGGCAAGTGGCTGTTTGTCGGCGCACTGGCCATCATGGTGGGCGCCATCATCAACGTCTTCGTGGGCAGCACGGCCGGCATGGCCGCCATCGCCACCCTGGCCATCGTGGTGTTCAGCATGTACCTGCTGTACGACCTCAAGCGCATCGTGGACGGCGGCGAAACCAACTACATCAGTGCCACGCTGGGCCTGTACCTGAGCCTGTTCAACATCTTCCAGAGCCTGCTGGCCCTGCTGGGCATTTTTGGCGGCGAGCGCGACTAAGCTTTCAGCGCTTCCCGGAAAAAGGACCTTCGGGTCCTTTTTCTTTGCCTGTTCGATGCCCGGCACGGTGTGGGGCCAGGGAGCGGGCATCAAGTTCGCGGAGAAAACGCCGAAAGAACCTTCAAACCCCACCCGAACCACCATGCGACACATCGCCCTCACCCTTGGCCTGCTGATCACCGCCAGCCTGCTGGCCGGCTGCGACGCGCTGGGCATCGAAACCGCGACCCAGGTGAACGCCCGCAAGGAAGCCGAAGCCCGGGCCATTGGCAGCGCCTGCCGCTACGCGGTGCGCGGCATCGAAGAGTGTTTTGCCAGCAACCCGAAGGCCGGCAAGGCCGCGGTGTTTGCCGGCTGGAAGGACATGGACCAGTACATGCGCGACAACGCGGTCGTCGGCATGCCGAACACGCCCGGCCCCTCGCGCGCCGAGCCCGAAGTGATCGACGAGATCGAGGCCCCGTCCAACAAGGCGTCCACCCGCTCGCGCAACTCCTGAAACGCCGCTCGGCGTTTCAACCCGCGGGCGTCGTGTCGGCAGAGTCCAGTTCGAACACCGCCATGCTCTCCACGTGCGCGGTGTGCGGGAACATGTTCACCACGCCCGCGGCCAGGCAACGGTAGCCGGCCTGGTGCACCATCAACCCGGCGTCGCGCGCCAGCGTGGCCGGGTTGCAACTCACATAGACGATGCGCCGCGGGGGCGTCCAGCCACCCCGCAGTTCGGGCTGCTGGTGCAGGTCGGCCAGCGCCTTGGCGAGCGCGAATGCGCCTTCGCGCGGCGGATCGACCAGCCACTTGTCGGCCACACCGTCGGCCACCAGCTGGGCCGGCGTCATCTCGAACAGGTTGCGCGCCACGAAGCGGGTAGGCGCCAGCGGGGTGGTTCGCCCGGCCTGGTTGCCGGCCAGGTTTTCGCGTGAACGCGCCACCAGGGTCTCGCTGCCTTCGATACCCAGCACCTCGCCCGCCTGGGTGGCAATGGGCAGGGTGAAATTGCCCAGGCCACAGAACCAGTCGATCACGCGCTCAGGTTTCCGCGCCTCCAGCAGGCGCAGTGCACGCGTCACCAGCACGCGGTTGATGTGTGGGTTGACCTGGGTGAAATCGGTGGGCTTGAACGGCATGGTGATGCCGAAGTCGGGCAGCGCATACGACAACAGCGGCCCCCCCTCGTCCAGCAGCTTCACGGTGTCGGGCCCCTTGGCCTGCAACCACCACTGCACACCGTGTTGCGCGCCAAAAGCGCGCAGCCGGGCCGTATCGTCTTCGGACAGAGGCTCCAGGTGGCGCAGCACCAGCGCCGTGACCTCGTCGCCACAGGCCAGCTCGATCTGCGGACAGGTTTCGCGCGCGTCCATGCCGAAGATCAGCTCGCGCAGCGGCATCATCATCGCGCTCACGTGGGGGGGCAACACCGGGCAGACCTGCATGTCGGCCACGTAGCGACTCTTGCGCTCGTGAAAGCCGATCAGCACCTCGCCCTTCTTGTGCACGAAACGCACCGACAGGCGTGCGCGGTAGCGGTAGCCCCAGGCCGGTCCTTCGATGGGGCGCAGCATCGTCTGCGCCTTCACCTTGCCCAGGTGCCAGAGGTTGTCCTCCAGCACGCGCTGCTTGATGGCCACCTGAGCGCCCTCGTGCAGGTGCTGCATCTTGCAGCCGCCACAGGCGCCGGCGTGCAGCCCGAAATGCGGGCAACCCGGGCGCACGCGCTGCGAGGATTCGCGGTGGATGGCGGTGACGACGCCCGCCTCCCAGTTGTTCTTCTTGCGGTGCACGCTGGTGCTGACCACCTCGAAGGGCAAGGCGCCTTCGATGAAGACGACTTTGCCGTCCGGGCGGCGGGCGATGCCCTGGGCATCGATGTCGAGGGATTCGACCGCCAGCCAGCCCTCGGGCAAGGAGGCGTCGGCGGCGGCGGGCGCGTCGTCGCGCGCGGTGGTGAGCAGGCTGTTTTCGTGGGCAAGAGGTGCGGTCATCCCCCAATTGTCTCAGGACGCGAGACGGGATGCCGCTTCAAGCCCAGGCTTTGAGGTACTCGTCCCAGTGGCTCTCGGTGGGCGCCAGTTGGCCCAGGGTCTCTTTGACGTGGGTGATCTCCTGCTCGTACTCGGCCTCGGTCAGGCCGCCACGCATCTTCTGGAAACGGCAATACACCAGGTAGGTGTTCATCACGTCGGTCTCGCAGTAGCGGCGGATGTCATCGGTCTGCCCGGCGAGGTATTGCGCGTACACCTGCGAGCCATCCATGCCGAGCTTGCCGGGAAAACCGCAGAGCTTGGCCATGGCATCGAGCGGCGCATTGTTCTTCGGGCTGTACATCGCCAGCAGGTCCATCAGGTCCATGTGGCGCATGTGGTAACGACCGATGTAGTTGTTCCACTTGTACTCGCGGTCGTCCTCACCCATGTCCCAGTACTTGCTGGCTTCCACGCCGTGGCGCAGACCGCGGTAGTGCAGCACCGGCAGGTCAAAGCCGCCGCCGTTCCAACTCACCAGCTGGGGCTGGTGCTTTTCAATGGTGTTGAAGAAGGTCTGCACGACCTTGCCTTCGCTCTGGCCATCGCGGTCCACGAAGGAATGGATGCGCAGCCCCTCGGCGTTGCGAAACACCACACTGATCACCAGCACGCGCTGCAGGTGCAGCGGCATGAAGTCGCTCTGCCCTTTCTCCTTGCGCTCCGCCAGCCAGGCCGCGTAAACCTGCTCGTCACTGGCCTCGGCGGATTCGCCGCGCAGCGCACGCAGGCCCGCGATGTCCGGGATGGATTCGATGTCGAAAACCAGAACAGGCCAAGCCATGGAGTTGTCCCCCTAAGCGTTTCGAGGCGCCACCGGAGCGCGAGATCACATCCAGCACACACCGAGGATCCGGCTCCGCCGGTCCAAAGGTGTGGTCCCCCTGGGGGGAAGCCGCGCAGCGGCGCAGGGGGGGTTACCTCTTCGGCAGGAAGCTGAGCGGATCGACCGGCTTGCCCTGGCGCCGCACCTCGAAATGCAGCTTGACGCGGTCCGTGTCACTGCTGCCCATCTCGGCGATCTTCTGACCCTGGCGCACCGACTGGTCTTCGCGCACCAGCAAAGCCTGGTTGTGTGCGTAGGCGGTGAGGTAGGTGTTGTTGTGCTTGAGGATGATCAGGTTGCCATAGCCCCTGAGGCCGGCACCGGCATACACCACGCGGCCGTCGGCGGCGGCCAGCACCGGGTCGCCAATGCGCCCGGCGATCGACACGCCCTTGTTCTTGGCCTCGTCAAAGGTGGCCACGACCGTGCCCTGCGCGGGCCAGACGAAACTCAGTTCGTCGGCGCCCATCGGCGTTTCGGGCGCGGCGGGAGTGGATGGGGTGGGTGTGGGCGTCGGCGTGGCGGTGTTCGTCGTGCCCGCAGGCGACAGCGGGCGCGAAACGACGCCAGAGGGCGTCACGGGCGAGGTGGACGACACCCCAGGCGTGGCGACAACCGCGCCCGGAGCGGCGGTCGTTGGAGCCGCTCCCACGGGAGGTGCCACACGCAACACCTGCCCAACCTCCAGCACGTTCGGATTGGCCAGGTTGTTCCAGGCCTGGACATCGCGCCAGCTCTGGCCACTTTCCAGTGCGATGCGGTACAGCGTGTCGCCTGGCCGAACGGTGAAATAACCGGGTTTGCCGGCGTTTTCAGCCCCGGGCAGGGGCTTGACGTCCGTCGGACGCGTGGCGCCGGAACGGTCCTCCACCGGCGCGGGCTGCATCACGCGACGCGAAGAGCAACCCGCCGTCACCAGCAGGGCCGCCAGCACCGTCAACACCGCGGCGCCTTGCCACGCGGGACGGACCACCTGTGCACCGTGGTCCAGCACCGGTTTCAAACGCTTGTTCATGCAATTTCCCAGCTGTTGCAAGGGTTCTGCCATGAGAGGCAGACCCGGATAAAAACACGTCAACCCTGCGATTGGCAGAGTGAACTTCATGCGACTCCCGATTTTAGTGGCACGAACAGCACGGCTTCCAGCACTGTGCGCACCACGCCGGTGGCTGTCTTGTCAATCACCACCAGATTCTGGCGACCCGACCCGGTGACGGCCGGCGCCACAAGGCGCCCGCCCACCGCCAGCTGATCGATCCAGGCGTCGGGGATGTCGTTCCCGCCTGCGGCGGCGATGATGGCCGCGTAAGGCGCTCCTTTGGCGTACCCGAGCATGCCGTCGCCAAACAAAAGGTGCAGATTGGACAGGCGCATGCCCCGAAGGTTCTCACGCGCCTTGTCGTGCAGGCCCCGCAGCCGCTCGATGCTGTACACCTCGCGCGCCAGATGGCTGAGCACGGCGGCCTGGTAACCACAACCGGTGCCGATTTCCAGCACCCGGCCCAGCTTTTCGCTGCGCCCCTGGCACAGCAGCTCGCTCATGCGAGCCACTACATTGGGTTTGGATATGGTTTGCCCCAGACCAATAGGCAAACTGGTGTCTTCATAGGCCTGATTGGCCAGCGCCGAGTCCACGAACCGGTGCCGCTCGACCGTGCGCATGGCGGCCAGTACCGCCGGGTGGCTCACCCCCTGGGCCTCGAGCTTGCGCACCATCGCCCACCGCACGGCCTGGGAGTCCATGCCGGTGCCGCTGGGCGCCTGTGGCGATGGGCCGGGCGAGCGGGAGGAGACCGCGGATCGGGCACTGGCCGCAGGGGATGTCGCCACGGTACGTGGCACTTTCGCTACCAGGGTCGCTGGCGACGACACCAGCCGCGCCGGAAAGCCGGGACGGGGCTTGGGCGTCGTCGGGCCGGCGGACGTGGCCGGGCCTGGCAGATGGCGTTTCATGCCGACGCTCCGGCCTGCGGGACCTCACCCGCCAGGACGGCCTGCTCGGCCGGCTGCGACAGGTGCACCGCCGTGGGCGCCCAGTACGGCAAACGGTCGTGGTCCGTCAGATCCACCTGCAGCGGCGTGATGGTGGCGTAGCCCTGGGCCGCGGCGTGGAAATCGGTGCCTTCGGTGTCGTCCTTGGCGGGGCCGGCCCCGCCGATCCAGTACATGGTGTCGCCACGCGGGTTGGTCTGTGAAATCACCTGTTCGGCCGCATGGCGCCGACCCAGCCGGGCCACCTTGAAACCCCGGATCTCGTTCGCGGGCCGGTTCGGGATGTTCACGTTGAGCAGCCAGGGCTCGCCGCGCTGGGCCGCTTCGCCCACCGACGGCAGCAGTTGGGCCACCAGCTGGGCGGCCTTCTGGGCGGCCGTGTCCAGGTGGGCCCAGCCCTTTTCGGTCTGCGAGAACGCGATCGCGGGTATGCCGAACAGGTAGCCTTCCATGGCCGCGCCGACCGTGCCCGAGTAGATGGTGTCGTCGCCCATGTTGGCGCCGTTGTTGATGCCCGAGACCACCAGGTCGGGCCGGTAGCCGAGCAGGCCGGTCAGGGCGATGTGCACGCAGTCGGCGGGCGTGCCGTTGATGTAGCGAAAACCGTTGGCCGCCGTGTGCACGTACAGCGGCGAATGCAGCGTCAGGGCGTTGGACTTGGCGCTGTTGTTGTGCTCGGGTGCCACCACCTCCACCTCGGCCAGCCCCTTGAGCGCTTCGTACAGCGCGACGATACCCGGTGCCTGGTAACCATCGTCGTTGGAGATGAGGATTTTCATTGAAGCAATTCTAGGGTGATTGCATGCCCATGACCGGCGGATACCCGGTGGTTTTCCGCGGTCCCCACAGCGACAGCAAAGCGGGCTTACCCGATGGGGCGCGGCCTGCGCGGTGCCTATCATCGTTCGATGACCATTGTCCAACGAGGAGAGACCATGCAAGCCTGGCTGTGCGAGAACCCTGTGGGCGTCGAAGCCCTCACTTGGAAAGAACTGCCCACCCCCGAGCCCAAGGCGGGTGAGGTGCTGATCGAGATCCAGGCCGCCAGCCTGAACTTCCCCGATCTGCTGATCGTGCAGAACAAGTACCAGATGAAGCCCGCCCTGCCCTTCGTGCCCGGCTCGGAATACGCGGGCGTGGTGCGCGCGGTGGGCGAAGGCGTGAAACACCTGCAGGTGGGCCAGAGCGTGGCCTGCCTGAGCGGCACGGGCGGCTTTGGCACCCACACCCTGGCCCCCGCTGTGCTGTGCATGCCGCTGCCGCCCGGGTTTCCGCCGGTGGACGCGGCGGCCTTCATCATGATCTACGCCACCTCGTGGCACGCGCTCATGGACCGCGCCGCGCTCAAGGCCGGCGAAACCGTGCTGGTGCTCGGCGCGGCCGGCGGCGTGGGCACGGCCGCGATCCAGATCGCCAAGGCCGCTGGCGCGCGCGTGATCGCCGCAGCGTCCAACGACGAGAAGTGCGAACTCTGCCGTCGGCTGGGTGCCGACGCCACCATCAACTACAGCGTGCACACGCCACAGGCGGGCCTGCGCGACGAGATCAAGCGCCTCACCGACGGCAAGGGGCCGGATGTGATCTACGACCCGGTGGGTGGTGACTTCGCCGAACCCGCGTTCCGCTCCATCGCCTGGCGCGGGCGCTACCTGGTGGTGGGCTTTGCCAGCGGCCCCATTCCCAGCCTGCCGCTGAACCTGACCCTGCTCAAGGGCGCGAGCATCGTGGGCGTGTTCTGGGGCGACTTCGCTCGCCGCGAACCGCAGGCCAATGCCCAGATGATGATGACCCTGGCCGGCATGTACGCCAAAGGCCAGGTCAAACCGGTGATCGACCAGACCCTGCCCATGAGCGAACTGCCCAGAGCCTATGCCATCATGGGTTCGCGCTCGGTGAAGGGAAAACTGGTGCTGGTGAACTGAACACCCCGCGCAGGACGCCGCAAGGCGTGTACAAACGGGCCATGAACCCACCAGCGCTCACCCAGAAAACCATTCGTGTCGGCCTGATCGGCTGGGGCGGCTCCAGCCAGGTGTTCCATGGCCCGTTGATCATGAGCACGCCCGGGCTCGATCTCGTGGCCGTGGTGAGCAACCGACCCGAGGCCGTTCATGCGGCGCTGGGCCCGGGCATGCCGGTCGAACCGGATGCTCGCGCGATGCTGGCCCGCGACGACATCGACCTCGTGGTCATCCCCACCCCCAACGACAGCCACCACCCCCTGGCCCTGGCCGCGTTGCAGGCCGGACGCGCGGTGGTCGTGGACAAGCCCTTCACCCTGAACGCGGCCCAGGCCGAGGAGCTGATCGCCGAGGCCAGGCAGCGGGGCCTGCTGCTGAGCGTGTTCCACAACCGGCGCTGGGACGGCGACATGCTGACCGCACAAGCGCTGGTCCAAAGTGGCCAACTGGGCCGCATGGTCCACGCCCAGATGCACTTTGACCGCTTCCGACCCCAGGTTCCGGCACGCTGGCGCGATGCGGACGGGCCGGGAGCGGGCCTGTGGATGGACCTGGGGCCTCACCTGCTCGATCAGGCCATGCAGCTGTTTGGGCGGCCGGTGGCGATCGCCGCCGACCTCGTGACCGCGCGCGACGGCGCCCTGGCCACCGACCTGTTCCATGCCCGCCTGCGCTGGGCCAGTGGCTTGCGCGCCGATCTGCATGGCAGTACGCTGTCCGCCCTGCCCGGCCCGCGTTTCGCGCTCCACGGCACCCGAGGCAGCTGGGTGAAGTGGGGCCTGGACCGCCAGGAAGACGCGCTCAAAGCCGGGCAGAAGCCCGACGCCGCGCACCCACAGGCGTGGGGACACGATCCGGCGGTGGGACGGCTGGCCGTGCTGGCGCCAGACGCGCTACCGGATGCCGCACCGATGGAACAGGACTGGCCCACGGCGCCGGGGCGCTATCCGGATTTTTACGCCGGAATCCGCGATGCCTTGCGCGGCCTGGCCCCCAACCCCGTGCCCGCGACCCAGGCGCTGGACGTGATGCGGCTGCTGGATCTGGGCACTCAAAGTGCGGCGGAGCGGCGCGAGTTGCCCGTGCCCGATGCGGCGCTCACGTAGCGCCGAATGGAGAAGCATGAAAAAGGCGCTACAGCCATTGCAGCTGTAGCGCCTTGAATTTTTTGGGGTGGCTGATGGGGCTCGAACCCACGACAACAGGAATCACAAGCTAGGGCAACTTTCAAGCGTTGGCGGTGCCTGCGACTGTTCTCGTGGGAATTTATGATGGGTTTCGGACGCAGCGTCTATGCGGTCTGCTGGATGTTCGTCCCCATGACTTCCAGCCACTCCAACACCCGCCGCGTCAGCTCAAAGCCCTGCCATGGTCGGGCTTTTTTTTCGGGCTGGATACACTGGCCCCATGAAGGTGATTGAGCTGTGGCAATACTCGCACTGGGACGAGGTGCGGCAGAAGCGCATCCGCACCAGATACGTGCTCACAGAGGAAGACGCCAAGGCCCAGCTTGTAGACCCTGAGCGTGTGCCGGGCACGCGCGAGATGCGGTCGGTGCCGGAGTCGCGCGACGAGTGGGATTTGTCCAGCGATTTCCTCAAGGGCTCCGAGCGGCCTTTCTTCGACCCGTCCGACGACATCGACAAGGGTGATGGGGAAGCTACCCCGTGACCCGCCGAGCGAGCATCAAGCCGGCCTGAGCGCGTTTGACGGCGTAAGTAGTGCCTCGATAGTCCGCCCCGGCTTTGCGCGCAGCCTCGGGAACGCTAAGGCCGTCGACGAGGTGTAAACGCACCGCGTCGTTCGTCGGTCCGGGCTTGAGGCTCAGCAGCTCGCACAGGGCCGCGAACTGATCGGGTGTCATGCTCGGCCTGGTGCGTGGCTGTACCGCTGCCCGGCTGCATCTTCGGCCTGCACTTCGCCGATCAGGTCTTCGTAAACCGGGTCGCGCTCGCCGCCTGCTGTACGGTGGCTTTGGTACCAGGAGGCGAGCAACGCGGCGAGGTTGTCTTCTGGGCCGTCCCGGAAAACAGCAATGTCCAGACCACTGGCGGAGCAGATGCGCTCGATTGGGCGCCAGTCGAATGACACCTGCCCGTCTGCATCGCGGGCCAGCTTGAGGTCGGAGAAATGCACGTCTGCCGGGATCACGGCGGCGGCGGGGGATGTGTCTGACATGGGGCGCTCCACGTTTTGAATGACCCAGTCGGACAGCTTCATGCCAGCCCGCTGGGATTGACGCACCCAGCGGGCTTTGGTACCGGCAGGGGCCTTGATGACGATGGTTTCGTCAGGCACGGTAGACGGTCCCGACCAGTGGCGCTGGCGCCTGGTCGCGGTTGGTGGTGTTGTAGGGGACGTGGGTCAAGCTCTGCGCCGAGCAAAACGCGGCGGCGTCTTCGGCCCGGGCGAAATGGGCCAGCACAACCCCGTCTGCAGCAAGGGCCAGATGGACGATGGTCACTGTGTATCTCCTTCGATGCCGGGTACCGCCCGGCCGGTGGTGCGGATCGCACCCCATAGCCCTCGGGTCAGAGGGCTATGGGGTGCGATCAGCGCTCGTTAAAAGCCTCGAATCTCCAGCTATCCACAAGCTTTCCCGTCACCGGGTCAATGGACTCTCCACCGTCAGCGAATTCACCATGCCCCATGTGGCTGTGCAGGCGGCCCGTGGCGTCGTAGTAGCAGACTTGCCCAAGGCGTGCGTCGTAGTCGCGCACTTCTTTTGATGTGATGGCCTTGGTGGCCAGATCGGTGGCGCGCTCTACATAGGCATCGCGCATGACCTTGGTTGCAAAGCCCAACACGCCCCAGGTATTGGCGAAACCGATGCTGGTTTCGGTGGCGTGGCTGTTGACTGCTGCGTAAAACATGATGTTGCTCCTATCAGGATTCCCGGTGCCGCCGGGGCGGTAGACAGTGCGCCTGTCCATGGGTTCTATTATGCACGTCATGACGTGCATATCAATACCGCTCGTCGGAAAAAGAAAAAGCCCGCCGACCCAGTGAAGGGTCGGCGGGCTGGAACGTGGGGCGCTGATTCACCACCCCACGGGAGACAACCGCGAGGGTGTTCAGTCGGCGGGGGTGAAGTCCAGGTAGTAGGACTTGCCCACCTCGAAGGCCTGCAGAGCGGGCTTGTCATTGGCGATGGTGATCTGCACCATGCCGGCCGGCGTTGCATCGCTGAACGCCTTGTTTTCCTCGGCGCGCGAGCCGTCTTTGTTGGAGTAGACGGCGTTCAGATAGACCGTGGTCTGGTCGCCGCTGGGGATCTTGGTGTTGCAGGTGAATTTGGCGCGAACTGTGCTCATGAAAACTCCTTTGATGGGGTGGTGGCTCTTTCTCAATCGCGGTGAGCCGCCGAAACCGGAAACTATTCGGCCGGTGGCGCAGTCAGCGTGACCGCGGCGTCGTACCGGGCGCGACATTCGGCGAGCTGGATGCGGAGTCCGTCGGCGCGCTCAGATTCCCCGACAAGAAATTCCGCGTCCTCTCGGTGAAGCTGGGCTCCGGTGCAACCCAATGGACTGTCGGCACCGCTGGGCACGTCACCACCACCGGCGGCGGGGCGCTGGGGGCGGTTGCGCAGCTGGCCACGCAGATCGGCAACAAGAGCAGCAAGGCGGCGTTTTTCATCGGTGGCTTTCTGGGTGGTGGTGGCGATGGTTTGAGCGTGGGTGCGCTCGCGCGCTCGGTGGCCGGCTTCGGCCAGGCGGGCGACTTCGGCGCGGGTGGTCTCGGCCAGGGCGGTGCTGGCCTGCAGCTGGGCCAGCTTGTTGCGGGCGCTGTCGCGCTGCAGGCTGGTGGCGCAGTTGGCGGCGAGAGCGCTGGCGACGATGGCGGCCCAGATCCAGCCGGGCACGATGCCGGCCAGGGCGGCGATGGCGCGGAGAAGTCCGGCGATCATGGCAGCACCGCCCACAGCAATGCGCTCAGGCACAGCAAGGCCAGGCACCCGCCACCGGCTGCGATGATCAGCGCTTTGACGAACAGCCTGGCGCCAGCGGCCACGAGGCCCCGGTCTTCCTCGGGCTCAACGGCCCAACGGGGCGTCATGCTGCACCTCCGTCCGTCAGCGCCGCCACAATGGCGCTGGCCACCGGCCACTTTCGCGCCTGGTAGGTAGCGAGCTCGTCGGGATTGCTGAGAAAAAACACCTCCACCACCAGCCCGCCCACGCGCACGAAGCCCAGCCGGCCGCGCGCACTCTGGCTCTGGTCGATCCAGCCACCGGCGCCGCGCACGGGGATGCCGAGCACGTGCGCAATTCGCCGCGCGATGGTGCGGGCCAGCTCGCGCTGTGCGGGCAGACTGATCACCTCCACGCCGGTGGCGGCGGGGTTGGTGGCGGCGTTAGTGTGCAGCTCGACGGCGGCGGCTGAGCCAGGCACCAAGGTCATGGCGTAGGGCAGCGGCAGGTTCTGGCGCCAGCCGCCGTCTGTACGCACGGTGTGGCCCGCGGCGCGCAGCTTGCCGGCCACGATGTCGCGCAGCTCGGTCATGAGCGCGTTTTCGGTTTCGCCAGTCTTGGCCACGGCGCCGGGATCTGCTGCGCCGTGGCCGGCGGTGACGGTGTATGTGTAAGTTTTGATCATGGTGCTGGTCATCCTTCTTTGACACGGGTTCGGATCACAAGGGTGGCGAAGCCGGTCAACACCAGCACTTCGGCGAGGGTTGGGCGCTCCAGCCTGGCAAGCGTTCCGCCAGCGTCAGGCGGCACACCCAGGGCGAGCAACACGGGCGCAGCCAGCGAACCGGCGGCACCCAGGCAAAGCAACATCCAGGCGACGGCCTTGAGCGCGTCCACGCAGCACTGCCGTGCGGAGCGACCGGGCAGCAGGATGTCCGTCCGCTCCAGTTTGTTGAGCGCTTCGGCGACGACGACGAGGCCGGCCAGCGCGTGCAGGATCTGCAGGGCGGCGCTCATGCGGTGGGCCCTCCCGATGCGCCGCGCGGTGGCGGCTTGATGCGGTCGATAACCCCGCGCAAGATGGACTGCGCGCCCGCGCCCACAGCGAAGGCGACGCCAAGCAGCAACGCGTCGGGCAGGTTGGCCATGAGCAGTGCCAGCGGCGTGGTGTAGCCCGCCGTCAAACTGCTCGCCAGGGCGACGGCAATACGGCGGGAGGTGGCACGCACGAGGTGCTGCCAGGTGTCGCCCTCGCTGGGCACGCTGTGCAGCAGCACGATGGCGACCAGCGCGCCCGCGAACCCGGCCACGAGCACATCAGGCCTAAGGCCTAGATTGATGCCCCAAGCGGTCAACATCGCGACAGCGGGCGGCGCCGCGGCAAGCGTGGCAGCGGCTGGACTGATGGGCTCTGGCATGCGCTGGGTCCTTGTTTTTTTTGAGGGGGTCAGATTTCGATGGCAACGACGGAATACGACTGCGTGACGGCCTCAATAAGGCCGCCTCGCACGAACACGAAGTTGCCCACGGTGGCAGTGCCGCGGGCGCGCAGGATGCCGCCTCCGGGCAACTCAATGGTGGCGACGCCGTTTTCGATGACGATGACCTCACCCACATGCCGGCGCTCCTGGGGCAGCACGGCGATGAGGTCGGCAAAGGCGTTTGACATGGCGGGTCCTTTGGGCTGGTCAGATGTGGGTTTCGAGATTGATGCGCTGGCGCAGCGTGGGCCGGCGCCATTCGATCGCGCAGCTGCGCACGAGCCCAAGGCGGGTGGTGGGGCCGTCGACATAGCGCACCAGCTTGCCGGGCAAAATGAGCCCGGTTTCCTGCAGCACCGGCAGGCTGAGCGTGACGAGCGCCTGCAGACCGGTGTCTCCAAGCACCGTAGTGCCTCGCTGCCTGGACGCATCAACGTGGACCGCGAGCTGGTCGACAACCATGGGCGCTTCGATGAGGCCGGCGGTGCCGCCTCGGGTCACGTCCCAGATCGTGCTGCGGCCCTCGCCTGAGATGAATACCCGGTTGTAGGCCGGGCGCTTGTGCCAACGGATGTTTTCCAGCGTGACCGGGGCGGCGGGCAGCTCCACGTCTGGCGTGAGGTCGCCCCAGTCCCACGGCGCGGCCGGGTAGCCGGGCAACACGCGCAGAGTGCGCGCGGTGGGGTGCGGCTGCACATACCCGCCCGCCGCGGCTGCGATGGCGCTGACGGCGCTGATGTGCGTGCCCATGTGGCTCCACACGCCGCCGGGCACCAGCCAGTCGGTCAGCCCCCACTCAATGTCCCAGCCAATGCCGACACCGTTGACTGTCAACGCCTCGTTGGCCAGCTGCTGCGCGGTGCGGTCCGCCGCCGCGCTGAAGTATTGCTGCACCACATCGTCGCCATCCAGCTCGCACGCCAGCCCGCGCCCGGCCGCACCCACTCGCGTCCGCGGGAACTTGCGCTGCCGCTCGGGTTCTTCGGCATACAACCGGTAGGGCACACCGTTGATGGTCATTTCCATTTCCACCGGCTCGCCAACTTCCGGAGCCAACAAAGCCAGCGCCGATTTTTCAAGCCCGGCGGACCACGACCAGGTCCATGACTTGTGATCAAGGGAGAGGTCTGCGCTGGAGGCGTTGACTTCAATGTCGCCGGCCACACGGCGCAGGCGGATGCTGTTGAGGGTCATGTAGGTGCTCCGGATGGGGATGACGATGAGTGCCGGAGGGATTTCGGGCACCCCACACACCCGCCCAAAAACCAAATTGATAGCCCCCCCCGCATACGCCGGGCAGGCGAACACGAGGTTGAGGTCCGGCACGTGGGGAGTGATGCCGCCGCCCGGCGGTGGTGGAGGCCAGATCTCTTTGCCTGGCGGCGGTTTGCGCGCTTGCTCCAGCGGCTGGTCAAAGCTGCGGCCGGCGGCGCGGGCTTGCTGGTGCAGCTGCAGGGCCAGGGCCTGCAGGCGGTCGGCGATCTGGTGCACCTGGGCGCCGCCGGTGTGGGTGAGCCGGGCGATCTGGTGGGGCTGGCTGGCCAGGGCCTGCAGGTGGTCGGCGATCTGGTGCACCTGGGCGGCCTGGGTGCGCACGCGCAGCGTGACCTGGTGCACCTGGGCGCGGGCCGTGCCGATGCGGGCGGCCTGCTCGTGCACCTGGTCGGTGTGGGCGCGCACCTGGTTGGTCTGGCCCATGGGCTGGGCGGGCGCGATCTCGCGCGCCTGGGCCTGCTGCATGGGCTGGTCGTGGCCGCCCGGGCGGCGCAGGGCCTGCTGGGTGGGCATGTCGAGCGCGCTCAGGGCCGCGCGCGCGATCTGGTGCCGCTGGGTGCTGCGGGTGCTGACGCGGCGGGGATTCCGGTTCTGGTAGTCCACCAGGCCGGAGCCGAACACGACAGAGCCGAACACCGTGGTGCCGTGCGCCGTGACCGGGTTGGGCTCTGACGGCGCATCTTCGGCGCCGAACACCAGGTCAATGGGCCCGCCGGCGTAGCGCGCGCGGCTGAAGACCAGGTTCAGATCGGCCATGGTCAGGGCGCCGTGATGGTGTGGGTGGCGGTGACTTCGCCGCCGGTGTACATCTGCGCGCTTGGCGGATCCAGGCCGTCCGTGACGATCATCTCGGCGCCACTGCCCGGCGGGCCTGCGGGGCAGTCGTACACGGCAACACCATCGCCGTCCACATACCTGGCCCAGGTGGGCTGGCCGGCCCGGGCGGCGTGGCCGACGGCCGGCACCAGGGTCATCTGGGCGTCTGTGGCGTGCATCTCAAACGACACGGTGGCCAGGGTGATGATGGCAACCGGGGACGCGCCCGGGGCGGTCTCGGGGTTGGGCGCCATAGAGCCGTCCAGCAGCCACAGCGCACCGCCGCCACCGCCATCGATGTCGGCGCGCAGGGCCAGCAGCCAGTTGCGGCGGGTGCGTAGGGCGAGGCTCATGGCGCGGGTGGTGTGGGCACGACGATGTCGGTCACGATGTCACCGTTTTTCAGGCCCAACGGATCAACGGTGGTGGCGTAGTAGGTGCCGGCGGCGATGTGTTGAAACTGATACTCGCCCGTCTCGGCATCGCTCCACAACTCGCGCACAGGCCTGTCGCTTGCCTGAACGTGCAGGACCACCCTGGCGCGCTGGAAAGGGCCGGTGGCGCTGTCTCGGCGGGTGGCGCCGATGGACGTGCTGTACGGGCCAGAGACGCCGGTCTCGTGGACGCTGCTGCGCGCGATCGGCGATGCAACGGCCGCCATCAGTACCACCCCACGCTGAGCTTGATGGCCATCTGCCCGTTCGTACCGCTGGCGCCGACCGACACCGCCAGGAATTTATCGGCGCCCGCATCAACAACCTGCAGGTTCGTGAACGGGGCGTTGGCAAAAACGTAGGCCAGACCTGGCCATTGGCCCCGGATGCACGGGCCTTGGCTCAGGACGTGAAGCAACGGGTGGATGACCGGGTTGGGGTAGTTAACCGAGCTCTGGAAAAGACTGTAGCCAGAGATGTTGGTGCCGCCAGATGGATTCACCACCGACTGGTACTGAGACCCCACCTCGCCAGGGAGCACGCCGCTTGCGGCATAAATGGCATTCCCAGACCCCGGGCTGCCCACCTGGGATGTGCCTGTGGCAAGGCTCCAGGCCGGCGTGGTCGTGTACCCGGTGCTCGTCTGGCCAGACAGCAGCGTGAACCCGGCATCGCCCACGTAGTACGGCACACCATCACCAAAAAAATAGACAACGAAACTGTCGTTCGAGCCAAGCTGGGTGCCGAAGAAAAACGCCCGGCTGTCACCGGCGATGAACCACTTTTTTGCCGTCGCCGAGTTGGCACCTTTCTGCCAGTAAGCCCCGCCAGAGATCTGCGCCGCGCTGGGGAAATCGCCTGTCGTCGTGTCGACGTCAGACGCTGACACGACGCCCCGCACTCGCACGATGGACGCCACCGCCCCATCGTCCAGCACACGCAGCATCTGGGCCAGGGCGTCCACCGCCGATCGCGCGAAGATGGCCTTGTTGGTGCCGGTGTAAGGCTCCGTCCAACCCAGGGGGGCGCGCTTGGCGCTGATGGTGCCGGTGTAGGTGCCATCGGCAACGCCGGCGGCGTCGAAGGTGAAGGTGTTCGTGGCCACGCTCAGCGGCTGGTGGCGGCCGTTGAGCAGGGCCTCGGGGGCACCTTCGATCAAGATCAGCTTGCCGTAGGTTGCGGTGTAGCCATGGCTGGCGGCGGTGGCAGTGGCAACGCCGCTGGCGACATCGATGCTGGTGACGGTCTTGGCGCCGAAGCCGTTGACCAGGCAGGCGCGCATCACCTCCAGCGCGCTGCTGACCACGTTGTTGAGCGTGGGCGCGCCGGTCTCGCTGCTGTCGAAGTAGCTGGGTTGTGAGACGGGGAGTGTCATGGGTCTGTCGCTCAGGC
Source organism: Hydrogenophaga sp. GW101-3F08 (assembly GCF_059424585.1). Lineage (NCBI taxonomy): Bacteria > Pseudomonadati > Pseudomonadota > Betaproteobacteria > Burkholderiales > Comamonadaceae > Hydrogenophaga > Hydrogenophaga sp. GW101-3F08. The sequence goes on from NZ_JBWKZP010000001.1 coordinate 800,762, forward strand.
GGGGTTGTCAACATCGGAGCGGAAGGCCACGATGGCGCGGTCGTTGCTAACCGTGGCCGGGCCTTGCAGGATGGCCATCGCTTCCCAGAATGGGGTGGTGCACGCGGCGGTGTTGAAGCGCAGCACGTTGCCAACCGACCAGCCGTCGCCATGGGCCAGGGGGTCGATGGACCAGTAAGGGGCGCCCGGCGCTTCGGTGTTCGGGTTCATCGGCTCGATCGGCGCCGTGGTGCTGACGTTCGTCAACACCTGGCCGACGTGTTCACCGACCACGTTGACCGTGGTTGCACCGGTGCGGATCAGTGCCCAGCGTTCTTCGATCGCGCCGCGGTTCGTGACCACGGGCGGGAAGTCCACATGGTTGAACTGGGCCGTGGGCGCATCGCCGATCAGACTGTCGGACCAATCGCCCGTCCACGTGGTCTGCTCAAAAAAGTTGTGCGCCCGCGCGAATAGGTCGCCTTTCCTCAGCTTGCTGCTGACGAAGGATGTGTCGGCCGGAAAGTCGTGGGTGAGGCCGCTGACGGTGGAGAAATCGAGCCGTCCGCTAATGTCGGCGATGGCGATCTCCAACTCGTCTTCGATGCGGTGAAACACGGTGAGCGGCTGATCGATGCCCGTCAAGTCGGACTCGACGGGGAACACGATGGTGCCCGCATCGAATTCCACCTGGTACAGCGCGCCCGGCACCTTGACGCCGGCCGGCGTGCGCACGTCCACAGCGGCGATGCGCTCGCGTCCGAGGCTGTACACCGTGCCTTTGACCAGTGGGTTGGGTAGCGCCGTGGGCAGCGTGTTGTGCACCAGGCCATGGCCGCCCGGGTGGTACACGGGTACCCTGCCGTCGATGGGCAGGCGCTTGGTGCTGATCCCAAGCAGCGCCTCATCCTTCGGAACGTACTGCTGGAACACGGCGCTGTAGGTGATTTCGTCGGCGCGCACCGCGGTGCCGGCTTCGGCACCAGCGCCCAGGCCCGCCACAGACCATGCCACGATGCCGCGCAGCGCGTCCACTTGGCCCGTGAAATCGCCCGTCAACACGCCAGCGTCGTCGGCCGAGGACGTGAGGTCGGCCGCTTGCTGGAAAAAGTTGCCGGTCTTGATGGGCGCGCTCTCCAGCCGGTACACGCCGCCGAACACATCGAGCGCGCCACGCGCATCGTGTGCGGCGTTGCGCCAAGTGATGGCGTTGGCACCGCCTGCGGGCACGCTGGTGAAATTGATGCGACCGTCGGTGGACGCGCTGCCGGCCGATGTGGCGGCGCCGGTGGTCGGGTTCCAGCCACGGAACAGCGCGCCGTCGCGCGTGAAATGCGCCTGCCCCGCCCAGTCGAAGGCGATGCCGTTGGTGACCAGGGCCAGGCCCTCGGGCGGCACGGTGTCGATGTACCAGGTGGGCTCCACGCTGATGGCGACCGCGGCGCCGCCGCTGGCGGGCTGGTAGCCGATTTCGAGCACGCCATCGAGATCGAGGGCGTAGTCGACCGAGCTGCTCTCGGTCTTGTAGTAGTAGCGAGGTTGGAGTGTGTAGGCCATGTGTGCTTTACCCCATGCTCACCGTCGGCAGCGTCGCCAGGTGCTTGGTTTTGGTGTGGCGCGTGACCGTGATGGCGCTCGCCCCGTTGAGCAGCATCACGCCGGTGCCGTTGTTGATCTGGCCAATGAGCGTGGTGCCCGTGTACACGTCGGTGCCCACGCTGCGGCAGGGGTACACCTTGGCCGTGCTTCCCACCGTGCCGACCACGTTGAAACGCACCGAGCCTGCCAGCGGCGGTGTGCTGAGCGTGTATTGCCCGCCGCCGTCGTTCGTGAATCCGGCTTCTTCGGCCGCCGCTGTGTAGCTGATGTCCACCGGGCCGGTGGGCAGTGTGTCGGGCGAGAACGGCAGCAGGTAGCCGCCACCGTCGACGCGCTCCACCGCGCCCACCTGGGCCGGGCCGGTGACGGTGCCATTGGCCGCCACGGTGGCGGTCTGCACGCCGGTGCCGCCCGCGCCGGTGGGCCAGCTGATCGAGAGCGTGCCGGGCTGCGGCTGCGTGGCCAGCGCGATCTTGGTCCAGGCGCGCGACGGCAGGCCGGTGGCCTGGCGGGCGCTGTCGGCCTCGCCCCACGTGAAGATGATCAGACTGCCCACGTCGGGCAAAGCGCCCAGGGTCAGCAACAACGATCCGGTGACGAAGGTGAGGCTACCGCCGCCGTAGTTGCTGGCGGCGCCGGAGAGCTTGCCGGTACCGTCTTCGACCAGGTCGTACCAGCGCCCTTGCGCCATGTAGCTGACGGTGAGCGTGCCCGGAGCGGGCGGCGGGTCCAGCGGCTGCACCCAGCCCAGGCCCTGGTTGGCCGTGGTGATCTCGATGGCGGCGCTGTGCGCCGTGGCGCCGGTCACGGTAGCCGGTTTGTAGGCCAGGGTGTTGCTGGCGCTTCCGTAGGCGGGCGCGGTGCCGGCCATGGTGAGCGTGCGCAGCTTGGCGTCGACCGTGCCCACCACGGTGGTGCCCTGCAGCAAGTCGCCCGCGGCGTTGGTGGTGAAGGCCGTGGCGCCGTGCGTCATGGTCAGCGTGCCGGGCTCCACCGCGGTGGGCAGCTGCAAGACGGTGCCGGGCGAGAGCGTGAGCGTGACGGCGGGCAGCGTGAGCACGCCCGAGGCGGTGCGCGAGAGCGTGGGCCGCGTGACGAGCGGGTACAGGTCGGTGATTGGGTTGTCCACCGTGCTGGCCGGGATGAGTGGCGAGTAGATGCCGCCCGCCACCGTGACCGACTTGTCCCCCACCGACGCGGGCAGCGCCAGGGGTTTGATGGTGTGGAATTTGACGCCCTGGCTCTGTGCCGTGCTGTGGACCACGGCATAGCTGGTGCCGCTGGGCGTGGATTCCTGGATCGGCGCGCCCAGCACGTCAAACGGCAGGACGGTGCTGAGCGTGCAGTTGCAAAAATTGACTGGGATGACATCGCCACCAACCGGCACATCCATGGTGCTGGTGGTGGTCTTCAGGATCTGCAGGTATTCCTCAGTCCCGTTCGGGTTGCGCACCACGATCGTGTCGCCACCCACGGGGAAGCCGGTGGCGGGGGCGATGTTGTAGAGCTGCAGCAGGTTGGCGCCGGTGAACTGCGTGTCCTGGATGCGGCACGTGAGCTTCGGCCCTTTGACGAGATAGGCCTCGATCGCGGCCTTGGCCTCGGTGCGCGTGTCAAACCATCCAGCGGTCTCGAACAGCAGCAGGTTGACCAGCGGGTCGGCGTAGTTTTCGAGCACGACCACGGACGCGCCGAGCAGCAAGTCGGTGTTGTCGGTGCGCGCGGCGCCGAACAGCTTGCGCAGGCGGAAGCGGCCAGATACGTGATCGTCCGTGCTCGGGTCGGGGAACACGTTGTTGCTCGCGCCGTCCACCACCTCCACCCCGGTGGCCGCGCCGCCGCCTTCCGGCACGTCGGCGTTGACGGACGAGTAGAACAGCCCGATGTCGTCGGATGCGATGGTCATGGGTTACTCGGCGGGGGTGGTGGTTTCGGTGGACGTGGCGGCCGGCTGGCGGCCTGCGGCCACGCCGTTGAGCGTGGCTGTGCTGCCTGCGCTGTAGGCGCCGTTGCTGAAGCCGTAACCGTCTTGCTGGGTGCCGCGCAGGGTGTCGAAGAGGTAGCGCTGTTGACCGTTCGACGTGTCGATGCGGTAGCGTTCCTGGTCAAGCCCTTTGCTGAACATCTTGAAGCCCAGCACGCGGTCGGTGACCTGCAGGCCGCGGTTCCACAGGCTGGTGCGCTCGGCCAGCTCGGCGCGACGCAGATCGACTTCGGCGGCGTGCTGCTGCTGTTGCTGCGCGATCTGCACGAACGATGGGCGCTGCGCGGCCGGTGCGGCCTGGGAGCTGCCACCACCACCATTGATCATTCCAGCGACGATGCCTTTGGCGAAGTCGTTGCCGGACTCCGCTCCGAACTTGATGAGGGCCATGGTGCGCAGGTTCTCCAGCTCCATGGCGGCTTTGTCGAGCTCGTACTGCATCTCCACCAGGGTCTTGGTGGGCGCGGGCGCCACGGCCACCGGCTGCTCGGCGGCGGGCTTGGCGGGGTTGGTCTGGCAGGCGCTCAGGCCGAAGGCGGCCAGGGCCGCGAGCGCGATGGTGATGAGGGTTCGTTTCATTTCGTGGGCTCCTGCAGGGTGGTGGAGAACTGGGTGATTTCTCGGTCGAGATCGGTGGTGCCCCAGGTGGCGGGCTGCTGGTGGTCCGGCTGGGTGGGTGCTGCGGCTGGTGCGCGGGCGCTGCGCCCGGCTGGGCTGGTGGCCACCGAGCGGCTGGGCGCTGCGGCCTGCAGCGGCTGGGCGCTTTTCAGGTCGGCGATGCGGCCCCGAAGATCCACCACGTCGGCCTCCAGCGCGGCCACGCGGTCCAGCAGCTCGGTGGCTGGCTGCGCGGCCACAGCGGGCGTGGCAGGCTGGGTGGCGCGGGTCTTGAATGGATCGTTGATGATGGAAACGAGGCCGATCACCAGCACCAGCAGGCCCACGGGCAGGCCAATCAACCACGGCGATCTGCCCACGCGGTCGGTGAGCCCGGCCCAGGCGGCGGGCACCGAAGCCCATACGCTGGACAGCGCGGCGCGGGCGCTGGAGATCCACCCGCGCACCTTGCCCAGCAGCCTGGAGATCAGTCCGACCGCCACCAGCCACGCACGCGCCCCACCCGCCGCGGGCGCTTCGATATGCGTGGCCGGCGCGATGGCGGCTTTGACCGCGGCCACCGATGCGGCGAACCACGCGCGAACGCGGGCGATCCAGCCGGTCTGGCTTGGCGGTGCGGGCGGCATGGGCACAGGGCCCGCTGGTGCTTCGGTGGTCATGGTGGTGGCCTGGTGGTTGTCTGCGCCTCACCCGACCGTTTCGAGCGGGATGGTGACGACGTAGGGGTTGGGCTCGGTGGACAGCTCTGGGCGGCCGATGGGCTTGGCGCTGAATTTCTTGCCGGGCGCGAAGATGACGCTGTAGACGCGGCCGTCGGCCAGGGTGAGGGTGTAGACCTCGGGTTCGTCGTCCACATCGAGGGCGCTGGCCATGGTGTGCAGGGTGACCAGGGTGGCGCGGGTGAGCCAGCCGGCGCTGTCGCTACCCTGTAGGGTGATGGGGCGCCCGCCGATGTTTTCGGCGGCGTCGATGATGTTGGCGCCGGTGATGCCGCGTTCGGATGCGGTCTCCAGCACGTTCCAGTCGAATTCATCGACCCACACGAGACCGCGCGGGATCTGGACGGCACCGAGGGTGTGGTAATCGCTCATGGGGCGGCCCTGCGTTTGTCGCGCGCGAGGCGGGCCATGAAGGCGTCCATGTTGCTGGCGCTTTCGCGGTCGTCTTCGTCGATCTTGATGGGGTATGGGTCGTCGTTGATGCGCAGGTCGTAGACGACACGGCGGCCCACGGCGGTGGCGCCAGTACCAGACCCACCGCCAAGCGTGGTGATGGCCTGCTCGAACCCGGTGCGCACCGCCGCCCACTTCCTGTCATCCGCAAGGCCTTCGAGACTGGCAAGACCGATGGGCAGGCTGTCGAAAACAGCCTGGTTGGTCTTGAGCGTGTCGACCAGCGCGCGCAGGGCGGGGATGTCTTCTTTGGTGAGCGTGCCTTGCTGGAGCTTGGCCATCATTTCGAAGCGCAGGCTTTCGTCTGACGCGGCCTGTCCGGCCAGCTTTTGGCCGCGCTCGTATTCAGCCTGGGTTTGGCCGCTCGCGTTGCGCGGGTCCTGGCCCGGACGGGCGTACGGGCTGCCCCGACCCGGGTTGTCTTTGTCCGCAGAGCCATCGCCCGGCCTGCTGTAGCGCTTGGCGGTTTCAGCGAGCTGGCGGTTGGCCTCGTCGATCTGACCCTGGCTGACGGTCCCCTGGCCGAAGGCCCGGGCGGTGGCAGCGGCAATGTCTTCGGCGGTCCTGATGATCTGCTGGCCGGCCCCCCCGAAGTCCGACGCGGCACCCTTGGCTGCGCTGCCAATACCGCCAACGGCGCTGGCGGCTTTGTTCGCCGCGCTGACGACGGCTCTGCCGGTTTCATCCGCTTCCACCCTGAACCCACTCATGCCCGCCTGAGCATTCACCCACGCCGGAGCAACGCCGTCACCGGCGGCGATGGCCGCATCAGCGGCGGTCTTCCACGCCTTGGCGAGATCATCCGCAGTGGCCTCGTTGCTGGACTTGATGAGATCAAGATCAGCTTTTGCGGTGTCCGCGATTTGCTTCAGAGCGCTCCTGCTCTGAATGCCCATGCGCTCAAACGCCGCGGCGATGGCATCGGCCTTTTCTTGGGCGGCCTTCGCCGCATCGCCAGCGGCAGACGGCATGCCGCGCAGTGCCTTGTTGATCTGCTCGATTTTTTGCGCAGCGCCCTGCAGGTCGCCGCTGGCAACGAGAGAGCGGTATTCGGACTTCAGCTGATTGATGGCTTTGGCGGCGGCTTCGTCGGCCTCTTTCTTTTCCGTCGTGACCTTGCGGGCAGCGGCAGCTTCACGGCCCACTTTCTCGATCTGCTCGGCCATGGAGGCCATGGCCTTGCTGGAGGCGTCGGCCGCCTTGGTGGACTTTCCAACTTCGGTGGTGAGGCCGGCCCAGCCTTTGCGCGCAATGACGGCGCCATCGGCAACAGCGCCCATGGCGGTGGTGGCCTTGTCGCGCATGGCGTCGGCCACGGCACCGAAGGCGCCCGCGCTTTCGCGCGCATCTTCGGCCGCCTCTTTGAAGCCGGCGGACAGGCCGCCAAACGTCACCCTGGACAAGCCTTCGCGCAGCAGCGCGATGCCGCTCATGACCTTGCTGGCGACCTCGGCGAACACGGTGCCGATGCCGTAGATGGCAGCGAGCACCGCATTCGTCCCGCTGGACATCACTCCGTAGGCGGTCTTGACGATGTTGCCGGCGTTGCTGGCGTACTGGCCGATTTCGTCGAACACCTCTTTGGTGCGATCGGCGAAGCCACGCATGTCGGCGGCCACCTGCGTGAAATCGACTGTGGCCAGGAACTGGCGCACCCACTCGATGCCGGACTTGAAGGACGCGGCGATGGCTTCGCCGAACTTGCCGATGGTGCCGTCGGCGACGGCGCCGCGCAGGGCGGTGGTGAGCCGTACCACGCCCTCCCTGAGCACCGGCAAGACGGGTGTGGTGAGCCCGTTCTTGACGGTCTCCCAAACGCTACCCAAGCCACGCATGGACCCAAGCAGGTTGTTTTCCATGGTGGCGGCCGTTGCGGCGGCGCTGCCGCCTGCGCCATCCAGGGCGGCCTTGAGTTCGTCGAACGCGCCGACGCCCTGGTTGAGCAGCGAGCGCAGGGCTGGGCCAGCTTCGTTGCCAACGGCCAAAATGGCCTTTCCAGCACCAGGGCCAGCAGCGGCCATCTGGTGCAGTGCTTGCTCGAAATCCCCCGTGACGATACCCATGGCCGCCAGCTCTTGGCGGAACTTGCTCGCCGGGTTCAGGAACTGCGACAAGATCGCATTGAGCGCGGTGCCGCCGCGGCTGGCGTCGATGCCACCATCGGCAAACTTGCCCAGCAACGCCACCGTGGTTTCGAGCGACAGGTTGAGGGACTTCGCGGTGGGCGCCGCGTAGCTCAGGCCCTGGGCCAGGCCGAGCACACTGGTGTTCGATGCGTTGGCGCCTTTGGCGAGCACGTCGGCGATGAGGCCAGATTTCTCAGCCTCAAGCCCAAAACCCGCCAGCGCCTTGGTGGTGATCTCGGCGGACTCGGCAAGCTCAATATCACCAGCCTGCGCCAGCGCCAGCACGCCAGGAAGTGCCGCGATGGACTGGTTTACATCCAGGCCAGCCCGGGCCAGGTTGCCCAGCGCCTCGGCGCTTTGTGTGGCGGTGAACTTGGTACTGGCGCCGGCCTCTTCCGCAGCCTGGCGCATGCGCTGCATTTCGTCAGCCGTGGCACCGCTGACGGCCTGCACCTCGGAGAGTTTGGCCTCCAGTTCGGCAGCGCCTTGCACCGCCCCGAAAAACGACTTGATCCCGAAGTAGCCGAGGATGGCAACGCCGGCGGCGGCCACCTTGTTTTGCAGCTTGTCGAACACCCCGGACGCATTGTCCTTGGCGTTGATCAGGATCTGAATGGGCTTGATGGCCACGGGCGGTCTCGGTTTGGTTTTTTGCTCTGGGTGCGACGGATGCGGCCTGGCTGTCTCAGGCGGGCGGCCGGCAAGGCCGCATGCGTCGCACCACCCTGGCCGCTGGGGCCGGGTGGCGGCTTGGGCTCAAGGTCAGGCGACGACGACGGGGCGGCCGTCGCAGTAGATGGCTTCGGCGTTGGCGGGCTTGAGCACTTCGAGGCCGAAGGTCATCTGCACGACGTCGGTGCCTTCGGCAATGAGGGCGAGGTCACCCTCGGGGGCCAGCGTCACCTTGGGCAGGTACCAGTCGCGGTTGCCGCCGGCTGCGTTGCTGGACACAACGCGCAGGGCGCCCTGCAGCTCGGCCACGGCGCCGGACTTGACGGACTCGAAGGCGGCGGCAACCGGGGTGTAGCCGAAGTGCACGTCGCCAGCGACGATGGTGCCGCCTTCCAGGATCTGCACGCGGCCGGTTTCGAGGTCGACGTTGTAGTCGGTGCCGGCGGTGTAGGTGGTGGTTTCGGCGGTGTTCTTCACGGTGACGCCAGTCACGTTGCGCACGCCCAGCGGGTTGGCGCTGGTGGCACCGAGCTGGTATTGGCGGCCCAGGATCACGGCGCGCACCTCGCCGGTGACGGCGACGGCGGTTTGGGTCTTGGCTTCGTAGGTGCCGGAGAGCCAGAGGGCGGCGTTCTGCGGGCTGAAGTTGTCGCAGGTGACGGAGCCGGTGCGGTCGACCTGCACCACCCAGGCGCCGTCTTTCTCGCGCAGGCCGGCTTCGGAGCTGTAGTGCTCGCTCTTCTCGCTGGAGATGCTGATGTTGATGCCGGGGCAGTTGCCGAGGGGGATTTCGCCGGTCAGCTCTTCGTTGGCGTCATACGGGTCAAAGTAGACGCGGCCGCGGGGGATGAGGTACTGGTTTTGGACGTGCTGGATGGCCATGGTGGGGTGCTCCGGTGGTGGTGTTCAGGGTTGGCCGGGGTAGAGGGCCTGGGTGGTGAAGGCGAGGGTCAGGCCGATGAGGCCTTCTTCGCTGTCGAAGTCGGGGTCGGTGATCTGCGCCAGGCGCATGGGCTCCCAGCTGCGCCCGCCGTGTTCGCCGGGGAACCAGTTGTGCAGCTGCTCGATGACGGCGCCCATGGCCGCCTCCAGCGCCGCAGCAGCGCCCGAGCCGCGCTTGACGACGAGGGTGATGGCAAGGCTGGGCTCTACCCGGGCGGCGGTGGTGTGGACACCGACGACGCGCGCCGAACTGAAGCCGATGGCGGCACGGGGAACAGCCTGGCGGGCGCCCTCTTCCGCCGCGGTGAACAGCGCCCAGCCGGCGACGGCGGGGAGCAGCTGCAGGCGGGCTTTGATGGGGTCGAGTAAGGCGATCATGGTCAGGCCTTGGGGTAGACGTTGACCACGAGCCAGCCGGTTTCGTCTGGCTGCACACCACCGGTGACGGTGTGGGCCACGCCGTTGACCAGCAGCTCGCCGCCCTCCACGAGCCCAGGGGCCCGCGAGGCGATGAAGCTGAGCACCATGGTGGAGGCATCGACCACACGGGTGCCGAACGGGTCGGACGCTGCGCGGTCGAGGATGGCGCCGAAGGGCTCGCCGCCGTTGTGCACGACTTCGACGTTGGCATGTGCACGCTCGACCGCACCATTGATGCGAGAGAGGCGGTCGGTAGCAAGCAACATGGCGGCGTTTAGGCGACGGTTCCGGGGATGCCAGCAAGGCGGACGTAGCCTGTGGCGTCGGCGCTGCCGGCAGCCACAAAGGCGGTGGCACCACCGGCGGTGACGTCGCCCGTGGCGGGCGTACCCACCACAGTGAACGCCGATACAGAGGCGTCCCACATGAGGGGCAGGCCCAGCGTCCATGCAGAGCCGGTGGCCTTGGGCACTTCAAACACGCCATCCAGCGTGGCGTTGTAGGGCTCGCCAATGGCGGCGCCGTGGTTGGCAATGCCGATGTGGGCGCCGATGATGACCACCTGGCCAGAGTCGACAGCAGCAGCTGCCGACGGCACTTCGATGACGTTGCCCGGTTGCACAAAATTCTTCATGGTTTTCTCCAATGGGGGTGTTGTCGACGGCAGGCCAGCGGATGCGCCGGCCTGCCTCAGTGGCCTTAGGCCGTGCCGTTGGCTTTCTGGAAGCCTTTCCAGTCGATGACCTTGGCGGCGAAGTCCAGCGTGGCGCGGACCTTGACGCCGTCGATGTCTTCGCTGGCGAAGGTTTCAGTGCGCACGCCTTCGGAGCCGTCGACGTAGGCGTATTCGACGGTGTCGATCTGGCCGTTGCGGGCCGCCATGTACCAGGCGGTGGTGCTGACTTCATCGAGCAGTGGTTCTACGATGGGCTCCACAGCGGTGCGGCCACCAGATCGGAACTCGTTCACGTCGGAAACTTTGGCCGGCACGTAGTTGTTGCTGGTGAAGGCGTAGGCGTCTTGCTCCAGATCGGACGGCACGATCAGGTACGCGGGCGCCAGGTTCAGGGCGGTCTTGCCGTCCAGATCCTTTTGTTTGCGCATCTGCTTGCGCAGCACCTTCATGTTGTCGAGCGAGAACAGGCTGGCGGATGCCAGCAGGTTGCCGTGCGTGGCGTGGAACAGCGCGGTGCCGTCTTGCATGACCGGGTTGCCGGTGATCTGGTCGTACACCAGGCGGTTTTCCAGGCGGCGGGCCGACTCGCCAAAGCGGGACAGCAGGCGGTCAAACGAGCCAAGATCGTCGTTGACGAACATCTGGCGCGTGAGGCCGATGGCGCGGCCGTAGCTGAAGGCGCGGTAGCCGGTTGCGTCTTCGCTGATGGTGCCGTAGGTGTATTCACCGGCTTCATTCAGTTTCTTCAGCTCAGGGGCGCCGCCCACCGCCAGCACGTTGGCGATGCGGAAGTCGGGCAGGTTGGAGGCCTGGCGCGCCCACAGCTGGAAGGTGCTGGGCGCCAGCTCGTAGGCAGCGCGCAGACGGCGGGCACCAACGCCACCCAGCAGCGATGGAAAGTCGCCCGTGGTGTGGTAGCCGCCCGCACGCACCGCGAAGGCGCGGGACGCGATCTCGTTGCGCGACAGGCCACGGGTGGAGACGCCCAGGCCTTCAAGAGCCTCGCGCGCCAGCTCCACCAGCGACATGCCACGATACTGCCGACCAAGGTCGGTCAGCTGAGCACGCGGGTCCATGCGGCTCATGATTGCCTCTTCCATGCCGCGCATGCGGGTGTCGTGCTCGTCGCGCACGGTCTGCACGCTGACCGTGCTGCCGCCCCGGCGCTGCTGGTCTTGCGCGTCCATCCGGTCGAGGATGGCGGCGCGGGCCTGGTCAATGGTGGCGTTCTGGCTCAAGAGGCCATGGGCCAGATCGGTGGCACCGTGCCGCTGGCACATGGCCAGGATGTCGGCGGCGCGGTTGCCGTCGGCGGCGGGCGCTGCGGGTGCTGCGGCGCCAGGCGCGCCAGCACCGGGTGCGGCGCGGTTGGCGGCGGTGTCGCCAGCGGATGCGGCGGGATTTTGGGTGTCGGCGGTGCCGCCGTCGCCCTGCGTGATTGCTTGGGGCATGCGTTGCTCCTGAGTTGCAGATGAATGGGCGGCTGCCCGGACGAATTCGCACGGCAGACCGCCCGGCTGGGCGCCCTGCTGTTGCGAGGCTTGGGGTGCGGACCGCGTGCCTGCGCCGGCATCGGCGGGAACGGTCACGAATGAGATTTCTTGCGGTGTCCAGCGGACAGCGCGGTACAGGTCAACCACCCCACCGTCGGTGCGCTGGGCGCCAGGGGTGATGGCGTATTGCTGAACGCTGTAGCCGAAGCTGATGGCGCGGATGACGCCGGAGCGAATGTCGGCCACGATGCCGGCTTTTTCGGGTTGCTGGCTCAGGCGGATGGTGGCGCGCCCTTCGCCGTTGGCGATCCAGCCGCGCTCAGCAATGCCGAGAATGGCGTTGACACCGCCATACACGCGGTGGCCGTCGAGCACCTGAACTGTTCCAGCGTCGAAGCGCGCCATGTCCACCGCATCGGTGGTGACATCCAGCGCTTCGTCGTATGGCTTGCCTTCCCAGTAGTCGAAGCGGCGCACGGTGGCGCCCTGCGTCCAGACCACCTCGACGGTGTTTTCGGCTTCGTTGAAGGTGGAAGGAACCAGGGTGGCAGCACGCACCTGCACGGGCAGGTCTCGCACGTCACGCTGGTGGCTGGTGGTGTTGGGTGCTGCGGCTTGAGGCATGACCGCAGTGTTCCGGTTTGTCTGTCGCAAATCCCGGAAAAACTGCGACTATTTGGAGCCGTCTTTTTCGGTGCCCAAGGCGGCCAACAGATCAAGCGGGTTTTGTGCCCCCAGCAGCGCGGCCAGCAATGGCAGCGTGCCGTCGGCATTGAGGCGTTGCAGGTCGGTCTTGAGTTCGGAGAACACCAGCTCCGGGTCATACCCGCGCTGGCGGATTTTTTCGCTGATGGATGACAGCCCACCCTTGATTTCCGAAAGGTCTGCAGCCACGTCTTGCAGCGGGTTGACGCTGGCCCACTTGGGCGTGGTCCAGTCGGGATACACGCCCTGCGGGGCAGGCATGCCGGCCAGGTCCATGAGCGACAGCCAGCGCGCAGCAATGCGCTCGCAGAATATGGGGACCAACAGCGTCCACTGATCACGCTCCACGTCGCGCTTGTATTGGTTGGTGCGCACGCGCGAGCTGCTGAAGTTGACCTCGCTCATGTCGCCGGTCATGAACTCGTAGGGCACACCAACGCCTGATGCAACGTTCTTTTTTTTGTCCTTGACGTAGTCCACGTAACCCGGCGCTGATGTTGGCTGAATGAAGGTTGGGTTGCGCAGGCCTGGAGGCAGGCCAACGATGCCGCCGCCAGCCAGCTCACCCAGGTCCAGCATGGCGGGCGCAGCGCCCTCCGGCTGGCCGGCCGGGACTTTCGGCACCGTGACGCCATCAAGCAACGATTCATCCCATTCGCCAATGGCGCCCATGCGGGTTTCTAGGTTCTTGCGGGCCTGCTCGGCGTCTTCGTAAACCTGCAGGTCGCGCACGGTTGGAATGACTGGCGCGAGCGCCGAAATGCCTGCCTGCTGCCCAGGGCGCGCCGGGTTGAACAGGTGAATGATTTCATCGGCCGGTACGCGCTGGCTTTCGCGCAGGGTGGCGCGCAAACCCATGTCGCCAGGGTGGCGGTCGAACAGCCAGTAGGCGACCCGCTCCCCCCTGTGGTTGTATTCAATGCCCGCAATCACTTCGTTGGAGCCGCGCACTTCGTTGCGCTCCATGTCGAGCCAGTCGATTTCAAGAAGCTGGATCTGAAGCGGCACCACAGTGGGGCCAACGCGCCGCTCTCGCAGGCGGGCCAACACTTCACCATCAACTTTCATGGTGCCCCAGGCTTTGCCCTGCAGACCATAGATGTCGAGCAAGCCGTCATAGTCGGCATGCACACCCCAGCTTTTCCAGCGACTGGCCACAAGACCGTCCTTGTCGTTGACCCAGCGCGGGACAATGCCGGTGCCAACGGTGCACGACACCATCACGTTGACAGCCTGCGCGATGTACGGCACGTTGCTGACCAGCGCACGAGCGCGGTGGCGCAGCTCCCGCGCGTCGGCCATGTGGTCGGCCCGGGCACTGGCGCCGGCTCGGCGCGGGCGCCAGCCGTCTGTTCTGCTGGCGCCTTCATAGGCACGGCTCAGCATGCCCCGGGCGCTGGCTCGTCGCAGGCCTGCGCGCGGGCTGACCCATCCAATGGTGCGGTCCAGCCAGGTTGGAGCGGATTTTCTTAGTTGCTTGCTGAGCATGACGGTTAGCCCCCGCGCAGAGTGGTGAAGGTTGCACGGGCCACAACGGCACGACGCCGTGTGCCAGGCGGCGCCATCTGCGACTCCAGATCACGCCGCGCTTCCTTCATCTCATCGAGACTTCGATAGGTGACGGAGGCGCCTTTGGCGTCGGTGATGGTCCGCTCACCCGAGTGGATGGCGGCGTTGAGTTGCGCAAGGCGCTGCTGTTGTTCGGGCGTGCTCATTCCCGCACGCTACCGGTTGGCGTGTCGCAATTCCCGGAAAAACTGCGACTACTTTCCGGCTTGCTTCAGATGGCGGTACACGGTGGCGCGGTGAATGTCGAGCCGCCTGGCCACCTCGGTGGCGTTGCGGCCATTGAACAACCGAAGCACCTCGGCAGCGATGTCCCTGCTTGACCGCTTCTGGATGTATACCTCTTCCCCAGCGAACTCGGCGCGCACGGCGGTTTGAGCCTTTTGCACGCGAGCGCGATCGCCAGCAAGCTGCGGAAACTCGGAAATCAGGTACTCAAAGATCCGGTCGACAAAATCAGGATTTTCTGCCAACAGGGCTTTCAGGTCTTTTGGTTGGTTGTTGGCCATGGGTCTACCAGTTGCGGGCGAGGGGTTTTCTGGGTGCTGCCGGACGAGAGGCTGCCTGGTGAGCGTGCGGACCAGGCAGTTCAATCTGCGCAGGCGGCTGAGCGGTATTGACGACAGGCGTTTGAACGACCGAAAACAGGTCCACGGGCGGCTGGACAGAAGCCTCAAGCCGAGCCCATTTCTCTTCTTTGTACTTGTGCATGCCCAGGCCGTAGGCCGCGTGCAGGGCATAGTTTCGGTTGTCCAGCTGCTCGTTGCGAGGGCGGCGCTTGATCCAGCGGTAGGCGTCGCGCCCGTTGACCTTCGCCAGCACGCGCTGCTCGGCGGTGAGCTGTTCGTAGAACTCGCGCGGCAGCTCGTCGCTGAAATGCACGTAGCCCGGGCCCGGGTTGAGGATGGATAGCTGGCCGAGCAGCAGGTCTTTGGCGGCATCGACGCCGACGCGCCACAGCTTGATGCCGTGAGGCAGTTTCCTCCCGCGCCAGTTGACCTCTTGCAGGCTACTTGGGCCGAGGATGTTCACGGACTCATTGCCGTCGCCCTTGATGGCGCGCAGCTGGGGCAGCACGTGTTGGGCTTTGGCCACCCAGTTGTAGACGGCCTGGGTCTGGTCACCAGAATCGATGCTGATCGCGCTAAGCCCCAGAGATCCGCCATGCCACTCTTGCCGGTACCGGCGTTGCAGCTGCAAGGTGACGGCATCCCACTCTTCATCCACAGCGGGGTTTCCTTCGATCTCGACAACGTCGACCACCCAAGACTCCATGCCCCTGCCCCAGGCGTACACGGTGATTTCCCACCGGTTGCGCTGCACGTCAACGCCGGCGGTCAACTCCAGCCCGCCCGTGGGCACGGTGCACAGCTTGTAGGGTTCGGCGCGGGCCTGCAGGGCGTGTTCGTCGGTGCGCTCGCCGGCCAGCTCCCAGGTTTCACCGAGGGTCTCATTGACGAACAGCTGCATGGGGCCGGTGTCGCCAGCCTCTAGAGACTTCAGGGCCTTCTCGAATTCGTCAACGATGTCGGACCACGCGCGCTGCGGGCTGTAGGCCGTCCACACGTGCACGCCCAGCGTGCGCGGTGGGGTGCATGGCATGCCAGCGTTGTCTCGCCAGATGCGGTCTGGCCCGTAGCGCTTGCCGGTGCGCTCGCACACCCAGGCGCCACCCACCGGAACACCGGCTGGCATGTAGTCGGCCTGGGTGATGGGTTCACGACAGTGCGGGCAGACGTGGTGCACGGTGCCAGGCTGGCCGCGCGTCCACTTGAAACCGTGGGCCACCTTTTTTCCGCCCCACATCAGCGGATGCTCAACACCGCAGTGGATGCAGTCGATGTGAAACCGCACCAGCCCTTCGGACTCGTTCACGGCGTCTTCGATGTGGCACAGGCCTTTGAGCAGCGGCGTGGAACCACAGATCAGCTTCGGGTACGGCGCGCCCTCCAGCCGGCCGCGAGCGAGGCCGCGGGGCGGGCCTGATTTCTCGATGGTTCGGTCGAACTTGCTGATCTCGTCAAGAATCGCATCGTCCAGCGTGATGCGGCGGTAGGCACGCGAGGCCTTGCCGCCCAGTAGGTGCAGCGCGCTGTCTCGGAACGGCTTGTACTTGATGGTGTCTTCGTGGGCCTTCCCCAGCTTGCGGGCCTTGTTGATGGCCTGCACACCGTTCACCGGATCAAGGATCGGATCGATCTCGCTCTTGACGTAGCTGTCCCGGTCGTCGTCGGTGGGCTGCCAGAGCGCCTGCTTGCGACGGCGGTGCGCGATGTTGTAGCAAATCTTGGCGGTGACCATCTTGGTGTAGCCAACGCGCTTGGCCTTCATCACGTCGAGCTCTTCAATGCGGTCGTCGCTCATGAAGTCCAGGATGCCAACCTGAAACAGCCAGGCGATCCAGGCGCCCTTCTGGTGGCTGCTCTCACCCGCCAGCTTGAAGTGCTCTTGGGCCCAGTCGCCCAGGCGCTGCGGTGGCTCGGCCCGCAGGCTCTCCAGCCCGATGCGCACCGCGGCTTTGATGGCCGCAGCCGTCTCCGCATGAACGAGCGGGTGCAGGGTGGTCATACGGGAAGGCCCTCGCTGTAGGGCTCGTCTTCATCGCCATCCCCATCGTCCGCGTCCATCATCGCGTCCACGCTATCGGACACCAGCCGCGCCGTGGATCGGATCCACTCATTGCGCGCAGAGGTGATCACCTGCAACACGGCGGTCTTGGCTTCGTCAGGCAGGTCCGGGCATGCCTTGCGCATCGTGCCCTCAAGCTGATCGAACCGACCCACCACCGCGCTGGCAGCCTGGCCCAGCACATCGGCCAGCAACCCCACCGGGGCGTATTCTTTCCGAGCCACGGCGTTCTTGATGGCCTGCCCCTCCCGCTGCTCGCGAGCAAGGGCGGCCCGCTCTTGCACCAGGTCGAGCCCCATCGAATCGCCCATGCGCCCCGCAGCCTGGTCACGCAGCCGCTCGCAGTACGACAGGATCAGGTTGTGGGCTGTGTCACCACGGGCCAGCACGCCGTCTGCCATGAGCTGGCTCACGCGCGCCTCAGACACGCCGATCACCTCCGCGAACTCGGCCTGAGAAATCACCTGATCCAACATGGGCACGACCTTCACTTAACCCCCTTAGGAGCATCGCGAAACAGTCCACGAGCGGGGCGCGAATTACCCGCAGTGGCACCTCCCCGGGAGGACCCGTGACGTTTCAGGCTGGCCATCGACTGCCGGGCTGGCGACAGCCGAACACTGTGGGCCACGGCTGTGGTGGCGATCACGCTGCCGCCCCTTCCGCCACCCGGTGGGCACGGGCTGATGGCCGAAGACCCAACGATTGACGAACCTGCGCTGCCCGCTCTGCGTTGGCCTTGAGCTGCTCCGGTGTGAGCGGTGCGGCTTCTGGCATTGGCGACCTGGGCACCGAGTGCGACGGTGTGAGCGTTGCACCTGGTTCGTCGGTCCATCGGGCTTCACGCAGCCAGCGCGCAGGCTTGGGGATGAACTGGCCTTCGTTGCGTGACCACTCGGGGGTGTGAGCCCATGCACGCAACGATTGCCCGATGCGCTTGCGAAGCGATTCATCGGGGGCCAGCTTGTCCCACTCCTGCCTCGCCTGCACCTTGCCGACCTTGCGAGGGTAAGCGGCAAAGAACGCTTCGAAGCCGTCAGGGGTGGTTGAGTTCTCCACACCCGTGTGAGCGCCCCCCGCTTCGGCGGGGGGTAGGGGGGTTATTCCTATGGAGGTTCTTCCGGTTATATAGGGATGTCGTGGATTGCACCCTTTCGTGTCGTGGATTGCACCCTTTTGATGCTGCGGATTGCACCCTTTTTCGGGCTTAAAGGGTGCAATATCTGCACCCTTTACGGAGTTATCCACAGGCCCGGGCGCTGGAATAAAGGGTGCAATATCTGCACCCTTTAGCCAGTCGGGGTTGATGCGGTACTCAGCACACCGCCCACGCCCTCCCCCACTGCGCACCTTGAGCAGCCAGCCACTGCCCAGCATCCTGGCAAGGTGCAGCTGCACCGCGCGCACAGACTGGCGGCTCTTGTGGGCCATGAGCTCCACGCTAGGGAAGATGTGCGATCCGTCGTCGTGCGCGTTGTCGGCCAGCGCCAGCGCCAGGGCGAACTCGCCCGCGGCACCCGGGTAGCGCTCAAACACCGCAGCCATGCAACGTGAACTCATACGCCCGCCGCCTCCCTGATGCGGAAGCGCAGGCGCTTCGCCAGATAGTCCTCGGCACCCGACTGCTGGGCGATGCGCTCCATGCTCAGGCGCGGTGTGTAGTTGCCCGGCTGGGTGAAGATCACCACGGGCTTGATCTCTTTGCCTGTGCGCGCCCAAATGCCCGCAGCCAGGCCCTGGCGCCGGCCCGCCGCTGACGTGGAGCCCTTGCCTCGGCTGATGATGAACTCAGCCCCATTCATCAGGCGCACCTGGCGGCGCGATCGGATGTTGCTGAACTCGGTGATGTCTTTGCGCCGCTTGGCCGATCGGTCGGTGATGTTGGCGCTGTAGCCCTGCTCTCCGAACGCCTGCAGGTACGACAGCAGCTTGACCAGGAAGCCCGCCTTGAAGTTGCCGCGCCCGTCGTCGCTGCCCGGGTAGGGCTCCGCCGGCAGCGCCGTCTGGTAGCCCGACGGCAAGATGCCCGAGCGCCGCATCACGGACTCACTCTTCTTGAGCGCGCGCCGCCCACCGAACTCCTGCGCCTGCAGCACCTGCTGGGGGTCGACGCCCACCTTGCCGCCCTTGCTCGGCAGGTTGCGCGCATCCACCGTGGGCAGGATGCGAACCGAAAGATCGTCGGGTGTGGCCGCCACGAACTTCGGCGACCGCGCAATGAACGGCGTTGGGCGATCAAACACGCCCGTCAGCTCGCGCACCATCGCCTTGCGAATGTGGTGCCCCGTGTCGTTCAGCGCCTTCACCTGCGCCGCCTTCAGATCCTTGCCGCCCAGCCGCGCCAGCTCTTTCTGCACAGCCTCCAGCCCAGTCATCTTGAGATCAAGGCGCATGTCAGTAGTCCACCTTCGGCGCCGGGCGCATGCGGCCGCGCAGCGTGGCCATGGCGTGGTTGATCGAAGCGATGGCTTCTTGCGCGCAGTGCTCGGCGCGGCGCATCTGGTTGCGCGTGACCTGCTCATTGCCCGCCAGCACCGCGTCAGCGAACGAGCGAATCAGGTCTGAATAGGCCATGGCCAGCTGCATGTGGGCCTCTTGCGGATCGCCGCCCGCGGCGTCTGGCGTGGCGCGGGTGCAGGTGTAGCCCAGGGCGTGAGCCATGGCGTGCATGGCGTGGTGTTGGCCGCCGAGCAGTTGCGCGTCCACCAGCTCCTGCGGCTTCATGTGGTGCGTGGTGTTGTTCGGGTTGGCTTTGTGGGTGAGCGTGCCGAAGGGCACCCCCATGCGCGCGGCCAGCCCGGACACACCGCCCGGCGCTCCGTGCACCAGGCGGTAGACCGCATCGTCCATGGACATGGGGCCGGGCCTGTCGGGCGCCGACTCACCGGCGACGTGGGCAAGATGGGGCGGGATGGAAATACTTATGCCCATGACATCAACTCGCAAACGAATGAAAGACCCCGCCACCGGCCCGGCGGCCACGTGTGGCCAGGGAGGAAACCTGCGTACACACCGATCCAGCCATGCGCAGCACGGCCAGCGCGGCAGCGGGGAAGAAAAGGGCGGGCCCACCCAGGCCGATACAGTGACGGTGCTCACTTCCACCACCAGCCGACAAGGGCAGACCCATGAAAACAAAACCACCACCCAGCCCACGACGGGCCACGGCAGGCGAACGGCTGGACGCCATGGAATACCTGCTGGGGCAAGCCCTGCTGGCGCTCGAAGCCGACAGCGCAGCCCAGCGCGACAAAGCGGCCCGGCTCGAAGCCGCCATCAACCGGCTGGCGCCCGACGCACTGGCGCCGCCCGGCGAAGAGGAGCAGGGAGAAATACCGTTCACCCTCGACTCCCTGGGCGCCTGGGTGCAGACTTGCCTGCAGCGCGCCCGCGAGCACCAGGCGATGACAGCCAGGCAGATGGTGGCAATCGGCGAACTGACGGATCGCGTGCTGGCGCTGGGCTCAACGCTGGCGCCGGAACCACCTTTGCCCATTGGGCCAGCTGCTCGGCTTGCGCTGGCGACAGCGAAGCGCCGGCCTGCTGCAGGCTGAGCAGCGCCTCGTATTCGCGGTGCGCCGAGACAATATGCCCGCGCGCCACACGCGGTAGCACCGAGCGCGCTTTCGCGAGCGCAACCAGGTTGCACCCATTGAAGCCAGCGCACAGCGCTTCGGCCAGCGGCGAGCTACACATGCGCACCCCCAAGCTCAGCCGCGGGCACCACAGCCACGCCGCCGCCAGACACCGTGTAGGCATGCCCCTGCCGGTCATCAAGCCGGCGCGTCGGGCTGATGCAGCCGGTTTTGAGGTTGTGCGCCAGCGCCCGATCAACCGTGCGCAGGCCCACCCCCAGGCGCTGCGCCAGCTCGCAGCGCGTCAGCGGCTCAGGAGCGCTCGCGGCCAAGGCCTGGTGCAAACGCAGCGTGACCGGCGCGGGCGAAAATGCAATTTCCACCCCACAACCCCGCTCGGAAGGGACACCCATGAACGACGAAGAAGCGCGGTCGCGCATCGACGCACTGGAGGGCAAGGTACTGGCGGCGCAGGTGGCCATACGTGCGCTCATTGCCTGCCACCCCAACCCGGAAAAAGCGATAGAAACAGTGTGCGAGCACCTCGACCGATTCGCAGGAATTGCGCTTGCGGGAACTTGGCCAGACGCCATGACCAACGAGCTAGCCTCCGCACAAATCGCGCTTCTTCCGAACGACGACGAACTGAATCGCGCTCGGCGCTGAGCCTGGCCATCACTTCTTCGGGCGGCAGGCCGCGGCGTAGCTCAGCCATGTACGGCCTCCTGCTCAGCAACAAACGGGGCGGGCCGATCCAGCCCAGTACGATGAGCGCTCTCACACAACCCACCGAACAGGAAGGACCGGCCCATGAACACAGAAGTGCGACTGAAAAAGCTGGAACAACTCGCGCGCCTTACGCTGGCCAGGGTCAACGCGCAAGAACTGGCGATAGGCGCCCTGATCAGCTCGCACCAAGATCCCGCCAAAGCCGTGGCCGAGTTGCGCAGAGCCGCAGAGGCCGGCTTGGTCCAGCACCTGAACGACGAAATGGTCACCGACGAAACGCGGGATCTGGTCCAGCAGTGCATCGCCGATCTCATCTGGATTGCCCAGCAGAAAATGCCGCCCGCAGGTTGAACCGACCCATGCGGCGGTCATCCAGCGAAACCCCGGTCGGGTTGACCCCCTCACGGGCGCGATGGTCTGCCATGGCCTTGCGCCGCGCCGCTCGCTCCGACGGCTTCACGGAAGGTTTACGCACTCGCCACCTCCTGCTCGGTGGTGGGCTCGGGGTGGGGGGCGTCGTTGGCGGCGAGATCAGGCCAGATCATCCCGCACCGGTCAGGCCATCGCTCGCGGCGCGAGAAACGATCAGGTGCCCGACGCTCAATTTCTGCCGCCAGCTCGATAAGTCGGCCCTCTGGGATTCCGTGCGTAAGCCAGCCCTGCACGCTGGGCGGACGCACCTTTGCCATTCGCGAAACGGCCGCACAGCCGCCCAGAATTTTGATGATCTCCTGATTGGTCAGATTGCTCATGTACCAACATTATTAGGCACACCTAACATCTTGTCAACAGGCATGACTTACCCCTTTATTGATAGGCTTGCCTAATGTTCGAAACATTGAAGTCACGCATGGAGCACGGCATGACCCGGCGACCAGGCGCACGAAAGTCCGAGTTGGCAACAGCTTGCGGAGTCAGCAAGCCATCCGTGACCGCGTGGTTCAGCGGCGAAACGAAGGCACTGAAAGGCGACACCCTCGTCAAGGCGGCCGCGTTCTTCGGCGTTCACGCACGGTGGCTCGGCGGAGAGGGTGGCCCTATTGAACTTGAGAATCCGTATTCACGCGAGCCGCTCAAAGCATGTGAGCCCGATCAACCGGTCAGCATCAGCCGAGCCAGGGCGCGATCGCTGCTCGAATCCTTGAGCGAGGATGAACTACCAGACATCATCAAGTACATGGAGTGGACAAGGGCGCGAAGGGGCCGCAACACATCGACCCCCCCAGCACAAGCCAACGGCAGGTGAGGCGAGAACCAGGCCGGGTAATCTGGCTGCAGGAGTATCGTGACCGTCGGCTTCGCAGCGACTGAGACAGGGGAGAAAGTGGACCAAAACCATCACATGGACCGAAACCAAAGCCACGGCATCGGGTTCGGCGCGACCGCACTCACTTGTCTGGCACCAGAAGCTTTATACCGTTGGAAAAAACCAGCGCCTCAGGCTCAAAACGTGTGGTGAATTCGCCCTCTTCCAGGCGCCACACAGCGCGATGCTCGGCAATGAACTCGTTGTAGTCACGCTCCCCGACCCACTGCACACCACCGTGCGGCGCGATGCTCTCGGTGATTCGAAAGGCCACAGTTCCAACCTGCTGGCCAAAGAGGTCAACGAACTGCAACTCACCAGAAACGCCGCTGATGGCATGATTTGAATTGTTGGTGACACCCACCAAAAAACGCTGAATCGATCTGAAACGCCCTGCAGCAGCATTTGCCTCAACTCCGTCTTTTCCCACGAGCACAACAGTCACTGCATCGCGGATGGCCTTCTTCATTTCATCGCGTTGTTGCGCCCACTGATCTTTGAGAGCCTTTTCCGCGGCCTCTTTCTTCTTTTCATCCTCGCGCTGGGCGGCTTCATCTGCCATGCGCCTGCGCTCGCTCTCGATTGCTTGAGCGACGGTAGTTCCGAACGGGACATCTACCACACCCCCCGTAAGTGCGGACGACATCTTGACCCGGACGACATACGAAGCAAACAGCCCGCGCTGCTCTTCGGTGAGTTTTGCTGTTACGGGGGCAAGCTCTTTTTCCCAGGTCGACATGTCGGACGGGATCACCGTGTCAATCCCCTTCGAACACCCAACCAAAGCAAAAAGAATACACGCCAGAACGGCAGACCGAAAATCACGCATACCGACCCCCACTTGTGTTGCTTGTCATCGCACTTTATCACCACGCGTGAAAAATAAGTTAGGCACACCTATTGACACCGATGTTAGGCCCACCTAATATAGGCCCCACGCCCACCCCGGGCGACGGAGGCCCAGATGCAAACACCCAAGCCCGGTGCGGCCAGCACCACACTCGCAGCCGAGAGCAGCTCACTGAACCGCGTCGGGCGGCTCAACACCAGTGAGCACCTTGTAGGCAACCCAGGCGGCATAGGCGTTGCGGCCGCTGGCGTCGAGCTTCTTCCCCTTGGCTTTGCACCACTCGGGGAAATCGTGCGGGTCAAGGTCAACGCAGACCACACGCATGCCTTTTGCCTCAAAAGCTTTGCGGCCGGTTTCGGCTGCAGCGAGCCACTCATCGTAGGTCCGATGGAGTTTGTGACCATCCTCAAACATGGCGCGCAAGCGGGCGAAGTTCTCCCGCTTGAACCAAACCATGCCAGTGGCTTGAACAACTTGAGCCATGCCGAATCTCCTGAAGTTTGTGGCTCTGCCACTGTAGCCCAGCAAGGCGGTGCCGCATGAACACCGCAGCCACCCACCCCATCCCCAGCGACATCCCCGTCGCCACCACCACGCCACCCGCCATCGGCCAGCACTGGCCCGAAGCCAACGGCATCTACGCCGGGCCAGTGGCCTACCCCGACGGCCGCATCGTCGGTCTGGCCTGGGCCAACGACATCGTCGACCTCGCGCCGCAGCCCTGGGGCGAATACGGCCAGAACGTCGACGGCGCCCGCAGCCACCACGACGGCCGCGCCAACACCCTGGCCATGGCCGCCGCCGGCTGTTCGATCGCACAGCAAGTCCTGCGCGCCGACGGCAACGCATGGATTCCGAGCCAGATGGAGGCGCTGCAGCTCTACACCGCGCTGGACAAAAAGCATCGACCAAAAGGTTGGATCTGGACCAGTACGCAGGGCTCCGGCGACTACGCCTTCGTCCAGGGCTTCGAGTTCGGCGGCTCGGACTGGAGCTTCAAGGGCGTCGACTACCGGGTTCGGGCCGTCCGCGGATTCGTCCTTCATCACTTCACCACTTCAGCCCTTGAAGTGGACCCCAACACCTCCGAAGGAGGTGTTCGCGCAGATTTTTTGGCGCCGGCGAGCGCAATTCAACAGCGTGAGGTAGCGGCATGAACACCCACCCCACCCCCACCCAGTCCGTGCCCGGCATGGTGGCTGTGGAGCTGACCGGCCAAGCCGCCGAAGACACGCTGGTGACCGACTTCGGCGCGCTGACGCTGGTGCCCACGGAAGAAGACGAGTTCAGCAAGCGGCTGCGCCGCGCGGGGTTTTCTGTCGGGCAAAGCCAGCGCAGCGCCGAGCGGTCGGACGCTGACGGCCAGCAAGGCGGTGCCGCATGAGCGCCACCAAGCCCACCACCACGCTGGGCCACGCCCCATGGCCCGCCCGGCCACGCAAGACGCCGCACCGCTACTCGCCCATCAACCCGGCGGACCTGAGCCTGTGCGACGACGCGCTGCCCGCCGCCAGGTCAACCACCGGCAGCAAGTACGCCACGCTGTTCGCCGAAGCGCTCAAGACCGGCCGCGCCATCAAGACGCCGGGAGGCGCCGCGTCCAGCATCTCCACCATAGCCAGAAGCTGGATGCAGCGCCAGGGGATCACCACGCACGCCGCCAGGTCGGTCGGCAACTACGGAGACGGCCACGGCCGCGTGTGGCTTCTACCCATCAACCAAACGACCGACGACCACAGCGCCACGACTGCGGGCAAGGGCGGGCGCGGGAAGAAAGGCGGTGCCGCATGAAGCAACCCCACACCCTGCAGGCCCTGCTGATCAACTGGCTCGCCGCCACCGCGTTCGTCGCGGTGTTCCTCGGCATCGCTCACCAGCTGGACAGCGACACCGAGGCCGCCCGCACCCTGGACGCGCTGGACGCCCAGGCCCTGGCCGCCGAGCACCGCCTGCAGCGCGCGGCGCGGGCGCTCTGCGCTTCCGAACTCGGACACGGCGCCCGGGCCCTATGGACACCCGAGGGGCACCTGGTCTGCCGCCGCGCGCCAGCCAACACCACCACCGTGGCCGCCACCGAAGGAACCCAGCCATGAGCAGCAGCACCACCCCGCCGCGCCACTTTCGGCCGCAGACCGCCCGCCAGCGCCTGGACGTGCTCAACAGCATCGACCAGATCGAACAGCACTACAACGCCCGCTGCATCTCCGAAGACGCCGCCAGCCACCCAGCACCACAACCCGGGCTGAGCGAGGGCACGCGCAGCGCCCGGGCCATCTCCGAAGGCCTGCGCAGCGGCTCCATCCGCCTGCAGCCCGAACCGAGCACCGGGGCCGACACCAACACCCTGGCTGGCGACCCGTATTTGCTGCGAAGCGGCGCCGGCCATCGACATGCCACGCAGGCCGCCACACCCACCACCATGCCCACGCTGCGCGCCGTGAGCGGCGCCCAGGCGGTGCACCCCGGGGCCTGGCCAGCGCGGCGCGCCACGCCGCCCAGCGCACAGGCGCTGCGCAGCACCCCCGAGCCCTCAGACGGCGCCCAGCGCCTCGCCGCAGCACTGGTGGCCGCCATCTACATCGGCACGCTGCTCGCCGTCATCACCATCGTCTACCTCGCCCGCCAGGGCCAGGCCTGACGCAACCGAGGGCCACCCCATGCAAGTCGCCGGCATGCTTTTCCTGCAGCGCACCCGCCCCCTGGTCACACGCAGCGCGAGCAACGAATTCCAGTTGCAGCTGTTCGCGGTGGATCGCATCGGCGTCCATCAAACCGAGGCCTGGGTGCTGCACTGGGCCGGCCCAGCGGCAGAGGCCTTTTGGGGCGAGGAAAAAAACCGCCTGGTGCCCGGCGCCGCCATCCAGGTGCAGGCAGACCGCCCACGCAGCCACGTCACCCGCGGCTGCGCCCCAGACATCCACGCCCGCGCCACCGCCATCGAGGTGGTGGCCGCGCCGGAACCGCGCCGCGACACGTCTGCTGCCGCTGCGCACTGATTCACCCACACCACCCACCGAAAAGCGCCACCACAATGACCACCACCCAACGCACCATCACCATCCGCGGCACCCAGGCCTGGGTCGACATGCCGTCGCCGCGCGTGGGCCGCGCGCTCAGCGCCGAAGACAGCGCCGCGCTGCACGCAGTGACTGCCCTGGCCTCGGCCGGCATCAAAGTGCACTACGACGCCAACCCCCTGGCCACCCTCGCCCAGGATCTGCTGCACCCCGAGCAATACGGCTGGAGCGTGGACGCGGCCGTGCGCGAAGCGGCGCGGCTGGCCCAGGGCCTGGCCGCACAGGAAGGCGGGGCGGCAGCATGAGCTGGATGCTCACCATCACCGGCTACGAACACCGCCTGGCCAGCGGTGCCGCGCTGCTCAACGAGATCAACATCATCGACATTGCCGAGGCGTTGCCGAAGATCAACCGCTACACCGGCCACACCACCCACCCCTACAGCGTGGCCGAACACAGCCTGCTGGTGGCCGACCTCGCGCGCATGGCCGGCGCCACACCCATCGTGCAGCTGGCCACCCTGCTACACGACGCCCACGAGCCCTACACCGGAGACACCGCCAGCCCAGTGAAGCTCGTGCTGGGCCACGCGTGGGAGGTGTTCGAGCACGCCCAGGCCGTGAGCGTGCAGCGCGCGCTGGGTGTGTATACCGCGTCCATCGCCCACCGCGCCAGCATCCGCCGCTGGGACCTCGTGGCCCTGGCCACCGAGCGGCGCGACCTGACGTGCTGGCGCTCCGGCCAGCACAGCGACTGGGCCGTGATCGACAACCCGGCCAACCCCATCAAACCCAGCGAGGCGCACCGGCTCAACACCGACGAGCGCGCGGCGATGACGTGGACCGACTGGCGCGACCTTTTCACGCAAGAGTATTTGAGCCTGCGCGCCCTGGTGGACCGGGATGCAGCGGCGGCCATGGGCGTTGGTGTTGGCGTGGGGGCAGCATGAGCACCAAAGACCACCCCAAGCCCAAGGCCGCAGCCGGGCGGCACGACATCGCCAAGGTCACCCACAGCACCCCCAAGGGCCGCAACAGCACCCTGAGCCGCGGCCGAATCGCCATCGAAGCCACGCTCGCCCAGCTGCCGCGCGGGAAAACGATGCCCGTGGCCGAAGTTGCAGACCGCGTGCAACTGGCCGAACGCACGGTGTCGATCCGCCTGCGCCAGATGCGCCACGACGGCCTCGCCGTCAACGACATGAGCAACGGCACCATTGCGCAATGGCGCCTCACAGCCCAAGGCCGCCGCGCGTTGATCGGCGAAGAACCCGCCGAGCCCGAGACCGAAACACCAGAAGTCAAAACCCCGCCCAACGTGGCCAGCCCGCGCACCTGGCACAGCGGCAGCCAGGCCACCGCCCCCATCGGATCGCTCAACCCGTGGGCCGGTGTGCCCGTGCGAGAGGGCTCGCTGGTGGCGTTTTCGCTGCCGAGCAAGGGCATCAAGGCCTAACCCATCAACCCACCACCAGAAAAAGGAATCCCCATGGAAACCCTCGAAACCACCGCCCCCACCGCAACCATCACCCCGCCCGAGCCCGGCCAGCCCTGGCCCGAACAAGGCGGCATCTACGGCGGCATCCTGCCCGCCATCGGCGACCAGCCGGCCATGCACATGGTGTTCTCGGTCGATGAGGCCGAAGCCCTGGAATGGGGCGAATACGGCACGCTGATCGACGGCGCCGCCAGTCGCTACAACGGCAAGGCCAACACGGCCGCCCTGCTGGCCAGCATCACCGCCGGCAAAACCCACCCAGCCGCCACCTGGGCCACCAACCACGTCAGCGCCGAAGGCCACCAGGACTTCCACCTGCCCAGCCAGGCCGAGCTGTTCATGGCCAGCCTGCACGCCCCTGACGTGTTCAACAAGCGCGGCTGGTATTGGTCCAGCACGCAGGACTCCGGCATCAGCGCCTTCGTCCAGGACTTCGAGTACGGCCTCTCGGACTGGTTCAGCAAGGACAACGACTACCGGGTTCGGGCCGTCCGCTGGATTCACGTCAACCCTTAAGCCCTTCACCCCTTCGGCGGCGCAGCCGCCTTCGCGCGATTTTTTTTGGAGCAACCACATGAAGCAACAACCCCAACGCACCCTGCCGACATTCGGCGAAGTGGTGCCCGGTGAAGGTGGCCGCCTGGGCGCCATCATGCGCGGCGCCGTGGTCGACGGCGTGCGTCAAGCGGATTACGCCGTCATCGTGCCGGACCTGCCCGGCGTGGATCTGGAGTGGGGCAAGCGCGGCCAGGAAGTGCCAGGCGCAACCAGCCTCACCGATGGCCTGGCCAACACCGCCGCCATGCTGGCGACCAAGTGCAAGCCCGCCCTGCACATTGCCAAGCTGAAGACCCCCGAAGGGCACACCGACCTGTACCTGCCCGCCCGCGCCGAACTGTGGGCCCTGCGCGCCAACGTACCCGAGCTGTTTGAGAAGCGTTGGCACTGGTCGAGCACGCAGGACTCCGGCTACTACGCCTTCGTCCAGGTCTTCGAGGACGGCTTCTCGCACTGGCTCAGCAAGGACAACGACTGCCGGGTTCGGGCCGTCCGCCGGATTCCCCTTTACCACGTCAACCCTTGACCCCTTCAACGGCGCGCAGCGCCGTCCGCGCGAAAAATTGACATGAGCCTCGCCCAAGACCTTGAGATTTACAAAGCCGCCGACGCGCTGCTCACGCTCGCGCTGAAAGTGCAGGCCCAGGTGCCACGCTCTTACCGCGTGGCGGTGGGTCAGCGCATCAGCAATGAGTGCGCCGACCTGCTGCTGGCCGTTGCCAAGGCCAACGCGGCCCGGGGCGAGAGCCGCGAGCACCACATCGGCCGCATGCTGGAGCACGCCGAGGCGGCCACGGTGCTGCTGCGCGCGGCGCACAACCTGCGCATCGTGTCCACAGGCATGTGGGCATCTTCCATCGAACTCACCGACAGCGTGGCCAAACAGGCCCACGGCTGGCTCAAGGCCACCACACGCAGCGCGGCGCCACAAGCGCAGAGCCAAAGCGCGGCGGTGGGTTCGGATCTGTTTTCCGCAGCGCCTGCTGCATGACGGTCAAGGCCATCATGACCGAGCGCGTATTGAATCCGGTCGAGCCGCTGGGCGCGGGCACCCCGCTCACGCCCACCGCCATGCGTACCACGGAAACCGGCGCCCAGCAGGGCGTGCTCTGGTCCGACGCAGTTTCCCCGCTGATCGGCGCAAGCCTTCGGCCGGGCGACGTAGATAGCACGACACAACGCAGAACTCCGGCAACAACGCCTTCGTCCAGGACTTCGAGAACGGCAACTCGAACTGGAACAACAAGGACAACGACTACCGGGTTCGGGCCGTCCGCGGATTCAACCCCCGGCCACCATGACGACGGTGGCCACCCATTCACCATGGCCGACCTGGTGCACGCCTGGCTGGACTGCCGCCGCAGCAAGCGGCAAAGCGCCAGCGCCTTGGAGTTCGAGCGCAACGTGGAACACAACCTGTGCCTGCTGCGCCACGAACTCATCAGCCAGAGCTACGCCCCAGGCCGGTCCATCTGTTTCGTCGTCACCCGCCCCAAGGCCCGGGAAGTGTGGGCCGCCCAGTTCCGCGACCGCGTGGTGCACCACCTGCTCTACAACCACATCGCACCCCGGTTTGAAGCCTCATTCGTGGCCGGCACCGCCGCCTGCATCAAGGGCCGGGGCACGCTCTACGCCGCCCAGCGCCTGGAGGCTGACGTGCGCAGCGTCACCCAGAACTGGAAACACCCGGCGCACTACCTCAAATGCGATCTGGCCAACTTCTTCGTCAGCATCCACAAGCCCACCCTGCTGCAGCGCCTGAACGCCCGGGTGCATGAACCCTTCTGGCGCTGGCTCACCGCCACCGTTCTCATGCACGACCCGCGCACCGACTTCGAACTGCGCGGCGACCCCACCCTGGTGCAGCGCGTACCACCCCACAAACGCCTGCTGAACGCGCCGGAGCACACCGGCCTGCCCATCGGCAACCTCAGCAGCCAGTTTTTTGCCAACGTGCTGCTCGACAGCCTGGACCAACACGTGAAACACCACCTGCAGCACGCCGGCGGGCGCCACTACGGCCGCTACGTCGACGACTTCTACCTA
Organism: Hydrogenophaga sp. GW101-3F08; assembly: GCF_059424585.1. Taxonomy (NCBI): domain Bacteria; kingdom Pseudomonadati; phylum Pseudomonadota; class Betaproteobacteria; order Burkholderiales; family Comamonadaceae; genus Hydrogenophaga; species Hydrogenophaga sp. GW101-3F08. Next base: position 830,920 of record NZ_JBWKZP010000001.1, read on the forward strand.
CTCCACCCATCACCCCAGCGCCTGAACGAAGCGATGGCCAGCACCACCCACCACCTGGAAACAAAAGTGCACTGCCGCCTGAACCCCAGCAAGACCGTGCTGCAGCCCATCGCACGCGGCATCGACTACGTGGGCCACGTCATCAAACCCTGGCGCCGCACCACCCGCCCGCGCACCCTGCGCACCGCCCTGCAGCGCCTGGCCACCATGCCCGCCGATGACATCTTTGCAGCCGGCAACAGCTACCTCGGACTGGTGCGCCAGGCCAGCCACAGCCACCACGACCAGGCGCTGATTGCGCGCTTGCTGCTCGACCGCGGGCACGCCGTGTCCGGCGACCTCACCAAGATTTATCGGAGTGCAACAGCATGAAAGAGCGCCTCATTCTTATGAGCGCGCCGATGGTGGTCGCATCAATCGGCGGATCGAAGACTCAAACGCGGAGGGTTGTCAAAGACCAGGAAGCCATCAACTTCATGGCCGGCGATCAGGACGATCCGGATAACGAAGGACTCGGCTTGCGATGGGGACAACTTCGAGACGACAACGGCCACCTCTCAAAACCTCAATGGCTTGCCTATTGTGCCGACTACCCAGAAGAGGGTGCGATCGGTCTGGGGACAGCCTACGGCCAGCCCGGCGACTTGCTGGTTGTCCGCGAAACCGTCTATGCATGGGGCCGGTGGGAAACGCGCTTCAACGCCAAGAAGGGCCGCGACGAGTGGCGCTTTGTCGATATGACCCTGGAGAGTGGCCGCACCTATTGCTATGCCGAAACCAGCGCCAACCCAGGCCCAAAGGGACTGAAGCGGTCCGGCGGCGTGGCGCCCGCATGGTGGAAGCGTCCCGCCATCTTTATGCCGCGCGCCGCCAGCCGCATCATCTTGGAAGTGACAGACGTGCGCATCGAGCGCCTGCAGGACATCAGTGCGGCCGACTGCATCAGCGAAGGTATCGGGTTCGAGGTCCGGTACGGTGGCCACTGCCTTCCGGACGGCTCGCACTTTCACTGCACAGACCCGCGCGAGAGCTATTGGAGCCTATGGGAGGCGCTCAACGGACCAGGAAGCGTCGAGGCGAATCCGTGGGTGTGGGTGATCGGCTTCCAAAGGACCACATCATGACCCGAAAAACCACCCGCTACGCCAGAACCCGCGCCAAGCAACCGCAGCGCCGCGACGGCATCGCCGTAGCCCGCATGCACAACACCCGGCTCACCCAGCCCGAGATCGAGCGCATCCTGGCGCCCTGCCGCCGCGCCGTCCAAGCATTCCGCACCGGCCGCGGCACATACGACCAGTGGGTCGTGCTCTGCACCGCCGGCCACATGGCCGAGGCCATCGAAGACGGCGGAGTGATCCGAGGCCAGCGCGAGATCATCGCCGACGCCAACACCGCGCTGGACGCCATCGGCGCGCGCGCAGGCCGCAGCGCGAGCACCTGGTGCACCACCACACTGCACGGCCACGAGATCACCGCCCTGGCCGACCTCGTGGCCGCCCACAGCCGCCAGGTGCACGAGCTCACGTACAGCGAATACACCCGCGCCGCAAACAAAGCCGTGGCCCGCGTGTCCACCATGGGCGGGAAAGTTTTTCGAATCGAAGCGAGCGCGCCAGCATGACGACAACAGAAAGACCACCCATGACCACCGCTGAGACCAAGGCGGCCGGCATCACAGCGGAACAGTACGGTGCCGCGATACCGGAATGCTGCGAGTACCAGGGACTGCAAGCGCACATGGACGGCCTGATGCTGTGCTGGCGGCTGACGGCAGCAATCGAGGCGGGGCGGCCGATGGATTGCGGAGGCTGCGATATGGCAACACGGAAGCCGGCCAACGCAGAGTTGAAGGGCGCCGCGCAATGACGTTTGTGGAAACCTCCGCCGCTTATTCGGCGTCCGCTTCGAACGCCGGGTTAGCCGTTGCCTTGCCCCGGACGGTTGTGGCCGACCCGCCGTGGTGGCCGAGCCTGCACAAGAACACGAAGGGGCGCATGGAAGGCCCGTACCGCGCCGGCCCGCAGCGCTACTACCGGCTGATGGAAGTGGCCGACATCGAGGCGATGGCGCCGGAGACGCACGCGAAAGCGCACCTATGGCTGTGGGTGCTGAACCAGCACGTTGATTGGGGCTACCGCGTGGCGCGGGCCTGGGGTTTCGAGCCGCAGCAAATGCTGACATGGGCAAAGCCGGCGCTTGGCACCGGGCAGTTTCAGTGCAACAGCGAGAGCGTGCTGATTTGCCGCAAGGGCGGGCCGACTGGCAACGCCTTCGGCAAGACCGGCGGGACGTGGTTCGAGTGGCCACGCCGCCGGCACAGCGAGAAGCCGGAAGGGTTTTACGACCTGGTGGAGCGGGTGTCACCGGGGCCGTACTTGGAAATGTTCGCCCGCAGGAGCCGGCCGGGCTGGACGGCGATGGGCGACCAACTGGACGCTGACGCGCCGATTCTGGCGACGGCTAACGCCAGCTTCAGCCGAGGCCCGTCAGGGCCGTCGGCTGGAAGCGATAGTTAGAAGTCACTGGTATTTTCCATTTTGGAAACACCCATGAAAACGTATAGAGACTGGCCACTTCTTGATTCAATGCCGGCAGGTTGGGTACGCGACAACACCGGAAGCCCGCTTGCTGGATATGTTTTCATCACAAACGGGAAAAGCGTCATTGCTGGCCAGAAAAGGGCGCTGCTACTTGTTCGGGAGCGACAGTCTTCGCTGTTTTTTTCAGAAGCGCCGACACCTACTTTGTGCCGGGCTGCCGAACCGAAAACTACGAAGCCGAAAGTAAAACAGACGGAACAAGAAGCTAGCGAAACGGCGCGCACAGTTAATGATCTTGCCAGGGCAAGGCTAAAACAGAAATTGCTTGCAGACATTCTCGTTGACCTAACGATTTGTGAAATAGAGGGATGGAGTAAGCGCGAGTACATCATGTCTTTACAGGATTTGATCAACGGAATAGAGATCGGCGATGCACTTGTGACTTCTAACACAAATTCTGGAACGCACACCGTCGGATAGCACCGGAGGCCAGACCATGACCACCCGCCCCGACCTCACCGACGAAGAGATAGACGAGATCTGCGCCGGCTTGACGCAGAACCACGCCAAGTGCCGCTATCTGCGCGGCCTGGGCCTGCGCGTCGAGCGGCGGCCCAACGGCAGGCCGCTGGTGGCGCGGGTCGAATGGGAGCGGCGCCTGGTCACCAGCCAAGGCGCACCAACAGCTGGCGCCGGCAACGCGCCAAAATGGAAGGTCGCGGCCTGATCTGAGCTGCGCAAAGGAGAACGCCCATGGCTCGAACCCGAGACCGCAGCAGCGCGGAAGGCTTGCTGCCGCGCATGGAATCGCGGCCGTGGTCTGACGGCAATACCATCACCTACCGCTACCACCCCATCGGCGGCAAGCCGATGAACTTGGGCACCGACAAAATGGCCGCGCTGCGCCGCGTGCTGGACATGAACGGCCAGAGCGACAACTACGGCACCCTGAGCTGGGTGTGGGGTGAGTTCCAGAGCGCCACGCGGTGGACGAAGCTGGCCGAAACCACCCGCACCGACTACAACAGCGCCTGGAAACAGATCGAGCCCGTGCTGGGGCACCTGGCCATGAGCAGCATCGACTCGCCCACGGTGGCCCGCTACGTCCACATCGAGCGCGCCAAAGCACCCAGGCGCGCCGACATTGAAAAGTCCTTGCTCTCGCGCCTGTTCGGCCACGGTATCAAGCTGGGCGTGTGTACCGTAAACGCAACAATCGGTGTAGAGCCGCATGGCAGCGAGCCGCGCACCGAGGTGCCCGACGTGGACGCGCTGGCCAAGTTCCTCACCTGGCTGCAGAAACAGACTGTGCAGCGCCAGATCATCGGGATGATGGCCGAGTACGCCAGCCTGGCCGGCAACCGCCGCGTGGAGTTTCTGGATCTGTCCTGGCCACAGATCGACGAAGCGGCCAAGGTGGTGCGCACCAAGCGGGCCAAACAGCGCGGCAAGAAGCGCGGCGAGGTGATCGAGCTTGTGGCCATCACGCCGGCGCTGCAGGCCCTGATCGACCGGCTCAAGGCTGTGCGAGCCACCCGCGGGGTGGATTGCCTATACGTGTTCCCGACGCGAGGAAACAACGCCTACACCGACCGAGGGTTCAAGACGTTGTGGCAGCGCTGCGTACTCAAGGCGATCAAGGACAAGGTCATCACCGCCGAGCAGCGCTTCACCTTCCACGACCTTCGCGCCCACTACACCACCGTGCACAAGGCCCAGCACGGCGAGCTGCCCGATCTGCACGCCAACAAGGCCACGACGGCACGGGTCTACGACCGAACAAAGCTGGTCAACCGGAAGGCTTTGGGCTGACGAATATTCCCACCGTGGGAATTTTCAGGGCCTCAGAAACGACAAAGCCCGATCGAAACCGGGCTAAGTACTTGATTCATATGGGGTGGCTGATGGGGCTCGAACCCACGACAACAGGAATCACAATCCTGGACTCTACCAACTGAGCTACAGCCACCGCAAGCCTTGCATTATAGCGCGAAGAACCCGCCCCACCGGAGCGGGAACGGGCCGATTTCAAACTCAGCGCGCAGCGGCCGGCGCAGCGGCGGGTTCCGGCACCAGCATGCGCACCTTGAAGCGCTCCTTGAGCGCCTCGTAATAGGCCTGGCTCTCGGCCGATGCCCACCACTGGCTGTACTGCTGAACCTCCTGCGCCAGAACCGGTGCGTCCCGCGTCTCGCGGGGCAACACCTTCTCAACCTTCACCACGGCGTATCCCTGATCGCCCAGGTCCACGCCGACCCAGGCCGGCAGCGCACGCGGATCGGCGCTGAGCGCGGCATTGAGCACCGGCTGGGCCAGCCCCTGCGCCTTGTCGCGCGACACCGTGAGTGCCGCGGCCAGGCCCGTGGCTTCACCACCGGCTTTCCAGGCATCGAGCTGCTTCATGCCTTCGCTCTTGGCCAGTTCGGCCGAACGCTGGGCCACCAGCAGGGCACGCACCCGGTCACGCACTTCGGCCAACGGCTGGGTCCGTGCGGCGGTGTATTGCACGACCCGTGCCGAGGCCAGTTGGCCCGACGCGGTTTCGACGGCCTCGGTGTTGCGCTTTTTCTCGATCGAGTCCGGGGCAAAAATGGCGCCGAGCAGGCGTTCGTTGGCCAACACACCCGCATCGGGCCGGGGTTGACGGGTCAGCCCCTTGGCGGTGCGCAGCGTCAGCTTGAAACGGTCGGCGGCGGGCTTCAGGCTATCGGCCTGTTCGTACACCATGTTGCTGAAGGCTTCGGCGGTTTCAGCGAACTGCTTCTGTGCTTGCTCTTTCTTCAGGCTGGCCTCGATCTCGGCGCGCATCTCGTCAAAGCTGCGCTGCTTGGGCGCCTTGATGTCGGTGAGCTGGATGATGTGGAAACCGAACTCGGTTTCCACCAGATCGGAAATGCCGCCCTTGGCGAGCGAGAACACCGCGTCTTCAAAAGGCTTGACCATGGCCCCACGGGCGAAGAAGTCCAGATCGCCCCCATTGGCGGCCGAGCCGGGGTCCTGCGAATTGGCTTTCGCCACCGCCGCAAAGGTCTGGGGTGCCTGGCGCACCTGGACCAACAAGGCCGCCGCGCGTTCACGCACCTTGTCCTTGTCGGCCGCCGACGCACCCGCCGGCACGCTCAGCAGGATGTGGCTGGCGCGGCGCTCTTCGTCACCCGAGAGGCGGCTGGCGTTCTGGTCGTAATAGGCGCGCACGTCGGCCTCGGCCAACACGATCGATTGCTGCAATGTCGAGGCGTCAAGCACCAGGTACTCCACATCGGCCTGCTCGGGGGCCTGGAACAACGCCGGGTTCGCGTTGTAGAAGGTTTCGATCTCGGCGTCGCTGGGCGAAACGCGGGCCGCGAAGTCGCTGGCGGCGAAACGCGCCACGCGCACTTCCCGGCGCTCGAAGAATGCGTTGAGCGACACCTCGGCCAGCGCGCCGGGCGCGAAACCCGAGCCCTGAATGCCTTGCACGACCTGTTGCTGCGAGAGGTCGGTGCGCACCCGGGCTTCGAACATCTCGGGCGTCATGCCCTGGCGCCCCACGAGTTGGCGATAGGCTTCCACGTCGAGCGTGCCGTCGGGCTTGCGCAACGTGGCGATCATCTGATTGCCCTGCAGTTCGTTGGCCAGCCGTTGATCGCTGGTGTACAGGTTGAACTTCTGCGCCGCCGTCGCCAGCACGCGTTCGCGCACCATGCGCTCCAGCGTGGCGTAGCGCGCCTGATCGCTGTCCAGCAGCTTGGCATCGATCGTGGGCATGGCCTCGCGCAGGCGCTGCGACTCGGCCTGGTGCGCCTGGTCCCATTCGGTCTTGGTGATGTCCTGCCCATCCACCGAGGCCACCGGTTCACCCCGCGCATTGAAGTCGGTGAAGCCCTGGATGCCGAACAGCACAAAGGAAGGGATGATCAAAATCATCAAGAAACCCATCAGGTACTTCTTGTGATTGCGGATGGAATCGAACATGCCTTGAAACCCTGAAACAGGAAGTCGGCTCCGGCGGACAAGTGCCTGAGCCGACAACAAAAAAGGCGAACCCGGGTTCGCCTTTTCGATGGTGGTGGGTGCTGACGGGGTCGAACCGCCGACCTACGCCTTGTAAGGGCGCCGCTCTACCGACTGAGCTAAGCACCCCACCGGAAAACCGGAGGCGCTTCAGTTCAGCGCATCCTTCAGTGCCTTGCCCGGACGGAACTTCGGCACCTTGGCGGCCTTGATTTTAATCTCAGCGCCGGTGCGGGGGTTGCGTCCCTTGCGGGCGGGACGTTTGGTCACAGCAAAAGAACCAAAACCCACCAAGGAAACCGTGCCACCCTTTTTCAGCGTGGTGCGGATCGCGGTGATGGTGGAGTCCAGCGCACGGGTTGCGGCCGCCTTGGAAATATCGGCATGCTTTGCAATGTGCTCGACGAGTTCTGTTTTGTTCACAAATAGCCCCTCATGAAGTGATTGGAAGAATCTGTATGGACAAGTTGCTTGCCAGAAACGGTGCAGCGTCCGCGGGCAAAAAACCTTGATCGCTCTAGATCGTATTTGTCAGGCGGCGGGACCGGAAGCAATGCCAGGTGATTAGACCCACGGGGCTGGCCCGCTGTCAATACGCACTGGCACCGCGGCACGGGCCGCCTGAACGGAACGCGAGATTCTAGACGCTTTGATCACCTGCGAAACCGGTGGCGTGAAATATGGCACATCCGGGTCGCAGCACACATGATCTTCGTCAGGCACCGAGCGCCTGCGCTATGGCAAGGCCCACATCGGCGGTGCCCGCCGTGCCCCCCAGATCGGGCGTGCGCGGCGCACCACTGCCCGGCTGCAGCACCGACTCGATGGCGCGCATCACCGCGTCGTGCGCGTCGCGATGGCCCAGGTGGTCGAGCATCATGGCGCCGCACCAGATCTGGCCGATCGGGTTGGCGATCCCTTTGCCAGCGATGTCGGGCGCCGAGCCGTGCACCGGTTCGAACAGCGAAGGGTGCTGGCGCGTCGGGTTGAGGTTGGCGCTGGGCGCGATGCCGATGGTGCCGGTGCAGGCGGGGCCGAGGTCGGACAGGATGTCGCCAAACAGGTTGCTGCCCACGACCACATCGAAGAAGTCGGGGCGCTGCACGAAGTGCGCGGTGAGGATGTCGATGTGGAACTTGTCCACGGTCACGTCCGGGTACTGTTTTGCCATCTCGGCCACGCGCTCGTCCCAGTAAGGCATGGTGATCGCGATGCCGTTGCTCTTGGTGGCGCTGGTCAGGTGCTTCTTGGGCCGTGAGCGCGCCACTTCAAAGGCGTAGCGCAGCACACGGTCCACGCCGATGCGCGACATCACCGTTTCCTGCACCACGATCTCGCGCTCGGTCCCGGCGTACATGCGCCCACCGATGCTGCTGTATTCGCCTTCGGTGTTCTCGCGCACGATGACCATGTCGATCTCGCCCGGCTGGCGCGGGCTGCCATCGCGGCGCACCACCGGCGCGGTCACGCCCGGCATGAGCCGGGCGGGACGCACGTTGACGTATTGGTCGAACTCGCGGCGAAACAACAACAGCGAGCCCCAGAGCGAGACGTGATCAGGCACCCTGTCGGGCCAGCCCACGGCGCCAAAGTAGATCGCGTCGTGGCCGCCGATCTGCGCCTTCCAGTCGTCGGGCAGCATCTTCCCGTGTTTTTCGAAATAGTCGCAGCTCGAAAAGTCGAAGTGGTCGAACTGCAGCGGGATCTTGAACTTGGAGGCCGCGGCCTCCAGCACACGAATGCCTTCGGGCATGACTTCCTGGCCGATGCCGTCGCCGGCGATGACCGCGATGCGGTGTTTGCTCATGGGTTCTCCTGGGTATCCACTGAAAAGAATGAAAAGGCTTCGGCGGTCAGAAGCGCTGGGGCCTCTTCCGCCAGGTAGTGGCCACAGGGCAGGCTGCGGCCCGATACCTCGATGGCGCGCTCGCGCCACAGCGCCAGCACATCGAAACAGCGCGCCACCGTGCCGTGCTCGCCCCACAACACGCGCAGAGGCTGCGTGAGCCGATGGCCGGCCGCGACGTCGGCGCGGTCGTGTTCGAGATCGATGCTGGCGCTGGCGCGGTAGTCCTCGCAGATCGAAGTTGCCGTGCCGGGCAGCGCGGCGCAGCGTTCGTACTCGGCCAGTGCCGCAGCGTCGAACGGGGCAAGTCCCGCGTACCGGCTGCCCATCACGTTGCGCACGTAACGCGCGGGGTCGGACGCGATCAGCGCCTCCGGCAGGGTTGGCGGCTGGATCAGGAAGAACCAGTGCCAGTACGCCCGCGCGAACGCCTCGGAGGTCTGCGCATACATGGCCAAGGTGGGCGCGATGTCGAGCAGCATCAGCCGGCGCACCGCCTGCGGCTGGTCGGCCGCGAGCCGGTGGGCCACGCGGGCGCCGCGGTCGTGCGCCAGCACATCGAAGCGCCGAAAGCCGTGGTGCGCCATCACCGCCAGCGCATCGCGCGCCATCTCGCGTTTGCTGTGGGCCTGGTGCGCATCGTCGGGCGCGGGGCGGGCGGAATCACCGTAGCCGCGCAGGTCCATCAGCACCACGGTGAAGCGTTCGGTCAGCGCGGGCGCCACGCGGTGCCACATGGCCATGGTCTGCGGATGGCCGTGCAACAACAACAGCGGAGGCCCCTCGCCGGCCACGCGCGTGTGCAGCTGCACGCCATCGCGGTCCACGGTGTGGGGCAGAAAACCGTTCAACATGGGCGCAAGCATAGCCCCCGTTGCAGCAATAATTTAGCAATCAATTCATTCTCCTAAGGAAACAATTGGACCGCTCCGATCTTGAACTCGTGCTCGCCGTGCGCCAGCACGGCAGCCTGGTGATGGCGGCCAAGGCGCTGCAGCTGGCGCCCTCGGCGGTCACCAAACGCCTGGCCGCGCTGGAGGCCCGCCTGGGCCTGCGCCTGTTCCAGCGCACCACCCGGCGCGTGAGCCCCACGGCCGAGGGCGACACCCTGTGCGAACGCGCCGTCCACCTGCTGCGGGCCTTTGACGAGGTCGAGTCCGAACTGCGGGAACGTCAGGCCGAGCCGGCCGGCCCCATCCGCCTGGCGGCCACCTTCGGTTTCGGCCGGCTCTGGGTAGGGCCCGCCCTCGCGGACTTCCAGGCCCGCCACCCAGGCACCCAGGTCCAGCTGCAGCTCACCGAACAACTGCCCGATCTGGCGGTGGACGGTTTTGACGGCGCCATCTGGCTCTGGAACGCGCCCGGCGAGCGGGCCACCGAATGGGTCTCGCGCCGGCTCGCGGGCAACCAGCGTGTGCTGGTGGCCGCGCCGCGCTACCTCCAGCAGCACGGCACACCCCGCCAGTTGCAGGACCTCGCCGACCACGCCTGCCTCGTGGTGCGGGAAAACGGGGGCGGGCCGGGCCAGCGCTTTGACCACTGGCGCCTGCAACGCGAAGGGGAATCGACGGTGCGGCACACGCCGGTGCGTGGGCCGTTGTCCAGCAACTCGGGTGAGATGGTGCGCGACTGGTGTCTGGCGGGGCACGGCATCATGCTGCGCAGCCTGTGGGACATCGCGCCGCAACTGGCCAGCGGCGAACTGGTGCGCGTATTGCCAGCCTACGCCATGCCCGATGCACACATTCATTGGCTGGCGCCCTACCGGCCCCAGGTGCCGCGGCGCATCCGGCTGCTGGTCGACTTTCTGGCGCAGCGCTTTGCCGACGAACCCTGGAGGTTCAGACCGGCTTGGGTGGCCGCACCACCAGGCTCACCCCGAAAGCGGTGAGCGCGATGCCGGCCACGGTCACCACCGTGATCGGCTCACCGAACAGGCCCCAGGCGATCAGCGCCGTACAGGGCGGCACCAGGTACATCAGACTGGTGACCGAGGCCGCCGCGCCACGCTGGATCAGCATGTAGAGCAGCGAACTGCCGCCCAGTGTGAGCCCCAGCACCGACCAGGCCATGGCGCCGGCCAGCTCGGCGTTCCAGCGCATGGCCTCGGTCTCCAGCAACGCCAGCGGCAGCGTCACCACCAGCGCCGCGATCAGCTGTACGGTGTTGGCGCTGCGCACGTCGCAGGGCTGCACGAAACGCTTCTGGTACAGCGTGCCGGTGGTGATGGCGAACAGCGCCATCACGGCAAAACAGAGGTTGAGCCAATTGGCCTGGTCGCCCGGCCCGCCCGCGCCGAACTTGCGCAAGACCACCAGCACCAGGCCGGCAAAGCCCAGCAGCAGACCGACCCACTGGCGGCGCGACACGTGGGAACCGGGGCCTCCCATGGAACTGAGCCAGACCGCGGTGAGCACCGGCTGGATGCCGACGATCAACGCAGACAGACCCGAACCCATGCCGGCCTTGACCGCGGCCCAGACACCACCGAGGTAGCCCGCGTGCATCAGCACCCCGGTGACCAACAGGTGCAGCCACTGGGCGCGGCTCTTCGGCCACCGGACCCCGGCGAACCAGATCCAGGGCAGGAAGCACAGGATGGAGAGTGCATAACGCACCGCCAGGAACTTCATGGGCGGCGCGTGTGGCATGCCGTAGCGCGCCACGATGAAGCCGGTGCTCCAGATCAGCACGAACACCCAGGGCATGGCGCGCAGCCACGCGTTGTCTTGCACGGGAGATGTCATGGGGGAGAAGCGCGCGGGCGCGCTCAGTGCGAACGGGCGCGGATTTCCGGCAGGGCTTTTTGCAGGTAATACACCATGGACCAGACGGTCAGCACCGCCGAGATCCAGATCAGCCAGGTGCCCCACAGATGTGTGTCGATCACCCCGAACAGCTTGCCGTTGAACAGCAGGAAGGGGATCGCTGTCATCTGCACCGTGGTCTTGAGCTTGCCGATCATGTGCACCGCCACGCTCTTGGTCGCGCCGATGATGGCCATCCACTCGCGCAGGGAAGAAATGGCGATTTCGCGGCCGATGATGATGAGCGCCACGAACACGTCGGCCCGCTCCAGATGCACCAGCACCAGCAGGCTGGCACAGACCAGGAACTTGTCGGCCACGGGGTCCAGGAAAGCGCCGAAGGCCGAGGTCTGGTTGAGCTTGCGCGCCAGAAAGCCGTCGGCCCAGTCGGTGGCAGCGAACACCACAAACATCACCGTGGCGATCAGGTTCTGCCGTGCCGGGTTCATGCCTTCCAGATAGAACACCCCGATGATCAGCGGGATGGCGACGATGCGCGCCCAGGTCAGCAGGGTGGGAAGGTTGAAGAACATGCCGCGATTATGGCGGAGCGCCACCCGCGCGAATCGTCACGGGGGTTTTGCCGCCTGGCAGGCCATCTCCGAAACCCGGTTCAGTGCAGCGCCCGGTAGATGGCATCGGCCAGTTCGGTGGAGATGCCTTCCACCGTGCAGAGGTCGTCCACGCTGGCGGAGGCCACGCCGCGCACGCCACCAAAACGCTGCAGCAGACGGGCCCGTTTTTTCGGCCCCACGCCGGGAATGTCTTCGAGCCGGCTGCCACCGGTGCGCACCTTGGCGCGCTGGGCGCGCATGCCCGTGATGGCAAAGCGGTGCGCTTCGTCGCGGATCTGGGCCACCAGCATCAGCGCGGCCGAGTCGTGGCCCAGGTACACCTTCTCGCGGCCGTCGGCAAACACCAGCTCTTCAAGCCCCACCTTGCGACCCTCGCCTTTTTCCACGCCCACGATGAGCGAGAGGTCCAGGCCGAGCTGCTGGAACACCTCGCGCGCCATGCTCACCTGACCCTTGCCGCCATCCACCAGCACCAGGTCGGGCATGCGCGGGCCGGCGACGGACTCGACCGAGGGTTCGGTGGCGGCGACATCGTCCGGCGCACTGGTCGCTGCGGTGGCCCCGTCCACAGGCGCTGGGGCAACGGCCGGGACCGGGTCGGCCGCGGCGGGATCGACCGCCGCCGGCTGGGGGGCGGCTGGCGCAGCGTCTTCCGCCCGCAGCGCCTCGGCGATCTTGCCGTAGCGCCGCAGCAGCACCTGGCGCATGGCGGCGTAGTCGTCGCCGGGCGTGATGCCTTCGATCTTGTAACGGCGGTACTGGCTGTTCTGCATCTTGTGGGCCTCGAACACCACGCACGAGGCCTGGGTCGATTCGCCCGCGGTGTGCGAGATGTCGAAGCACTCGATGCGCAGCGCATCGAGCTGGTCGTCGGGCAGGTTCAATGCATCGGCCAGGGCGCGGGTGCGGGCCTGTTGCGAGCCCTCTTCGGCCAACAGCCGCGCCAGCGCGATGTCGGCGTTTTTCTGCGCCATCTCCAGCCAGATGCGGCGGTGCTCACGCGGGTGATGCACGGCATTGACCTTGGCGCCGATCTGCTCGGTGAGCGCGTCCAGCAACGGCCGGCCCACGGGGTGGCTGGTCACCAGGGTGTGCGGCATGGCCACGCCCAGATAGTGCTGGGCGATGAAGGCTTCCAGAACCTGGATCGCCACGCGCTCGGCGGGGTCGACGGGCGGCGCCTCGGCGGTCTCGTCGTCGCTCATCAGGCTGTCGATGGCGGTGGCGTCTTCCACGTGGGTGGGAAAGTACGGCCGGTCGCCCAGGTGGCGCCCGCCGCGGATCATGGCCAGGTTCACGCAGGCGCGACCGCCCTGCACCTTCACCGCCAGCACGTCCACGTCCTGGTCCGACACGTTGTCCACCGCCTGCTGGTGCAACACGCGCGAGAGCGCCGTGATCTGGTTGCGCAGTTCGGCGGCCTGCTCGAATTCGAGCTTCTCGGCGTGCGCCATCATGCGCTGCTCCAGCGTGTCGAGCACAGCCTGCGTTTCGCCGCGCAGGAAGCGCTCGGCATCGGCCACGTCGCGCGCGTAGGCCTCGCTGTCGATCAGGTCCACGCAGGGGCCGCTGCAGCGCTTGATCTGGTACAGCAGGCAGGGCCGGGTGCGGTTGGCGAACACCGTGTCTTCGCAGGTGCGCAGCCGGAACACCTTCTGCAGCAGCGTGATCGACTCCTTCACCGCCCAGGCGCTGGGGTATGGGCCGTAGTAGCTGTGGCGCCGGTCCACCACGCCGCGGTAGTAGGCCATGCGCGGAAACGCGAGCGAGGGCGGCGGCTGGCGGCCCGCGGTGCGGAAGGTCTCACGCGTGCCGGTGATCTTCAGATAGGGGTAGCTCTTGTCGTCGCGAAACAGGATGTTGAACTTCGGCGCCAGCGTCTTGATGAGGTTGTTTTCCAGCAGCAGCGCCTCGGCCTCGGAGCGCACCACCGTGGTCTCCATGCGCACGATCTTGCTCACCATGTGGCCGATGCGCGTGCCGTCGTGGTTCTTCTGGAAATAGCTCGCCACCCGCTTTTTCAGATTGCGCGCCTTGCCCACGTAGAGCAACTGGCCCTGCGCATCGAAATAGCGGTAGACGCCCGGCAGGCCCGGCAGGGCCGCCACTTCGCTCAGCAGTTGTTCGGAATGCGGTGCATCGGATTCGGGTCGGGACATGGGCGGTATTGTGAACGGCGCACCCGCCGCCCGCAGCGCCGGCCGGTGGCAAGATCACGCCCATGTCAACAAACGACCCGTCCACCCACCGCCCGCTCCCCTCCCTGCACTGGGACGTTTTCTGCCAGGTCATCGACAACCTGGGCGACGCGGGCGTGTGCTGGCGCTTCTGCGCGGACTTGGCCTCACGTGGCCACCAGGTGCGGCTGTGGATCGACCAGCCCGAACACCTGACGTGGATGGTGCCCGGCGCACTGCAGGGCCAGGTGCCGGGCATCCAGGTGCTGCACTGGACGCAGCCGCTGCCACCGGCGCTGCCCGCCAGCCTGCCCGTGGCCGACGTCTGGGTCGAGACCTTCGGCTGCCATCTGCCACCGGAAATCAAGGACCACCTTGCCGCCGCCCTGCTTCTGGGGCAGCGGCCGCCGGTCTGGCTCAACCTGGAGTACATGAGCGCCGAGTCCTATGTGGAGCGTTCGCACCGACTGCCATCGCCCATCATGAGCGGGCCGCTCAAGGGCCTGACCACGTGGTTTTTCTACCCAGGCTTCACGCCCGCCACCGGCGGTCTGCTGCGCGAGGCCGATCTGACCGCCCGACAGGCGGCCTTTGACGCACCCACCTGGCTGCGCTCGCGGGCGTTGCCGCTGGCCGCCGCGCGCCGCGTGAGCCTGTTTTGCTACGAACCCAGCGCCCTGCCCGTGGTCCTGAGGCAGGCGAGCCAGGACGCGCAGGCCAGCGACTGGCTGGTCACGTCGGGTCGGGCCTCACTGGCGGTGGCCGCTGCGGTGTCCGAGTGCGGGGAGCCAGAGCCCGGCTGCAGGCTGCACACCCTCCCCGCCCTGACCCAGCGCGACTACGACCACCTGCTCTGGAGCTGCGACCTCAATCTCGTACGCGGCGAAGACTCACTGGTGCGCGCGCTCTGGGCCGGCCGCCCCTTCGTCTGGCACATCTACCCGCAACACGACGACGCCCACCACGCCAAGCTCGAAGCCTTTCTCGACTGGCTGCAGGCACCGCCCTCGTTGCGGACGTTTCACCGCGTCTGGAACGGCATCGAAACCGCGACGGGCGCTGTCTGGCCCGGCTGGTCCGTGGTGGATAGTTGGCGTGCCTGCGCCGAAGCGGCCCGCCAGCGTCTGCTGGACCAGACCGACCTGACAACCCAGCTGCTCGGATTCGTCGCCGAAAAGCGATAAAATTCAAGGCTTTGCGGAAAACTGGTCCGGGTTACCGAAACGGCCTTTTCCTCCCGCCATCTGCCTCGCCGCACAGATCGCAGCCATCAGCACCGTTCCCGGGTCCTTCGGTCCCGACAGGAACAAGCGGCCCAACCGTTGGAATCCTTATGAAAATCGCTCAAGAACTCCGCGCCGGCAATGTGATCATGCACGGCAAGGACCCGATGATCGTCCTGAAAACCGAATACGCCCGCGGTGGCCGTGGTGCGGCCACGGTGCGCCTGAAGCTCAAGGCCCTGCTCAACAACATGGCCACCGAAGTGGTCTGCCGGGCCGACGACAAGATGGACCAGATCATTCTGGACAAGAAGGATTGCACCTACTCCTACTTCGCCGACCCGATGTACGTCTGCATGGACGCCGACTACAACCAGTACGAAGTCGAAGCCGAAAACATGGGCGACGCCCTGAACTACCTGGAAGACGGCATGGCCGTTGAAGTGGTGTTCTACGACGGCAAGGCCATCTCGGTCGAACTGCCCACCAGCGTCGAGCGCGAAATCACCTGGACCGAGCCCGCCGTCAAGGGCGACACGTCCGGCAAGGTGCTCAAGCCCGCCAAGATCGCCACCGGTTTCGAAATCTCCGTACCGCTGTTCGTGGCCCAGGGCGACCGCATCGAAATCGACACCCGCACCGGCGAATACCGCAAGCGCGTCTGAAGCGAAACACCCCCCGCGCCGCGGGTGGCGCTCCGGTGCCGCGGAAAACGGATATCGAACCGGTTCGTTGAAAAGGCTCCTGCGGGAGCCTTTTCGCTTTCATCAAGGCCCACATGGACCTCATCACCCGTATCGCCGACGTCATCATCCCGGTGTTCCTGATCGTGGCCATCGGCTACGGTTATGCGCGCCGCCAGCGGCCCGACCTCACGGCATTCAACCGCATCGCGCTCGATGTGCTGGCCCCCATGCTGGTGTATTCGGCGCTGGCCTCGCGCGACTTCCACCTCGCCGAACACGTGCCGCTGCTGATCGGGGGCACGGTGCTGATCCTCGGCAGCGGGCTGCTGGCCTGGCCGCTGGCCCGCGCCTGTGGCGCGCAGCCACGCACCCTGGTGCCGGTGGTGATGTTCAACAACTGCGGCAACATGGGCCTGCCCCTGGCCCTGCTGGCCTTTGGGCCGGCGCACTTCGGCGCCGCCGTGGCGCTGTTCTCGGTCAGCAACCTGTTCCACTTCTCGCTCGGCGCGCGCATCACCAGCAGCCACGCCCGCACCCGCGACCTGCTCACCAGCCCGCTGATGATCGCCACCGCGCTCGGCTTCGTCAGCGCCCTGGCCGACCTGCGCCCGCCCGAGGTGGTGTTGTCCGGCCTGAAGCTGCTGGGCGACGCGATGCTGCCCATGATGCTGTTCGCGCTCGGCGTGCGGCTCACGGCCCTGACCCGCAACGGCCTGGCTCTTGGTCTGCTGGGCGCGCTGGCGCGGCCGCTGATCGGGCTGGCCATCGGCATTCCGCTGGCCTGGGCGCTGGGGCTGGAGGGCGCCGCGCGTGGCCAGTTGCTGCTGTTCGCGGCCTTGCCGCCGGCGGTGATGCAGTTCATGCTGGCGGACCGTTACCACCAGGAACCCGACAAGGTGGGGGCGATGATCATGCTCGGCAACGCACTGGCCGTGGCCTTCGTGCCACTGGCGCTGGCCATCGGCCTTTGAGCCGCCCCGGGGTGCCGGGCGACAGGACAGACAATCCAACACATGCAACAAGGAGCCCCCATGGAAGCCACCCAAGACCTGAAAGAACGCCGCCTGGCCGATGCCTGGGCCGAACTGCAGTCGCACGCCAGCGAAGGCCATCCGCTGCAGGCCGACGCCTACCGTTTGGCCTTTGCCGACCCCGAATTCCTGCTGCGCCGCGAGACCCGCGGCATCCGCTTCCAGCTGGAAATGCTCAAGCCCGACCTGGCCCAGCGCGATCTGGGCATTGAAAACACCATCGTGGTGTTTGGCAGCGCGCGCGTGCACGAGCCCGAGATCGCCCGGGCACGCATGATCGACGCCGAGTCCAGCGGCGACCCCCAGGCCGTGGCACGCGCCCGCGCCATGGTGCGCAACGCCCGCCACTACGAACATGCGCGCGAGTTCGGTCGCATCGTGGCGCGCTACAGCGCCCGCTGCCCGAAGGAAGACCAGTTGTTCATCTGCACCGGCGGCGGCCCCGGCATCATGGAAGCGGCCAGCCGCGGCGCCCACGACGAGGGCGCACTCAACGTGGGGCTGAACATCGCCCTGCCCCACGAACAGTCGGCAAACCCCTACATCTCACCCGAGCTCAGCTTCAAGTTCCACTACTTCGCGCTGCGCAAGATGCATTTCATGATGCGCGCCAAGGCGCTGGTGGCCTTCCCCGGCGGCTTCGGCACGCTGGACGAGCTGTTCGAGGTGATCACCCTGGTGCAGTGCAAGAAGGCCAAGCCGGTGCCCATCGTGCTGTTCGGCAGCGAACACTGGAAGCGCCTGATCAACCTGGACGTGCTGGTCGAGGAAGGCATGATCGCACCCGAGGACCTGCAGCTGTTTCAGTACGTGGACGACCCGCAGGCGGCTTGGGACTACATCATGCGTTTTTACGATTTGCCCAGCGTTTGACCTCCCTGCGCCGCTGCGCGACTTCCCCCAGGGGACCACACCAGCGGCCCGGCAAAGCCGGTTCCGCGGTGTGTGCTGCGTCGGGCACTTCGCTTCGGAGAGGCCCGATCAATAGCCTCCGCCGAGCGCCTTGTAGAGCGCGACCTGGTTCTGCTGTTGCACCAGGCGGGTCTGTGTCAGGGCCTGCTGGGTGGCGAACAGGGAGCGCTGCGCATCGAGCACGTCGAGGAAACTGGCCACGCCGTTGCGGTAGCGCAGCTCGGCCAGGCGGAAGCGCTCGGCCTCGGCCGTGGCCTGGGCCTGCTGGGCGCGCAGCTGTTCGCCCAGCGTGGCGCGCCCGGCCAGCGCATCGGCGACCTCGCGAAACGCCGTCTGGATCGCCTTCTCGTACTGCGCCACCGCGATCTCGCGGCCCGCTTTGGCCGACGCCAGGCCGGCCTGGTTGCGGCCCGCATCGAAGATGGGCAGCAGCGCCTGCGGCGCCAGCGTGAAGCCCCAGGAGCCGTCCTTGAACAGACCCGAGAGTTCGCTGCTGGCCGAGCCCACGCTGGCGGTGAGCGAGATGCGCGGGAAGAAGGCCGCGCGCGCCGCGCCGATGTTGGCGTTGGCGCCGATCAGCTGCTGTTCGGCCTGGCGGATGTCGGCACGGCGGGTGAGCAGGTCCGAGGGCAGACCGGCGGGCACATCGCGGAACAGCGACTGCGTGGTGACCGCTTCTCTCGCGGGATCGGCGAGCGGCGCCGGCAGCGGCTGCCCCACGAGCAGGGTGAGCGCGTTGAGGTCCAGCGCGCGCTGGCGCTGCTGCTGGGCCAGCGCGGACTCGGCCGCCGCGGTCAGCGACTCGGCCTGGCGCAGGTCGAGCGCCGAGGCCGCACCGTTGTCAAAGCGCAGCTTGGTCAGGCGCAGCGAATCCTGGCGCGTGGCCAGGGTGCGCTGCGTGAGCGCGAGCAGCTCGTCGCTGGCCTGCAGGCTCAGCCAGGTGCTGGCGACCGACGCCACCAGACTGGTCTGCGCCGCCTTGCGCGCCTCTTCGCTGGCCAGGTACTGCGCCAGCGCCACCTCTTTGAGGCTGGCCACGCGGCCAAAGAAGTCGAGCTCCCAGCTGCTCATGGCGAGCCCGGCGGTGTAGACGCTGGTGATGCTGTCGTCGGTGCTGGTCTGGCGGTTGCCGGTGGCGGCCAGGTTCAGCGTGGGGAAGCGGTCGGCACGGCGGATCTGGTACTGCGCCCGCACCTGCTCGATGTTGAGCACCGCCACCCGCAGGTCGCGGTTGTTCTGGATCGCCAGGCCGATGATTTCGCGCAGCCGCGCATCGGTGACGAAGTCGGACCAGGCGATCTCGGCCGCCGCGGGCGAGCCCGCCGCACCGCCGGGCACGGCGCCGGGCCAGTCGGCGGCCACCGGAGCGGCCGGCCGTTCGTAGGTGGGAATGAAAGAGCAGCCAGACAGCGCCAGAGCCGCCAGGGCCAGGGCGCTGCTGCGCAAATTGAGAGAAGAAATCATGTCAGTGGCTCCAACGCATATCGAGAAAGACACGACGCAACGAAAGAAGAAGCGCCATCCAGGGCACCGCCGGGCCGGCTTTGCCGGACGGACAGTGCCGCCCCCTTGAGGGGGTCGCGCGAAGCGCGGCGGGGGTGTTCCATATCAATGCACACCATGGTGTTCGGCCTCTTCAGCTTCCCGCCGGTGCTGGCGATCGCTGCCCTTGAACAGGGAGCGCACCACCACAAAGAAGATCGGTACGAACACCACCGCCAGCACCGTGCCCGTGAGCATGCCGCCGATCACGCCGGTGCCGATGGCCCGCTGGCTGGCCGAGCCCGCGCCGCCCGACAGGGCCAGGGGCAACACGCCCAGCGTGAACGCCAGCGAGGTCATGATGATGGGACGGAACCGCAGGTGCGCCGCCGCGAGCGCCGCCTCGATCACGCCCTTGCCCTGGGCCTGCAGGTCCTTGGCGAACTCGATGATCAGGATCGCGTTCTTCGCCGACAGGCCGATGATGGTGATCAGGCCGACCTGGAAGTACACGTCGTTCGAGTAGCCCCGCAGCAGCGTGGCCAGCAGCACGCCCAGCACACCCAGCGGCACCACCAGCACCACCGACAGCGGAATGCTCCAGCTCTCGTACAGCGCGGCCAGACAGAGGAACACCGCCAGGACCGCGAAGCCGTAGAGGATCAGCGCCTGCGAGCCCGCGAGCTTTTCCTCGCGCGACTGACCGGTCCACTCAAAACCGAAGCCTTGCGGCAACTTCGCCGCCAGCGCCTCCATCTCGGCCATGGCCTGGCCGGTGCTCACGCCCGGCGCGGCGCTGCCGCTGATGCGCATGGACGGGTAGCCGTTGTAGCGCACGGTCTGCATCGGGCCGGTGACCCAGCGTGTGGTGGCGAAGGCCGACAGCGGCACCGCCTGCGCCTTGCTGTTGAGCACGTTGATGCGCAACAGGTCCTCGGGCTGCATGCGCGCCAGGGCATCGGCCTGCACCACCACCCGCTGCAGACGACCCGCGTTGGGGAAGTCGTTGACGTAGCTGGAGCCCAGCGCGGTGCCGATGGCGCTGTTGATCGCGTCGAACCCGACGCCCTGGGCGTTGGCCTTGTCGCGGTCGATGTCGATCTGCAGCTGCGGTGCATCTTCCAGGCCGTCCGGGCGCACTTGGGTGAGCAGCTTGCTCTGCGAGGCCATGCCCAGCATCTGGTTGCGCGCGGCCAGCAGCGCGTTGTGGCCCCGACCCGCACGGTCCTGCAGCCGGAAGCTGAAGCCCGACGAGGCGCCGAGCTCGGGAATGGGCGGCGGGCTCAGCGGGAAGATGAACGCGTCACGGATGCCCGAGAGCGCTCCGAATGCGCGGCCGGCCACGGCCTGGGCCGAGCTGCCTTCGCCGGAGCGTTCGGACCAGTCCTTGAGCGTGACGAAAGCAAGTGCGGCGTTCTGACCCTGCCCTGAAAAGCTGAAGCCCAACACACCGACCATGCTCTGCACCTCGGGCTGCTGGAGCATGAAGCCTTCCACCTGCTTCATCACTTCCAGCGTGCGCGCCTGCGTGGCGCCCGGCGGCAGTTGCACGTTCACCAGCAGGTTGCCCTGGTCTTCGTTGGGCAGGAACGAGGTCGGCAGACGCAGGTAGACCACCGCGGCGGCGGCGACGATGGCCACATAGATCACCAGCGTGCGGCCGGCGCGCGGCAGCAGCTTGGCCACGCCACCTTCGTAGCCTTTGGCGGTGCGCGAGAAGCCGCGGTTGAACCAACCGAAGAAGCCGGTCTTGGCGTGCGCATGGCCCGCCTCTACCTGCTTGAGCAGCGTGGCGCAGAGCGCGGGCGTGAGCGACAAGGCCATGAAGGCCGAGAAGCCGATGGACATGCCCATCACCGCCGCGAACTGGCGGTAGATGTTGCCCACGGAGCCGCTGAAGAAGGCCAGTGGCACGAACACGGAGATCAGCACCACGGTCACGCCGATGATGGCGCCCGAGATCTGGCCCATGGCCTTGCGCGTGGCTTCCAGCGGCGGCAGACCCTCTTCGCTCATGATGCGCTCGACGTTCTCCACCACCACGATGGCGTCGTCCACCACGATACCGATCACCAGCACCATGCCGAACATGGTCAGCACGTTGATGGAGAAGCCCATCGCCAGCAGGCCGGCGAAGGTGCCCAGCAGCGCCACCGGAACGACCAGCGTCGGGATCAGCGTGTAGCGCCAGTTCTGCAGGAACAGGAACATCACCAGGAACACCAGCGCGACCGCCTCGGCCAGGGTCTTGGCCACTTCCTGGATGGAGATCTTCACGAACTTGGAGCTGTCGTAGGGAATGGCCCAGGACATGCCCTTGGGGAAAAAGCGCTCCAGCTCGGTCATCTTCGCGCGCACCGCCTCGGCCGTGGCCAGCGCATTGCCGCTGGGCGAGAGCTGCACGCCGATGCCGGTGGACGGCTTGCCGTTCAGGCGCGCCGAGGTGGCATAGGCCTGGGCGCCGAGCTCGATGCGGGCCACGTCTTTCAGGCGCACACTGGCGCCGTCGGCGCTGGCGCGCAGCACGATGTTGCCGAACTGCTCCACGCTGGCGAGCTGGCCGTTGACCACCACGGTGGCGGCGATGCTCTGGCCCGCCACGTTTGGCAGCGCGCCGATTTCACCGGCCGACACCTGCGCGTTCTGGGCGCGGATGGCGTTGGTCACGTCGGCCGCGCTCAGGTTGAAGCCCAGCAGCTTGGCCGGATCGATCCAGACCCGCATGGCGCGCTCGGTGCCGAACAGCTGGGCCTGGCCCACGCCAGGCAGGCGCTGCAGCTCGGGCACGATGCTGCGCGAGGCGTAGTCGCCCAGGGCCACCGGGTCCCAGGCCGGGTCGTCGCTGGAGAGGATCGTGAACAGCAGGAAGTTGTTGCGCGACTTGTCCACGCGCACACCCTGCTGCGTCACCGCCGAGGGCAGGCGCGGCGTGGCCCGCGAGAGGCGGTTCTGCACGTCCACCTGCGCCAGGTCGGCGTTGGTGCCGGGCTCGAAGCTCAGCGTGATGCTGCCGGTGCCGTTGGCCTGGGCCACGGCTTCCATGTAGATCAGGCCGGGCGAGCCGTTCATTTCCTGCTCGATGACCGACAACACGCTGTCTTCCAGCGTCTGGGCCGAAGCACCGGGGTAGGTGGCGTTGATGACGATGGACGGGGGCGCCACCGGTGGGTACTGCGCGATCGGCAGCTGGGTGATGGACACCGCGCCCATCACCATGATGAAGAGCGCGATCACCCACGCAAAGATGGGCCGGTCGATGAAAAATCTTGCCATGCCGGCGCTCCTTACTTCGACGCAGCCGGAGCTTTGGCCGGAGCTTCTGCAGGGGCTGCGGCGGGTGCGGTGCCCGGCGCCTGCCAGGGAACGGCCTTGACCGGTGTGCCCGGCGGCATCATCTGCAACTTCTGGAAGCCGTCCACCATCACCTGCTCACCGGCCTTCAGCCCGTCCAGCACCACCCACTGCCCCGCCTGCTGACCACCGATCTTCACCGTGCGTTGCTCGATCTTGCCGTCAGCGGCCACCACCGACACCGAGTCGCCCTGGGCCGAGCGCGTCACCGCCTGCTGCGGCAGCGCGATGGCATCGCGCGCGGTCGCCTGCTCCAGGCGCACCCGCACGTACAGGCCCGGCAGCAGCGCGCCGCCGGGGTTGGGCACTTCGGCACGCAGCGTGACCTGGCCGGTGGTGGGGTCCACCGACAGATCAGAGAACAGCAGGCGTCCCGCCTTGGGGTATTCGCTGCCATCTTCCAGCACCACACGCACGCTGGCCGCGCCGACACCCGCGCCCTTGAGCTGGCCACTCTCCAGCGCGCGCTGCAGCTTCATGGTCTCCGCCGCCGACTGGGTGAAGTTCACATACATCGGGTCCACCTGCTGGATCACGGCCAGCTGGGTCACCTCGCCCTGCCCCACCAGCGCGCCCTCGGTCACCAGCGCGCGGCCGATGCGGCCCGAGATCGGCGCCGTCACGTTCGCGTAGTTCAGGTTGATGCTGGCGGTCTGCACCGCCGCCTTGGCCACCGCCACGTCGGCCTCGGCGGCTTTCTGGGCCGCCACTGCGTTGGCGTATTCCTGCTGGCTGATCGCGTTTTCCGCCACCAACGGCTTGTAGCGTTCGGCCAGCGCCGTGGCCTGGGCCTGGTTGGCCTGGGCCCGGGCCAGACTGGCCTGCGCACTCTGCTGGGCGGCGGCGTACGGTGCCGGGTCGATGCGGAACAGCGCCTGACCGGCCTTCACATCGCTGCCTTCGCGGAACAGCCGCTGCTGCAGAATGCCCGCCGCCCGTGCCCGCACCTGGGCCACGCGCGAGGCCTCCAGCCGGCCCGGCAACTCGGTCAACAGGCCCACGTCGCCCGGTGCGACCTTGACCACGCCCACCTCGGGCGCGGGCATGCCGCCGCCTGGCGCTGCGGCGGCCGGCGCCTCCCCTTTGCCGCAGGCCACCAGCAACACAGCGGCGGAGATCACCGACAGGCGGCGGGCCCACTGCACGGCGCGACCGGATGTCGCCAGCGGGGGGTTGAACGAAACGGAAGACTGGGGACTCTGAGCAGGCATGGGAATCCTTAGGGCAATGAAATCGGGGAAGCCGCCTGAGAAGCGGCTGACATGACCGTCGCGAGCGATGACCAACGAGGGCAAGGGGTCGAACTATACATACATTCGTGAATGTATGTATAGTCCCAACCCAACAAGCCCCCACATTTCCATAAGGTCAATCGACTGGAGACATCACATGGTTCGACGCACCAAGGCCGACGCCGAGGCCACCCGCCACAGCCTGCTCGACGCGGCCGAGCACCTGTTTCAGAAGCGCGGGGTCTCGCGCACCTCGCTCAACGACATTGCCGTGGCCGCCGGCACCACCCGCGGCGCCATCTACTGGCACTTCAGGGACAAGGCCGATCTATTCAACGCGATGATGGAACGCGTGGTTTTGCCACTGGAAGAAACCCTGAATGGGACAGGGAAAAACCCCTCGGACCTGGAGGACCCACTGCAAGCCCTGCGCGATGCCATCGCGCACGCTCTGCACAAGACCGCCACCGACGAGCGCACGCGCCGCGTTTTCGAAATCGCCACCCTGCAGGTGGAATACAACGACGAAATGCACGCGGTGCGCGCACGCCACCTGCAGGGCCGCAACGACTGCATGCGGCAGACCGCCGAGGTGTTGCAGTCGGCGGCGAACCAGCAGGGGCTGACCCTCGCCATCCCCGTGCAGAGCGCGGCGCTCGGTCTGCACGTGATGATCGACGGCCTGATCCAGAACTGGCTGCTCGACCCCAAGGCCTTTGACCTGCGGCGCAGTGGCCGGCAGGTGGTCGACACCTTCCTGAGCGGACTCGGTTTTCCGATCAAAGCGGGTGAAAGAACCTCGGCCCGACGCGCCGCGAATACCCGGGCCAAGACACCCGTACCCGAGCCAATCGGGTGAATGAATGCCCCGGTCAGGCGCTTGCAGGCGAGCGGCCTGACCCGTCCCAGCGGGCCACCAGAGCCCCCAACGCAAAGGCGCAAACGGTTCCCAGCAAAACGCCGAGCTTGGCCGCATCGCCTGGATCGCTGCCCGGCGGGTAGGCCAGCGTGGAAATGAACAACGCCATGGTGAATCCAATGCCGCAGAAGCACGCCACCGGCACATAGTCGCGCAGGCGCAGCCCATCGGGCAAGCCACCGCCAAGCCGGCTCGCGACCCAGGTACCCGCCAGAATGCCGAAAGGTTTACCCAGCAGCAGCCCCCCCGCCACGCCCAGGGTCACCGGCTGGGCCAGGGCGGCCCATGAAAAGCCCGCCAGCGACACCCCCGCGTTCACCACCCCGAACAGCGGCAGGATCAGCCAGCTCACCCAGGGTTTGAGGGCATGGTCCAGTTTCTCCGCCGGGCTGTTGCCAGCCTGCGCCGCCGGCAGGAACAGGCCCACCACCACGCCCGCGAGTGTGGCGTGCACACCCGACTTGAGCACGCAAACCCAAAGAAACAGGGCCACCGCCACATAAGGCCAGATGCGCTGCACCCGCAGGCTGGAGAGGATGAACAACGCACCCACCCCCACGGCGGCAAAACCCAGCATGGTCTTGCTCAACTGATCGGTGTAGAACAGCGCGATCACGATGATCGCGCCCAGATCGTCCAGCACCGCCACGGCCGTCAGGAACGCCAGCAGCGCACCACGAATGTTCGGGGCTGCGAGCGCCATGAGACCGATGGCAAACGCAATATCCGTGGCCGCAGGAATGGCCCAGCCCGCGAGGTTGGGTGGCTGGTTCCAGTTGAACAGCACAAAAATCAGAGCGGGGACCGCCATGCCCCCCACGGCCGCACCAAACGGCAGGATGCGCGCCTGCGGCGTGGCCAGAGCGCCGTGAAGCCACTCGTGCTTGATCTCCACCCCCACCAGCAGAAAAAAGATGGCCATCAGAAAGTCGTTGATCCACAACTCCAATGGCTTGGCAAGCACGTACTCGCCCACCCCCACCTGGAAGGGCAACGCCAGCAGTTGCTGCATGCCGTCGGACATCGGGCTGTTCATCAGGGCCATGCCGACCACCGCGCTGCCCGCCAACAAAAGGCCATCTCGTTGTGCTGTGTTCATGGAGCGATCTTAGGGGGAGGTTCGGGCGAAGTGTCCACAGATCGCCCAAGTCCCCACAGGCGGCCCGAGCGCACCGCAGGCCGGCTCACTCGCCCAGGCGCGAACCGAAGGAATGGGGCAAGCGCCAGGCGAGGCGCGAGCCCGCGCCCACCACCGCGCCCACCACCCAGAACACCCAGGCCACGCCCACCAGCGCTCCGACCGAACCAAAGAGCAGCGGCATCACCACGCTCGATCCGTTGATGGCCATGGCCCGCATGCCCAGCGCTTCACCGTGCCGGTGCCGGGGCGTGAGCTGGTGCAACGTGCTCATGACCATCGGCTGCACCGACCCCAGCGCCAACCCCAGCAGGATGGACAACAGCCCCATCGCCCAGGTCGCCTGCACCAGGGGGTACAGCGCAAACAGCAGCGCGGTCGACACCATGGCCGTGCCGATCACCACCGACTCGCGCAGGTGCGCGGCCAGCCAGGGCATGACCAACCGAATGGCGGTGGCGGCCAGCGCAAAGGCCCCCAGGACGGCGCCGATCGCGGTCGCGCTCAGGCCCCGCTCGTGTCCAATCACAGGCACGATGAAGGTGTGCACGTCCCAACACGAGGCCAGCATCCAGTTGATCAGCATGAGGCGGCGGAACGCAGCATCGCGCAACAGGTTCCATGGCGATCCGCTGGCGTTTCGCTGCTCCGGGGCCACCGGCTCGTGATCCACCGTGCCCCGCATCCAGAACCAGGCCAACGAGGGCAGCAGCGCGAGCAACAGGAACGCGGCGCGAAAGCCGAAGCTGTCGATCATCACGCCCGCGGCGAGCGGGCCCAGGAAGTTGGAAATGGACGGCCCGATGGCCATCCAGCTGAACACCTGCTTGAGCGCGGTGGCATCTGTCGCGAGCCGCCCCACATGGCGCTGCAGCGCAATCACGGCCATCCCGGTGGCGCCCCCGCAGGTCAAGGCGGTGAAACACAACACGCCATACATCGGGAACAACACCGCGAGCAACGCGCCCCCGGTGGCCACGCCCACGGCCAGCAGCACCGGCTTCCTGAGGCCCCGGCGGTCGGCGTAGCGGCCGGCCGGCAAGGCCAGAAACACCTGGGCCAACGCGAACAGCGCCAGCAGCGTGCCCACCGCGACCGGGCTGCGGCCCTCGCGCAGCGCCATCAGTGGCGCGGCCATGCGAAAGCCGGTCATGCAGGCGTGCAGGCACACCTGGGCGGTGATCAACCGGGCGAGTTCGGTTCGTTGCGTAGGCTTCAAACGATGTTCATCAACCGGCAATCCCGGGTGTCAGTGCAACAGGCCGTATTGAACGATGTACACGGCCGCACCGGCCAGATAGCCCACCAGGGCCAGGCCACTGATCTTTTTGACGTACCAGAAGAAGTGGATCTTTTCCAGTCCCATGGCCGCCACACCCGCGGCCGAACCGATGATCAGGATGGAGCCGCCGGTACCGGCGCAGTACGCCATGAACTCCCACAGGAAGCTGTCAGGGGGGTATTGATCCAGGCTGTACATGCCCATGGATGCAGCCACCAGCGGCACGTTGTCCACGATGGCGCTGACCAGGCCAATGAGGATCACGATGATGTCCTGGCGCCCCACGGTCTGGTCCAGCCAGCCGGCCAGCGAGGTCAGGATGTGGGTGTGTTCCAGCGTGGCCACCGACAACAGAATGCCGATGAAGAACACGATGGAGCCCATGTCGATGCGCGAGAGCGCGTGCGCCAGGGTCAAGGAATACTTGTCGTCCTCGTTCTTGTTCTTGTGGATCAGGTCACCCGCCAGCCACAGGATGCCCAACCCGAACAGCACCCCCATGAAGGGCGGCAGGTGGGTGATGGTCTTGAAGGCCGGCACGGCCACCAAAATACCCAGGCCCAAGAAGAACATCATGTTCTTTTCAAACGAGGTGGTGTGGTGGTGTCCTTCGCGGACTTCGACCTTCTGGGGCGCTTCAACCAGGCGGCCCCGCAGCACATAGGCCGTGATGGCCAAGGGCACCAGCAGATTGACCATGGAAGGAAGGAATACGCCCTTGATGATTTCCATGGCGGTGATCTGGCCACCGATCCACAACATGGTCGTGGTCACGTCGCCGATGGGACTCCAGGCGCCGCCCGCGTTGGCGGCGATGACGATGATACCGGCGAAGAACAGCCGATCACCCTGTTTGTCCAGCAGCTTCTTCATGAGCGAAATCATGACGATGGTCGTGGTCAGGTTGTCCAGAATGGAACTCAAGAAAAACGTGACGAAGCCCACCAGCCACATCAGCGTGGAAAGTTTGGTGGTCTTGATGCGGGTGGTGATGACTTCGAAACCATCATGGGCGTCGACCACCTCGACAATGGTCATGGCACCGATCAGGAAGAACACGATCTGGGCGGTGCCCATCAGCGATTCGTTCAGCTGTTCGCCCACCAGATGGGCGTCGCCGTTGGACATCGCGTACACCGTCCACAGCAGGCCGGCGCCAATCAGCGCCGAAGCCGCCTTGTTGATCTTGATGGGGTGTTCCAGTGCGATGGCGGCATAGGCCAAAACAAAAATCACGACCACGGCAGTAAGCATTTTGTCTCCTCAATGTTGTTGGGGGCTCCACGGCCGCCGGTTTTCTTGCAGCCAGGTATTGTATGAAGCGACAGCTGAGAAAGGGCTGACGGATGGCGCCTACACCCCGTCGTCGCCCAACGGGTCCAGTGGCAGCAAGGCGCTGGCCTGCTCCTGCGGCAACGCCTCCACGGTCTTGAGCGCGCGGCCCATGGCGCGGCTGCGGGTCTCGGCGCTGTCCAGGGTGTTGAGCACGGTCTGGGTCTGGGCCTTGACCTTGGCCAGCACATCACCGAACTTGCCGAACTCGGTCTTGACCGCGCCCAGCACCTGCCAGACCTCGCTGCTGCGTTTCTCCAGCGCCAGGGTGCGAAAGCCCATCTGCAGCGAGTTGAGCATGGCCATCAGCGTGGTCGGACCGGCGAGCGTGACGCGGTACTCACGCTGCAGCACCTCCATCAGCCCCGGGCGGCGCAGCACCTCGGCGTACAGGCCTTCGGTGGGCAGGAACAGGATCGCGAAGTCGGTCGTGTGCGGCGGCTCCAGGTACTTGTCGGCCATGCTTTTGGCTTCGAGCCGGATGCGCTGCTCCAGCCCGCGCGCGGCCAGCTCGGCGCCTTCCACGTCGGCATGCTGCTGGGCGTCGAGCAGGCGCTCGTAGTCCTCGTTCGGGAACTTGGCGTCGATCGGCAGCCAGCACGGCGCGCCTTCGTCGCCCCGGCCCGGCAGCTTGATGGCGAAATCGACCACGTTGCGGCTGCCCGGGCGCGTGGCCACCTGGGTGGCGTACTGGTCGGGCGCGAACACCTGCTCCAGCAAGGCGCCGAGCTGGGCTTCGCCGAACATGCCGCGGGTCTTCACATTGGTCAGCAGGTGCTTCAGATCGCCCACGCCCTGCGCCAGCGTCTGCATCTCGCCCAGGCCCTTGTGCACCTGCTCCAGCCGGTCGGCCACCTGCTTGAAGCTCTCACCCAGGCGGGCCTGCAGCGTGCTCTGCAGTTTTTCGTCCACCGTGGCGCGCATCTCGTCGAGCTTGGCGGCGTTGTTCTGCTGCAGTTGCGTGAGCTGGCCTTCGAGGGTGGCGCGCATCTCGCCCAGCCGGCGCTCGTTGCTCTCCATCATCGCCTTGAGCTGGCTGGTCAGCGTGTCGCCCAGGGTGCCGCGCAACTGCACCAGTTGCTGAGCAAAAGCGTCGATCTGCGCGTTCTGCGTGCGCGTGGCTTCCGCGGCCTGCTGCCCCATGCCCAGGCTGATCGCCTGCAGCTGTTGCGTCAGCGTGTCGCCCAGGGTGCCGCGCAGCTGCAGCAGTTGCTGGGCGAAGGCATCGAGCTGGGTGTTCTGCGTGCGCGTGGCCTCGGCGTCCTGGCGCGTGAGGGTTTCCTGAAAGGTGGCCAGGGTCTGCTGGATTTCCTGCCGGCCACCGCGCGCGTTGTCACCGATCTCGCGGCGCAGCTCACTTTCCACGCGCTCGATGCGCTGGGTGGTCTGCTGCCCCTGGTTTTGCAGTGTGGCCAGCAGCGCCTGGCGATGCGCCTGTTCCTCGACGTCCACGGGCCGGCGCCGCAACAGCAGCCACAACAACGCCAGCAGGATCAACACCTGCAGCAGCACACCCAACACCATCCAGAACGACACAGCTTCAAACATGCGAACGATTATCGGTGAGTGCCAGCAGGCCCCTCAGGTGGCTCTATAGAATGACCCGCTTCCCTTTTCTGGAGCACCTCATGAGCGTCTACGACAAGCTTTCCCAACTCGGCATCGAACTGCCGCCCGTGGCCATTCCCGCCGCCGCCTACGTGCCCTTCGTGCAGACCGGCAAGCTCGTCTTTCTGAGCGGCCATATCGCCAAGAAAGACGGCAAACCCTGGGTCGGTCAGCTCGGCCTGACCATGACCACCGAAGAGGGCAAGCTCGCCGCCCGCGCCATCGCCATCGACCTCATGGGCACACTCGCCGCCGCCTGCCTGGCCGCCGGCAAGACGCTGGACGACGTGACGCGCGTCGTCAAGGTCATGAGCCTGGTCAACAGCACCGGCACGTTCACCGAACAGCACTTGGTGACCAACGGCTGCAGCGAACTGCTGGGCGAAGTCTTCGGCCCGAAAGCCGGCGCCCACGCCCGCAGCGCGTTTGGCGTGGCGCAGATCCCGTTGGGCGCTTGTGTGGAGATCGAGCTGATCGCCGAGCTGGGTTAATCCAACCAGCAATCAGGGAGCGGGCGAGGACATGCCCATGCGGCCTGTCCCGCTCAGGAAAGCCGGCCGACTGCTCAATCTGCTCGCAGCGCCTGGGGCTTGTGCCGAATGGCGCGCGCAGCGCTCAAGCATGAACAACGCCAAACGTCCCGCCGTCCAGCGCCTCGCGCTTTTGCTGTTCGTCGTCGTCCCGCTGGCGGCGTGGGTGCTGGTAAAGCCGGTCCGCGTGCTGGCGCCAGGGCTGGTGAGGATTGCTTGTGGCGCTGAGGCTCCCGTGTGCGTGGACGACCCGCAGCGGCTGCAAGCGGCGAACGCGCTCCACGCCGAGGCCGTCGCGTTCGTGTCGAACACCATCGCGCCGCTGCAGCGCCCTCCCCGCGTCATCTTTTGCTCCACCAATGCCTGTGCCGACAGCTTCGGGCTGGGCGCGCGGTCGGCGGTCACCATCGCCAACTGGGGCATCGTCATCGGCCCTCGCGCCTGGAAACCCTACTACGTCCGCCACGAACTGATCCACGTGCTGCAGGGCCAGCGCCTGGGCGTGATGCGCCGCCTGTTCATGCCCACCTGGTTTGTCGAAGGCATGGCCTATGGCCTGAGCCTGGACCCACGTGCGCCACTGGCCGAACCGTGGGAGGCGCACCGCGCGCGTTTCAACGCGTGGGCCGCACGCATCCCCAGGGATCAGTGGTGGCAAGAGGCTGGCAAGCTGTGACGTCAGAGCCTCCACCCATGCCCGCAACCCACACAACCGCCTCCACCCAAAACATGCAGGCGGCAAGGTCCGAATGGACCTGACCACGGCCAGGACCAACCTCAAGGCGCGGTCGCTGCATGAGTCGCTGAGGTGGGTACGCGACGAGGTGTTCCCCGCGTACAACCGGCACGTTGCCGGTGTTCAGAACCAGGTCGTCACCGCGTCCACCACGCGGTAGCCGTCGTCCACCACCGGCAGCCAGCGCCATTTGTCGAACGTGGTGCAGGGGTGTGAAATGCCCGAAGCCACGGTTTCGCCGAGCGCCGGCCGTTCGTCCTTCGGGGCTGATGGGTCGTAGCGCAGGTAGGCGTGCTGGTCGTTCAGGGCATCAATGCGCCAGTGCGCGGGCACCGCCTTTGGTGCACCGCCCTGCCCGTCCGAGCGCCAGATGGGCAGCGGCAGGTCGAGGTCGTGCGACACGTCGCGCCGGCCCATGCTGAGCAACGCCAGGCCGGGCTCGGGGCTGCTCTGCACGCAGGCCAGCACCTCCAGCGCGGGCCTGAGGGTTTCGCGCAGGTTCAGGCGCTCGGCCACGCAGCAGAGGTACCGCGTGTAGCGCTGGTGGTCGTGCGTGACATAACAACCCGAGCGCAGCACGCCGCGCACGGGGCGGCCGAGGTTCGGCGTGAGGCGTTCGGCCACGAGGTCGAAGATGGCGGAGCCACCGGCGCTGAGGATGATCTCGTCTTGCGCAAACCAGCCTTGCGCGATGGCTTCGCGGGCTGTTGCCTCCACGCGGTCCATCAGGCCCTGCACGGTGGCGCGGTCTTTGGCGTGGTCGCAGGTGGCGGTGGTGCCTTCGTAGCACTCGATGCCGGCCAGCCGCAGCACCGGGCTGGCGTGGATGCGCTGCGCGGTCTGCCGCGCCTCGTCGGCGGTGCGGCAGCCGGTGCGCTGGCCGGCGATGCCCAGTTCCAGCAACACCTCGAACCGGCCTGCGAAACCGCGTGCCGTGGCCCAGGCTTCGATGGCGTCCACCTGCCCCACCGAATCGACGAGGAACATGGAACGCAGCGCGGGGCGTTCGGTGTGCAACACCGCCAGCGCGTCCAGCTCGGTGCGCTGGATCACCTGGTTGGCGATCAGCAGCACCGGCACACCGTGGCGCGCACCCACCGCCGCCTGGAACACGGTGGCGAAGCTGATACCCCAGGCCCCGGCGTCCAGCTGCATCTGCCAGAGCTCGGGCGACATGCTGGTCTTGCCGTGCGGCGCAAGGTACAGGCCGCGCTGCGCGCAGAAGTCGCGCATCCAGTGCAGGTTGTGCTGCAGGGCGGACTGCCTGATCACCGCCAGTGGCAGGGCCAGATCGCCCCGCAGCAGTTGCCAGCCCTGCCTGGCGATCTGCTCGCGCATGAGCGGCGTTTGCCCGGTGGGAAAGCCTTTGAGGTGGGGGCCGAAGAGAGGCTCGGTCGGGTTCATGGCGGTGTGTTTCTGGGGTGTGATCGAAGTCCAGGTGCCTCGTGGCTCCCTGGCGGAAGCACGGCGCTCAATCGAGCGGCCAGCTCATGCCCTTGGGCAGCGCTGCGTCGGGCTCCGGTGCGGGCCCGCTGGCCGTGCCCGCGCGCGGGGGTGCCGCGGCGGGCGCGGCCTGGGTTTCCACGCTGCGCCACCAGGGCCGGCTCTTCTCCGCATGCGCGGGCTCGACAGCCTGACCCAGGATGGGCATCAGCAGGGGGGTGTTCTGCCGCTCGGCCTGTGCGAGCAAGACTTCGGCGGGTTGGTCCCAGGCGTGCATGGCCAGGGCGAAGGTGCCCCAATGCACCGGCAACAACACACCACCACCCAGCAGCTGGTGGGCCTTGAGCGCGTTGTCCGGCCCGAGGTGGATGTCGCCCCACGCGGGATGGAAGGCGCCCACTTCGAGCATGACCAGATCGAACGGACCGAGGCGTTCCCGGATCTCGCTGTATTCGCCGGTGAGGCCGGTGTCACCACTGAAGAACACACTGTGGCGCGGCGAGCGGACCACCAGTGAAGACCACAGCGTGGCGTTGCGGTCTTTGAGGTTGCGGCCGGAAAAGTGCTGCGAGGGCGCGGCGGTGATGGTGACCTCGCTGCCGGGCAGGCGATGACTCTCCCACCAGTCCAGCTCGGTGATGCGCTCGGGTGGCACACCCCAGGCCTGCAGATGCGCACCCACGCCGAGCGATGTGACGAAGGGCACCTCGCGCCGGTTCAGCTCGCGCACGGTGGGGTAGTCCAGGTGGTCGTAGTGGTCGTGCGAGACCAGGGCCACGTCCACCGGTGGCAGTTGCTTCAACGCAACCGGCACGGGCTGAAAACGCTTGGGGCCCACCAGGCTCGACGGCGAGGCGCGCAGGCCCCAGACCGGATCGGTCAGCACGCGTTTGCCTTCGATCTCGATCATCACGGTGGAGTGGCCAAGCCAGGTGGCGCGCAAACCGCTCTGCGGCGGCCTGGCCCAGGCCTCGCGCGGATCGACCGAAGGCAGCGGCGCGCTGGGCACGCGGCGCTCGCCGCCGCACAGGAAATCGCGCACGCCCGGGAACGGCGCATGGGGGTCGCGCAGGCCGGGCGCGACGGGAAACACATTGCGGAAACCCTCGCCCAGCCATTGCACCGAGGCCTTCATGCGCTCCAGGCGAAGGCCTTCGGCCCGTTTGCCCAACGACTTCATGGCGATCCTTTGCTTTCAGCAGGGTTGCAAGACCACCGCACAGGGCAGCGATGGGCCGGAACTCAACCCGGCGCGCGCCATTGTCGCGCGCGTTGGCGCCCCCGCCTCAACCAAGGTCAAACGGCACCAAGCCGCGCCCCAACCGGGGCGGGTCAGCGCCGGTTCTTGCGTGCCTGTGCGCGCCGCACCTGGCGGCTTTGCCCGGCCAGCTCGCGCTGCGCCTGCTGCGCGGCGCGGCGGGCACGGTAACGCCTGCCGACGAAGCGACCCACCAGGAAGGTCACTGCACCGCTGGCCAGCAACACGAGAAGGCCGGTGCCGTCCATGCCCGTCACTCCACGCGCGTCACGCGGTTCGGTTTGAAACCCAAGTCCGCGGCCTTGCCCTTGCGGGCGCGCGCGGCGCGGGCATTGTTCAGGCTGCGGATTTCCAGCGTCTCGTCGCGCTCCTTGCCGCCGCGGCCGATGCCTTCGATCTTCACACTGCGGGTGTAGGCCGCGGCGCCGGCCAAGGTGTCCTTGGCATCGAGGTCGATCAGCATCAGGCCGCGCCCGCCCTTGTCCATGGCCTTGAGTTCGCCGATCTCGAAAGTGAGGATGCGCCCGCCGGTGGAGGCGCAGGCCACGTGCGTGGCGGGCGGCAAGGCTTGGCTGGCCGTGGTGTGGGCCACGTGCGAAGGTGCGCAGATGGTCTCGCCCTCGCCCACGCTGATGAAGGCCTTGCCGGCTCTCTGGCGCGACACCAGGTTGTCCACCGTGGCGAGGAAGCCGTAGCCGCCGGTGCCGCTGAGCAGCAGCGTGGCGTTGGCCGGGCCGGCGAAGTAGTGCAGCGGTTGCGTGCCGCTTTCGAGCTCGATCAGCGTGGTGATGGGCTGGCCGTCGCCGCGCGCGCCGGGCAGGCTGGCCACGGGCACGCTGTAGACGCGGCCATTGCTGCCGAAGACGATGAGCGTGTCCACCGTGCGGCATTCGAAGGTGCCGTACAGGCCATCGCCCGCCTTGAAGGCAAAGCTGCCGGCCTCGTGGCCATGGCCGGTGCGCGCGCGCACCCAGCCCTTGCTGGAGATGACGACCGTGACCGGCTCGTCCACCACCTTGATTTCGGCCACGGCCTTTTTCTCGGTCTGGATCAGCGTGCGGCGCGGGTCGGCGAAGGTCTTGGCGTCGGCCTCGATCTCTTTGACCATCAGGCGCTTCAGGCTGGCCGGGTTGCCCAGGATGTCTTCGAGCTTGCCCTGCTCTTCGCGCAGATCCTTCAGCTCCTGCTCGATCTTGATGGCTTCGAGACGCGCCAGTTGGCGCAGGCGGATTTCAAGAATGTCTTCGGCCTGCCGATCGCTGAGCTTGAAGCGCTCGATCAATGCAGCCTTGGGCTCGTCGCTGTGACGAATGATCGCAATCACTTCGTCGATGTTCAGCAACACGAGCTGCCGGCCTTCGTAGATGTGGATGCGGTCGAGCACCTTGTTCAGGCGGTGCTGCGTGCGGCGCACGATGGTGCCCTGGCGGAATTCGATCCACTCATTGAGCATGAGCCGCAGGCTCTTCTGCGTCGGCCGCCCGTCCAGACCGATCATGGTCAGGTTGATCGGCGACGAACTTTCCAGGCTGGTGTGGGCCAGCAGCGCGGTGATGAGTTCGCTCTGCTCGATGCGGCTGCTCTTGGGCTCGAACACCAGACGCACCGGCGCGTCCTTGCTCGACTCGTCGCGCACCACGTCCAGCACCATCAGCATGCTCGCTTTGAGCTGCGTCTGCTCCTGGCTCAACGCCTTCTTGCCGGCCTTGACCTTGGGGTTGGTGATCTCTTCGATTTCTTCCAGCACGCGCTGGGTGCTCACGCCGGGCGGCAGTTCATTGACCACCAGTTGCCACTGGCCGCGCGCGAGGTCCTCGATCTTCCAGCGCGCCCGCACCTTGAGGCTGCCACGGCCGGTGCGGTAGGCATCGGCAATGTCGCCGGCCGGGCTGATGATCTGGCCACCGCCCGGGTAGTCCGGGCCGGGGATGATGGCGAACAGCTCGTCGTCGCTGAGCTTGGGCGTCTTGATCAGCGCCACGCAGGCGTCGGCCACTTCGCGCAGGTTGTGGCTGGGGATTTCGGTGGCCAGGCCCACGGCAATGCCACTGGCGCCGTTGAGCAGGTTGAACGGCAGGCGCGCGGGCAGCTGTTTGGGTTCTTCAAACGAGCCGTCGTAGGTGGGGATGAAGTCCACCGTGCCCTGGTCGATCTCGTCGAGCAGCAGGCCAGTGATCTTGGCCAGGCGCGCTTCGGTGTAGCGCATGGCGGCGGCGCCGTCGCCGTCGCGGCTGCCGAAGTTGCCCTGGCCGTCGATCAGCGGGTAACGCTGGCTGAAATCCTGCGCCATGCGCACCAGCGCGTCGTAGGCTGCGCTGTCGCCGTGAGGGTGGTACTTGCCCAGCACGTCGCCGACCACGCGCGCGCTCTTGACCGGCTTGGCAGCGGTGTTGCCGCTGTAGCCCAGGCCCATGCGGTCCATGGCGTAGAGGATGCGGCGCTGCACCGGCTTCTGGCCGTCGCACACATCGGGCAGGGCCCGGCCCTTGACGACGGAGAGGGCGTATTCGAGGTAGGCGCGTTGGGCGTAAGCCGCGAGGTTGTCGTTGTCTTCTGGGGTGTCCAGCGGGAGTTCGGGGTTGATGGTGTCCATGAAGTCTGTTGCGTGAATCCGGTTCAGAGCGGCGCGGGTGTCTGGGCCCTGGCCTGCATGTCTGCGGGCTCCGGCACATAGCGCTGGCTCAGGGCGCGCGGCGGCTGCAGCGATTGCCGCAGTTGTGTCACCTTGCGCACATAGTTCTGGGTTTCCCGGTAGTTCGGGATCTGGCGCCCGGCGCGCAGCACCGCGCCCTCGCCGGCGTTGTAGGCCGCCAGCGCCAGCTCGGTCTGGCCGTCGAAATACTTCAGCAGCCAGGCCAGGTAACGCGCGCCCGCCTGCAGATTGGTGCGCGGATCGGTCAGGCGCTCCTGCAGCGATTCATTGGCTCTGGCTTTCACGCCAAAGCGCTGCGCGGTGTCGGGCATGAGTTGCATCAGGCCGATGGCGCCCTTGGGGCTGACCGCATGGGCATTGAACCCCGATTCGGTGGCGATCACCGCCTTGAGCAGCTCGTATTCCAGCCCGTACGCCGTGGCCGCCTCGCGGATCAGGTGGCGCACCGCCTTGTACGAGGTGGAAACCTGAAAAACCGCCTGCACGCTGGGTGAGGCATGGGCGTCCCCACGCGGCAGTTCCCGTGACACGCCCGCGGACCGGGCACCGCCGCCGTAGAACAGCTCGTAACGCCGGTCCACCTGGTGGTCGGCGAAGTGCGACACGCCGCGCTTGTCCACATAGCCCCAGATTTCCGCTGCGGCGGGCGCGGACCATCCCAGCGCCCACACCAGCAGCCACCCCAACGCCAGGGCCCGGGGCCAACGGAGTGTGTTGCGGCTCAAACGTCCACCTCCACCGAATCGCCGTGCAGCTCCATCAGCTCGCGGCGCGACGCGGCCTCGCCCTTGCCCATGAGCTTGGTGATCAGGGCTTCGGTGCCGGCGAAATCCAGCGTGCCCAGGTTGACCTGCATCAGGCGGCGGGTATCGGGGTTGAGCGTGGTGTCCCAGAGCTGCTCGGCGTTCATCTCACCCAGGCCCTTGAAACGGCTGATCTGGCACTTGTCGCGCACCACGCCGTCTTTCTCGGCCTTGTCCAGGATGGCGTGCAGCTCGCCCTCGTCCAGCGCGTACTGCTTGCTCGCGGGCTTCTTGCCACGCGCGGGCACGTCCACGCGGAACAGCGGCGGGCGCGCCACGTACACATGGCCGGCCTCGATCAGTTTGGGGAAATGGCGGAAGAACAGCGTGAGCAGCAGCACCTGGATGTGCGAGCCGTCCACGTCGGCGTCACTCAGGATGCAGACCTTGCCGTAACGCAGGCCGCTCATGTCGGGCGTGTCCAGCGGGCCGTGCGGGTCCACGCCGATGGCGACCGCGATGTCGTGGATCTCGTTGTTGGCGAACAGGCGGTCGCGCTCGACCTCCCAGGTGTTGAGCACCTTGCCGCGCAGCGGCAGGATGGCCTGGCTTTCCTTGTCGCGGCCCATCTTGGCGCTGCCGCCGGCCGAGTCGCCCTCGACCAGGAACACCTCGTTGTGCGCCAGGTCCTTGCTTTCGCAGTCGGTCAGCTTGCCGGGCAACACGGCCACGCCCGAGCCCTTGCGCTTTTCGACCTTCTGGCCGGCCTTCTGGCGGAACTGCGCGGCCTTGATGGCGAGTTCGGCGAGCTTCTTGCCGTAGTCCACGTGCTGGTTGAGCCAGAGTTCGAGCGCCGGGCGCACGAAGCTGCCAACCAGTCGCACCGCATCGCGCGAGTTCAGGCGCTCCTTGATCTGGCCCTGGAACTGCGGGTCCAGGACCTTGGCACTCAACACATACGAGGCGCGGGCAAACACGTCTTCGGGCAGCAGCTTCACGCCCTTGGGCAGCAGCGCGTGCAGCTCGATGAAGCCCTTGACCGCCTGGAACAGGCCATCGCGCAGCCCGCTTTCGTGCGTGCCGCCGGCGCTGGTGGGGATCAGGTTGACGTAGCTCTCGCGCACCGGCTGGCCGTCTTCGGTGAAGGCCACGCACCAGGCAGCGCCCTCGCCGTCGGCGAAGGTGTCGTCCTTGGCGTCGGCAAAGCCTTCGCCCTCAAACAGCGGAATCACCGGTTCGCCGTTGAGCGTCTGCTGCAGGTAGTCGCGCAGGCCGCCCTTGTAGAGCCAGGTCTGGGTGTCTTTGGTCTTCTCGTTGACCAGGGTCACCGTCACGCCCGGCATCAGCACCGCCTTGCTGCGCAGCAGGTGGGTGAGCTCGGTCATGGGCAGGGCGGCGGACTCGAAGTACTTGCCATCGGGCCAGGCGCGCACCGTGGTGCCCTGTTTGCGGTCGCCCTCGCCTTTGGGCGTGATCACCAGTTGCTCGATCACGTCACCCGCGGAAAACGCGAGTTTGGCCAC
The DNA here is from genome assembly GCF_059424585.1 of Hydrogenophaga sp. GW101-3F08. Lineage (NCBI taxonomy): Bacteria > Pseudomonadati > Pseudomonadota > Betaproteobacteria > Burkholderiales > Comamonadaceae > Hydrogenophaga > Hydrogenophaga sp. GW101-3F08. The sequence continues at coordinate 869,943 of NZ_JBWKZP010000001.1, forward strand.
CTGGCCTTCGCGGAAGCTGGTGACTTCGAGCCGGGTCGAGAGCGCGTTGGTGACCGACACGCCCACGCCGTGCAGGCCACCCGAAAAGCTGTAGGCACCGCCCTTGCCCTTGTCGAACTTGCCACCGGCGTGCAGCCGGGTGAACACGAGTTCGACCACCGGAGCCTTTTCTTCAGGGTGCAGGCCGAAGGGAATGCCGCGGCCGTCGTCTTCCACGCTCACCGAGTGGTCGGTGTGCAGCGTGACCTTGATCTTTTTGCCGAATCCGGCCAGCGCTTCGTCGGCCGCGTTGTCCAGCACTTCCTGGATGATGTGCAGCGGGTTGTCGGTGCGGGTGTACATGCCCGGCCGCTGTTTGACCGGCTCCAGTCCCTTGAGGACGCGGATCGAGCCTTCGGAATATTCGTTGGGAGATTGGGTCGCCATGGGGGCGGATTGTATGCGCCCCGATCAAAAACCACTGGATGCAAATACAGAGGAAACACCCGCCATCTCCGGCGATTCGTTCCGCGCATCAATCGGGGCCGCCGATTTCATGACCCCACGCGCCGGGGTGACACCCGCGAAATGGGCGGATTCGCTACAGTCTCGGGATGACATCGCCATTGGCCACCACCCCCGCGCCCCGACTCTCGACCCTCCAGGTGCTCGCCTGCGGTGCCTTCATCGTCACCCTCTCCATGGGCATCCGCCACGGCTTCGGCCTGTGGCTGCAGCCCGTCACCACGGCCCAGGGCTGGACGCGCGAGACCTTCGCCTTTGCGCTGGCGATCCAGAACCTGTCCTGGGGGGTGTTCGGCATCTTCGCCGGCATGGCGGCCGACCGTTTTGGCGCCATGCGCGTGCTGCTGGGAGGCGCGGTGCTCTACGCGCTGGGGCTGGCCGGCATGGCCTGGTCCACCAGCCCGGTCGGCTTTGCGCTGACCGCCGGCATCCTGATCGGTGCGGCCCAGGCGGGTACCACCTACGCCGTGATCTACGGCGTGATCGGGCGCCAGATCCCGGCCGACAAGCGCTCCTGGGCCATGGGCGTGGCGGCCGCGGCCGGCTCGTTCGGCCAGTTCCTGATGGTGCCGATCGAGGGCTGGCTCATCAGCCGCTTCGGCTGGCAGGAAGCGCTGCTGTTCCTGGGCGCCGCGGTCCTGCTCATCATGCCGCTGGCCATGGGCCTGCGCGAACCGGGCTTTGCGGGAGGTTCGCCGCCCCGGCGCGAACAGACCATTCTTCATGCGCTGCGCGAGGCGTTTCGCTACCGCAGCTTCCAGCTCTTGATGGCCGGCTATTTCGTCTGTGGCTTCCAGGTGGTGTTCATCGGCGTGCACATGCCGAGCTACCTGAAAGACAACGGCCTGTCGCCCCAGGTGGCGAGCTACGCGCTGGCGCTGATCGGCCTGTTCAACGTGATCGGCACCTACGCCGCGGGCGCGCTGGGCCAGCGCATGGCCAAGCGCCACATCCTGGCCTTCATCTACCTGGCACGGGCCGTGGCCATCAGCATCTTCCTGATCGTGCCACTCTCGCCCGCCAGCGTGTATGTGTTTTCCGCCGTCATGGGCGTGCTGTGGCTGTCCACCGTGCCGCCGACCAACGCCGTGGTGGCGCAGATCTTTGGCGTGGCGCATTTGTCCATGCTGGGCGGCTTCGTGTTCTTCAGCCACCAGATCGGCAGTTTCCTGGGCGTGTGGCTGGGTGGCTATCTGTACGACCGCACTGGCAGCTACGACGTCGTCTGGTATATCTCGATCGCGCTGGGGGTGTTCGCCGCGCTGATCAATCTGCCGGTGCGCGAGTCGCCCATCGTCCGCGGCGGCCCGCAGCGCGCGGGAGTGGCCGCATGAGACCGCTGGCGCTCAGGGCCCTGGTCTGGGCCGGCGTGCTGTTGGTCCTGCTGGGCACCCTTGCGCTCTACCAGCGGCCCGACTTTCTCGTGAACCTGGCCGACCAGCTCTGGAGCTGTTTCTAGATGCACGGCACCGAAGCGCCCTCGGCCTGGGTACAGCGCTGGTCGCATCTGGTTCCCGTCGCGGGGTCGGTGCTCGACGTGGCCTGCGGCCATGGCCGCCATCTGCGTTGGTTCGCTGGGCGCGGCCATCCGGTGACGGGCGTGGACCGCTCGGCCGAAGCCATCGAAGCCGTGTCCGGGCTGGGGCGCGCGGTGCAGGCCGACATCGAGAACGGCCCCTGGCCCTTCGCGGACGAAACGTTCGACGCGGTGGTGGTGACGAACTACCTCTGGCGCCCCCTGCTGGCGCGGATCGTGGCCAGCGTGGCGCCGGGCGGCGTGCTGATCTGCGAAACCTTTGCCCAGGGAAACGAAACCGTGGGCAAGCCGTCACGGCCCGATTTCCTGCTCCAACCCGGCGAGCTGTTGCAGGCCACAGCCGGTCTGCACGTGGTGGCCTTTGAAGACGGTTTCGTCGACCGGCCCGAACGCTTCGTGCAGCGCATCGCGGCGGTGCGAAAACGTCCACATCTCCCGGGTCTGCCCGAGCGGTATCCGCTGGATGCCACTGGGTAGAATGTCAGATTCGTGCGCCCGCTGACGCCGCCCCTTTGGTCGGCCGTTGCGCAGGTGCCCACCACTTGAGCCTTTAGCTATGAACCCCATCACCGGCAGCATCGTGGCCCTGGTCACGCCCATGCAAGAAGACGGCAGCGTGGACTACCCCACCCTGCGCAAACTCATCGACTGGCACATCGACGAAGGCACCGACTGCATCGGCGTGGTCGGCACCACGGGCGAATCGCCCACCGTCACGGTCGAAGAACACTGCGAGATCATCCGCGTGGCGGTCGAACAGGCCGCCAAACGCGTGCCCATCATGGCCGGCTGCGGCGCCAACTCCACCGCCGAAGCCATCGAGCTGGCGAAGTTCGCGCGCAGCGTCGGTGCCGACTGCCAGCTGCAGGTCGTGCCCTACTACAACAAGCCGACCCAGGAAGGCCAGTACCAGCACTTCAAGGCCATCGCCGAAGCCACGGGCGACCTGCCCGTCGTGCTTTACAACGTGCCGGGCCGCAGCGTGGCCGACATGTCGGTCGACACGGCGCTGCGCCTGGCGCAGGTGCCCGGCATCGTCGGCATCAAGGAAGCCACCGGCAACATCGAACGCGCGCAATGGCTGATCCGCGAAGCGCCGGAAGGCTTTGCCATCTACTCGGGTGACGACCCCACCGCCGTGGCGCTCATGCTCTGCGGCGGCCAGGGCAACATCAGCGTGACGGCCAACATCGCCCCGCGCCTGATGCACGAGCTGTGCATGGCCGCCATTTCGGGCGACATTCGCAAGGCCATGGACATCCAGTTCCGGCTGATGCCGGTGCACAAGAACCTGTTCGTCGAAGCCAACCCGATCCCGCTGAAATGGGCCATGGCCCGTATGGGCCTGTGCGCGGAAACCATGCGCCTGCCGCTGACCCCCATGTCCCGCGCCTTTGAACCTGTGGTTGAATCCGCGCTCAAAGACAGCGGCCTGATCGATTGAGCGGGCCGACGCCTTTTCTCCTGCTTTTCCTTTTCCGCAAAGCCAGACCATGCACCTTCACAAACCCAGCCCCATGCCTTCATTTGCCCGCCTTGGCCTGATCACGCTGGCGGCGACGCTGGCCACGGGTTGCTCCGTGCTGCAGGAAGACAAGATCGACTACAAGACCGCGCAACGCGGCAGCACGCTGGAGGTGCCGCCCGACCTGACCCAGCTCAGCCGGGACTCGCGCTACAACGTGCCGGGCTCGGTGGTCACCGCCAGCGGCTACCAGTCGGCCCAGCCGGTCCAGGCATCGGACAGCACCACCGCGGTCAACAGCGTGGGCGACGTGCGCATCGAGCGCGCGGGCAACCAGCGCTGGCTGGTGATCGATCGACCGGCCGACAAGCTCTGGAGCCCGGTGCGCGATTTCTGGCAGGAAAACGGTTTCCTGCTCGAACTCGACCAGGAAAAACTGGGGGTGATGGAAACGGACTGGGCCGAAAACCGCGCCAAACTGCCCCAGGATTTCATCCGCTCCACCATCGGCAAGGTGTTCGACAACCTGTATTCCACCGGCGAACGCGACAAATTCCGCACCCGGCTGGAGCGCAATCCCGCTGGCGGCACCGAGATCTACATCAGCCATCGGGGCATGATCGAGGTCTACACCAGCACCCAGAAAGACCAGACCATCTGGCAACCGCGCCCGTCCGACGTTGAACTGGAAACCGAATTCCTGCGGCGCCTGATGGTCAAGCTCGGCGTGAGCGAAGTCCAGTCCAAAGCCATCGCGGCCTCCGCACCGCCTCAGGCCGCCGCCCGCGTGGCCACGGTGAACAACCAGCCGGTGGTGCAGCTCGAAGACGGTTTCGATCGCGCCTGGCGCCGCGTGGGCCTCTCGCTGGACCGCACCGGCTTCACCGTGGAAGACCGAGATCGCACCCAGGGCGTCTACTTTGTGCGCTACGTGCCGGCCACCGCCACCACCGACACCAAGAAGCCGGGCTTCTTCGGGCGCCTGTTCGGCGGTTCCGCGGCCGAACCCACGCCGGCGAAATACCGCGTGGTGGTGCGCAGCGGCAACGACACCAGCAGCACCGTCTCGGTGCTCAATGCCCAGGGCCAGCCCGACACCACGGCCAACGCCCAGCGCATCATTCAATTGCTGGCCGACGACCTGAAATAACCCCCTGCCTGCGCCACAGTCCGGCGCAGCGCGGACGTGAAAAAGCCGCCCGAGGGCGGCTTTTCCACGTCCAGGGCACCGACGACGAGGTGCCTCGGAACGGATCACTGCGCCGGCTTGACGGCTTCCTTGGCGGCGTCCGTAGCGGCCTTGGCAGCTTCGGCGGCCTTGTCTGCGGCTTCCTTCGCGGCATCGACAGTGGCTCCGGCGGCGTCCTTGGCAGCGTCAGCGGCAGCACCTGCGGCTTCAGCAGGCGTCGGAGCGGGTGCCGGGGCCGGTGCCGCGTCAGCGGGGGCCGGTGCTGCGGCAGGCGCCGGAGCTTCCACAGCAGCTTCTTCTTTTTTACCGCAAGCGGTCAGGGCCATCGCGGCAAGCAGACTGGCGAGCAGGAGGGTTTTTTTCATGGCATCAATTCCTATGGATGAGACAGACAAACATTCATTTCGATTTTTGTGAATCAACCAAAAAAAAACCGAATGCGGCATCCGGGATTGATTGACCCAGTCAGACAACCGTTGTGAGGTCTCCCGACTGGAGATCAATGATAGGTTCAAAAAACCATCCCCATTTACCCCTATCAACTTTTTTCTTTTTCTCACAACCATCTGTTGCCAAAGAGCGATTCGTCACAAACCCAGGGTGGTCGCAGCGAACGAGGGGCTGCCCTTGTGCCAGCAGGCATCAAGCCGCTCGCGCAGCGCCACCCGCCGCTCTGCGTCGTCGCTGGCCACCAGGGTGCAGCGCAGCACATCGAGCCGTTCCAGGGTCCAGCCCGGTGACCAGATCGCACTGGGAAGGTCGGCCCCAGTGGCACCCGTGCAGGCATGGGCCTCCACCAGGTGTGACCAGGTCGTGCGCCATTGCACCAGGCGCGGATGCAGCTGCCGCAAGGGCGCGAAGTCGCGCGCCATGAACTGGATGTGCCGGCCACGGCCGGCCCAGGCCTGCAGCGAGTCCACCACCGCGCGCTCACCCAGGGGCCAGTCGGCGAAGTCGGGGTCGCTCAGCACGAGCTGCGGCCAGCCTTCGCGCGCCGCGCAGGCCAGCGCCTGCCGGATCAGCCCGGCAAAGGCCTCCCGGCCCTCGATGCGCCCCACGGGCAGGGCCTGCGGAACCGGTTCGCTGTTGCCATCGCTGTGGGTCATGTGGAGACCTCCTGAAGAAGGATGAACTCAGGCTGTCGGTGCGCAGTGCAGCCAGCCGGCCTCAAACCAGTCCTGCAGCAGCGCCAGCGCGGCGGGGCTGGCCAGCGCCACCTGCCGCGCGCCCAGGCAGCGCGTGTCGGCCAGGCTGCGCATCAGCCGGGCGTCGGCCCCAGCGGCACGAAAGCCCTCGCCGTTGATGAACACATGGCGCGCGTCGTACATCATGCGGGTGCGCCGGTCCAGCGTCAGCGCACCAGGCACCCAGTCGTGCTGCGGCTCTTCGAACCAGACCTTGGGTTTGGGCTCGGTCATGACCTCGCCCAGCGCGCAGGCCAGCGACTGGCGCTCGGCCAGCAGCCGCTGCAGCGCGTCGGCGGCAAAGGCCTCCAGGGCCGGAGGCATGGCGGCCGGTGTGTCGGTCGCGGCCTGGTCCGGGTCCCGGTAGAGCGTGGTGTCGTCGAACTCGTCGGCCATGCGCTGCAACAGCTCACCCGCGAGACCGCCGCGCTGCGGCACGCGAAAACCGATGGAGTAGGTCATGCAGTCGTCGCCCACGGCCACGCCGTCGTGCGCCCAGCGCGGCGGCAGGTAGAGCATGTCGCCGGGGTTGAGCAGGTGCTCTTCTTCGGGCTCGAAGTGGCTGAGGATCTTCAGTGGCACGTCCGGTTCGAGCGACAGGTCTTTCTGGCGGCCGATGCGCCAGTGGCGCTGGCCGCTGGCCTGGAGCAGGAACACGTCGTAGCTGTCGAAATGGGGCCCGACACCGCCACCGTCGCTGGCCCAGGAGATCATCAGGTCGTCCAGCCGGGCGTCGGGCACAAAGCGGAAACGCTCCAGCAGCTCGCGCCCGGTGTCCAGGTGCAGGTCCACCCCCTGCACCAACAGCGTCCAGCGCGGCTGCTTGAGCGGCGGGAAGACCGTGCGGGCGAACGGACCGTGCCGCAGCGTCCAGCCCGAGGCCTTGTGCACGATCATCCGCGACTCCACGACCTCGTCGGCCGCCATGGCAAACAGCGCCTGCCGGTTCACGAACGGGGTGAAACCGGGGAAGGCGTTGCGAATCAGCAGGGGCTTTTTCTGCCAGTAGCGGCGCATGAACTGCGCGGGGGAAAGACCACCGAGCATGGTGCGGGGGGTGTCGGGCGTCTCTGCAGCGCTGGAGTGTGGGGCTTGTGTCATGGGACAATTGTCCGATGAAAATCACCGAACAATGCGTCGTGGCGCTGACCTGGACGCTCAAAGACACGCTGGGTGAAGAGCTGGACGTGCTCGACGAACCCGTTGAATTCCTGGTGGGCGGGCGCGACCTGCTCGCAAAAATCGAAGAAGCCCTGCTCGGCCATGCGGCCGGTGACACGGTGGAACTGCACCTGGAACCCCAGAACGCTTTCGGCGACTACGACGACCGCCTGTTGTTCCTCGAACCGCGCCACCTGTTCCCCGAGGAACTCGAAGAAGGCATGGGCTTCGAGGGTCTGCCCCCGGGTTGCAACCCGGCCGCGCCCCAAGACCGCTTGTATTTCGTGAGCGACATCTACCCCGAACACGTGGTGCTGGACGGCAACCACCCGCTGGCGGGCATCGCGCTGCGCATCACGCTCAAGGTGCACACCGTGCGCGAGGCACAGATCAGCGAAGTCGGCCGCGGCACGCTGGGCACCGGCTTCTTCCGCATGCAGGTGGACACCGAGGGTCCGGCCGACGGCGCCATGGACGACACGCCACCGGGCCCTCGCACGCTGCACTGACCGCCCGTCGAGCCCCCCTCCATGCAAAAGGGCGCCCGAAGGCGCCCTTTTTTCTTTGCGGCCGGCGAAGGCCGGTGGCTCAACCCCGACCGGTGGAGCCGTAGCCCCCGGCGCCCCGCTCACTGGCCTGTGCGAAGTCTTCCACGAGGTTGAAGCGCGCCTGCACCACCGGCACGATGACCATCTGCGCGATGCGCTCCATGGGCTCGATGGTGAAGGCCACGTCGCTGCGGTTCCAGGCGCTCACCATGAGCTGGCCCTGGTAATCGCTGTCGATCAGGCCCACCAGATTGCCCAAGACGATGCCGTGCTTGTGGCCAAGCCCGGAGCGCGGCAGGATCATGGCTGCGAACCCCGGGTCGGCCAGGTGGATGGCCAGCCCGGTGGGCACCAGTTGCCAGGCGTTGGGCGCCAAGGTCAGCGGGGCGTCCAGGCAGGCACGCAGGTCCAGGCCGGCGCTGCCGGGAGTGGCGTAGGCGGGCAACTGGTCCGCCATGCGCGGGTCCAGCACCTTCACGTCGATCTGCATGTCGTCAAGCTCCTCACGGTAAACGTCATTCGGCCTTCTTGATGGCCTCTTCCAGCGCCTTGGCCGGGTCGTCTTCGGCGGCCGGCGCTTCACCCGCAGCGGGTTCGGCGGGCTGGGAGTCCGCGCCCTCCATGCCTTTGGTGGGATCGCTTTCTTCGGCCCCCTCGGCTGGCGTGTCTTCCTCCATACCTGGCATGTTGTTGAGCATGTCGGTCACGGTGGCGTCGTCAACCACGGCGGCTTTCTGCAGATTGCCGGTAACGAGCCCCGGGTTGAACACGACCACCGCCACCATGATGAGCTGCAGCACGATGAAGGCGATCGAGCCCTTGTAGATCTGTGCCGTGGTCACCGCCGGAATGCGCTTCTTGGTGATGTGGTCGGTGTAGTCGCTGCGAGCGGCCACACTGCGCAGATAGAACAGCGCGAAACCGAAGGGCGGCGTGAGGAACGAGGTCTGCAGGTTCATTGCCAGGATGATGCCGAACCAGATCAGGTCGATGCCCAGTTTGTCGGCCACCGGCGCGAGCAGGGGGATCACGATGAAGGCGATTTCAAAGAAGTCGATGAACATGCCCAGCACGAACACCAGCACGTTGACCACCAGCAGGAAGCCCATCTGGCCACCCGGCAACTTGGCGAACAGGTGTTCCACCCAGATGTGGCCGTCGGCGGCGTTGAAGGTGAAGCTGAACACCGTGGAGCCGATCAGGATGAACAGCACGAAGATCGCGAGCTTGGTGGTGTTCTCCAGCGCCTGGGTCATCAGGCTCCACGACAGGCGCTTGCGCGAACCGGCCATGATCAGCGCGCCCAGGGCACCCATGGCACCACCTTCGGTGGGCGTGGCAATGCCCAGGAAAATCGTGCCCAGCACCAGGAAGATGAGCACCAGCGGCGGAATCAGCACAAAGGTCACTTGACCGGCCAGGCGCGACAACAGACCCAGTTTGAACAGGCTGTTGACCAGGGCCATGAACAGCGCCAGGAACGAGGCCACCGTGAGCGACATGATGACGATTTCGTCACCCGGCGCATCCATCTCGCGCCCGATCAGGGGGTTGATGACGGACTGATGCACCTGCGACCACGCATAGCCCGCAACGCCGCAAATCGCCAACAGGATCAACAAGGACCGGTGACCACTGCTGCCATTGGGTTCGTTGAAGACCCGCGCTTCGGCTGGCAGAGCCGGCACCCAATCGGGTTTGACGATGGCCACGACCGCAATGAACAGCAGGTACAGGCCCACCAGCATCAGGCCGGGGATCAGACCACCGGAGTACATGTCACCGACCGAACGGCCCAACTGGTCGGCCAGCACGATCAACACCAGCGACGGCGGAATGGCTTGCGCCAGGGTGCCCGAAGCGGTGATGGTGCCGGTTGCAATCGTGCGGTTGTAACCATAGCGCAGCATGATGGGCAGCGAGATCAGCCCCATCGAGATCACCGCAGCGGCCACGACGCCGGTGGTGGCCGCCAGCAAGGCGCCCACCAGGATCACCGCCACGGCGAGACCGCCGCGCACGGGACCGAACACCTGCGCCACCGTGGCCAGCAGGTCTTCGGCCATGCGGCTGCGCTCCAGGATGATGCCCATGAGCGTGAAGAACGGGATCGCCAGCAGGGTGTCGTTCTGCATGATGCCAAACACCCGCAACGGCAAGGCCTGGAACAGGTTGGACGGAAACAGCCCGACTTCCATGCCGATGAAGCCGAAGAACATGCCCGTGGCAGCCAGCGCGAACGCCACCGGGAACCCCGAGAGCAGGAACACCAACAGGCCACCGAACATCAGCGGCACGAAGTTTGCAGTCAGAAATTCAACCATGATCACTGCACTCCCTTGAGTTGTTGTTCTTGTTTCAGCCGCTCCTGCTCTTCTTCTTCGAGCAGTTGCTGGGCCAGCAGCTCTTCGTCGCTGGGGCCTTCGTGGGCCAGCGCATCGGGGCCGTTGCCGGTCAGGAAGGCAATGCGCTTGATCAATTCGCTCACGCCCTGCGCGGACAAAAGTGTGAAACCCAGGGGAATCAGGAGAAACACCGGCCAACGAATCAAGCCACCCGAGTTGGACGACATCTCACCCGTGGTCCAGGCGCGCTCGAACAGCGGCCAGCCCAGCGTGGCCATCATGTAACACAGGGGGAACAGGAACACCAGAATGCCGAAGATGTCGACCCAGTTGCGCCCGCGCGCACTGAATTTGGAAGAGATGAAATCGATGCGCACATGGGCGTTGCGCAGGAAGGCGTAGCCCGCGCCCAGCATGAACACCGCCGCGAACAGATACCACTGGATTTCCAGCAGTCCGTTGGAACTGGTGTTGAATATCTTGCGCACGATGGCATTGCCAGCGCTGATGAGGGTGGCCGCCAGAATGAGCCACATGGCCAGCTTGCCGATGAGTTGGCTGATGGCGTCGATCAGACGCGAGAGCGTTAATAAAAGCTTCATGGAATTCCCCGCGGGGTTTGGGTGTTCAAAGACAACCGGTCAGTCTATGCATAGTGATCACGCCCTGGCTGAACAAGCCCTGACGGACGACACCGGCAGACACCCCGTCGGGCGCCGGCCGAGGCCCGAGCAAAAAACCCCGCCGGGGCGGGGCTTTTTGCCGGACGCTGCACCGATCAGAGCTTGGCCGACTGCATGTAGCGGTCGAACTGGGCTTCGGTGAAACGGAACCAGAGGTTCTGGTCTTTGCGGAAAGCCGCGTAGTCCGTGTAGATCTTTTTCCACTTCGGATTCTTGGAGCTGATGTCGTCGTACAGCGCCATCGAGTTCTTGAACGCGGCGTCCATCACGACCTTGGGGAACGGCAGCACCTTGGTACCGGCGGCCACCAGTTGCTTGAGCGCGGCCGGGTTCAGGGCGTCGTACTTGGCCTGCATGGTGGTGTGGGCAATGGCAGACGCGCACTCCACGATGGCCTTGTTTTCTGCCGACAGGGCGTTGAAGGCCTTGTTGTTGACGTACAGCGAGAGCTGCGGGCCGCCTTCCCACCAGCCGGGGTAGTAGTAGTTCTTGGCGACCTTGTTGAAGCCCAGCTTCTGGTCGTCGTACGGACCCACCCACTCGGTGGCGTCGATGGTGCCTTTTTCCAGCGCCTGGTAGATCTCGCCGCCGGGGATGTTCTGCGGCACGCCACCCATGGTGGTGAGCACCTTGCCGGCGAAACCGCCGATGCGCATCTTCAGACCCTTGATGTCTTCCAGCGTCTTGATTTCCTTGCGGTACCAGCCGCCCATCTGGGCGCCGGTGTTGCCCATGGGGAAGTTGACGATGTTGTAGCCTTCGTAGAACTCACGGAACAGCTTCATGCCGTTGCCTTCGTACATCCAGGCCGTCATCTGGCGGCTGTTGAGACCGAAGGGGATGGCGCAGTCCATGGCGAAGGTGTCGTCCTTGCCGAAGAAGTAATAAGGCGCGGTGTGCGCGCACTCCACGGTGCCTTCCTGCACGCCGTCCACCACACCGAAGGCGGGCATGAGCTCACCACCGGGGTGCACCGTGACGCTGAACTTGCCGCCGGACATTTCGCCGACCTTCTTGGCAAACACGTCGGCGGCGCCGTAGATGGTGTCCAGCGCCTTGGGGAAGCTGGAAGCCAGACGCCAGCGGATGGCGGCCTGCGCATGAACGGCGGGGGCGGCTCCTGCGGCCAGCACACCGGCGATGCCTGCGTGCTTGATGAGGGAACGACGATCCATATTGATTGACTCCGTGGTTGGTTCTGCACAACCCGGCCGGTTCTGATGCGGCCAGGGACTTTCAACAGTCCGGGCCATTGTAGGAACACCCCTCCCCCACCTCTTGCGGGTTTTCCCTCGAAGAACCGCCCTTTTGGCACAGGTGTTCAGTGTTCTGCAAGCTTCGGCCGACCCCCGGTCCGGCCCATGAAAGCAGGTTCAACAGGGACGTGAAATTTCTTCCGCCCGCGGCAGCGGACGCAGCGCCGATCAGGCCGCGACTTTCAGACCCGGAGCGGCGTCGAGCAGGTCCGCGAAGCGTGCACGCACCGAGCGCTCAATGCCGGCGGCGTCCAGCCCCAGCATGGCCAGCAGCCTGGCCGGGTCACCGTGCTCGATGAACTCGTCGGGCAGCCCCAGTTGCAGCACCGGCAGCGTCAGGCCCTCGGCCTGCAGGGCTTCGAGCACGGCGCTGCCGGCCCCGCCCTGGAGGCAGCCTTCCTCGACCGTCACCAGCGCCTGGTGTGAGGCCGCGAGTTCGCGCAACAGCGCCAGGTCCAGCGGTTTGGCCCAGCGCATGTTGGCCACGCTCGCCCCCAGGCGTTGCGCCGCCGCCAGCGCCGGGTGCAGCAGGGTGCCGAACGCCAGGATCGCCACGCCGCGGCCTTTGTGGGTCCATTCGCCGCGGCCGTAGGGCAGCGCCTCCAGCCCGCTGGGCTGCACCGCGCCGACACCGGCACCGCGCGGGTAGCGCACAGCCACCGGGTGGTCCTGTTCGAAGGCCGTGCTCAGCAACTGGCGGCATTCGGCCTCGTCGGACGGGCAGGCCACGGCCATGTTGGGGATGCAGCGCAGGAACGCGATGTCGTACGCCCCCGCGTGGGTGGCACCATCGGCGCCCACCAGGCCCGCGCGGTCCAGCGCGAACACCACCGGCAGGTTCTGCAGCGCCACGTCGTGGATCAGTTGGTCGTAGGCGCGCTGCAGGAAGGTGGAGTAGATCGCCACCACCGGCTTCATGCCCTCGCAGGCCAGGCCCGCGGCGAAGGTGACCGCGTGCTGTTCGGCAATGCCGACGTCGAAATAGCGGGCCGGGAAACGGCGCTCGAATTCGACCATGCCCGAACCCTCGCGCATGGCCGGCGTGATGCCGACCAGGCGCGGATCGGCCTCGGCCATGTCGCACAACCACTGGCCAAACACCTGGGTGAAGGTGGTCTTGGGCGGCGTGGCGGGTTTCGTCAGCCCCACGGCGGGGTCGAACTTGCCCGGGCCGTGGTAGGCCACCGGGTCGGCCTCGGCCAGCTTGTAGCCCTGGCCTTTCTTGGTGACCACGTGCAGGAACTGCGGGCCGCTGTCGGTCTCCAGCAGGTGGCGGATGTTTTCCAGCGTGGGGATGAGCGAGTCGAGGTCGTGGCCGTCGATCGGGCCGATGTAGTTGAAACCGAATTTTTCGAACAGCGTGGCCGGCACCACCATGCCTTTGGCGTGTTCTTCGAGGCGCTTGGCCAGCTCGAACAGCGGCGGCGCGCCGCGCAACACCTGCTTGCCCACGTTTTTCGCCGCGGCGTAGAACTGGCCGCTCATGAGCTGGGCCAGGTAGCGGTTGAGCGCGCCCACCGGCGGACTGATCGACATGTCGTTGTCGTTGAGCACCACCAGCAGCCGGCCTTCGGCCACACCCGCGTTGTTCAGCGCTTCGAAGGCCATGCCCGCCGTCATGGCGCCGTCGCCGATGATGGCCACGGAATGGCGTTTCTCGCCCTTGATCCGGGAGGCCAGCGCCATGCCCAGCGCGGCCGAGATGCTGGTGGACGAATGCGCCGTGCCGAAGGTGTCGTATTCGCTTTCCTCGCGGCGCGGAAAACCGCTGATGCCGCCCTGCTGGCGCAGGCTGTGCATGCGGTCGCGGCGGCCGGTGAGGATCTTGTGCGGGTAGGTCTGGTGGCCCACGTCCCAGACCAGCCGGTCCTCGGGGGTGTTGAACACGTAGTGCAGCGCCACGGTGAGCTCCACCGTGCCCAGGTTGGAGCTGAGGTGGCCGCCGGTGCGCGCCACGCTCTCCAGCACGAACGTCCGCAACTCATTGGCCAGGGGTTGCAACTGGGTGCGCGCGAGGCGCCGCAGATCCGCGGGCGACTCGATGGTGGGCAGCAATGGGTTCATGGGGTTGTCGCTTGGGTCTCTTGAGGGACGGGGCTCATCAGTGGGCACGGCGGCCCACCCAGTCGGCCAGGGCGTGCAGGGTGTCGGCGTGGGTCAGGCCGCTGTGGCGCAGCGCATCGTGCGCCTGGTCCAGCACGCGGTCCGCGTAGGCCTGCGCCTGGTCCAGCCCCATCAGGGAAACAAAGGTGGGTTTGTCGCAGGCGGCGTCCTTGCCCGCGGTCTTGCCCAGGGTGGCCGAATCGGCGGTGACGTCGAGGATGTCGTCCACCACCTGGAACGCCAGGCCCAGGCTGGCGCCGTAACGCGCCAGCTGCGTGCGGGTGGTTTCGGAGGCCTGCCCCGTGGCCGCGCCCATCATGACGCTGGCCTGCAGCAGGGCACCGGTCTTCTGGCGGTGCATGGCTTCCAGCGCGGCCTGGTCCAGCGCCAAGCCGACGCTGGCCAAGTCCACGGCCTGCCCGCCGGCCATGCCCTCGGCACCGGCCGAGAGCGCCAGCAGCCGGCACAGGGTGGCGGACATGCCCGCCTCCAGGCTGCCGTCGCCCGGCACCAGCAGCTCAAAAGCCAGGGCCTGCAGGGCGTCGCCCGCGAGCAGGGCCTGGGCCTCGCCAAACCGCACATGCACCGTGGGCTTGCCCCGGCGCAGCACATCGTTGTCCATGCAGGGCATGTCGTCGTGCACCAGCGAGTAGGCGTGGATCAGCTCCACCGAGCAGGCCGCGCGCATCGCGGCACCCGGCGCGCCGTTCACGGCACCGCTGGTGGCCAGCACCAGCAAGGGGCGCAGGCGTTTGCCCCCGTCAAGCACGGCGTAGCGCATGGCCTCGCCCAGGCCGGCGGGCGCGTCCAGCGGCACCCACCCGGACAAAGCGTGTTCCACCGCCGCCTGCTGCGCTTCGCGCCAGGCAACGAAGGCGCGGGTGTCTGAAAGCAATGTGTTCACGCGGCGTCCCAGGGTTTGAGTTCGCCGCCTTCCAGAACCTTGATCTGGTTTTCCACCGCTTCGAGCCGGCCGCGGCAGAAAGCGAGCAGTTCGGCCCCGCGCTGGTAGCGCGTGAGCAGTTGGTCCAGGGGCAGTTGGCCGGCGTCGAGCTGGGCCACCAGTTGCTCCAGCTCTTCCAGAGCGGCTTCGTAGCTGGTGGCCACGTCACTGGCCGCACCGGCGCGGGCCGATGATGGGGTTTTCTTGGGAGTGGAGGGTGAGGTCATGGAGCAGTTGCAAAGCAATCGGAGAGCCCGCGGGGGCGGGCCACGGCCGGCCCCAACGGGGTGCGCGCCGCGCATCTGGCCGGCCAGCCCACCGAATCGCGGATTTTAGCCCTGTGGCCCAAGAAACCGCGTGCCGCGCCCGACCACCCGGCGCCAGCGGGGGCCTCGCCGACACCCCCGGGGTACAATCCGCCTCCTTTTTCATCACTGACGGACAGCCCCTGTCCGGAGGGACGCACCACTCCACCCATCCCGCGCGAATTCGATTTTCGACCAGCGCTTACCCTGCCCCTTCATAGGGGGAGTCTCTAGGTCAAGACCTCCATGTCTGATTTAAGTCTTCAACTCCAGCAGGCCAGAAGCCAACTCCCGGTTTCCAGCTATTTCGACCAGGCGCTGTACCAGCGCGAACTGGAAACCCTCTTCCAGCGAGGTCCCCGCTATGTGGGACACGAACTCGCGGTTCCCAACCGAGGCGACTACCACGCCCTGCCCCAGGAAGCGGGTGGCCGGGCACTGGTGCGCACCGACGCCGGCGTGGAACTGGTGTCCAACATCTGCCGCCACCGCCAGGCCATCATGCTCAAGGGCCGCGGCAATCTGGGTGACAACCGCAGCGGCAGCGCCGGGGGCAACATCGTCTGCCCGCTGCACCGCTGGACCTACAGCGGCGGCCAGGGCGGCAAGGCCGGCGGCCTGCTGGGGGCGCCGCATTTCGAGCACGACCCCTGCCTGGACCTGAACAACTACCCGCTGCGCTCCTGGAACGGCCTGCTGTTCGAGGACAACGGGCGCGACATCGAGGCCGACCTGGCGAACATGGGCCCGCGCGCGGCGCTCAATTTCGAGGGCATGGTGCTGGACCACGTCGAGCTGCACGAATGCAACTACAACTGGAAGACCTTCATCGAGGTCTATCTGGAGGACTACCACGTCGTCCCGTTCCACCCCGGCCTGGGCGGCTTCGTCACCTGTGACGACCTGCGCTGGGAATTCAAGCCCGAGTACTCGGTGCAGACCGTGGGCGCGGCCAACCTGCTGGGCAAGGCCGGCAGCCCGGTGTACCAGCGCTGGCAGCAACAGCTCATGCGGTACCGCAACGGCGCGGCGCCCGAACACGGCGCGATCTGGCTGACCTACTACCCCCACATCATGGTGGAGTGGTACCCGCATGTGCTGACCGTCTCCACCCTGCACCCGGTCAGCGTGGACAAGACGCTCAACATGGTGGAGTTCTATTACCCCGAGGAAATCGCCGCCTTCGAGCGCGAATTCGTCGAGGCCCAGCAGGCGGCCTACATGGAAACCTGCATCGAGGACGACGAGATCGGCGAGCGCATGGACGCAGGCCGCAAGGCGCTGCTGCTGCGCGGCGACAACGAGGTCGGCCCCTACCAAAGCCCGATGGAAGACGGCATGCAGCATTTCCACGAGTGGTACAGGTCGCGGATGCGAACGGAGTGAGCATCCGCGCGCGTTCGTCCCAGGCCACCGCGGAGCGGGCTTTGCCCGGCCGCCAGTGGCGCCCCCCTGGGGGGGTGACGCCGCAGGCGGCGCAGGGGGGAGCCTCCTGATGCAAGCCCTGTGGATGCTGCTGGCCTCGCTGCTGTTCGCCTCCATGGGGGTCTGCATCAAATTCGCGTCGGTGCACTTCAACAGCTTCGAGATCGTCTGCTACCGGGGCATGGTGGGGGTGGTCTTCCTGATCGGCCTGACCCGCCTGCGCGGCGTCTCGCTGCGCACCCAGGTGCCCATGATGCACGTCTGGCGCAGCGTGGTGGGGGTGATCTCGCTCACCGCCTGGTTCTACGCCATCGCCGCGCTGCCCCTGGCCACGGCCATGACGCTGAACTACATGAGCAGCGTCTGGATCGCCACCTTCCTGCTCGGCGGCGCGCTGCTGACGCAGGGCCGCAACGCACCCATCAAACAACAGGGTCCGCTGTTCCTGGCGGTGCTCGCCGGCTTCGGCGGAGTGGCCATGATGCTGCGCCCCACGCTGGCCCCGGACCAGGTGCTCGGCGCCCTGGTCGGGCTGCTCTCGGGTCTCTTCGCGGCCTTCGCCTACCTGCAGGTGACGGCGCTCTCGCGCCTGGGCGAGCCCGAGAGCCGCACGGTGTTCTATTTCTCCATCGGCGCGGTGCTCGCGGGCGCGCTGGGCATGGTGTTCACCGGGGTGAGCGCCTGGCACTGGCCCAGCGCGCTGTGGCTGCTGCCGATTGGCCTGCTCGCGGTGCTCGGGCAGCTGTGCATGACGCGCGCCTACGCCAGCGGCGCCACCCTGGTGGTGGCCAACCTGCAGTACTCGGGCATCGTCTTCGCGGGCCTGTACAGCCTGACCGTGTTCGGCGACCGGCTGCCGCTGATCGGCTGGCTGGGCATGGGGCTGATCATCGTCAGCGGCATCACCGCCACCGTGCTGCGTACGCGCGCGGTGCCCAACGCCCCCGCAGAAGAACACTGAGGCCGTGAAACCCTGCACGCCGCGGCAGGGATGCAGCGCCCTGGTGGCATCGTCAAGACCGTGCGGCTGCCGCACAATGGCCCGATGCATTCCACCCTGATCTCCGCCCCCGAACTTCAACACCTGATGGACAGCGGCGCGCCGCTGCGCATCTACGACTGCAGCTTCGACCTGATGGACCCGCAGGCCGGCCGCGCGCAATACGAAACCCGCCACATCGCGGGCGCCATCCACGCCGACCTGGACATCCACCTGAGCGACAAGGCCAGTCCCGACCGCGCCAGCGGCGGGCGCCACCCCCTGCCCTCGCGCGAGCGCCTGGCCGGCTGGCTGGGCCGCACCGGCCTCGCGCCTGGCGCGCAGGTGGTGGTCTACGACCGCCAGGGCGCCAACTACTGTGGCCGCCTGTGGTGGATGCTCAAGTGGTGCGGCCACGAGGCGGTGGCCGTGCTCGACGGCGGCCTGCAGGCCTGGCTGGAAGCCGGCGGCGCCACAGACAGCGGCCCCGGCCCGGCGCTGCTCGACGAGGCCACGCCCTACCCGCTGGGCCCGGCCCGGGTGGGCACCGCCACCACCGGCGAGATCGCCGCGCGCATCGGCGACGCCGACCTGACCCTGATCGACGCGCGGGCCAGCGCCCGTTTCCGGGGCGAGGTCGAACCCCTCGACCCCGTCGCCGGCCACATCCCGGGCGCCCTGAACCGGCCGTTCAGCGAAAACCTGGGGCCCGATGGCCGGTTCAAACCCGCGGAGCAACTGCGCGCCGAGTTCCGCGCACTGCTCGGCCAGCGCGACCCCGCCACGGTGGTGCACCACTGCGGCAGCGGCGTCAGCGCCATTCCCAACCTGCTGGCCATGGAGGTGGCGGGCCTGGGCACGGCCCGGCTCTACCCGGGCAGCTGGAGCGAGTGGTGCAACACGCCCGGCGTGCCCTGCGCCCGCAGTCAAGTCCCGGCCTGATCGGCCGATACAACAGGGGTCCGACGGCGCCCGCTTGGAACCTGAACCCAGGCCCCACTGCGGCGCCCCCACCCGAGCCGACCCGTGCCCCACCCCAGCCCATCGCACCCCACCGACGCCGACAGCGCGTCCCGACCGGTCACCCTGCAGAGAATCTCGCTGCTGATCGGCGCGGTCGCCACCCTGGTCACGCCGCTGGTCTACCTGAACACGTCCTATCCGCAGCAAGTCATCGCACCGGCCCTGATCGCCCTCACCGGGTGGGGCGCCCTGCTCATGCTGCGCCGCGGCTACACGCGCTACGTCGCGCACGTGCTGGTGTTCTCGGTGCTTTTCGCGGCGGTCTTCGCGGTGTTGGCCTACGGCTCCGTGCGCACGGCCGGGGTGGTGTTGTTCGTGGCCGCGGTGGCGGGCGCGGGCATCTTCCTCGGGCGCGCCG
Source organism: Hydrogenophaga sp. GW101-3F08 (assembly GCF_059424585.1). Taxonomy (NCBI): domain Bacteria; kingdom Pseudomonadati; phylum Pseudomonadota; class Betaproteobacteria; order Burkholderiales; family Comamonadaceae; genus Hydrogenophaga; species Hydrogenophaga sp. GW101-3F08. The sequence goes on from NZ_JBWKZP010000001.1 coordinate 888,951, forward strand.
CCCTGGTGGGTTCGGTGGCCTTCAGCGTGGCGGCGCTCGGGCTGCTGAGCTACGCGGAAACGCAGGGCTGGCTGCACCCGGCCGGCTTCGACGTGGGCATCAGCGTCTGGCTCACCCACTCGGCCACGCTGGTGCTGGTGGGCATCATGGTGTTCTACAGCCGCATGCGCGCGCGCCAGGCCTTCGACCGGCAGATGCAGGAGCTGGAACTGCGCAGGCGCACCGAGCAGGAACGCGACCGCAGCCTGGAGCGCTTCGCCCTCATCTTCAGCACCAACCCCAGCCCCATGATCGCCCAGTCAGCCCGCACCGGCATGATTCTGGACGTGAACCCCGCGTTCGAGCGCTGCTACGGCTACACCCGCGAACAGGTCCTGGGTCGCACCGATCACTTCCTCTGGGGCGCCCCGGCCGAGCGTGAAGTCCATGCGCAGCGCCTGTTCGCGCTGCGCCGCGTGACGGAACAGCCCGTCACCGGGTTGCGGGCCGACGGCAGCACCTTCGATGCACTGATTTCCTCGGAGCTGGGCAACGATGCCGAGGACCGGCTGATCATCACCACGGTGGCCGACATCAGCCGGCAGGCCCAGGCGACCGAGCGCCTGCGCCGCTCCGAGGAGCGCTTCGCCAAGGCCTTCAACTTCAGCCCCCTGAACATGGCCATCACCCGCCTCTCGGACGGCACCTACCTGGAAGTCAACGTGTCCCGCGAAAGCCTGCAGGGCTACCGCGGCGACGAACTCAAGGGCCGGACATCGCTGGAAACCGGCGCCTGGTCCAGCGCCGCAGAGCGCGCCGCGTTCGTGGAGCGGCTGCGCCGCGAAGAGCACGTGCATGGGCACGATATCCGCGTGCGGCGCAAGGACGGCAGCATGGCCGATGCCCGGCTCTGGGCCGAGCTCATCGAGATCGACGGCGAGGAATGCATGCTGTCTTGCACGGTGGACACCAGCGCGGAAAAACAGCGCGAGGCGCAGTTGCTCTACATCGCGCGGGGCGTGTCGGGCCACACCGGAGAAGCCTTCTTCAGCGAGCTCACCCGCTACATGGCCCAGGCGCTGGGGGCCGACATGGTCATCGTGGGCGAACTGGCCCCGCAGCGGCGGGTGCGCACGCTCGCGGTCTCGCGCGATGGCATCGAAGGCGCCGGTTTCAGCTTCGACATTGACCACGTGCCCTGCGGCCAGGCGATCGACCAGCCCGGCCTGGTGGTCTACCCCAGCGACCTCGCCCGGCATTTCCCCCACTACGTCCCGCTGGTGCGGGCCGGCTTTCAGGCCTATGTGGGCCAGTCGCTGCGCGACGCCGACGACACGCCCATCGGCGTCATCAACGCGCTGTGGACCCGCCCCATCGAGATGAAACCCGAGATCGAAGCGCTGTTTTCCATCTTTGCCAGCCGCGCCGGGGCCGAACTGGTGCGCCTGCGCCGCGAGCGCGAGATCCAGCGCCTGAACGAAACGCTGGAGCAGCGGGTGAGCGAACGCACCGCCGAGCTGAAAAAGCTCAACGCCGAGCTCGACTCGTTCGCCTACTCCGTGTCGCACGACCTGAAGTCCCCCCTGCGGGCCATCGACGGCTTCACGCAGTTGCTCACGGAGCAGCTGCACGACCGCCTGAAACCCGACGAACAACAGCTGCTCCAGCGCGTGCTCGCCTCCACCCGGCGCATGGGTCAGTTGATCGCCGACCTGCTGGCCCTGGCGCGCATCAGCCAGAGCACGCTCAAACGCGAGCTGGTGGACCTGAGCGACATGGCGCACTGCATCCTGGAGTTCGAGCGCAGCCGGCAGCCCCAACGCAGCATCCACTGGCACATCGAACCCGAGCTCCACTGCCAGTGCGACGCCCGGCTGGTGCGCATCGCGCTGGAGAACCTGCTGGGCAACGCCGTCAAATATTCGCGCGACCAGGCCGACGCCCGGATCACCTTCGGCCGCCTGCCCGGCTACGGGCCGTCGGCGCCAGCCTTCTTCGTGAGCGACAACGGCACGGGCTTCAACATGGCCTACGCGGACAAGCTGTTCAAACCCTTCCAGCGCCTGCACATGCCCAGCGAGTTCGAGGGCGCCGGCATCGGCCTGGCCACGGTGCGCCGCATCGTGGAACGCCACGGCGGCAACATCAGCGGCTCGGCCGCGCCGGGCCAGGGCGCGGTGTTCCACTTCACGCTGGCGGCCGGCACCGGGCCGGTGGGCGCGCCCCCACCGCCAGTCCCCTCCCCCACCGCGTAACCACTGCCCCCTCATGGAAGACTCCACCTTGACCGACGATCCGCTGGCCCCGGGACAGACGGGCGTGATCGAACGCCACCAGGAGCAGGCGGTGCGCGCGCTGCTGCTGACCCTGTGTCTGGCCGCGCCGGCGATCGCGGCCGCCGTGTTCCTGCGCGACGGTGCCTCCCGCGTGGTCGTGGTGATCGCGCTGCTGTCCGTCGTTCTCTGGACGCTGTGGCTGCCGTTTCGCCAAGGCCGGATACGGCTGGTGGCCCATGCGCTGATCGGTTTCATGCTGCTGGGCACCACGCTGGCCACGGCGCTCGATGGCAGCGTTCGCAGCAGCGCCGTGACCGCCATGGTGGCGACCGTGGTGCTGGCCGGCAGCTTCCTGCCGCGCCGCGGCATGATCGCCGTGGGCCTCTACTGCACCATTGTGCTGGGCCTGTTCAACTGGCTGGAGCAGCGCGGCGTGTTCGTGCCCAGCGCCATGCGGATGGGCTGGGCGGTCTGGCTGGTGCAAACGTCCGTGATCGCCACCATTCTGGTGAGCGTGTTCTTCGGGCGCCACCGCCTGATGAAAGCCTACCGCCGCCTGGCACACAGCCTGAACCAGACCCTGGAGGCCGAAGCCGATCTGCGCGCCAGCGAAGAGCGTTTCAGGGCCCTGTTCCGGGGCAACCCCGCCGCCTGCCTGGTGCAGTCCCTCAGCGACCGCCTGGTGGTCGACGTCAACGATGCCTATGCCGACATGAGCGGCTTCAGCCGGCAGGAAATGATCGGACAGCACCCCCCTCTGCTCTGGGCCGACCCCGCCGAGAGCGAGGTCTTCCGCGCGCAGCTCAAGGCCCATGGCCGTGTGCGCGGCATGCGGGCCCTCGGGCGGCGGCGCGACGCCAGCCTGTTCGAAGCCCTGCTGTACGCCGAGGTGCTGCACAACGGCTCCGAGCGCCTGCTCATCGTGATGGTGATCGACGTGAGCATGGAAGAGCGGGCGCGCCAGGCCCTGAAAAAATCGGAAGAGCGTTTCTCCAAGGCGTTCAACTTCAGCCCGCTGGGCATGACCATCACGCGGCTGTCCGACGGCCGCTACATCGAGGTCAACCCCGCCAGCGAACGTGTGCTGGGCTACAGCCAGGCCGATTGCGCAGGCAAGACCGCGCTGGAAGTCGGCATCTGGCTCTGCCCGGCCGACCGCGACGACTACACCCGGCGGCTGCGCCAGGACGGCCATCTGCTGGGCTACGAAACCCGCATGCGCAACAAGCAGGGCGAGGTGGTGGAGGTGCGGATGTGGGCCGAGTCCATCGAACTCGAAGGCGAACCCTGCGCGCTGACCTTCACGATCAACGTGGCCGAAGAAAAGCGCCAGCGGGCCCTGCTCATGAACGTGGCCCAGGGCGTCTCCTCGGCCACCGGCGAAGCCTTCTTCCTCTCGCTGGCCGAGCGCCTGGCCCAGGCCGTCGGGGCCCATGGGGTGGTGATCGGCGAACTCAGCGCCGACCACAAGCGGCTCGATACCCTCGCCCTGCTGAACGACAGCGAGCTGCTGCCCCACCAGACGCTGAGCCTGGAGCAGACCAGCTACGCGCGCATCCTGCCGCACCAGGACCTTCTGGTGGAAGACATCAGCGCCAGCCCCCTGTGCCAGCACACACCGCCCTTCGACCCGGACCGGGTGCAGACGCTGGCCGGCATGGTCCTGCGCGACCCGGACGGCACCGCCATCGGCCTGCTGGTAGCCACCTGGAGCCACCCGCAGGAGCCGGGCGCCGACACGCGGGCCATGCTCACCATCTTCGCCAGCCGCTGCAACGCCGAGCTGGTGCGGCTGCGGCGCGACCGCGAAATCCGCAAACTGCAGGACACGCTGGAGCAGCGCGTGGCGGCCCGCACCGAACAGCTGCAGTACCTCAACCGCGAGCTCGACGCCTTCGCCTACACCGTCTCGCACGACCTGAAGTCCCCGCTGCGCGCCATCGACGGCTTCATGCACATCCTGCAGGAGCGGATGGCCGGCCGACTGACCCCCGAAGACGAAGACCTGCTGCAACACGTGGCGGGCTCGGTGGCGCGCATGAACCGTCTGATCACCGATCTGCTGGCGCTGGCCCGGGTCAGCCAGGGCACCCTGCAACGCACCGCCGTCAACCTGAGCGCATTGGCGCAGGACGTGCTGCGCCAGGAGTGCCACCGCGACCCGGGGCGCGAAGTGGAAGTGGTGATCGCCCCGGGCATGGTGGCCGACTGCGACCCCCGCATGGCGCAGATCGTGCTGGAAAACCTGCTCGGCAACGCCTGGAAATACACCCGCCAGCAGCCCCGGCCGCGCATCGAGCTGTCACAACAGCTCGACACCCCACCCGGCGAAGCCCCCGTGTTTTGCGTGCGCGACAACGGCGCCGGGTTCGAGATGTCACGCTCCGAGCGCCTGTTCCAGCCCTTCACCCGGCTGCACTCGCCCCGCGAGTTCGAAGGCAGCGGCATCGGTCTGGCCACCGTGCGCCGCATCATCGAGCGCCACGGCGGCCACATCCGCGGCGAAGGCACGGTGGGCCGGGGCGCGTGCTTCTGGTTTTCCTTTGGGCGCCAGGCGGTGGACTGAACGGCAGGTGTTTCTAGTGGCCGTGCGCCAGCCCGCTGACCAGCATCACCAGCCCGATGCCTGCGAGCAGCCAGGCCACCTGAGCCGCCGTTTCCCGCAGGCCCAGGCGCTTCTGCAGCTGCGGGATCAGGTCGGCCAGCGCCACGTAGATGAAGCTGCTGGACGCCACCACCAGGAAATACGGCAGGAAGTCTTCCAGCCGCGACAGCAGGAAATACCCCACCAGCCCACCCAGCGCCGTGACCGTGCCCGCCAGCGACACCTTCACCAGCGCCGCGCGCTGCGTGCCCGACGTCAGCCGCAGCACCACCAGATCGCCAATGTGGTGCGGCACCTCGTGGGCCAGCACCGCCAGCGCCGTGACCACGCCCAGCCGCATGTCGGCCATGAAGGCCGACGCGATCAGGATGCCGTCGCCCAGCGCGTGCACGCTGTCGCCCGCGAGCACCGCCCAGCCACCCGCGCGCGGCTCGTGGTGGTGATGCTGGCGGCCGGCGTGCGCCGCCGCACCGGCAGGAGAGTGGTCGTGGTCGTGGTCGTGGTCGTGCTGCGCATGGCCCGGCGCGGCGCCGTGCCCGGAACCCTCACCGAGGTCGTGGTGGTGCTCATGGTGGTGCTCGTGGCCGTGGTGCCAGAGTTCGGCCTTGTCGAGCAGGAAAAAGAACACCAGGCCCGCCAGCAGCGTGGCAAACAGCTCCTGGGCGCTGGCCTGGCTCTCGAACGCCTCGGGCAGCAGGTGCATGAAAGCGGTGGCCATGAGCGCGCCCGCGGCCAGACTGAGCATGTGCTGGGTGTAGCGCGCCAGCATGGAAAAGCCCAGAAAGGCCGCCAGCCAGACACTGCCCACACCCGCGGCCACGGTTCCGATCAGGATCGCTATCAGGATCATCTTGTTCTGCTCAGCTCACAAAAACGGTGCGCCGCGCGAGCCTGCGGGGCGCACCCATAGAAAAAGGGCCGCTGGTCAGCGGCCCTCGTCATCTTCTCACGCCGGGTTTCAGGCCACGCCGTGCTGCTTGAACCAGGCCGTGGCGCGCTTCCAGCCGTCTTCGGCCGGCTCCTTGCGGAAACTCGGCCGGTAGTCGGCGTGGAACGCGTGGGGCGCGTCCGGGTACACCACAAAAGTCGAGGCCTTGGCCGCCGCGTTCCCCGCTGCCAGTGCGGCCTTCATCTTATCAATCGTGTCAAGGGGAATGCCCGTGTCGGCCCCGCCGTACAGCCCCAGCACCGGGCCGTGCAGCCCAGCGGCCACGTCCACCGGGTGTTTCGGGCTCAGCTCGCTGGCCTGCCCCACCAGCCGGCCGTACCAGGCCACACCGGCCTTGACCTCCGGGTTGTGCGCCGCATAGAGCCAGACATGGCGCCCGCCCCAGCAGAAGCCGGTGACACCCAGTTTGCGGGTGTCGCCGCCGTTGGCCGCCGCCCATTTCACCGCCGCGTCCAGATCGCCCATCACCTGTGCGTCGGGCACCTTGGACACCACCTCGGCGATCAGCTTGTTGATCTCGCCGTAGCTCTGCGCGTCACCCTGGCGCACGAACAGCTCGGGCGCGATCGCCAGATACCCCGCCTGGGCAAAGCGCCGCGCCGTGTCGGCAATGTATTCGTGCACACCAAAAATCTCGGACAGCACCAGCACCACCGGCAAGCCCGTCTTGCCCGCGGGCGCCGCCCGGTAGGCCGGCATCTTGAAGCCGTTCACATCGATCGTCACCTCACCCGCCGTCAGGCCGTCGGCGGGCGTTTTCACCGCCGTCTGCGCCATGATGGGCAGGGCCGCAGCGGCGTAGCCCACGCCCAGGGCGGCCTTGAGGGCCGTGCGCCGCGTGGCGCCAAGTTCGGTGGACTGGCCCGGCAGCAAGGCCTGGAGGTCCTGGGTCTGGTTGTCGTTGAGCATCGCGCATCTCCTTGGGTTGTTGGGGAATGGGTCGGAGTCTGACATTGGGACGAAGTTCTTGCTCCGCCCAAGCACAAATCCCAATACCCGCGCGGAACCATTGCCTGCGGCAGGAATGCCGGGTCCGGCGAGCCAACAACTGGCGTGATCCTTGACAGTTCCGTTTCAATCCGCGCCTGTCATTGATGACGGATGAGCCCGGAAAACCTCACAAGTTCACGATCTCCGCCCATGTTTCAATCCGCACCCGTCATCACTGACGGGCGAGCCAGCAGCAAGTTGTCCACCGCCACGGCGGCACCGGGTTTCAATCCGCACCCGCCATCGCTGACGGGCGAGCAGGGTTCGCCTGGCACTACAAGCAATACGCGCGCGTTTCAATCCGCGCCCGTCATCACTGACGGGCGAGCCGGGTCTGCTCACTGCTGCCGACAAAGCGGACATCGTTTCAATCCGCGCCCGTCATCACTGACGGGCGAGCACCCCGCGCAACACATCCCGCTGACCGAGCACAAGTTTCAATCCGCGCCCGTCATCACTGACGGGCGAGCGATCGCGCTGGGAGATGCGGTGATGGTCTACGAAGTTTCAATCCGCGCCCGTCATCACTGACGGGCGAGCCGCCCACCTTCTTGGTGTCGGCCGCGACCTTGGGTTTCAATCCGCGCCCGTCATCACTGACGGGCGAGCCCCTGGTCGCGGGCGAGGTCACCTATGAGAGCTTGGTTTCAATCCGCGCCCGTCATCACTGACGGGCGAGCCGGCGAGGCCAGCGTCAAGGGATTGCTGGCCGATGTTTCAATCCGCGCCCGTCATCACTGACGGGCGAGCCCACCGCGAATTCAGCGGTGTCCAGGAACAGGGCGTTTCAATCCGCGCCCGTCATCACTGACGGGCGAGCTCGGCACCGGCGCCCACGGTCATGGCGCACGCGAGGTTTCAATCCGCGCCCGTCATCACTGACGGGCGAGCGGGCTTTTTTCATTGGTGTCGTCCTCTGGTGGGTCGTTTCAATCCGCGCCCGTCATCACTGACGGGCGAGCGCTGCGGCTGCTGCGCTTACTTCAGCACGCGGATGTTTCAATCCGCGCCCGTCATCACTGACGGGCGAGCACGACGGCGTGCCACTGGCGTACCGCACCGCGTCCGTTTCAATCCGCGCCCGTCATCACTGACGGGCGAGCGTCGGTATTCATGCGGCCTCTGGGGTGTTTGTCTCGTTTCAATCCGCGCCCGTCATCACTGACGGGCGAGCGCCGCTTCGTCGATCTGTGGCCAGGACAGATCCAGGTTTCAATCCGCGCCCGTCATCACTGACGGGCGAGCGCGCGTCTCAGCGGCGGTGTTCGACGACCCGCAGGGTTTCAATCCGCGCCCGTCATCACTGACGGGCGAGCAAGCCGGGCAACAACCCTACACATCGTGTCACCTGTTTCAATCCGCGCCCGTCATCACTGACGGGCGAGCCGTCGGCCCGGCGGTCGCCTTCGGAGCTGCTGTCGTTTCAATCCGCGCCCGTCATCACTGACGGGCGAGCGCGCTTGACGATCTGTTCCTGCTCGCCCACGTCGCGGTTTCAATCCGCGCCCGTCATCACTGACGGGCGAGCGTGGCTCAAGCACCTGCCCCTGCAGATCACCTTCGTTTCAATCCGCGCCCGTCATCACTGACGGGCGAGCTGTCGGCCATGCTCGGTGTCATCGCATTCGTGAGGTTTCAATCCGCGCCCGTCATCACTGACGGGCGAGCCGGGTTTCTTGGCATCGGGTGAGGTCACGGGATGGTTTCAATCCGCGCCCGTCATCACTGACGGGCGAGCCGCGATCCTGTTGCTCAAAGGCGTAGACCGCACGGTTTCAATCCGCGCCCGTCATCACTGACGGGCGAGCCTGCAGAGCGCGAGAAGCTACGCAGGCTGCGCGATGTTTCAATCCGCGCCCGTCATCACTGACGGGCGAGCCTCCAGCGGCTCATCTTGCAGGGCCTTGATCCAGGTTTCAATCCGCGCCCGTCATCACTGACGGGCGAGCAGCCCGCGCCCGTGGTGCCCACGCCGCTGGGACGGTTTCAATCCGCGCCCGTCATCACTGACGGGCGAGCTGGCTTAACGTGGATGGAGGCGGACTTGTAGTCCTTGTTTCAATCCGCGCCCGTCATCACTGACGGGCGAGCTTCGTCGCCCCACCAGCCGTCGCCGCAATCGACGATGTTTCAATCCGCGCCCGTCATCACTGACGGGCGAGCGCGCTTGACGACGAGGGTGATGGCGATGGTTGGCTGTTTCAATCCGCGCCCGTCATCACTGACGGGCGAGCGTGATGGTGTCGATTCGCATGGTTTTACCTTGATGTTTCAATCCGCGCCCGTCATCACTGACGGGCGAGCTCGATCAGCTCGACGCAAAGGTGATCGATAAGGACGTTTCAATCCGCGCCCGTCATCACTGACGGGCGAGCTCGGCAAAGGTTCGCTTGCTGCCGTCCTCATCCAGGTTTCAATCCGCGCCCGTCATCACTGACGGGCGAGCGGTCGAATGCCACCAGCTTGAACGCGCCGTCGGCGTTTCAATCCGCGCCCGTCATCACTGACGGGCGAGCGTACGCGATCATGCAGACCAACATCACCCAGGTGTTTCAATCCGCGCCCGTCATCACTGACGGGCGAGCCCAAGCAGGGCAAAGCCTGACAACACATCCCCGGGTTTCAATCCGCGCCCGTCATCACTGACGGGCGAGCAATCCTGGCCGATAACGGCTCCCCGTTGTCCGACCTGTTTCAATCCGCGCCCGTCATCACTGACGGGCGAGCGCGACGACCTGCGCCTGGGCGATTGGCTGTGCAGTGTTTCAATCCGCGCCCGTCATCACTGACGGGCGAGCGCCGTAGCCGCCGATACGAACGCGTTCCTGGGTGCGGTTTCAATCCGCGCCCGTCATCACTGACGGGCGAGCGCGTCACGTCAATGGAGCCGTCCTGCGCTTCGCGGTTTCAATCCGCGCCCGTCATCACTGACGGGCGAGCGGCGAGTTCAGCGGCTTCATGGGAACTGGCTCCAAGTTTCAATCCGCGCCCGTCATCACTGACGGGCGAGCCCTGCACCTCACTGACCTGCTCTTCCTCGTACAGCTCGTTTCAATCCGCGCCCGTCATCACTGACGGGCGAGCGGTGGTGGGCCAGAAGCACATGCTCAGGTCGGGGTTTCAATCCGCGCCCGTCATCACTGACGGGCGAGCCGCGGCCAGCGCCGCGGGCGAGTTCATCCGCGTGCTGTTTCAATCCGCGCCCGTCATCACTGACGGGCGAGCGGCCCCCGCCCGCAAGCCGCCCACGCCGGTGCTCGTTTCAATCCGCGCCCGTCATCACTGACGGGCGAGCCGCCGCGCCCCTGCTGCACTTCGTCTTTGCCGGCATGTTTCAATCCGCGCCCGTCATCACTGACGGGCGAGCCAGCGCGGCGCAGATCTCTGGCGGGGCTTACTGGCAGTTTCAATCCGCGCCCGTCATCACTGACGGGCGAGCCCCGTAACCGTCTTGCTGTGTGCCGCGCAGGGTGTCGTTTCAATCCGCGCCCGTCATCACTGACGGGCGAGCCCACCGTAACGCCAACCCTTGCAGCCTTGGTGCCCTGGTTTCAATCCGCGCCCGTCATCACTGACGGGCGAGCCTGGTGCAGCAGGTGGCGGCGGCCGGTTTCACCGCGGTTTCAATCCGCGCCCGTCATCACTGACGGGCGAGCCGTGCCGGAGAGCCAGAGGGCGGCGTTCTGCGGGCTGTTTCAATCCGCGCCCGTCATCACTGACGGGCGAGCCCATCGCGAGATGCCACTCCCCCCACTGCTTGAACAGGTTTCAATCCGCGCCCGTCATCACTGACGGGCGAGCCCGGCGGCGAGCTGGGTGAAGTCGACTGTGGCCAGGTTTCAATCCGCGCCCGTCATCACTGACGGGCGAGCCATAGAGCCACTGCACGTTGCGCTTGACCTCAGCAAGTTTCAATCCGCGCCCGTCATCACTGACGGGCGAGCCGCAGGGCGCTGCGGAGTTCGAGGCCGCGCTGAGCGTTTCAATCCGCGCCCGTCATCACTGACGGGCGAGCCGCCGGGCTGGGCTGCATGCGGTCAAGCATGTCCCGGTTTCAATCCGCGCCCGTCATCACTGACGGGCGAGCCGTCGGCGGCATCGAAGAGCTGACGCTGTCGATCGAAGTTTCAATCCGCGCCCGTCATCACTGACGGGCGAGCCGTTGGCGAGTGGGCTCGGCTTCGTCGGTGAGCCAGTTTCAATCCGCGCCCGTCATCACTGACGGGCGAGCCGGCGTGCGGCTTTGGTGCCTGCGCCGTCACGCCGGTTTCAATCCGCGCCCGTCATCACTGACGGGCGAGCCCCTTCGTTCCCAACGACTTGTTTTCTCACCACCATTCCCCCAAGTTGCGCGAACCTGGAAAAGAACGAACGGTTGGATGTGTTCCCTGCTGCGTGCAACGGATGAATTTCCATGCAAGTCAATGGATTGCGAAGGGCGCGAACCTTCAGAGGGCCGTTTCCGGCACTCTGGGTTCGCGTTGCAATCTTAAGCCCCGGTCGGCGCCGGAAGCACCTCACAAGACCAACGGACCATCAAAGTCCACGGCCTTGAACTGGCCATGCTCTCGCACCTCGGCGCCGCGCGTCTCTGGCAACCGATACAGACGAAGGCAGTCCTGCTCGGGATTGATTTCAGACAACAGCCGCCGCTCAAGCTCCTCAAAACCGGCAAGATCCACGCGGCATTCGAACACAGACTTCTGCACCCGCTGGCCGGTGCTCTCGCAGACCTTTGCAACCCGCCTCAGCCTGCGTCTGCCCGCTGTGGTTTCAGTATTCACGTCGTAGCAGACGATGATCAGCACGGCACCCTCCATCCCTACCGCACAAGAAACGGCAGGTACCCACAGACCTGTCCGTTTGCATCTGCCTCCGCGCGTATGGCACGCGCCATCAAACGCGCTTGCACCAGCGGCACCAAACCCAGTGGCAAGGCTTGCGCCAACACCGGATGCTGAACGCTTTCCTGCTTGCGCTCCTGAAACGCCACCACCACCGCTTTTCGCGCATCGATCGTCAGGGACACACCACCGCCTTCACGCGCCAGGAAGTCATCCGCACAAATCTGCCCACGGTTCACCAACGACAGCGCCAAGCGATCCGCGAAGGGCCTGAACTCTTCCATCAGATCCAGCGCCAACGCCGCCCGACCAGGACGCAGCACATGCAAGAACCCCACCTGCGGGTCCAACCCCACCGCCTCCAGTGCGCTGCGGCAATCGTTCATCCACATGGCGTACAAGAACGACAGCAGAGCGTTCATCCGGTCGCGCGGTGGTCGGCGTGTCCGCCCGTCCATAGAAAACTCCGCCCGCAAATCCGCCTTGACCAGCATCGGCTGCCGTTCGAAGTACTGTCTGGCGGCCTCCCCTTCCAGCCCACGAAGCACGTCAAGATCTTTCGCCCCCGGCAGTGCCCGCAGGGTGGCCGCCAGGTCCTGCGCTCCACGTGTCAGCGCGGCCGCATCACTTTCGGCCTTGGCGTCTCGGGCGCCCCGCTGCAGGACTTGGCGCGAATTGCGGACCTTGCCGGCCACGCAAGCACGCGCAAAGTCCAGCGTGAACGCCTCGTTCATCGACTGCGTGTGCTGAGCGCGGCGCAGCAACACATTGCCCGACGTAGCGCCCTCCAGCCGCGCTTTGAATCGCCCGTTCTCATCCAGCAAAACCAGGGCCACCGCCTCCTCGGCCAAGCGATGCATGAGCGGCAAAGACAAGCCCACTCGCCCGAAGCACACGACCGCCTGCAAATGATGCAAGGGCACCCGCAGCCGGGTTTCGTCCTCCACCTGCACGCGCAAGGTGTCGTTGTCCAGGCGCAGATAGCTGTCCTGCGTGTTGACGTAAAGGGTATTGAGCAGGTGCATGGTGTTTGACTATTCCTGTGTGCCCACGTCGGCGTCCGGGTCGTAAAGCGCCCGCGTGGCCCGTTGCAAGACGGTGGCCTGGCCAGCCTCGGGTTGGCACCTATCCCGAAGCGAACAACCACGGCAACGCTGCGTGGCCTGCGCGCCTGTCAATGGAGGAGGCAGTTTTTGCGACTGCAGCATGCCACGCACCGCATCGGCCACTTGCATCACCTGATCGCGCAGGTCTTGATGGATAGGCACCACGCGCCGACGTTTGGAACTGGCGTAATAGATCGCCCCTTCCGGCACGGCGCGACCGAACATCGCCTCCAGGCACAGCGCCTGAGCGGCCAACTGCAAGTCATCGCAAGCCGCAATGTCTGCGGCCTTGTGGCGGCTGCCGTGCTTGTATTCCACCGGGTAGGGTTGCCCTGCCCGGTCGAACTCCACCACATCGGCCTTGCCGATCAGGCCCAGGCCGTCGTGCCACAGCGGCAAGGCATGCTCAACCCGCACCCCCTTGGCCGTTTCCACACCCGGCTGGTCCACCCGCTTGTGGACCGCTTGCCCGCGCAGGGTGTGAACGTTGTCGTCAAAAGCCTGCTCCAGGTGGATCAGGCCGCACTGGCGCGGGCAGTACGCCCAGTGCTGGATGGCGGACAACGCAATGGCGTCGTCGTTGTTCAAACCTTGCGCAACAACGTGACACCAGAGGGCATGGCCGACTCGTCAACAGCAACGTCGTAGTCTGTGAAGCTGCGCGGAACATCGACCTTCTTCGTGGCCTTGATGCGCTCGAACAATGTGTGCGCATGCGCGTTGCCCAACTCGCTATCGTGCTTGAAAACGTAGAGCCCACGTGTGGACATCTCGCCGCGCGCCGCAGAGCGGTCGTGCTCGAACATGTTTTCCAGCGCCTGCCACAACAGTTCGAGATCGTCCTCGCCAAAGCCAGTTTGTTTGGCCAGGAATGAAGAGACAAATCCATGGGCCATGTAGAGCCCGTATGGCACCGTGTGCTTGCGGCCCATGGTGCGGTTGTCGCCCTGCTGCTTCTCGGCCTCGGCCTCGGTGGCCACGGCCATGCGGGTGATGGAATGCTCCAAAGCAACGATGGGGTCAATGGAGCGAGCAAAGGTCAGTTGCACCGGTCCGCGTACCTGCCCTGCGTTGGTCTTGGTGGACATCACCGCACCGAAGGTACGCACGTCGAAGAAGTTCTGGCACATCCACCTGCGAGCCAGATCCACGTCACCCTCGCTTCCCTTGCGTTTTTCCTTACCGCCCTTCTTGGCCTTCTTGTCTTCACCATCAGCGCCCTCCGCTGCATCCTCGGCTGGAGCATCCAGCTTGAGTGCCGAATAAGCCCGCTGGTGCTGCAGGTTCAAGATGGCCTTTTCCCGCACATAGATCTCGCACCGCTTCTCCCCGGCTTCAGGAGCCGTCTCCGTCTGATCGCGCGTGAGCGCAACAAAGTTGCGCACCTTGCGCTTGAGCGCCACGTCCGTCATCAGACCGTGGCCGGTTTCAGCGTCCAAGCGCGGCAGATTGCCTGCATCGGGGTCACCATTGGGATTGCCATCTTTCACATCGAACAGCAGCACGAAGTCGTAGCGATTGGTCAAGTTCATTTCAGTTTCCTCCTGGGGTGGTTTCAGTTTGTGGTTTCGATGGGGGAAGCGCTTTCGACCTGGGTCGAGTCACGCTTGGTAAAGAAGTCTTGGCGCTGGTGGTAGTAGCCGATGGCAAAACGCCCCTGGTCTTGCAGGTTCATGTGCACAGGGAAATCGGTAACGCCCGATAGGATTTCGGCCAACAGCTTTTCGAGGTTCACAACCCGCCCCTTGCTCGGCATCTTGGCAAGGTGGTGGTTTTTCAACCGCATTAACGTCGTGAAAACAGCCACGGGTGTACTGGAGGCAGCGCCGTAATAGCGCTCCCGAATGGTTGCATTCAAACCAGGACTGGCCTCTTCCTGGATTTTTTCCAGCGTGGCAAACAGGCGTCCCAAGCGGTACGCCGTCGATGGATTTTCAGTATCGAGCATGGGTTGAATCTCCCTGGGTTGTGAATCAGAAGTGGCGGTTGAGCGGTTGAGGCAGGCCTTGATGGCCGCCGCACGCATGTAGGTGATCTGCTGTTCTGCGCGGCAGCGTTGGACTGCGGCGTTGAGCCAGGTCGTGGGGTACGGCGCGCCGGTGAAGATGCTGCGAATCAGATCGCCGCCCAAGCTGGGTGGGATGTTGTCGGCCTTGCCTTGCAGGGCTACGGCGGCGAGTAGACGGAACAGGCTTGGGAACTCCGGGTCGTTCGGGCCGCGCACCAGAGAAAGGTCATCGAACCACGCTGCGATGCGCTCAGCGATGACATGCACAGGCGCCGCATGCCAGAACCGAATGGAGATGCGCGCCGCATTGGGTGCCAGCCCCAACACATAGAAAGCGTTCTCACCTCTAGCCCCTGAAAAGCCTCCGCTGTGGATCGCCTCAAGCACTGCTTTGACCTGGAGGGTGTGGGCGTCCGGGTTATCGCCGCCGCCGAGCAAAGCGGCCAACTCGTGCTCCAGGGTGTCCGATTTCTGAGCCCAGAAGACGGTGGAGGCATCGCCTACCTGAACACGTTGCACCGAGTCGCGCGCCAGCAAGGCATTGAGTGCCGTGGTGTAAGCAAAAGCCGCCGCCTGACTGACAGGAGCATTCGCGCCTTGGCTCTTGCCGTAGGAGTTGAACGCATCCAGATTGAACGAAACAATGTTGGCCCCCGATGTCTGTGCACCCCACACACCTTTGATGGCTGTGTGAAGTCGTTCCACAGGGGCGGTTTCGCCTGTAATCAAGCACATGGCATTCAAGCCGTCACCTTCTTCAGGTGCTTCACCGTCTGGTGTGTCAACGGCCAAATGAGGTGCAACGCCCGGTCTTTGACACACCAGCGCCGTGTCATCGATCAGCCGGAACGTCAACACAGGATTCGACGCAGCAATCTCGGCATGGGCCGCAAACCGCGCTACCTGCTCGGCCGGGTTCGTGTCGAGAAAGGCCAAAACACCACGCACCCCGGCATCGCTCTGGACAAGCTCGGGGAGTGTTGATATGCGGTCGCGAAATGCCTGCTGCATTTTTATCAGGCGAGACAGATACTCGGTCTGGCCTTGCTTCGCTTGGGCCGCCTCTAGCTTCTTTGCATCTGGTACGGCCAACACATATTCAGCGTTGTCCCACAGCAAGTTGGCAGCGATACCTGAAGCCCGTTTGACAGAAATTGGCACCAGATAGCTCGTGCCAATTTTCTTTTTCCCAGACACCTGGCGCGCGTCGATGATCGCGTGAAGCTGACCACTTTCGTCCACTTCGAGAATGAAGCCAATTTCCTTTTGCTCCAGTCCAAACGCTGGCAGTCGGCGGTCGGGATCAGCATCAGCCTGGCGACGAAGGTAATAGTCGTAGAGGGCTTGCAGGATCATCCTCGTACCTCCACGCGGCTCAGATCAAGAACGCCCTTTTTCACTTGCGCGCGGAAAAATCGGGGCTGGGGGGTGGGGCCAACGGCGAAATCCATGTCGTAAAGCATCCAGCCCAGATCGGGCGACCAGTCGTCCAGGGCACTCGGCTCTTCCGGCCCAACGCACCAGCCACCGCTGCCATCGCTCACCAAATCAACAGGCCGAAATGCAGCGGCAAATTCGCGGCACCCCAGATAGGGCTGATTCACGCACTGCCCCGCCTCTGCACGGCGGTTGAACATGGCGATGTACTTGTTGGGGTTGGCGCGAGCATCCTCGCCCAGCATTTCCATTTCGGCGTGCAGCCGGTAGGCCACATCGCGTAAAAGCAGACTGGCTCGCTGCTGGCGCTCATCTTCAATGTAGAGCGCCAGTTCACCATGCCCTTCGTTCATGGCGGCCAACGCGTTGCGAGAAGAAGCGACCGCACCCACCTCATTGCGCCGCACGCTGGTCCAGCGCACCGGCCGGAGCACTTCAATGCGGGTGATACGCCATCGGATAGAAGGCTTCCACAAAATAGCCTCGAACACCGCCCGCGCAGCGGACGGTGTGATCAGGTCGTAGGACACCCGCTCAACCTTCATTTCAGGCCGAGTGAAACAGGCGTAGTCGCCTCGCACTTCAAGGCAAAACGGTTTCATTCAAACTCCCTTTCCATCAATCAATTACGAACTGACATAGTTTGCAGGGTCGCCCGGTGCCGAATCGACCTTCGCGCCCATCACAGGGTCATAAAACCCATCCCAGCCCTCGCGCTGTACATACAGGCCAGGACAGGAAGCCACTTCCACGATGTCGCCCATGTCCACCAAGCGCCGTACCTGGTGCTGGTAGATCGTGACGCCGTAACGCTGCAACTTGCGCATCAACCAGCGGGCAGGCCCATCCCGCTCCAACACGCCGATCAACGCATTCACATCGTCGCGCGCGCTGGGACTGCAGTAGCGAACCAGCACCGTAGCGCCGTCCTCTTGATCGATGAGCTTGAACGCATCGGCAGCGGACCGAAACTGAACGGGGAGGCTCATCGCGTTCAGGTCGGGCTCCAGCTTGAGCAGGTCGCAAATCCGCGCTTTGTCTGTTGATGGTGCGTCGTGGTACAGGCGCTTGAAGTAAAGGTCTATGAGGGGCAACGCAAATGGATCCTCTGGAGAGCCTCTCCACACCGCCTTGCAGGTATCGCGCGCCAATGTGAGCAAACCTGGAGGCGCCTTCGTCGGCGGTACAAAGACGTGTACCGCCCCGGGCTCAGGCAATTTGCCTTCGCGGTTGCATCGTCCTGCCGCCTGCGCAATGGAGTCCAGCCCGGCCAAGGCCCGGTACACCACGGGAAAGTCCAGATCCACGCCGGCCTCTACCAGTTGGGTGGAGATCACATGAACGGGCGCCGCACCCCGCCCGGCAGCGAGCACATCGCGCCGCTCTTTCAGCGCACTTTTGATCTCGGCAATGGCGTCACTGCGGTGTTGTGCGCACATGAGTGCTGACAAATGCCAGCACCGCGCACCATCAGTGCGGTCCTTGATCAAACGGTACAACTCAGCTGCATCAGCGCGCCGACTGACGATGGTCAGCGCCGCATCGTGTTGAGCAATTTCGTCTGAGAGTTCTGGCCAACTGCGCGGGGTTTCCAGGCTTGGGGGCAGGTGCACACGAACACGCTCCAGCACGCGGTACAAGGCCGGCACATCGTCAATGATTTCTGTCACCGTACCGAGGGCGCGTCTCAAGCCCCGCTGCGGATCGACACTGGGCGGTGTGTTGAGGGCCGGCTGTGTGGCGGTACACAGCAGCACAGTCACACCAAAGTCCTGCACGAGGTAGCGCAATACATCCACCACGGGCTGCAAGAACTCAACCGGCAGCAGCTGCGCTTCGTCCAGCACGATCACGCTGTCGATCAGGCTGTGCAGCTTTCGACAACGCGAAGTCTTGCGGGCAAAAAGGCTCTCGAACAACTGGACGTTGGTGGTGACTATCAGCGGCGCGTCCCAGTTCTCGCAGGCCAAGCGCGAGCGCGTGGTCTCGTCTTCAGGGTTGGACTCCGCATTGCTGTGGTGCTCGATCACAGCATCCTCACCCAATGCCTTGAAGACCTGACGGAACACGTCGGCGGTCTGTTCAATGATGCTGGTGTAGGGAATGGCGTAGATGACCCGCTGCTTGCCGTGGTGCACCGCGTGCTCCAGCGCAAACGCCAGGCTCGACAGCGTTTTGCCACCACCGGTGGGTACCGTGAGGCTGAAGACGCCCGGCGGCAAACCGGCCTTGGATCGGCATTGCGTCAGTACTTCGGATCGGATTCGGTTGACCGCTGTTTTGGGTTCGCCAAAGGAACCCAGGTAGACGCTCAATTCACTCAACAGCGGACGAAGATCGCTTTCACCTTTGCGCGCCTCGGTCTTGCGACCGTCCATGTAAGCCTCGGTGTCCAGGAAGTCTGCGTCCACCAACGAGGAAAACACCATCCTCACCCACAAGGCGAAGCGACCAGGTGTCAGATTCTTATGCTCATTGGTGATGGCCAGGCCGTTGAGGTCGATGCCGGGCAGCGTTGCATGAAGAATGTCGTTGGCTTGCGGGCGCTCCAAGGCCTCAGACAATTCGCGCTGGGCGTCTTCACCCTCCAAACGGGCTGCAAGACCTGGCCCGTTGCCACCTTCCCAGTTGTCGAGTCCGGCGTGGTGGCCCGCGATCACATATTGGAGCAGCCGCCCGATGATCTTTCCTTGGGCGCCATGGTTCTGCTCAAGGTGCTGAACGGCCCAAAGTGCCCCAGCGGCCGAGTGGGTCTTGTCTCGGTCCGCGATGCGCTCAATGTGTGCATTCACGACACCCGCTTGTCGGATGTAGGCCTGAAAACCGGGCCTGCGCTTGCCCAGGTCGTGCCACAGGCCTGCCAGTCGAACCACGGCTTTGACCGAGTCGGGTGCGAAGCCCGCAGCCAGATTGCCCACGGACCGCAGATGTTCATCAAGCCCATGCGGGGCCTTCCCACTGCCGTCTGGTGGCGAGTGTGCCCAGTCCACGCTGGATGTTTCCGTGATCATGCGCGCCCCTATTTTTGGTGCTTTTTCAGCATTTTGTTACATGAGAGTGGGGATTCTGAACGCACCCCTGTCTCAATTCATGAGACTACCCCCCACCTCACCAAGCCTTCCCGCATTTTTTCCAACACCCGCTGCCGCAAACCCGCTGGCCCCAGCACGTCCACCTCAGGCGTGTGCCGCAAAACATCCATCACCAGTTCGCGATCATCGCTGTAGGGAATCTGCAGCACCCAGTGGCCTTGCGCGTCCCAGTGGCCTTTCTGCTCTGGGTGCCATTGCTCGGCAGCGACCCAACGGGCTCGCTCGGATGTGAACCGCAGGGTGGCCCATTGCACGTCCTTGCCGCTGAAGATGCCGTAGCCCTTGCCCAGGACTTCGTCCAATTCTTCGGTGGCAACGTCTGTGGCGGGCTCGGTCAGCAGCTCGGGCTGGCTGATGGCGTCCAGGCTGAAGCTGCGCAGCTCGTTGCGTTTGTGGCACCAGGCGTCGAGCAGCCAGTTGCTGCGGTAGTAGACAAGGCGTTGGGGCGACACGGTGCGTTCGCTGTGCTCGCCCGTTCCCCGCGCCTGGTATTGCATGGCGAGGCGGCGGCGCTGGCTGAGGGCTTGGCCCACGGTTTCAAAGCTCTGTGGGGGCATTTGGCGTTGCCCCAGGCCGATGACGCGGATGCGCTCGGTCAGTTGATGTTCGGCTGCGGTGTCCAGGCCTGATTGGCGCAGTATCTTCTTGAGCCGTTGTTCCAGGGGCTGCAGGTGGCGCCGCATCAGGTCACCGGGCTGAATCTCCCTTAGCAAATGGTCCAGCGTGAGCAGCGCCAGCACTTCTGAGGGCTTGAACCACAGGCCAGCCATTTCTTCTGGCGCATCTTCTGCATGGTCAGGTGCGCGCCACTGGTAGCACTGGCTGTCGCGGTCCCAATGGATGGGGTGGCCCAGTTCGTCGCGCAGCCATGCCAAGTCACGCATGAGCGTGGCGCGCGAGGCCCGGGTTTCTGAAATCAGTTCAGCGAGCGTGATGCGCCGGCGGGCGCGCAGCAGCTTCGTAACGTGGTGAAGCCGGTCCGTCTTGTTCATGCATCTTCCTCCCTGTGCGGTGGTGGCCTGATGGCCACTCTTTGTTGCCCGCGTTGATGTTGTGATCAGCTTCGCTCAGTGCGCCTTGTCCCGTTTCGGCACCGAGTTCATTGGAGTACCTTCGCCCTTCGGGCTGCGGTGCGCGCTTGCTTGGGAACGGCCCGGCGCTGCGCTCATGCCGCTCCAGCATCGGGCTGGTGCAGCACCACCTGGGCGTTTTCGATCAGTGCCCGGTCACGGGTCAGCTCGGCTTGCAGTTCGGCCACGGTGGGCAGCCAGGGCTGGTAACGGCTGGCAAAGATTTGTTCGCTGCCGGCCAGCAGCGAGTAGCGGGCCACGGCCTCATTACGCTCCGAACACAAGATGAGACCGATGGTGGGGTTGTCGCCCTCCTGGCGAATCTGCTGGTCGAACACGCGCACATACATGTCGAGCTGGCCCACGTCCTGGTGGCTGAGCTTGCCCACTTTGAGTTCGATGAGCACAAAGCATTTGAGGATGTAGTTGTAGAAGACGAGATCAACAAAGGCGTCTTCGTCTTCGATGCGCAGGTGGCGCTGGCGGGCGACGAAGGCGAAGCCTTTGCCGAGTTCCAGCAGGAACTTCTGCAGTTGGTCGAGCAGGCCTTGTTCCACGTCTTTTTCGTACCAGCTGGCCTGGGGTCGACCGTCGAGAAATTCGAGGATGTAGGGGTCGCGGATGAAGTCGCGCGGGTGGGGCGGTGCGTTCTGTTCGATCAGGGTCGCGGCTTCGCTTTTCACAGCTGCCTGGTCTTGGCTGGAGAGCAGGCGTTGGTAATACAGGGTGCTGATCTGGCGGTCCAGCGCGGCCACGCTCCAGGTCTGGCTGACGGCTTCGCGCGCGTACCACTGGCGGGCTGCGGGGTCGGCCACGCGCATGAGCAAGCGAAAGTGTGACCAGCCCAATTCGCTACATGGCGTGTAGCAAATCTCTTCCTGCGTGTAGGTCAGGAAGAACTGCCGGAAATTGCGCAAATTGGGGGCCGAGAATCCTCTGCCGAACTCCTGACCCAGCCTGTCCGCCAGCAGCTGCAGCGTATTGGCTCCGTAGGCGGCACGGTCTTCACCCCCTTGCTCGTGCTCCACGATCAGTTTGCCGACCTGCCAATAGGCCTGCACCATGGTCTGGTTGATGCTGCGTTTGGCTTGTCGGCGTGCCTGCTGGAGCACGTCTTGAATTTGGGCATACAGCGCGTCGGCCGAGTTGTCCACTGGAGCGGCCGCGCGAGGTGTCAAAGTGCTGCCGGGCTTTTTCATGGCAAGGTTCCGCGTTCAAACTTCAAATGACTAGCACAGGCGACAACCGGTTCAGTGCGCCTTGTCCCAGTTCGGCCCCACCCCCACCTCGGCCAGCAGCGGCACCTTGAGTTCGGCCACGCTGGCCATGAGGTTTGGAATCTCGGTACGCAGCCAGTCCACCTCACTCTCGGGCACTTCGAACACCAGTTCGTCGTGCACCTGCATGATCATCCGGGTAGCCCGTTGCTGTTTGTCCAGCGCCTTCTGCACCGCGACCATGGCCAGCTTGATCAGGTCGGCCGCCGTGCCTTGCATGGGCGCGTTGATGGCCTGACGTTCCAGCGCGGCTTGCTTCGCGCCCTTGGCGTTCTGGATGTCGGGCAGCACCAGCTTGCGGCCGAACACGGTTTCCACATAGCCCTGGGCCTTGGCCAAGGCGCGGGTCTCGTCCATGTATTGCTTGACGCCGGCAAAGCGCGCGAAGTAGCGGTCGATGTAGGTCTTGGCGGCCGCGTTCTCGATACCCAGTGCCTTGGCCAGACCAAAGGTCCCCATGCCGTAGATGAGGCCGAAGTTGATGACCTTGGCGTAGCGGCGCTGCTCGCTGCTGACCTGCTCGGGCTCCAGGCCAAACACCTCGGCGGCGGTGGCGCGGTGCACGTCCACGCCTTCGTGGAAGGCTTTGAGCAGGGCCGCGTCGCCGCTGATGTGGGCCATGATGCGGAGCTCAATCTGCGAGTAGTCGGCGCTGGCGATGACGCTGCCGGTGGGGGCCACGAAGGCTTCGCGCACGCGCCGGCCTTCGGGTGTGCGGATGGGGATGTTCTGCAGGTTGGGGTCGTTGCTGGAGAGGCGCCCGGTCACGGCCACGGCCTGCGCGTAGTGGGTGTGCACGCGGCCGGTGCGCGGCAGGGTGAGCAGGGTGAGCTTGTCGGTGTAGGTGCCCTTGAGTTTGGAGAGGCCGCGGTGCTCCAGGATCTTGGCGGGCAGCGGGTAGTCTTCGGCGAGCTTTTCCAAGACCTCTTCGTCGGTGCTGCGCGCGCCGGTGGCGGTTTTCTTGATGACGGGCAGGCCGAGCTTGTCGAAGAAGATTTCGCCGAGCTGTTTGGGGCTGCTCAGGTTGAAGGGCTGGCCGGCAATCTCGTAGGCCTCTTGCTCCAGGGCGTGGATGCGCTGGCCGAGTTCGTGGCTCTGTTTGGCGAGCGTGGGGGCGTCGATCAGCACGCCGTTGCGCTCGATGCGGTAGAGCGCTTCGCTGCTGGCGATCTCCAGCTCGTAGATGAAGCGCAGCTTGGCGTCGGCTTCGAGCTGGGGCCAGAGTGCACGGTGCACGTCCAGCGTCTGGTCAGAGTCTTCGCAAGAATATTCGGCGGCCTTGGCCACGTCGACCTGCGCAAACGGGATCTGGTGCGCGCCCTTGCCGCAGATGTCTTCGTAGTTGATGCCGCTGCGGCCCAGGTGGCGCTCGGCCAGGCTGGCCAGGCCGTGCGGCTTGTGCACTTCGAGCACGTAACTCTGCAGCATGGTGTCGTGCGCATAGCCCTGCACTTCGATGCCGTGGTTGGCAAACACGTGGCGGTCGTATTTGATGTGTTGGCCAAGCTTGTGTTTGGCGGGGTTTTCCAGCCAGGGCTTGAGTTTGGCCAGCACCTCGTCGAACGGGAGCTGTTCGGGCGCGTCGGGGCCGGCGTGTTTGAGCGGGATGTAGGCGGCTTCGCCCGGTTTCACGCTGAAGCTGATGCCGACGATTTCGGCGCGCATTTCGTCGAGCGAGGTGGTTTCGGTGTCCACAGCCACGAGCTCGGCGGCCTCGACCCTGGCGAGCCAGGTGTTGAAGAGCTCCCAGGTGAGGATGGTGTCGTAGGCAAGATGGCTGTTGGAAGGCGTGGCGGACGCTTCGCTGGCCTCGGTGGGTTCGGCTTCGCTGAAGAGGTCGTTGGTGGGCGCGCCCCTCACCCCGGCCCTCTCCCCAGAGGGGCGAGGGGGTGAAGACGGGGACTCGCCGCCGCCCAGCGCCTTGGCCAGGCCCTTGAAGCCGTAGGTTTCGTAGAAGGCCTTGAGAGGCTCGGTCTGCGGCTGGCCGATGCGGATGGCTTCGAGCGCGGGCAGGTTGGGCACCCAGCCGTTGAGGTCGCAATCGGTCTTGATGGTCAGCAGCTGGCGGCCGGTGGGCAGCCAGTCCAAAGCCTTGCGCAGCTTCTCACCCACAGCCCCCTTGATCTGGTCGGCCTGTGCCATCAGGGCGTCCACCGAGCCGTATTCCTGCAGCAGCTTCACGGCGGTCTTGGGACCCACGCCCTGCACGCCGGGCACGTTGTCGACCTGGTCGCCCACGAGCATCTGGTAGTCCAGCATCAGGCGGGCGGGCACGCCGAATTCGGCCTCCACGCCGGCCAGGTCGCGCACCTTGCCGCTCATGGTGTCGATGATGGTGATGCGTTCGTTCACCAGCTGGGCCAGGTCCTTGTCGCCGCTGGAGATGATCACGTTCATGCCCTGCTGCGCCGCTGTCACGGCCAGGGTGCCGATCACGTCGTCGGCTTCCACGCCCGGCACGTCCAGCACCGGCCAGCCTGTGAGGCGCACCACCTCGTGGATGGGGGCGATCTGGGAGCGCAAATCGTCCGGCATCGGGCTGCGCTGGGCCTTGTACTCGGGGTAGATGGCGTCGCGGAAGGTCGGGCCTTTGGCGTCGAACACGCAGGCACCGTACGCGGCGGGGTGGTCCTTGAGCAGCTTCTGCATCATGTTGATCAGGATGCGGATGGCACCGGTCTTCTGCACCGTGCCGTCGGGCAAGGTGGTGCTCATGGCATCGCCGCCAGCAAAGAACGCGCGGTAGAGGTAGCTGGAACCGTCGACCAGCAGCAGGGTGGGGGTGGGCGTTTTTTCGTCAGACATGGCGCGATTGTGGGGGAATCCGTGCGTCAACCCATGCCGACGGCGGGGGCCGGCGGGGCAATGCCTGCCTACAATGGGGCATGTGCCAACACCCTACCCCCCTCATCCGCCAGTCGCTGCTGGCGCTGGCCATCCTGGCGTGCCTGCCGGCGATGGCCCAGACACCCCCACCCACCACCGAGCCCGCCGCCGAGGCCCCGGCGCCGGCTTTCAGTGAGCGCATCGAGCGCATCACCCACGAAGACGACCACTCCCGCATCGACGAGTTGCGCGTGGGCGGCCAGACCCGCCACATCGCCGTGCAGCCCAAGAACGGCGCGCCCGCCTACGAAATCGTGCCCGCCCAGGGCGCCGCGGACCTGGGCGAAGGTGCCGGCAAGACCACGGGTGCGTCTGGCCGCAGCCGCTGGCGCATCCTGAACTTCTGATCGCCCGCCGCACCTTCATGGCCGTTTACACCGAAGTCGCGTTTGGCGAAGCCGCCGCCCTGCTGCACCGCCTGAGCCTGGGTGATCTCACCGAGCTGCGTGGCATCCAGGGGGGCATTGAAAACACCAACTATTTCGCCACCACGGTGCGCGACGGCGTGGCGCACGAGTACGTGCTGACCGTGTTCGAGCGCCTGAGTTTCGAGCAGTTGCCCTACTACCTGCACCTCATGAAGCACCTGGCGGGCCAGGGCATTCCGGTGCCCGAGCCCGCGGCTGACGAGCGCGGCGAAATTCTGCACAGCGTGCAGGGCAAACCCGCCGCCGTGGTGAACAAGCTGCGGGGCCACAGCGAGCTCGCACCCACCGAGGCGCATTGCCGCGCCGTGGGCGACATGCTCGCGCGCATGCACCTGGCCGGGCGCGGCTTCGGCATGAGCCAGCCCAACCTGCGCGGCCTGCCCTGGTGGAACGAGACGGTGCCGGTGGTGCTGCCGCACCTGAGCGAGAGCCAGAGCGTGCTGATCCGCACCGAGCTGGCCTACCAGAACCACGTGGCCGCGGGCTCGGCCTACACGGCCCTGCCGCGTGGCCCGGTGCACGCCGACCTGTTCCGCGACAACGTGATGTTCGACGACGGCGAGCTCACCGGCTTCTTCGACTTCTATTTCGCCGGCAACGACAGCTTCCTGTTCGATCTGGCGGTCTGCCTGAACGACTGGTGCATCCAGCATGCGGCGGACGAGCGCGATGGCCAGCACGACGCGGCGCGCGCCCGGGCCATGATCGCGGCCTACCAGGCGGTGCGGCCCCTGAGCATGGCCGAGCGCCAGCTCCTGCCAGCCATGCTGCGCGCGGGCGCCCTGCGCTTCTGGCTTTCGCGCCTGTGGGACTGGCACCTGCCCCGCGACGCGAGCATGCTGAAACCGCACGACCCGACCCATTTCGAGCGCGTGCTGCGCGAGCGGGTGCGCCACGCCCAGGCCCTGTCGGCCTCGCTGCTTGAAGACGCCTGCGTGGCCGCCTGACCCCACCCAACCCCTGCATGAAACTCCACCTCGTCCCCGCCCTCACCGGCATCACATGGGTGAAACTGGGGGTGAAAACCTTCTTTCGCCAGCCCCTGGCCCTCTCGGGCCTGTTTTTCATGTTCATGGCCGTGGTGTCGGTGGTTTCGCTGGTGCCGGTGATCGGCTCGGCCATTTCGCTGCTGCTGGTGCCCGCGGCCACGCTGGGGCTGATGGCGGCCAGCCGCGAAGCCCATGAGGGCCGCTTTCCCATGCCCACCACGCTGATCACCGCGTTTCGCTCGGGCCCGGTGCGCGCCCAGCACATGCTGGTGCTCGGCGCCATGTACGCCGGCGCGCTGATGCTGGTGCTGGGTGCGGCGGCCCTGCTGGGCGGGGCGGGCGGCGGCGCCGAGGTGGCGCTCAACGAGGCCGAGGTCACGCCCGAGATGGTCCGCTCGACCCTGTTCAGCGGCGGCCTGTGGCTGGCGATGGTGGTCTACGTGCCGGTGATGATGGCCTTCTGGCATGCGCCGGCGCTGGTGCACTGGCACGGCGTGAGCCCGGTCAAGAGCCTGTTCTTCAGCGCCGCCGCGTGCTGGGCCAACAAGGGCGCCATGCTGGTCTACGGCCTGAGCTGGGTGGGCGTGTTCATGCTGATGGGGCTGGTGATCAGCCTGCTGGGCGCCATGCTCGGCGGCACTCAGGCGATGAGCATCATCCTCTACCCCTCGGTGCTGTTCATGGCCTCGATGTTCCACGCCTCGATCTATTTCACCTTCCGCGACAGCTTCCTCGCGGACGACGACGAAGCCCTGGCCCCACCCAACCCCGCCACCGGAGACGACGCATGACCCACCCCCACAGCCTGTCTGGCCGCCTGGAATCCGAAGTGCTGTGGACGCAGCGGCGCGACACCCTCAAGGCCGCCGCCGCGTGGGTGGCCCTGGGCGGCCTGCCCGGGGCGATGGCCCAGCAGCGCAGCAACGTGGTGGAGTTCGTGGGCGACGTGCTGCTCAACGGCCGGCGCATGGTGCAACAGCAGACCATCCAGACCGGCGACGACATCGTCACCGGCCCGGCCTCGCGGCTGGTGTTCGTGATCGGCAACGCCGCGTTTCATGTGCGGCAGAACACGCGCATGTCGGTCCAACGCGGCAGCACGCTGAACACCGTGAGCCTGCTGCGCCTGCTCACCGGCGCGGTGGTCAGCGCGTTCGGGCGCGGCGCGCGCCGCTCCATCGTCATGCCCACGCTCACCGCGGGCATCCGAGGCACCGGGGTGTACGCCGAGGTCTTTCCCGACCAGCGCAGCTATTTCTGCAACTGCTACGGCACGGTGGAGATGAACGCCCGCGGCGAAAACGCGCTCTCGCAGGCGAGCTACCACCAGTCGTTCTGGGGCGAGGTCGAGCCGAAGAACGGCCGCTTCCTCACGCCCGCGAACGCCATCAACCACACCGACGAAGAAGTCGAGTTCCTGGCCCAGCTGGTGGGTCAGCAGACAGCCTGGCAGATCGAAGGCAAGAAGGGCGTGAAAGACGGCATGGGCTACATGGAACAGCGCCCGCCGCAGGACCACCCGGCCATGCCCAGGTAAAGGCAGACTCCGCCCGGGCTCGGCCCCGGGCTTGGCACAGGGCCGCGGTCGCCGGGCCACGGGTGCAGGAAACGCGCTGATCTGTGGCGCCGTCTTCAAACCGTCACACAGTCATCACACCTGTGTCACGCAAGCTCTCCAACATGGCGTTTTTCAACCACGCCCTGAGGCAAGCATGCGCGAACACACCCCACACAACAACACGCAAACGGACTTCAACGAAGAGGACTCCAACACCTCGTCCAACCCGCACTTCGAGCAGGTGCTCGACACCCGCCTGAGCCGCCGCAGCCTGTTCAAAGGCGCAGGCATGGCCGGTGTGGCTCTGGGTGCGACCGCCATGACCGGCTGCGCCACCACCGGCAGCAGCGCCACCTCGGTGGACCGCCTGGGCTTCAAGCCCGTGGCCAAGAGCCTGGCCGACGCGGTCATCGTGCCCGAGGGCTATACCGCCCAGGTCATCTACGCGCTGGGCGACCCGCTCACCGCCAGCACCCCCGCCTTCAAGAACGACGGCACCGACGCCGACTTCGAGCACCGCGCCGGCGACCACCACGACGGGATGGAGTGGTTCAGCCTGGACGCTTCGGGCAAGCCTTCGAACAGCTTCAACAGCCGTGGCCTCCTGGCCATGAACCACGAGGCCACCACCGACGAAAAGCTGTCGTCCTTCTTCATCCACGCCAACGGCGGCACCGCCACCCTGCCCCGCCCCGCCGCCGAGGTGGACAAGGAACTGGCCATCCACGGCCTGTCGTTCGTCGAAGTGCGGGCCGACGGCAAGCGCTGGGCCTACCAGCCGGGCTCGGCCTTCAACCGCCGTGTCACCACCATGACGCCGGGCGCCATCCACGGCCCGGCGCGCGGCAGCGAGCACCTGGTCACGAAATACAGCGCCGACGCCACCCAGTGCCGCGGCACGCTCAACAACTGCGGCACCGGCAAGACGCCCTGGGGCACCTTTGTTTCGGGTGAAGAAAACTGGTACGGCTACTTCTTCCGCGACGCGAAAGACGACGACGCCCGCAAGAAAGACAAGCAGGTCCAGGCGCTCAAGCGCTACGGCCGCAAGGCCGGTGAAGCCAGCCGCCACGGCTGGGAAACCGCCGGCAGCGATGACCGCTTCGTGCGCTGGAACAACAGTGCCCTGGCCGCCAGCGCCAAAGCCGACTACCGCAACGAGATGAACACCTTCGGATATGTGGTCGAGATGGACGCCTACGACACCCAGGCCCCCATGCGCAAGCGCACCGGCCTGGGCCGTTTCGCCCACGAGAGCGTGGCCTTCGCCAAGCCGGTGGCCGGCCAGCCGATCGTGGCCTACATGGGCGACGACGCACGCGGTGAATACATCTACAAGTTCGTGTCCGACGCCAAGTGGGATCCGAAGGACGCCAGCCCGGCCAACCGCCTGGCCGCCGGCGACAAGTACCTCGACAAGGGCACGCTGTTTGCCGCACGCTTCAAGGGCGACGGCAGCGGCGAGTGGCTGGAACTCTCGATGAACAACCCGGTGATCGCCGGCAGCTCCTACTTCGAGTTCAAGTCCGACGCCGACGTGGCCGTCTTCACCCGCCTGGCGGCCGACGCCGTGGGCGCGACCAAGATGGACCGCCCGGAATGGAACGGCGTGCACCCGCGCACCGGCGAGGTCTATTTCACCCTCACCAACAACAGCAACCGCAGCCCCGAAGGCACCAACGCGGTGAACCCGCGTTCCTACAAGGACATGAAGGGCAGCAAGGAGCAGAAGGGCAACGTGCACGGCCACATCGTGCGCCTGGCCGACGCCTCGTCCGCTGGCTCGGCCTTCAAGTGGGACATCTACGTGTTCGGCGCCGAGGCCGACGCGGACAAGTCCAGCGTGAACCTCTCCAGCCTGACCGACGAGAACGACATGTCCTCGCCCGACGGCCTGGTGTTCAGCCCGGCCACCGGCATCTGCTGGATCCAGACCGACGACGGCGCCTACACCGACAAGACCAACTGCATGATGCTCGCGGCCATCCCCGGCAAGGTGGGCGACGGCGGCGCGCGCACGGTCAAGCACGGCGACAAGGACGTCACCACCTACGTGGGCAAGACCCCCACGCCCACCACGCTGGCACGCTTCCTGGTCGGCCCCAAGGGCTGCGAGATCACCGGCTGGTGCGAAACGCCCGATGGCCGCGCGGTGTTCATCAACATCCAGCACCCGGGCGAAAGCACCAAGATGGCCGACGTGAACGACCCGGCCAAGTACCAGAGCCAGTGGCCCGCCAACGCCGGCTACGGCGCCGGCAAGCGCCCGCGCTCGGCCACCATCGCCATCACCAAGAACGACGGCGGCCTGATCGGCAGCTGATGTTTCCCCGAGGGGCCCGCCCCTCGCGCCTCAGGGCGCGGGGCCGGGCCCTTGTTCATAGGGCGAGCCCAGGCCCGCGCGCCAGGCCCGGTAGCGCGAACGGTGCAGCGCGAACAGCTCCACCAGCCCCCAGGCCACGCCGCAGGCGATCATGCAGAACGACAGCACGAAACGCTGTGCCTCAGTCTTCCGGGGTGACCACGCATTCATCACAGGAGAACCCTTCCATGCCGAACAGGCCGAAGGCGTGCCAGCCCTCGTCAAACAGTTGATCGAGCAGTCGCTGAAGACCGAGCAGTTTCCAGACCATGAAAAACCCCTCGTCAAGCCAGGATGCCTGTCAAGATAAGCCGTCCGTGTGACCGTTTCGCGTCAGCGCGCGGCACGCCCTGAACACCCATGTGAAAACCACCTCTTTCAACACCATGCCCCACGGCGCTCTGCCCGAACTGATCGCGCTGGAGAAGATCGTCGGGCAGGGCGCGCCCCATCTGCAGGCGCGGGTGGTGTGCGAGGTGTCGGTGGCAGCGGGCCACCGTTTTCCCGTCTACGCCATCGGCCTGGGCACCACCGACCCGCAGGCCCCCGCGGTCGGGTTCTTTGGCGGCGTGCACGGCCTCGAACGGATCGGCGCGCAGGTGGTGATCGCGTTTCTGCAGAACGTCGTCATGCGGCTGCGCTGGGACCAGACCCTGCACCGGCAGCTGGAGCAGGTCCGGCTGGTCTTCATGCCCATCGTCAACCCCGGCGGGATGTGGTCGGCCACGCGGGCCAACCCGCGCGGCGTGGACCTGATGCGCAACGCCCCGGTGGAAGCGCGGGAGAAGGTGCCCTACCTGCTCGGGGGGCAGCGCCTGAGCGCAGGCCTGCCCTGGTACCGCGGGCGGCCCGGTGAGCCGATGGAAGCGGAGAGCCAGGCGCTGTGCGACGTGGTTCAACACGAGCTGCTGGCCCGCCCGTTCAGCATCGCGCTGGACTGCCACTCGGGCTTCGGCGTGAGCGACCGCCTGTGGTTCCCCTTTGCCCACACGCGCGAGCCGATTCCGCACCTGGCGGAGCTGCACGCGCTCAAGGACATTTTTCTGCAAGCACACAGCCACCACCGCTACATCATCGAACCCCAGAGCGCGCAGTACCTGGCCCACGGCGACCTCTGGGACCACCTCTACCTGCAGGCCCGCGCCGAGCACCCGGAACACACCTTTCTGCCGCTCACGCTGGAAATGGGCTCGTGGTTGTGGATCAAGAAGAACCCGCGCCAGCTGTTTTCGCGCAAGGGCATCTTCAACCCCCTGATCGACCACCGCCAGCAGCGCGTGCTGCGCCGCCACCTCTCGCTGCTGGACTTCCTCACGCGGGCGGCCTGCAGCCATGCGCACTGGACCCCGGGCGCGGACACCCGCGATCAACGCCACGCCGAAGCCCTGGCGCATTGGTACGGCGCACGGCACACCCCATGACCACCTGGATCTTCCTGCGCGGCCTCACGCGCGAAGCGGCGCATTGGGGCGGTTTCCCGGCCGTGTTCCAGCGGGCCATGCCCGCGGCCCGCATCCTCACCCCGGACCTGCCCGGCAACGGCCAGCGCCACCGCGAAGCCAGTCCGGCCTCGGTCGCGGGCATGGTGGCCGCGTGCCGCGCGGAAGTCGCCCGCCAAGGCATCGCCACACCGGTCCACCTGCTGGCCATGTCGCTGGGCGCCATGGTGGCGATCGAATGGGCACGCGTGGCGCCGGCCGAGGTGGCCGCCTGCGTGTTGATCAACACCAGCGTGCGCCCCTTCAGCCCGTTCTACCAGCGCCTGCGGTCCCACAACCACACCACCCTGCTGCGCCTGGCGCTCGCCCCCGGTTCACCCCAAGACGCCGAACAGGCGATCCTGCGCATGACCAGCAACCACGTGCAAGCCCATGACCCAGTGATCCGGGACTGGGCGGCCGCGCGCGCGCAGCGCCCGGTGTCCGCGGCCAATGCCCTGCGCCAGCTGGTGGCGGCCGCGCGCTTCACCGCGCCCGCGGTGGCCCCCATCCCGCAAGTGCTGCTGCTGGCCAGCCAGCACGACCGCCTGGTGGACAGCCGCTGCTCGCAGGCGCTGGCCAACGCCTGGCATTGCCCGCTGGCGATGCACCCGACCGCAGGGCACGACCTGCCACTGGACGACCCTGGCTGGGTGGCCGATCAGGTCCGGCGGTGGACGGGAAATGCGCAGCAGTGTCATGAACAGGTCATCGTTTCGTCATGAAATCCCGGACCCCGGCCGCTATGCTCTTTGCATGGTGGCTGGCGCGAGGCTTTGCGTCATGCACACATTCGTTTCACAAACCGTTGAGAGAGAGCGAGGTCCCATGATTGCCCTGAAAAAAGCCCGCAAGCTGATCGAGAACCACGCCGGCAAGCCGAAGGCGGAGATCCTGTCCCGGCTGGTGCTGGCGCTGGAGTCGGAAGTGCCGTTCCAGCTGTCGGACCTGTACCGGCTGGACTACGACGAATTCCATCTCGCCATGGAGATCATGGCCGAGTGGCGCCTGGACCGTTACTACACCAGCAAGGCCGTCCTGCTGGACCTGTCGATGCAGGTCAGCCAACAAAAGGCACAGACCCCGGAAGCGATACCCCAGGCCGCCTAAGCCCCTGCGGAAAACACCTCCTTGGCGGCCGCGAGTCCGTTCAAGGCCGCCGGGAACCCTGCATAGACCGCCATCTGCATGATGGTTTCGACAACTTCCGTGCGGGTCACCCCCACGTTGAGCGCACCTTGGATATGCACTTTGAGCTGCGGGGTCGCATTCCCCAATGCGGTCAGCGCAGCGACGACCGCAATTTCCCGGCTCTTCAGGTCGAGGCCCGGTCGGGAGTAGATGTCTCCAAAAGGAAATTCGATCAGGTAGCGGGCAAAGTCGGGAGCGATGCCGTCGAGGCTTTCCAGCACACGGTCACCGGCCTCACCGTCGATTTCCCGCAGCTTTTCGAGTCCGCGTTCGTAGCGGTTTTGGGTGTTCATCAACATCGTCAACACGTCCTTCATCAGAGAGTGAACCCGACGCCAGGGACTTCTCGAACGAGCGGTAGTGCTCGATCTTTGCTTGCAAAGCTTGCGCAGATTGACGCATCGCCTCGATGCCTGAAAGAACATCGGTCAAGTGTGCTTCCAGCATCCGGCGGCGATCCGGCACCGTCGAGTCCCCAACGCCACGTAGTTTTGCGAACGCCTGCATCTTGCCGATGGGCATCTTCGTCGTCCGCAACCGCAGCAGGAATTCGATCCAGGCCATATCCGTAGCCGCGTAGCGTCGTTGCCCACCGGCGGCACGGGCGACAGGCGCAATCAAGCCGATACGCTCGTAATACCGCAGGGTGTGGGCCGTCAGGCCCGTTCGCTTGGCTGCTTCGTCAATGCTCAGAGGGGATTCCATGGGGTGATCCTAGAAGTTGGAGTGCACTCCAAGTCAACCACTTTATCGCCATGGCTTGTGACGTCTTCGGGTCACGGCCATGACACATGTAAAACCTAGGCTGACGAGGTTCTTTCCTCGCTCACCACTTTCCATGAACACCCTTCGCCTCTACACCCTGACCGCGGCGCTGGCCGCTTCCTTCGCCTTCACCTCATTGGCCCAGGCAGCGCCGGCGGCTCCGTCGGCCGGTCGCTTTGCCATGGTCCACCACCTGCCGGTGGACGGCGTGGCCGAGATCGTGGCCGCCACGCCCGACGGCATGACCCTGGTCTACACCAGCGCCGATGCGGGCGTGCTCGGCCTGATCGACATCACGAAACCCGAACAGCCGGTGCTGTTGCCGCGCGTGAACGTGCGGCTGATGGGCGTGGGTGAACCGACCTCGGTGGCGATCTCGCCCGACGGCCGCTTCGCCGTGGTCGCGGTGCGCCTGGGTGACGACGTGGCCAACGCCCGGCGCGGCCTGGTGCGCGTGTACGACATCCGCCAGCCCGCCGCCGTGAAACACGTGAAGGACATCGCCGTGGGCATCGGCCCCGATTCGCTGGCGCTCACCGGCCAGGGCCGCACGCTGCGCGCCGTGGTGGCGATCGAAGACGAAGAAACCGATGCCGAGGGCGACGCCACGCTGGACGGTCAGCGCCCCGGCCGCATCGACGTGGTCGGTCTGCAGGACCTGTATGGCGGAGAGAGCAGCGGCGTGCAGTCGATCGAACTCGTGCAGGCGCTGCAGGCCACGACCGGCGCTGTCTACCCGAACGACCCGCAGCCCGAGTTCGTGTCCATCGACGCGCGCACCCAACAAGCGGTGGTGTCCTTGCAGGAGAACAACGCGGTTGCCCTCATCGATCTGAGCCATCCGACACGTGCGCGCCTGGAGCGCATGTTCTCCACCGGCACCGTGACCCGCAACGGCAACGCCGACCTGAAGAAGGACAAGGAAGTCGCCTTCAAGGACAGCTTCACCGCGCGCCGTGAGGCCGACGCGGTGACCTGGGTGGCGCCGGGTGTGTTCGCCACGGCCAACGAAGGCGACGGCAAGAAAGACAAGAACGGCGTGCTGCCTGGCGCACGCGGCTTCACGCTCATGAACACCCGCGGCGAGGTGGTCTACGAAACCGGTGAACGCACCGAGCTGCATGCCCTCGTGCGCGGCCACTACCCCGATGGGCGCTCGGCGTCCAAGGGCGTGGAAGTGGAAGCTGTGGCGGCCGGCCGATTCGGCAGCAAGCCCTACCTGCTGGTGGGTTCGGAGCGCGGCGCCTTTGTCGAGGTCTACCGCGTGGACGATCTCAAGCAGCCGCAGTTCGTGCAACTGCTGCCCACCGGCATGTCGCCCGAGGGCCTGACCACGGTGACGCAGCGCCGCGACGGCCAGCAGCTGTTCGTGACGGCCAACGAAGGGGACGGCTCGCTCAACATCTACCGCTTCAACAGCCAGGCCAGCGAACCCCAACTGGAAGCCCGGGACGCGGGCATGCCCTGGGGCGCGCTCTCGGGCCTGAGCACCGACGGCACACACCTCTACGCCGTGCCCGACAACGCCTTCGGCCAGTCGCGCATTTTCCGCATCGACCCGACGGATGCGGCGCAGGGGCGTTTGACCCTGGACCAGGTGACCCTGCTCACCGAGGCCGACGGCAACGCACTGAAGGTCGACCCCGAAGGCATCGCCAAGGTGGCCGACGGCTTCTGGATCGCCTCGGAGGGCAAGACCGTCGCCGACAACGAGCTCATCAAGGTGAACATGGCCGGCGTGGTGCAGCAACGCATGAAGCTGCCCGCCAGCGTGCAGGCCAAGTTCGCCAGCCCCAAGACCAGCACCGGCTACGAGGGCGTGACCGCCAGCGCCGACGGCCAGACGCTCTACATGGCCGTGCAACGCGGCTTCGACCTCACCAAACCCCAGGCCGCCATCGTCAAGCTGCACCTGCCCACCAACACTTGGACCACGGCGCTCTACCCGCTGGAGCAGCACAGCAAGAACGCGAAGAAATACTGGACGGGCCTGTCCGAAATCCAGCTCACGGAAGACGGCCGCCTGCTGCTGCTCGAACGCGACAAGGGCGGTGGCGAAGGCCAGGCCATCCACGCCGAGGTCAAACGCATCTACAGCGTGAAAGCCGCCGACGTGACCGAAGGCGCCACCCTCACCAAGACCCTGGTGCGCGACCTGCGCAAGGACTTCAGCTACCTGCAGGAAAAGGCCGAAGGCATGGTGGTTTTCAACGGCGATCTGTGGGTCGTCAACGACAACGACGGCGCGGGCTGGACGCGCTGGGTCAACGCCGGCAAGCCCTGAAACATGCTTGTTGCCGCATTGCAACAACGAAAACAAATCCGGCGGGTGTCACAGAGCTTTTGTGGTCGTTTGGTGAAATAGATGCACATGCGAATGTGCAAAGAAAGGAAATTTCTGTATCAAGACACAAGCATGCGGCAATAATATTGGTGGCTATTCTCATTCTCACCCCTTAAAGGATATTTTCATGAAAAAGAGCCTCATCGCTCTGGCCGTGCTGGCCGCTTCGGGCGCCGCCATGGCGCAGTCGTCCGTCACCGTCTACGGTCGCGTGGACCTGTCGGTCGGCAACATCAAGGAACTGGGCGCCGGTAGCGAGACCAAGATGTTCAACGGCGGCAGCGGTGGCTTGACCACGCCCCGCCTGGGCTTTCGCGGCGTCGAAGACCTCGGTGGCGGCCTGAAGGCCCACTTCAAGCTCGAACAGCGCATCGACGCCGAAACCGGCGCCCTGCAAAGCCCGTCCTTCAAGGGCGAGTCCAGCATGGGTCTGATGGGTGGCTTCGGCAAGCTGACCCTGGGTCGCACCTACAGCGTGTACGACGATGCACGCGCCCTGTCCAACAGCAACTCGGTGTTCGACTCGGCGTTCACGCCGTCGGGCAACGGCGTGTTCAAGTCGGGTGGTGACTACTCGAGCCGCTTCAACAACCAGATGCGCTACGACATGCCCAGCATGGGTGGCGTCTACGGTGGCCTGTCCTACGCCTTCGAACAGAACGCTGGCGCAGACGACACCATGACCGCCGTCCTGGTCGGTTACAAGAATGGCCCGATGAACTTCGCCCTGGGTCACCAGAACGAAAAAGGCAAGTCGGACAAGTACCTGCAACTGGCCGCCGCCTACGACCTGGGCGTGGCCAAGCTGTCCGCCGGCTACAACACCCGCAGCGGCACCGACGCCACGGGCGACGACGATGAGCTGAGCGTGGGTGTGGACGTGCCCGTTGGCGCCATCAACCTGTCGGCCGGTTTCGCCACCAGCAAGACCAAGGTTGGCGGCTTCACCTCGTCCAAGGCCTCGGGCTTTGGCCTGGGTGCCACCTACACGCTGTCCAAGCGCTCGAAGCTGTACGCCGGCTACCGCACCCATGAGGTGGAAAACGGCGCTGGCGTGAAGACCGCCGACACGCGACTCTTCGCCGTGGGCGTGCGCCACGACTTCTGATGTGACCGAAACGGCGTGCCTCGCGCACGCCGTGGATGCTCCCCGGTTGCGCGGAGACACCCGTCAATCAGAGACCGCGTGATTTTTTACAGCCGCGACGGCTTGGCCCGTCGCGGCTTTTTTTGTGCGCGAAGCTCAGTCGTCCACCGGCGTGAGCTTGGCCACCGACAGCGCCAGCCACTTCACGCCGTGCCGCGAGAAATTCACCTGGGCCCGCGCTTCGGCGCCCGCGCCTTCCAGCGCCAGCACCTTGCCTTCGCCAAACTTGTTGTGGAACACCTTCATGCCGGCCCTGATGTCGGTGCCGCGGTCGGGCTCGGGGTTGCTCTTGCCCCCCAGGCCTTTGGGGTCGCTGCCCGAGGCCCAGCCGGGTGACCACGCGGGCTGCAGCACGGGTGCGCCGGCACCGCGCGTGCCGTAACCACCGCGACCGCCCTGCCAACCACCACCGCCCGATCCCGCGCCAGCACCGCTCCAGGCCGGCTGCTGCGGCGTGAGCCACTTCAGGCAGCTCTCGGGAAGCTCTTCAAAGAAGCGGCTCTTGAGGTTGTAACGCGTCTGGCCGTGCAACATGCGCGTCTGCGAATGGCTGAGGTACAGGCGCTTGCGCGCGCGCGTGATCGCCACGTACATCAGGCGACGTTCTTCTTCCAGCCCGTCGCGGTCGCTCATGGAGTTCTCGTGCGGGAACAGCCCCTCTTCCATGCCGGTGATGAACACACAGTCGAACTCCAGGCCCTTGGCCGCGTGCACCGTCATGAGCTGCACCGCGTCCTGCCCGGCCTGGGCCTGGTTGTCGCCGGATTCGAGCGCGGCGTGTGTGAGGAAGGCCGCGAGCGGGCTCATGGTTTCGCCGGTGTCGGCGTCGGGGGCGGGAAGACCCTCACCTCCTCCCTCTCCCGCCAGCGGGAGAGGGGGCGATTCACTCCCTCTCCCGCTAGCGGGAGAGGGTTGGGGTGAGGGCTCCCCCGGCTCCAGCCCCTGGCTCACCGGGCTCTGCGTCAGTGGCCGCCCCTGCGCATCCACCGTGCGCGCCACCGCGTCGCGGCCAAAGCCCTCGATGCCGACAAAGCTCTTGGCGGCGCTCACCAGTTCCTCCAGGTTTTCCACCCGGTCCTGCCCTTCGCGCTCGGCGCGGTAGTGCTCCACCAGGCCGCTGTGGTCCAGCACCAGCTCGATGATCTCGGACAGCGTCATGCCCACCGAGCGCTCGCGCAGCACATCGAGCTTGGCCACGAAGCCGCCGATGGCCGCGCCGGCCCGGCCCGTCACGGCGCTCACCGCGTCGTGCAGAGAACAGCCGCTGGTGCGCGCCACGTCTTGCAGCTGCTCGATGCTGCGCGCCCCGATGCCGCGCGGCGGGAAGTTCACCACGCGCAGGAAGCTGGTGTCGTCGTTCGCGTTTTCCAGCAGGCGCAGGTAGGCCAGCGCGTGCTTGATTTCGGCGCGCTCGAAGAAGCGCAGCCCGCCGTACACGCGGTAGGGCATGCCGGCGTTGAACAGCGCGGTTTCCACCACGCGGCTCTGCGCGTTGCTGCGGTAGAGCACGGCCATTTCGCTCTTGGGCACGTCCTCGCGCGCGAGCTGCTTCATCTCGTCCACGATCCACTGCGCCTCGGCGAAATCGCTGGTGGCCTCGAACACGCGCACCGGCTCGCCCGCGCCCGCGTCGGTGCGCAGGTTCTTGCCCAGGCGGTTGCTGTTGTGGCTGATGAGCTGGTTGGCTGAGTCCAGGATGTTGCTGACGCTGCGGTAGTTCTGCTCCAGCTTGATCTGGTGCTGCACCCGGAACTCACGCACGAAGTCGGCCATGTTGCCCACGCGCGCGCCACGGAAGGCGTAGATGCTCTGGTCGTCGTCGCCGACCGCGAACACCGCGTTGCCCGAAGGCGTGAGGCCTTCGAGCGGTGGCGTGCTGAACATCTTGATCCAGGCGTACTGCAGGCGGTTGGTGTCCTGGAACTCGTCGATCAGGATGTGGCGGAAACGGCGCTGGTAGTGTTCGCGCACCGGGTCGTTGTCGCGCAGCACTTCGTAGCTGCGCAGCATCAGCTCGCCAAAATCCACCACGCCTTCGCGCTGGCACTGCTCTTCGTACAGCGCGTACAGCCCCACCTTCTTGCGCGTCTCTTCGTCGCGCGCGACCACGTCCATCGGCCGCTGGCCGTCTTCCTTGCAGCCGCTGATGAAGTACTGCAGCTGTTTCGGTGGATAACGCTCGTCGTCCACGTTGAACTGCTTGCACAGCCGCTTGATGGCCGAGAGCTGGTCTTGCGTGTCGAGGATCTGGAAGGTCTGCGGCAGGTTCGCCAGCTTGTGGTGCGCGCGCAGGAAGCGGTTGCACAGGCCGTGGAAAGTGCCGATCCACATGCCGCGCACGTTGATGGGCAGCATGCTGGAGAGCCGCGTCATCATCTCCTTGGCGGCCTTGTTGGTGAAGGTCACGGCCAGCACACCGCCGGGCGTCACCTGGCCGGTCTGCAGCAGCCAGGCGATGCGCGTGGTGAGCACGCGCGTCTTGCCCGAGCCGGCGCCGGCGAGGATGAGCGCATGCTCGGCCGGCAAGGTGACGGCCGCACCCTGTTCGGCATTGAGGCCCGTGAGCAGCGGGGAGGAGGCAACGGGTTCTTCAAACAGCATGGTTCGATTGTAGGAAGCCACGGCGCCGCGCCGGGTCCATACGTCCGGCCGTATGACCTCTATAAGCCCCCGGCCCGGCCGGCACCCTGTTCGACCCGCACGGGAACGCCTAGAATCAATCACCGGGCCCAAGATTCTTGCGCCCGGTTTCTTTTTGGCCGGATGGCTTCCCGCCGAACCGAAAGCCGGACCCAAGCCAAGCGCTCTCCCTGTTCATCCACAACAGTTTTCTGGAGCCTGGTTTTATGGAGATATTCGACTACGACAACATCCTGCTGCTGCCGCGCAAGTGCCGCGTGGACAGCCGTTCGGAGTGCGACGCCGGCGTGGAGCTGGGCGGGCTCCGGTTCCGCCTGCCGGTGGTGCCGGCCAACATGAAGACGGTGGTGGACGAGAGCATCAGCCTCTGGATGGCGCAGAACGGCTACTTCTACGTGATGCACCGCTTCGATCTGGACAACGTGCGGTTCGTGCGCGACATGCGCACCGCGGGCGTCTACGCCTCGATCTCGCTGGGTGTGAAGGCCGCCGACCGCGCGACCGTGGACACGCTGGCCGCCGAGGGGCTGGTGCCGGAGTACATCACCATCGACATCGCGCACGGCCACGCCGACAGCGTGCGTGACATGATCCGCCACATCAAGGACAAGCTGCCCGCCAGCTTCGTGATCGCCGGCAACGTGGCCACGCCCGAGGCGGTGATCGACCTGGAAAACTGGGGCGCGGACGCCACCAAGGTGGGCGTGGGCCCGGGCAAGGTCT
Organism: Hydrogenophaga sp. GW101-3F08; assembly: GCF_059424585.1. Classification (NCBI taxonomy): domain Bacteria; kingdom Pseudomonadati; phylum Pseudomonadota; class Betaproteobacteria; order Burkholderiales; family Comamonadaceae; genus Hydrogenophaga; species Hydrogenophaga sp. GW101-3F08. The sequence goes on from NZ_JBWKZP010000001.1 coordinate 929,095, forward strand.
GCATCACCAAGCTCAAGACCGGTTTTGGCACCGGCGGCTGGCAGCTCAGCGCGCTCAAGTGGTGCTCTCGCGTGGCCACCAAACCCATCATCGCCGACGGCGGCATCCGCAGCCACGGCGACATCGCCAAGAGCGTGCGCTTCGGGGCCTCCATGGTCATGATCGGCTCGCTGTTCGCCGGGCACGAAGAGTCGCCCGGAAAAACGGTCGAGGTCGACGGCGAGCTCTACAAGGAGTACTACGGCTCGGCCAGCGACTTCAACAAGGGCGAGTACCGGCACGTCGAAGGCAAGCGCATCCTGGAGCCGATCAAGGGCAAGCTGGCCGACACGCTGATTGAGATGGAACAGGACGTGCAGAGCTCGATCAGCTATTCGGGTGGCACCAAGCTGATGGACATCCGCAAGGTGAACTACGTGATCCTGGGCGGAGACAACGCCAATATCATGTAGCGCACAGCAGCTCCAGCGCCAGTTGGTTCAGCCGGTGCCCGGGCTGTACCAGCGCTTCGAGCACGCTGAAGTGGTTCAGCCCCGGCAGGGTTTCGCACACCGGCACCACGTCGTTGCCCCAGGCCTCCTGGATCATCCGGTTGTGGCGCAGGAACTCGCTGCTTTCGTCGCCGCCGGTCACGGTGTACAGCAGGCCCCGGCCTTCGCGCACGGGGGGTGCCGGCAGCAGCGCCGGACTGACTTTTTTCACCTGCGCCGGGGTCAGCCGCAGCGAGTCGCGCAGGAACGGGGTGTGGCGCAGCGGCTCCAGGTCGTACAGCCCCGAAATGGACAGCGCGTTTTTCACCAGCGCGTCGGGCAGGTCGGCCCCCACATCCCGCCAGCGGCAAGCCAGCAGCAGGGCCGCCAGTTGCCCGCCGGCCGAATGGCCCGCCACCGTGATGCGGTGCGGGTCACCGCCATGCACGGCGATGTTGCGGTACACCCAGGCCAGCAGGCCGACCATCTGCAGCGCGATGTCGGGTATGCCCACCGCCGGGCACAGCGCGTAGTTCGGCACCACCACGCAGGCGCCTTGCTTCACGAAAGCCGGGGCGAGAAACGAGTGGTCGGCCTTGTCCAGGCTGCGCCAGTACCCCCCGTGGATGAACACCAGCACCGGCGCGGGTGGCGCGTTGTGCGGGCGCGGCGCGGGAAACAGGTCGAGCGTCTCGCCAGCGCCGTGGCCGTAGGCCACATCCAGCATGCCGTCGAGCTGCTGGCGCGCCGCCTGCGATTCGCTGGCCCAGCGCTCGAAATGCCGGGCGTGTTCGGGCACCAGCGCCCGGTTGTTGTACTGGCTGTCGAGCCAGGCGGGATCGGGTTGGGCGGGTGCTTTCATGTTGGCGGATTGTGTCATGCAGGGGTGTGTTGTGACAGGGTCGCCCGTTTATGGTATTCTGAATACAGAGTACAGAATTCATCAAAAATACCATCCCATGACAGCCCAGCTGCTCCAGCTTGAAACCACCCCGGATCTGGCCGATCAGGTGTACCGCGCGCTGCTCGACGCCATCAGCGAAGGCTCGCTCGCGCCTGGGCAGCGCATCACCCAGGAAGAACTGGCCGAGCAATTGGCGGTGTCGCGCCAGCCGGTCATGCAGGCCCTGCGCCTGCTGAAAAAAGACGGTTTTGTGCAGGACGCGCCGGTCGCCAGCGGGCCGGGCGGCCGCAGCCGTGGTCTGCAGGTGGCCCCGCTGGATGCGCAGTGGATCGCCCATGTCTACGAAGTGCGCGGCGCGCTGGATGCGCTGGCGGTCCGGCTGGCGGCGGCCCGGCGCACCCGCATCGACCCCGCCCTGCTTGCGCAGGGGCGCGACGCGGTGCGCTCCGGCGACATCAAGGCCATGATCGACGCCGACCTGGCCTTTCACCGCGCGCTGTACCAGGCCTCGCAAAACCCGTTGATCGAACAGAGCGCCCTGCTGCACTGGCACCACATCCGCCGCGCCATGGGCGAGGCCCTGCAATCGTCGAGCCTGCGCGCATCGGTGTGGGACGAACACGAGGCCATGGCGCAGGCGGTGGCCTCCGGCGACGCCGAGCGCGCCGAAACCCTGATGCGCCAACACAGCGGTCAGGCCAGCACCCATCTGGAAGCACAGATGGACGCCCACACCGGCGCCGCCGTGGCACCCGACAACTCCGTGGTTCGATGAACCACTTGGTGCGGGTTCCGGGCCTGGCCTGGAACCCGCTTTTTTTGCCCTGACGGCGCTGCCGCACCGGCAGCGCCACCTACAATTTTTCCCGGGGGCCCGATGCCCCCGTTCACCCTTTTTCTTCCGTGACCCCAGACACCCCAACCCCCTCCCCTGTTCAGAACATCGCCGTGCTCGGCATCGGCATGATGGGCTGGCCCATCGCCCGCCGGCTGTGCGAGGCCGGTTACCAGGTGAGCGCCTGGAACCGCTCGCCCGCCAAGGCCGAACGCCTGCGGCCCTTTGGCGCCCAGGTCTGCGACACACCGGCGCAGGCCGTGGCGCAGGCCGATCTGGTGATCACCCTGCTCGAAGACGGCAAGGTGGTCGAAGACGTGCTGTTCCGGCAGGGCACCACAGATGGACTGCGCCCCGGCACGCTGGTGGTGGACATGTCGTCGATCCAGCCGCGCCAGGCGCGCGACCACGCGGCCCGGCTCGCCGCCATTGGTGTGCAGCATCTGGACGCACCGGTGTCCGGCGGTACGGTGGGCGCCGAACAGGCCACGCTGGCCATCATGGCGGGCGGCAAACCGGCGGACTTCGAGCGTGCCCGACCCGTCTTCGAGCACCTGGGACGCCCCACCCACGTGGGGCCGCACGGCTCGGGCCAGCTCGCCAAACTCGCCAACCAGATGATCGTGGGCATCACCATCGGCGCGGTGGCCGAAGCGCTGCTGCTGTGTGAGAAAGGCGGCGCCGACATGGCCAAGGTCCGGCAGGCCATCACCGGTGGTTTTGCCGACAGCCGCATCCTGCAGGTGCACGGCCAGCGCATGGTCGAACGCGATTTCGCCAAACGCGGCGCCATCTCGGTGCAACTGAAGGACATGCGCAACGCGATGACCACGGCGCGCGAGATCGGCTTTGAAGCCCCGATCACCGCGCTGTTCGAACAGCTGTTCGCCCAGGCCGCCGACCACGGTCTGGCCGACCTGGACCACTCGGCCCTGTTCGTGGAGCTCGCCAGCCGCAACGGCATGGCGTGATCGCTCGGCCGGCCAGCCGGCCAACGACGGTGGCGCCGTTCGCATCGCCTCAAAAATGGCGAGCCATGCCACCTTGCTCCGGCCGGAAGCCCCGCAAAGGGCTGCTACAATCTGCGGCTTCTGGGGACGTAGCTCAGCTGGGAGAGCGTCGCGTTCGCAATGCGAAGGTCGGGAGTTCGATCCTCCTCGTCTCCACCATCGCCCAGGGGGTATAGCTCAGTTGGTAGAGCAGCTGACTCTTAATCAGTAGGTCGTAGGTTCGAATCCTACTGCCCCCACCAACATGCAGGAAGCCGGACAGGTGTCACCATCTGCCCGGCTTTTTCATGGGCGGCGCTGGACGCGCCCGCGTCACTTCGCCGGCGCGGGCACCGTGGCGGCACCGGTCTCCAGCACCAGCTCGATGCGCCGCTGAATCCGCGCCGCCTCGTCCGCCGCACCACCGGCCTGTGCGCGCTGCTGCTGCACCTTCAGCCAGGCCAGCAAGGGCCTGCGCCAACCCTGTGCCGAGGCCGTGTCCACCGCCTGGGCGATCACGCCGGGTGTGGCCACGCCCCGTTTGAACAGCACACCGGCGGCCACCAGGCGCGACAAGGGTTCTTCGATTGAGGCCAGCGCAGCATCGGGCGCGTTGACCACCTGCGCCACCGCCTGATGGGCCGGGGGCAGCAGGCGCACGTCGGCCGCCGTGGCACCGCCCGCCAGGTAACGCGCATAGGCCTGTTCGGCCGGTGCGGCATCGGCGGCCAGCGCGTCAAACCCGGTGCAAGGCTCGAACTCGAGCGCCGCCACACGCGTGGCACAGCGCAACAGCTCGATGCGCGCCAGCAGGTCGGCCCGCCCCGTGCGCGCGAGCTCGCTGCGCGCACGCGCGAACTCCGCCGCTTCCACCCGGTTGTTGCCCCCGAGCCAGGCGTTGGCAGCACGCTCGCTGCTGCCCTTGGCATTCATCTGCCAGTCGGGCGCGGGCGGGTTGTTGCCGCAGGCCGCCAGCGCCAGCCCCAGGACCACAACGGCCCAGCGAGCGATCCGTTGCCATGGAGATGCGGCAAGGGCGCCATCCGGCGCGAAGTGCCCGAACCCGGGAACACCGTGGAACCGGCTCCGCCGGGCCACAGGTGTTGCCCCCTTGAGGGGGGATGCGGCTACGCGCAGCGAGCAAGCAACGGGGGTGTGCATCGTCATGGCAGCTTGATCTCCGTCTCGCGGGCAAACGGCCATTTCCGGTTGATGTCGTTCATCAGCGCGTCCACCTTGCGCAAACTGGCGTCCACCTCGCTGCGCAGCGCGCCCAGATCGGTCGTCGCCTCTTTGGTGTTGCTGGCAATGCCCTGGGCCTCCACCAGCAGGGCGTCCACCTTTGTCAGGCTGCCACGGGCATCGGTGAGCAGGCCGTTGAGCTGCTGCACGGTGGCGCGTGCGTCGTTGACCAGACCACCCTGCCCGCCGGGCCCGCCGCCCTGGCCAAAGACCTGCCGGTCGGCATTGGCCACCAGGCTGTCGAGCCGCTGGACCAAGGTATCGGAGCGCGCCAGCAGCGCGTTGGCGCGGTCGATGGCGAGCAGAAGCTTCTTGGCGTCGGCCTCGTTGCCCAGCAACACGCCCAGGGCGCCCTGCGGGCCCTTGAGCTGCTCGGTCACACTCTGCACGTTGGTCAGGCTCTGCGCCAGCGCCGCGTCGGACTGGGTCAACGCGGTCAGGTTGTCCAGCAGTTCGCGAACGGAGGCGGTGAGCTTGGGGATTTCGGCCGCCGCGTCGCCGCGCAGCACCTGGCGCACCGCACCGTCTTCCAGCGGGGGGTCTTCCAGCATGCCGCTGTAGGCCCGGATGCGGGTACCGCCCACCAGGCTGCGTTCCATGGTGAAGATGCTGGAGGTGCGCAGCCAGCGCGCGTCCTTGCTCGGCACATCGACAAGGAAGTGCACGTTGCCATCGTCGGCGAGTTCGATGCGCGAGATGCGGCCGATCGCGAAGCCCGCGAAGGTCATGTCCATGCCGACCACCACCCCCTCGGAGTCGTCGGACACCAGCACCAGCCGCTGCGTGCGCTCGAACATGCCGCGCGCGTACATCACATACAGCGCCGAGCCCACCACCAACGCCAGCATGAGCAACAACAGGATGACCGCCTTGAGCTCCAGGTTCTTCACCGGCGGCGGCTGGTCGGGGGGGGGAGGCGTGGGTGTCGGGTTCATGGGGTGTCAATAGTAGTTGCCGACCAGCGAGGCCACTTCGATGAGCACGACCACCGAGAGCAGCCGCGCGAACTCGGTGATGTCGCTGCGGTAGCCGTAGCCACCGTCACGATCGCGGGCGGCGCTGCCGGCCATGGGCACGACGGCCACGGCCAGGCTGAAGAAGAAGGTCTTGAGGCAGAAGATCAGCGTCACGGCGGGCGAGAACACGCTGCCCACACTGCGCGCGTACGCGGGCAGCGCCCAGTGGGAAAAGCCGTACACGTTCAGGTAGGTCAGCACGATGGCGATCACACAGCTCAGCGCGGCCAGCAGCAACACCGAAAACAGGCTGGCCAGGGCGCGCGGCAGCAGCTCGGTGCGCAGCAACTCCTGGTGATCGCGCACCACGCCTTCGCGCAGCTGGCGCGACAGGGTGCGCCGCACGGCCTGCGCGCCGGGCATGGCGTAGCGCACCGCCACGAACATCGCGGCGTACAGGGGAATGAGTTCGAGCACCAGGGTGCGCACCAGCACCTCCAGCGCGTACTGCGACAGGCCATAGCTGTAGGCGGTGGCCACCACGATGCGGATCAGCACCAGGCTGATGAGCGCCGAGAGCACCAGAAACCAGGTCAGCAGTGGCGCGGTGGCGAGGTAGATATTGCGCAGCACGGCCAGGCGCTGCGCCCCGGCCTGATAGCTCGACGGCAGGAGCGCGAGCACCATGATCTGCGCCCCCAGCAACAGCACATGCCACCAGGTCAGCACCGAAGCGACCAGTTGCCGACCCCAGCGGTACAAGGCGTTTTGCGTGGATGAGGCGGGATTCATGGCTGGGATGATAGTCCCCGCACCTGTGCGACAGGCAGCGCTGGGGGTGGTGTAAACGCCCATGGCAAAAAGCGTTCACTGGTTTTCAATCGGGCATCTTGCCCCGCTTGGCGGGCCTCGCTGTAACAGGAGTTTTCCGCATGTCGTCCCTTGCCTTGCCCATCGCCCCGGTGGTTCGCCGCCAGACCATCGCCGACGCCCTGCACCGCACCGCCGCCCGCCTGCCCGGCAAGACCGCCGTCGTCTGCGGCAGCACGCAATGGACCTACGCCGAATTCGACGCCCTGGTCACCCGCCTGGCCGCCGGCCTGCACCGCATCGGCGTGGGCGAAGGCGACAAGGTCGCGGTGCTGGCGCGCAACTCGCACGGTTTTGCCGCGCTGCGTTTTGCGCTGGCGCGGCGCGGTGCCGTGCTGGTGCCCATCAACTTCATGCTCAAGGCCGAAGAGGTGGCCTTCATCCTGCGCCACGCGGGCGCCCGCACCCTGGCCACCGACAGCGGCCTGGCCGGCCTGGCGCGCGAGGCCTCGGCGCTGGAGACGCAGGTGCAACAGTTCATCTGGCTGCCCAGCGAAGACCCCACCGAGCCGGCCGCGGGCATGCACCGCTTCGACGAACTGGCCGCCTGCACCGACCCGCTGCCCGCCGTGGGCGTGCAGAGCCAGGACCTGGCGCAGATCGTCTACACCAGCGGCACCGAGTCCATGCCCAAAGGTGCCATGCTCACGCACGACGCGGTGCTGTGGCAGTACGTCAGCTGCGTCATCAACGCCGAGATCGCCGAGGCCGACCGCGCCCTGCACGCCCTGCCGCTGTACCACTGCGCGCAGCTGGACGTGTTCTTCGGCCCGGCCATCTACATCGGCAGCAGCAACGTCATCACCAGCAAGCCCACGCCCGACAACCTGCTCGCGCTGCTGGAGCAGCACCGGATCACCAGCTTCTTCGCACCGCCCACGGTATGGATCGCGCTGCTGCGCTCGCCCCTGTTCGACGCGGCCAAGCTCAAACACCTGGCCAAGGGTTACTACGGCGCGTCCATCATGCCGGTCGAAGTGTTGAAGGAACTGGCCACACGCCTGCCGGCCGTGCGGTTGTGGAACCTCTACGGTCAGACCGAGATCGCGCCGCTGGCCACCATGCTCGGCCCGGACGACCAGTTGCGCAAACCCGGCTCCTGCGGCAAGGCGGTGCTCAACGTGGAGACCCGCGTCGTCAACGACGCCATGCAGGACGTGGCCGTGGGCGAGGTCGGCGAGATCGTGCACCGCTCGCCCCACCTGATGCTCGGTTATTTCAACGACCCCGAGCGCACGGCGGCCAGCTTCGAGGGTGACTGGTTCCACAGCGGCGACCTCGCCATGATCGACAGCGAAGGCTTCATCACCGTCGTGGACCGCAAGAAGGACATGATCAAGACCGGCGGCGAAAACGTGGCCAGCCGCGAGGTGGAAGAGATGATCTACCGCCTGTCCGCGGTGAGCGAGGTGGCGGTGATCGGCCTGCCCGATCCGAAGTGGGTCGAGGCGGTGACGGCGGTGATCGTGGTCAAGGCCGGTCAGGCGCTGACCGAAGACGAGGTCGTGGCGCATTGCAACGCACACATGGCCAGCTTCAAATGCCCGAAGCGCGTCGTGTTCACCGAGAGCCTGCCGAAGAACCCAAGTGGCAAGTTGCTCAAACGCGAGCTGCGCCAACGCCACGCAGCCTGAGAACAACAAGCTGGACGGGCCGCTGTCGTCTCCAGAATCACAGGTTCTCGTGGTGGGCCGAGGCCCCGCGTTTCCAGTAGGCCGCGGCGCGCAGGCGCTCCTTGGCCAGCCCATGCTGCTCCACCAGCACGCGGCGTGTTGCGGCCATCTCGGTCGCTTCCCCGGCGGCCCAGGCATAGCCCTCGCCAGCGGGCAGGCGCAGCTCGCCCACCGCCGCGGCCAGTCCGCCATCGACACCCTCGGTGAGCCAGCGCAGCTGTAGGGCCGCCGAGGTTTGCAGCTCGCGGCGATCGGCGGGGTCGGCCGTCTCGGCGATCACGATGGCCCGACTGCCCGCCGGCAGTGCCTCCAGCCGCCGGGCGATGGCGGGCAAGGCGGTTTCGTCGCCCACCAGCAGGTGCCAGTCGAAACCCAACGGCACCACGAAAGAACCGCGCGGCCCCCCCACACCGGCCTGCTGGCCCACCCGCGCCTGCGCGGCCCACGAGGCGGCATGGCCTTCGCCATGCAAGGCGAATTCGATGTCGAGCACCCCCGCCAGCGGATCGAAGTGGCGGGGCGTGTAGTCGCGCATGACCGGACGCGCAACGTCCGGCGGCAGCACCGGGCCGTCGGGGCCGAGTTCGGGCAACACCAGCGGGCCATCCGGATCGGCGGGCAGCATGAGCTTGACGTGGTCGTCGAACGAGGCGCTGTGGAAATCGCGCAGATCGTCACCGGCAAAGCGCACGCGCACCAGGTGCGGGCTGAGCCTGCGGACCTGCTGCACCTGCGCACGGCGCACTTTCAGGGGATGGCGCAGGCGCTGAACGGCCAGGGAATGGGTGGTGTGGTCTGTGGTCATGAGGGTATGGAACAGGCTATGGCACCCGCCTCGCAAGGCCGAGAGGTCCTGGTGTACAGTCGATTCATTGGTTGATAGATACAACCATTCTGGATTAATTGGATGATACTGTCAACCATATGAACCCCGCCAAACCCTCTCCCGCAAAGTCCGAGGTACTGGAGCGCCTGCACAGTCTGGTGACCTTTTTTCACCGCCACATGCACGAGGCGGTGCGCGACGACGGCGACGGGCTGGCACTCATGGAAGCGCGCGCGCTGAACTTCCTGGCGCGCCACGAAGGCAGCAGCCAGCGCGAGCTGGTGCTCCACTCCGGGCGCGACAAGGCCCAGATCGCCCGCATCGTCAAGACGCTGCACGAACGCGGCCTGCTGGAAAGTGCACCCGACCCGCAAGATGGTCGCTGCCAGCGGCTGCGGCTCACCCCCGAGGGCCACACCATGCACCGCCGGATGCAGCAACACCGCATGCGGTTTGAACAGGCGCTCACGCGCGGCTTCGATGCCGCCGAACTCGCCGCCTTGCAGGCTCAGCTCGAACGCATGCAGGCCAACGTCGAAAAGCCCTGAGCGAGGGGGCGGCCTCAGAAGGCGTCGCCGCCGCTGGCCTGGCGCAGCGCCCAGGCCACGTGTTCGCGCACCAGCGCGCTGGCGTCCGCGGCCTTCGATTGCAGCGCGGCGCGCAGGGCCTGCCGGGTGCTGGCATCGGGGTCCGCCCGCAGCGCATTGCCCATCGCCACCGCGATGTTGCGCAACCAGCGCTCGTGCCCGATGCGCCGGATCGGGCTGCCTTCGGTGCGGCACAGGAACTCGTCTTCTGTCCAGGCAAACAGCTCGATCAGCGTCGCCCCACTCAGGCCCTCGCGTTCGTCGAAGTCGGGCAGCGGGCTGCGCTGCGCGAACTTGTTCCACGGACAGACCAACTGGCAGTCGTCGCAGCCGTAGATGCGGTTGCCCATCAGCGGGCGCAGGTCTTCGGGGATGGCGCCGGCGTGTTCGATCGTCAGGTAAGAAATGCAGCGGCGCGCGTCCAGCCGGTGCGGGCCGAGAATGGCCTGGGTCGGACACACCTCGATGCAGGCGCTGCAGCTGCCGCAGTGCGGGCTCACGGGCTCGCTCGGCGGCAGGGCAATGTCCAGATAGATCTCACCCAGGAAAAACATGGACCCCGCTTCGCGGCTGAGCACCAGCGTGTGTTTGCCACGCCAGCCCTGGCCGCTGCGGCCGGCCAGTTCGGCTTCGAGCACCGGGGCCGAGTCGGTGAACACGCGGTGGCCCAGCGGCCCCACGGCCTGGGCGATGCGCTCGGCCAGTTTCTGTAGACGGTTTCGCAACACCTTGTGGTAGTCCCGCCCCCGCGCGTAGACCGACACCACCGCTTCGCCGGGTCGCTGCAGCCGGGCCAGTTCCCGGCTCGGCCAGTCGTCGGGCGTGTCGCGCGGCAGGTAGTCCATGCGCGCAGTGACCACGCTCACCGTGCCCGGCACCAGCTCGGCCGGGCGTGCGCGCTTGAGGCCGTGGCTGGCCATGTAACCCATGTCGCCGTGAAACCCGGCGGCCAGCCAGGCCTTCAAACCGGACTCGGCCGCAGAAAGATCGACACCAGCGACCCCAATTTGGGAAAATGCGAGCTCCCGGCCCCAGGCCTGTATCTGTGAGACGAGTTGAGCAGCATCAAAACCGGACTTCATGTTGCACCCATTGTAGGAACGGGCGCGGATGCGGGCGCCCCGCGCTGGCACGGACACTGGGCCCATGAAGACGACACCCGGGCCTTTGCCCTGCGCCTGGCCGAGTGCCCCGCCATCGCCCACGCCACGCTCACCCTGCACGGCGACCTGGGCGCGGGCAAGACCACCTTCGTGCGCCACCTGCTGCGCGCCCTGGGCGTGAACGGGCGCATCAAGAGCCCGACCTACGCGGTGGTGGAACCGCACAGCAGCACCAGCTGCGCGTTCATGCCCGAGGGCGAGGTGCTGCACATCTGGCACTTCGATTTCTACCGCTTCAGCGATCCCCGCGAGTGGGAAGACGCGGGGTTTCGCGAACTTTTCGCCAGCCCCGGCCTCAAGCTCGTGGAATGGCCCGAGCGCGCGGCCGACACACTGCCCAGCATTGATGCCGACATCCACATCGAGCCAGAACCCATGAGCCCCGACACCCGCGCCGACGACGCGGACGACGCACGCCGCGTCACGTTCACCGCCTTCACCCCCGCGGGCCGCCATCTGCTGGCCGCGCTGCAGGCATGAGCGCCGCCCGGCCGCTCCGAAGGCGCTCAGCCCCGCAGTGCGCAGCACGGAGGGTCGTCCAGTGAGCACCGCGCCCGACCACCCCAACCGCCGCTGGCTGCTGCAGGCCGGTTCGCTGGTGTTGCTGCTGGGCACGCAGCACATCGCGCGCGGCGCCAGCGTGCTCGCGGTTCGCATCTGGCCCGCGGAAGACTACACGCGCGTGACCATCGAGTCCGACGGCGCGCTCAAGGCCCGCCAGACCACGGTGAGCCACCCGCCGCGCCTGTCGGTCGACATCGAAGGCATCGACCTGGTGGAGGGTCTGCGCGAGCTGGTCGGCAAGCTCAAGTCCGACGACCCCAACATCGCGGGCATTCGCGTCTCGCAGAGCGGTGCGAACCTCGTGCGCCTGACGGTCGATCTGAAACAGGCCATCAAACCCCAGGTGTTCCAGCTGGAACCGGTGGCGGCCTACCGGCACCGGCTGGTGCTCGACCTGTACCCGGTGGTCACCCGCGATCCCCTGGAAGAACTCATCAGCCAGCGCATGAAAGAGCTGGACGAGGCCAGCGCGCGCGCCGCCCAACTGCTGGGGCTGGGAATGGAACCCGACCCACCCACGGGCGGTGACGGTGACGGCTCCGCCGCCGATCCGCTGGGCGAGCTGATCGCGCAACACGAACGCGCGGCGGTCGATTCCCCCGTGACGGCCCGGCCACCGGCCACCGGTCCGCGGCCCAAGCCCGCGCCCTCCGAACGCGCCACGGCCAGCAAACCCGACGCCACCGAGCGCCTGATCATCGTGGCGCTCGACCCCGGCCACGGCGGCGAAGACCCTGGCGCCATCGGCCCTGGCGGCACGCGCGAAAAAGACGTGGTGCTGCGGGTCGCCCAGCGCCTGCGCGACCGCATCAACGCCACCCGCGTCAACGGCAACCCCATGCGCGCCTACCTCACCCGCGACGCCGACTTCTTCGTGCCGTTGCACGTGCGGGTGCAAAAGGCCCAGCGGGTCCAGGCCGACCTGTTCATCAGCATCCACGCCGACGCCTTCATGACGCCCCAGCCCCAGGGCGCGAGCGTGTTTGCGCTCAGCACCAAAGGCGCCAGCAGCGCCGCCGCGCGCTGGATGGCCAACAAGGAAAACGCCGCCGACCTGGTGGGCGGCATCAACGTCAAGGCCGCGGACGCCACGGTGCAGCGTGCCCTGCTCGACATGAGCACCACGGCGCAGATCAAGGACAGCCTCAAACTGGGCAGCGCCATGCTGGGCGAGGTGGGCCGGGTGGGCAAGTTGCACAAGCCCCATGTGGAACAGGCCGGGTTCGCGGTGCTCAAGGCGCCCAACATCCCCAGCGTGCTGGTGGAGACCGCCTTCATCAGCAACCCGCAGGAAGAGCAGCGCCTGCGCAGCGAGCGCTACCAGAGCGATCTGGCCGACGCCCTGCTCAAGGGCATCGTCAAATATTTCGGCGCCAATCCGCCGCTGGCGAAAACCCGGCAGATTTGAATGACCCACCCCTGCGCCGCCTGCGGCTCGGGTGGGCTATACCTCTGCCTTTTCAGCCCGGGCCGCACGCCAGCCACCAAAGATCGCGATCAGCCCCGGCACGAAGATCAGCGCCCAGATGATCTTGGACAGGTTGGCCTGCACCCAGGCCAGGTTGCCGAAGAAGTAACCGGCGGCGGTCAGGCCGATCACCCAGATTGAGCCGCCGACCACGTTGTAGGCGGTGAACTTGCTGCGCGTCATCTCGGCCACGCCCGCCACGAAGGGGGCGAAGGTGCGGATGAAGGGCATGAAGCGCGCCAGGATGATGGTCACGCCGCCGTAGCGCTCGTAGAACGCGTGTGCCTGGTTGAAGGCATTCTTGTTGAAGAAGCGCGAGTTCTCCCACTGGAACACCTTCGGGCCAAAGTAGCGCCCGATGCTGTAGTTGGTCTGGTCGCCCAGGATGGCCGCCGCCAGCATCAGGCCGGCGGCCAGCGGGTAGTCGATCAGGCCCGCGCCGCAGAGCGCGCCCACGATGAACAGCAGCGAGTCGCCCGGCAGAAAGGGCATGACCACCAGCCCCGTCTCCACGAAGATGATGAGAAACAGCAGCGCGTAGACCCAGGCGCCGTAGGCTTGCACGAAGGCCTGCAGGTGCTGGTCCACGTGCAGGATGAAGTCGATCAAGAACGTGACAAGTTCCATAAATGTGAGTGCGATGGTGGACGGATCGGCGCGAGGAGCCGGAAAGGAGAGGCCCCTGCCAGCCCACACCGTGGAACCGCCCTTCGACGGGCTCTGGACGGGCACGGGTGTGATCCCCCTCGGGGGAAGCCGCGCAACGGCGCAGGGGGAAACCCGCATTATCCCCGCGGCCTACAATTTGCCGGTGAACGCCGCCCACCCCCCCTCCACCCGCCGCCCAATCCTCGAACTGCCCGACGAACTGGTCAGCCAGATCGCGGCCGGCGAGGTGGTCGAACGCCCCGCCTCGGTGGTGCGCGAGCTGGTGGACAACGCGCTGGACGCGGGCGCCACCCAGATCACCGTGCGCCTGCAGGCCGGCGGCGTGCGGCTCATCAGCGTGGAAGACAACGGCTGGGGCATCCACCGCACCGAGCTGCCCACCGCGCTCAAGCGCCACGCCACCAGCAAGATCGCCAGCCTCTCCGACCTGGAATCCGTGGGCACCATGGGTTTCCGCGGCGAGGCGCTGGCCGCCATCTGCTCCATCGCCGAAGTCTCGGTGCTCACGCGGGTGGACAGTGGCGACGAACCGCACGGCTGGCTGCTCGACGGCCGCAGCGGCGAGCTGCAACCCACCGCGCGCAACCCCGGTACCACGGTAGAGGTGCGCGAGCTCTTTTTTGCCACGCCGGCGCGGCGCAAGTTCCTGAAGACCGACGCCACCGAGCTCGCCCACTGCATCGAGGCGGTGCGCCGCCACGCGCTGGCGCGGCCCGAAGTGGGTTTTGCGATCTGGCACGACGGCAAGCTGGTGGCGCAGTGGCGCGCCGTGGCGGCCGACCTTGCCGGTGGCGGCATGCTGGACGCGTTGCGCCAGCGCCTGGCCGACGTGCTGGGCGAAGACTTCATTCAACAGGCGGTGGCGGTCAACTGGCCGGCCGACGCCGTGCCCGGCGAAACGGCCCTGGCCGATGGCGTGCAGCGCCTTCGCGTCTGGGGCTTTGCCGGCGTGCCCGACGCGGCGCGCTCGCGCAGCGACTGGCAATACGCCTACGTGAACGGCCGTTTCGTGCGCGACAAGGTGATCGGCCACGCCGCGCGCAGCGCCTACGAAGACGTGCTGCACGGCCACCGCCAGCCGGTCTACGCTCTCTGCGTGAGCCTGGACCCGACGCGGGTGGACGTGAACGTGCACCCAACCAAGATCGAGGTGCGCTTCCGCGACAGCCGCGAGGTGCACCAGGCCGTGCGCCACGCGGTGGAGGCCGCGCTGGCCGCGCCGCGTTCGGCCGCGGCTGTGGCGGCGCAAACCACGCTCATGCCCGGCGAGACACCTTCCGATGCGGCTTCGACGATGCCGCCCGGTGCGGCCTGGAGCGCGCCCGAGCGCCTGCCATCCACCTGGGGCACGGCGCAAAACGCCTTGCTGTTCCAGCGCTACACACCGCCCGACACCATCGGCCAGCGGGTGAGCGATCTCGGGGCTTTGTGGGGCGGTGCTTCCGAAGGGGCAACGACCGCCTCGGCCCGAACGGAGGGATGGGCGACCTCCCCGGATGCCACGCTGGCCAACACGGCTTCCGTTCGGGCCGAGGCGGGCGTTGCCCTCGCGACAGCCCGCCCCCTGCCCGAAGGCGACTGGCCGCTGGGCCGCGCCATCGCGCAGCTGCAGGGCGTCTACATCCTGGCCGAAAACGCGCAAGGCCTGGTGGTGGTGGACATGCACGCCGCGCACGAGCGCATCGTCTACGAACGCCTCAAGCAGCAGATGGACAACGAGCAACTGGCCAGCCAGCCACTGCTGATCCCGGCCACCTTCGCCGCCACGCCCGAAGAAGTGGCCACCGCCGAAGACAGCGGCGTGGTGCTGGCCATGCTGGGGCTGGAAGTGGTGCCGTTTTCGCCAAAGACGCTCGCGGTGCGCGCCGTGCCCACCACGCTGGCCCAGGGCGACCCGGTGGAGCTCGCGCGCAGCGTGCTCGCCGAGCTGAGCCAGCACGACGCCTCCACCGTGGTGCAACGCGCGCGCAATCAGCTGCTGGCCACCATGGCCTGCCACGGCGCGGTGCGCGCCAACCGCCGCCTGACCATCGACGAAATGAACGCGCTCCTGCGCCAGATGGAAGTCACCGAGCGCTCCGACCAGTGCAACCACGGCCGCCCGACCTGGCGCCAGGTCGGCATGAAAGAGTTGGACGCGTTGTTCCTGCGCGGACGCTGACCCAGGGGAGTCGACCACCATGGTGCACCTGCTCGACAACATCTTCTGGCACAGCCTGACCGGCCCGCAGGCCTGCTGGGCCGTCGGCTCGGGCGGCGCGCGCCGATACGCTGCGGGCTTCTCACCCATCGTCGGCTTCGCCAACCCGGCGCAGCCCGATCTGGATGCCCTGGCGCCGCACTGCGGCCCCGACGAACATTTCTACTGCGACGGCTGGTCGGGCCCGGCGCCCGCGGGCTGGGTGGTGGAGGCCGAGGCCACCATGCACAAAATGATCTGGGCCGGCGAAACCCCGGTGCGGGACGAAGCCCCCGAGGCACGGCCCATCGGTCCGGAGCACCTGGACCAGGTGCTGGCCCTGGCCGAGCTCACCCGACCCGGGCCGTTCGGCCCGCGCACCATCGAGCTCGGCGAATACTTCGGCCTGTTCGACGGTGAGCGGCTCATGGCCATGGCCGGGGAACGTTGTCAGGCCGAAACGCTGCGCGAGGTCAGTGGTGTCTGCACCCACCCGGACTTTCAGGGCCGCGGACTGGCGCGGCGGCTGATGCTCAAACTGATCGCGCGCCAGCTCGCACGCGGAGAAACCCCGTTCCTGCACGTGATGAGCGCCAACACCGGCGCCCTGGGCCTGTACCAGCGCATGGGTTTTCGCACCCACCGCGAATCGGTGGTGCGCGTCATTGCGCTGGCCTGAGTCAGTCCAGGGTCTGGCGGTAGCGTTTGAGCGCCACGGCGCCGGCCACCGCCAGAAACAGCAGCATGGGCCAGAGATCGGCCCAGAGCTGCGGCGCCTGGTTACCCTTGAGCATGATGCCGCGCACGATGCGCAGGAAGTGCGTCAGCGGCAGGCCCTCGCCCAGCCATTGCGCCCAGACCGGCATGCCGCGGAACGGAAACATGAAACCCGAGAGCAGCATCGAGGGCAGAAAGAAAAAGAAGGTCATCTGCATCGCCTGCAGCTGGTTGCGCGCGATGGTCGAAAACGTGAAGCCCACCGCCAGATTCGCCACCATGAAGACGCCGATCATCGCCATGAGCAACGCGAAGCTGCCCACCATCGGCACCTCGAACAGCAGCCAGGCCGCGCCCAGGATCACGCACAGCTGCACATAGCCGATCACCACGTAGGGCAGGATCTTGCCCACCATCACCTCCAGCGGCCGCACCGGCGTGGCGAGCAGGTTTTCCATCGTGCCGCGCTCGCGTTCGCGCGTCATGGCCAGGCTGGTCAGCATCACCATGGTCATGGTGAGGATGGTGCCGATCAGACCGGGCACGATGTTGTAGCGCGACAGGCCTTCGGGGTTGTAGCGCCGGTGGATTCGCAGTTCAAACGGCGCCGCGCCCTTCTGCAACGACTGCAGCGGGCCGGTGAGATCGTGGCGCAGGGCCAGGTTCGTCATCTCACCGAGCGCGGCAATCGCGTTGCCCGAGGCCGAGGGGTCGGTGGCATCCACCGACACCAGCACCGCCGGGCGTTCGCCGCGCACCACGTCGCGCGAGAAGTCGGGCGGGATCACCACCATGAACTGCACCTCGCCCGCCGCCAGCAGGGCATCGGCCTCGGCTTCGCTGGTGCCCTGGTGCACCAGCTTGAAATAGCCGGTGTTCTGCAGCGAGGCCACCAGGCTGCGCGCCAGCGGGCCGGCGTCGGCCGCCACCACCGCCGTGGGCAGGCCCTTGGGGTCGGTGTTGATGGCGTAACCGAACAGCACCAGCTGCATCACCGGCACACCCACCGCCATGGCGAAGGTGAGCCGATCGCGCAGCATCTGCTGGAACTCCTTGATGAACACGGCCCAGGTGCGCGCGGGCGAAAACCATTTCATGTGCGCCCCGCCTGGCTGTGGCCGAAGTTGTCCTGCGCCTGGTCGATCAGGCTGATGAACACGTCTTCCAGATTGGCGCGTGTTTCGTGCAACACCAAGCCGCCCTCAGCCTGCAGGGCCCCGAGCGACTGCGCCAGCAGCGCGGCGTCGCGCCCGGCCACGTGCAACGTGGTGCCAAAGGCGACGACGTTCTGCACCCCGGGCAATCCGCGCAAGCGTTCGCTCAAGGCCGGGTCGGCAGCGCCTTCGAGCGCCCAGACGCTCAGGCCCGCCGCGTCGACGATCTCGCGCTCGCTGCCACGCGCGAGCACCTTGCCGTAGGCGATGTAGACCAGGTCGTGGCAGCGCGCGGCCTCGTCCATGTAGTGGGTGGACACCAGCACCGTGATGCCCTGCGCGGCCAGCTGGTGGATCTGGTCCCAGAAGTCGCGTCGGGCCTTGGGATCCACGCCGGCCGTGGGTTCGTCGAGCAGCAGCAGGCGCGGTTCGTGGATCAGGCAGGCGGCCAGCGCCAGGCGCTGTTTCCAGCCGCCCGAGAGCGTGCCGGCAAGCTGGCGCTGGCGGCCCTGCAGGCCCAGCCGCTCCAGCGCCAGGTCCACCGCCGCGCGGCGGGTGGGCAGCTCGAACAAACGGGTCACGAAGTCCAGGTTTTCGCGGATCGAGAGGTCGTCGTAGAGGCCGAACTTCTGCGTCATGTAGCCCACCTGGCGCTTGATGGCGGCGGCCTCGCGGCGGAAGTCCAGCCCCAGGCACAGGCCCTCGCCCGCGTCGGGGCGCAGCAGGCCGCAGAGCATGCGGATGGTGGTGGTCTTGCCGCTGCCGTTGGGCCCGAGGAAACCGCAGATGCGGCCCTGCCCCACCTGCAGAGTCACGTCGTCCACCACGGCGCGACCGCCGTAGCGCTTGGTCAGGCCACGCACGTCGATGGCGAGGGCGTTCACTGGGGCTCCTGCGCCAACCGGGTCACGTCCAGCGGCTGACCCGGGTGCAAGCGGTTGGCGTCGGTCGGGCGAGGCGCCGCTTCCACCAGAAACACCAGCCGGGCGCGCTGGGCGTTGGAGTAGATCACCGGCGGCGTGAATTCCGGGCCGCTGGCGATGCGGATGATGCGCGCCGGAATCGGCTCGCCACAACCGTCGCAGCGCAGGCCCACCCACTGGCCGGTGGCGAGCGCGCCGACCTCGGTCTCGGGCACGTAGAACCGGGCCTTCACACCGTCCAGCGGCAGCAGCGACAGCACCGGCTGCCCCGGCGCCACGGTTTCGCCGACCCTGAAAAAAACCTCGGCCACCAGGGCATCGGCGGGTGCGGGCTGCTGCTTCTGCGCCAGCCGCCAGTCGCTCTGGCGCAGCACCTGGCGTGCGGCTTCGGCCTGGGCCTGGGCGGCATTGGTTTCATCGCTGCGCGCCGGCAGGGCCGCCACGCGCAGGGCGGCCTGCAGCTCGGCGACCCGGGCGCTCGCCTGGTCGAGCGCGGCCTTGGCCGCGTCCAGACTGGCCTGCGACACAAAACCCTTGGCCACCAGATCGCGCTGGCGCGCCCAGGCGGTCTGCGCCAGCCCGGCCTGCGCCCGGGCATGCGCCAGCTGGGCACGGGTCACCGCCACTTCGTCGCTGCGCCGGCCTTTGGTGGTGTTGGCGGCCTGGGCCAGGGTGCCGGCCAGGCGCGCCTGGGCTTCGGCCTGCGCCGCCTGTTCGGCCTGCGCGTCGAGCGCGAACAAGGCGTCGCCCTGCCGGACCCGGTCCCCCGCCCGCACGGCCAGCGTATCGAGCCGCCCACCCAACGGGGACGACACATGCACATAGTCGCCTTCGACGTAGCCCGACCAGCCCGCGGGCGGCGCCTCGCCGCAGGCCAGCAGCCCAGCGACCACGGTCAGCACCGTGGCCAGACGGGTGGCGCGCCGTCCATCGGGCGGCGGTTGTAGCCCCGCGGCGATGGCGTGTCCATCCTCGAACACGGTGGCCACCGGGGTTTCTCGGCGGAAGGGATGGGTGAACACGCTGTCGGTCATGGGCGGGTCGTCCGGTGGGAGCCTGGCGGGGCGGGAGCTCCGCCGGCCGGGTTCATTCTGCCTTGAACTTTTCGCGGTGGGTCGCATCATTCCTTGCGATGAAACGTTTCCTGATCCTCCTGCTGGTCACGGTCGCTCTGCTCACCGGCTGCGCCACGCTCGACCAGCGGCAGCGGGCCTGGATCTTCCAGCCTTCCGACCTCAGCTGGTCGCGCGGCACCGAAGCCGCCGAGGGCATGGACGATGTCTGGATTCATTTCCCCTCGCAGGAAACCGGCCAGCCGGTGAAGCTGCACGGCCTGTGGCTGGCGCATGACAACTTCAGCACCCGGCCGGACGCCCCGGTGCTGCTCTACCTGCACGGGGCTCGGTTCAACGTGACCGGCTCGGCCTTCCGGGCGCGCCGCATGCAGGAGCTGGGGTTTTCGGTGCTCGCCATCGACTACCGCGGCTTCGGCAAGAGCTCGCCGGGGTTACCCTCGGAAACCACAGCCTACGAAGACGCGCGCGCCGCCTGGGACTGGCTGGGCCATCACCACCCGGACCGGCCGCGTTACATCTTCGGCCACTCGCTGGGCGGCGCCATCGCCATCGAGCTCGCGGCCCAGGTGAAAAACGAAGCGGGCACCCTGGTCGAAGGCAGTTTCACCTCGATCCCGGACGTGGTCAGCACCTTCAAGTGGGGCTGGCTGCCGGTGGGGCCGCTCATCACGCAACGCTTTGAAGCGGTCAAGCGCGTGCCCATCATCGGCTCGCCGCTGCTGGTGGTGCACGGCGGAGCCGACCGGCTGATCCAGCCCGTGCTGGGGCGACGCCTGTTTGAAGCGGCCACCGGTCGCAAGGCCTTCGTGCTGGTGGAGGGCGGCTCGCACCACAACACCAACTCGGTGGGCCAGCCGCAGTACCGGGCGGCGCTGAGCGAGCTGTTCGGCCTGAAATAGAACACCCCCCGCGCCGCTTCGCGTCACCCCCCAAGGGGCGGCACTGGCCGTCTGGCAGAGCCAGCCCGGCGGTGCCCTGGGTGGCGCTCCGGCGACCCGTCGGCCCGGTGCGCTTCTGCTACCCTCGACCGGATGTCCGCCAAGCCCTCCTCCATGTCGCCCGGCCTGATCGTGCTGGTGCTTGCGCTGCTGCTGGGTCTGCAGCCCATCACCACCGATCTGTACCTGCCCGCCTTGCCCGCGCTGACCGACGGCTTTGGCGCCTCGATGTCGCAGGCGCAGCTCACGCTGACCTCGCTGCTGCTCGCTTTCGGTCTGTCGCAACTGGTGTGGGGCCCGCTGTCGGACCGCTTCGGGCGCCGCCCCATCCTGCTGCTGGGCACAAGCCTTTTCGTGGTCGCGTCGATCGGCAGCACGTTTTCGCCGTCGATGGAACAGCTCATCGTCTGGCGCATCGTGCAGGGCATCGCCATGGGCGCGGGGGTCATGTGTGCGCGAGCCATCGTGCGCGACCTGTACGCCCCGGTCGAAGGCGCGCGGATGATGTCCAAGGGGCTGACCGGGCTGGGCGTGATCGCCTGCGGCAGCGCGCCACTGGGCGGCCTGCTGTCCGAGCAGTTCGGCTGGCGCGTGGCCCTGATGGCGCTGGCCGTGTTCGGCGCCATCACGTTGGCCCTGCTGGCGTGGCGCTTCGAGGAAACCCTGCGGCAGAAAAACCCGCGTGCGCTGGAGCCCGCCACCCTGCTGCGCACCTGGGGGCAGATCGCACGCCATCCCACCTTCTGGGCCTTTGCCCTGCTGGCCACCACCACCTACGGCGGGCTGTTCACCTTTCTGGCGGCGTCCTCATTCGTCTTCATCAAGGTGCTGGGCCTGAGCAAGACGGTCTACGGCCTGCTGATGTTCACCATGTCGCTGAGTTACATCGTGGGTACATTGGCCTGCCGCCGCCTGCTGCCGCGTTTCGGCGTGCGCCGCACGGTGGCGATCGCCGGGTTCTTCACGCTTACGGGTGGCACGCTCATGGGCGTGATCGGCCTGCTGGGGGTGCAGAGCCTGTGGGCCATCATCCTGCCGTTCTACCTGTTCATGTTGGGCCACGGCGTGCACCAGCCCTGCGGCCAGAGCGGTGCGGTGAGCCCGTTTCCGCAGGCGGCCGGCGCGGCTTCGGCGCTCAGCGGTTTTCTGATGATGGTGGCCGCCTTTTTCATGGGTGGCTGGCTGGGCAAGAGCCTGGCCGCCACCGGGGATGGTGCGGGCACGGTGCTGCCACTGACCAACGGCGTGTGGTTCTGGAGCGTGCTGGTGGCCACCACGGCTTGGACGCTGGTCCAGCGCCATGGTGAGGAAGCCCCCCCTGCGCCGCTTCGCGTCTTCCCCCCCCAGGGGGGGGACCACACCAGTGGCCCGGCAAAGCCGGTTCCACGGTGTGTGCTGGAAGCTGGCCAACAGCAGCCCGATTCGACTGAACCCTCTCGTGCCAACCCATGAGCGGACCACCATCGCTGGTCAGTTGCATCGCCATCGCCGGCCCAACGGCCAGTGGTAAGAGCGCGGCTTCGCTGGCCATCGCGCAGCGCTGGCCGGTGGAGATCATCAGCGTCGATTCGGCGCTGGTGTACCGCGGCATGGACATCGGCACCGCCAAGCCCACGCCGGCCGAGCTGGCCCAGGTGCCGCACCACCTGATCGACATCCGCGACCCGCTGGAGACCTACAGCGCGGCCGATTTCGTGGCCGATGCCACGCGGCTGATCGACGGCATCGCCGCGCGCGGCCGCACGCCGCTGCTGGTGGGCGGCACCATGCTGTATTTCAAGGCGCTCACGCAGGGCCTGGACGACATGCCCCGCGCCGACGCCGCGGTGCGCGCGCGCATCGAAGCCCGCGCCCACGCACTCGGCTGGCCCGCGCTGCACGCCGAACTGGCGCGGGTGGACCCGGTGACGGCCGCGCGCCTGTTCCCCAACGACTCGCAGCGCATCCAGCGTGCGCTCGAGGTGTTCGAAATCTCCGGCCAGCCCCTGTCGGCGCTGCAGACCGGTGGCACGGCGCACAGCAGCCCGCTGGCCCCCCACGCCCTGCTCTCGCTCGAACCCCTGGACCGCGCCTGGCTGCACGCGCGCATCGCGCAGCGCTTCGACGCCATGCTCGCCGCCGGCTTTCTGGACGAGGTGCGGCGGCTGCGCGCGCGCGGCGACCTGCACACCGGGCTGCCATCCATGCGCTGCGTGGGCTACCGCCAGGCCTGGGACGCGCTGGACGCGGCGGGTGATGCGCTGGACGACGCCGGCCTCGCCGAACTGCGCGACCGCGGCATCTTCGCCACCCGCCAGCTCGCCAAGCGCCAGCTCACCTGGCTGCGCTCCATGCCCGAGCGCCAGATCATCGCCTGCGATACGCCCGACGCCCTGGCGCGCGTGTTGCAATCGGTGCAGGGCCTGCTGGGGCCACCCACCCAAGCCTGAACCGCATCACACCATGCTGCGCCGCCTGATCAACCGCCTGCCGCCGGCCCTGCGCTGCCATTGCACGGTGGGCCATCTGGTCTGGCTGGTGGTGCTGGTGGTGGTGTTCCTGCTCTGGGGGCATGGGGCATGAGCGGCGCCCGGCCGTTCCGAAGGCGCTCAGCCCCGCAGTGCGCAGCACGGAGGGTAGTCCAGTGAGCTCGCACCGCAGCCCGGAGGGCGAAGGTCCTCCAGCGAACCCGGCGAGCCTGCTGGTGCAGAACCTGCACAAACGCTACGGCGACACCCCGGTGTTCAGCCACGTCAACCTGCGCGTGGAGCCGGGCGAATTCATTGCCATCGTGGGCGAGTCGGGCGTGGGCAAGTCCAGCCTGCTCAACTGCCTGGCCGCGCTGGACGACTGGAGCGAAGGCACGATCACACACAACGGTGTCGATCTCGGCACGCTCAGCGAAACCCAGCGCGCCCACTGGCGGCGCGAACACCTGGGCTTCGTGTTCCAGGCCTTTCACGTGCTGCCGCACTTGGACGTGGCGCAAAACGTGGGCCTGCCCCTGCTGCTGCTCAAGCGCCCCGACCCGGCACGCGTGGCGCAGATGCTCGAAGCGGTGGGCCTGGGCGGCCTGGGTGAGCGCCTGCCGGCCCAGCTCTCGGGCGGCCAGTTGCAGCGCGTGGCGATCGCCCGCGCGCTGGTGCACCGCCCCAGCCTGCTGCTGGCGGACGAACCCACCGGCAACCTGGACCCGGGCACCGCCACGCAGGTCATGGCCGTGCTGCAGCAACAAGCCGCGGAAAGCGGCGCGGCACTGGTCCTCGTGACGCACTCGGAAGCCGCGGCGGCGCGGGCGCAGCGCGTGCTGCGGCTGACGGCCTCGGGCTGTCGCTGACGCCGCGGCCCGGGTGAGCGCCGGGCGCCGACCGCGCCCACCCGACCACGGCAGACCGCCCGCCCCCGCAGCCGCGCCATGGCCCCGGCGAGGCGGCAAGACCCCTCGTTCAGCGGCGCATCACCCCCTCGAAAACGCTTACCACAAGCCGCCAAGCAGTGGTATTTCCATACCGGAAAACCCCTCCCTAACTCAATGCAAACCTTTGCAATATTCGGGCTTTCCATACCTGTGGTAGCAGGACAAATTTGTTGGTTACGTTACGGTTACGTACCGGGTTTCGAGGGTTTACACCAAATGCAACCGTTTGCCCGAATGATCGAATACGGCCACCTTTTCCGACTGTTGCGTTTTGTTTCACATGCGCCAACGACAGGAAAAGGCCTTCATCCATAAAACCCCCGGAGCAACACATGTCTCACGTTTTCAAACTGGCTGCCCTGGCCGCCCTCTGTGCCACCGCCGCTGCCGCCCACGCTGACGTCGGTTTCGACGCCAACCTGGAACTCGACACCACCTACACCAACGCGGTCGACGCACCCGCCACCAACGCCCGTGAGAGCGACCTGTCCATGGGTGGCCGGGTCGAGGTCAATGTCGGCGCCAAAGCCACCAACGGCGACGCCTTCGTGCAGGCCCGCGCCTCTCTGCTGCTGAAGAAAGACGGCGACACCGGCACCGACGACATGTGGGTCAAGTTCGGCAACGCCGGCATGGACATCAAGATGGGCCGCTTCGAAGCCATGGACCTGTTCCCTCTGGGCAAGGACGTCGTGGTTGAAAACAGTGGCTACGGCGGCTACCACGCCAACAAGCTGCGCGGCCGTTTTGGCAGCGACACCGCGCACGGCGCGCTGGGCGTCAACGCCGGCCCCGCCCGCATTGAAGTGGGCCTGGTCTACAGCAAGGACACCGACGCGGTTCGCGGCGTGCGTCCCGCGGTGAGCTACACCACGGGCCCCATCACCCTGCGCGCCGGCGTGGAGTCGGTCAAGGTCGTCGGCGGCGGCGACAGCACCAACGGTGTCGGCCTGTCCATGGGCTACGCGCTGGACAAGGACAGCAGCCTGAACCTGAACTTCGCCAAGATGGAAGACGACAAGTCCTTCGGCGTCAACGCCACCTTCGGCCCGGCCGGCGTGGGCATGATCATGGACAAGGGTGCCAACTCGGCCAAGAACACCACCTTCTACGCAGCCTATTCCCTGCCGCTGTTCGGCGTCAAGGGCGCCACCATCACCCCGGCCGTCAGCTTCGCCAAGGGCGGCACCGGCACCGACAACCAGTTCGCTGCCCGCGTGCGCATCAACTACGCGTTCTGATCCACGCGTTTCGCGGGCGAGGGGCCAGGCCCAGCCCGCACCGTTTTCTTCAAGGCAATCAGTTTCGCCCGGCGCTTCCAAGCCCGGGCGTTTTTTTTGGGACGAACGCGGTACCGGGGTATCCGCTGCGCGACCGATGCACGGCCTAATGGGGTGAAATAATGAAACGATGTCACGCACCCCTCCATCCCTTCCCCCGATGCCCCCCACCACCGACACCACCCCCGCTGCCCTCACACCGCCAGACAAAGGGCGCCGACGCGTGCAGATGATCGACATCGCGCGCATGGCGGGTGTTTCCACCTCCACCGTCTCGCGCGCACTCAGCGGCAGCTCGCTCATTCCCGAGGCCACGCGCAACCGCATCACCGAACTGGCACGTTCGCTCCACTACCGCGTCAACGTGGGCGCGGCCAATCTGCGCAAGGGCGACGTGCAGACCATCGGTGTCGTGCTGCTGAGCGACAGCACGCAGATGATCTCGGACCCTTTCGTGCTGGGCATCCTGGGCTCGTTGACCGACACGGTGAACGACCTCGGCATGAATCTTCTGCTGACCCGCCTGCAGGAAAACCGCGAGGACCAGATGCGCTCGATGGTGGAGTCGGGCCAGGTCAACGGCCTGGTGGTGATCGGCCAGCTCTCCCTGCACGACCACCTCAATGAGCTGGTGCAGCAGGGCATCCCCATGGCGGTGTGGGGCGCCAGCCTGGGAGACGCCCTGTACCCAGTGGTGGGCGGCGACAACCTGCGGGGAGGCTACCTCGCCACGCGCCACCTGATCGAGAAGGGCTGCCGCCGCATCGCCTTCTTCGGCGACACCAACCACCCGGAGGCAAGCCTGCGCTTTCAAGGCTACGAGCGGGCCCTGCAAGAGGCCGGCCTCGAAGCCGATCCCCGCCTACGGCAGCACTACCTGTTTGGCGACGCGCGCATCCGGGAAACCATCGAAGGCTGGCTCAACCAGCATCTGGACTTTGACGCGATCTTTGCCTGCAGCGACGTGACGGCCATATCGCTCATGGGTGCCTTGCGCGAGCGTGGCATTCCGGTCCCCGGGCAGGTGCGCGTGGTCGGTTACGATGACATCCTGCTGTCCATGCACGTCCACCCCACGCTCACCACGGTGCGCCAGCCCATCGAACAGGCCGGCCGGGCACTGGTCGCGCTGCTGTTCGAGTCCATCGCCGGCGCCCCCCGCCGCAACATCGTCCTGCCCACCGAGCTGATCGTCCGCGACAGCAGCCTTTAGCAGGGTCTGACCGGGCCTGCACCCGGTTTTCCAGAAGAATGCGGCAACGGGGCGCGCGAGGCGTTGACCCTTACCTTGCGCCGACCTCATGCGACCGCCCGAGCGACCGCACCAATATTCTTCTAAGGGTAATTACCAGCATGCAATCGTTTGCATTGGTGCTTTAATTCATTCTCTCCAGAGGCCACATTCACCACCAACCATCAGGTTCCCGCGACCCATCACACGTCCATGAGCCAATCCAATCTGCGCTTGCGCAACATCCAGAAAAGCTACGGGAAGGTCCAGGTCATTCACGGCGTGGATCTGGACATCGAGCCAGGCGAATTCGTGGTGTTCGTCGGCCCTTCGGGCTGCGGCAAGACCACGCTGCTGCGCATGATCGCGGGCCTCGAAGACATCACCGGGGGCACCCTCTCCATCGCCGGTCAGACCGTGAACGATCTGCCGCCCAGCGAGCGTGGCGTAGCCATGGTGTTCCAGAGCTACGCGCTCTACCCGCACAAGACGGTCTACGACAACATGGCCTTTGGCCTGAAGATCGCCAAGGTGCCCAAGTCCGAAATCGACCGCCGGGTCCGTGAGGCCTCGGAGATTCTGCAGATCACCGAGTACCTGGAGCGGCTGCCCAAGGCCCTGTCGGGCGGGCAGCGCCAGCGCGTGGCGATCGGCCGCGCCATCGTGCGCGATCCCAAGGTGTTCCTGTTCGACGAGCCGCTGTCCAACCTGGACGCGGCCCTGCGCACCAAGATGCGCGTGGAGCTGGCCACCCTGCACCGTCGCCTGGGCGCGACCATGGTCTACGTCACTCACGATCAGATCGAGGCCATGACGCTGGCCGACAAGATCGTGGTGCTCAACAAGGGCCGCATCGAACAGGTGGGCGCGCCGCTGGAGCTCTACCACCGCCCCGCCACGCGCTTCGTGGCCAGTTTCATCGGCTCGCCCCAGATGAACTTCATGGAAGGCGCATACGCGCAGCAGTTCGGCGCCCAGACCGTGGGCGTGCGACCCGAGCACCTGCGCATCGACGCAGCGGGCCCGCTGGAGGGCACCCTGCGCCACGCCGAGCAGTTGGGCAACGAAACCTTTGCCTATGTGGACGCCGGTCCGCTGGGCGATCTGACAGCGCGCATCGACGGCTCCATTACCGTGGAGCCGGGCGAGCGCCTGAGGCTGGGTTACCAGCCGGAGCACCTGTACCGCTTCGATGCGGCGGGGCTGCGCATTTGACGGACCCCATCCCGGGGATATCCAACCCATGGCGCCGCGGATGGTCCGCGATGCCGACAGAGGAGCAACACAAGATGTTCAAGACAAGCACCATCGCCGGGGCCGCCGCCCTGGCCCTGACCTCCCTGAGTGGCGCGGCCATGGCCGCCGACTACAAGGGGCCCGATCTGAAGGGTGAGGTGGTCACCATCACCTGCCCCTGGACCGGCGCCGAAGAAGGCATGTTCAAGAAGGTCATCGCCAACTTCGAGAAGGCCACCGGCGCCACGGTGAAGCACTCGTGCTCGCAGAGCTCCGAGCAGCAGATCGTGATCGACATCAAGGCCGGTTCACCGTCCAACATCTCCGTGTTCCCGCAGCCCGGCCTGGCCGCCAACATGGCCGCCGTCGGTGGCTTGACACCGCTGGGCAACAAGGCACGCGACTGGGTCAAGGCCAACTACGCCGCCGGCAGCTCCTGGGCCGACCTGGGCACCTACAAGAACAAGGCCGGCAAGGACGAGTTCTACGGCTTCTTCTACAACGTGAACGTCAAGAGCCTGGTCTGGTACATCCCGGAGAACTTCAAGGAAAAGGGCTACAAGGTGCCCAAGTCCATGGAGGAGCTGCAGGAGCTGACCAAGAAGATCGCCGCCGATGGCGGCAAGCCCTGGTGCATCGGCCTGGGCAGCGACGCCGCCACCGGCTGGCCCGCCACCGACTGGGTGGAAGACATGATGCTGCGCACCCAGAGCCCGCAGGTCTATGACGAGTGGACCAGCAACAAGATGAAGTTCAACGACAAGCGCGTGGTTGAAGCGATCGAGGCCTACGGCTGGTTCGCCCGCAACGACGCCTACGTGGACGGCGGCGCCAAGGCCGTGGCCACCGTGAGCTTCAAGGACAGCCCCAAAGGCCTGTTCGGCACGCCGCCCAAGTGCTACATGCACCGCCAGGCCAGCTTCATCCCCGCCTTCTTCCCCGACGGCAAGGCCGAAGACGCCGACTTCTTCTACTTCCCGTCCTACGCCGGCAAGAAGCTGGGCAACCCGGTCCTGGGCGGCGGCACGATCATGACGATCACCAAGGACAGCAAGGGCGCCAGGGCCTTCATGGAATACCTGCAGCACCCGCAGGCACACGAGATCTGGATGGCCGAAGGCGGCTTCCTGACCCCGCACAAGGGCGCGGACCTGGGCAAGTACAAGACCAAGGCGCTGCGCAAGCAGGGTGAGATCCTGCAGGGCGCGACCACCTTCCGCTTTGACGGTTCCGACCTGATGCCCGGCGCCGTGGGTGCCGGCAGCTTCTGGAAGGGCATGGTCGACTACTCGGGTGGCAAGTCGGCCCAGGCGGTGGCGGACGACATCCAGAAGTCCTGGGAAACACTCAAGTAACCCCCCTGCGCCGCTTCGCGTCTTCCCCCCTGAAGGGGGGACGCTCCCAGTGGCCTGGCAAAGCCAGTTCCACGGGAGCCCTGGAAGGCGAAGTGGCGCGCGTGCCGCCCCGTCTGTTTGTTTGCCGTTCTGTTGACCACCATGACTGATTCAATCTTCCAGACATTCTTGGCCGTGGTGGTCAGCGTCGGTTTCTGTCTGCTGTATTTCGCAGGCAGCAACTTCCTGCTGGACCGCATCGTGGCCCTGCCCTTTGCCACGCGCAACCGGCGCGAGGCGATCCGCTCGAACGTGCAGCCCTGGCTGTTCCTGGCGCCGGCCCTGCTGCTGCTGGGCGTGTACCTGGTCTATCCGCTGTTCGAGACTTTCCGCCTGAGCTTCTTCGACACCGTGGGCCAGACCTTCGTGGGCCTGGCCAACTACGTCTGGGTGTTCAAGGACGACAACTTCCTCATCACCATCCGCAACAACTTCATGTGGCTGCTGGTGGTGCCCGCGGTGTCCACCGCGCTGGGCCTGGTGGTGGCCGTGCTGGCCGACCGTGTGTGGTGGGGCCATGTGGCCAAGACGCTGGTGTTCATGCCCATGGCGATCAGCTTCGTCGGCGCCAGCGTGATCTGGAAATTCGTGTTCGACTTCCGCGGGCCCGACGCCGAACAGATCGGCCTGCTCAACGCCATCGTCACCGGCATGGGGTTTCAGCCCCAGGCCTGGGTCACGCTGCCGTTCTGGAACAACTTCTTCCTCATGGCCATCCTGATCTGGATCCAGACCGGCTTCGCCATGGTGATCCTTTCGGCCGCGCTGCGCGGCGTGCCCAACGACACCCTCGAAGCCGCGCGCATCGACGGCGCCAGCGAGCTGCAGATCTTCTTTGAAATCATGGTGCCGCAGGTCATGTCCACCATCCTCGTGGTCTGGACCACCATCACCATCACCGTGCTCAAGGTGTTCGACATCGTCATGGCCATGACCGGCGGCCAGTGGGACACCAGCGTGCTGGCCAACCTGATGTACGACTGGATGTTCCGCGGCGGCGGCGACTACGGGCGCAGCTCCACCCTGGCCATGGTGCTCATGCTGGCCGTGATCCCGGTGATGGCCTTCAACATCCGCCGCTTCCGCGCCGAGGAGGCCCAACGATGAAACCCCGCCGCATCAACCTGGCCTCGCTGGCCGCCCATGCCCTGCTGCTGGTGATCGTGGTGGCCTGGGTGCTGCCGACCTTCGGTCTGCTGGTCTCCAGCTTCCGCGACCGCGAGCAGATCGTGGGCAGTGGCTGGTGGACCGCCCTGTCCACCCAGACCCGGCCCGACATGCGCCGCACCGGCGGCGCCCAGAGCGTGGTGCCCGAGGGCGACCACTTCGTCATCGCCGGGCGCCTGTTCCCCGAAGGCGCATCGGTCAAGCTCAGCCGCTTTTCGCTCAAGTCGTCCAACCCGGGCGAGTTCCGCGTCGGCAAGACGGTCGAGCTGGCCGATGCCCAGGTGTTCGACGACGAAGACGGTCGGCCCGACGGCACGCTCAGCGTGGCCGCCGACGGCAGCTACCGGCTGGTGCTGAACCAGGCCTACGAGAGCGACCGCGGCGTGCGCATCTTCTTCGTGGCCGAAAAACCACCCTCCTTCTCGACCACCAACTACCAGAAGGTGGTGGCCTCCGAAGGCGTCGGCGATGCCTTCCTCAACACCTTCAAGGTCACCATTCCCGCGACCTTCATCCCCATCCTGATCGCCGCCTTCGCCGCCTACGCCTTCAGCTGGATGGAGTTCCCCGGCCGGCGCTGGCTGTTCGTGGTGGTGGTGGGCTTGCTGGTGGTGCCCTTGCAGATGTCGCTGATCCCGCTGCTGCGGCTGTACAACGACCTCGGTGAAACGCTGGGCATGCCCTCCAAGTCGTACCTGGGCATCTGGCTGGCGCACTCGGCCTTCGGCCTGCCGCTGGCCATCTACCTGCTGCGCAACTACATCGCCTCGCTGCCGCGCGACATCATCGAGAGCGCGCGCATGGACGGCGCCACGCACTTCCAGATCTTCACCAGCATCGTGCTGCCGTTGTCCATCCCCGCGCTGGCGAGCTTTGCGATCTTCCAGTTCCTCTGGGTCTGGAACGACTTCCTGATCGCCCTCGTGTTCCTGGGCAAGGCCCCTGACCAGGTGGTGCTGACGATCCGGCTCAACGACCTGCTCGGTTCGCGCGGCGAGAGCTGGGAAATCCTCACCGCCAGCGCCTTCGTCTCCATCGCCGTGCCGGTGCTGGTGTTCTTCTCGCTGCAGCGTTTCTTTGTGCGGGGACTGCTCTCTGGCTCGGTGAAGTAGCGCCCCCCTGCGCCGCTTCGCGGCTTCCCCCCAGGGGGACCACGCCCTTGGACCGGCAAAGCCGGATCTTCGGCGTGTGCTTGAAAGAGACACCTCACTCCGACAACCCTTTCTTCCTATCACCGATGACCGACGGACCGACTTTTCCCGCCGCTTTTGAATGGGGCTGCGCCACCGCCGCTTTCCAGATCGAGGGGGGTGCCCACGAGGGTGGCAAGCTGCCCAGCATCTGGGACGACTTCTGCGCGCAACCCGGCCGCATCAAGGACGGCAGCGACGGCCTCGTGGCCTGCGACCATTACCACCGCTACCCCGAAGACGTCGCGCTGATGGCCCGGCTGGGCTTTCGGCACTACCGCTTCTCCATCGCCTGGACGCGCGTGATGGACGTGCAAGGACGCCCCAACCCGGCGGGCCTGGACTTCTACCGGCGCCTGCTCGACGAGCTGCACCGGCACGGCATCACCCCCAACGCCACCCTGTTCCACTGGGACCTGCCCTCGCACCTCGAAGGCGGCTGGCTCAACCGCGACACGGCATACCGCTTCGCCGACTACGCCGCCCTGATCGCGCGCGAGCTGGGCGACCGCCTGCCGCGCGTGGCCACGCTCAACGAACCCTGGTGCAGCGCCTTTCTCGGCCACGATCAGGGCGTGTTCGCCCCCGGAGGGCAAGACCGCGAGGCCTCGCTGGTCGCGGCCCACCACCTCGTGCTGGCCCACGGCCTGGGGGTGCAGGCCTGGCGCGCGGTGCGTGCGGACACCGCGCTGGGCATCGTGCTCAACCCCGAGCTGAGCGACCCGGCCAGCGACGCCGCCGAGGACGTGGCGGCCGCGCGCATGGCCGAACTCGAACGCAACGAGGTGTTCCTCAACCCCCTGTTCGGCCGCGAGTGGCCCGCCGAGATGCTGGCCCAGATCGGCACGCGTGCCCACGAGCGCCGGCCACAAGACCTGGCCATCTGCGCGCAGCCGCTGGACTTCATCGGCCTGAACTACTACACCCGCTCGGTGGCGCGCGCGCCCGCCAGCGCGAGCGAAACCCGCCGGGGTTATGCCCTCGTGCCGCCCACCGGGGCCGAGCTGCCCCTGACCGACATCGGCTGGGAAATCTACCCCTCGGGTCTGGGCCGCGTGGTGCGCAACCTCAGCCGTCAGTGGCCCCTGCCGCCGATCTGGATCACGGAAAACGGCGCCGCCGACAACACCGGCGTGAGCCACGGCGAATGCCGCGACGAGATGCGCGTGCGCTACCTGCAGGCCCACCTGGCCGAGCTGGCCAGCCTGATCGAAGCGGGCTTCGACATCCGCGGCTACTACGTCTGGAGCCTGCTCGACAACTTCGAGTGGGCACAGGGCTACAGCCAGCGTTTCGGCATCGTGCACGTGGACTACGCCACGCAGACCCGCACCCTCAAACACAGCGCCCGCTGGCTGCAGACCGTCATGCAGCGCAGCGCGAGCGCGGCCCCCGACCTCTGAAACCCCTCACAACCCGTTCATCCGACCCATGAACCCTCAGAACCTTTCCCGAAACAACCCCTGGTGGCGCGGCGGCGTGATCTACCAGATCTACCCGCGCAGCTTCCAGGACAGCAACGGCGACGGCATCGGTGACCTGGCCGGCATCACCCAACGCCTGGACCACATCGCCGCGCTCGGCGCCGACGCGGTCTGGCTCTCG
Source organism: Hydrogenophaga sp. GW101-3F08 (assembly GCF_059424585.1). Lineage (NCBI taxonomy): Bacteria > Pseudomonadati > Pseudomonadota > Betaproteobacteria > Burkholderiales > Comamonadaceae > Hydrogenophaga > Hydrogenophaga sp. GW101-3F08. Next base: position 961,798 of record NZ_JBWKZP010000001.1, read on the forward strand.
CCCTTCTTCAAGAGCCCCATGAAGGACTTCGGCTACGACGTCAGCGACTACTGCGACGTGGACCCGATGTTCGGCACCCTGGGCGACTTCAAGGCCCTGCTGGCCCGCGCCCACGCGCTGGGCCTCAAGGTCATGATCGACCAGGTGCTCTCGCACTGCTCCGACCAGCACCCCTGGTTCGTCGAGAGCCGATCCAGCCGCGACAACCCCAAGGCCGACTGGTTCGTCTGGGCCGATGCGCGCCACGACGGCACGCCGCCCAACAACTGGCTCTCCATCTTCGGCGGCAGCGCCTGGCAGTGGGACACGCGCCGGCGCCAGTACTACCTGCACAACTTCCTCACCAGCCAGCCCGATCTGAACTTCCACAACCCCGAGGTGCAGGACGCGCTGCTCGCCACGGTGAAGTTCTGGCTGGAGCTCGGCGTGGACGGCTACCGCCTCGACGCCATCAACTTCTGCTTCCACGACGCGGCCCTGCGCGACAACCCGGGGCGCGGCGTGCCGCTGGTGGAAGACCCGTCTGCCCCGTCGTCCAACCCCTACTCGTGGCAGCACCACCGGTACGACAAGAGCCAGCCCGAAGCGCTCGGTTTCCTGCGCCGCCTGCGCACCCTGGTCGATCAGTACGACGACACCACCATGGTCGGCGAGATCGGCGACGAGGCCGGTCTGACCATGGTGGCCGACTACACCGGCGGCAGCGACAAGCTGCACATGGCCTACTGCTTCACCTTGCTCGGTGCCTCGCACAGCGCCCCCTTCCTGCACGACGTGATCGACCAGTTCCAGCGCGTGGCGGGCGACGGCTGGCCCTGCTGGGCGCTGTCCAACCACGACGTGGCGCGGGTGAGCACGCGCTGGGGCGGCGAGCACCCCGACCCGCGCCTGCTGCGCCTGGCCGCGGCGTTCCAGCTGAGCCTGCGCGGCACGGTCTGCCTGTACCAGGGCGAAGAGCTGGGCCTGCCCGAAGCCAGTGTCGCTTTTGAAGACCTGCAGGACCCCTACGGCATCACCATGTGGCCCGAGCTCAAGGGCCGCGACGGCTGCAGAACCCCCATGCCCTGGGCCGCCGAGGCGCCCCACGCCGGTTTCTCCGAAAGTGAACGCTGCTGGCTGCCGGTGCCGCCGGAGCACCGGCCCTTCGCGGTGGACCGCCAGCGGGGCGACGCCGGTTCGCTGCTGAGCTATTTCACGCAGCTGCTCCATTGGCGCCGCGATCAGCCGGCACTGTGGCAGGGCGAGATGGACCTGCTGCCCGCGGGCGAACAGGTGCTGGCCTTCGTGCGCACCGCTGCCTCGCAGCGCGTGCTCTGCGCCTTCAACTTCAGCGACGCCCCGGCCTCGCTCGCACTGCCCGCGGCGTGGTCAAACGCCCGTGTGCTCGAAGGCAGCGGTCTGGGTGGCGCTCGCATCGACGGCGATACCCTGGTGTTCGAACCCTGGGGCGGGCTGTTCCTAGAGAGCTGAATGAAAACACCCCCGCAGCGCTTCGCGCTACCCCCTCAAGGGGGCGATACCAGTGGCCCGGCAAAGCCGGTTCCACGGTATCTCTGAGGGAGTCGCCTCACTCCGGAAAGGCTCAAGGGGTCGGCGGCCGTCAGACCTTCAGGAACACATCGCGGTCCGGCGCGAAGCAGGCGTGCAGCGGCAGCAGCGCGCCGCCGAGCGCGCGCGCGTCCGAGCCGATGCTGCCCAGTTCCAGCCGCGGCATCTGCTGCAGACCCTCCCAGTTGTAGGCCTTGAGCGCCTCGGTGGTCTGCTGCAGCAGCCCTTGCAGCAACGGTGCGGCGGTGGAACCGTCCATCACCACCGCGTCCAGGTCCAGAAAGGCGGTGCCCGACACGATGCAGTGCGCCAGCGCGAGCGCGGCGCGGGCGATCCACTCGCGGGTGTAAGGCAGCCAGGGCGCCTGCATGGCGCGCGCGTCGTAGGCGGCCATGGGGTCGAGCGCGTGTTCGCGAAAGCGCTGTTCCAGGTCCCACAGTGAAGCCTGGCTGATCAGTTGCGCGGGCAGTTCCTTCATGTGGGGCGTCGCCACCTGCAACGGCAGGGAAGCCACCGCGGCGGCGTTGCCGTGGGTGCCGCGGTGCAGGTGCGAGTTGATCACCAGCCCGCCGCCCACGAAGGTGTCCATGAACAGGTAGAGGTAGCTGTGCAGGTCGCGCCCGCGCCCCTGCAGCAGCTCGGCCACGCAGGCGGCGGCGGTGTCTTTGGCGTAGCTCACCGGCAGCTCGGTGAGGCGCTGCACCTCGGCGGCCAGGTCGATCTGGTTCCAGGCCTGCGACTGCGCTTCGGTCAGGCCCAGCATGCGGTGCCAGCCACCGAGCTGGAACGGCGCGGCCACGCCCACGCCCACCACACGGCTGCGCAGCGCGCCCAGCCCGTCGAGCAGGCGGTTCAGGTTTTCGCCGATGGCGGGCAGCAGGGTTTCGCTGTCGGGAAAGGGGTAGTCCAGCACCAGGCGCTCACGCACATGGCCGGTGAAGTCGACCAGCAGCCAGTCGGCGCTGCGCCGCCCGATCTTGATGCCCACGGCAAAAGCGCCGTCGGGGTTCAGGCCGATCGGCACCGAGGGCTGGCCCACGCGCCCGCGCACCGGCGCTTCGCGGGTGAGCAACTGGTCTTCGTCGAGCCGGGTGGTGATCAGGCCGATGGTCTGGGCCGTGAGGCCGGTGAGCCGCGCCAGATCGGCTTTGGGCAGGCTGCCGTGCACGCGCAGGGCCTGCAGCACCACGCGGTCGTTGAACTGGCGCATGCCCACCTGGTTGGAGCCACGCGGGCGCAGCCGGGGGTTGTCGGCGGGTTCCGGGCTGGGTTCGGCGGCAGGCCCGTCGGCGGATTCGGTCGGGTTTTGATCGGTCACAGCCGCCGAGTTTGACATGCCTACACCCGCAGGCTGTTGCCGAGAACGCCCTTGCGCAGGATGAAATTGCCCCAGGGCTCCAGCTCACCGGTGACGACGATGGCATAGGCCTTTTTCACGCGCTCGTAAAACGCGTAACGCTCCACCGCCTCGGCCTGATCGTCCCGCAGGCCCTCGGCGGCCAACACCGCCAACGTCTCGCGCTGCAAGGCCGAGCGGTAACCGGGCTCGGTCCCGCCGACCTGCATGTAGGCCACCGGGTGCGGCACGTCCTGCGCCAGCGGCAGCACGCTGGCCACGGCCTGCACCGTGCGCACCATGCCGATGCCCGGCAGGCGCAGCACCGGCTTGCCCGCACCCAGGCTCATGGCGGTGAAGTTGGCGTCGGCCAGCACCACCGCGTCGTCGTGGCCCATCTCGGCCAGCAGCTTGAGCAGGTCCGGGCTGAGCAGAGGATCAATGCCTTTGAGCATTTTGGTCTTTCAGTGCGCCAACGCTTGCGCAGGCAAATCGTCGACCGACTTGGCGCCCGTCATCACGGCCACGGTGTCGCTCATGCTGATGTGTTTCGGGTCGACCACCGCGGCGCGTTTGCCCAGGCGGGCGATGTGGATGCGGTCGGCGATCTCGAACACGTGCGGCATGTTGTGGCTGATCAGAATGACCGGCAGGCCCTTGTCGCGCACGCGGCGGATCAGTTCGAGCACCATGTTGCCCTCCTTCACGCCCAGCGCGGCGGTGGGCTCGTCCATGATCACCACGTGCTGCGCGAAGGCCGCGGCGCGCGCCACGGCCACACACTGACGCTGGCCGCCCGAGAGCGTTTCCACCGCCTGCGTCATGGAGCGGATGCCGACCTTCAGGTCGTTCATGCGCGCGATGCTTTCTTCCAGCATCCGCTTCTTGTCGATCATCTGCAGCACGCTGCCGAGGAAGCCGGGGCGGCGGATTTCGCGGCCGAGGAACAGGTTCTCGGCGATCGTCATGGCCGGGGCCACGGCGAGGTCCTGGTACACCGTTTCGATGCCGGCGCGGCGCGCGTCGATCGGGCTCTTGAAGTGGGCGCGGGTGCCGTCCAGGTAGATCTCGCCTTCGTCGGGAATCGTCGCGCCGGCCAGGCATTTGATCAGCGAGGACTTGCCGGCGCCGTTGTCGCCGATCACGGCCAGGATCTCCCCGGCGCGCAGTTCGAAGTCGGCACCGTCGAGCGCGGTGACCTGGCCGTAGCGCTTGACCAGACCCTTGGCCTGGATCACGAGCGGGCTTTGAGCATTGGGTGCGGTAGACATCAGCGAGCTCCTTTGCGGGACATTTGATCGGTGAGCACCGCCAGAATCACCAGCACGCCGGTGACCAGGATCTGGTAGACCGAGGACACGCCCATGAGCGTGAGGCCGTTGCGGAACACGCCCACGATCAGCGCGCCCACCAGGGTGCCGAGGACGATGCCGCGGCCGCCGAACAGGCTGGTGCCGCCCAGCACCACGGCGGTGATGGCGTCAAGGTTTTCGGTCTGCCCGGCGTTCGGGTCGCCGGCGCCGATGCGCGCCACGGAGAGCAGCGAGGCGATGCCGTAGAACACGCCGGCCAGCACGTACACGCCCAGCAGCACCTTGTCGGTGGAAATGCCGGTCAGGCGCGTGGCCTCGGGGCTGTTGCCCACGGCGTAGATGTGGCGGCCCGGCGCGGTTTCGCGCAGGAACAGCCAGGTCAGCAGGTACAGCGCGAGCATCAGCACCACGCCGTAGAGGATGTTGGTCTGGCCGATGCGGAACGAGTTGCCCAGCCAGGTCATGCCTTCGGACACTTCGGTGACGGTCTGCGAACCGGAGTACAGCTGGGTGATGGCAAACGCGATGTTCAGCGTGCCCAGCGTGACGATGAAGGGTGGCAGCTTGGCCTTGGTGACCAGCAGGCCATTGACCACGCCGAACAGCGCCGTGGCGCCAATGCCCAGCGTGATCGCGACCGGGGCGGAGAGGCCGAAGTCGGCGCCCATCTTGGTCATGACGATGCTGCCCAGCGCCATGATCATGCCGCACGAGAGGTCGATGCCGGCGGTCAGGATGATGAGGGTCTGGCCGATGGCGATGGTGCCCACCACCATGACCTGCTGCAGGATCAGCGAGAAGTTCTGCAGCGACAGGAAACGGTCGCTCTGGGTCGCGAAGAACCCGCAGGCGACCACCAGGGCAATGAAAGGCCCGAGCGTGCCCATGGGCGGAAGTTTGGCTTTGAGGGAATTCATGGCGGTGGCCCGTCCGATCAGAAGAAATGTGGTTGCAGCAACACCCCGTTCAGGCCGGGGCGGTGCTCACGGAGTGCCCGTCTGACGCGGGCTCTCAGTCAAAGGAACAGCGAAGGCACGTAGCGCCAAGCGAAGCGAGGCGCCCCCTCACCCAAGGGCACCAAGGGTCCGGCTCCGCCGGCCCAAGGTGCCGTCCCCCCTCCAAGCCGAAGGCGCCAGGGAGGGGGGAAGCCGCAAAGCGGCGCAGGGGGGAGTTCCTTATTTATTACCCCAGCACAGGTCCATACCCGTCTTGACGTCCTTGCTGTCCACGCCAGCCACGGCCTTGCCTGCGATCAGGGTCACGCCGGTGTCGGTGTAGCCGCTGACCTTCTTGCCGGACTTGGCGTATTCCACACCCGCGGCCACGCCCATGGCGGCCATCTTCAGCGGGTACTGCTGGCTGGTGGCGGCGATCACGCCCGCGCCCACGTCTTTCACACCCGCGCAGCCGCCGTCCACCGAGACGATGACCACGTCTTTTTCCTTGCCAGCGGCCTTGAGCGCCTTGTAGGCACCGGCGGCGGCGGGTTCGTTGATGGTGTAGACCAGGTTGATGCCGGGGTTCTTCTGCAGGCAGTTTTCCATGCCGGTCTGGCCCTTGGCGGCGTCACCGAAGCTGTCGGCCATGCAGGCCACGCCGGCGGCGGCGCCACCGAGGTTGTTGCTCTTGGCGTCCGGAGCGGTCAGGCCAAACCCCTTCAGGAAGCCGTTGTGACGCTGGGCGCCCACCGGGTGGCCGGGGAACAGGTCGAGCGTGGCGATGACGGCCTTCTTGCCGCCCATGGCCGCCTTGGCGTACTGGCCGATCAGCACGCCGGCCTTGTAGTTGTCGGTGGCGAACAGCGCGTCCACGGCGGTGGCCGGGTCGGTCGGGCTGTCCAGCGCGATCACCATCACGCCCTGGGCCTGCGCCTTCTTGATGGCGGGGATGATGGCCTTGGCGTCGCTGGGGGTGATCAGGATGGTCTTGGCGCCGGCGGCGATCATGTTCTCCATCGCGGTCACCTGGCCGGCGTTGTCACCGTCGGTCTTGCCCGCGGCCGACAGCAGCTTGGCGCCGAGCTTGGTGGCTTCGGCGGTGGCGCCTTCCTTCATCTTCACGAAGAAGGGGTTGGACTCGGTCTTGGTGATCAGGCCGATCACGGGTTCGGCGGCGCAAGCCGTGCCGACGACCAGGGCCAGAGCGGTGAAGGCGAAGGCGGGAACGAGTTTTTTCACAGGTGTCTCCTCGAAGGGATGGATGATGGGCAGATGAACGAGACGCAAACCCCGGCAGCCGTCCCCTTGGGGTTTACACGGTGGGCGCTGCGGAGTGACTGAACTATATTTCGCTTCAGGTTAATAAATCAACTGGATTTAGTTATGGTTTTCCCTAGGCAACATCAAGCTTTACACGTCGCCACCGCTGGCGAGGCCCTGATCGATCTGATCGAGGAATCCGACGGCCGGCTGCGCCCCTGCGCCGGGGGCGCGGTCTACAACCTCTCGCGGGCGCTGGGCCTGCAGGGCGTCGGCACGCTCTACCTCAACCCGCTCTCTGGCGACCGTTTCGGCCGCCTGCTGGCCGAGGGCATCCACCAGGCCGGCGTGGTGCTGGCGCAGGAAACGCCCGCGCACGAACCCACCTCGCTGGCGGTGGTGGGCCTGGACGAACAGGGCAAGGCCAGCTACAGCTTCTACCGCGACGGCGTGGCCGACCGCCAGGTCAACGCGGCCGACATGAGCCGCCAGTGCGCGGCCGAAACACAGCTCAAGCTGGTGGCCACCGGCTGCCTGGCTCTGGTGGCCGACGACAGCGCCAAATACCTGCCCTGGCTCCAGGCCCAGCGCGCCGCGGGCCGCTTCGTGGCGGTGGACGCCAACCTGCGCCCGGCCATCGTGCCGGACATGGCGGCCTACCAGGCCAGCGTCATGGCCGCGCTCGGCCAGGCCCACCTGGTCAAGGTGAGCGACGACGATCTGGTCACGCTGGGCTTCACCGCGGCCGACCCGCTGCAGGCGGCCCACGAGCTGCTGCGGGCCACGCCCGCCACCTGGCTGGCCCTCACGCTGGGGCCCCGAGGCGCCGTGCTGCTGCACCGCGACGGCCACGGCTGGCAGGCCGCCGAGCCGCAGCCGGTGCGGGTGGCCGACACCGTGGGCGCCGGTGACTGCTTCCTCGCCGGCCTGCTGGCCGCCCTGCTCGAACGCCCGGTGGTGCAGGCCGCCAGCCAGGCCGACCAGATCGCGCTCGACGCCGAAGACGTGCGCCACATCCTGGGCCGGGCGGTGGCCAGCGCCAGCCTGTGCGTGATGCAGACCGGCTGCGTGCCGCCCAGCCTGGCCGAGGTGGTGGCGCGCGTGGCCGCCGTGCCGCCGGTGTTCGAGGCGCTTTGAACCCCAGGCCGCCCGCGCATCGGAACCCGCGAAAAACCCAATCACAACCGGTAACCCGCATGTAACTTGATTACATTAAAATCAAGCCATTCACGTAACTAAATTAGAGACATGAGCACCTCCACGCCCTCCCCCGCCGCGGCTTCCCCTCTCGATCTGGTGATCTTTGGCGGGGTGGGCGACCTCTCCGTGCGCAAGCTGCTGCCCGCGCTGTACATGGCGCACCTGCACAACAACCTGCCCCCGTCCACGCGCATCCACGCGCTGGGCCGCCAGCCCTGGGACCGCGCCGCCTTCGTCGAATTCATCCAGGAAAAGGTGCCCGGCTTCATCGAGGCCAAGGCCTACAACATGGCCTCGTGGCAGGGTTTTCTGGAGCGGCTGGACTACGTCGCCCTCGACGCCACGCAGGCGCCCGACTACGCCGCGCTCGGCGCCGCCCTGCAGCCCGGCTCGGACCGCGTGTATTACCTGGCCACCGCGCCCAGCCTGTTCGTGGGCATCTGCGCCAACCTGGCCGGCGCCAACCTCATCGACGCGAACTCGCGCGTGGTGCTGGAAAAACCGCTGGGCCACGACCTGGCCTCGGCGCGGCAGATCAACGACGACGTGGGCCAGTACTTCCAGGAACAGCAGATCTTCCGCATCGACCACTACCTGGGCAAGGAGACGGTGCAGAACCTGATGGTGCTGCGCTTTGGCAACACCATCTTCGAACCGCTCTGGCGCAGCCCCTACATCAAGAGCGTGCAGATCACCGTGGCCGAGAGTGTGGGCGTGGGCAGCCGCGCCGGCTTCTACGACGGCACCGGCGCCATGCGCGACATGGTGCAGAACCACCTGCTGCAGCTGCTGTGCATCGTCGCCATGGAACCGCCGGTGTCGCTCGACCCGGACGCCGTGCGCGACGAAAAGCTCAAGGTGCTGCGCTCGCTGCGCCCCATGACCATGGCCGACGTGGCCAAAGACACCGTGCGCGGCCAGTACGTCGCGGGCGCGGCCAACGGCGACGCCGCCGTGGGCTACCTGCAGGAAGCCAACATCCCGCACCACAGCAGCACCGAAACCTTCGTGGCCCTCAAGGCCCACATCAACAACTGGCGCTGGGCCAACGTGCCGATCTTCCTGCGCACCGGCAAGCGCATGGCGGCGCGCCAGTCCGAGATCGTGATCGAGTTCGCCGACCTGCCCTTCACCATCTTCCAGGACTCGCCGCGCCAGTCGGTCAACCGCCTGATGATCCGCCTGCAGCCGGAAGAACACATCCAGCTGCAGATGATGGCCAAGGAGCCCGGCAGCGGCATGAAGCTGCGCCCGGTGAGCCTGAACCTCGACCTCGAAACCGCCTTCTCCGAACGCCGCGCCGAGGCCTACGAGCGCCTGCTGATCGACGTCATCAAAGGCCGCCTCACGCACTTCATGCGCCGCGACGAACTCGAAGCCGCCTGGACCTGGGTCGAACCCATCATCAACGGCTGGCAGCAGCTCAACGAAAAACCCAAGGCCTACACCGCGGGCAGCTGGGGCCCGGCGGCGTCTTCCGCCTTGATGGCGCGCGAGGGAAGCTCCTGGGTCGAGGAGTCCTGATGGCGGTGACCGAACACCCCAACGCCACCCCCGCCGCCCTGGCCGCGCACATCGCCAATGCCCTGCGCAGCGCCATCGCCGAGCGTGGCCAGGCCAGCCTGGCCGTCTCGGGCGGCAAGTCGCCCATCGCCCTCTTCGAAGCCCTGCGTGGGCAAGACCTGGACTGGGCCAAGCTCAGCGTGATTCTGGTGGACGAGCGCGTCGTCCCGCGCGACCACGCCGACAGCAACACCGCCCTGGTGGCCCGCCACCTGCTGCAGGGTGCGGCGGCCGCGGCCCGCTTCGTGCCCTTCTTCCGCGAGCTGCCCGCGGTGCTCAGCGAACAGGTGCTGGACAGACTGGCGCAGGACGCCAACGAACGCATCGCCCACCTGCCCTGGCCGCTGGACCTGGCCGTGCTCGGCATGGGCGAAGACGCGCACACCGCCTCGCTCTTTCCCGGCGCCCCGGGCTGTGCCCACGCGCTGGAATCCACCGAGCGGCTGGCCTGGGTCACGCCCGCCACCGCGCCCCACGCGCGCCTCACGCTCACCCTGCAAAGCCTGCTCGCCGCGCGCGAGCTGGTGCTGTCCATCGCCGGCGAGAGCAAGCTCGCCGTCTACCGCCGCGCCGCCCAACAGGCCGACGCGGCACTTCCAGTCTCGCTGGTGATCAACCAGACACAGACCCCCATCAGCGTCTGGATGGCATGACCACCCCCGTCGCTGGCTCGCTGCGCGAAGCCGCAACACCTGCGGCCTGGCAAAGCCAGCTCCGCGGTATTTCTGAACAGAACCCCTGAAGGAAGGCCCACGATGTCACAGATTCACCCCACCATCGCCCACGTGACCGAGCGCATCGCCCAGCGCAGCGCCGGCACCCGCGCCACCTACCTCGCCAGCATGGCCGCGCAGCGCAAGGCCGGCACCCAGCGCAGCGGCATGGGCTGCGCCAACATGGCGCACACCACGGCCGCCCTGCCCGCCAACGACAAGCTCAAGATCCACGCCGAGCGCGCGCCCCACGTCGGCATCGTCACCGCCTACAACGACATGCTCTCGGCCCACCAGCCCTACGAGCACTACCCCGAGCAGCTGCGCCAGCACGCGCACGCCCTGGGCGTGACCGCGCAGGTGGCCGGTGGCGTGCCCGCCATGTGCGACGGCGTCACGCAGGGCGCCGCCGGCATGGAGCTTTCGCTGTTCTCGCGCGACGTGATCGCGCTGGCCACCTCGGTGGCGCTGTCGCACAACGTGTTCGACGCCGCGCTCTTCCTCGGCATCTGCGACAAGATCGTGCCCGGCCTGTTCATGGGCGCGGCGCAGTTCGGCCACCTGAGCGCGGTCTTCGTGCCCGCCGGCCCCATGACCTCGGGCCTCTCGAACGACGCCAAGGCCAAGGTGCGCCAGCAGTACGCGCAGGGCCTGGTGGGCCGCGAGGCGCTGTTGGAGAGCGAGGCCCAGGCCTACCACAGCCCCGGCACCTGCACCTTCTACGGCACCGCCAACAGCAACCAGATGCTCATGGAGATCATGGGCCTGCATCTGCCCGGCGCTTCGTTCGTGAACCCCGGCACACCGCTGCGCGATGCCCTCACCCAGGCCGCGATGCAGCGCGCCGTGGTCAACACCGGTCGCACCGGCGAGCCCGCGATCTGCCTGGCCGACATCCTGAGCGTCAACGCCGTCGTCAACGGCATCATCGGCCTGCTCGCCACCGGCGGCTCGACCAACCACACCATCCACCTCGTGGCCATGGCGCGCGCGGCCGGCGTGCTGATCGACTGGGACGACTTCGCCGAACTCTCGGCCGTGGTGCCGCTGCTGGCGCGTGTGTACCCCAACGGCAGCGCCGACGTGAACCACTTCCACGCCGCCGGCGGCATGGGCTTCCTCATGCACGAACTGCTGGCCAACGGCCTGCTGCACGCCAACGTCATGACCGTGATGGGCGCGGGCCTCACGGCCTACGTCAACGAGCCCTGGCTGGACAACGGCGCCCTCGCCTGGCGCCCGGTGCCCACCACGAGCGGCGACACCAGCGTGCTGCGCCCGGTGGCCGACCCGTTCAGCGCCGACGGCGGCCTGCGCCTGCTGAAGGGCAACCTGGGCCGCAGCGTCGTCAAGGTCTCGGCGGTGAAACCCGAGCACCGCGTGGTGCGCGCCCAGGCCGTGGTGGTGAGCGACCAGCAGGACCTGCTGGCCCTGTTCAACGCCGGGAAGATCAACAAGGACCTGATCGCCGTGGTGCGCTACCAAGGCCCGCGCGCCAACGGCATGCCCGAGCTGCACAAGCTCACGCCGCCGCTGGCCGTGCTGCAGGACCAGGGCTTCAAGGTGGCGCTGGTGACCGACGGCCGCATGAGCGGCGCATCGGGCAAGGTGCCCGCCGCCATCCACCTCAGCCCCGAAGCCCTGGCCGACGGCCCAATCGCCCGCGTGATGGACGGCGACTGGATCACGCTGGACTGCGAGCGCGGCGTGCTCGAGCTGGAAGTGGACGCCGCCACCCTGGCCGCCCGCAACATCAGCCACCCCGACCTGAGCCACAACGCCCACGGCACCGGCCGCGAGCTGTTTGGATTGTTCCGCGCGCATGCGAGCACGCCCGAGTGCGGCGCGTCACCACTGTTCACTTGACCCCCCGCGCCGCCTGCGGCGTCACCCCCCGAGGGGCATCAGCAGCGGCCCGGCAAAGCCGGTTCCGCGCTGATCCCGACAGGCTCCCCCTCTTTTTCCTGTTGCACGAAAGACTGCCATGACCACCACCTGCTTCTCCCGCCCCGCCTTCACCTCCCGCGTCGTGCCCGTCATCGTGCTCAGCGACCCGGCCCACGCCGTGCCGCTGGCCCACGCCCTGCTCGAAGGCGGCATCGACGTGATGGAGATCACCCTGCGTTCCGACGCCGCGCTCGCCAGCATCGAAGCCGTGGCCAAGGCTGTGCCGCAGATGCACACCGGCGCCGGCACGGTGACCCGCGTGGCCGAGGTGCAGCGCGTGATCGACGCGGGCGCCAGCTTCGCGCTCTCGCCCGGCTGCACCGACGCGCTGGTCGAAGCCGTCAAGGCCGCCAGGCTGCCCTTCATCCCCGGCGTGATGACGCCCGGCGAAGTGATGCACCGCCGCGAACAGGGCTTCAGCCTCATGAAGCTGTTCCCCGCGCAGCAGGCCGGCGGCCTGGGCATGCTCAAGGCGCTGGGCGCGCCCATCCCCGACGTGATGTTCTGCCCCACCGGCGGCGTGAGCCCCGAGAACCTGAAAGACTTTTTGAAGCTGCCCAACGTGGCCATGGCCGGCGGCTCCTGGCTCACGCCGGCCGACGCGCTGAAGGCCGGTGACTGGAAGAAGATCACGCAGCTGGCCAAGGAAGCCACCGCCTTGGCCGCCAGCGCCTGACGGCACAATCACCACCCAGCTACCGCTCGGGCTGAGCCTGTCGAAGCCCTCGTACCGACACACCGCGCCAGCCCTTCGACAGGCTCAGGGCGAACGGAGAGAAACAAGGCCGCCGCCCCATGTCTACCCCGCAGACCTCACCCACCTCCCTCCCCGCCTGGCAACAGCTCGCCGACCTCGCCGCCGCGCCCCAACCCCACCTGCGCGATCGCCTCGCCGAGCCCGGCCGCGAACAGATGCAGGCTGCCGCCACCGGCACCGGCATCCAGATCGACTTCAGCCGCCAGGCGCTGGACGGCGCCGTCTGGGCCGCGCTGATGGACCTGGCCCAGCAGGCCGGCGTGGAAGCCCAACGCGACGCCATGTTCCGCGGCGACGTGATCAACACCAGCGAACAGCGCGCCGTGCTGCACACAGCCCTGCGCGGCACGCCCGGCGCCACCGGCAACGATGCGCCCTGGGGCGACGCCATCCAGCAGCTGGTGCAGAACGAACTGAACCGTGTCTGTGCCTTCGCCGACCGCGTACGCTCGGGTGAAGTGAAAGGCAGCACCGGCCTGGCCATCACCGACGTGGTGAACATCGGCATCGGCGGCTCCGACCTCGGCCCGCGCATGGCGGCCGACGCGCTGGCCCCGTGGTGCAGCGGCGGCCACCACGCCGAAGCCGCGGGCCTGCGCGTGCACTTCGTCAGCAACCCCGACGCCTGGGCGCTGCACAGCACGCTGCGCGACCTGAACCCGCTCACCACGCTCATCATCGTGGCCAGCAAGACCTTCACCACCCAGGAAACCATGACCAACGCCGCCTCCGCGCGGCGCTGGCTTGACGACGCCGGCATCACCGGTACTGCGCAGAGCCCGCACCTCGTCGCCATCACCGCCGCGCCGCAGAAATCCGGCGCCGCCGGCTACCCCACCGAACACACCTTCACCTTCTGGGACTGGGTCGGTGGCCGCTACTCCATCTGGTCCGCGCTCGGCCTGCCGCTGGCGCTGGCCATCGGGTCGAAAGCCTTCCGCGAATTCCTGGCCGGCGGCCAGGCCATGGACGCGCACTTCCGCAGCGCGCCGCTGGCGCAGAACCTGCCCGTCGTCCTGGCCATGGCCGGCGTGTGGAACCGCAACTTCCTGCAGTGCCCCACCCAGCTGCTCTCCACCTACCCCAGCCGCCTGGTGCGCTTCGCGCCCTTCGTGCAGCAGATGGACATGGAAAGCAACGGCAAACGCACCCGCAAAGACGGCCAACCCTGCGACACCGACACCGGCCCCATCCTCTGGGGCGGCCTGGGCATCGACGGGCAACACGCCTACTTCCAGCTGCTGCACCAGGGCACGCACCGTGTGCCGGTCGAATTCATCGGCGTGCAGAGCGAAGACACGCCCCTGCCCCTAGCCGCCGAACACCACCGCGTGGTCAACCTCAACCTGCGCGCCCAGGCCCAGGCCCTGGCCGTGGGCCGCAGCGAGGTCGACACCCTGCAAGCCCTCATGGCCGAAGGCCAGAGCGCCGAGCAGGCCCAGGCCTTCGTGAGCCAACGCGCCTTCAAAGGCGACGTGCCCAGCAGCACCGTCTGGCTCGACGCGCTCACCCCGCACAGTCTCGGCGCGCTGATCGCGCTGTACGAACACAAGGTGTTCACCCAGGCCGCCATCTGGGGCATCAACGCCTACGACCAGTGGGGCGTGGAACTGGGCAAGACCATGGCCAAGGCCATGGAAAGGGCGATGCAGTGAACACATATGCAACGCCTACCCGCCCCTATACCGACTTTGAACTGACGCTGGTCAAGGAAATCGAGACCCATGGGTTTCGGGTCAACAGCGTGCTTACCGACCACAAAACCAAAGAGCCCCAGTTTTCATACTCCATCGGAATTCAGAAGACATGCGGGGCGCCTGATCTGATCGTGTTCGGCCTACGCCCCAGACTGGCTCACCATCTTATTTGGGAGTATTTCGAGCGTGTCAAGCAGGGCGAGTCGCTGCCACCCCACAAGCGCCACTGGGGACTGTTGGACGGATATGGCGTTTTCCTACAACCTGCAAGGCGCAAAAGCTACGAAAAGCACATGCTGTCCTGCAACTGGTTTTATGGGGCCGGCAATTACGAAGCGAGTCAACTGATCTATCCACATCCCAAAGGGCAATGGCCTTGGTCGGAAGATGCAACGCCGCGCTTCTGTTGGGAGCAGCCGCTCATCTGTCCTGTTCCCTTGGGGCAAAGACGAGAAGCCGTTCGCAGGCGAAAGCCGCTCGACAACCAACGCCTGTACTCAATCCGAGATGACTCGCCCTCCCAGTAAAACCATGAACATCGCCCTCGTCGCCCACGACAAAAAGAAGAACGACATGGTGGCCCTGGCCACCGAATTCGCGCCGCTGCTGCGGCAACACACCCTCATGGCCACCGGTACCACCGGCTCTCGCCTGCAAGCGGAAGCCGGCCTCAACGTGGAATGCCTGCTCAGCGGCCCGCTCGGTGGCGACCTGCAGATCGGCGCGCGGCTCGCGATGGGCGAGGTGGATTGCGTGATCTTCCTGCGCGACCCCATGACCGCCCAACCCCACGAACCCGACATCAACGCGCTGGTGCGCGCCTGTGACGTGCACAACGTGCCGTGTGCGACGAACGTGTCGACGGCGAGACTGCTGCTGGACGATCTGGCGCGACGTTGAGCCGGCGGTAGCTTGACGGCGCAAGCTCTCGATCAAAGCGTCAGTTGAAAAGCGTCAGTTGACCGGCGGCTCGGCGCCTGGGCTGCTGCGCCGCTGAAGCCGCTGCAAAGCGGCCAGCGCTTCACCCCCCGACTCGACGGGCACAAAGAGGTGGTCGTGAAACGCCGCGGCCACGACGTTGCAGCTGATGTGGGCCTGGGCCAACGCGGTGGCGACCGCCGCCGTGAGGCCCACGGCCTGGAGATCGGAATGCACCGTGAGCGTGATCCACGCGGCGCGGAACAAGACGGGCAGCCCCGCCTTTCGGGCCCGCTGTTCCTCCACGATGAGCGTGAGGCCTTCGGCTTCCCGAAACGTGGCCAACGGCTCCAGTGAGCGGGTATCCGTGTCCGGCGACACGGAAGCGAACACATAGACCCCCTCGTTCAGCGTGGGCTGCATGGTTTGAAGAAGCTCAGCGAGATTCGAGACGGGGTTGCTCATGGCGGGCGAGTTTAGAGGCCTCCGTGGCCAGACGAACGGCGGTTTCCTGGAGAAGCGGCGTGCCCTCTTTCAGCTCCAGGGTGGCCATCTGGTACTTGCCCCCGGGCCTCAGGCGGGGCTCGATATGCCGCAAGCGCTGACCTTCCCAGAAGCCGAACAACACGCGGGTGGGTTCCGCCCGAATCAGCAGCACCGGGCCATGGGCGAAGTAGACGAGGTGCCCCCACTTCAGCCGCTCTTCCAGCTCGGGTGCGGCGCTGCGAACCACAGAGCGCAAGGCCTGCGCGTAGCTTTGTTGCCACCCACTCAGACAGGCCATGTACCCATCGGGGTTCGTCGCAGACGTCAGGACCATCTTCATCTTGTTGCCCAATCCTCACACCCGAAGCCAACCCCGGAAGCCCCTGGCCGCGTAGTACGACTGCACGCCGTTGTGATAGACGAACACCCGGCCATAGCGCCGGTCACCGAAGAGGGCGCCCCCGAGCGCCCGGACCTCGGGCGGCGTCTGTAGCCAGCTGGACGTCTTCAAATCAAACTCACCGAGCTGCTGCAGCGCCCGGTACTGTTCTTCGGTCAGCAGCTCAACGCCCATCTCGGCCGCCATTTCGGCCGCGCTGCTCTCGGGCTTGTTCTCCTTGCGGGCCGCCCGCGCCTCGCCGTCGAAACAGGTGCTTCTGCGCCCCGCCGGGCTTTCCGGGGAGCAGTCACAAAAGACGAAGTGCCCGGAATCGTTGGCATCCCCCATGACGTCCGGTTCACCCCCCGTGGCCTCCATCGCTTGCAGCGCCCTCAGCGCAGCGGGATGGCGTTCGAGCCTGGCAAGCACGTCTGACCATGCCGTCCCGGCATGCCGGTGCATGTGCCGCTCGAAGCGGGTCTTGAGCACTTGGAGCAATGCTTCGCGTTCGGTGGTTTTCATCTTCTCGGCCATGGCAGCCCCCCTCTAGGTTTCGTTGACATACCCCTGCACCAACGCCCCGGCCTGGTTTTCAAAGATGGCCATGGCGGTACTCATGCGCTTGAAACCCAGCTTCTTGTAGAACGACTCCTTGCCGGGCACCGCGTAGAGGATGATCTTCTTGTGCCCTCTGGACAACTCCACCAGCCTGGCAACGATCTGTTTTCCAAGGCCCAGGCCCTGATGGCTGGGCAGCAGCGCGATGTCGCAGATGTATGAGCAGTCCACACCGTCGGCCAGCGCCCGCCCGACCCCGACCAGCTTTCCGTCGTCGTAGACGAAACACCTGAACATGCTGTTCGTGAACGCGGTCTTCAGCCCGGCCGGGTTCTTGTTTCCCAGCGGCGCAGCGGCGTAAAGGGCGGAAAGTTCATTCCAGTCGAGACCATCGATCGAGTAAGACCAAACCAGCGGCACGTTGTGCTCCTCCTGTGAAAGTGGACCGTTTGAGATGAGAGAGGCGACCCGGCTGGACGGGGCACGTCGCCCATGCTACCGGGTCCGCGCGCTGATGCCGCAACACGCTTTCATGGCCATCGACAACACCGTGCGCGACGAATGTGGCGACGGCGCGGGAGGTATTGGATGATGTGGCGCGGTGCTGGCCCAGCAAGCGTTGAGCTCGTCGGTCAACCAACTGCGCTCACGAGTGGTGAGCTGAATTCGGCCACGAATGCAAGTCCAACATATCCACCATGTCGGATGATGGGTTCTACTCGCCGTCAATTGCCGCCACTATCCTCTGTCTACGGGGCCTGGTATCGGATTAAGCCGCTCATCCCAACAACAGCCCTCGATTGACTCGTCTCCCGGACCGCCCGCACACCCCGTTCTACCCTCCGGTGGGAATCCACCCTGCTTTGATGTCCAACACTTGGTTGCTGCTCCTAACCCGACATGATCTTCTTTGAACTTGAAGCCACCGATATCTCATCCCTCAATGATGGCGACTTGCGGGAGCTTGTAGCCCGTCTGTGCGAGGCGGAACTAATCCAGCAGGGTGTTCAGCCATCAAGCGTCACATGGGGCGGAGCCCAAGAAGCCGTAGATGGAGGGCTGGATGTGAGCGTGAAGGGCGCTGTCGGGATATCCAATCCGAACTTCGTACCCAGAGAGAACTCGGGGTTCCAAGTCAAGAAGCACTCGGTGGGTAAGTCAGCGTGCCGGAACGAGATGGAAAAAGACGGAAAACCCAAGGCAATCATTGAAACCCTAGCGTCACGAAAAGGAGCCTACATCATCGTCAGTGGAAGGGACGACTGCTCCGAAAAGATGCTGTCCGAGCGCTTGATCGGCATGAAGGAAGCGGTCAATGCCATGCAGGGGAAGGACAACCTGCACTTGGACTTCTACGGTCGTGACCGTCTGTCAGCTTGGCTGAGGCGACACCCCAGCGTCGCTCTTTGGGTCCGCTCGCGCTTGGGAAAACCCTTGGCAGGCTGGAAACCCTATGGTCGATGGGCGGCGACGCCTCCCAACCAAGATGACGAGTTCCTCGTCGACGACCACCCTTGCGTCATCGACGCAAATTCCAGTTTGAAGGATCCAAACCCCGTCTCGGAAGGGATCCGACTGACGCGGGACCGGTTGAGAAAACCAGGAAGCACCGTACGAGTTACCGGACTTTCGGGGGTCGGCAAGACCCGATTCGCACAGGCTCTTTTCGAGGCCAAAGTGGGACTCGACGCACTACCAGCAAGCGACGTGATCTACGCCGATCTCGGCAACGACCTCACCCCCACGGCGTCGGAGCTGGTCACGTATCTGATCGCCAATGATTTCGCCACCTATCTGGTCTTGGACAACTGCCCGCCGGACGTGCATCGAAGCCTGCAAAAACAAGTCGCAGCGAGCAGCGCGAAGTTGCGCCTCCTTACCATCGAATACGACATCTCCGAAGACAAACCCGAAGAAACCGAAGTCATCCACCTTGAACCAACCAGCGAAGAAACCGTTTCCAAGCTGGCCCAAAAGCGATTCCCGGACCTGGGTCGCGTCAATGCAGACAGAATTGCTGAATTCGCCGGCGGTAACGCTCGTGTTGCGCTGGCACTAGCAAGTCGGGTGAAGGCTGATGAGACGCTTTCCAATTTTTCAGATGAGGACCTTTTCCGAAGGCTCTTTTCCCAACGAAAAGGGGATTCGCCGGAACTGCTGCGAAGCGCTGAGGCATTGGCGCTTGTCTATTCCTTCAATGTTTCCCGATCGAATAACTGTGATGAGCTAGGCATCTTGGGAATCATCGCTGGCCTGGACCGGCAAACGCTACATCGAGACCAAGCGGAACTGCTTCGACGCCAACTGGAACAGCAACGCGGGAACTGGCGAGCAATCCTCCCACATGCATTGGCCAACCGGTTAGCGAAGCGCGCACTCCAGAGCATCCCGCTTGAAGATATCAACGCAGAACTTTTCAAGTACGAAAACCTTCGCTTGTTCCAATCATGCGCCCACCGTTTGGGCTATCTGCACGACTTTGACCGAGCGCGAGAACTGGCCCTCAGTTGGGTTCAGCCGGGTGCGCCTCTGGGCAATATTGCCGCCTGCAGTGAAAAGTATCTCGTGGCGCTGAGCTACGTCGCGCCGGTCTTCCCTGATGTAGTACTTCGTTCGATAGAACAGGCGTCATCTCACCCGGGATTTGCTTCTCGAGAGAACGGAAATTTCACTCGATTCGTCCGGCTTTTGTACCACCTCGCCTACGAGGACGAGACTTTCGATCGCGCGGCGGAGGTGCTGCTGAAGTTCGCCGAGACCGAGAAAGTAGGCGAGAACAACAACAGCATCGTCAGACAGATGCAGCAACTATTCTCGCTTCATCTTTCCGGAACCGAAGCCACACCTAAGCGGCGGCAGGCATTTGCCCAGAAGCTGCTCAATTCCCACAATCCAATACACCGGGAAATCGCCACGGAACTTCTACGCTCCGCCTTTGAGTCGCGTCATTGGACTTCATTTGGAACGTTTCATTTCGGGGCGCGCAAGAGAGGTTCGGGATGGCATCCCAAGACCCATGACGAGAAAATTGCGTGGTACGTTGGTTTCATGCAGTTGCTACAGCCTGCCCTGGGATCGACCCAGCCGCAGGATAAGGACTGGGCGAAGTCGGTGCTGGCAAGCCAATTCCGTACACTATGGTCTTTTGCCGGATGCTTCGACACTCTCGAACAGATCATTCGCGATCATGGGCGAGCGGGGAATTGGCCAGAGATGTGGATTTCCATCAAAAAAACCATTCATTTCGACGGTGACCGGCATACTCCAGAGTTGCTTGCTCGGCTTATGACCATCGAGAAGCTGACCGCGCCGTCAGATATCTACTCCGAGATTGAAGCCTATGCAATGGTCGACGTATGGGACCATATCGAGCTACGCGGCAAGAATTTTCAAGACAAGGCAAACGAGATCAGCGAAAAGGTTCGAAAGCTTGGGGAGCTTGCAGCGTCTGAGCCGGAGTATCTTCATCGCTTAGGAGTCAAGCTTTGGGAGACGAGCGCCCAGCCCCTGTTGTGGTTTGGGAAGGGGCTGGCCGCAGGAGCCGTAGACAGGCTTTCGATGTTTGACAATCTCGTCCAGTCATTTCTTAGACATCGATCGGATCGGACCAATCCCCTCCTGTTGGAGGGTTTCATCAGCGGTGTACACGATTTGGCCCCCCGCCAAGCACGCCAAATTCTGAAACGCGCGTTGGGCATTCCCGAACTAAAGCCTCATGCGGTCCACCTTCTGCAAGCTGTTCCGATGACTCATTGGGCCCTAAGGAGGCTTCTGGAGCTTGCACAGGGAGGTGAGCTTGAGGCATGGCGCTTCCAACAACTCCGCTACTGCCAGGAACACGAGGAAATTTCGGATAGCAAATTGACGCCCCTCCTCTCGGCAATCAACGCACTGGACAAGGGTTACCTCTCTACTATCGAGATGCTTTCCATGCGCCTGTTTGAGAAAAAACGCCAAGAATACACACCGAGTGAGGAACTTCGTGCAGTTGCGAGAAAGGCCATTCGTGAACTTGTCTCGGCGCACCGGGATGAGTTGAGGCAAGTTCAGCTGCATGGAATTGATTATGTCCTAGAGGAGGCTTTCAACACTTCAGCGCCTGAGAGCGAAATCAGGGAGATCATTAATCTACTCTGCGAGGGCATAGGGACATACCGTCTCTATGCCTTTGAATTAAACGATGTTATTACAGCACTGATCAAGAAATATCCAAACCTGCTCCTCGACACCATATTCAATGGAAGCAAAAGTGAGCAATCCGTCTTCACGTTGTTATTTAAAGATCACGCCTTGGACCAAAAAGAACCGACACTGAATGATGCCCCGCTGGAACAGATCATGGCATGGTGTGGGAACGATCAAAATCGCATCACAAAGGTCGCCAAGGCGGCATATGCCTATTGCACAATAGATCCAAAAAAATTTCCAAACGAAAATCCCGAACGCATAGTTATTAGCGATCTCATTAAATCCCTTCTGAAGGCCACAACCGACAAGCAAACAATGGTTGAAATCATATTCAATAGAATACAACCCAGCAGCTGGTCCGGACCGCTTTCAAAAATTTTGGAGATGCGATCTAATGCCTTCGCGGAGTTGCTCGAATACCCTGACTCTGAAATACAAGTGCTTGTAAAAATCAAGCTAGCCATCCTTGAAAATCGAATTCGCACGGAGCATGCATCCGAGGCCGAAAGACACAATGAACGCGAGCAGCGTTTCGAGTGACTGACCGCTGATTGGCATCAATTCAGACATAAACTGCTCAATTTCTCGAAGACAATTGCTTTCCGCTGGGTGTCGACTGTGGTCCGTCAGCCCAGCAATGGCACCTTCATCTGAGTCCATCCGGTATTACCAAAATCTTCGTCACCGAGTCATCCGCGCCGATCAACTTCATGGTCGCGCCAAACGCTCGGCCATCGCCCTGCTCCAGCGCCAACCCTGACGCATCTGCAGCCGCGACCAACGCGGCGCTGGGCACCACATCCGCCGGGAACCGCAGCGCTACATCGGCGACGTGGCTCCAACCACCATCCTGCTGCGATCGCCCCCGCCGCTCCGCAGGCCACTCGCTCGGAGCCGTACTGCCCGGAAAACTGAACAGCATGGGCTGCATCGGGTCGTCGCTGTAGGTGGCCACTTGAATGGCCATGCCCGCTGGCAAGTACGGCGGCCGGTAGTCCCAGGTGGGCACGCCCGCGCTGGCGAGGTCGCCATGGAGCGCGATGCCGAACGGGCAGGTGCCCAGCGCGCGCCACTGGCTGCGCTCCCACAGGCGGGTGCGCTCAATGGCCGGGCTGCGGGTTTCGGCTTCGCTGGTGAGCCAGAGCAGCTCCAGGTACAGGTTGTCGAACGCAAAGCACACGTTGGCCGTGCCCTGGCCGGGGTGCGTGCGGCGGTAGGTTTCTTGCAGGCCCAGGCGTTGCAGGGCGTCGATCTCGGGCCCGCCGGGCTCGATGAACATGAAGAGGTGGTCGATGGTCATTGCGCTTTCATGCCTTCACCTCGGAGCGTTTGGGTCACGAAGCACCGATTCGATGAGCTGGGTGTCGGCGTACTCCGTCAGCTCACACATTTTTCCCTCACGCATGCGGATGACCCAGCAGTAAGCGTTCTCGTACTTCTGCCCGCGCACGGTGGTGTTGTGGCCCGTGGCCTGGACCACGACCAAGTCTCCCTCTGCGATGAAGTTGCTCGCCGCAATGACGCTGGCGCCGCCGAGTTGCTGCCCGAGAGGGCGCAACAGGTCTTTCATGACCGATTCCTTGCCCATGTAGGTCTTCGACCAGGGCGTTGTCCCGATGATGGTCCACCGCACATCGTCGGCGAGCGCCTCGACGAAGGGGCGTCCATTCCCCTTTGCGGTCTCTGCGAACACTGCGGTCAGGACGGCCTTGTTTTCCTCTGGTTTCATGGGTACCTCCATAGGGTTCTGAACGGCGGAGCAAGGTGATCCGCTCACAGGACTGAGCGCGACCTGCCCTCTTCTTCCGCCGCCACGACGCTCAGCCACGGCCAGCGCGCCTGGTAGCTGCGCGCTTTGTCGCGAAACATGGCGGGCTGTGCGAAGCGCGGGTTCATGCGCAGGATGCCGCGTTGCAGTTCGTCCAGCCCGTTGGGCGCGTAGAGGGCGCGGCTGTGGGTGTCTATGCCCACGCAGGTGCAGGCGATGAGGTAGCGGTCGATGCCGTCGGTGGCGCGGGTGAGCTGGGGGTAGTCGGCCTGGAAGCGGCTGCGGTACCAGAGGTGCACGCGCGCCTGGTTCTTCACTTCCACGGCCACGCGCAGGTCGGCGGTGAGCGCCTGCACGGCGCGGATCACGCGGTCTTCGGCTTCCCACGAGAGGTCGGTGTCGTCGAAGTAGAAAACGTCGTAGTCCTTCACGCCCCAGTCGGGCGCCCGGCCGGTCTGCCGGTTCCACACGGCCTGAAACAGGCAGCCGGCGGTCAGGTGGCACTGGGGCAGGCGCAGGCTGTCCAGCCGCTGCAGCAGTTCGGCGTTGACGGGGTTGCTGAGCGCTTGCGCGATGAAGGAGGCGGGGGTCAGTTCGGTGGCCTGGGGCGGGTTCATGCGGCCCCGGGGGTGCCGCGCGACAGCAAGGCCTTGGCGGCTTCGATGCGCAGGG
The DNA here is from genome assembly GCF_059424585.1 of Hydrogenophaga sp. GW101-3F08. NCBI lineage: Bacteria > Pseudomonadati > Pseudomonadota > Betaproteobacteria > Burkholderiales > Comamonadaceae > Hydrogenophaga > Hydrogenophaga sp. GW101-3F08. The sequence continues at coordinate 985,039 of NZ_JBWKZP010000001.1, forward strand.
CCAGCGCCACGGTGGGGTCGTTCATCACGTCGCGCAGGAAGCTTTGTGGGTCCTGGTACGGGCCGGCCAGCGCGGCGTGGGCTGGGCCGCCCTGTGCCGGCGGGGCAGCGGGCTCGCCGGGCGCTGACGCTGCCGGGGCCTGCTGGGGCGCTGCGGGCTGCAGTTGGGCCAGGGCCGCCTCAAACGCGTCTGGCGGTGTGCTGGCGAGGCGGCTCAGGAGTTCGGCCTGGGCGTCGTTGCCGGGCTGGAAGTCGAGCGACGGGGCGTCGCCAAACACGGCGGCCAGGTCGGGCGCGACGAAGGCGGACCATTGGCCGGTGGTGGCCTGCAGCGCGGGAACCCAGGCGGCGGGTTGCACGGCCGGGGGCACCGGCGCATCCGGGGCGGGCAGCATCCGCAGCCGCCCGGGTTTCACGCCAGCCAGGTAGCGCTGGCGCAGGCCTTGCAGGAAGGCGGCGGCCTCTGCCGCCGGCACGGGCTGGGCCAGCGAGAACCAGAGCTCAAAGGCGTCCACGCCGTTGACGGCGATGGCCGGCGCGGGCAGGGCCAGCTCGGCCTGCACACCGCGCCAGACGGGCGAGAGGGTGGCCCAGTCAGCCGGGTAGCCGAGCGACAGCACCATGGCGCGCACGCGGCCGTCGCTGTCGGCCAGGCGCAGGGGCGCGGTGTCGTCCACCCCGGCGCCGGGGGGCAGGTACAGGCGCTGGTACTCGGTGTGCAGTCGGGTCATGCGGGCATGTTACCTGCCGGCATCAGCGCCCCCAACTCCCCAGGCGGATCGCGATGGCGAGGGTGGAGCCGTAGACGACCAGGCTGAGCGCGACAACGGCAAAGAGGCCGGTTGCGGGGGTCTGGAACGTGCGCACGCAGAGCCAGCCACCGACCACCAGGATCACGAGTCGGCCCATGCTGCCGGTGAGCGGCCAGAACATGCGGCCTGCGCCCTGCGAGGCAAAGAACAACGCCAGGCCCAGCCCGAAGAAGGCGTAGCAACCGCCCACGATGTTCAGATACGTGGCGCCCACCGCCAGCACTTCGGCATCGCTGGTGAAGAGGCCCATCCACAGCGCCGGTGCGATGGCCGTGGCCAGGCCAATCGCGCCGGTGATCACGGCCACCAGCGCGCCGCCGGCCCAGGCCACGCGCACCGCGCGCACCGTCTGGCCCGCGCCCATGTTGGTCGCCACCATCGCGGTCAGGGCGGTGCCGAAGCCAAAGGCGATCGGCACCAGGATGTATTCGAGCCGCGCCGCCACGCCGTAGCCCGCGAGCGCGGCCGTGCCGTAGCTGCCCACGAAGGCCGTGGTCACCGCGATGGAGGCGTTGCTGATCACCGGGCTCAAGGACGCGGGCAGGCCCACGCGCAGAATGTCGCGCAGCAGCGGCAGGTGCAGGCGCCAGCGCGAAGCCCGCAGCTGCACGGCGCCGTCGCGGCGCCACAGGTGGGCCGCCATCACCAGCGTGGCCACGGCGTTCACGGCCAGCGTGCTGGCGGCAGCGCCGGCCATGCCCAGACCGGCCACAGGCCCCCAACCGAACACCAGCAGCGGGCACAGCACCAGGTGCAGCAGCGCGGTGCCCAGCAGCATCACCGAGGGCAGCACCATGTTGCCCGCGCCGCGCACCACGGCGGCCAGCACGTTGGTGGACCAGATGAGCAGCGCACCGCTGAACAGCACGTTCGAGTACACGAGCGCGGCTTCGAGCGCCGCGCCGCGCCCTCCCATGGCGCCAAAGATGCCGCGCCCGAAACCGAGCATGACCAGCATGAACAGCGCGGCCAGCAAGGCGCCGAGGAGCAGCGCCTGCTGCGCCAGGCGGTTGGCGTCTTCGCTGCGCCCGGCGCCCAGGGCTCGCGCCACGGCGGCGGTGGTGGCGCCACCGATGCCGCCGGCCGACATCTGCAGCATCAGCATCGACAGCGGAAACACCAGTGCGATGCCGGCGAGCGCGTCCGGGCCCAGGCGGCCGAGGATGTAGCCGTCGTAGCCGATCACGATGGTCATCGCGAACAGGCCCATCACATTGGGCGTGGCCAGGCGGAGCAGCGTGGGCAGCAGCGGCGCGTGCAGCATCTGCTGCACACGGGTCTGGGCGATGGCGGCGCTCATGGAGTACCTCCGTGCGGTGCACTGCGGTGCGAGCTGGCTTGGGAACGGCCCGGCGCGGCGCTCATGCTTCCGTGCCCCGCAGGTAGGTGCCCGGCTCGGCCGGCAGGCCGCGGCTGGCGCCGGTGATCAGGACGGTGGCGTTGTGAGGTTTCATGGTGTGTCGGCTCCTGGGTGGGCGAAAAAAGCAGGACGGTTCATCGATGGACTCATGACGATCGTCATATTCAAATCCGAACCGAAAGAAATGCCCTGGTGGGCACGTGATGGACGGGCATGCTTCAGGCCGCCGGTGGGGGGGCGTCGTAACGCGCCAGCAAGGCACTGCGGTTGGCGGCCAGCAGGGCCTGGCCTTCGGCGTTGTCGCCCAGGGCCCGCGCGAGCTGCAGCGCGCCCACCATCTGGCTGGCGATGGCGGCGGCGCTGTCGGGCGCGGCGTCGGCGGGCAGGGTTTGCGCGACCAGCGCGACCAGGCTGCGCACGCGCTGCACGGCCGCGGCGCGCACCTCGGCCGACTGGCGCGGCATCTCCGAAACCAGCGCCGCGACCGCACAGCCGTTTTCGGTGCCGCTCAGGTGGCGGTCCGAGAGGTAGCTTTCAATGAGCGCGCGGAACGGGCTGGCGCCGCGCGCCGCGCGCAAGGCGTTGCCCTGGCCCAGGCGGTCCACGCCTTGCTGCCCGGCGTGGGCCAGGGCCTCGACGAGCAACGCATCGCGGGAGGCAAAGTGGGCGTAGAACCCGCCGTGGGTCAGGCCCGCCTCTTTCATGATGTCGGCCACGCCAACCCCGGCGAAGCCGGCACGCCGGATCGCCCGCGCCGCGGTGTCGACGATGCGTTCGTGGGTCAGGGCCTTGCGGCTGGGTGCGGTTGGCATGCCGGCATTTTAGCCATAAATATGATGACCATCATATTTACTACCCGCAATCGCCCTGGGGTTTTCATGCCGACCACGGTGGGGAAACCCCAATACACATTACACCTGTAATGCATATTCTTGAATCCATGAACCTCCAGCCCTCCCCCACCCGGCCACCCGGCGCCAGCCGCCACGCTGAGCGCAGCGAAGCCACGCGCGCGCAGCTGATACGGGCGGCGATCCAGGTGGTGCGCGACAAGGGTTACCAGGGCGCTTCGGTGTTTGAAGTGGCCAAGGCCGCCGGCCTCACGCCGGGCGCTTTCCAGCACCACTTCGGCACCAAGGCGGTGCTGATGATGCGGGTGGTGGACGAGCTGGTGGCGGCCAGCGACTACAACGCGCCCGGGTGGCCCGCGGCCGATCTGCCCCTGGCCGAGCGCGCCCGCCAGACGCTGCAACTGCTGTGGCAGCGCATCTACGAGCCCGAGCGTTTTCTGGTGGCGTGGCAGGTCTACATGGGCTGCGGCGCCGACCCCGAGATCACGCGCTACATCGCCGGCCTGCGCCAGACGCAGCAGGACCAGCTGCGCCAGCGTTTCCTGACCGTGTTTCCCGAGCTGTCGGCCTCGCCCGACACCCCGGCCCTGATCGATCTCGTGATGTCCACCCTGCGCGGCATGGGCCTGGTGCGCCTGTTCGGCCCGGCCGATGCGGCCATGGCCGCCCAGCTGGACCAGCTGGCCGCCCTGCTGGTGCAGCGCTGCGAGAGCCTTGCCCCACCACCCACCCCCCGAAGGAAAGCCCCATGAAGCTGATCACGTTCACACGGCGCACCGCGCGCCTGGCCGCCGGCCTGCTCGCCCTGCCCCTGATGGCGCACGCCGCCTACCCCGAAAAGATCATCACCCTGGTGGTGCCCTACCCGCCCGGCGGCGCCACCGACACCATCGCCCGCAAGCTCATGGAGCCGCTGGGCAAGCGCCTGGGGCAGAACGTGATCGTGGAAAACCGCCCGGGCGCGGGCACCGCCATCGGCGCCACCCTGGTGGCCAAGGCGCCGGCCGACGGCTACACGCTGCTGATCTCGTCGAACACCACGTTCACGGTGAACGCGGCCATCAAGCGCCAGCTGCCCTACGACCCGCAGAAGGGCTTCGAGTCCATCGGCACCATCGGCAGCTCGCCGCTGGTACTGCTGGCCAACCCCAAGGTGGCGGCCAGCAACCTGCCCGAGCTGCTGGCCCTGGCCAAACGCGAGCCCAGCGGGATGAACTTCGGCTCTTTCGGCAACGGCACCACCGCCCACCTGGCCGGCGAGATGCTCAAGGTGATGGCCGGGGCCAACCTGGTGCACATCGCCTACAAAGGCAGCGCCCCGGCCATGACGGACCTGATCGGCGGGCAGATCCCGCTGAGCTTCGACACCAACGTGGCCGCCATGCCGCAGATGGCGGCGGGCAAGGTGAAGGCGTTGGCCGTCACGTCCAAGAAGCGCTCGCCGCAGATGCCCAACGTGCCCACCATCGCCGAGGCTGGTTTCCCCGACTACGAAATGGTGCCGTGGATCGCCATCGTCGCGCCGCGTGGCCTGCCCAACCCCGTGCGTGCCGCCCTCGCCAAAGCGCTGGCCGACACGGTGAAAGACCCGGCCACCCGCGCCGAGCTGGAGAAGATCGGCGTGGAGGTGGCCTACGAGCCGGGCAGCGCCTACGACGCGCGCGTGGCGCGCGAACTGCCGTTGCTGCGCGCCTACGTGCACAAGGCCAATATTCCGCTGGAGTGAACGCATGTCCCTCGTTCAACTGAGCGCGGTCGAGCTGCGCCGGCGCATCGGCAGCAAGGAGATTTCACCGGTCGAGCTGCTCGAAGCCTGCATCGCGCGCATCGAAGCGGTGAACCCGGCGGTGAACGCGATCTGCGCCACCGACTACGCGCGCGCCCGCGCCACCGCCCGAGCCGCCGAGGCGCAGGTGCTGCGCGGCGAACCGCTGGGCCCGCTGCACGGCCTGCCCCTGGGCGTGAAAGACCTGCAGGACACCGCCGGCCTGCTCACCACCAGCGGCAACGTGGGGCGGCGCGGCAACGTGCCGCAGCACGACAACGCGCTGGTGGCGCGGCTGCGCGCGGCGGGCGCCATCGTCACCGCCAAGACCAACGTGCCCGACATGGGCGCCGGCGCCAACACGCGCAACCCGGTCTGGGGCGCCACCGGCAACCCCTTCAACCCGCTGCTCAACGCCGGCGGTTCGTCGGGCGGATCGGCCGCCGCCCTGGCCACCGACATGCTGCCCCTGTGCACCGGCTCCGACACCGGTGGCTCGCTGCGCATCCCGGCCGCGCTGTGCGGCGTGGTCGGCCTGCGGCCCTCGCCCGGCGTGGTGGCCAACGACGCGCGCCCGCTGGGCTGGTCAGTCATCTCGGTGCTTGGCCCCATGGGGCGCACGGTGGCCGACACCGCGCTCATGCTCTCGGCCAGCGTGGGCCGCCACCCCATGGACCCGCTCAGCGTGTCCGGTGTCTGCCAGGGCTGGCCACTGCTGGCCGCGGACTTGGCCGGCCTGCGCATCGGCACGGTGGAAGACTTCGGCGCCTGCGCGGTGGAGCCCGGCATCCGCCGCACGTTCCGCCAGCGGGTGGCTGCGCTGGCGCGCCACGTCCGCTCCTGCGAACCCGTGGAATTGAACCTGCCCGACGGCCACCGGTGTTTTGACGTCATGCGCGCCGAAAGCTTCGTGGCGGCCTTCGCCGACACCTACCGCAACGACCCGGCATCGCTCGGCCCCAACGTGCGCGCCAACGTGGAGATGGCCCACGCCATCACGCTGGGCGACCGCGCCTGGGCGCACCTGGAGCAGACGCGCATTGCACGGCGCTTTGAACGCGCGTTTGAACAGGTGGACCTGATCGTGGCGCCGGTCACGCCCGTCTCACCCTTCCCCTGGAGCGAGCTGTACGCCGAGCGCATCGACGGCCAGGCCATGCGCAACTACTACGAGTGGCTGGGCCTGACCTACCTCGTCACCCTGGCCACCAACCCCGCGCTGTCGCTGCCCTGCGGCGTGGACGAACACGGCATGCCCTTCGGCCTGCAGCTCATCGCCCCGCTGCGCGCCGACGACCGCCTGCTCGCCATGGCCAGCGCCATCGAAGCCGCCTTCGCCACACAGCCCGAGCTGTGCCGCCCCCGCCCGGCCGAAGCGGTGCTGGCCCAGGCGCAGCCGGCGCTGAAAAGCCTGGTGACGCATCCGCCGCTGTTCGGCGGCGCAGCGGCCCTATCTACCGAGGGTCGTGCCGAGGGTCGCACTGCGGTTTGAAAGTGTTTCGATTTCCTCGGGGAACTGTCACGGTGGGGTCGGCCATCCCGTCTAATCAGGCATGGAACACGAAACACCATCGGCCCAACCCCTTCCCCAGGACAACGCCAGCAGCGCCACGCACACCACCGACGAGCGTCTGGTGGAACTCGCGCTGACCGGTGACGTTGCGTCGCTGGACACCTTGCTGCGCCGCCACCAGGCCTGGCTGTACAACGTGGCGCTGCGCATGCTCCAGCAGCCACAAGACGCCGAAGAAGCCACGCAAGAGAGCTTGCTGAAGATCGTCACCCACCTGTCCACTTTTCGGGGCGACAGCGCCTTCAGCACCTGGGCGTACCGCATCGCCTTCAATCTCCTTCTGGACCGCAAGCGCAGCCACCCGGAGATTGCGGTACAGGGTTTTGACTGTTATGCCGACTACCTAGCGCATGCCTCGGACGAAGACCTGGGCGCCGAGCATGGTTCCGCCCCCGAGCGGCATTTGCTGGTGGAAGAAGCCAAGCTCAGTTGCATGATGGGCATGCTGTTGTGCCTGGACCGCCAACAGCGTCTGGTGTTCGTGCTGGGCGAGGTGTTCGAGGTGAACGACACCGTGGGCAGCCAGGTGCTGGACATCAGCAAAGACAACTTTCGCCAGTTGCTGTCCCGTGCGCGCAAGGACTTGAGCGCTTTCATGCAAGACCGCTGCGGCCTGGTGAATCCGCGCAACCCCTGCCGCTGCGCGCGCAAGACCCGGGCCTTCGTGCGCGACGGCGTGGTGGACCCGAAGCAGCTGGTGTTCGCCAGAACGCACTACATCCGCATCAAAGACATTTCCATCCAGGGCCGCAACGCGTTTGACCGCCTGGTGGGCGACACCAACACCGCCCTGTACCGCGATCACCCGTTCGTCGAGGCGCCCGATCTGGTCGCGGGCTTGCGCCAGACGCTGGCGAGCGGCGGCTTTCAATCGCTGCTTCACATCAACTGACCGACCACCCACAAGGAACCGCACCATGCCCGTGCCCCCATTCAACGACCCCGTACAACAGGAGATCTGGGCCACGCTGCGCGCCCTCAACGACGCCTGGACCCAGGGCGACCCGGATGACCTTGCTCGCTATTTCCACCGCAACATGGTCGCCATCACGGCCACCGAGCGCGAGCGCATCAACGGCGGCGCGGCCTGCGTGGCGGGCTGGAAGGGCTTCGCCACGTCCACCCGCATCCACCACTGGACGGAAATCGACCCCGTCATCCACGTGTATGGCGACTCGGCCGTCGTCGCGTACGACTTCGACATGTCCTTCGACATGAACGGCCAGACGGTTCAGATGGGCGGGCGCGACATGTTCTTTTTCGTGAAAGAAGGCGGGCAGTGGTGGGCGGTGGCCGACCAGTACTCCGCCTACCCGGCGAACTGAGCGGATCAGACCAGCCCGGTGACCGGAATCGACGCGCCGTGCACGGCGCGCGCGGCGTCGGAGGCCAGGAACACCATCACGTCGGCCAGCGCCTGCGGCGTCACCCACTGCGTGGGGTCGGCCTCGGGCATGGCGGTGCGGTTTTCCGGGGTGTCGATGATGGAGGGCAGCACGCAGTTGACGTTGATGCCCCGGCCCTTGAGCTCGGCCGACATGGACTCCGTCATGCGCATCAGCGCGCTCTTGGACGCCGCGTAGGCCCCCATCTGCGCGCCGCCGCGCTGCGCGCCCATGGCGCCCACGGTGACGATGCGCCCGCCGCCCGCGGCCACCATGCGCGGCACCACGGCCGCGCTGATGGGCAGCAGCGCGCGCAGGTTGATGTCGAGCAGGAAGTCCAGCGTCTGGGCGCTGGTGGTGTGCACCGCTTCGCCCATGCGGAAGCCGCCGGCGAGGTGGCACAACACGTCCACGCCGCCGAATTGCCCGGCCACCTGCTGCACCGCCGCCTCCACCTGGAGCTTGTCCAGCAGGTTGAGCGGCACGCACAGCTGGTCGGCGCTGTCGGGCCCGTAGACGCGGCGCAGGGCGTCGGCGTTCAGGTCGAACAGGGCCAGCCGGTAGCCCCGCACCCCGAAGGCGTGGGCCACGGCCTGCCCGAGGTTGCCGGCCGCGCCGGTGACGATCACGCTCTGGGGGGCTTTGTTCATATTCATACAGCGGTTCCTTGTTTTCTGGCGCGGTGGTAGCTGCCGTCGCCGCGGCTGAACACCTGGTCGGTGGGCAGCACGTCGCCGGGTTGCAGCTCAGGGGCTCGCGTGGCGCGCTCGTACAGCGGCGCGAAGTCGATGCGGGTGAATTCGAGCAGTTCGTCCAGGTCGCGGATCACGAAATAGGTTTCCTGGAAATCGTCGATGCGGTAGTTGGTGCGCATCACGCGCTCCAGGTCGAAGCGGATGCGGTTGGGCGAGGGGCTGTCCAGGCAGAACTGCGACTCGGTGTACGACGAGGCGATGCCCGAGCCGTAGAGGCGCAGGCCGTCGCCCTGCTGCAGCAGGCCGAATTCCACCGTGTACCAGTACACCCGCGCGAGCTGGCTCAGGTTGCCCAGTTTCTGTGCACGCAGGCCGCCCTGGCCGTAGGCCTGGATGAAGTCGGCGATGGCCGGGTTCATGAGCATGGGCACGTGGCCGAACACGTCGTGAAACACGTCGGGCTCTTCCAGGTAGTCCAGCTCGTGCGGCTTGCGGATGAAGTTGCCCGCGGGGAAGCGGCGGTTGGCCAGGTGGTCAAAGAACACGTCGTCGGGCACCAGGCCGGGCACGGCCACCACCTGCCAGCCGGTGCGCGGCATCAGCACCTCGCTCAGATGGCGGAAGTCGGGGATCTCGTCGGCGCCGATGGGCAGGTCGCGCATGCCCTGCACGAACTCGTCGCAGGCGCGCCCGGGCAGCAGTTGGGTCTGGCGCTCGTACAGGGTCTTCCAGGTGGCGTGGTCGGCGGGGGTGTAGTGCTCCCAGCCTTGCGAGATGGTCCAGTCGGCGTTCTCGGGGCGGCCGGCGTCACCGGCGGCCAGACCGTGTTTGGGTGCAGCGGTGTCGGTCAGCATCTCAGCCTCCGTTGCGCGTGAACGCGGCGTAGGCGCCGTCGGCGGCCTTGGCCCAGGTGATGTCGCGCTCCGACAGCCCGTTGGCGTCGTGCGTGGTGAGGGTGATGTCGACGCGGTTGTAGACGTTGAACCACTCGGGGTGGTGGTCCAGCCGCTCCGACACCAGGGCCATCTGCGCCATGAAGCCGAAGGCCTCGGCGAAGTTGGAAAAGCGCAAGCTGCGCGAGATCGCGCCGCGCTCGGCGTTCAATGCCCAGCCGGGCAGATGGGCCATCTGCTCGCGGGCGGTTTGTGCATCCAGGGGGGTCATGGGCGGTCTCCTTCGTTGTGTTGGGCAAGGCTCGATCGTGGCCCTGCAAACAGCTGTGCAGTTTGCGCCGCATCGAAGACAATTTGCTCTCATATCGGGCCACGGATGGCCTCCCATTGAAGAAACCCTTGCATGAACAACGACTTGACCGAAGATTCCTTGCATCCCTCAGCGCTCGACCGGCTGGACCGCCGCATCCTGTCGGCCCTGCAGCAGAACGGGCGCATGAGCAACCAGGAACTGGCGCAGGCGGTGCACCTCTCGCCCGCGCAGAGCAACCGGCGCCACAAGCGGCTGGAGAGCGCGGGCTACATCCAGCGCTACGAGGCGCGGCTGGACGCGCACCGGCTCGGCCTGGGCGTGACCGCCTTCGTGCACGTGTCGATGGAGCGCGGGCAACACAAGGAGGTGCTGAAATTCCAGCGCACCGTGGGCAAGATGCCCGAGGTGCTGGAGTGTTACGCCGTGACGGGCGATTTCGACTACGTCTGCAAGATCGTGGCGCGCGACCTCAAGGGCCTGTCCGACTTCCTGCTCGGCACCCTGGCGCAGCTGCCGGGCGTGAGCAGCGTGCGCTCCAGCATCTGCCTGAACGAGCTCAAGTGCACGAGCGCGCTGCCGCTGGATTGAGCGGCGCCGGCAGGGGCTGCTGAAGCGGTGCTCAGTCCAGCTTCACGTTGGCCTTGGCCACCAGCTTGGCAAAGCGCTCCTGTTCTGTCTTCAGGAACCTGACCGCTTCACCCGGGCTGCCGGGGTGGATGAAGTTGTCCTGCTTGGCCATGGCGGCTTTGACTTCGGGGTCGTTGAAGGCGGCCACCACGGCCTTGTGCAGGCGGTCCACCTGGGCTGCGGGCAGGCCCTTGGGTCCTATCATGGCGAACCAGCCTTCCACGTCCACCTCGGGAAAGCCCTGCTCGCCGATGGTGGGCACGTCCGGCAGCGTGGCCACGCGGCTCTTGCCCATGATGCCGATGGCGCGCAGGCGCCCACCGGCCAGATGGCCCTGCACCGCCGGCACCGCCGCCACGCCAAAGTCCACCTGTCCGCCGATCATGTCGGTGAGCATCGGACCCATGCCTTTGTAGGGAATGTGCTGGATCTGGGCACCGGCCGCGTCGACGAACATCTCACCCGCCAGGTGGATGATGGTGCCGTTGCCCGACGAGGCCATGTTGAACTGGCCCGGCTTCGATTTCAGCATGGCCTGCAATTCCTTCGCGTTCTTCACCGGCAGCTTGGCCGGGTTCACCACCAGCACGAAGGGCGAACCACCGACCACGCTGATGGGCGTGATGTCGTTCAGGCTGTCGTAGGGAATGGTCTTGAACACGCTGGGGTTGACGGCGTGGTTGTTCGAGATGAAGGCCACGGTGTTGCCGTCGGGCGCTGCCTTGACCAGCGCCGAGGTGCCGGTGATGCCGCCCGCGCCTGGCAAGTTTTCAATCACCACGGCCTGACCGCTCAGCGCCTTGGACAAGGCGTTCTGCGCCGAGCGCACGATGGTGTCCACCCCGGAGCCGGCGCCCACGGGAAGGATCACGCGCAGCGCCGCGCTGGTCTGCGCCCCGGCCGGGGCCGAGCCCAAAAGGCACGAAGCGGCCACGGCGATGAGGGTGCGGCGGTTGAAGGTCTGGGTCATGGTTGTCTCCTGGTTCTGGGTAAAAAACGGGGTCAAACGGAAGCGGGAACAGGGGCGGGGGCGAGACGGGCCAGCACTTCGTCGGTGTGTTCGCCGATCGCGGGCAGCGGGCTGCGCACGCCGGGGCGGCGCCCGCCCATCAGCAGCGGCAGCAGCACGACCTGGGTGGTCTCGCCGTCTTCGGTGCCCATGGGCACCAAGCCGCCACTGGCGATCAGGTGTTCGTCGTGCACCAGCTGGTCGGGGCGGACCACCTTGGCATACGGCAGGCCGGCGGCCTGCAGCCGGGCGCACAGGGTTTCCAGGTCCAGGTGCTGCAGGGTCTCGCCCAGCTTTTGCAGCAACGCGGGGCGCACGGCGACACGCTGTTCGTTCGTGGCCAGGGCTGGGTCGTTGGCGAGGTCGGGCCGCTCGATCACCTGGCACAGCGTGGCGAACTGCTTGTCGCTCACCGCGCCAACGAACAACTGCTCACCGTTCGCCACGGTGAAGGTGTCGTACACGCTCCAGGCGGAAATGCGCGAGGGAAACGGCGGCGGCACCTCGCCCGTCATCTGGAACTGCTGCATGTGCTGCGAGGCCAGCAGGCAGCAGTTTTCAAACAGGGCGCTCTGGATTTCCTGGCCTTTGCCGGTGCCGCCCACGCGGTCGCGTTCGCGCAGCGCGGCCAGCACGCCGATGGCGCCGAACATGCCGCCCATGATGTCGTTCACCGACGAGCCCGCGCGCAGCGGGCGCCCCACCGGACCGGTCATGTAGGTCAGGCCGGCCATGTTCTGCACCACCTCGTCCAGCGCCAGGCGGCTCTCGTAGGGGCCGGGCAGAAAGCCCTTGTGCGACACGTAGATGAGCTGAGGGAACTGCTCGCGCAGCGCCTGGCTGCCCAGACCCAGCTTGTCCATCAGGCCGGGGCGGAAGTTCTCCAGCAGCACATCGCACTGGCCGATCAGTTCCTTGGCGGTGGCCAGGCCTTCGCCGGTCTGGATGTCGAGCACCACGCTCTTCTTGTTGCGGTTGAAACTGCGGAAAAAGCCGACGCCCAGGCCCGGCAGGGTGCGGGTCTTGTCGCCGCCGGGCGGCTCGACCTTGATGACCTCGGCGCCCAGGTCGGCCAGGATCATGCCGCAGGTGGGGCCCATGACCATGTGGGTGAACTCGACGACGCGCACGCCTTCGAGGGGGAGTCCGGTGGATTCGATTGGCATGGGGGTGTGCTCGGATCGGCGAAAGAGAAAGGGAAATACCGTCAGTGGGCGGCTGCGGCTGTGGCAGCCGACGCCGTCTTAGGCAGGCCGGCGCGCCAGAGCGCACCGTGCGTCGGCTCGCCCGGCAGCCAGCCCACCACCTTGGCGCGCAGCGCCAGCAGCTTTTCAATGTGAATGCCGGTGCGCACGCCACAGGCCTGCAGCATGAAAGCCAGGTCTTCGCTGGCCGCGTTGCCGCTGGCGCCGGGGGCGTGCGGGCAACCGCCGATGCCGGCGAGCGAGGCGTCGAAGCGGGTCACGCCCACCTCGAGCGCCGCGTACACATTGGCCAGCGCCAGGCCGCGCGTGTCGTGGAAATGGCCGCAGCAGAAGCGGTCGCCCGCGATCTTCAGCGCCTGCTCGAACAGCGTGCGCACCGAATGCGGGTCGGCGTAGCCCACGGTGTCGGCCAAGCTCACGCGGTCGGCGCCCGCGTCGAGCAGAGCCTGCATCAGGCGCAGCACTTCGCTGGTTTGCACTTCGCCCTGGATCGTGCAGCCGAAGGCCGTGCCCACACCGCCTTCGATGAGCGTCTGGCTGCCCGCGGCATCGCGCGCGGCGCGGATGCGCTTCATCTCGTCCACCACCTCGTCGGGTGTCTTGCGCAGGTTGGCCAGGCTGTGCGCATGGCTTGCCGAGAGCGGCAGGATCATCAGATGGGCACCGCCCTCGATGGCGCGTTCGGCACCCTTGAGATTGGGCACCAGCACACTGGCCTTCAGGCCTGGCAGCGTCCTGACGTAGGCCAGCACCTCGGCCGTGTCGGCCAGTTGGGGCAGCAGCCTGGGCGGCACGAAGGAGCCCACCTCGATCTCGCGCAGGCCAGCGGCGAAGGCGTCGGCGATCCACTCGCATTTGTGCGCAGTGGACACCAGGGTCTGGATGCTTTGCAGACCATCGCGCAGGCCGACTTCGCGGATCACGGCTTGGGCGGGCAACAGGCTCATGGGTGGGGTTCCAGGTTCGAGGGGAGTTGTGGGTCGGGCCTGGCTCGCAGTTTATGAATTCCATATAGAACATCAAGTGAATCATTGGAACCATTAAGATTCCAATTTGGAACTTTATGCAAGGGTATTCCCCCGATGAGAGACCTGGACTTCAAAACCCTGCGGCTGCTGGTGGCCGTGTGCGACAACGGCAACATGAAAGACGCTGCGGCGCAGGAGCACATCGAGCCCTCGGCCATCAGCAAACGCATCGCCCAGCTGGAAGACACCCTCGGCACGCCGGTGCTGGTGCGTGGGCGGCGCGGCGCCGTGCCCACGCCAGCAGGCCGCGCGCTGCTGGAACACGCGCGCACCCTGCTCTTCACCCTGGACCGCATCGAGGCCGACATGGCCGCCTTCAAGGGCGGCATCAAGGGGCAGGTGCGCGTGGTAGCCAGCGCATCGGCCATCGCCGAGTCGCTGCTCGACGACCTCACGGCCTTCATGCGCGCGCCCGAGCACCAGGACATCAAGGTGGATATCGAGGAGCGCTTCTCCAGAGACATCGTCACCATGGTGCGCGAGGGCGTGGCGTCGCTCGGCGTGTGCTGGGGCAACATCGATTTCGGCGGCCTGGAGCACCGGCCCTACCGACGCGACGAGCTGACCCTGGCCGTGCCGCTGGACCACCCACTGGCCGGGCGGGCGTCGGTCACCTTCGAAGAAACGCTGGACTACGAACACGTGGGCCTGCCGCCCTCGGCCGCGGTCAACACCATGCTGCACCGCGCCGCGGCCCGGGCCGGGTGCACCATGAACTACCGGGTGGTGGTGTCCAACTTCGACGCCGCGTTCCGCGTGGTCGGTGCCGGGCTGGGCATCAGCGTGGTGCCCCGCCAGGTGAGCCAGATCTATGTGTCGGCCGGCCAGGTGCGCATCGTGAAGCTGCGCAACGACTGGGCGCATCGCGAGTTCGCCGTCTGCTTCCGCCGCCAGGGCGACCTCACGCCCGCCGCCGAACGGCTGGTGGAGTTCCTGAGCCAGCAGGCACAGGACGCGCTGCAGGCCTCCGCGCAAGCTTGATCCTTGGACAGGACGGCGCGCGCCATCAGGACTGGGCCACCGCGCCGGTCGCCTCGCACCGTTGCCCGTGGCGGTGCAAGTGCAGCGCGGTGGCGAATGCCCGCATGGCCTCGGCCCTGAGCTGGCGCTGGGCGCGAGGGCCATCGCGCGTGGGAGCCGGGGCGGCTGCCGCACCGGCGCCGCCCCACCGCGCGCCGGGCGCCGGGGAACGAACCGTCCCGCCCGGCTCCGCCGCGCCAGGCAGGCGGCGCGCGCCAGCGGGCACGCGCGCGCGCCTGGCCCAGCGCCAGAGGCGGCGCAGCAGCATGCCGGCATTGGCCAGCGCCAGCAGCGGCCCGCCGATCCACAGCAGCTCAAGCTGAAAGCGCAGCGCACCGAACAGGCCCACGCCGCGCATCGGAATCGGCCGCCAGCCCAGGCAGTGGCGCGCGCCGTCCAGCGGCCACCACCAGGCGTTGCAGATGCCCCGGTCGATCAGGCCGTCGAGCAGCGGGTGCGACAGCGTGCACAGCGCGAGAAAGGCCGCCGCGCCGAGCCGCCGGCCTCGCCCGGGCCCCGCCCACAGGGCGCCAAAGGCCCCCAGGGCCAGGGCGAAACCGAGGGAGTGCATGAACCCTCGATGCCCGTAGGGGCCGCTGTACCGGTCGAGCCCGAGCGTGACGAGGGCAAAGTCGGCGTCGGGCAACACGGCGCAGAAAGCGCCCGCCAGCGTGAGCCGCCAGCCGACGGTGCGCGGGCCGATCGCCACCGCCAGCGCGATGGCCGGGGCGAAGTGGAGGTAGGTGGCCATGGCCGCTCTGCCCCGCTCAGACCACGGGTTCCGGTGCGGGCCTCTGCGGTGAACGCGGTGGCTCGGTCGGCTTGGGCTCGCTGCCCATCACGTTGTACCAGTCGAGCTTGCGGGTGGCGACCATGATGGCGGCGAGCACGCCGAAGAGCAGCAGCGAGCCCATCATGAGCGCGTTGTCTTCGGAGATCAGGATGCCGTAGAGCACGCCGTACAGCGCCACCAGCATGCCGCTCATGCCCAGGCTGGACCGCCAGCCGCCTAGCACGTGGCGCAGGTAGTGGCCCATCAGCGCGATGCAGGCGAGGCTGGCGAGCAGGTAGGCGCCGACGAAGTCGAGGTGCTCCGACAAGGAGAGCAGCAGCAGGAAGAAAAGCACCAGAGCGGCACCGATCATCAGGTACTGCATGGGGTGGATGCGCCAGCGTTTGACCATCTCCAGCACGAAGAAGGCGGCGAATGTCAGCACGATGAACATCATGGCGTACTTGGTGGCGCGCTCGGTGAGGCGGTACACGTCCACCGGGTTCTCGAGCGAGACCGAGAAGCTGTCAACACCGGCGCGCTCTTTGCCGGCCAAGAGGAACTGCTGCTGCGCCTGGGTGGAGAGCGACGGCACGCTCCAGCTGGCTTCGAAGCCTTGGGGAGACACCGTGCGGCTGCGCGGCAGGAAGTCGCCGACGAAGCTCGGGTGCGGCCAGGGCGAGACCAGGGTCACCTTGTTGTCATCGGCCAGTGGCACGAAGCCGATGCGGCCGGTGCCCGCCAGGTCCATGCCGAGCGTGAAGTCCAGCGTGGTGCCGGGTTGCAGCCAGGTGGCGTCCACCGGGGCGGCCAGTGGCAAGGGCAGTTGCTCAGCGGCCGGGGACGCGGCGATGGCCAGGGGCTTGCCCCCCAGGGTGAGCTCGGGCCGGCCCAGCAGGCCGCGCAGGTCGCTCACGCCCAGCGTCAGCCAGGGTTGCCCGAGCGTGATCTGGCCGCCGCTCTCGCGCGGCTCCACACCGCTCCAGACGAAGCGCCCGGTGCTGTCGTGCCGGCTGTTGTAGACGGTGACGGGGAAGATGCCGCGCCAGCGCGTCTCGGTGTCGAGGCGGCTGCGTGTGTCCATGGTGGTCGGGAACACGGTCGCCACACGGGTTTCCTTGACGGTCTCCTCGCGCTTCGTGTTCTTCTCGACGTCGACGATCAGGGTGCGGGTGTAGGTCTCGGTGTAGGGCACGTGCAGCACCGGCCCGGTCAGCGTCTGGCTGCCCGAGTGGGCGCGCGCCACTTCCTCGGTGGCGGCGCGCCGGTTCGTGCTGCGCTCCTGGATCACGTCGCGCACCATCATCAGGGGAATGGACAGCAGGAGCATCAGAAAACCGATGACCAGAGTCTTGCTCAGCAGGGGATATTTGTTCACTTCTCACTCCGTTGTTGGGGACGGAGCGATTCTTGAAAACGGGTGTGCGGCGCTCGCGCGACCTGTGTGAAGCGGGTGTGAAATCAGGCCGGCAGGCGCCAGGTGGCCAGGCAACCGCGTGGCCCTTCCACGTTGTCCACGCGGACCTCGCCGCCGTGCAGATCGCTCACCTCTTTCACCAGGCACAGGCCCAGGCCGGAGCTCTTTTCCTGGGCCTCGCCGCGCGGCAGTGAGTAGAAGCGCTCGAAGATCTTGCCGACCGCGTAGTCGGGCACGCCCGGCCCCTCGTCGCGCACCGACCATTCCACGCCGCCGCCGGCCTGCGCCAGGCGCAGTGTGAGCGCACCGCCCGGGGGCGAGAAGTCGATGGCGTTGTCCAGCAGGTTCTGCAGCGCCTGCGCGATCAGGAAGCGGTTGCCCTGCACCACCATGCCATCGCCCAGTTGGTCCACCACGCGAAGCCCTTTGCGCCGGGTGCGGGGCTCGGCCGTGTGCAGCAGCTCGCGCGTGAGGGCGGAGAGGTCCACGCTTTCCACGTCGCGCAACTGGCGCATCTGCTCCACGTCGGCCAGGCCGAGCAGCTTGTCGATCAGTTGCTGCAGGCGCTCGGTCTGGCGCTGGATGTTGGCGGCGAAGCGTTCGCGCTCGGCCTCGGGCAGCGGCTCCTGCAGCAGTTCGGCCGCGCCGCGGATGGCCGCCAGCGGGCTCTTGAGCTCGTGCGTGAGGGTGTGCACATAGTTTTCGACGTAGGCCTTGTCTTCGAGCTTGAGGCGCATGCGCTCGACCGCCTGGGCCAGGTCGCTGAACTCGGTGTTGCCGGAGAGGCGCCCCATGCGCGGCAACTCGGCGCGCTCGCCGCGCGCCACCGCGTTGGCGTAGCCGCGCAGACGCGAAAGCGAGCTGGCCATCCACCAGGTGAACAACAGGCCGACCAACAGCGAGATGCCGAGCAGGCCCCAGGACCAGTTCAGGATGCGGTCGCGGCTGCGCTGGATGTAGGGCTCCAGCGTCTGGTTGGGCCGCGAGACGGTGAGCACGCCGATGATCCGTGCGCCATCTCGGATGGGCGCGGCCACGTGCATCACCGTGCGGTCGGCGTCGTAGGCGCTCTCCCCGCTGGAGCGCGCGCCGTATTCGCCACGCAGGGTTTTGTACACGTCGTTCCAGCGCGAATGGTCCTTGCCCAGGTCTTGCCCACGGCTGTCGAACACAACGATGCCGCGCGCGTCGGTGACGGTGATGCGGGTGTGAATGCGGTCCTTCTGGAAACCCCAGATCGAGGCATTGGGCTTGAGCGCGGGCAGCGCGCTCATGGCCTGCGCGAAGCCGCCGCTGGCGATCACCCCGGCTTTCATGTCGGGCGCGGCGAGCTGCGCAAATCCGTAGGCCGCGTCCACCAGGCTGTCCTCCATGGCAAGGCGCGTGCCCGGTTTCACCTCTTCGAGAAAGATGCGCAGCACCACGAACAGCGCCAGGCCCAGGACCAGGAAGAAGCCGAGCAGGAGTCGAAGGCCGATGCGCATGTCAGTCCCGCCCGGCCGTTCCGAAGGGCCTGAGCGCCCCCTTGGGGGGCAGCGAACGCAGTGAGCGTGGGGGCCTCATATCAAACCTGAAGCGAATAGCCCATGTTGCGGTGGGTCTGGATCAGCTCGGCCGCCACGCCGCGCTCGCGCAGCTTGGCGCGCAGCAGTTTCACGTGCGCGTCCACCGTGCGCTCCGACGAGTCGGGCGCGTCGCCCCACACCAGGTCCATGAGCTCGCGGCGAGAGAAGATGCGCTGCGGGCGCCTGATCAGCGTGGCCAGCAGCAGGTACTCGTACCGGGTGAGCGCGAGCGGTTGACCGTCGCATCGGATGCGTTGACTGGCTTCGTCCAGTTGCAAGTGAGCCCCCCCGCCCGGCGCCGCAACCACCTGCGCGTCCCCTGCGGGGCGCCCCGCACTGCGCCGCAGAATCGCGCGCACGCGGGCGCAGACCTCGCGCGGTGAAAAGGGTTTGCTCACGTAATCGTCGGCACCGAGTTCCAGGCCTAGGATGCGGTCGATTTCTTCACTGCGCGCGGTCAGGAAAACGATGGGCAGCTCGCTGGTCTTGCGGATCGCGCGGCAGACGTCGAAACCATTGCCGTCGGGCACGCCCACGTCGAGGATGGCGAGGTCGGGTGGCTCGCTGTGCAGGGCCTGCAGCGCCTCGCTGACCAGGCGCGCATGGCGCACCTCGAACCCGTCGCCGCGCAACACGTAGAGCAGCGTGTCGGCAATCGCCTGTTCGTCTTCCAGCAAAAGGATGCGCTTGCGCATGGGGATCACCGTGGGTTTCGGGGGTGCCGGCGATCTTACCCGTGGGGTATGCGATGGCCCAGGACACAAACTTTGCGCCACTTCATAGGGTAAATCCCATGCTTTGAATGCAAGAGAGTACATACCTTGCCCCTTTCCGTACAAATCGTGCGCGGCACGGTGGTGAGAATTCCCCCACGGTCCAGAGATGGCCGTCGAACGAGCACCCACCATCCTCCAAGGAGACAAACTGTGAAATTCCGCCTCGCTTCCGTCCTCACCGCCGCGCTGCTGAGCGCCGGCATGGCGCACGCCGCCACCGAACTCGTGATCGCGACCGTGAACAACGGCCACATGATCGAGATGCAGAAACTCGGCAAACACTTCGAAGCCGCCAACCCCGACATCAAGCTCAAGTGGGTCACGCTGGAAGAAGGCGTGCTGCGCCAGCGCGTCACCACCGACATCGCCACCAAGGGCGGCCAGTTCGACGTGATGACCATCGGCATGTACGAAACCCCGATCTGGGGCAAGAAGGGCTGGCTGCAGGAACTCAAGACCGACGCCGCCTACGACGTGGACGACCTGCTGCCCGCCATGCGCAACGGCCTGTCGGTGAACGGCAAGCTCTACGCCGCCCCGTTCTACGGCGAAAGCTCCATGCTGATGTACCGCAAGGACCTGGCCGACAAGGCCGGCGTGACCGTGCCCGAGCGCCCCACCTGGACCCAGATCGCCGATCTGGCCAAGAAGATCCACAACCCCAAGGACGGCGTGTACGGCATCTGCCTGCGCGGCAAGCCGGGCTGGGGCGACAACATGGCTTTCCTGTCCACGCTGGTGAACACCTTCGGCGGCCAGTGGTTCGACATGAGCTGGAAGCCACAGCTGGAAAGCAAGCCCTGGAAAGACGCGATCACCTTCTACGTGGACCTGCTGAAGAACTACGGCCCGCCCGGCTCCAGCGCCAACAGCTTCAATGAGATCCTGGCGCTGACCAACTCGGGCAAGTGCGGCATGTGGATCGACGCCACCATCGCCGCCTCGTTCGTGAGCGACCCCAAGCAGTCCAAGGTGGCCGACCAGATGGCGTTTGCCCAGGCGCCCACGCAAGTGACGCCCAAGGGCGCGAACTGGCTCTGGGCCTGGTCGCTGGCCATCCCGGCCGGCTCGCAGAAGGTGGACGCGGCGCAGAAGTTCATCAGCTGGGCCACCTCCAAGGACTACATCAACCTGGTGGGCAAGACCAACGGCTGGGGCACCGTGCCCACCGGCACGCGCAAGAGCACCTACGCGAACGCGGACTTCCTGAAGGCCGCGCGGTTTGCACCGGCGGAAAAACTCGCCATCGACACCGCGAACCCGAACGATTCGACCCTGCCCAAGAGCCCGTACGTGGGCGTGCAGTTCGCCGCCATCCCGGAGTTCCAGGCCATCGGCATCGCCGTGGGCCAGCAGATGAGCGCCGCCCTGGCCGGCAAGACCACGGTGGACGCCGCGCTCAAGGCCGGCCAGGTGGCGGCCGAGCGGGAGATGAAGAAGGCGGGTTATTACAAGTAAGAGGCGCCCCAGACGGCGCTTGGCTCCCTCCCCCGCTGGGGGAGGGCTGGGGTGGGGGCTCGCGGGCAGGTGTGCTGTCTGCGAACACCCTGGCACCGAACCGGCCCCCACCCCCACCCTCCCCCAGCGGGGGAGGGAGTTCTGAAGCCAATCGCCTTCCGTTCTTTTGTTTTCTCCAAGGCCTCCCCATGAACCGCCTGCTCCCCCGACTGCTGCTCACGCCCGCCGTGGCCACGCTCTTCCTCTGGATGATCGTGCCGCTGGTGATGACGATCTATTTCAGCGTCATCCGCTACAACCTGATGCAGCCCGACCAGACCGGTTTCATCGGCCTGGAGAACTTCGAATACTTCGTCACCGACCCGTCCTTCGGCACGGCGGTGATGAACACCCTGCTGCTGCTCGGCAGCGTGATCCTGATCACCGTGGTCTTCGGCATCGCCATTGCCCTGCTGATCAACGAGCCGTTTGCCGGCCGCGGCCTGGTGCGCGTGCTGCTCATCTCGCCGTTCTTCGTCATGCCCACGGTCAACGCGCTGATGTGGAAGAACATGATGATGAACCCCATCTACGGCGTGCTGGCCCAGGTGTGGGCTTTCTTTGGCGCCACGCCGGTGGACTGGCTGACCGACCACCCGCTGTTCTCCATCATCGTGATGGTGTCGTGGCAGTGGCTGCCCTTTGCCACGCTGATCTTCATGACTTCGCTGCAGAGCATGAACCGCGAGCAACTCGAAGCCGCGCGCATGGACGGCGCCACCTACTGGCAGCAGCTGGGCTACCTCTACATCCCGCACCTGGGCCGCTCGGTCGCCGTGGTGGTGATGATCGAGATGATCTTTCTGCTCAGCGTGTTCGCCGAGATCTACACCACCACCGGCGGTGGCCCGGGCGACGCCAGCACCAACGTGGCCTTCCTGATCTTCAAGCAGGCGCTGCTCAATTTCGACGCCGGCGTGGCCTCGGCCGGGGCGCTGTTCGCTGTTCTGCTGGCGAACATCGCGGCGATCTTTCTGATCCGCATGGTCGGAAAAAACCTGGACAAGTGAGATCAACATGGCACGCCAATCCACCTACACCCCCGCCTACGCGCTGCGCACTGTCGGCGCCTGGGCCGTGGCCCTGCTGCTGTTTTTCCCGCTCGGCTGGCTGCTGCTGACCGCGTTCAAGACCGAGCTGCAGGCCATCGCCATCCCGCCCGAGCTGTTCTTCACGCCCACGCTGGAGAACTTCCACGAGGTGCAGGAACGCAGCGATTACCTGCACTACGCCTGGAACTCGGTCGTCACCAGCGTGGTGTCCACCGTGCTCGGTCTGGCCATCGCCGCGCCCGCGGCCTACGCCATGGCCTTCTTCAAGGGCAAGCGCGACAAGGACATCCTGATGTGGATGCTCTCCACCAAGATGATGCCGGCCGTGGGCGCGCTGGTGCCCATCTACGTGCTGGCGCAAAAGAGCCACCTGCTCGACACCCAGCTCGCGCTGATCATCGTGTTCACGCTGTCGAACCTGCCCATCATGGTGTGGATGCTGTATTCGGCCTTCAAGGAGATTCCGAACGAGATCCTGGAGGCCGCGCGCATGGACGGCGCCACGCTCTGGCAGGAGGCCACCAAGGTGCTGCTGCCGCTGTCGCTCGGCGGCTTCGCGTCCACCGGCCTGCTGTGCCTGGTGCTCTCGTGGAACGAAGCGTTCTGGAGCCTGAACCTGAGCTCGGCCCAGGCCGGCACGCTGGCCACGCTCATCGCCAGCTACTCCAGCCCCGAAGGCCTGTTCTGGGCCAAGCTCTCCGCCGCCTCGCTGATGGCCATCGCGCCCATCGTGATCTTCGGCTGGTTCAGCCAAAAGCAGTTGGTCCAAGGCCTCACCTTCGGCGCCGTCAAGTAAACATCTTCAGGACAAGAACCATGGCCTACCTGCAACTCAAAGGCATCGAAAAATTCTTCGGTGAACACCGCGCCATCAAGGGCATCGATCTGGACATCCAGCAAGGCGAGTTCGTCGTCTTCGTCGGGCCTTCGGGCTGCGGCAAATCCACGCTGCTGCGGCTGATCGCCGGGCTGGAGCACATCGACGGCGGCACGCTCAGCCTCGAAGGCCGCGACATCACGCACCTGCCGTCGAGCAAGCGCGACCTCGCGATGGTGTTCCAGAGCTACGCGCTCTACCCGCACATGAGCGTGTTTGAAAACATGAGCTTCGCGCTCAAGCTCGCCAAGGTGGACCCGAAGGTCATCGCCGAGAAGGTGAACCGGGCGGCCGACATCCTGAACCTCACGCCCTACCTGCAGCGCACGCCCAAGGAGCTCTCGGGCGGCCAGCGCCAGCGCGTGGCCATCGGCCGCGCCATCGTGCGTGCGCCCAAGGTGTTCCTGTTCGACGAACCGCTCTCCAACCTGGACGCGGCGCTGCGCGGCCAGACCCGCGTGGAGATCGCCAAGCTGCACCGCGACCTGGGCGCCACCACCATCTACGTGACGCACGACCAGGTGGAAGCCATGACGCTGGCCGACCGCGTGGTGGTGCTGCGCGACGGCCTGATCGAACAGGTGGGCACGCCGCTGGAGCTGTACGACAAGCCGGCCAACCAGTTCGTGGCGCAGTTCATCGGCACGCCGCAGATGAACGTGGTGCCCAGCGCGCAGCTGCCCGCCGCCGCGATGCCACTGGTGCCGCCCGGGGCCCAGGGCGGCTCGATCGGCCTGCGCCCGGAAACGGTGGTGGTGCGGCAGGACGACCAAGGCCTGGTGCGGGGCCGGGTCGATCTGGTGGAGGCGCTCGGCGCCGAGACGCTGATCTACGTGCACACAGCCGAGGGCGCGCAGCTGGTGGCGCGCCAGAGCGAGCGCACCCACCTGAGCCCCGGCGACGCCGTGACGCTGGACGTGGCGACCGGCCAGGCCCACTGGTTCGACAGCAGCGGCCGCGTGGTCAACGCCTGAGCCGCCCCCTTCTTCCTCTCTCTACCCGCGCCTTCCCTTCGCCACCATGAGCACGCCTTCTTCCTCCGCCGAGCTGACCATCCTGCACCTGGGGCTGGGCTCGTTCCACCGCGCCCACCAGGCGCTCTACCTGCACCGGTTGCACCAGTTGGGCGACACCCGCTGGGTGATCGCGGGCGGCAACCTGCGGCCCGACATGCCCGAGACCATGGCCGCGCTGCGCGCCCAGGGCGGTGCCTACACGCTGGAGACCGTCACGCCGCAGGGCGAGCGCAGCTACACGCGCATCGAATCGATCCGCCGCGTGCTGCCCTACCAGGCCGATCTGGCGCCGCTGATCGCCCTGGCCGTGGCGCCGTCCACGCGCATCATCTCCTTCACCGTCACCGAAGCCGGCTACTACCTCGACGCGAACGACCGCCTCGACTGGCCCAGCTTCCCCGACCTGCGCGCCGACCTGGAGGCCGTGCGCGCCGGCCAGGCCGGCCACACCCTTTACGGCGCGCTCGCCACCCTGCTGCGCGCGCGCATGCGGCACCACGGCGGCCCCGTCACCCTGCTCAACTGCGACAACCTGCGCCACAACGGCGAGCGCTCGCGCGGTGGCCTGCTGCAGTTCATCGAAGCCCTGGGCGACACCGCGCTGGCCGACTGGGTGAAGACCCACACCACCAGCCCCAACGCCATGGTGGACCGCATCACGCCGCGCCCCACGCCCGACGTGGCCGAGCGCGTGCGGGCCGCCACCGGCTGGGACGACCGCGCCCCGGTCATGGGCGAGAGCTTCATCCAGTGGGTGATCGAAGACCACTTCATCGCCGGCCGGCCCGACTGGGCGCGCGTGGGTGTGGAACTGGTGGACTCGGTGCAGCCCTACGAGGAAGCCAAGATCCGCCTGCTCAACGCCACCCACAGCTGCATCGCCTGGGCCGGCACGCTGGTGGGTCACCGCTACATCCACGAGGGCACGCACGACCCGGCGATCCGGAAGATGGCCCACGACTACGTCAGCGACGACGCGATTCCCGTGCTGCTGCCCAGCCCGATCGATCTGGCGGCCTACCGCGACGTGGTGCTCGACCGCTTCGGCAACCCCGCCATCCAGGACACCAACCAGCGCGTGGCCATGGACGGTTTCGCCAAGATCCCCGGCATGATCGCGCCCACCATCCGCGACAGGCTCGCGCGCGCCGACAGCATCGCCAGCGTGGCCCTGCTGCCCGCCCTCTTCCTGGCCTGCCTGCAGCGCTGGCACCAGGGCACGCTGCCCTACGCCTACCAGGACCAGGCCATGGACCCGGCCGCGGCCCACGCCATCTGCGACGCCGCCGACCCGGTGGCCGCCTTCGCCGCCGACCCCACGCTCTGGGGCGAGCTGGCCAGCGATCCCCGCCTCGTCCAAGCCCTGCGCGATGCCTTCGCGCGCGTTCAATCCTTCATCCGCGAACACACCGCACCATGAGCCTTCGACTGACCCACAAACATGCCCTGCTCACCGGCGCCGCGGGCGGCATCGGCCTGGCCGTGGCCACCGCCTACCTGCAACAGGGCGCACGCTGCACCGTGGCCGACATCGGCAAAGCCGCGTCGCCCGAGCTGACCCGGCTGCTCCAGGCCTACCCCGACAGCCTGCAATACCAACCCACCGACGTGACCCGGCCCGAACAGGTGGACGCGCTGATCCACGCGGCCAGCGCCCGCTTCGGCGCCATCACCACGCTGTTCAACAACGCCGCCATCTTCGACATGGCGCCGCTGCTGGAAAGCGATGAAGCCATGTACGACCGGATCTTCGCGGTCAACGTCAAGGGCGCGTTCTTCGTCATGCAGAAGGTGCTGGCCCACATGGTGGCCAACCAGGTGCAGGGCGGCGCGGTGATCAACATGGCCTCGCAGGCCGGTCGCCGCGGCGAGGCGCTGGTGTCGCACTACTGCGCGAGCAAGGCCGCCATCATCAGCTACACCCAGAGCGCCGCGCTCGCCATGGCGCCGCACCGGATCCGCGTCAACGGCATCGCCCCCGGCGTGATCGCCACGCCCATGTGGAAAGACGTGGACGCGCTGTTCGCCAAATACGAGAACCTGCCGATCGGCGAGAAGAAAAAGCGCGTCGGCGAGGCCGTGCCCCTGGGCCACATGGGCGATCCCACCGACCTGTGCGGCGCCGCGATTTTCCTCGCCAGCGACGAGGCCTCGTACATCACGGCGCAGACGCTGAATGTGGACGGTGGTAACGTCATGAACTGAAGCATGACCACCAAGATGCACGCCACCCCGCGCCAGCTCAGGCCCGAGCTGGAACACGAGTACGCGCGCTCGCCCGACCTGGGCTATGAGTCGCCGACCGAGGTGGGTTTCGTGCGCTGCCTGGCCCACGGTTTTCCCACCCCGCTGGCACGCTGGCACTACCACGACGAATACGAGCTGCACCTGATCACCGCCACCAGCGGCAAGGTCTTCGTGGGCGACTGGATCGGGCCGTTCCAGCCCGGCCAGCTGGTGCTCACCGGCCCGCGCCTGCCGCACAACTGGGTCAGCATGGACCTGCCCCAGGGTGGGGTGCCGCTGCGCGACCTGGTGATCCAGTTTTCACACGAGCCGCTGGTGCGCGCCAGCGACACCATCCCCGAACTGGCCGAGGTGCTGCCGCTGCTGGAGCGCGCCAAACACGGCATCGAATTCTTCGGCCTGTCCGAGGCCGCCGAGGCCCACTGGCACAAGGTCAAGAACACACGCGGCCTGCGCCGCTTCACCGCGTTCTGCGACTTCATGTGCGACCTGGCCGCCTGCACCGACTACCGGCTGCTGTCGGCCGTGCAGTTGCAGAGCACCGACGACGATGCCTCGCTCGACCAGATCGACGCCGTCGTCAGTCGCATCACCGAGCACCTGTCGGAAGAACACTCCGCCGCCGCGCTGGCCGCCGAACTGGGCATGAGCGAGAGCAGGTTCAGCCGCTTTTTCCGCCGCGCCACCGGCAACACCTTCACCGATTTCGTCAACCGCGTGCGCATCAGCCGCGCCTGCCAGCTGCTGATGGACAGCGAGCAGCAGGTCACCCACATCTGCTACGAGGTGGGCTTCAACAACGTGGCCAACTTCAACCGCCGCTTCCTCGAAATCAAGGGCATGACGCCGAGCGAGTTCCGCAAGCAGTCGCTCACCCGGTTTCGTGGAGCTGTTTGACCCCCCTGCAGCGCTTCGCGCTACCCCCCAGGGGGCGGCACTGGCCGTCCGGCGGAGCCGGCCCGGCGGTGCCCTGGGATAAGTCCCTTCTTGCGTGGCGGGTCGCGCTCCCGCTCAGCCGTGCGCCTGGTTGAGCTGGCGGGCGATGATGTCGTGGTTGAGCCAGAGCACCGGGCCGCTGGGGGCTGAGCATTCGCGGAACATCAGGGCGCCGGAGGCTTCGATCACCAGGGCGCTGAGCAGGTCGGTGATGAGGGCTGTGCGCTCCTTGTGCATGGCCACGATGTCGTCGGA
This sequence comes from Hydrogenophaga sp. GW101-3F08, assembly GCF_059424585.1. NCBI lineage: Bacteria > Pseudomonadati > Pseudomonadota > Betaproteobacteria > Burkholderiales > Comamonadaceae > Hydrogenophaga > Hydrogenophaga sp. GW101-3F08. The sequence goes on from NZ_JBWKZP010000001.1 coordinate 1,011,984, forward strand.
GGCGCCGATCATCAGGTCGGCCAGGCCCTGGCTGTTGGGCATGGGCCAGGCGGCGAAGTTGCCGTAGCCCTTCATCACGTCGGTGGCGTAGAAGTCGGCGATCTTCTGCATCACGGTGTCGAGCGCGCCAGCGTCGCTCAGCAGCTCGCGGCAGGCCTGCCACTGGGTTTCGGCCCAGGCGCCGCCGTTTTCCCGCTTGAGCGCGCGCAGCAGCGAGAACAGCGGCAGCTCGACGCCAACGAAGATGTCCGACGAATTGGTGCGGATCTCGGGGCAGTTGTAAACCGTGGCGCGAATGCCCTGCTCCCACGCGGCCTGGGCGATGCGCTCCAGCCGCATCTTGGCGTAGCCCTGGGTGTAGTTGCTGTAGGTCTGCCACAGGTACTCGTCGCCAATGAGGATGCTGGTGCCGTGGTAGCCGTAGGCGCTGTAGCGGACCTGGCCGCCGGTGCGCTCGGCGCGCTCCCGGATGGCCGCGCTGGCTTCGATGAGGTGGCCGAAGGTGTTGGCCGAGACTTCGTCGAAGTTCTGCAGGATCAGCTTGCCCAGATCGCTGTCGAGCAGCACCTGCGAGGACTGGTGGCGATCGCCCCGGCCCTTGTAGACGCGGTTGGCGATGGCGAGAAAGACCTTGGCCTTGGGGATGCCACCGGCCATGGTGTGGGCGAAAAAGACGTTGCGGCCGTCGGGGATCATGCCGTCGAGCGTGGCCATGACCTGGGCCAGCGAGGTCTTGAAGCGCTCCACGCCGACCTCGCGGCACTTCGCGATGTGGTCCCAGTCGAGCTTGTCCTCGGTCCAGGTCTTGAGGGTGAGCTTGCCCAGCATTTCCGTGGGCGTGGGGGTGCCGGCCGGGGCGTCCATGTCAAAACCGGCCATCAGCGGCACGTTGATGATCTTGCCGCCCAGGTTGGCTTCGCCCGCGGCGAGCTCTTCGTCGGTCAGCGGGCGCAGCGTGCCGTCGGCTTCGCGGCGGCCCACGGTAATGCCGATGACCGTCATGCCCGCCTGGCGTGCTTCGTTGACCAGGCCGTTGGCATAGCCGCGGCCGAACAGTTCACCGAACAGCACGAACACGTCGCCTGCGCGAAAGATGTTTTTCTGGGGAAGTTGAGTCAGGGCGATAGGACCGTTCATGTCGATTCTGTGGGTGTGTGAAGAGGGAGCACCGCGGCCGCAGCCGGGTCGGTCTCGCGGCAGTCCGGGGCCACCAAGGCTACCCCCAAACGTGCGAACCGTTTGAGGGGCGTACTCTACCGGAGAGCGGGCGCCGCCGTTTCCGCCCGGTTACAGGCCCGCCGGCACCGGTCCGCAGCCGGATCGCGCAATCGCCCCTCAAACCAGAAAGAAGAAAGCCGGCCTTGGGCAAGGCCGGCTTCACCGCAGCGCAGGGGCAGCGATTATTTGCCGCCGCGCGCCTGCGCCACGGCGCCCTGCACCTCTTTCCACAGGCCTTCACCCACGTTGGCGGCAATGCCGGTGTTCACCGCCTCCAGCTTCGCACGCATGCGGTTGGCTTCGGCGGGCGAGAGCTGGTTGATCTGCATGCCCTTGCCCTTCAGATCGGCCAGCGCCTTGTCGGCCTCGGCGCGCGTGTCCTGGCGCTCGAAGTCGCGGCTCTTTTTCGCGGCATTGAGCAAGACCGTGCGCTCGGCCTGGCTCAGGGCATCCCAGTACTTCTTGCTCACCAGCACGATCCAGGGGCTGTAGACGTGGTTGGTCACGGTCAGGTACTTCTGCACCTCGTAGAACTTGCTGGAAAGAATGGTGTTGTACGGGTTCTCCTGGCCGTCGACGGTCTTGGTTTCCAGTGCGGTGAACAGCTCGGAGAACGGCAGCGGCACGGCGTTGGCGCCCAGGGTCTTGAAGCTGTCGATGAACACTGTGTTCTGCATCACGCGCAGCTTGATGCCGTCCATGTCTTCGAGCTTGGTCACGGCGCGCTTGTTGTTGGTGAGGTTGCGGAAACCGTTCTCCCAGTACACCAGGCCGACCAGCCCCTTTTCCTGCAGCTTGTCCATCACCTTCTGGCCCACCGGGCCGTCGAGCACGGCGTCGGCTTCCTTGGCATTGTCGAACAGGAAGGGCGTATCCCAGATCGCCATCTCCTTGGTGATGCCCACCAGCGTGGCGGTGGAGCCCACCATCATTTCCTGCGCGCCGCCGATCAGGGCCTGCTGCATCTGCACGTCCGAGCCGAGCGCGGCCGCGCCGATGGCACGGACTTTCATCTTGCCGCCCGAGGCTTTTTCCACCTCGTCGGCGAACACCTTGGTGGCACGGCCCTGGTTGGAGATTTCGTTCAGGCCGTAGCCGAAGCGGATGATGCGCGGCTTGATGTCCTGCGCCCAACTGGCGGTGAACGGGGTGGCGAGCGCGGCCGCGGCGGTGGCGGCGATGAGGGTGCGACGAAACAGGGTCATGACAGTCTCCTTGGAGCAGTGGGTAAGGTTGAAACGTCAGCGCATCCAGGCCACGGGCGCGGTGACGATCTGCGGGAACACGATGAACAGGCCGAGAACGATGAGGTAGGCGAGCAGGAACGGGTTGACGCCCTTGATGACCTGGTGCATGGGCAGGCGCCCCACACCGGCCACCACGTTGAGCACCGTGCCCACGGGCGGCGTGACCAGGCCGATCGCGCCGTTGAGCACGAACATCAGCCCGAAGTACACCGGGTCGATGCCCGCCTTCACGGCGATGGGCAGCATCACCGGCGCGAAGATCAGGATGGTGGGCGTGAGGTCGAGCGCGGTGCCGATCAGCACCAGCACCAGCATCATGGTGACCATGAGCACGCGCGGGTGCTCCACCAGCGGCCCCAGCCAGCCGGTGAGTGTGGACGGCAGGTCGGCCAGCGTGATCATGTAGCTGGCCACGGCGGCACCGGCGCACAGGAACATCACCACCGAGGTGGTGCTCGCGGCGCGCACCAACACCCCATACAGCTCGGGCAGGCGCATCTCGCGGTGCACGAAGAGCGCGATCACCAGCGCGTAGGCCGCGGCCACCACGGCGGCCTCGGTCGGGGTGAACACGCCGCTTTTCATGCCGCCGATGATGATCACCGGCATGAACAGCGCCCAGACCGCGCGGCCGGTGAGGCGCAGACGCTCGGCCATGGGCACGGGCGGGTGGCTCTGCAACGCCATCTTGCGCAGCACCACGCGCCAGGTCACCACCAGCGCGGCGCCCATGATCAGGCCGGGCACGATGCCCGAGATGAACAGCGCCGAGATCGAGGTGTTGGTCGTCACGCCGTAGATCACGAAGGCCATCGACGGCGGGATGATCGGGCCGATCACGCTGCCCGCGGCAATCAGCCCGGCGGACGAGGCCACCGGGTAGCCGTGCTTGCGCATCATGGGCAGCAGGATGGCGGACATGGCCGCGGCGTCGGCCAGCGCCGAGCCCGACATGGCCGAGAGCAGCACCGCTGCGCCGATGGCCACGTAGCCCAGCCCGCCCCGCACGTGGCCGACCCAGGCCTGCGCCATGTCGATGATGCGGCGGCTGATGCCGCCCGTGTTCATCAGTTCGCCCGCGAGGATGAAGAAAGGCACGGCCAGCAGCGGAAAGCTGTCGACGCCGGCCACCATGTTCTGGGCCAGCAGCTGGGTGTCCCAGAAATCCATCACCCAGGCCATGGCGGCCCCGGTGAGCAGCAACGCGAACGCCATGTTCATGCCGATGCCCATGAGCACCACCATGCCGGCGATGAAGACCACGAAGGCCATTGCTTCAACGGTCATCGTGTCACTCCATCTCGGCCTGGTGGCCCAGGTCGAGCGGCGCGCGCCGCACGATCTCGATCAGCACCATGCACCCGATGGCCAGCGCGCACAGCAGCGCCGGCAGCGGCAGCAGCGCCACCGGGTAACCGAGCACCACGGAGTTGCTGTCCATGCCCACCACCACTTGCTGCCAGGCGCCACGGCCCAGCAGCACGCAGGCCAGCAGCACCAGCAGGCGGATGGCCAGCGTGGCGATGGCGAACACCACGGGCCGGTCGCGCAGCACCCCCACCAGACTGGTGAAAGCCATGTGCTGGCCCATCGGGTAGGCGGCGGTCGCGCCCAGGAACACCATCCAGACGAACAGCAGGCGCGACAGTTCTTCGGTCGCGTTGATGCCGCTGTTGAAGCCGTAGCGAAGCACCACGTTGCCGAACACGCAGACCACCATGCCCAGCAGACACAGCGCCAGCAGGGCCTCGGCCCCGTGTTTGAGCAAATGACCCGGTTTCATGGTTTGGTCTCCAGGGGTTGCGCCAGGGCGCTGGCCTCGGTGCCATGCATCCAGCGCACGACGGCGGCGCCCAGCTCGGGCAGCGGGCGGGTGGCGTCCAGCCGCAGCACACCGGGCTCTTCGCTCGGGTCTTCCAGCGTGGCGAACTGGCTCGCCACCAGGCTCACCGGAAACAGGTGCTCGGACCGGGCGGCCACTCGTTCGCGCGCCTGTTCCTGCGTGAGGTCGAGAAAGGCGAAGCGCAGACCGGGCGCTGCGGCGCGCAGCCGGTCGCGGTAGCGCTGTCTGAGTGCCGAACAGGTGAGCACCACCCCCTGCGGATGGGCCTGCAACTGTCCGGCCAGGGTGTCGAGCCAGGCGGCGCGGTCGTCGTCACTCAGCGGCGTGCCACTGCGCATCCGGCTCACGTTCGAGGGGGAATGGAAATCGTCGCCTTCGAGCAGCGGCAGACCGAGCGCTTCGGCGCAGAGCTGGCCCAGGCTGGACTTGCCGCAACCCGCCACGCCCATCACGACCAGGCTGCCGTTTTCGGGGAAATTTTTCATTTGGTAGCGCTATCCCATCGATTCAAAAAAAAAGCGGCGACAAGAGACCCGCTGCAGATCGGCATGGTGGATGTTTTGCGGCAACATACGGGGGAGCGTTCAGGGTAAGTTCGGGGGTGAAATCCATTGGACAGCGCTATCCTAACGCCAACGTCTCCTCCACACATACCGGGAAAACCCTTGGAACCCACCGAACGCAAGCGCCGCCACAGCGGCCGCACCACCCTGAGCGACGTGGCCCGCGCGGCCGATGTGAGCCCCATCACCGCCTCGCGGGCGCTGCGCGGCGAACGCGGCGTGGCCGCCGGGCTGGTGGAGCGCGTGAAGCAGGCCGCGCAGCAACTGGGCTATGTGCCCGACCCGGCCGCGCGCGCCCTGGCCTCGCAACGCAGCACGCAAGTGCCGGTGCTGGTGCCCCTGTTGTCCAACGCGCTGTTCGTCGATGTGCTCGAAGCCGTGCACCGCACCCTGCTGCCCCACGGCTACCAGATGCTCATTGGCGTGACGCACTACGAACCCTTGCAGGAAGAGCAACTGCTGCGCAGCTACCTGGCGCATCGCCCGGCCGGCCTGCTGCTCACCGGATTCGACCGCACCGAGGCCGCGCGGGCCCTGCTCGCCACCAGTGGCGTGCCCTGCGTGCACCTGATGGAGCTGACCACCGCGCCCGGCGTGCACTGCGTGGGGTTTTCGCAGATCGACGCGGGTTACGCCATCGCCGAACACCTGCTGCAGCGCGGGCGCCAGCGCATCGCGTTCGTGGCGGCCCAGCTCGACCCCCGCACCATGCAGCGCGCCGAGGGCTACCGGCGCTGCCTGCGCCAACACGGCGTGTACGACGCGCGGCTGGAACTGCTCAGCCCACAGCCCTCCTCCATGCGCCTGGGCGGTGAACTGCTTGAGGATCTGTTGCGCACCCGGCCCGAGGTGGACGCCGTGTTCTTCTGCAACGACGACCTGGCCCAGGGCGGCCTGCTCGCGGCGCTGCGCCTGAAGATCGCCGTGCCCGAGCGCATCGCGGTGGCCGGCTTCAACGACCTCTCGGGCAGCGATCTCATGGTGCCCCCGCTCACCACCGTGCGCACCCCGCGGCGCGCCATGGGCGAAGCCAGCGCGCAGATGCTGCTGGAGCTCATGCGGGGCGACTCCCCCTCGCCGGGTGCGCTCGACCTGGGCTTCGAGCTGGTGGTGCGCGGCAGCACCTGACCCGGACGCGCCCGCCAGGGCGGACACCGCCGCCGGATGGGACGTGCAGCGGCCCTCCTGCACGACAATCACGCCCGGATACCGGAAATCTCGGCCGCTCCTTATTCGCTTCACACACATCCCGGACAATTCCGTCCCATGTTCCAGTTTTTCCCGCACCGCGCATGGCTCGCCCTGGTGCTGCTGCCCACCGCGCTCGCCCTGCCCCCCGCAGCGGCGTCCACCTTCGAGCTGCCGCCCCTGGACCGCATCGTCCACTACACGCCCAAGCTGCCGCTGCAGGTGTTCACCGCCGACGGCGTGGAGATCGCGCAGTTCGGCGCCGAGCGGCGCGAATACGTGCCGCTGGCACAAACGCCCAAGCTGCTGCAGGACGCGGTGCTGGCCGTGGAAGACGCGCGCTTTCGCGAACATTCCGGGGTGGACCCCAAAGGCATGGCGCGCGCGGTGGTGGCCGCGCTCACGGGCGGGCGCCGACAGGGCGCCTCCACCATCACGCAGCAACTGGTGCGCACCATGCTGCTCACGCGCGAGTTCACCGCCGAGCGCAAGGCCAAGGAAATCGTGCTCGCGCTCAAGCTGGAGCAGGCCATCTCCAAAGACCGCATCCTGGAGATCTACCTCAACGAAATCTTCCTCGGCCAGCGTGCCTACGGCTTTGCTGCGGCGGCGCAGACCTATTTCGGCAAACCCATGGACCAGCTCTCGCTGGCCGAGACCGCCCTGCTCGCCGGCCTGCCGCAGAACCCCTACTACGCCAACCCGGTGAGCAACTTCGAGCGCGCCATCAAGCGCCAGCGCGTGGTGCTCTCGCGCATGCGCACCGTGGGTGTGATCACCGACCAGGAGCTGGCCGCCGCCCGCGCCGAAGAGATCGTGGTGCGCCCGCAGGGCCTGCGCAGCGTGCACGCCGGGCATGTGGCCGAAATGGCGCGCCGCGCGGTGGTGGAGCGTTTTGGCACCGACGCCTATTCGCGGGGGCTGCGCGTGACGACCTCGCTGCGCGCGGCCGACCAGCGCGCCGCCCACGAAGCGGTGCAGCGCGGCGTGCTGGCCTTCGACCGCCGTGGCGCCTGGCGTGGCCCGGAAGACCACGAAACCCTGCCCGACGACAACGACGGCCCCGAGCTGGAGCGCGCGGCCGCGCAAGCGCTGAAAGACCACCCCGACGACGAGACGCTGCGCGTGGGCGTGGTGTTGACGGCCAGCCCGAAGCTGCTGAAAGTGCAGCTCGCCAGCGGGGAACACATCAGCCTGCAGGGCGAGGGCCTGCGCTGGGCACAGGCGGGGCTCGCGCCCAAGGCCCAGGCACCGCTGAAGCTGGAGCGCGGCTCCATCGTGCGGGTGGTGAACACGGGCAACGGCAAGGGCAAGACCGAGCCGACGTGGGCGATCTCGCAATGGCCCGAGGCCGAGGCCGCGCTGGTGGCGCTGGACACGCACACCGGCCGCGTGCGTGCGCTCGTCGGCGGTTTCGATTTCACACGCCAGCCCTTCAACCACGTGACGCAGGGCTGGCGCCAGCCCGGCTCGGCCTTCAAGCCGCTGCTGTACTCGGCCGCGCTGGAAGAGCGCGTGATGCCCGCCACCCTGGTGGACGACACGCCCTACACCGCGGCCAACGGCTGGAGCCCGGACAACAGCAGCGGTCAGCACGCCGGCCCGATCACGCTGCGGGAAGCGCTGACGAAGTCGAGCAACCTGGCGAGCGTGCGCGTGCTGCAGCATGTGGGCACGCAACGCGCGCGCGAGTGGGTCACCCGGTTTGGCCTGGAAGCGCAGCGCCAGCCCGACAACCTCACGCTGGCGCTGGGCACGGGCAGCGCCACGCCGCTGCAGATGGCGCGGGCCTACGCCACGCTGGCCAACGGTGGCTGGCGCGTGGCGCCGGTGGTGGTGGAAAAGATCACCGACGCCCAGGGCAAGCTGCTGTTCGAGGCACCGCCGCCGGAACCCCTGACCGACGACAACCGCGCCATCCCCGCGCGCAATGCGTTCGTGATGAACAGCCTGCTGAACGACGTGGCCCGCGTGGGCACAGGGGCCAGGGCCCAGGCCACGCTCAAGCGCGCCGACATTTATGGCAAGACTGGCACCACCAACGACGCGGTGGACGCCTGGTTCGTCGGCCACCAGCCCACGCTGGCCACCGCGGTCTGGATGGGCTTCGACAACCCGCGCAGCCTGGGCGAGCGCGAATCCGGCGGTCGGCTGGCGCTGCCGATCTGGACCGACTACATGGCCGCGGCGCTCAAGGGCGTGCCCGAGGCCCCGCCCGCCGAACCACCCGCCGGGCTGGCGTACGCGGGCAGCGACTGGCTCTACAGCGAGTGGCTGGGCGGCCACTGGGTCAGCAGCATTTCCGACACCGGCGGCACGCAGTACGCCGCGCCCCCGCAGCCCCCTGAAACGGAGCGGCCCAAGAGCCTGCTGGAGTTGCTGCAGGGCGTGATCACGCCCTGAGCGCGCCAGCCGGGACCACCGCGCGGCCGACACGAAAAAGCCGGCCCAAGGCCGGCTTTTTCAAACGGTCCGCGACGCGCTCAGCCCATGCAGATGCGCGCCTTGGCCTCGGCGTATTCGCGCTTGAAGCGCACCACCAGATCGGCCGCCGGCATCACCTCGCGGATCGCGCCGATGCCCTGACCACAGCCCCAGATGTCTTTCCAGGCCTTGGCCGCGTTGGCGCCTTCGCCGGTGGAGAAGTTCATCTTGCTCGGGTCGCTCTCGGGCAGGTGGTCGGGGTCCATGCCGGCGTTGCGGATGCTGCCCTTCAGGTAGTTGCCGTGGATGCCGGTGTAGAAGTTGCTGTAGACGATGTCGTCCGAATTGCACTCGGTGATCATCTGCTTGTAGCCGTCCACGGCGCGGGCCTCCTCGGTGGCGATGAAGGCCGAGCCGATGTAGGCGAAGTCGGCGCCCATGGCCTGCGCGGCCAGGATCGCGCCGCCCGAGGCGATGGCGCCCGAGAGCGCGATCGGGCCGTCGAACCACTCGCGGATCTCCTGCACCATGGCAAACGGGCTCTTCACGCTGGCGTGGCCGCCAGCACCGGCCGCCACCGGGATCAGACCGTCCGCGCCCTTCTCGATCGCCTTGTGCGCGAACACGTTGTTGATCACGTCGTGCAGCACCACGCCGCCCCAGCTGTGCACGGCCTGGTTCACGTCTTCGCGCGCCCCCAGGCTGGTGATGATGATCGGCACCTTGTACTTGGCGCACAGGCCCATGTCGTGTTCCAGCCGGTCGTTGCTCTTGTGCACGATCTGATTGATGGCGAAGGGTGCGGCCTTGTTGTCCGGGTTGGCGGCGTCGTGCGCGGCCAGGGCCTCGGTGATCTCGGCCAGCCAGTCTTCCAGTTGCGCGGCAGGGCGCGCGTTGAGCGCCGGCATGGCGCCCACCACGCCGGCCTTGCACTGAGCAATGACGAGCTTGGGGTTGCTGATGATGAACAGCGGCGAGCCGATCACCGGGAACCGGATGTTCTTCAGCACCGGGGGCAGGTAGCGTTGGCGGGTGGTCATGGTGTCTCCGTGGTGGATCGAAAAGCTGGCTGGATTCTGGGTCAGCGAGCCCGAACGCCCTGTCACCGCAGCAACAGGGTGCAGGGGGTCTAGAACGCGTCGACCGCCATGGCCGTGACCGCGTCGGCGCCTTCGCAGATGCTGTCGCGCACGCCCGGAGCGCGGCTCAGGATGTGGTCGGCGTAGAAGCGCGCGGTGGTGATCTTGGCCTGCATGAAGGCTACATCGGTGCCGGCGGCCAGCTGGTCTTCGGCCACCAGCAGCGCACGCGCCAGCTGCCAGCCCGCCACCACGTTGCCCGCGAGCATGAGGTAGGGCACGCTGCCGGCGAAGGCGGCGTTGGGGTTGCTCTTGGTGTTGGCGGCGATGAACTCCACCACCTCCACGAAGGCCTGGCGCGCGGCCGTGAGGCGCTTGGCCACGGCCAGCGCGTTGGCACTGCCGCGGGCCGTGAGTTCGGCTTCGGTTTTCTCGATCTGCGCCGCGATGGCCTTGGCGTTGGTGCCACCGTCGCGCGCCGTCTTGCGGCCCACCAGGTCGTTGGCCTGGATCGCGGTCGTGCCTTCGTAGATGGTCAGGATCTTGGCGTCGCGGTAGTACTGGGCGGCGCCGGTTTCTTCGATGAAGCCCATGCCACCGTGCACCTGCACGCCCAGCGAGGTGACCTCCAGGCTCATCTCGGTGCTGTAGCCCTTGACCAGCGGCACCAGGTACTCGTAGAACGCCGCGTTGTCCTTGCGGGCATCGGCGTCCGGGTGGTGGTGCGCCGCGTCGTAGGCGGCGGCGGCCACGCTGGCCATGGCGCGGCAACCTTCGGTGCTGGCGCGCATGGTCATGAGCATGCGCTTCACATCGGGGTGGTGGATGATGGGCGCGGCAGCGCTGAGCGAGCCATCGACCGGGCGGCTCTGCACGCGGTCCTTCGCGTAGCCCACGGCCTTCTGGTAGGCGCGCTCGGCGATCGCGATGCCCTGCACGCCCACGGCGTAACGCGCGGCGTTCATCATGATGAACATGTATTCGAGGCCGCGGTTTTCCTGGCCCACGAGGTAGCCCACGGCGCCGCCATGGTCGCCGTACTGCAGCACGGCGGTGGGCGAGGCCTTGATGCCCATCTTGTGTTCGATGCTCACGCAATGCACGTCGTTGCGCGCGCCCAGCGAGCCATCGGCGTTCACCATGAACTTCGGCACCACGAACAGGCTGATGCCCTTCACGCCCTCGGGCGCGCCGGTCACGCGGGCCAGCACGAGGTGCACGATGTTCTGTGCCATGTCGTGCTCACCGTAGGTGATGAAGATCTTGGTGCCGAACACCTTGTAGCTGCCGTCCGGCTGGGGTTCGGCGCGGCTGCGCACGGCGGCCAGATCGCTGCCGGCCTGCGGCTCGGTCAGGTTCATGGTGCCGGTCCATTCGCCGCTCACCAGTTTTTCCAGGTAGATGGCTTTCAGGTCGTCGCTGCCGGCGGTGATCAGCGCTTCAATGGCGCCGTCGGTCAGCAGCGGGCACAGCGCGAAGCTCATGTTGGCGCTGTTGAGCATTTCGGTGCAGGCCGAACCGATGGTCTTGGGCAGGCCCTGGCCGCCGAAGTCCACCGGGTGTTGCAGGCCCTGCCAGCCGCCTTCGGCGTACTGCCGGAAGGCGTCCTTGAAGCCGGGCGTGGTGGTAACCTGGCCGTCCTTAAAGAAAGAGGGGTTCTTGTCGCCCTCGAAATTCAGCGGCGCGATCACCCCCTCGTTGAGCTTGGCGCACTCCTCCAGCACGGCCTGCGCCGTTTCAAACCCGGCGTCTTCAAAACCGGGCAGTTGCGCCACCTGGTCGATGCGCGCCAGGTGCTGGATGTTGAACAGCATGTCCTTGAGGGGTGCGGTGTAGCTCATGTGGTGCGTCTCCGTGGATATTCAGCAGATACAACAAGGGCATCGCGAACGATGCCCTCGCCGGTGGCGCGGTATTTACAGCGCCTTGATCAGCTCGGGCACGGCCTCGAACAGATCGGCCTCCAGGCCGTAGTCGGCCACCGAGAAGATCGGGGCTTCGGGGTCCTTGTTGATCGCCACGATCACCTTGGAATCTTTCATGCCGGCCAGGTGCTGGATCGCACCCGAGATGCCGCAGGCCACGTAGAGCTGGGGCGCGACGATCTTGCCGGTCTGGCCGACCTGCCAGTCGTTCGGGGCGTAGCCCGCGTCCACCGCGGCACGGCTCGCGCCCAGGGCGGCGCCGAGCTTGTCGGCCAGCGGGGTCATGACTTCGTTGAACTTCTCGGCGCTGCCCAGCGCCCGGCCGCCCGAGACGATGATCTTGGCGGCGGTGAGTTCGGGGCGGTCGCTCTTGGCGATTTCGCTGCCCAGGAACGTGCTCTTGCCGCTGTCGGCCTGGGCTGCCTGGGTTTCCACGGCGGCCGATCCACCGGTGGCGGCGGCCGGGTCGAAGCCGGTGGTGCGCACCGTGATGACCTTGGTGGCATCGGCGCTCTGCACGGTGGCAATCGCGTTGCCGGCGTAGATCGGGCGTTCAAACGTGTCGGCGGCGATCACCTTGGTGATGTCGCTGATCTGGCCCACGTCGAGCTTGGCGGCCACGCGCGGGGCGATGTTCTTGCCGCTGGCGGTGGCGGGGAACAGGATGTGGCTGTAGTTGCCGGCGATGGCCAGCACCTGGGCGGCCATGTTCTCGGCCAGGCCGTGCGCGAGGTACTCGGCGTCGGCGTGGATGACTTTGGACACGCCGACGATCTGGGCAGCGGCAGCGGCGGCCGGGCCAGCGTTGTGGCCTGCGATCAGCACGTGCACCTCACCCCCGCACTGGGCGGCGGCGGCGACGGTGTTGAGCGTGGTGCCCTTGATGGTGGCGTTGTCGTGTTCGGCAATGACGAGTGCGGTCATGACTTGAATTCCTTAAAACCAGATACGGATCAAATGAGGTGTCTTTTTCCAGGCGCCCGTGGAACCGGCTTTGCCGGGCCACCAGGCGCGCCCCCTGGGGGGTGACGCCGCAGGCGGCGCGGGGGGGCCGGTCCCGCGGCGCGGGGGGTCAAATCACCTTCGCCTCGTTTTTCAGCTTCTCGACCAAGGTCGCCACATCCGGCACCTTGATGCCAGCACCGCGCTTGGGCGGCTCGCTGACCTTCAAGGTCTTGATGCGCGGGCTCACGTCCACGCCGAGGTCTTCGGGTTTGACGATGTCCATCTGCTTCTTCTTGGCCTTCATGATGTTGGGCAGGGTCACGTAGCGCGGCTCGTTCAGGCGCAGGTCGGTGGTGACGATGGCCGGCAGCGACAGGCTCAGGGTTTCCAGACCGCCGTCGACTTCACGGGTCACGTTCACCTTGCCGTCGACCACTTCGACCTTGTTGGCGAAGGTGCCTTGCGGCAGGTCGGCCAGGGCGGCGAGCATCTGGCCGGTCTGGTTGCAGTCGTCGTCGATGGCCTGCTTGCCCAGGATCACGAGACCGGGCTGTTCCTTGTCCACCAGGGCCTTGAGCAGCTTGGCCACGGCCAGGGGCTGCAGTTCTTCGGCGGTTTCCACCAGGATGGCGCGGTCCGCGCCGATGGCCATGGCGGTGCGCAGGGTTTCCTGGCACTGGGTCACGCCGCAGGAGACGGCGATGATTTCGGTGACGACGCCCTTCTCCTTCAGGCGCACGGCTTCTTCCACCGCGATCTCGTCAAACGGGTTCATGCTCATCTTGACGTTGGCGATGTCCACGCCCGTACCGTCGCTCTTGACGCGCACCTTGACGTTGTAATCCACCACGCGTTTGACGGGGACGATGACCTTCATGTTGGGTTGCTCCAGATGGTTGTGAAAACAGGGTCCGAATTGACGTGCACGTCAATTCCAGGGATTGTATGACGCCCCTTTGTATGGGCACGGAAGGAACCGGTTGAAACCGCCCGCCGGTGCCGCCCATGCGTCAGCACCAAAAAACGAACGGTCGTGCTTTTTCAGGATTATAGGGGAACGCTGGCGCGACACAAAGCCCCTTGGTCTTCGCAGGTTCAAAACGGTGGCTTCGGAACACATTAACCAACCATTCGGTCGGCTAATTCGGGTAAGTCTGGAGTTGGAGCGCCGGGGTCTTCGCCTATATTGAATCGGACCATTCTATGGACGTCCCGCACGCTCGTTCCACCGCCCCGCCGATCATCGGAGACCCTGCATGAAACTTCGCCACCTGTTCGCCGCCGCCCTGTCCACCACGGTACTGACCAGCGGGCTCGCGTCTGCCCAGACCGTCTTCACCGTCTCCAGCTGGCTGCCTCCCACGCACACGCTGAGCACGGTGCAGAAGAACTGGTGCGATCTGCTGGAGAAAGAAAGCGCGGGCCGCATGAAGTGCAACATCCTGCCCAAGAGCGTGGCCGCGCCTCCCGGCACGTTTGACGCGGTGCGCGACGGTCTGGCCGACATTTCATACACCGTGGACGGCTACACGCCGGGCCGCTTCATCAACACCCAGGTGGCCGAGTTTCCGTTCCTGGGCGACAGCTCGGTGGCGACTTCGGTGGCCTACCAGCGCATCTACAGCAAGTACTTCGCGCCGCTGGGCGAGCACCGCGGTGTGAAGGCGCTGGCGGTGTTCACGCACGGCCCCGGCATCATCTTCAACAGCAAGAAGCCGGTGGCCTCGGCCGCCGACGCGGCCACGCTGAAGTTCCGCATTGGCGGGGGCAACATCAACGAGCTCTCCAAAGCCATGGGCTGGAACACCACGCTCAAGCCGGCGCCCGAGTCTTTCGAGCTGCTTTCCACCGGTGTGATGGACGGCACCTTTTTCCCCGACGAATCCGTGGCGTCGTTCAAGCTCGGCATGGTCAAACACGCCACCACCTTCCCTGGCGGTCTGTACAACACCAGCTTCGTGTTCATGATGAACGAGGGCAAGTACAAGGGCCTGTCGCCGCAGGACAAGGCCGTGGTGGACAGACTCTCCGGCGAAGTCGCCGCGCGCATGTTCGGCGAGGGTTGGGACAAGGTGGATGCGGCCAGCCGCGACATGCAGAAGTCCATGGGGGTGACCCGCGTCGCCGCCGACAAGGCGTTCGTGAAGGCGGTCATGGACAAGCAGGACTACCTGGAAACCAAGTGGGCCGCCGCCGCGCAGGTCAAGGGGCTGAAGAACCCCAAGGGTGTGCTGGCCGAGTTCCGCGCCGAAATCGCCAAGGCGAAATAGACAGACGTCGAGCACGTTTCTTGCATTGGCTCGCATCTGCAGGCCGATGGGACCGACAGCCCGAGCTGTCACCCATCGGCTTCTTTACATCCTGAAAGCACGACATGCTGAAAAAACTCGACCGGTTGCTGTACTGGTCCACCGGCATCATGGCCGCCATGGCGCTCTTTTCCCTGATGTGGCTCACCCTCGTGGACGTGATCGGGCGCAAGTTCTTTGACCACTCGGTCCCGGGCGGGCTGGAGATCACCGAAGTGCTGATGGTGATCGTGATCTTTGCCGCGCTGCCCCTGGTGTCGTGGCGCAACGAACACGTGGTGTTCGACTCCTTTGATGGCTACATCCCCGAATGGCTGCGATCGGTGCAGGCCCGTCTGGTCAACCTGGTGTGTGCCGGAGCCTTCGGCTTCCTGGGACGGCTCATGGCCATGCGCGCCGAGCGTTTCGAGGAGTACGGTGACACCACGGTGCACCTTCAGCTGTCAATTGCGCCCGTGGCCTGGCTGATGGCCGGATTGTTGGTGGTCACCGCCCTGATCCATCTGGTGTTCGTGTTCGCGCCTCATGTCCGCGAAAGTGCCGGCGGCCACCCGGGAGCGGCCACATGATCGAAGCCGGACTGGGGTTCATCGCTGTTTTCATGCTCGCGCTGGCGCGCATTCCGTTGGCCATCTCCATGTCCATCGTGGGTCTGGCCGGGCTGGGTATCCTGCGCGGCTGGCAACCCGCCTTCGCCAGCACCAGCCAGGTGATTTTCGAAACCGGCTTTCACTACGTGCTCTCGGTGATCCCGCTGTTCATCCTGATGGGCAACTTCGTGGCCCGAGCCGGCATGGCGCGCGAACTGTATTCGGCCGCCAACTCCTTTGTGGGCCACAAACGCGGCGGCCTGGCCATGGCGAGCATCATTGCCTCGGGCGGCTTCGGGGCCATCTGTGGCTCGTCCATCGCCACGGCGGCCACCATGACACGCGTGGCCTATCCGGAGATGAAGGCGCACGGCTACAAGGACTCGCTGAGCACGGGCGCCATCGCGGCCGGTGGCACGCTGGGCATCATGATCCCGCCGTCCACCATCATGGTGATCTACGGGATCATCACCGAGACCGACATCGGCAAGCTGTTCGTGGCGGGCATCCTTCCGGGCATCCTGGCCATCGTCTGTCTTTGCCTGGCCGTGGTGTTCATCACGTGGCGCGATCCATCGGCCGGTCCGCGTGCCGAACGCAGCACCTGGAGCCAGCGTCTCAAGGCGCTGAGCGGCATCTGGGGTGTGGCGGTGCTGTTCGGGCTGGTCATCGGCGGCATCTATGGTGGCGTGTTCACCGCCACCGAAGGCGCGGGCATCGGCGCCTCGGGCGCCTTCCTGTTCGCCCTGCTGCGTGGCACGCTGAGCCCGCGCGAGGTGCTGGAAATCCTGGTGGAAAGTACCCGCACCACCGCCATGCTGTTCACCATCCTGATCGGTGCCATGATCTTCAGCAACTTCGTCAACTTCACCAGCATGCCCGGCGATCTGCGCGATTTCATCGTGCAATTCAGCCCGAACCCCATCATGGTGGTGATCGTGATGATGGCCATCTACATCGTGTTGGGCCTGGCCATGGAAGAGCTGTCCATGGTCTTGCTGACCATTCCGGTGTTCTACCCGGTGATCACCGCGCTCGGCTTTGATCCCGTGTGGTTCGGCATCCTGATCGTGACCATCGTGGAGATCGGCATGATCTCGCCACCGGTGGGCATGAACCTGTTCGTCATCAACTCGCTGCTGCCGGGCGTTCGGTTGCGCAGCATCTTTCAGGGCGTGTGGCCCTTCGTGATGGCCGACGTGGTGCGGCTGGGCATCCTGATCGCGTTCCCGGCCATCGCCTTGTGGCTGCCCGGCTTCATGAGTCGCTAGCGGGCGGGATGGACGCCACCTCCGCCGCGGCCCGCGCCTGGATGTGCAGCACGCGCTGCGGGTACGGAATTTCGATGCGGTGGGCGCGCAGCGCCTGCAGAACGCTGCGGTTGATCAGCGAGCGGATGTTGAGCGTGCCGTTTTCGGGGTCCGCGATCCAGTAGCCCAGCGTGAACTCCAGCCCGTCGGCACCGAAGGCCGACAGCGCCACCGAAGGCGCCGGTTCGATCAGCACGCGCTGGTGGGCCATGGCGGACTCCATCAGCAGGCGCGAGACCAGCTCCACATCGCTGTCGTAGGCCACCGACACCACCGTCGACTGCCACAGGCGGCCGTCGGCCAGGGACAGGTTCTCCACCCGGTTGGTGATCAGGATCTCGTTGGGCACGATGGACTCGCGGCCCGTGGTCGAACGGATCACCGTGTAGCGCGCATTGATGTCGGTGATGCGCCCCTCGAAGCCATCCACCTTGACGTTGTCGCCGATGCGCATGCTGCGCTCGGCCAGGATCACGAAGCCACTGACGTAGTTGGCCGCCAGTTTCTGCAGGCCAAAGCCGATGCCCACGCCGATGGCGCCGCCCAGCACCGAGAGCGCCGTGAGGTCGATACCCACCGCCGACAGGGCCAGGATGAGCCCCAGGAACATGAGCAGCGCACGCGTGGCATTGCTCACTGCCTTGCGCAGCGAGAGGTCTCCGCCGACCGCCTTGCGCAACAACCGCCGCTCGATGGCGGAGGACACCCACAGCGAGAGGATGAGCACCGCACCGGCGGTGAGCGCGCCTTCGATCATGGTGCGCAGGCTGATGGTGGAGGCGCCGATCTTCCACTGGATCTGGTCCAGCTCGTTGAGGACCACCGGCAGCAGGCCGCTGACCCACAGGACCATCGCCAGCCAGGCCAGCCAGGAGATGGTGCGCTCCAGCACCTTCACCCAGGGCGCGCTGGCAAAAGCGACCTGCAGCACCTTCACGCCCACGCGGATCACCACCAGCGAGACCAGCACCGGAATGGCCACCTTGAACACCGCCAGCGGCACCGTCTGGGTGAGCAGGGCACGCGCGATGTACCCCAGCGTGAGCAGCAGCAGCGGAAACATCACCCCGTCAACGAGGTGCCGGCCAAACAGCACGGAGGTCTTCTCGTCCTGCATGACCAGCGAGCGGCGCAGCAGCCAGGTCAGGCCGCTGGCCAGGGCGATGCACAGGGCCAGGGCACCAAGCTCGATCAGCACGGTGGGCTGGGTGAAACCCGCGATCCAGAGGTCGAAGTCGTCGATGGGCTGGGGGGTGGTGGAAACGGTAATGGACATGAAGCAGGAAAACGGGAAATGTTCAGGCGCGCCAGCGGGGCGCGCGTTTGTCGATGAAGGCCTGCACGCCTTCCTGGGCCACCTCGTGGGCCATGTTGCAGGCCATGGTCTGCCCGGCGAGCTGGTAGGCCGACTCCATGCCGGTCTCCAGTTGGCGGTAGAACAGCGCCTTGCCCATGGCCAGGGCCTCGCGCGGTTTGGCCACGATGCGATCCACCAGCGTGGCCAGCTCCGCGTCGAGCGCGTCGGCGGCCACCACGCGGTTCACCAGGCCCCGGCTTTTCGCTTCCTCGGCCGAGATGAAATCGCCGGTGAGCAGCATCTCCATCGCCTGTTTGGGCAGCATGTTGCGCGACAGGGCCACGCTGGGCGTGGCGCAGAACAGGCCGACGTCGATGCCGTTCACGCCGAAACTGGCCTCGCTCACCGCCACCGCCAGATCGCACTGCGCCACCAGTTGGCAGCCCGCGGCCGTGGCCAGGCCCTGCACCCGCGCGATCACCGGCACCTCCAGTTTGCGGATGCTCATCATCAGTTTCGAGCAGGTGGCAAACAACGCCTGGTAGTACGCCACGTCAGGCCGGGCCTTCATTTCCTTCAGATCGTGTCCGGCGCAGAAGGCGCGGCCGTTGGCGGCGATCACCACCGCGCGCGCCTGCGGGTCGGCGGCCACCGCGTCCAGCGCGGCCTGCATCGCGGCCATCATGGCTTCGGAGAGCACGTTGAAGCTGCGCGGCGCGTTCAGCGTGAGGGTGTGCACGCCGCGCGCATCGTGGTGCGTCAACAGCAGGGGGGTATGGGTGGTGTCAGACATCGGCAAGAACCCTCAGGTGGGCTTCCACGCTGCGCGCCAGCGCGCTCAGGTCGTAGCCGCCTTCGAGGCAACTGACGATGCGGCCCCGGGCGTGGCGCTGCGCCACTTCCTTGATGCGCTGCGTGATCCAGGCGTAGTCCTGCTCCACCAGGCCGAGCTGGCCCATGTCATCTTCGCGGTGGGCGTCGAAGCCGGCGCTGATGAAAATCAGCTCGGGCCGGTGCGCGTCCAGCCGCGGCAGCCACATCGTGTCGATCAGCTCGCGGATGTCCATGCCCTTGGTGTAGGCCGGCACCGGCAGGTTGACCAGATTGCTGGCGGTGGAGTGTTCGCACACCGGGTAGAACGGGTGCTGGTAGAAGCTGCACATGAGGATGCGCTCGTCGCCGGCCACGATGTCCTCGGTGCCGTTGCCGTGGTGCACGTCGAAATCGACGATGGCCACGCGTTTCAGGCCGTGGCGCTCCAGCGCGTACTTGGCGGCCACCGCCACGTTGTTGACGAAACAGAAGCCCATGGCCTGGTTGCGGGTGGCGTGGTGGCCGGGCGGGCGCACGGCGCAGAAGGCGTTGAGCAGTTCGCCGGCGAGCACCGCGTCGGTGGCGTCGATGGCGGCGCCAGCGGCCACCAGGATCGCGTCCCAGGAGTGGATGTTGATGGAGGTGTCCGGATCGACCTGCGCGTGCGTCGGGCCGCCAGCGGCGATCTCGTCGCGCAGCCCGTCGGAGAGGCCGCGCAGCGACGCCAGGTGCATGCGCCCGTGGGCCAGTTCCAGGTCGGCCATGGAGGCGGGAGTCGCCTCGCGGCGCTCCAGCGCGTGGTCGAGTCCGGTGATGAGCAGGCGGTCTTCGATCGCGTCGAGCCGCTGAGGGCATTCGGGGTGCCCGTCGCCCATCTCGTGTCTCCAACAATTCTTGTGTGTGAAAAAGCCGGTGGCCTGACTCATGGTGGTTTTACGGTATGGTTCGCGGCATGCACGCCGACACAAAAATACACCAACTTCTGGTTCAGCTTAACACGGTCATTGTGGGCAAATCGGCCCAGGTTTCCGACTGCGTGGCCTGTCTGCTCGCGGGTGGCCACCTGCTCATCGAAGACGTGCCGGGGGTGGGAAAAACCACGCTCGCGCACGCGCTTTCCAGGTCTTTCGGGCTGCAGTTTTCGCGCGTGCAGTTCACCGCCGACCTGATGCCCAGCGACCTGGTGGGGGTGTCCATCTACGAGCGCGGCCGCGAGAATTTCGTGTTCCACCCCGGCCCGGTGTTCGCCCAGGTGCTGCTGGCCGACGAGATCAACCGCGCCAGCCCCAAGACCCAGAGCGCCTTGCTCGAGGCCATGGAGGAAAAGCAGGTCACGGTGGAAGGCGAGACGCGCGCCCTGCCGCACCCCTTCTTCGTGATCGCCACGCAAAACCCGCACGACCAGCTGGGCACCTACGCGCTGCCCGAGTCGCAGCTCGACCGTTTCCACATGCGGCTCTCGCTCGGTTACCCGGACCGCGCCGCCGAACGCGAACTGCTTCGCGGCGCCGACCGGCGCGACATGCTCGAACACCTGCAGCCGGTGCTGACCCCGGCCGACCTGGCCCGGCTGCAACAGGCCGTGGCCGAGGTGCACACCGCCGAGCCGGTGCTGGAGTACCTGCAGGACCTGGTGGCCGCCACGCGCTCGGGGCGCTGGTTCGCTCAGGGGCTCTCGCCCCGCGCCGCACTTGCCGTGGTGCGCTCGGCCAAGGCGCAGGCCTACCTGAGCGGGCGCGACTACGTGGCGCCCGATGACATCGCCTCCATCCTGCCCCAGACCGTGGCGCACCGGCTGATCCCCGTGAGCAGCGCCGGGCGCGGCGCGGTGGAGCAGGTGCGCGCGATGCTGGAAGCGACGCCGCTACCGTGATGTGGAACACCCCCGCCGCGCTGCGCGCGACCCCCTCAAGGGGGCAACACCAGCGGCCTGGCAAAGCCAGTTCCGCGGTGTTTCTGGGTTTGGACACTTCGCTCCGGCAGGGTGGCTGGCTTTTGAGTGCCTTTCCAAGAGATCGACATATGCGGCCTGGTAAAGCCAGTTCTGCGGTGTTTCTGGGTTCGGGCACTTCGCTCCGGCGGGGTGGCTGGTTGTTCCCTTTTGAACCGACATGAGCCCTGCCGCCCTGCGCCGTCCCGCTGCCGCTCCGGGCAACGCTGCTGTACCGGCTGGCTGGCGCCACCCGCTGCGGGCCTTGCGTGGGCGACTGCAACGCTGGTGGCACAGCCGGCTGCCGCTGACCGACACCCTGGTCCTGACCCAGCGCAACGTCTACATCCTGCCGACCCGGCCGGGCTGGATGCTGGCCCTCACCCTGCTTCTGCTGCTGGTCGCAAGCATCAACTACCAGCTCAACCTGGGCTACCTGCTCACTTTCCTGCTGGCGGGCTGCGCGGTGGTGGGCGTTTACGTGTGCCACGCCAATCTGCGTGGCCTCACCCTGCACCTGGGGACGCCCGCACCGGTGCACGCCGGCCAGGCCGCGGCGCTGGACATCCGGCTGTCCAGCGAGCGGCGCCGACCGCGCTACGGCATTGGCCTGGGGGTGCTGGGCGACCGCATCGCCGGCCCCGCCGACGCCCACCTGGCCTGGACCGACGTGCCCGCGCAGGGCAGCGCGCTGCTGCAGGTGGCCTGGGCGCCCCCCACTCGCGGGCTGCACCGCCTGCCCCCGCTGACCGCGCTCACGCTGTTTCCGCTCGGCACCTTCCGTGTCTGGACGGTCTGGCGCCCGGCGGCGCAGGTGCTGGTCTACCCGGCGCCCGAAGCGCACCCGCCGCCGCTGCCCCCGGGTGAACCGCTCGCCGGCAGCTCGGGCGCCGCGCGGGTACAGAGCACGGGCGAGTTCGACGGCGTGCGCGCCTACCGGCGCGGCGATCCGCTCAAGGCGGTGGTGTGGAAAAAAGCCGCCCAGACCTTTGCCACCGGGCGCGACGATCTGGTCAGCCGCGACGCCCTGTCCACCCAGCGCCAGCAACTCTGGCTCGATTTCGCCCACACGGGCGCGTCCGACGTTGAGGCCCGCCTTTCGCGCCTGACCGCCTGGGTGCTCATGGCCGAGGGCCTGGGGCTCGACTACGGCCTGCGGCTGCCCGGCCGCGAGCTTGCGCCCGACCAGGGCCCGGGTCACCGTGCCGATTGCCTGGAGGCGCTGGCGTTGGTATGAAGCACCCCCGCAGCGCTTCGCGCTACCCCCTCAAGGGGGCAAGCCGATGCGGCCCGGCAAAGCCGGTTCCGCCGGCTTCTCGGATCGGACACTGCGGCCCGGTGGTGTCCTGGGCTGGACCGCTTCATGCGTTGCGGGTGTCGCTCCGGCACCTTGGAAAACTGACATGAAATTCCCGCGCCGCTTCGCGTCGTCCCCCATTCGCCCGGCCTCGTCTCTGCCCCGGGACACCCGCGACACGCTGTTCCTGCTGGCCGTGATCGCCTGGGTCGTGATGATGCAGATCGGCCAGATTCCGTGGTGGTGCACGGCGCTCACCGCCGGGGTGCTGGCCTGGCGCACCACCTTGGCGCTGCGCGGGCTGCCGTTGCCGGGCTGGGCCTGGCGCATGGGTTTGCTGGCACTCACCGTGGCGGCCACCTGGTGGACCCACCGCACCCTTTTGGGGCGAGAGGCCGGCGTCACGCTCATCGTGGTGCTGCTGGCGCTCAAGACGTTGGAGCTGCGCGCCCGGCGCGACGCCTTCGTGGTGTTCTTCCTCGCCTTCTTCACCCTGCTCACGCACTTTTTCCATTCGCAGTCGCTGCTCACCGCGGCCGGCATCCTGATCGCGCTGCTGGGCCTGCTGACCGCGCTGGTCAACGCCCACATGCCGGTGGGCCGCCCGCCCCTGGCCCAGGCGGCCCGCATCGCCGCGGGCATGGCGGCCATGGGCGCGCCCATCATGCTGGTGCTGTTCCTGCTGTTCCCCCGGCTGTCGCCGCTGTGGGGCATGCCCGGTCAGGACGAGACCGGCCGCAGTGGCCTGTCGAGCAGCATGCGGGTGGGCCGTTTCGCCGAACTGGCGCTCGACGATGGCATTGCGCTGCGCGTGCGGTTCGACGACGCGCCGCCGCCCCAGGGCCAGCTGTATTTCCGCGGCCCGGTGCTCAGCGACTTCGACGGCATCGAATGGCGCGCCCTGCGTTCGGGGTTTCCAACCTCGATGGCGCTGCCGGCCGACCTCAGCGTCTCGGGCCCACCGGTGCGCTACGAAGTCACCATGGAGCCGAACCGCCGGCCCTGGCTGTTCGTGCTGGAGGCCGCCACGCAGGTCTCCGAGGTGCCGGGCACGCGCGCGCGCATGAACAGCGACCTGCAGTGGATCACCATGCGGCCCATGGACACCCTGGTGCGCTACCGGGCCGAGAGCCACGTGAACTTCCGCCACGGTCCGCTCACCCCGGTGGTGGCCCTGCAGGACCACATCGAACTGCCGGGCGGCTACAACCCGCGCACGCTGGCGCTGGCGCAGGCGCTGCGCCGCGAACACGGCAGCGGGCCGCAGGCCAACGCGGCGCTGATCGACGCCGTGATGCAGCGCCTGCGCACCGGCGGATACACCTACACCCTCGATCCCGGCGTGTACGGCCAGCACACGGCCGACGAATTCTGGTTCGACAAACGCGAAGGCTTCTGCGAACACATCGCCAGCAGCTTCGTGATCCTGATGCGCGCGATGGACATCCCGGCGCGCATCGTCACCGGCTACCAGGGCGGCGAGCTCAACGCCGTGGACGGCTACTGGACGGTGCGCCAGCGCGACGCCCACGCCTGGGCCGAGGTCTGGCTGCAGGGCCGGGGCTGGGTGCGCGTGGACCCGACCTCGGCGGTGTCGCCGGGCCGCATCGGCTCGTTCGAGCGCCTGCGGGCGCCCGAGGGCGCCATCGCAGGCGCCTTCCGCAACCTCAGCCCCACGCTCACGACCCAGCTGCGCGCGGCCTGGGAAGCGGTGAACAACCGCTGGAACCAGTGGGTGCTGAACTACACCCAGGGCCAGCAGCTCGACCTGCTGAAGAAGCTGGGCTTTTCTTCGCCCAGCTGGACCGACCTGGCCTATGTGCTCATCGGCGTGGTGGTGGGCGTGAGCCTGCTCGGCGCGGCCTGGACGCTCTGGGAACGCCAGCAGCACGACCCCTGGCTGCGCCTGCTGCAGCGCAGCCGCAAACGGCTGCGGCAGCTGGGCCTGGACAGCGGCGACCACCTGCCCCCGCGCGAATTGGCCGCCCAGGTGCAGCGGCACTTTGGCTCCACCGAATTCAGCAACCGCCTCGCACAATGGCTGCTGCGCCTCGAAGCGCAGCGCTACAGCCGCCACAGCCCGCTCACGCTGGCCGCGCTGCAACGCGAATTCCAGCAACTCACCTGGCCCCGGAAACCCCTCCATTGACCATCACC
Source organism: Hydrogenophaga sp. GW101-3F08 (assembly GCF_059424585.1). Lineage (NCBI taxonomy): Bacteria > Pseudomonadati > Pseudomonadota > Betaproteobacteria > Burkholderiales > Comamonadaceae > Hydrogenophaga > Hydrogenophaga sp. GW101-3F08. The sequence goes on from NZ_JBWKZP010000001.1 coordinate 1,036,119, forward strand.
TTTCGCCTCTCTTCCGCCGCGCGGCGCGCGGCGTCGAGCGCGTCGGCACTGCTCGTGGCGCTGTGCCTGCACAGCGCCACCGCCCTGGCCCAGAACGGCAACCACGGCAACGCCAGCCCGCCGCCCCCCTTCACCTACGACCAGCACGAGGCCGCCATGGCCTTCGCCGACGACCTGGCCAGCCGCCGCAACCTTGACCCGGCCTGGGTGCGCCAGCAGATCGGCGCGGCCCAGCGGCTGCCGGCCGTGATCCGGCTGACCACCCCCGCCCCCAGCGGCACGGCCAAGAACTGGGCGGCCTACCGCGCCCGCTTCATCGAGCCGGTGCGCTTGCAGGCCGGGCTGCAGTTCTGGCAGACCCACCGCGAGCCGCTGGAGCGCGCCGAGCGCGAGTTCGGCGTGCCCGCGAGCCTGATCGTGGGTGTGCTGGGCGTGGAATCGCTGTATGGGCGGCACACCGGCAACTTCCGCGTGATGGACACGCTCACCACGCTCGCCTTCGACTTCCCCGCCAGCCACCCCCGGGCGGCCGCGCGCGCCGAGTTCTTCCGCAGCGAGCTGGAGCAATACCTCAGCCTGGCCCAGCGCACCGGCCAGGACCCGCTGGCCCTGCGCGGCAGCTACGCCGGTGCCATGGGCTGGCCCCAGTTCATGCCCAGCAGCTGGAGCAAGTACGCCATCGACTTCGACGGCGACAGCCGGATCGACCTCTCTGGCAGCCCGGCCGACGCGATCGGTTCGGTGGCCAACTATTTCAAGCACTTCGGCTGGCAGACCGGCCTGCCCACCCACTACCCGGTGGCGTTCGACCCGGCCACGCTGGACCTGGACGCCCTGCTCGCGCCCGACATCCTGCCCACCTTCAGCGTGGAACGCTTCACCGCCCACGGCGCCGTGCTCGAAGGCGCGGCCCTGCAACACAGCGGCAAGCTGGCCCTGATCGAGCTGCAGAACGGCGACCCGGCCAACGGCGGCGCCCCACCGAGCTACCTGGCCGGCACCGAGAATTTCTACGTGGTGACGCGCTACAACTGGAGCAGCTACTACGCGCTCGCGGTGATCGAGCTGGGGCAGGCCGTGCAGGCGCTGGTGGAAGGGCGGTAGCCCGGGAAGCGGCCGCTTCCCGGTTCGCTCAATGCACCGTGGGCACGAGGAAGTCCTGGCTGATGCGGCCACCGAGTTCGTTCACGCGGTCCAGGAACTGCGTGAGGAAAGCGTGCAGGCCGGTGGCGAGGATTTCGTCGATGCGCGCGTACTGCAGATCGGCCTTGAGCTTGCCGGCGCGGCGCAGCGTTTCACCCGAGATCTCGTTGGCCACCACGCTCAGGTTGGCCACCACCTCGTTCATGCTGGCGGCCAGGCTGCGCGGCATGTCGGGCCGCAGGATCAGCAGCTCGGCCACGCGCTCGGGCGTGATCACGTCGCGGTAGACCTTGCGGTAGACCTCAAAGCCGGAGACCGAGCGCAGGATGGCGCTCCAGTGGTAGAAGTCGTATTCCTGATCCTGCTCGCTGGCGGCGCCGAAGAAGTCGCTCTGCACCGCGTGAAACTTCACGTCCAGCAGACGGGCCGTGTTGTCGGACCGCTCCAGGAACGAGCCCATGCGGTAGAAATGGAAGGCTTCATCCTGCAGCATGGTGCCCACCGCCACCCCGCGCGAAAGGTGCGAGCGGTGCTTGACCCACTCGAAGAACGCGCCGGGGTCGCGCTCGAAGTCCTTGGACTTGAGGTAACTGGAGAGCTTCAGCCAGGTGCTGTTCTGGGTTTCCCACAGCTCGGTGGTCAGCGCCCCGCGCACGGCCCGCGCGTTCTCGCGCGCGGCGCGCAGGCAGGAGATGATGCTCGATGGGTTGGACTCGTCGCGCACCATGAAGTCCATGACGTTGCGCGGCGTGATGTCCTTGCCGTACTTGGTGGTGTAGGCCGGCATGAGCTCGCTGATGACGAGCAGGCCCTCCCACCCCACCTGCGCCACGGCGGCGGACTGCGGCAGCAGCGAAGTCTGGTAGTTGACATCGAGCATGCGCGCGGTGTTTTCGGCGCGCTCGGTGTAACGGGACATCCAGAACAAATGATCGGCGGTGCGTGAAAGCATGTGTCAGTCCTCAAGTATCCAGGTGTCTTTGGTACCGCCGCCCTGTGACGAGTTGACGACGAGCGAGCCTTCTTTGAGCGCCACGCGCGTCAGGCCGCCGGGCACCATCTGCACCTCCTTGCCGCTGAGCACGAAGGGCCGCAGGTCGATGTGGCGCGGCGCCACGCCACTCTGCACATAGGTGGGGCAGGTGGACAGGCTCAGCGTGGGCTGGGCGATGTAGCCGTCGGGCTTGGCCTTCACCACGGCGCGAAATTCTTCGACTTCGGCCTTGGTGGACGCCGGCCCCACCAGCATGCCGTAGCCGCCGGCGCCGTGCACCTCCTTGACCACCAGCTCCTCCATGTGGGCGAGCATGTATTTCAGGTCTTCGGGGTTGCGGCCCATGAAGGTGGGCACGTTGCTCAGGATCGGCTTCTGGCCCAGGTAGAACTCGATCATCTTGGGCACATAGGGGTAGATCGATTTGTCGTCGGCGATGCCGGTGCCCACCGCGTTGCAGATGGTCACGTTGCCACTGCGGTACACGCCCAGCAGGCCGGCGCAGCCCAGCGTGGAGGTGGGACGGAACACCAGCGGGTCGAGGAAGTCGTCGTCCACGCGGCGGTAGATCACGTCCACGCGCTTGGGGCCGCGCGTGGTGCGCATGTAGACGAAGTTGTCCTTGACGAACAGGTCCTGCCCTTCGACCAGCTCCACGCCCATCTGCTGCGCGAGGAAGGCGTGTTCGAAATAGGCGCTGTTGTACATGCCGGGCGTGAGCACCACCACGGTGGGCTCGGCCGTGGTGGCCGGGCTGACCGCGCGCAGGGTTTCGAGCAGCAGGTCGGGGTAGTGGGCCACCGGGGCCACGCGGTTCTGACCGAAGAGTTCGGGGAACAGCCGCATCATCATCTTGCGGTCTTCCAGCATGTAGCTCACGCCGCTGGGCACGCGCAGGTTGTCTTCGAGCACGTAGTACTCGCCCACGCCCTCGGCGTTGGGTGCGCGCACGATGTCGATGCCCGAGATGTGCGAATAGATCTGGTTGGGAACGTCAACGCCCATCATCTCCGGGCGGAACTGCGCGTTCTGGAAAATCTGCTCGGACGGGATGAGGCCGGCCTTGATGATTTCCTGGTCGTGGTAGACGTCGTGGATGAAGCGGTTGAGCGCCGTCACGCGCTGCACCAGCCCCTCCTCCATGCTCTTCCACTCGTGGGCCGGGATGATGCGCGGGATCAGATCGAAGGGGATCAGCCGCTCGGTGCCGGCGCCGTCCTCGTCCTTGGCACCGTAAACGGCGAAGGTGATGCCGACGCGCCGGAAGATCATTTCGGCCTCTTCGCGCCGGGCCGCCATCACCTCCTCGGGTTGCTGCGCCAACCATCGGGCGTAGTTCTGATAGTGGGCCCGTACCTCGCTGGGCGAGGCGTTCATTTCGTCAAACATCGGTTGGCTCATGGGCATTTTTCTCCTGACCACAGCATAGCAAGGACTGGGCCAGGGAGTGCGTTGTGGCGCGCCCAACCGGGCCTCTTAACCCCCTGAATTTCCAACCAACTCAATCGGCACCGCCCGATCCCGGCGCAATGGCACCCTCCTCCCTGGCGGGCAGCGGCGCGTCGGGCACCGGGCGGTGGTGCCAGTAGCGGCGGTGCTCTTCGCGGTGGCAATGCACCACGTCGGGCTCGGCGCTGTGCCAGCGCGCGGCCCCGCAGTCGGGAGACGTCACCCAGCGGATGCCGCGCTGGCGGTAGCGCTCCAGCACGGTGGCGGCCGGGTGGTCAAAGCGGTTGCGGTAGCCGGACTGCACCAGCACCCAGCGGGGCTGCAGGGTGTTGAGCAGCACCGGGCTGGACGAGGTGCGGCTGCCATGGTGCGGCGCCAGCAGCACGCTGGCGCGCAGTTCCGGGCGGGCCAGCGCCAGACGGGTTTCGCGCTCGGCGTCCAGGTCACCGCTCAGCCAGGCGCTCTGGCCCGCGCCGCTCACCCGCAACACGCACGACATGGCGTTGCTCGAGAGCCGCCCGCTGCCATCGGGCGCGTAATGCTCGGGCGTGGGGTGCAGCAGCTCGAAGTCCACACCGTCCCAGTGCCAGCGCTGGCCCGCCAGGCAGCGCCGCTGCGGGTCGCGGTCAAAGGACGAGAGCCAGCGCGCCTGCGGCCAGGCCGTCTGCACCGCCACGGAGCCGCCGGCATGGTCGCTGTCGCGGTGGCTCACCACCACCGCGTCGGGCCGCTCGCCCAGGGCGCGCAGCACCGGCACGACGATGCGCTGCCCGGCGTCGCTCTCGGGGCTGTAGCGTGGCCCGGTGTCGTAGAGCAGGCTGTGGCTCGCGGTGCGCACCAGCACCGCGCTGCCCTGCCCCACGTCCAGCGCCAGCAGCTCGAACTGGCCCGGCGCCGGACGCGCAGGCGTCCAGAGCAGCGCGGGCCACACCAGCAGCAGGCCGGCGCCGCGCAGCGCCCAGGGCAGGCGCAACACCAGCAGGGCACCGCCCAGCACGGCCGCGAGCGCCAGCGGCGCCGGCGGTATCGCGCGGTGGATCGAAACCCAGGGCCACTGGGCCAGCCACTGCAGCCCCACGCCCAGCCACTGCACCGCCAGCGCCGCCGCGTCCCACAACGGCGGCAGCGCCACGCCCAGCATCGCCAGTGGCGTGATCACCAGCGTGACCCAGGGAATGGCCAGCAGGTTGGCCAGCAGGCCGACCACCGAGAACTGGCCAAACAGCAGCAGCGACAAGGGCGCGAGCGCCACCGTCACCACCGCCTGCTCGCGCAGCAGCAGGGCCCCGCCCGCGCGCAGCGCACGCTGCGGGCGCGCCCCGTCGTCTACAGCCTGGCGGGCGGTGCGCCGGCCCGGGTCGGTGGCAAACAAGATGCCCACCGCCACGAAGCTGAGCCAGAAGCCCGGTTGCAGCAAGGCCCAGGGGTCGAGCAGCAGCACCGCCACCATGGCCAGCAGCCACACCACGGGCCAGGGCCAGTGCCGGCCCGAGAGCCGCAGGCCGACCACCACGGCCAGCATGACCACGGTGCGCTGCGAGGGCACGCCCCAGCCAGAGAACAGCGCATAGGCCGCCGCCAGCGCCACCCCGCCCAGGCCCGCCGCCAGCGGCGTGGGCACGGCCAGCAGCGCGCCAGGCCAGACCCGGGCCAGCCGCCGCCACAGGCCACCGATCAGCGCCGTGGCCAGCCAGGCGAACATGGTCACGTGCAGGCCGGAGATGCTCATCAAATGGGCCACCCCGGTGCTGCGGTACAGGTCCCAGTCGGCACGCTCGATGGCACTCTGCTCGCCCACCACCAGGGCGGCGAGCACGCCGGCGCTGCGCCCATCGTCCACGCGCTGCGCGATGCGCTCGCTGACCCACTGGCGTGCCGCCTCCACCGGGTGCCAGCGGGTGCGGCCCAGCCGCTGTGGCCGTGGATCGCGTGGGCCGTCACGCACATAGCCGGTGGCGCCCACGCCCTGCTCCCACAGCCAGCGTTCGCGGTCAAAACCATGGGGGTTGGCGTCGCCGTGCGGGCTGCGCAGGCGCACCGTGAAGCGCCAGCGCTCGCCGGCGAACAGGTTGGGGGCGGGGCGCTCGGCCGCTGCCGGCGCCACGCCGGGCCCGGCGCCGCGGAACCAGCTCAGTTGCAACAGGCCGGGCAGCGGCACCGGGTGTCCGTTGCGCGTGGCCGTCTCCACCGCCAATTCGAAGCGTTCGCCCAGCGAAGTGCGCTGCGGCAGCGAGGCCACGCGGCCGGTCACCTCGATGTCCAGGCCCTGCAGGCCGGGCCGCAGCGCCCCGGCCGCGAAGTGGACCGCGCGCACGCCGGTCAGGCCAAAGCCGGTCAACGCGCCCGCAGTGATCACCACCACCAGGCCCAGCGCCGCGCCGACCCGTCCCCGCCCGAGCGCGGCCCGCCCGGACAGCAAGCGCCACCACAACCAGCCCACCAGCAGCAGGCCCGCGCACAAGGCACCGAGGTACCCACCCCAGGGCCACAGGCCAGCCTGCTGCAACTGCAGGGCCACGCCCGCCACACCGGCCGGCAGCCCGGCCTGGGCGCTGCGCCGCAGGCTCATTGGTCGCACCCCGGCCCACTGCGAACGGCAGGGTTGTCATCACCATTTGGCGCAAGACTTGCTAGCATGCCTGCCAGCCGCGCGTACCAATGCCTGGCCTGCGAATCCATTGTTTTCTCACCCCCCTGTTGAAAGACACCAGCATGGCCATTCATGTTGCCCTGAGCCACATCACCCATTATCGGTACGACCGCTTGGTCAAACTCGGTCCCCAGGTGGTGCGTCTGCGCCCGGCGCCGCACAGCCGCACCAAGGTGCTGTCGTACTCGCAGAAGATCGAACCGGCGGGCCACTTCATCAACTGGCAGCAGGACCCGTTCGCCAACTACCAGGCGCGCCTGGTGTTTCCCGAGCCCACCACCGAGTTCAAGGTCACGATCGACCTGGTGGTGGAAATGGCGGTGCACAACCCGTTCGACTTTTTCCTGGAGCCGCGCGCCGAGGAATTCCCGTTCAGCTACGACGCCTCGCAACAGCAGGAACTCGCGCCCTACCTCGCCACAGCGCCGCTGACCGAAGAGCTCAAGGCCTACCTGGCCCGGGTGGACGTGAAGAAGCGCCGCACCATCGACTTCCTGGTGGACATCAACCAGATGCTCCAGCGCGACATCTCGTACACCATCCGCATGGAGCCGGGCGTGCAGACACCCGAAGAAACGCTCAAGCTCAAGAGCGGCTCCTGCCGCGACACCGGCTGGCTGCTGGTGCAGATGCTGCGCCACCTCGGCCTGGCCGCGCGCTTCGTCTCGGGCTATCTGATCCAGCTGACCCCGGACGTGAAAGCCATCGACGGCCCCAGCGGCCCTGAGAAAGACTTCACCGACCTGCACGCCTGGTGCGAGGTGTTCCTGCCCGGCGCCGGCTGGATCGGCCTGGACCCGACCTCGGGCCTGCTGGCCGGTGAAGGCCACATTCCGCTGGCCTGCACGCCGCAGCCCTCGAGCGCCGCGCCGGTCGAAGGCGCCATGGACAAGTGCGAGGTCGAGTTCGAGCACCACATGGGCGTGACGCGCGTCTACGAATCACCGCGCGTGACCAAGCCCTACACCGAAGAACAGTGGGCCGGTGTGGTGGCGCTGGGCCAGAAGGTGGACGCCGACCTGGAGAAACACGACGTGCGCCTGACCATGGGCGGTGAACCCACCTACGTGGCCACGGCCGACCGCGACGCCGCCGAATGGAACACCGACGCGCTCGGCCCCACCAAACGCGGCTACGCCACCGAGCTGCTGGGCCGGCTGCGCGAGCACTACGGCGCGGGCGGCTTCGTGCACATGGGCCAGGGCAAGTGGTACCCGGGCGAACAGCTGCCGCGCTGGGCGCTTTCGGTGTTCTGGCGCGCCGACGGCGAGCCCTGCTGGAACAACCCGGCCCTGCTGGCCGACGAACGCGACGCCGCGACATACGACGCCGACGATGCGCGCCGCTTCACGCAGGCACTGGCTCGCCAGCTCGGCCTGTCCACGCAGTACATCACCCCCGGCTACGAGGACACCTGGTACTACCTCTGGCGCGAACGCCGCCTGCCGGTGAACGTGGACCCTTTCGACGCCAAGCTCGACGACGAGCTGGAGCGTGCGCGCCTGCGCCGCGTGTTCACCCAGGGACTGGACGCCACCGTGGGCTTCGTGCTGCCGCTGATGGCCAATGGCCACGGCCCGCTGACGAACAACGGCAAGAGCGAGGGCTACCACCGCGTCTCGGGCACGGTGTGGTCCACCGGCCCCTGGTTCTTCCGCGACGAGCGCATGTACCTCGTGCCCGGCGACTCGCCCATGGGCTACCGCCTGCCGCTCGATTCCCTGCCCTGGGTCTCAGCCGCCGACTACCCGTACCACATCGAGCAGGACCCGCACGCCCCGCGCGACCCGCTGCCCAAGGGCGCCACCGTGCTGCACCAGCTCTCGCCGCACCAAGTGGGCGGTGGCTTTGCCGAAGGCGGCACGGTGTCGCTGCAGGGCACCGACTTTGGCCCCGCCGGTGGGCCGGCCATCGACGGCCAGCCCGGCACGGGCGCTGCGCCCGCCCAGGCGCTGTCGTCCAAGCTCCCGCAGCGCGGTGAATCGGCGGCCTGGCTCACGCGCACCGCGCTCTGCGTGGAAGCGCGCGACCCGCACCGCGCCAACGGCCCGAAGGCGGAAAAGGCCCACGGCGGCAAGAACCAGCACCTGTATGTGTTCATGCCGCCCATGCAGCGGCTCGAAGACTACCTGGACCTGCTGGCCGCCGTGGAGGCCACGGCCGAGATGCTGGGCATGAGCATCGTGCTCGAAGGCTACCCGCCGCCGCGAGACCCGCGCCTGAAGATGCTGCAGGTCACGCCCGACCCCGGCGTGATCGAGGTCAACATCCACCCCAGCAGCAGCTGGGACGAGCTGGTCGAGCGCACCGAGTTCCTGTACGACGCGGCCTACCAGACGCGCCTGTGCGCCGAGAAGTTCATGACCGACGGCCGCCACACCGGCACCGGCGGCGGCAACCACTTCGTGCTCGGTGGCGCCACGCCGGCCGACTCGCCCTTCCTGCGCCGCCCCGAGCTGCTGGGCAGCCTGGTCGCCTACTGGCACAACCACCCCTCGCTGTCCTACCTGTTCAGCGGCCTCTTCATCGGCCCGACCAGCCAGGCGCCGCGCGTGGACGAAGCCCGCAACGACCAGCTCTACGAACTGGAGATCGCGCTCGCGCAAATCGAGAAAAACCGCGAGACCCACGGTCAGGACATGCCGCCTTGGCTGGTGGACCGCACGCTGCGCAACATCCTGATCGACGTCACCGGCAACACCCACCGCAGCGAGTTCTGCATCGACAAGCTCTTTTCACCCGACTCGTCCACCGGCCGCCTGGGCCTGCTGGAACTGCGGGCGTTTGAAATGCCGCCGCACGCCCGCATGAGCATCGCCCAGCAGCTGCTGCTGCGCGCCCTGGTCTCGCGTTTCTGGCAACAGCCCTTCGCCCACAAGCTCACGCGCTGGGGCACCGAGCTGCACGACCGCTTCCTGCTGCCCACCTTCATCCGCATGGACTTCGAAGACGTGCTGGCCGACCTGGCCGAGTTCGGCTACCCGCTGGACATGGCCTGGTTCGAGCCGCACTTCGAGTTCCGCTTCCCGCTGGTGGGCGAGGTCTCGGCGCGTGGCATCGAACTCACGCTGCGCAGCGCGCTGGAACCCTGGCACGTGATGGGCGAAGAAGGCGCGCCCGGTGGCACCGTGCGCTATGTCGATTCGTCGCTGGAGCGCATCGAGGTGCGCGTGAGTGGCTACAACGACAGCCGTTACGTCATCACCTGCAATGGCCGCGCCATTCCCCTGCAAAGCACCGGCACCGTGGGCGAATTCGTCTCGGGCGTGCGCTACAAGGCCTGGAGCCCGCCGTCGGCGCTGCACCCGTCGATCCCCGCGCACGCGCCGCTCACCTTCGACATCGTGGACACCTGGATGCAGCGCTCGCTCGGCGGCTGCCAGTACCACGTGGCCCACCCGGGCGGTCGCAACTACGACACCTTCCCGATCAACGCCTACGAAGCGGAGAGCCGGCGCATGTCGCGCTTCTTCCAGATGGGCCACACCCCGGGCAAGCTGGTGGTGGCCCCCGCCACGCCGAGCCGCGAGTTCCCGTTCACACTGGATTTGCGGTATTGACCCCCCCGCGCCGCCTGCGGCGTCACCCCCCAGGGGGCGCCAGCAGCGGCCCGGCAAAGCCGGTTCCGCGCTGGCCTGGGTTGGCGTCGCCTCATGCGTTTCATATCGCGCTCCGTCGTCCTTGAACCCCACCTAACGGCGAACACACCAACGTGAAGGACGGCACACGCCCCCCCCCCCACGGATCGGGTTTCGCCCCAGGCCCTTGCTCGGCCAGCGAAGGCATACTCGGAACCCGTGAACCACGACGCCCCCGACACCCTGTTTGACGAGCTCAGCCCCGAATCGCCCGGCGACTGGGCGCTGTCCCTGTCCGTCCCGGCCGATGAAGGCCACCGGGACGAGCTGCGCCTGCCCCCGTCCGCGGGTGGCGAGGGCGGCAGCGGCCTGTCGGCGCCCTGGGCCAGTTTTTTTGAACACATCGGCGCCGATGGTTTTGCCGAGCTGAACCGCCGCTCCGACAACCTGCAACGCCAGATCCGCGACAACGGCGTGACCTACAACGTCTACGCCGACGCGTCGGGCCAGGAGCGTCCCTGGGCGCTGGACCTGTTCCCGATGATCGTTCCCCCGCAGGACTGGGCCCGGATCGAGGCCGGCGTGATGCAGCGCACCCGCCTGCTCAACGCCGTGATGGCCGATCTCTACGGAGAACGCGAACTGCTCAAGCAGGCGCTGCTGCCGGCCGCGCTGGTGCAGGGCCACCCGGGCTACCTGCGGTCCATGCAGGGGGTCAAACCGCCGGGCGACACCTGGCTGCACATCGTGGCCTTCGACCTCGCCCACGGGCCCGATGGCCGCTGGTGGGTGGTGGGCCAGCGCACCCAGGCGCCCTCGGGTCTGGGCTACCTGCTGGAAAACCGCATCGCCATTTCGCGCCAGTTCCCCAAGGCCTTCGCCGGCATGAAGGTGCAGCGCCTGGCCGCGAGCTACCGCGCGCTGATGGACGGCATCAAGGCCATGGCGCCCGAGGGCGAAAACGCCCGCATCGCCCTGCTCACGCCCGGCCCCTACAACGAAACCTATTTCGAACACGCCTACCTGGCGCGTTACCTCGGCCTCACCCTGGTCGAAGGCCACGACCTCACCGTGCGCGACCAGCGCCTGTACCTCAAGACCCTGAGCGGCCTGGAGCCGGTGCACGCTTTGATCAAGCGGCTGGACGACGAGTGGCTGGACCCGCTGGAGCTGCGCTCGGACTCGCGCCTGGGCGTGCCCGGCCTGCTGCAGGTGCTGCGCGCGGGCAACCTGCTGCTGGCCAACGCGCCCGGCTCGGCCCCGCTGGAATCCAGCGCGCTGCTGGGCTTCCTGCCCGCGATCAGCCGCCACCTGCTGGGGGAAGAACTCAGCCTGCCTTCACTGGCCACCTGGTGGTGCGGCGAAAGCGCGGCGCTGCGAGAGGTGCTGCCGCTGCTGAAAGACAGCGTGATCAAGCCCACCTACCCGAGTTCGGGCCTGGAAACGGCCATGGGCCAGTGCCTGAACCCGCGCGAACTCAACGAGTGGTCGGGTCGCATGGCACGCCACCCCGACGACTACACCGTGCAGTCCTGGATGCCACTGTCGCAGACGCCCACCTGGTCGGGCGAGCGATTGATGCCGCGCTCGGCCATCCTGCGCGTGTTCGCGCTGGCCGACGGCCCGCAGTCCTGGCGCGTGCTGCCCGGCGGCCTGGTGCGGCTGGCGCCGCGCGGCCAGCTCATGGCCTCCATGCAGCGCGGCGGCAGCAGCGCCGACTGCTGGGTGCAGACCGAAGGCCTGGTCGATCACACCAGCCTGCTTCAGTCCGCGCCGAGCACGCTGGCGCTGGCGCACCAGAAACGCCCGGTGACCAGCCGCGCCGCCGAAAACCTGTTCTGGCTGGGCCGCTACACCGAGCGTGCTGAAAACAGCATCCGCCTGGCCCAGATCGCGCTCAACCACCTGGCCGGTGAAGAACCGAGCTCGCGCCCGCTGATGGCCTGGCTCTCGGCCGCCGCGCGCGAAAACTCGCTGGTGCTGCCCGACGTGCCCGGGGCCGAACAATCGGCCCGCGTGTTCGCGCGCAGCCTCATGGCCGGCCTGTCGCCCGAACCGGGCACGCCGCTGGCCGGCCAGACCTACAGCGTGGGCTTCAACCTGCGCGCGCTCAAGGCCGCCGCCGCGCAGGTGCGCGAACGCCTGTCGCAGGAACACTGGAACCTGATCGAACGCACCGAGGCCGAATTCGCCCACGACTGCGCCGACATGGCCGCCGACGCCGAATACGGCACTGCCGAAGCCCTGGCCGCGTTGCAGAACGCCAGCGAACTGCTCGCCGCCATCACCGGCGCGCAGACCGACCGCATGGTGCGCGACAACGGTTGGCGCCTGCTCTCGGTGGGCCGCCACATCGAACGTCTCATCACCCTCTCGCGTGCGCTCGCGCTCGGGCTCGAACACCACTGCGTGCACGACCCGGCGGGCTTTGAAGCGCTGGTGGCGCTGTTCGACAGCACCATCACCTTCCACGCCCTGTACCAGCAGCGCCGCGACATGGTGGCGCTGATCGACCTCCTGGTGATGGACCGCGACAACCCGCGGTCGCTGGCCTGGGTGGTGCAGACCCTGCGCTCGCGCCTGGCCAAACTTTCGCTGAGCGCCATGCCGCAGGACGCGGCGCTGGCGATGGACCTGCCCGACCCCGACACCTGGGTGCTGGCCGACCTGAGCAACTGGCAGCGCGCGCCCGACGGCCAGCGCACCTGGAGCGAACTGGCCGGGCTGCTCGACGACTGCGAGGCCTCCGCGGGCGCGCTGTCCGAAGACATCACGCGCCTGCACTTCAGCCACGCCGACCGCGGCAACCAGAGCCTCGGAGCATAGGATGTTGCTTCGCATTCTTCACCGCACCCGCTACCGCTACCACGGCACCATCGACATGGCGCAGCACATGGTGCATCTCTCGCCGCGCGACACGCCCACGCAAAAGTTGCTGGCGCACACCCTGCACGTGCGCCCCGAGCCGTCGGCGCGCAGCCAGACCACCGACGCGTTTGGCAACCTGCGCACCTTCTTTTCGCTGCAGGCACCACACGACACCCTGACCGTGGAGGCCGACAGCCTGGTCGAGACCCAGGCGCCGCGGCCGCTGCCCGACAGCCCGGCCTGGCAACAGACCGGCTGGGAGAGCGTGCGCAAACACTTCCGCTACCGTGCGCACGCGCCCTACGACCCGGCCTGCGAATTCCTGTTCGCCTCGCCCTACGTGCCGCGCGACGATGCTTTCGCGGCCTTTGCGCGCCCGGCGTTCACCGCCGGCCTGCCGGTGCTGGAGGCCGCGCGCGCGCTGATGGAGCGCATCCACACCCAGCTGCGGTACGAGACCGACAGCACCGAGGTCAACACCCCTGCGCTGCAGGCGCTGGAGCAAGGCAAGGGCGTGTGCCAGGACTTCGCCCACATCATGCTCGGCTGCCTGCGCAGCCTGGGCCTGCCCGCGCGCTACGTGAGCGGCTACCTGCTGACCCAACCGCCGCCCGGCAAGCCGCGCCTGATCGGTGCCGATGCGTCGCACGCCTGGGTCTCGGTCTATGTGCCGCTGCCGGCCGGCGCCAGCGCTGATGGGGGAGCCGATGCCGATGACGAAGCCCCCGCCGCCAGCGAAGAAGCTGTGGCTGCGGCCCTCGGCGGCGCCTGGTTCGATTTCGACCCCACCAACAACCGCTGCGGCTGGGGCAGCCCGGGTGAGGACTACGTGACCCTTGCCATCGGCCGCGACTTTTCCGACGTCTCACCCATGCGCGGCGTGATCCAGGGCGGTGCCCGGCACACGCTGCACGTGGGCGTGACCGTGGCGCCGCCCGACGAGATCGCCGACCTGCTGGACGGGGCCTGACTCAGCGCCCCTGCCGCCCCAACGCGCGCAACTTGCCCTGCCACTTCGCCACGCCCGGCGTGCCCAGCTGATCCACCAAGCCGATCAGCGTTTCGTGCACCGGGGCGATGCCGACAAACCCCAGGATGTTGCGCTCCAGCGATTTGACGCTGTGGGCACGGAAATACCAGCGGTAGACCAGCGCGGGCATGCCCATGGTCACCACGATGCGCGCCGAGCGCCCTCCCAGTGCCTTGCGGCCAAACGGATTCTTTTCATCGCGGTGAAACGCGAACCCGGGCCGCGCCACCTGCTCCAGAAAGCCCTTGAGCATGGCCGGCATGTCGCCCATCCAGAGCGGGAACAACAGCACCAGGTGCTGCGCCCAGGCAATGGCGTCCTGCGCGGGCCGCAGCGCGGGCGGCAACTCGCCGTGTTCCCATTCGTGCTGGCTTTTGAGCAGTGCAAAGTCCAGTGCCGACACCTCCACGCGACGCAGCGCATGTCCGCCGGCTTGCGCGCCCTCGGCGTAGGCGTCGGCCAGGGTGTGGATGAGATGGTGCGCCCCGGCATCGGGGTGGCCGTTGATGAGCAGGATGCGACGCGGATCGGACATGGAAACACCTCCGTTCAGGAAAGGACCATGCTGGCACCACCGCGGTCTGCGCGGGTTGACCCGCGTCAAGCCAACTCCGAACCGGGATCAGCCCTTGTCGAACACCGGGTCCACCGGCACCTGCAGCGCGGTGGCGAGCTGGTTGGTCTTGGCGGCGAGCGCCACGATGGACAGCAGCTCGGCGTGCTGCTCGCGCGTCATGCCCTTGGCGCTGGCCGCGGCGGTGTGCGAGTGCACGCAGTAGCTGCAGCCGTTGATGATGGACGCGGTGATGTAGACCAGCTCCTTGGTCAGCGGGTCCAGGCTGGAGGGCGTGGCCATGACGCGCTTGACCTCGGCCCAGGTCTGCTCCAGCAGCGCCGGATCAAACGCCAGGTAGCGCCACATGTTGTTGATGAAGTCCGTGTTGCGCGTGGCACGGATGTCGTCGAACACCGCCTTGACGCGGGGATCGTTCTCGGGGTGGATCGGCGGGGCGGTGGTGGACATGGGTTGCTCCTGGGTGATGGGCCGGCGCCTCAGCGTTTGTCGGGCTTGGCGGGTTTCTTGTTGCGTTCCTTCTTGCGCGCCTGGCGCTGCGCATCGGCCTCCTGGCCCGCGTGCAGCCAGCGCTGGAACTGCTCGGGCGTCTCCAGCGTGATGCGGCCCAGAATGCCGCCGCGGAAATCGGCGATCACCAGTTCGGCGGCCTTTTGCCAGTTGATGCTGCCGCCCGACCCGATGGCGCCGCGCTTGCGCGCGATGGCGGCCATCAGCTCTTCGTCGGGCAGTTCGGCGATGGCCTGCGGCGACAGGCCCAGCTTGTAGCGCGCGTCAAGCTCGGCACCGTAGGCGGCCTTGATCTTGTCCAGCAACTCCAGCGCCACCTCCTGGTCGTCGTAGGCGTTGCGCCCTACGGCGCCGCTGGCAGCCAGGTTGAAGCCGCTCTCGGGCACGACGATGCGCGGCCAGAGCATGCCCGGCGTGTCGTACAGATAGAAGCCGTCGGCCAGGACGATGCGCGACTCGGTGCGTGTGATGCCGGCCTCGTCACCGGTCTTGGCCGCGCGTTTGCCTTTGAGCGTGTTGATGAGCGTGGACTTGCCCACGTTGGGAATGCCACAGATCAGCACCCGCATGGGCTTGACCATGTCGCCGCGCAGCGGCGCCAGCGCGTGGCAGGCGTCGATGAGGGCACGCGCGGGCGCGGTGACGCTGGCGTCGAGCGCGATCGCGCGGGTGTTGGCCTGGGCGTTGTAGTGCGCCAGCCAGAGCGCGGTGCGCTCGGGGTCGGCCATGTCCTGCTTGTTCACCACCTTGAGCGTGGGCCGCCCGCTGGTGAGCTCGGCCAGCAGCGGGTTGGCGCTGGAGCCGGGCAGGCGCGCGTCCAGCATTTCGATCACGACGTCGATCTCTTTCACGCGCTCGGTGATGGCCTTGCGCGTGAGGTGCATGTGCCCGGGAAACCACTGGATGCTCATGGGTTGGTGTTCTTTCGGTGAGACGGGGATTGTGCTCTGGGTAGCGCACTCTATCGGCGCGCCGGGGTCGCCATGCCACAATGATTTCCCCCTTCCCACACCCCCAAGAGGAGACACATGAGCATCACCGTCAAGATTGATCTGGGTTACGAATTCGACGTCAAGGCCAAGGCCGCCGAGGTGTTCGAGCTGCTCTCGGACGTGCCGGCCTCGGTCAGCCATTTTCCCAAAGTCGAGCAACTCACCGATCTGGGCGACGGCGTCTACCAGTGGGAGATGGAAAAGGTGGGCACGGCGCAGGTCAACATCCAGACCGTGTACGCCAGCAAATACGTCAGCGACAAAACCAAGGGCTCGGTGAAGTGGACCCCCGTCAAAGGGGTGGGCAACGCGCTGGTGGGCGGCCACTGGAAGATCGTGGACAACAAGAAGTCCACCGGCCTCACGCTCGCCATCCAGGGCGAGATCGAGGTGCCGCTGCCCGGCCTGATGAAGATGATCGTGGTGCCCGTGGTGCAGGGCGAGTTCGAGAAGCTGGTGGAAAAGTACATCGACAACCTGATCCAGCGTTTCGGCGGCGAGGCCTGAGCCTCGTCTCTTCTTCCGTGAGTTGTCCAGCGAAACACTGGATAAGTTTGTGCATAACCCGGGGTCAGCCGTGTACGGGGCGCGCAAGTGCTTGTGGCCCTAAGTGCTTCTTCAAACTGCCTGCACAACGGGCACCCGGGCCAGTGCATTTATCCACTTGTCCAGCGAAACCTTGGACAAGGCTGTGCATAAGTGATGGCAAGTTCTGTACGGTCAACCTAAGTGCTTGTCACACAATGAAGTTCTTCAGATTGCCCATTCAACAGGCAGTGCGTGCAGCATCCCCGAACCGCCCATGAGCAAGCCGCCGTGTCTGGATTTGTGCACATGAGCGCCGCGCCGGGCCTCTCCCAAGCAAGCTCGCACCGCAGCCCGCAGGGCGAAGGTACTCCAGTGAGCGCCGCCCGGCCGTTCCGAAGGCGCTCAGCCCCGCAGTGCACTGCACGGAGGGCAGTCCAGTGAGCACTCCGCCCCAGCCCACCGTCTTCCAGTTGCACCTGCCCGAGACGGGCCAGACCCTGGCCGCCCGCGCCGACGACACGCTGCTGCAGACCCTGCTGCGCGCGGGCGTGGCTTGGCCTGCCTCGTGCCGCAACGGCAGTTGCCGCGCCTGCATCGGTCGGCTGCTGCGGGGGAGCGTGCGCTACGGCATCGAATGGCCCGGGCTGCTGCCCGAGGAAAAAGCCGCGGGCTGCGTATTGCCCTGCGCGGCCTACCCGCTGGAGGACGTGACGCTCATCGGCCCCGGCGACTGAGGTCCACCCCAACACCCGCGACGCATGAGACGGTCCAGCCCCAGGGCACCGCCGGGCCGGCTTTGCCGGACGGCCAGTGCCGCCCCCTGGGGGTAGCGCGAAGCGCTGCGGGGGGGATCATGTCAAGCTCTGCTTGAAAAAACCCAGGGTGCGATCCCAGGCCAGTTGGGCGGCGTTGGTGTCGTAGCGCGGCGTGGTGTCGTTGTGGAAGCCGTGCTGGGTGGCCGGGTATTGGTAGGCGGTGTAGCGCACGCCCGCGGCCTTGAGCGCGGCCTCGTAGGCGGGCCAGGCGGCGTTGATGCGCTCGTCGATGCCGGCGAAGTGGATCAGCAGCGGCGCCTTGACTTTTGCCGCGTCCTGGACCGGGGGCAGGTTGCCGTAAAACGGCACCGCCGCGGCCAGGTCGGGCAGTTGGGTGGCCAGCATGTGCGCGATGCCGCCGCCATAACAGAAGCCCACCACGCCGATGCGGCCCGTGCAGTCGGGGCGGCCTTTCAGCGCCTCGGCCGCGGCGATGAAGTCCTGCCGGGTCTTGGTCTGATCGAGTTGCGCGAACAGGGCGCGTGCCTTGTCCTCGTCGCCCGGGTAGCCGCCCAATGGCGTGAGCGCGTCGGGCGCGAGCGCCAGATAGCCCTCCAGGGCCAGGCGCCGGGCGATGTCTTCGATGTGGGGATTGAGGCCCCGGTTTTCGTGCACCACCAGCACCCCGGGCAGCTTGGCCGTGCCCGTGGCGGGTTTGGCCAGATAAGCCTTGACGGTGCCCGACCCCGACGGCGAGGGCACGTCCACCACCAGGGTCAAGACGCGCTTGTCGTCCTTGGGCACCACCTGGGCGGCCGCGAAATCGGGGCTGAGCGTGGCCAGCAACCCGGCCGCCGTGACGCCACCCACGGCGAAGCGGCTGGCCCGCTCCAGAAAGGCACGGCGGTCGATGTCGCCATGCACATAGGCGTCAAACAGGATCAGCAGTTCCTGGTCAAAGTCCGCTGCGGTCAATCGTGCCATGTGTGCCCCTTGTCAACGACCCCGCAGCTTAGCGCCGGGCACCGCCGCGATGAACACACGCAGGCGAAACGCGGGTTTCAAGGGGTAACCGGCGCGGGGCCCGCCCCTCCGCTCAGACAGCGGCGGCGAGTGGCGAAGCGTTGGGCCTGCCCAGGCGCGCGGGCGAGGTGTATTCCTGCAGATAGATGTCGAACGGCATGGTGTCGGCCGCTTCGATCGCGCGCTGGTCCAGCACCGACTGCGCGGCCATGGCTTCATAGCGGGCCTGCTGCTTGGCGCTCCAGGGCAGGCCCAGCAGGTGGGCATGGATCTGTTGCGACTGCGTGCGCACGAACGCCACGAAGGAATCGCCGTGCTCCTGGCGCATCGCGGCGAGCACCCGCGCCGAGGGCAGGGTCTGGGGCGCCAGCAACCCGGCGCGGGCCTGGTTCACCGCCTCGGCATGGGCGTCGCCCCCCTGGGACAGATCGAGCGCACGGGCGATGGGATCGAGCTGGTCCAGGATCTCGCTGCCCCATTGCACCAGCGGCACGCTCTGGCCCCGGCGCTCCAGGCGCAGGCCGGGCTCGCGCCCACGCGCCGCGGTGAGGTGCTGGTTGCGCTTGAGTTCGTGGATTTCGTCCGGCGTGTCGGGCGGGCTGTCGCTGAGCAGGCAGTGCAGCAGGAACACGTCGAGAAAACGCAGGGTGGGCGCGCCAATGCCGATGGGCTCGAACGGGTCGAGGTCCATCAGCCGCACCTCGACGTATTCCACGCCGCGTTCGCGCAGCGCGTGCAGCGGGCGTTCGCCGGGGTAGATCACGCGCTTGGGCCGGATCGTGCCGTAGAACTCGTTTTCGATCTGCAGCAGCGTGGTGGCAAGCTGGTTGTAGTCACCGCCCGGGTTGCGGATGCCCAGCGCCTCGTAGGCCGGCCAGGGCCGGGTGAGCGCGTCGTGCAGCGAGGCCGCGTAACCTTCGAGCCCGTTGTAGCTCACGTCCAGCGTGGCCTGCGCGTCGCTCTGGTAGCCCAGGCGGCCCATGCGCAGCGAGGTGCCGTAGGGCATGTGCAGGCTGCCGCCACTGCCCAGCGGCAACAGCTCGTGCTCGCGGCCTTCGACGAAGGTGGAGCACACCGCGGGCGAGGCGCCAAACAGTGTGAGCAGCAAGAAGGCATGCCGGCGGAAGTTGCGGATCAGCGCGAAGTAGCCGTCGTTGTCGACGCCCGGCAGCGACCAGTTGTAGTGGATGCCCGAGATGGTCTGCATGCGCCGGCCGTAGCGGTGGCCCAGGCCCATGCGGTACACGCTCTTGGCGCGTCCGACGTTGGACGAGCCGTAGCGGCCCAGCGGAATGGTCTCGTCGGTGGGCAGACCGCAGGGCATGCTGGAGGCCCAGAGCATTTCCTCGCCCGAGGTGTCGCCGGCCTTGCGCAGGCTGCGCACGGTGTACTGGTGGATCTCGGTGAGTTCGGCCAGGCACGAGGCCACGCTGTCGTGCACACCGGTGATCAGCTCCAGCTGCGATTCGCTGTAGTCGGTGGTGATGTGCGGGTGCGTCAGCGCGCTGCCCAGCGCGGCGGGGTGCGGCGTCAGGGCCAGTTTGCCGTCGGGCTGCGCACGCAGACTTTCTTTCTCGATGCCGCGACGCATGCCGCGCAGGCGCTCAGCCGTGAGGGCATCCAGCCGGGGTTTTACAGAGGTCATACAGGCGTCGTGGTTCAGGTCCGGGGCCGGAAGTTAACACGGCTGCGCCAACTCCGCTGCCAGCGCCGGGATCGGCTCTGTGGTAATAGGCGGGCGGATTTGCGCCTGCCGCAGCCAGGCCTCGATGGCGGCGGGGTCGTGCACCAGGCGCAGTTCGTCGAACGCGTCCTGGGCCTGCGGGTAACGCTGGCGCAGGTAGTTGAGCCACTGTTTGAGCCGCCCGGCGCGGTGGCGGCGCTCCACGCGCACGCTCACCTGTTGCCAGAATGCCAACAGCAGCGGCGGTAGCTGCTGCCAGGGCACACCGCCCAGCCCTTTGATGGCCAGCGCCAGGCCCGGGTCGGTCACCATGCCGCGGCCGATCATGAGCGCGTCGCAACCGGTGACGGCGCGGCAGCGTTCGGCATCGGCCACGTTCCAGATGTCGCCGTTGGCGATCACGGTGATGGGCGCGCCCGCCGGCAGCGAGGCCCGCACCTGCGCGATGCGCTCCCAGTAGGCGGGTGGGCGGTAGCCGTGCGCCTTGGTGCGGGCGTGGATGACCAGTTCGTCGGCCCCCGCTCCGGCGATGGCGTGCGCGCAGTCCTCGGCCCGGTGGTCGTCGTTGAAGCCCAGGCGCATCTTGGCCGACACCGGCACCTGGGCCGGCACCGCGCGGCGCACGGCGGCCACGATGCGGCCGATCAGCTCGGGTTCGTCCAGCAGCACCGCGCCGCCCCGGCTCTGGTTCACCGTCTTGGCCGGGCAGCCGAAATTGAGGTCCACACCGAACGGGCTCAGGCCCGCGAGCCGCGCCGCGTTCTCGGCCAGGCAGGCCGGGTCCGACCCCAGCAACTGCGGGCGCACCGGCACGCCCGCGCGGGTGCGCCCGCCGTTGAGCAGCTCGGGCACCACCCGCAGGAACGCACGCTCGGGCAGCAGGGTCTGGGTGACGCGGATGAACTCGCTCACGCAGCGGTCGATGCCACCGGTGCGCGTGAGCACGTCGCGCAAGGTCGCGTCGAGCAGGCCTTCCATGGGCGCGAGCAGCAGGGTCATGGGTGGGTGGAGGGTGTGGGCGGCCGTGGGCGGCGAAGGGCCGCGACGGTGCGGGTAGACCCTGGGGATTCTATCGAGACACCCGTCGTCGCGCATGGGCCGCGGCCGAGCGCCGTCCGGTACCATCGCGGGTTGTTTCGTACACCCCGGAGTTCTCCATGCGTGCGCCCCTCTCCCTGTTTCTGGCCGCCTTCCTGATGGCGGTGCTGCCCCAGGCCGGGGCGCAGCAGCCGCCACCGGCCGCGGCGGTCAACGCGGGCCGTGTGGGCACCTTCAAACACGTGGAAGGCGAGATCTGGGTCGGCCCGGCCGAGGCGCGCCGCACGCCCGTGCCCGGTGACGGCCTGCACGAGGCCGAGCGCCTGCGCACCGGCAAGACCGGCGCGGCCACCATCACCCTCAAGGACGGCACCGTGGTCACCATGGGCCCCGACACCCTGGTGGAACTGAGCAAATTCCAGTACAACCCCACGACCCAGTCGGGCAACCTCGCGCTGGAGCTGCTGCAGGGCTCGATCCGCGTCGTCACCGGCCTGCTGGCCAAGATCAACCCCGATCTGTTCAAGATCACCACCCCCACCTCGGTGGTGGGCGTGCGCGGCACCGACTTCATCGTGGACGCCCCGGCGCAACCCTGAACCACCCGAACCCCAGCCCCATGCAATCCAGCCATCCGCTGCACCACCGATCCACCGCCCTCCTCGCGATGCTGCTGGGCAGCGTGCTGTCGGCCTGCGCGCCGACCACGCGCGTGATCCTGCTGCCCCAGGCCAACGGCGCGCCCAGCGCGGTGGCGGTCAGCACCGCCCGGGGCGAACAGGTGATCGACCGCCCCTACCAGGTGGCCAACGTGGGCGCGCGCGGTGCGCTCAGCGTGGACACCACCACGGCCGAGAAGGTGCGCGAAGCCTACCCGCGCCTGATCGCGCTGCAGCCGCCGCCGCCCGAGCGCTTCGTGCTGGAATTCGAGCCCGCCACCCCGCAACTCACCCCCGAGTCGCAGGCGCAGCTGGACCACGTGGTGGCCCGCGCCAAGGCCCGCCCCGGCGGCGAGATCGTGGTGACCGGCCACACCGACCGCCAGGGCCCGCTGGAAGCCAACGACGCGCTCTCGTTGGAACGCGCCCAGGCCATCCGCGACCAACTGATCGAGCGCGGCCTGCGGGCCGACCTGATCGAGGCCGTGGGCCGCGGTGAGCGCGAACCGCTGGTGCCCACCGACGACGAGGTCGCCGAGCCCCGCAACCGCCGCGCCGTGATCGACGTGCGCTGAGCACGCCCCCACCCCATGGCCACCGAACACAGCCTGACCCGCGCCCTGCGTGAACTGCTGGCCAGCCAGCGCACCGCCGCGCTCGGCACGCTGGACGAACACGGTGCGCCCTTTGTCTCCATGGTCCCGTTTGCGGTGGACCGGGTCGACCACAGCCTGGTGATCCACGTCAGCGGCCTGGCCGCGCACAGCCGCAACCTGCAGCGCTCGCCCCGCGTGTCGCTGCTGGTCTGCCAGGCCGAGGTGGCGGGTGAATCGGTGCACGCCCTGCCGCGCGTCACGCTCGACGCCACCACCCTCGTGGCCGAACCCGGCAGCCCCGAGGCGCTGGCCTGCCGCGCGGTCTATCTGGCGCGTTTCCCAGACGCCGAACCCATGACCGCGCTCGGCGACTTCCGCTTCGTGCGCCTGCGCGCCAGCGGCGCCCGCCAGGTGGCCGGCTTTGGCGCGGCGCGCAGCCTGGACGCCGCCGAGCTGACGCGGGCCCTCGGCCCCGCGCCCTGACCGGTGGCCGCGCGGTGGACGACCACGGCCTGAACCCGCTGTACGCCGACGAGGCGATGCTGGTGTTCGACAAGCCCTCCGGCCTGCTGAGCGTGCCCGGGCGCGGCCCGGACAAACAGGACTGCCTGAGCACCCGCGCCCAGGCGGTCTGGCCCGACGCCCTGGTGGTGCACCGGCTGGACATGGCCACCTCCGGCATCGTGGTCATGGCGCGCGGCATCGAAGCCCAGCGCACCCTGAGCACGGCGTTCGAAAAGCGCCGCGTGCACAAGCGCTACACGGCGGTGGTGGTCGGCGCGCTAGACAACCCGCAGCCCGACAACGGCTGGAACACCATCGACCTGCCCCTGATCCTGGACTGGCTCGCCCGACCGCGCAGCATCGTGCACCACGAGTTCGGCAAACCCAGCATCACACACTGGCGGCTGGCCGCGGCGCCCGCGCCCGGGCCGGACATGACCCGGCTGGACCTCAAACCCGTCACCGGCCGTTCGCACCAGCTGCGTGTGCACCTGCAGGCCATTGGCCACCCCATCGTGGGCGACCCGCTCTACGCCAGCCCGGCCCAGGAGGCGCTGGCCAACCGCCTGCTGCTGCACGCGCAAGCGCTGGAGTTGCCACACCCGGTCACGGGCGAGACACTGCGGTTCGAATGTCCCTGTCCGTTCTGAGCCCAGGAGCCGCCATGAACCCAGTCACGCAACACCTCACCATCCTCACCGGCGCCTCGCGCGGCATGGGTCTGGCCATGGCGCGCCAGTTGCTCACGCCCGGGCGCCTGCTGCTGTGCATCTCGCGCCACGCAGCGCCCGCGCTGGAGTCCGAAGCCGCGCGGCACGGTGCCAGCTTGCTCCAATGGTCGCAGGACCTGGCCGACACCGTCGCCGCGGCCGCGCGGCTGCGGCACTGGCTCGAAAGCCAACAACCGCCTGCGCTGGCCAGCGCCACGCTGATCAACAACGCCGGGGTGATCCCGCGCATCGGCCCGCTCGACGCCTGCCCGCCCGACGAACTGGCCAACGCGCTGCGCGTGGGACTGGAAGCCCCGATGCAGCTCACCGCGGCGTTTCTGGCCGCGACCGCCGCCTGGGTGGACGCGGGCTGGCGCGGCCCGCGCAAGGTGCTCAACATTTCGTCGGGACTGGGCCGAACCCCCATGGCCGCCCAGGCGCCCTACTGCGCGGCCAAGGCCGGCATGGACCACTTCACCCGCTGCAGCGCGCTCGACGAAGCCCGGCGCGCGCACGGCGCCAGGCTGGTGTCGCTGGCACCGGGCGTGATCGACACCGACATGCAGGTGCAGCTGCGCGCGGGCGACCCCACCGCCTTCCCCGACCGGCAGCGTTTCGTGGAACTGCAAAGCCAGGGCCAGCTCGCCGCCCCCGAGGCCGCCGCCGCGCGCGTGCTGGCCTGGCTGGAGCGGCCGGACTTTGGCGAGCAGCCGGTGGCCGACGTGCGCGACTGAGCCCGGCGCACGCCCTTTGGCATCGAAGCTGCGGGGGTACGATGTGTTGTTTTCCGTGGCGTGGCCGCCCGGCCCCGAGCGGAACCATCCATCCCAACCTGTCTGGAGACCCCCATGAGCCGAGAAGTCGTCATCGTCAGCGCCGCCCGCACCGCCATTGGCACCTTTGGTGGCAGCCTGAAAGACGTGCCCCCCACCGAACTCGGCGCGCTGGTCGTCAAGGAAACCCTGGCCCGCGCCCAGCTCGACGGCAAGGACGTGGGCCACGTGGTGTTCGGCCACGTGGTCAACACCGAACCCAAGGACATGTACCTCTCGCGCGTGGCCGCCATCAACGGCGGCTGCGCCGAAGGCACGCCCGCCTTCAACGTCAACCGCCTCTGCGGCTCGGGCCTGCAGGCCATCGTCTCGGCCTCGCAGTCCATCTTGCTGGGCGATGCCGACATCGCCATTGGTGGCGGCGCCGAGTGCATGAGCCGCGCGCCGTTTGCCTCGCTCAACATGCGCTGGGGCGCCCGCATGGGCGACACCAAGATGGTGGACATGATGGTCGGCGCGCTGCACGACCCGTTCCACACCATCCACATGGGCGTGACGGCCGAAAACATCGCCGCCAAGTGGGGCATCAGCCGCGAAGACCAGGACCAGCTGGCCCTGGAAAGCCACAACCGCGCCCAGCGCGCCACCGAAGAAGGCCGCTTCAAGGAACAGATCGTTCCGGTCATGCTCAAGAGCCGCAAGGGTGAAGTGGCCTACGCCACCGACGAGCACTTCCGCCCCAACTGCGGCATGGAAGAACTGGCCAAGCTCAAACCGGTGTTCGTGAAGGAAAACGGCACCGTCACCGCCGGCAACGCCTCGGGCATCAACGACGCGGCCGCCGCCGTGGTGCTGATGGAGGCCGCCACCGCCAAGGCGCGCGGCCTGGCGCCGCTGGCGCGACTGGTGGCCTACGCCCACGCCGGCGTGGACCCGAAGTACATGGGCATCGGCCCGGTGCCGGCCTCGAAGCTGGCGCTGCAGAAGGCCGGCCTGACCGTCAACGACCTCGACGTGATCGAAGCCAACGAAGCCTTCGCCGCCCAGGCCTGCGCCGTGTCCAGAGACCTCGGCCTGGACCCGGCCAAGGTCAACCCCAACGGCTCGGGCATTTCACTCGGCCACCCCATCGGCGCCACCGGCGCGTTGATCACCGTGAAGGCGCTGTACGAGCTGCAGCGCATCAACGGCCGCTACGCGCTGGTGACGATGTGCATCGGTGGCGGTCAGGGTATCGCCGCGGTGTTCGAGCGGGTGTGAACACCCGCCCCCCCCGCGCCGCTTCGCGTCACCCCCCGGAGGGGGGCGATGCGAGTGGCCCGGCAAAGCCGGTTCCACCGCATCCTGGGTGGGGCACGCGCTCCGGACACTCTGAGTTTTTTGTGAAACCGTTCGCACCCGCTTCAAATGACGAGTGAACACACCACTGGCGCTACCTGGGCGCCCATGCTGGACGAACTGGAGCGCGGCCTGTTGCAGCGCGACGTGGCCGCCCGTGCGCTGCTGCTGGCGGCGCTGGCGGGCGAGCACGTGCTGCTGCTGGGCCCGCCCGGCACCGCCAAGAGCGAGCTCGCGCGCCGCCTGCAGCGCCTGTTGCCCGGCGCGCACTACTTTGAGCGCCTGCTCACCCGCTTCACCGTGCCCGAGGAGCTGTTCGGTCCGTTGTCGCTGCGCGCGCTCGAAGAGGACCGCTACGAGCGCCTGACCGAGGGCTACCTGCCGAGCGCCGAGGTGGCGTTTCTCGACGAGGTGTTCAAGGCCAACTCGGCCATCCTCAACACCCTGCTCGGCCTGCTGCATGAGCGCCAGTTCGACAACGGCAGCCAGCGCCTGCCGGTGCCGCTGGTGTGCCTGGTGGGCGCCAGCAACGAGGTGCCGCAGGACGAAAGCCTGCACGCGTTCTACGACCGCTTCCTGCTGCGCGTGCCGGTGCAGCCGGTGGACGACGCGCATTTCACCGCCCTGCTGCTGGCCGATGCGCCAGGCGCGGGCGGCACCCCGGCCAATGCGCTGATCGACCCTGCGGTGGTGGACGCCCTGCGCGAGCGTGCGCCGCAAGTCCCGCTGGGGGAGGCCGCGCTGGCGCTGCTGCTGCAGGCCCGACAACACGCCAGCGAGAGCGGGCAGACCGTGTCCGACCGGCGCTGGCGCCAGTTGGTCGCGCTGCTGCAGCTGCAGGCCGCGAGCCGCCAGGCCAGCGAGGTCGGCCCCTGGGACCTGTGGCTGCTGCCCTTCGTGCTGGCCGCCGACCCGGCGCAGGTGCCCGGCTGGACCGGGTTGTTCCTGCACAGCGTGGCCCGGACCGCACCGATTGCCGTGCAGGGTCTGGAGCGCGCGGTGCAGGCGTTCGAACAGCAGCTCGACACCGAGCGCCGCGCCCCGCCCGACGCGCAGGACGACAGCGCGGGCAAGCTGGCACTGGCGCGCGCCATCAGCCGGCCGGGCGAAGAAAGCGAGATGCTGCGCATCACCAGCGAGCGCGCCCAGCGCCGCTACAGCCCCGTGCACATCGAAGCGCGTGTGGCGCAGTGCGACGAACTGCTGGAGCGGCTGATGGCACTGCACGGCGAGTGGCTGGCGGTGGCGCGCGAGGTGCTGGCCCAGGCCCGCGCGCACGCCTGGCTGCCACCGTCCTGGCTGCTGGAGATCGAGGCCGTGCACGCCGAGCGCTGCGGCCACCTGGCCAGCCTGTGCGCGCAGCACCAGTCCACGCGCAACGGCTTCGCGGCCTTGCCGGTGGAGGTGGATGCCGCCGCGCCATCATCGGCACCGGCGCCGGTACAGTGGGAATCCCCGTGAAGGCTTCGACAGGCTCGGCCCGAACGAGTGGATCGGTCGACACCGCGCCAACGCCCACCGTTCGCCCTGTGCCTGTCGAAGGGCAGAACTTTCCCGACCAGCCCTACCACCACCTCGACGCCCTGCCGCGCGAACTCTGGCGCTGGGCCGTGGTGTGCAGCAGCGGCCACGCGGCGCGGCGCGTCCCCGAGCTGGCGCAGTGGGCGCGTGCGCTGATGGACGGCGCCCTGCCCGATGCGGCGCACGACTTCGGCGACGCCGCCGCCACCCAGGCGCTGCGCCCGCTGCTGACCGAGCTCGATCTGCTCACCCTCACGCGCCAGAGCGCGCCGCTCACCCGGCAGCTGCTGCAAAGTCTGATGTGGCACTTGGACAGCCTGATCGACCGACCCGCCGACGAACCCCGCGCACAGGCCATCACCCGCATGCAGGCGGTGTTCCGCGAGAGCTGGGACCTGCAGCGCAAAGGCTGGGACGAGGCGCTGGCGCTGCTGCAGTCGCTGGGCGATCTGGCGCACCTGCGCTGGGACGACCTGGCCGGCCAGCTCAACCGGCGCGAGTGGCAGGAAGCGCGCCGCATCGGCGAGCTGCTGCAGCGTCTGCCGGCGCTGGCGGCGTTCATCGACGGCGTGGGCCGGCGCGCGTACGAACCCCGGCACCCGCCGGCCCACACCGCCCGGCCCGACCCGGCGCCCGACGCGCAAGCCGCGCAGCGCCCCGCCGACGACGAAGAACGCCGCCCCGAGCCCACCGCGGTGGACGGCGTGCGCCGCTCACGCAACCTCGCCCGCATGACCGGCGGCGAAAGCCTGAACCTCACCCACCCGGTGCTGCACCGACTGTGGCGCGCGCGTTTTGCCGAAGCCCAGTTGCTGAGCTACGACGACCGCGCCCGCGAACATTCCCCGCGCCCCCTGCCGCGCCCCGAACCGCAGCCCCAGCGCCGACAAGCGGCGCACGCCGGGCGTGGCCCGCTGATCGTCTGCCTGGACACCTCGGGCTCGATGCGCGGCGCACCGGAAAACGTGGCCAAGGCCTGCGTGCTGCAGGCCCTGCGCAGCGCCCACACCGGCCAGCGCGCCTGCCGGCTGCTGGCCTTTGGCGGCCCCAGCGAGCTGCTGGAGCGCGACCTCACGCTCGACGCCGCCGGGCTGGAACACCTGCTGGACCTGATGGGCCAGAGCTTCGACGGCGGCACCGACGTGCAATCTCCCATCGAACGCGCCATCGAACTGGTGCAGACCGCCGGCTGGCAGGAAGCCGACCTGCTGATCGTGAGCGACGGCGAGTTCGGCGTCACGCCCGCCACCCTGCAGCGTCTGCGCGCGGCCAAGGAGCGGCTGGCGCTGCGCGCGCACGGCGTGCTGATCGGCGACCGCGAAACCATCGGCCTGATGGAAGTCTGCGACCACCTGTACTGGGTGCGTGAATGGCGCCGCTACGGCAGCGGCGCCGCCGCGGTGGGCGAGAACTTCTCGCCGGTGCACAGCCGCAGCCTGACCGCCCTGTATTTCCCGAACGCAATCAGGAGGTAAGCCCCCCTGGAAGGCCAACCGATAAACACCGGGATCAGTCGCCCTGGAAGCCGCCCGCGCGGTAGGTCAGCACCAGGGTGTCGCGCCAGCCAAAGCCATCGGCCTGCAATGGCTGGATCGGGGTGCTTTCGTGGATGACGCGCTGGTCGTCGAGCAGCAGCAGCGACCAGGGTTCGAGCAGCGTGAAGCGCTGGCCGGCCGGCCCGTTGGCCTCGAACACGCGGCTCTCGCCGCCCTTGATGAGGTGGCGCTCCAGCATGAACACCGCCACCAGGTCCACACCGTCGCGGTGCGCGCCTTCCGGCGTGGGCCGGCCGATGCCGTCGGTGGTGTCGATGCGAAAAGTGTGCGCCTCCACGAACCAGGGCTGCTCGCCGCGCAGGGCCGAGACCACCGCCCCCACCCGCCCCAGCAAGCGTGGCCACACCGGGCGCGCCACCAGCGCCGGGTCCATGGGCTCGAACAGGCGCTGCATGCCGCCGTGCAGGGCGTTGTATTCCAGCGGCTGCCAGTGGGCGCGGTGCGGCACCTGCTGCACCTGTTCCCCCCGCACCTCGAAACAGCTGTGGCGCCGCCGGCGGTAGTGCCCGCCGTCCTTCAGGTAGCCATCGGCCGGCAGATCGTTCCAGCCACTGTGCAGCGCCTGCAGTTCGTCCGGCGTGGCGGACAGCCACTGCCGCACATCGGCGGCACTGATCAGGGCAAACCCTTGGGTCTTCAGGCTCTGGTCGAGCCCGGCCAGGGGCACATAAGGTGGCTGGAATTGGCTGGTCATGGGCAGGCAGTGTAGCGGGCAGCCCGCCAGCGGCCCCGCTCCGTGGGGCAGGCGTAACAGGCGGTTAATGCCTGTTCACCACCGTGTGCAATTCCTGCGCTGGATCAAATCCACACCCTGCGGGTGCTGTCAAGCTTTCGACCACAGATTGGATTTGGAGGCTGTCATGAACACTGTTGAATGGTCCGATGCGCTGCTGCTGGATTACGAGCCCATGGACACCGTGCACCGGGAGTTCGTGGACCTTCTGGCGGCGGCGCAGAACGCGTCCGACACGGCACTGCCGCAAACCTGGGCCGCGGTCGTCGCCCACACGGTGCGCCACTTTGGCCGCGAGGACGAATGGATGCAACGCACCGGCTTCGCCTCGGCCGACAACCACATCCTGCAGCACCGGGTGGTGCTCAACCTGCTGCGCGAAGGCCTGGCGATGGCCCAGGCCGGCCAGATGGATCCGGTGCGCGAGATGGCCGGCGAGTTGGCGGTCTGGTTCGCCAAGCACACCCAGACGCTGGACGCGGCGCTGGCGCTGCACATGCGCCGCGAGCCCCCGCCGGTGAGCACGGCGCACCGCCCGCGCGGCGGGCGCGGCGCCCACGCGTCCCCCGGATAGACCGCGCCCGCCGGCCCGGGCGGGCAGGTCCGCGGCCCGATCCCCACAACCCTCACGGGTATCGGGTAAACCATGTGCGTGCCACATGCGGTGGTGGCTATATTGCTCCGACAGAAGGAGACCGCCATGGCCGAAGCCATCCACGCTGACGCGTCGCACGACGACCCGTCCGAGCCCGGCACGCCCGAGGCCGCACCACCAGCGCAGCCTGCCAACGCCGAACAACGCGGCCCCTCGGTTTTCGCCCTGACGCTGGCCGACCTGAGCCCGTCCGACCCGGTGCGCTGGCTTCGCCTGGGCTGGGCCGACTTCCAGCGCTGCCCGCGCATCGGTCTGTTCTACGGCCTGTGCTTCTTCGCCATGGGCCACGCCTTGCTGGCGGTGTTCCAGAACGCCCCTGCCTATGTGCTGGCGCTGAGCGCCGGCTTCCTGCTGATGGGGCCGTTCCTGTGCCTGGGCCTGTACGACGCGAGCAAGGCCATGCAGACTTACGACCACCGGCCTTCGCTGCGCGCGTCCCTGCTGGCGTGGCGGCCGACCAAGGGCACCATGGGCATCTTCGCCGGCGTGTTGCTGATCCTCGAACTGCTCTGGGGACGGGCCTCGCTGGTGGTGTTTGCCGTCACCTTCAACACCATGCCTTCGACCGAGAAGCTGCTGCCGCAACTCATCAACCCGGAGAACCTCGGCTTCCTGATCACCTACACCATCGTGGGCGGCATCTTCGCCGGCCTGATCTTCGTCACCAGCGTGATCTCGATCCCGATGATCATGGACCGCGAGACCGACGCGATCTCGGCCGGCCTCACCAGCATCCGCGCCTGCCTGCAGAACCCGGGCGTCATGCTGATCTGGGGCGCGCTGATCACGGTGCTGATCGGTCTGGCCATGCTGCCGGTGTTCCTCGGCCTGCTGATCGTGGGCCCGGTGATCGGCCACGCCACCTGGCACGCCTACCGCCACATCGTGCCAGCCCCCTGATCGATGGCCTGAACGTTCCGTTGTTGTGGGGAGCCGACGATCGGCCCGGCGCGCCGGTGCCGGTTCGACGCCCTGAGTTGCCCGCTGTACCGGGGGCAAGTTGCTAGCAGGTGGCCACGGGCCCGCCAGATGTCGCCTGGAGCGCGGCTGAAATGCGCCGAAACGGGGCCAAAACCGGGCCCGGCTCACCACCCTGGGGCGCCCGTTTTCCGCAGTGCACCATAAGGGTTTTTGTGTACAGGAGTCGGTCGCTGTACAGTGGGCCGGCGCCACAGCACATCTGTATATGTTGACATCGTGTCACGGGCATTACAGTCGCGCCATCGTCACCTGCGAAAGCGTTTGTCTGCATGGAATCCGCACAAGCCCTCGTCACCTTCACCGGTGTCCAAAAAACCTACGATGGCGACACCCTCGTGGTTCGCGACCTGAATCTGGAGATCCAGAAGGGGGAGTTCCTCTCGCTGCTCGGCCCCTCGGGCTCGGGCAAGACCACCACGCTGATGATGCTGGCCGGCTTCGAGTCGCCCACCTCGGGCGAGATCAGCCTGAACGGCGTACCGATCACCCGCACCCCGCCGCACAAGCGCAACTTCGGCATGGTGTTCCAGAACTACGCACTGTTCCCGCACATGACGGTGGCCGACAACATCGCCTACCCGCTGACCGTGCGCAAGCTGGGCAAGGACGAGCGTGAGGCCAAAGTCAAGCGCGCGCTGGACATGGTGCAGATGGGCCACATGGGCAGCCGCTACCCCGGCCAGCTCTCGGGTGGCCAGCAGCAGCGCGTGGCGCTGGCCCGCGCCCTGGTGTTCGACCCGCAGCTGGTGCTGATGGACGAGCCACTGGGCGCACTGGACAAGCAGCTGCGCGAGCACATGCAGCTGGAGTTGAAGGCGCTGCACCGCCGCCTGGGCGTGACCTTCGTCTACGTCACGCACGACCAGTCGGAAGCGCTCACCATGTCCGACCGCGTGGCGGTGTTCAGCGAAGGCGTGATCCAGCAGATCGACCAGGTGGACCGGCTCTACGAAACCCCGTCCAACCGATTCGTGGCCAGCTTCGTGGGCGACAACTCGGTGCTCGACGCCAAGGTGCTGCAGACCTCGGGCGCGCAGTGCGACGTGCAGCTGGGCGACGGCACCGTGCTCACCGGCATCAACGTCAACCAGGCCCAGGTCGGCGAGACGGTGCAATGCAGCGTGCGCCCCGAGCGCATCGCGGTGCTCAACGGGGCCGGCGGCCCCAGCGGCAACCGGCTCGACGCGGCCCTGGGCGACGTGATCTATTTCGGCGACCACCTGCGCCTGCGCTGCCTGGTCACCCAGCAGCCCGAGATCAGCGTCAAAGTGCCGCTGCAGCACGTCGGCCACATGGATCCGGGCCAATCGATTGGCCTGCACATCCCACCCGAGCACCTGCGGATATACCGATGACCCCCCTGCGCCGCTTCGCGTCTTCCCCCCTGGGGGACGCAGCCTGTGGCCCGGCGAAGCCGGTTCCACGGCTGCCCCAGTGAAGACACGCTCCGGTGCACCCCTGCTTTTCCTTCACCCGTTCCTCAACCCAGGAGATCCTCCCCATGAAACTCAAACCCGTCCTGTTGGCCGTGGCCGTGATGGCCAGCCTGCCCGCTTTCGCCCAAAGCCAGCTCACCGTAGTGAACTTCGGCGGCGCCAACGGTGCCGCCCAGAAGAAGGCCTATTTCGAGCCCTTCGAAAAAACCGGTGCCAAGGTGGTGCCGGTGGAATACAACGGCGAACAAGCCAAGATCAAGGCCATGGTCGAGGCCAAGAAGGTCACCTGGGACGTGGTCGAAGTCGAGAGCCCGGACCTGAGCCGCGGCTGTGACGAAGGCCTGTTCGAGAAGATGGACTGGGCCAAGGTCGGCAACAAGGCCGACTTCCAGAAGGCCGCCGTGCACGAGTGCGGCGTGGGCACCTTCGTGTGGTCCACCGTGATGGCCTACGACGGCGACAAGCTCAAGACCGCGCCCACCACCTGGGCCGATTTCTGGGACGTGAAGAAATTCCCGGGCAAGCGCGGCATGCGCAAAGGCGCGCGCTACAACCTCGAATTCGCCCTGATGGCCGACGGCGTCAAGACCGCCGACGTCTACAAGGTGCTGGCCACCAAGGAAGGCGCCGAGCGCGCGTTCAAGAAGCTGACCGAGCTCAAGCCCAACATCCAGTGGTGGGAAGCCGGCGCGCAGCCGCCGCAGTTCCTGGTCGCGGGCGACGTGGCCATGACCACCGCCTACAACGGCCGCATCGACGCCGCCCAGCGCGAAGGCAAGAACCTCAAGATCACCTGGACCGGCGGCATCTACGACCTGGACTACTGGGTCATGCCCAAGGGCACGCCCAACAAGGACGCCGCCCTGAAGTTCATCGCCATGGCCAGCTCGCCCGACGCGCAGGCCGAATACGCCAAGAACATCAGCTACGGCCCGACCAACAACAAGGCCCTGACCAAGCTCGACGCCAAGGTGCTGGGCATGCTGCCCACCTCGCCGGCCAACAGCAAGGACGCGCTGCAGTTCGGCATCGGCTTCTGGGCCGACCAGGGTGAAGCCCTGGAGAAACGCTTCTCCGCCTGGGCCGCGCAGTGATGGCGAACAGCGGAACCACCCAGCCATTGGCCGGCACGCTCCCGTCCGGGCCGGCGTCCCTCGGGGCACCCGGCAGCGCCGGGGCCGGCGGCACCGGCAGCCTGGCCCGGCAGTTGCGCCGTGCCGATCGGCGCAAGAAGCTGCGCGCACTGGCGCTCACGCTGCCGTTGCTGGCGTTTTTGCTGGTGTTCTTTCTGGTTCCGCTGGCGTCACTGCTCGTGCGGGCGGTTGAAAACCCGGAAGTGGCCGACGCCCTGCCCCGCACGGGGCAGGCGCTGGCCGACTGGGACCGCAACAGCCCGCCCCCCGCCGCTGCCTTCGCAGCGGTGCTGGCCGACCTCTCGGCCATTGAAGAGACCGCGCAGGCCGGCGTGCTGGCCCGCCGCCTCAACAGCGAAGTGGCCGGCGCGCGCTCGCTGGTCATGGGCACCTACCGCGCCCTGCCCCTGGGCGACAACCTGGGCCCCGACGAAGCCCGCGCCAAACTGATCGAACACGACGCGCGCTGGGAAGAGTTGCCCTACTGGCAGACCATCGCCAAGAACAGCTCGCGCTGGACACCCGACTACCTGCTGACCGCGATCGACTTCAAGCGCAACGCGCAAGGCGACATCGAACGCGTGGGCGCCGGCGAAGCCGCCTTCAGCGACATCCTGGGCCGCACCTTCCAGATCAGCGCCATTGTCACGGTGATCGCCCTGTTGATGGCCTACCCGCTCGCCTACTGGCTCTCCACGCTCTCCGAGCGCAAAGCCAACGTGCTGCTGATCCTGGTGCTGCTGCCGTTCTGGACCTCGGTGCTGGTGCGCATCGCGGCCTGGATCGTGCTGCTGCAGAACAACGGCCTGGTCAACCGGTTCCTGATCTGGCTGGGCGCCACCGATGCGCCCATTCCCCTGCTGTTCAATCGCCTGGGTGTGATCGTCGCCATGGTGCACATCCTGCTGCCCTTTGCCATCCTGCCGCTGTACAGCGTCATGAAATCGGTGCCCTCCAACTACCTGCGGGCCGCCGTGTCGCTGGGCAGCCCGCCGCTGGCGGCGTTCTTCCGCGTCTACCTGCCGCAGACCTACCCCGGCGTGGCCGCCGGTGGTCTGCTGGTCTTCATCACCAGCATCGGCTACTACGTCACCCCCGCCCTGCTCGGTGGCCCGGGCGACCAGATGCTGAGCTACTACGTGGCGCAGTACACCAACGTCGAAGTCAACTGGGGCATGGCCTGCGCGCTCGGTGGCGTGCTGCTGACGGCCACCATGGTGCTGTACGTGCTCTACCGCAAGGTCTCAAAGGCCGAACTGAGCCTGGGTTGAAAGCCATCCGCCATGAAACTCCTGCCCGTCTTCCCCGCCTACTACAAGCTGCTCGACAAGCTCGGCTGGTTTGCCCTGCGCGGCACCGGCATCGCCGTGCTGGCCTACCTGCTGTTGCCGGTGGTGGTGATCATTCCGCTGTCGTTCAGCGACTCGTCCTTTCTGGCCTACCCCATCGAAGGCTGGTCGCTGCAGTGGTACCGCGAGATGTGGAATTCGTCCGACTGGGCGCGTGCCACCCGCAACAGCTTCATCGTGGCCCCGCTGGCCACCCTGCTCGCCACGGTACTGGGCACGCTCGCCGCCGTGGGGCTGTCGCAAAGCCGGTTCTTCGGCAAGGGCTTCATCACCGGCCTGCTGATCGCGCCCATGGTGGTGCCGATCGTGGTGGTCGGCGTGAGCAGCTACCTGTACTTCGCCAGATGGGGCCTGAACGACACCTATCTGGGCCTGGTGATCGTGCACGCAGCGCTGGGTGCGCCCTTCGTGGTCACCACCGTGCTGGCCACGTTGCAGAGCTTCAACCACAACCTGGTCAAGGCCAGCCTGAGCCTGGGCGCGAGCCCGCTGGAAACCTTCTTCCGCGTCACGCTGCCGGTCATCGCGCCCGGGGTGATCTCGGGCGCGTTGTTCGCGTTCGCCACCTCGTTCGACGAGGTCGTGGTCACGCTGTTCCTCGCCGGCCCCGAGCAGGTCACGCTGCCGCGCCAGATGTTCACCGGCATCCGCGAAAACATCTCGCCCACCATCGCCGCCGTTGCCACGCTGCTGATCCTGTTCACCACCGCGCTCATGCTCACGCTGGAGTGGCTGCGCGGGCGCCGCAAGTGAAAGGCCCCCTGGGGCTCGATCCATGAACACCGCAGAAAAGGCCACCGCTTTCAGGAATCTGCATGGGAACAGCGGCTGCTTCCTGATGCCCAATGCCTGGGACGCGGGCAGCGCCCGCATCCTGTCGGCCCAGGGGTTCTCGGCACTGGGCACCACCAGCGCCGGCATCGCGTTTTCACGCGGGCTTCCGGACGGCGCGGAGGCCCTCGGTCGCGCCGAGATGATGGACGCCGTGCACCGCATCGCCTCATCGGTCTCGGTGCCCGTCAGCGCCGACCTGGAGGCGGGCTTCGGTACCGGCCCGGACGAGGTGGCGCAAACCGTTGCCATGGCCATCCAGGCCGGCGCCGTTGGCGGCAACATCGAGGATGCCAGCCCCGACAGCCCAACCGGTCTGTACGACCTGGCACTCGCCGTTGACCGCATTCGCGCGGCACGCGCCGCAAGCCCCTGGTTCACGCTCACCGCGAGGACAGACACCTGCCTGACCGGTGGTGCACAGGCCCTGCCGCAGGCCATCGAACGGTGCCAGGCCTTCGTGGAGGCGGGCGCGGATTGCGTCTTTGTTCCAGGCCTGACGACCGCCGCTGACATCGAACGGCTGGTCCACGAAGTGCCCGCGCCGGTCAATGTCGTGATGGGACTGGCTTCGTCTTCGTTGACGGTGGCGGACCTGCGCGGCCTGGGCGTGCGGCGCATCAGCGTCGGGGGCAGCCTCGCGCGCGCCAGCCTCGGACTGGTCCGCCGAGCCGCACGGACCATGCTGGAACACGGGCGGTTCGACCACGCTGAACAGCAGATTCCAGACGCCGAGCTCTGTGGCTTCTTTGCCCTGGATGACGCCACCGCCAGGCGCCAGGGCCCCTACTGAGCAACCGGCCAGCACCCCTCAAAATCCTCCCCCATGACCTTCACCGCCGACACCACCCTGACCGGCCAGCACGCCAAGCTGGTGCCCTTGCGCCCTGCCCACCACGACGACCTGATCGAGGCCGTTCGCGACGGCGAACTCTGGAAGCTCTGGTACACCAGCGTCCCCACACCCGAGGGCATGGCCGCCGAAATCGAACGCCGCCTGGGCCTGCAGAAAACCGGCAGCATGCTGCCGTTCGCGGTGCTGGACGCCAGCGGCAAGGCGGTCGGCATGACCACCTTCATGAACATCGACGCCGCCAACCGCCGGGTCGAGATCGGCTCCACCTGGTACCGCACCGCCGTGCAGCGCGGCCCGCTCAACACCGAGTGCAAGCGCCTGCTGTTGACCCACGCGTTCGAGACGCTGGACTGCATCGCGGTGGAGTTCCGCACCCACTTCTTCAACCACCAGAGCCGGCGCGGCATCGAGCGCCTGGGCGCCAAGCTCGACGGCGTACTGCGTTCGCACCAGATCAACCGCCACCCTGACGCGCAGGGCGCGCTGCGCGACACCTGCGTTTACAGCATCCTGGCCGGTGAATGGCCGACCGTGAAGGCCCATCTGGATTACCAGCTGACACGCCCCCGAACATGAAACACCCCCTGCGCCGCTTCGCGTCTTCCCCCTTCAGGGGGACCGCACCAGTGGCCCGGCAAAGCCGGTTCCACGGCGCGTGCTGGTGAAGACACCGCATATGCCCCATCCCACCCATTTCAACCAGCCGCTGGGCGGCAACGTCATGCCGCGTTTCGGTGGCCTGGCCAGCATGATGCGGCTACCGGTCGCGACCAGTGCCCACGGCCTGAACGCCGGCTTCGTCGGCGTGCCCCTGGACACCGGCACCAGCCACCGCCCGGGCGCGCGCTTCGGTCCGCGCCAGATCCGCGCCGAGTCGTGCCTGATCCGCCCCTACAACATGGCGACCGGCGCCGCGCCCTTCGACGCGCTGCAGGTGGCCGACCTCGGCGACGTGGCCATCAACACCTACAACCTGCTGAAGTCGGTGGACCTCATCGAGCAGCACTACCGCCCCATCATTGAGGCCGGCTGCATCCCGCTCACGCTGGGCGGCGACCACACCATCGCCCTGCCCATCCTGCGCGCCATGAAGGCGACACACGGCCCGGTGGCGATGATCCACGTGGACGCGCACGCCGACGTGAACCCCGACATGTTCGGCGAGGCCATTGCCCACGGCACCCCCTTCCGCCGTGCGGTGGAAGAAGGCCTGCTGATCGACGACAAGGTCTGGCAGATCGGCTTGCGCGGCAGCGGTTATTCGGCCGACGATTTCGACTGGCCGCGCCAGCAGGGCTTCACCATCGTGCCCGCGCACGAGGTCTGGTGGACCAGCCTGGCGCCGCTGATGGCGCAGATCCGCGACAAGATCGGCCCCGACACGCCCACCTACCTGAGCTTCGACATCGACGGCATCGACCCGGCCTACGCCGGTGGCACCGGCACGCCCGAGATCGGTGGCCTGACCGTGCCGCAGGCGCTGGAGATCGTGCGCGGCAGCCGAGGCCTGAATCTGGTGGGCTGCGATCTGGTCGAGGTCTCGCCCGCCTACGACACCAGCGGCAACACCGCCCTGCTGGGCGCCAACCTGCTGTTTGAGATGCTCTGCGTGTTGCCCGGCGTGGCCTACCGCTGAAGCCCCTTTGCCACAAGGAAGACCCCATGAGCCGCCCCCAAGCCGTTCCCACCGTGCAGATCTCCAATGAACGCGTCATCGTCACCGAGTGGCGTTTCGCACCCGGCGCGGAAACCGGCTGGCACCGCCACGCGCACGACTATGTGGTCGTCCCCATGACCGGTGGCGAACTGCTGCTGGAAACCCCAGAAGGCCACCGCACGTCGCCATTGACGCCGGGACAGTCCTACACGCGCAACGTCGGCGTGGAACACAACGTCATCAACCCCACGCAACACGAAGTCGTGTTCGTGGAAATCGAAATGCGCTGAACGCCTGCCGTCGCCCCACCACCCGACCAGATTCATCCGGCGGGCCTGAAGCCCCATGGCGGACCCCGCCGAAGCCCCATCACCATGCCATCCCCACGCCTTTTTCTGCTGGCCCTCGCACTCCCCGTGATGGCATCGGCCCAGACGGCACCCTTGGTGGTCGCCAATTTCGGCGGCGCCAACGGCAAGGCCCAGG
This sequence comes from Hydrogenophaga sp. GW101-3F08, assembly GCF_059424585.1. Classification (NCBI taxonomy): domain Bacteria; kingdom Pseudomonadati; phylum Pseudomonadota; class Betaproteobacteria; order Burkholderiales; family Comamonadaceae; genus Hydrogenophaga; species Hydrogenophaga sp. GW101-3F08. Next base: position 1,074,709 of record NZ_JBWKZP010000001.1, read on the forward strand.
AAGTCGCGTTCCTCAAACCCTTTGCCCGTGAATCGAACTCGGCCGCCCAGGGCGTGGAGTACGACGGCGACCTCGGCGCGGTGCGCAAGATGGTGCAGGCCAGGAACCCCACCTGGGACGTGGTCGAGGTGGAGTCGTCGGAACTGACCGTGGGCTGCAAGGAAGGTCTGTTCGAGCCCTTCGACAAGGCCCAGGTCAAGAACGCGTCGATGCTCATGCCCGGCAGCGTGCAGGCCTGCGGTGTCGGCGCTTTCGTCTGGTCGACCGTGCTGGCCTACAACAGCGCGACGCTGAAGACCGCACCGACCGGCTGGGTCGATTTCTGGGACGTCAAGAGATTTCCGGGCAAGCGCGGCATGCGCAAGGGCGCCCGCTACAACCTCGAATTCGCGTTGATGGCCGACGGTGTGCACCGCCGCGACGTCTACGCCACGCTGGGCACCGAGGCCGGCCTGCAGCGTGCGCTCAACAAGTTGCAGCAGCTCAAGCCCCACATCGTCTGGTGGGAATCGGGCTCACAACCGCCCAAGGCGCTGGCCAGCGGCGAATGGGTCATGAGCACGGCCTACAACGGGCGCATCTCGGCCGCCGTGGCCGACGGTGCTGATGGCCTGACCATCGCCTGGAACGACGCGATCTACGACCTCGACTACTGGGCCATCGTCAAGGGCTCGCCCCGTGCCGACCGGGCGCGCGCCTTCGTGAACTTCGCGACGTCGGACCCGGCGCAACTGGCCTTCTCGCGCGAGATCACCTACGGCCCGACCAACTACAACGCGATCCTCGCTTACGACACCGGCCGCAAGCGAGTGCTCGACGACAAGCACCTGATCGACCTGTCGATGGCGCCCAGCGACCTGCCCTCGGCCCCCGGCAACCTGCGTCGCTCGCTGGCTTTCAGCCCGTCATACTGGGTGAGCAACGGTGCGCAGATCGAAAAGAAGCTGGCCGAGCTGCTGAAGTGAATCCCGATCCAGACCCCGCGAAGCCGGAGGCGCCGCATCACCCTCCGGCTGCAATTGTTTAATAAGTTAAATAAAATTCCTCCCAACCCATCCAAGGAGACCCTATGGACATGAAGACTTCCCCCCTGGCCCTGCTCAAGGACCCGACCCTGCTGAAAACCGACGCGCTGATCAACGGCGAGTGGGTCAAGGGCAGCAGCCGCTTTGACGTGCTCGACCCGGCCACCGGCCAGAAGCTGGCCGACGTGGCCAACCTCGGCCCGGCCGATGCCGAAAAGGCCATTGCCGCCGCCAACGCAGCGTGGGCCGGCTGGAAAACCAAGACCGCCAAGGAGCGCAGCATCATCCTGCGCAAGTGGTACGACCTGCTGATGGCCAACCAGGACGACCTGGGCCGCATCATGACCGCCGAACAGGGCAAGCCGCTGGCCGAAGCCAAGGGTGAAGTGGCCTACGGCGCGAGCTTTGTCGAGTGGTTCGCCGAAGAGGCCAAGCGCGTGAACGGCGAGACCCTGCCGCAGTTCGACAACAACCGACGCCTGATGGTGCTCAAGCAGCCGATCGGCGTCTGCGCCGCCATCACGCCCTGGAACTTCCCGCTCGCCATGATCACGCGCAAGGTGGCGCCCGCGCTGGCCGCCGGCTGCCCGGTGATCATCAAGCCCGCCGAACTCACGCCGCTGACCGCGCTGGCCGCGGCCGAGCTGGCCATTCGCGCCGGCATCCCGGCCGGCGTGCTCAACATGATCACCGCCGATGCGTCCAACTCCATCGCCGTGGGCAAGGTCATCTGCGCCTCCGACGTGGTGCGCCACATCAGCTTCACCGGCTCCACCGAAGTCGGCCGCATCCTGATGGCGCAGAGCGCGCCCACGGTGAAAAAGATGTCGCTCGAACTCGGCGGCAACGCGCCCTTCATCGTGTTCAACGACGCCGACATCGACTCCGCCGTGGAAGGCGCTTTCGCCAGCAAGTACCGCAACGCCGGCCAGACCTGCGTCTGCTCCAACCGCCTCTATGTGCAAGAAGGCGTGTACGACGAGTTCGTCGCCAAGTTCGCCGCCAAGGTCAAGACCGCCAAGGTCGGCAACGGTTTTGAAGACGGCGTGAACCAGGGTCCGCTGATCGAGGAAGCTGCGCTGGAGAAGGTGCAGCGCCACGTGGACGACGCCCGCGCCAAGGGTGGCCGGGTTCTGGTCGGCGGCAACCGCCTGAGCGGCCAGTTCTTCGAACCCACCGTGGTGGCCGACGCCACCTCAGACATGCTCTGCGCCCGCGAGGAAACCTTCGGCCCCTTCGCGCCGGTGTTCAAGTTCAAGACCGAGCAGGAAGCGATTGACGCCGCGAACAACACCGAGTTCGGCCTCGCCAGCTATTTCTACAGCCGCGACATCGGCCGCATCTACCGCGTGGCCGAAGCGCTGGAATACGGCATGGTCGGCATCAACGTCGGCATCCTGGCCACCGAACACGTGCCGTTCGGCGGCGTGAAGCAGTCGGGTCTGGGCCGCGAGGGCTCGCACCACGGCATGGACGACTACGTCGAGATCAAGTACCTCTGCCTGGGCGACATCCAGAAATAGAACGCTCCCCCTGCGCCGCTGACGCGGCTTCCCCCTCTCTTGCGCCTTCGGCTTGGAGGGGGACAGCGCCTCGGGCCGGCGGAGCCGGACCCTTGTCGCTTCTGGACGGGTGCGCTTCCGTTCGCGGCGGTGCGCGCTCCGGAGTCGATCGGTCACAGAGGGGAGATCGGTATCTCCGGCGCCGTTCAGTTCACCACCTGCCAGCTGCCATCGGGTTGCCGGCAGGCCCGGCCATACACGTCGTCGGGACGACCGCCCACCACCGCCCGCATCGTGTATTCGCGGCAGGGTGCGCCCGCCGACTCATAGGTGCGTGTGGGCGTCACGGTGTACTGGTTGCGGGTATCGGGGTTGACCCACTGGGTCGGCTGGCCCGTGCTGGAGGTTTCCAGGGCATAGGCCGTGCGCCGCCGGTCGTTGTCGTCCATGGAACGCCCGACGTTGGCGCCGATGTTGGCGCCGATCAGGGCGCCCACAATCGTGGCCGCCGTGCGCCCCCGCCCACCACCCACCTGCGACCCCAGGGCGCCGCCGAGCACGCCGCCAATGACCGTGCCACCGGTCTCTTTCGGACCACCCGTTGCGCCGCATCCGACGAGCGCCGCTGTGAGCGCGCCAACGAGAACCATTTGTGCAGGGAAACGCATATGCAACTCCTTGAAAGATCTGTGAGATAGACGCCTGATCGGTCATCGAGGCGGTCTGCGCGGGTGTTCCCGGGAACACAAACAGCCGCTCAAACCGGCACCACGCCCGTGCGTGATTGTTCGAACCGATATCGCGGGCGTAGTTCAACCCCCGGCGGATCAGCCGAGGCGCGCCGTGTTCATGTCCTGGGCCGGGGCCCTGTTCCTGAATGAGCGAAAATCCGGGTTGTCACAAAACTTTCACATCACTGTAAAGAGGCTGCCATCCATGGCAGCCTCTTTGCGCATTCGCCCCCCTATTCATGATCTCCATGCTCGGAAGCCTCGAACCCTGGCTCCTCATCAGCCTGCTGGTGGCCCTGCTGTTCGTTCTCGCCTTTGAATTCATCAACGGATTCCACGACACCGCCAACGCGGTGGCGACCGTGATCTACACCCGGGCCATGCCACCCTCGGTGGCGGTCTTTTCTTCCGGCGTGTTCAACTTCCTCGGCGTGCTGCTGGGTGGCGTGGGCGTGGCTTACGCCATCGTGCACCTCCTGCCGGTCGAGTTGCTGATCGACGTGGACTCCGGCCGGGGTCTGGCCATGGTGTTCTCGCTGCTGACCGCGGCCATCGCCTGGAACCTGGGGACTTGGTTCCTCGGCATTCCCGCGTCCAGTTCACACACCCTCATCGGCTCCATCCTGGGCGTGGGCATGGCCAATGCCCTGATCACAGACATCGAGCTATCACAAGGCGTGAACTGGCAGAAGGCGATCGACATCGCGATTTCGCTGGTCCTGTCGCCCCTGGCGGGTTTCCTGGTGGCGGGCCTGATCCTGGTGGTACTGAAATGGTGGAAACCGCGATCGACCATGCACAAGACGCCCGAAAAGCGGATGGAAGACGTGGGCAAGAAACACCCCCCGTTCTGGAGCCGCATGGTGCTGGTGCTCTCGGCGCTGGGCGTGAGCTTTGTGCACGGCTCCAACGACGGACAGAAGGGCATCGGCCTGATCATGCTGGTGCTGATCGGCATCGTGCCTTCCTATTTCGTGCTCGACCTGAGCAGCAGCAAATACGAGATCGACCGCACGCGGGACGCCGCCGTGTACCTCAGCGATTTTTACCAGCGCAACAACGCCACGCTGTCCACGTACCTTGCGCTGGGCAAGGCGAACGGCAGCGAACTGCCCGCGAAATTCCGCTGCGACCCGCACCAGACCGAAATCACCATCGCCGCACTGCAGCGCGGTCTGGTTGGCGTGACCAGTTACACCACCCTTGCCCCCCGTACCCGCGTGGACATCCGCCGCTACATCCTGTGCCTGGACGACACGGCTCGCAAGGTGTCCCGCCTGGCCTACCTGCCCGCGGAAGAAAAGCGCGATCTCGCGCGCCTGCGCAAGGACCTCACCGCGTCCACCGAATACGCCCCTTTCTGGGTAGTGATTGCGGTGGCCCTTGCGCTGGGCATCGGCACCATGATCGGCTGGAAACGTGTGGTCAAGACCGTGGGTGAAAAGATCGGCAAGCAGGGCATGACCTACTCCCAGGGCATGAGCGCGCAGGTGACCGCCGCCATGGCCATCGGCATGGCCAACGTGTTCTCGCTACCGGTATCGACCACCCACGTGCTCTCGTCCGGCGTGGCCGGCACCATGGTGGCCAACCGCAGTGGCCTGCAAAGCAAGACCATCAGCAGCATCCTGATTGCGTGGGTCCTGACACTGCCGGTGTCCATGGCGCTGGCCGCCGGCCTGTACTGGATGGCCCATCGCGTCTTCATCGCCTGAGCCACCCGCCATCGCTTACACTCCTAGGCCTCGCGGGTGTAGTTCAATGGCAGAACGGCAGCTTCCCAAGCTTCATACGAGGGTTCGATTCCCTTCACCCGCTCCAGAACAATGAAACGAGGCCCCCAGCGGGCCTCGTTTCACGTCTGCGCAGGACTGCGCTGGGCGGAAAAGAGGAAGGTACCGACCCCTCATCCGCCAACGAACGACGACCCCACCCCGAGCAACGCGAGCACCCCCAGCACCGCGAAGATCAGCGCCGCCAAGACGTGCACCGCCTTGATGGGCACGCGCCGCGTGAGGGCGTCCCCGAAGAACACCACCGGCGCGTTGGCCAGCATCATCCCCAGGGTGGTGCCAGCGACCACGGCCACCAGCGGCGCGTACTGGGCGCCCAGGGCCACGGTGGCGATCTGGGTCTTGTCGCCCATCTCGGCCAGGAAGAACGTCCAGGTGGTGGTGGCGAACACGCCGAACCGCCGCTGGGGCACGGCGTCGTCATCGTCGAGCTTGTCGGGGATCAGCATCCAGCCGGCCATGGCGATGAAGGACAGACCGAGCACCCAGCGCATCACGTTCGGACCCACCGTGGCCATGACCCAGGCGCCCGCCGCGCCGGCCAGGGCGTGGTTGAGCAGCGTGGCCGCAAGGATGCCCCAGAGGATGGGCCAGGGGCGTCTGAAACGCGCGGCCAGCACCAGCGACAGCAGCTGGGTCTTGTCGCCCATTTCGGCCAGGGCGACGATTCCGGTGGAAAGGAGGAAGGCGTCCAAAACAATGCTCCAGGGGCCGGAAAACCAAAAGACCGCACAGCTGCCCCGGCCCTACCGGAGGTTGTGCGGTCAAAGGTCTTGCCAGGCTTGAAGCTGTCGGCGCCATGGCCATGGGGGCCAAGTGTGTTGACGCGGACCTCTGCGTGGTGCAGAGCGGCTACTCCCCAATGACGGGTGAGGCGCGAGTATAGACGACGGGTGGCTGGCGACCGGACGCCGGACGGCGCGCGGCCACCGCCGTGTCAGATCAAGGGGACGCCGGTCTTGGACTGCAGGAACTCGCGGCTCACGTCCGGCGCCAGTTCCACCACCTTCAGACCTTCGGGCGTCACGTCCATCACGGCTAGGTCGGTGATGATGCGGTTGACCACGCCCTTGCCCGTCAGCGGCAGGGTGCACTGGGGCAGGATCTTCAGGTCTTCACTGCCGTCTTTCTTCTTGGCCACGTGTTCCATCAGCACGATCACGCGCTTGACGCCGGCCACCAGGTCCATGGCGCCGCCCATGCCCTTGACCATCTTGCCGGGGATCATCCAGTTGGCCAGGTCGCCCTTGTCCGTCACCTGCATGGCGCCGAGGATGGACAGGTTGATCTTGCCGCCGCGGATCATGGCGAACGACTGGTCACTGCCGAAAATGGCCGACCCTTTCATCGTGGTCACGGTCTGTTTGCCGGCGTTGATCAGGTCCGGGTCCACCTCGTCCTCGTACGGAAACGGGCCGATGCCCAGCATGCCGTTCTCGCTCTGCAGCCACACCTCCACGTGGTCGGGCACGTGGTTGGCCACCAGCGTCGGGATGCCGATGCCGAGGTTCACGTAAAAGCCGTCCTGCAGCTCCTGCGCCGCACGCGCGGCCATCTGGTCTTGGGTCCAAGGCATTTCAAATCTCCTTTAGTCGGTTGGGGACAGAGCTGGCCGCTTCGCGTCTGCGGTCTGTCCCACAAGGTATTACTTCCTATCGCGGGTGGTGCGCTTCTCGATGCGCTTTTCCGGGTTGGCGTTGAGCACGATGCGGTGCACGTAGATGCCGGGCAGGTGCACGTCGTCGGGGGCGATCTCGCCGGTGGCCACGATGCGCTCCACCTCCACGATGCAGATCTTGCCGGCGGTGGCGGCCGCGGGGTTGAAATTGCGCGCCGTCATGTTGAAGCGCAAGTTGCCGGACATGTCGGCCACATCGGCTTTCACCAGCGACACCTCGGGCAGCAGCGAGCGCTCCATCACGTAGGTCTCGCCGTCGAACTCGCGCAGCTCCTTGCCCTCGGCGACCAGCGTACCCACGCCGGTCTTGGTGAAGAAGGCGGGAATGCCGGCGCCACCGGCGCGCAGCTTCTCGGCCAGCGTGCCCTGCGGCGTGAATTCGAGTTCGAGCTCACCGGCCAGGTACTGGCGCTCGAACTCCTTGTTTTCGCCCACATAGGACGAGATCATTTTCTTGATCTGTCGCGTCTCCAGCAGTTTGCCCAGGCCGAAGCCATCCACGCCGGCGTTGTTGGAAATGGCGGTCAGGTTTTTCACGCCGGAATCGCGCAGCGCGTCGATCAGCGCCTCGGGGATGCCGCACAAGCCAAAACCGCCCACGGCGATGAGCTGGCCGTCGGCCACCACGCCCTTGAGGGCTTCGGCTGCGCTCGGGTAAATCTTGTTCACGTCGGTTGCTCCAGTGGTTGAACAGGGGTGACTGCAACGATACTACGTAACAACATACGTAGTTTGACCTAATGACTAACCCGAACACCGACCTCTCCGGCATCGACTACCGCCTCGCCTTCGATCTGGCGCCGCTCGGGCTGGTGCTCTCGCGTCAGCGCACGATTGTGGACTGCAACCAGGCCCTGTGCGAAATGTTTGGCGCCACCCGCGAGCAGCTCATCGGACAGAGTTTCCAGGTGCTCTACCCCAGTGCCGACGAGTACGAGCGCACCGGCGCACGCATCGCACCGATCCTCGGGCGCAGCGGCAGCTACGCCGACGACCGCATCATGAAACGCGTGGACGGCCGCCTCAAGGGCGAAACCTTCTGGTGCCACGTCACCGGCCGGGCCCTGCGCCGCGAAGCGCCGCACGAGGCCGGCATCTGGAGCTTTGAGGACCTGAGCTCACGCCGCGCGGTCAAGGCCGAACTGACCGGCCGCGAACGCGAGGTGGCCGCCTTTCTGATGGACGGACTGACCAGCAAGGAGATCGGCAAGGTGCTGGGCATCAGCCACCGCACGGTCGAGATCTACCGCGCGCGGCTGATGCGCAAATACCAGGCACACAGCACACCGGATCTGGTGCACCGCTTGCTGGCGGGCTGAGTCACCGATGGCTATTTCTTCTGGGGGGCCTTCCCCGGCTTGGGCTCGGCGGTCGGCTTGGCCACGACAGGCACCATCGGCGCAACGGGGGCATTGAGCGTCTGCAGCCGGGCAATGGCATCACCGACCGACATCGAGTCCGTGTTCCAGAACTCGCTCACGGCCGCACGCATGGCCTTTTGCTGTGCCGTCGACAGCGCCATGCCGTGTGCCACCGAAGGCACCAAGGTGCCCGCCTTGGCCGTTGCCGCGAAGTCAACATTGGAGCGCTTCGCACATTCGTCAAACTTGTCCATGTTCAGGTTCAGATGCACCGGGATAGAGCCTTTGCGCAGGTTGAACCGCTCCTGGAAGTCTTTGCCCATCAGCAAATAGGCCAGATAGCCCTGGGCCTTTTGAGCCTCCCAGCTCTTGAGCTGGAACATGGCAAAGGAATCGACGTTGAAGGTGTAGGCATTGGCCGTGCCGGGCGCGGGCGTGCAGGTGAAGTCTTTGCCCGGCTGCTGTTTAGCGGCCAGGAACTCGCCCTTGGCCCAGTCTCCCATGAACTGGAATCCGGCCTTGCCTTTGATCACCATGTCGGTCGCGACGTTCCAGTCGCGACCGGGTGCCTTGTCATCGACATAGGTCTTGAGGCGGCGAAAGGTTTCCAGGGTCTTTTTCATCGCGTCGCTGGCGATGGCGGTCTTGTCCAGTTTGAGCAGCGCCTTGTCGTAGAACTCAGGCCCACCAACACCCAGCGCCACGGTCTCGAACACCGTGAAGTCCTGCCAGTCCTGTCCGCCATGGGCCAAGGGAACAAGACCCGCACCACGGATCTTGTCGGCGGCGGCAAAAAAATCGTCCCAAGTCCGGGGCATGGCCGTGACCCCGGCCTTTTTCAGCACCGCCGAGTTGGCCCACAGCCAGTTGACACGGTGCACATTGACCGGCACCGCCACATAGTGGCCCTTGTGCTTCATCTGGTCGGCCACCACCTTGGGCAGAACGTCATCCCATTTGTCAAACAGCGCCATGGAATCCAGACTGGTCAGCGCGTTCAGCTCGGCCCATTCCTGAATCGCAGGCCCCTTGATCAGGGCGGCGGCCGGTGCCCGGCCTTCGAGCACGCGCTGCTTCAGGGTCTCCATGGCGTTTTCACCAGCGCCGCCCACCACGGAAAAGTCTTTCCAGGAATGGCCCCGTGCGGTCATCATGGCCTTGAGTTCCTGCACCGACTGGGCCTCGCCGCCCGAGGTCCAGTAGTGCAGAACCTCGACCTCTCCGGCTTGAATACAGGTGCTGCCCAGCAGGGTCATCCCAGCAGCAACCAGGCCGCGCAATTGATTTTTATGAAGCATGGGGGAATGGAAACATTGTGGAAACCATGCATAGTATCCATGTCCATGCAAGGGTTTCTACCAAGAAACCCAGCCAAATGGCAAAACCCGCAGGCTTCAATGCATACGATTGCATCGGTTTTTGCACCACCAGCCAGACCGCAGCCGCCTGGCCCGCCTTGCGCGGACATGGCAAGGCGGCGCCGGCAACCACCCGACGGCTCACTGCGGCTGGAAGCCGCTGTCCTTGATGATCTTGGCCCACACCTTCGCGTAGCTGCGCTCGCGTGCGGCGAGTTGTTCGGAGCTCATGTAGCCCACGGTCAGGCCCATGGCGGTGAGCCGGTCTTTCACTTCGGGCACGGCAATCGCCTTCTGGATCGCGGCGCCCAGCTTGTCCAGCGTCGCCTTGGGGGTGCCCGCGGGCGCGAACACGCCGTAGTACGGCACCTCTTCAAAGCCCGTCAGCCCGAGTTCGGCAAAGGTCGGTACCTCGGGCATGGCGGCCTGGCGCTGCGTGCCCATGACGGCCACCACGCGCAGCTTGCCGGCCCTGTGGTTCTCGATGAAGTCGGGGATGGAGGCCACACCGGCGGGAATCTGGTTGCCCAGCATGTCGCCCATCATGGGCGCGCTGCCCCGGTACGGCGCGGCCACGAGGTCCAGCTGGTTCTTCTTCGCGATCTCCTGCACCAGAAACTGCGGCACCGAACCGGGCGCGGGAATGCCCACCGTGCCCTTGCCGCCGCCCTGCTGGCGCACCCAGTCGGCATAGCCTTTGAGCGAGGTGGCGGGTGTGCCGGCCGACAGGGCGATGGCGTTCACGAAGGTGGCGAAACCGGCCACCGGCACGAAGTCTTTCGCCGAGTCGTAGCCCGGGTTCTTCGTCACCATGGGCAGGATGGTGATGCTGTGGTCGTGGCTGAGGAACAGGGTGTGGCCATCGGGCGCCGCGGCCTTGAGCGCCTGCGCGGCGAGCTGGCCGCCCGCACCGGGCTTGTTGTCCACCACCACCGGTGCGCCCAGGTCGGCCTGCAGGCGCTCGGCCAGGATGCGGGCGATCGCGTCGGTGCCGCCACCGGCTGGAAAGCCGACCATGATCCGGGTGGATTGCGTCTGGGCCGCGGCCAGACCCACCCCCAGGGTGGCGCCGATGGCGAGCGCGCAACGCAGGGTACGGGCGATGAAATGCCGGCGAAAGCTGTGCATGAAAACTCCTGACAAAGGTTGTGGAAGAAACGGGATCGGTTCAGGGCGCAGGCGCATCGACCACCTCGGCCGCGCTGCGAAACGCGTCGACCGCGGTGGGCACGCCGCAATACACCGCGGCGTGCAGCAACACCTCCTGGATTTCCTGCACGGTCGCGCCGTTGTTGAGCGCGCCGCACACATGGCCCTTGAGTTCGTGCTGCTTGCCCAGCGCCGTCAGCATGGCCACGGTGATGAGGCTGCGCGTCTTGCGGTCCAGCCCCTCGCGCTGCCAGACGTCGCCCCAGGCGGCGCGCGAGATGTGGTCCTGCATGGGCTGGGTGAACGGGGTGGCGCCGGCCAGCGCGCGGTCCACGAACGCATCGCCCATGACCTCGCGGCGGGTGGCCAGGCCACGGTGGTATTGCTCGTCCTGCATGGGGTGCTCCAGGGTTGGGTGGATGACGGGTGCCAAGGATAAACTTCCTGGCAAACACCGACCTGACCCGGAGACAACCCATGAGCAGCACCCCGCCACGTTATCCCCTGCCCGACCTCAGCACCCTGCCCGAGGACCTCAAGGCCAAGGTGCTGGAGGTGCAGGAAAAGGCCGGCTTCGTGCCCAACGTGTTTCTCGCCCTGGCCCGGCGCCCGGCCGAATGGCGCGCCTTCTTCGCCTACCACGACGCGCTCATGGCGCCCGAAACCGTGGGCCGCGAGAGTGGTCTCACCAAGGGCGACCGCGAGATGATCGTCACCACCACCAGCGCGGCCAACCACTGCCTGTACTGCGTGGTGGCGCACGGCGCGATCCTGCGCATCTACGAGAAAAAGCCGCTGGTAGCCGACCAGGTGGCGGTGAACCACCGCAAGGCCGACATCACGCCGCGCCAGCGCGCCATGCTCGACTTCGCGATGAAGGTCTGCCTGGCCTCGCATGAGATCGAGGACGCCGACTTCGAGGCCCTGCACGCCCACGGCTTCAGCGACGAAGACGCCTGGGACATCGCCGCCATCACCGCCTTCTTCGGCCTGTCCAACCGCATGGCCAGCTTCAGCGGCATGGTGCCCAATCCCGAGTTCTACCTGATGGGGCGGGTGCCGAAGGGGAAATGACCCCTCGTCAGCCGCTCAGACCAGATGGGCCCGCATGTGCTCGGGCATGGGGGCCGATTTCTGCTGCGGGAAGTTGACCCACACGGTGGTGGCGCCACCGGCGGCGTACACCGTCTCGGGGTCGTCGGCACGGCTGAGCGTGCACCAGCTCTCGAAACTGCTGCGCCCCGCGTCGCTCACGTACAGGGTCGCGATCACCTCGCCTGGGAATTCGAGCTGTTTGTAGAAGTTGCAGAAGGCGTTGACGATCACCGGGCCCTCGCCTTTCGGGTCGGGCTCGCAACCGATGGAGCGCATCCATTCGATGCGCACGATCTCCAGGTAGCGGAAATAGACCGTGTTGTTCACATGCCCCATGGCGTCCATGTCGCCCCAGCGGATCGGCAGGGTCATGCTGAACACACGTTTCTTCTGTGCGGGGAGTTCGAGTCTCATGTGGGGTACAGCAGTTATCGGTGGGCGTTGATCGAAGCCAGGATGCCCAGCAGGAACAGAACACAGGCTGCCCATTGAAGGGGGGCGGGCCAGTGCCCGCTCCAGACGAAGGTGTACAGCAGGCCGAACACGGTTTCGCTCACGATGAGCTGGCCGGCCAGGCTCGGGCTCAGGCGCCGGCTGGCCATGTTCCACAACACGGCGGCGACCCAGGCCGAGCCGATGCCGGTGACCGCGCACACGGCCACGAAACGCCAGAACCCCGGCTGGGCCGTCATGCTGGCCCAGCCCGATCCCCACAAGGCCCACAGCCCCAATGCGCCCACGCCCGCGGCCACGCCCAGCCAGTTGGCCCAGTCGGTTGAATTCACTTCCGGGTGGCGGCGCAACCAGGCCGCGTTGAGCAGGCCAAAGGCGGTCCAGCTCGCCATGGCGGCAACGGCGTACAGAATCCCGCGCCACAGGTGCGCGCCGCCGGCGTCCACGGCGGTGTCGCCCGTGGCCCGCATCATGAGCAGCATGCCCAGCCCGGTCAGCAGCAGCCCGGGCACCAATGCGCTCCAGCGCAGAGCGTGCGGCTTGCCCAGCACCATGACCCACAGCGGGATCGTGCCGATGATGAGCACCGGCAAGGCCGCGCCCGCATCGGCGATGGCCAGCACGAGCAGCAGGTAATAACCGGTGTAGCCCAGCACGCTCAGGCCCAGTGCCGCCCCGGCCTGCCGCAGCGTGGGCACGCGCGGCACCGGCCCGCCCGCGGCGCGGTGCACATGCCCCATCGCCAGCAACAGCGCGGAGAACAGGCCGCAGGCCACGAAGCGGCCCACGGTGAAGTCCACCGAACTGAAGCCCTCGACCATCAGCGGAGCAATGAAGGTCATGCCCCAGAAAGCGCCCGCGCCCAGCCCCGCGAGAATGCCCGTCACCATGCCGGGCGGCCAGACCGAGGGCTGCACCGCGTCAACCGACGTCAAGCCTCAGACCCCAAAGCCGTCGTCCGCCGCGATCACCGCGCCGTTGATGAAATGGCTCTCGTTGGCGCACAGCATCATCAGCACCGCATCCAGATCGGCGGGCTGGCCCACGCGTTTGCGCGGCAGCATGTTGATGAGCTTCTGGCCCTGCTCGGTCTGCCAGTGGTGGTGGTTGATCTCGGTGTCGATGTAACCCGGGCAGATCGCGTTCACGTTGATGCCGAAACGCCCCCACTCCATGGCCATCGCCTTGGTCATGTGCACCACGGAGGCCTTGCTCATGCAGTACACGCCGATCTGCGGCAGCACCTTGAGCCCAGCCATCGACGCGATGTTGACAATGCGCCCGCCCACATAGGTACCGGGTGCCGCGCCGTTGGCGCGCGCCAGCATGCGCTTGCCCACTTCCTGCGCCACGAAGAAGGCGCCCTTGGTGTTGGTGTCGAAAACGAAGTCGTAGTCTTCCTCGCTCACGTCCTGCAGACGCTGCGTGGTGCTCACGCCCGAGTTGTTGATCAGGATGTCGATGGCGCCGACTTCGGTTTCCGCGTGCGCGATCGCCGCCTTGATGGACGCGATGTCGGTCACGTCCAGCGCCACCACATGGGCATCGCCGCCCTCGGCCTCGATGTGCGCACGCAGCGCCATGAGGCGGTCGGTGCGGCGGCCGGCCAGCACCACGGCCGCGCCCGCGTGGGCCAGCGTCTTGGCGAACTGCTCGCCCAGTCCACCCGACGCGCCGGTGATGAGGGCCACTCGGCCCGACAAATCGATCTGGTAGGTCACGGGATAATCTCCGGGCTGGTGCAAATTAGCACGATCGTTCGATTTTCTGGCGCTGCAGCATAGAATGCTGTCCGCCCGATGACATGCACGCACGCACCGCGTGGGTGAAGATCACCAGAACCATTATCCGCGAGACCCCCCATGACCTCTGAAGAAATCCTTGCCCAGTTTGGCCCGCGCGAAGCCATGGAATACGACGTGGTGATCGTCGGCGGCGGCCCGGCCGGCCTGGCCACCGCCATCCGCCTGAAGCAACTGGCCGCCGAAAAGGGCAGCGAGTGCAATGTCTGCGTGCTGGAGAAGGGCTCCGAGCCCGGTGCCCACATCCTCTCGGGCGCGGTCATGGACCCCAAGGCCATCACCGAACTGTTTCCGAACTGGAAGGAACTCGGCGCCCCGCTGAACCAGCCCGTGACCGGTGACGACCTGCTGGTGCTCAGTGAAACCGGTGCCACCCGCACGCCCGACTGGCTGATGCCGCGCAACTTCGACAACCACGGCTGCTACGTGATCAGCCTGGGCGCGGTCACCAAGTGGCTCGGTGAGCAGGCCGAGGCCTTGGGCGTGGAAATCTTCCCCGGCTTCGCCGCGGCCGAAGTGCTCTACAACGACGACGGTTCCGTCAAGGGCGTGGCCACCGGCAACCTCGGCGTGGGCAAGGACGGCGAACCCATGGACAGCTTCCAGATCGGCATGGAGCTGCACGCCAAGTACACCGTATTCGCCGAAGGCGCCCGCGGCCACCTGGGCAAGCAGCTGATCGCCAAATACAAACTCGACGAAGGCAAGGACGCGCAGACCTTCGCCATCGGCATCAAGGAACTCTGGGAAGTGCCGGCCGACAAGGCCAAGCCCGGTCTGGTGGTGCACACCGCCGGATGGCCGCTGGCCGACGACACCTTTGGCGGCGGCTTCCTGTACCACCTTGAAGGCAACAAGGTCACGCTCGGTTATGTGATCGGACTGGACTATCAGAACCCCTGGATGAGCCCGTTCGAGGAGATGCAGCGCTGGAAGACCCACCCGGCCATCAAGGCCCACATCGAAGGCGGCAAGCGCCTGGGCTACGGCGCCCGCGCGCTGAACAACGGCACGCCCCAGGCCCTGCCCAAGACGGTGTTTCCGGGCGGCGCCCTGGTGGGTTGCGACGCCGGTTTCCTGAACGCCGCGCGCATCAAGGGCAGCCACGCGGCCATCAAGAGCGGCATGTTGTGTGCCGAGGCCGCGTTCGAAGCCGTGGCCGCCGGCCGCAGCAGCGACGAACTCACGGCCTTTCCCGAAGGCTTCCAGAAGAGCTGGCTGTTTGAGGAACTGTGGACCTACCGCAACTTCAAGAACTGGTTCAAGAAGAGCCCGCTGGTGGGCAAGCTCATGACCGGCATCGAACACTGGTTCCTGCCCAAGGTGGGCGTGAGCGTGCCGCCCTGGACGCTGCACAACACCACCCCGGACCACACCAAGCTGCGCCCGGCCGCCGAGATGCCGCAGATCAGCTACCCCAAGCCCGACGGCGTGATCACCTTCGACCGGCTCTCCAGCGTGTTCGTCTCCAACACCAACCACGAAGAGCAGCAGCCTGCGCACCTGACGCTGAAAGACGCCTCGGTGCCGGTGGCGATCAACCTGGCCAAGTACGCCGGCCCCGAGAGCCGCTACTGCCCGGCCGGCGTGTACGAGTTCGTGAACAAGGACGGCGCCGACCAACTGGTGATCAACGCGCAGAACTGCGTGCACTGCAAGACCTGCGACATCAAAGACCCGACGCAGAACATCGTCTGGGTCACGCCCGAAGGCGGCGGCGGGCCGAACTACGCGGGCATGTGAGCCCGCGCACAATCCGCTCTCTTCAGGGCCACCAGCCGGTGGCCTTTTTCTTTTCCGCTGCGGTGCGAACGGGGTTGTACGAAAAGTTACGTGGGCGATATAGTCCGACCACGTTCCGGATGGACTCTGCATGAACTCCGCCACCCTGTACCGCCACCGCTGGTTGATGATCCGCCTGCCGGTGGCCCTGGTGGCGGCAGCCTTGGCCGGGCTGGCCTGGATCTGGCTGTACCCCATGCCCGAGACCCGGCTCACCATCAGCAGCGGCCAGCCCGACGGGGCCTACCGGCTCTTCGCCGATCGTTATGCCCAGGCCTTTGCCCGCCACGGCATCGCGCTGACCATCGAAACCTCGGACGGCTCGCAACAGAATCTGGAACGTCTGCGTCACAGCCCCGCGCAGGCGGATCTGGCCTTCGTGCAAGGGGGGTTCGGCTGGTCGTCCCAGCCCGGGCAGCCTGAGCGCTTGGGTGGGGTGCAGACCCTGGCCAGTGTGGATATCGAGGGTCTGTGGCTGTTCAGCCGGGACCCGGCGCTCACTTCGCTGGAGGGGCTGGCGGGCCTGCAGGTGGCGGCCGGGCCGCAGGGCAGCGGGCATCGTGTGCTGTTTCAACGCCTGCTCTCGCAACAACGCATCGGCCTGGACGAAGTTCGCTGGTCCGCTCTGAGCGGCGCGGCCGCGCGCGATGCCCTGGTCCGCCACGAGGTGGACGCGGTGTTCATGGTCGCATCGTCCCAGGCGCCCGGGGTGCTGGCCCTGCTGACCACGCCCGGCGTCCACCTGGCCATGCTGCAGCGCACTGCGGCGCTCTCCGAGCGCAACGGCTTTCTCGAAACCCGCCTGCTGCCCCAGGACGGGCTGGGGCGGAACCTGCCCGCGGCCGACACCCCCCTGCTGACCACCCCCACGCACCTGCTGGCCCGGGAAGACCTGAACCCCGCCCTCAAGCGCATGGCGACCGCCGTGGCCATGGAGGTGCATGGGCAGGCCGGCCCGTTTCACCGGGCGGGCGACTTCCCCAACCTGCGGCGCAGCGACTTTCCCGCCGCGGCCCAGGCCCGGCAGGTGCTCGGCGGCGGCCTGAACCGGCTCGAACGCCTGCTGCCCTTCTGGTGGGCCCAGGTGGTGCAGCGGCTGTTGGTGATCTGCGTCCCGCTGCTGCTGGTGGCCGGCCTGCTGTTCCTGTTCATTCCAGCCTTGCTGCGCGTGCGGCTGGAGAGCCGGATGACGCGCTGGTACGGTGAACTGCGCTTCATCGAGCACGACCTGGCCCACCACAACGTCGACATCGGCGGAATCGAACTCAGCCGCATCAACGCCCGCCTCAAAAAGATGGAGGCGGCCATCGCCGCCATGCCATTGCCCAAGGAGCTGGCCCAGCGCTGGCACACCCTGCTCCAGCATGTGGACTTCGTCCGCAGGCGCATGCGGAGTTACCGGGGCCGATGAGACTGCCCCTGCTCTACCGCCGACGCTGGTGGCTGCTGTACCTGCCGATCACGGCAGGGAGCGTGCTGCTGATGGTGCTGGCCACCTTGTTTGTCAGGCCCCTGCCGCCCCAGCGCGTGGTGATCGGCACCGGGCCGGCCCAGAGCAGCTACCTGCGCGTGGCGCGCCTGTACGCCGAGCGGCTGGAGCGCATGGGGATCGCCGTCGACATCGTGGCCCACCCCCGCCCCCAGGACCCGCTGCAGCGCATGGCCGAAGGCGACACAGTGATCGACGTCACGTTTGCCCAGGGCTTGTACGCGCCCACGGCGCCCCAGGTGATGGCGCTGTCGGTGATCGGGCACGAGATCGTCTGGGTGGTCGCGCGCGAGGGCATCGACCGGCTCGATCAGCTCAGGGGCCAACGCATTGCCGCATCGGTCCCCGGTGCCTCCAACCGCATGGCCGCCGAGCTGCTGCTGGCCCACGCGCGGATCGCCCCGGGCGAAGTTAGCTTCGTGCCCGCCGTCGGCGAAGACGCGGTGGCGGCCCTGGCCGAGGGCCGGGTGGACGCCGTGGTCCATGTGGCCTCTGGCGACTCGCACACCGCGGCCACGCTGGCCCGGCTGGACAAGGTCCACCTGCTGCCCGTCGAACGGGCCGGCGCTCTGGCCACCCGGGTGCCCACGCTGCGGGCGGTGGTCATGCCCCAGGGGTCCATCGAGCTGCGCAGCAACCTGCCCGCGGCGGACCTGCCGACCATGGTGACGCTGACGCACCTGCTGGTGCGCCCCGACCTGCACCCGGCCCTGCAACGCGCCCTGCTCAACGTGGCCGGCGAACTGCACGCCATGGCCGGTTTCCTGGAAGGACAGGGCCAGTACCCCAGCACCATTGGCAGCGATTTCCCGGTTTCCCCCGTGGCCCTGCGCAGCCGGTACGGCAAACAACCCTGGCTGGAGACGCTGCTGCCCTACCGCACCGCCCAGTGGGCCGAGCTGTTCCTGTTCGTCTATGTCCCGCTGGGCTTGTTGACCATGGTGCTGCTGCTGCGCGCGCCCCGCTACATCGAATGGCGCGTGGACGCGGCGTTGCAGTACTTCTACGGCCAGCTCAAGTTTCTGGAAGAAGACCTGTCGCAGGCCCCACCGACCGACCCCGTGGCCCACCGCGAAGTGCTCACCCGCCTGGACGCACTGGACAAACAGGTGGCCCAGATCGATCTGCCCGACCGCTACGCAGACCGCTGGTACACCCTGCGCGAACACCTGGGCGCGGCGCGTGAGCGGCTGCAGAGCCTGCGCCAGGACGGTGGACAATCCCTCCCCTCGGAGGCCACCGCCCCATGACCCACGCCACGCCATGCCCACCACCCGCCTCGACCCCGCCCTGATCCACCAGCTCGACGCGCTCGCCAGCGGTCCGCGCCGCCTGCTGGGCATCGTGGGGCCCCCCGGCTCGGGCAAATCCACCCTGGCCACGCTGCTGGCCGATCACCTGGGCGACCGGGCCCAGGCCGTTCCCATGGACGGCTACCACCTGGCACAGGTGGAACTGGAGCGCCTGGGCCGCGCCCAGCGCAAGGGCGCGCCCGACACCTTTGACGCCGCCGGTTACGCCGCCCTGCTGCGGCGCCTGCGCGACCAGGCGCCGCACGACGTGGTCTACGCGCCCGACTTCCGGCGCGAGATCGAAGAACCCGTGGCCGGCGCCCTGCCGGTGTTCGCCCGCACGCCGCTGATCATCACCGAGGGCAACTACCTGCTGCTGGACGACGACCCGGCCTGGCTGCCGGTGGCCGACCTGCTCGACGAAGTCTGGTACCTGCACGTGGACGCCGCCCTGCGGCTGGAGCGCCTGAGACGCCGGCACGAGCAGTTCGGCCGAACCCGGGAACAGGCGCTGGACTGGATCGAGAGCACCGACGAGCCCAACGCCCGCCGGATCGAGGCCTGCCGCAGCCGGGCGCAGCGACAGGTGGTCTGGAACCCGGTTTCGGGCTGTTACGAATTCAGCCCAATCTGAGGCCCGTACAGGGGATTGCGGCAACCAGCGTTGCACCAGAGCAACTGGCGCCGCACAAACTCCCCACAAAGAGGGAGAACGCTTCCCAAAGGCACGTGGTACCGCTCGGTCCGGTCTTTTGGTGACATTGGTCACACTAAAATCACAATCGCAAGACTTTGTCAACGCACGTCGTGAAGACCGACGGCAGCACAAGGCACCAGGCGTCCTGTCACACGCCCCACAAACCCCGCCCGCTGTATGCCCGCAGACCGAATCGCCTCTTTCCGAACCCTGTCACTGGGCGGTTCGGTCGTCCGCACGTTGCTGGTGCTTCTGCTGGGTCTGGCGACCTACATCGCCCTGGCCCATCTTCACCAGAGCCTGGACGTCGACTTCGAGATGCGGGTCGATCACAGCGGCCCGGTCGAGATCTACTACGACGTGCCCGGCAGCCACTTCGACCCCCGCTTGCGCGAAACCCGCAGAGCCGCCCAGGACAGCTGGCAACGCTATTCGATTGCCATCCGCGGCTACCGGGCGATCCAGGAAGTTCGCATCGACCCCTTGACCCAGCCGGGCCGGTTCGAGATCAGTGAGGTCAGGCTGTCGAGCCGCTGGGCCGAACGGCGGCTTCAGGGTGAGGCGCTGCGGGCAGCGCTTCACCCCAACGCGGAAGTGAAGGCACTGGACACCACGCCGCAGGCCATCACCTTCCAGAGCACCGGCGCCGATCCCTTCCTCAGCGTCAAGATCCCCAAAGCCTTCTTCCAGCCGGATCTTGGCGTCGTGATCCCCCGTGGGCTGCTGTGGGGCCTGAAGATCGCGGCGGTCTGGCTGCTGCTGGAGGTGCTGGTCAGCTATCTGGCCCGCCGCCAGCCGGCCCTCTATGCCCGGGTCCGACGCTCCTTCGTTCACGGCTGGGCCCTGCCCCTGCTGCTTTGTGCCGGCCTGACCTACCACAGCGAACGCAACATCACCGACAGCCCCGTGCTCGGCGACGGCATCCAGAACCTGCTGATCGCCACCAATCTGTACAAACACGGCGTGTTCTCGCACGAAGGGGGTGCCAACCCCCAACCCACCAACTTCCGCGAACCCCTGCCGCCCATGGTGGCCTACGCCTACCTGGCGCTGTTCGCGCCCAACCACAGCGAGCACCTGGGGTTCGGCCATTTCCGGGCCGGTGAGCTGACCCGCTTCGTGAAGATGAGCAACCTGATCTGGGTGTTCACCGGGCTGCTCGGGGTGTGGCTGCTCACGCGCCGGCTCACGCACAGCATCGCCGCCACCCTGGCGGCCACCTTGTTGACCTATGTGTTCTTCTTCAACGCCCGCGAGTACATCGACACCTTCTACACCGAGCTGACCACGGCCACGGCGATCGTCTGGGGTTCGTACCTGCTGTACCGCGGCGTGAAAGACCAGAAGACCGGCCACTTCCTGGCCGGTGGCGCCGCCATGGGGCTGCTTGCGCTCACCAAGGCCTCGTCGCTCTACATCAACCTGGTCGCCTTGCTGTTGCTGGTGGCCGTCATGCTGTTTGCGCGCCAGCGCATGCAGGTCTCGGTGGGCCGGATCGCCACCTGGGGGCTGGCCATGGGCCTGGGGCTGGCGGTGGTCGTGGCGCCCTGGATGGTCCGCAACCACCTGCAGTTCGACAGCATGCGCATCTCGGACCGCGGGGGGCTCATCCTGCACGGCCGGGCCACGCTCAACAACATGACCAACGACGAAGTCATTGGCCTGATCTACGAGAAGAGCCCCACCATCTACCGCAAACTCGTTGACGGCACGCGGTTCGGCCCGACGGACCGCGACGAGTTCGAGCGTGGCGGGCGCTGGCAACGGCTCAACCGGGGACTGTCCAGCTTCTGGAAATCGGACATCGAGGCCATTCGCGCGGGCCGTCCGGACCTCGCCGTGAGCTTCCACGCCGAAGCCGGCGCGAGGTACACCATCCTGCTCAACCAGCTCAGGGTACAGGGCAACCATTACCCAGAAGAGGTGGTCGACGGCCAACGCCGCGATGAAGCGATCCGCATGCTCAAGGAGCGTCCGGTGCGCCACCTGTTCATGACCCTGCCCTTTTTCTGGCACGGTTTCTGGGGCCTGAAAAAGGTCGAGATTCCGCTCGTGAGCCTGGCGACGCAGGACACCATCGTGGAGGTGCTGAACCTGCTGGCCGGTCTGGCGCTGTTGACGGCGTTCTTCGTGGGAATGCTGCGGCGGCGGCCCGACCTGCTGGCCCTGACCGTGCTGCCGTTCGGCCTGATGTCCTTTTATGCCTTTGTGTCCCACAACATCCCGCGCTACATGTCGCCGGCCCACCCCATCATGCTGATCCTGCTGGTGGCGGTGGTGGCGGCGCTCCTGAACGCGCAGCTTTCGCGCCGCCCCAGCCCCGTGGTGGCCGCGGCCTGAGGTAAACTCCGCCGGTCAGGAGAGCGTGCCCGCACAGGGCGCCGCCGAAGGCGCAGGAGACCGGGCCGCATATCGCGGGAAGGTCCTGAACGCTCAGGCAAAAGGACTGGCAACCACCGCTTTCACGGGCGGTGTCCCCCACTGGAGAGAGGCCGCCCCCCGAGGCGGTCCACCGAAGGAGCAAGTGCGGCATCGTCCGCGCGAATCTCTCAGGTAAAGCGGACAGAGGGGCAGCGCACGGATGCACCGTGTTGACCCTCTGCCCAGAGGCCTGCCCCCAATGAACGCCCGAGCGTTCCGGAAAGCCCGCCGTGTCCCACAGCTCCGCCAGTACCGACCTGCTCCAGACCCCGCTGCACGCCCTGCACCTTGAACTCGGTGCCCGCATGGTGCCCTTTGCCGGCTACAGCATGCCGGTGCAGTACCCCGCCGGCCTGATGGCCGAACACCACCACACCCGCGCCGCTGCCGGCCTGTTCGACGTCTCGCACATGGGCCAGCTCACGCTCTCCGGCCCCGACGCCGCCGCCGCGTTCGAGTCGCTCATGCCGGTGGACGTGATCGACCTGCCCGTGGGCAAGCAGCGCTACGGCCTGCTGCTGACCGACGAAGGCGGCATCATCGACGACCTGATGTTCGTCAACCGGGGCTCGGACATCTTCGTGATCGTCAACGGCGCCTGCAAGCACGGCGACCTGGCCCACATCGCCCTGCGCATCGGCCAACGCTGCACCGTCACCCCACAATTCGACCGCGCCCTGCTCGCCCTGCAGGGCCCGCAGGCCGTGACCGCGCTGCAGCGCCTGCTGCCCGGCGTGGAGCAACTGGTGTTCATGACCGGCGCCGCCTTCACCTGGAACGGCGCCGACCTGTTCGTCACCCGCAGCGGCTACACCGGCGAAGACGGTTGCGAAATCTCCTTGCCCGCGGCCAGCGCCGAAGCCTTTGCCCGGGCCCTGCTGGCCCAGCCCGAAGTCAAACCCATCGGCCTGGGCGCGCGCAATTCGCTGCGCCTCGAAGCCGGCCTGTGCCTCTATGGCAACGACATCGACACCACGACCACGCCGGTCGAGGCGGCGCTGAACTGGGCGATGCAGAAGGTGCGCCGTACCGGGGGTGCCCGCGCTGGCGGGTTCCCGGGCGCTGACCGCGTGCTCGGCCAGCTCGACGGCACGGTCGCCCTGACGCGCAAGCGCGTGGGCCTGGTCGCGCTGGAGCGCGTGCCCGTGCGCGAGCACGTGGAACTGCAGAGCCCGGCCGGCGTGAAGATCGGCGAAGTCACCAGCGGCCTGCTCGGCCCGACGGCCGACAAGCCCGTGGCCATCGGCTACGTCGCACCCGAATTCGCCGCCGTCGGCACCCGTGTGAACGCGCTCGTGCGCGGCAAGGCCGTGCCGATGGAGGTCGCGCCCATGCCCTTCGTTCCCAATAGATACTTCCGCGGCTGAGCCGCCCCATTTCAACTTTCTTCACCGGAGCCCACCATGACCACCAAATACACCGAAGACCACGAATGGATCAGCGTTGACGGCGACGTCGCCACCGTCGGCATCACCCACCACGCGCAGGACGCGCTGGGCGACGTGGTGTTCGTGGACCTGCCCGAAGTGGGCAAGACCCTGGCCCAGAAGGACGTGGCCGGCGTGGTCGAGTCCGTCAAGGCCGCAGCCGATGTGTACATGCCCGTGAGCGGCGTCATCACCGAAGTGAACGAGGCCCTGCGCGCCGACCCGGCCCTGGCCAACAGCGACCCGCTGGGCGCCGGCTGGTTCTTCAAGGTCAAGCTGTCGGACGCGTCGCAGCTTGACGCCCTGCTCGACGAAACCGCTTACGCCGCTTTCGCCGCTTGAGCTTGACCCACCCCTGCCGCGCTGCGCGCGTCCCCCTCAAGGGGGCGGCGCTGGCGGCCCGGCGAAGCCGGTTCCGCGGCGCCCTTGAATCGGGGCACTTCGCTCGCGGCGGGTTTTATTCGCTTGTTTGAATTTTTGACTTTCCTATTCCCCCACAAGGTCGTCCCATGCTGATGCCGTCCGTCAAACCCCTGGATGAACTCGAAAACCCGAGCGAGTTCATCGCCCGCCACATCGGCATCAGCGAAGCCGACGAAACGCTGATGCTGTCCGTCATCGGCGAGGCCTCGCGCCGCGCCCTGATCGACGGCATCGTGCCGCGCAGCATCGCGCGCAGCACGGGCATGGACCTGCCGCCCGCCGTGACCGAAGCCGCTGCGCTGGCCGAGCTCAAGGCCATTGCGGCCAAGAACCAGGTGTTCAAGAGCTTCATCGGCCAGGGCTATTACGGCACGCACACGCCGGGCGTGATCCTGCGCAACGTGCTGGAAAACCCCGCCTGGTACACCGCCTACACGCCCTACCAGGCCGAGATTTCACAGGGCCGCATGGAAGCGCTGGTGAATTTCCAGACCATGGTGACCGACCTGACCGGCATGGCGATCGCCAACGCGTCCATGCTCGACGAAGCCACCGCCGCCGCCGAAGCCATGACGCTGGCCAAGCGCTCGGTCAAGGCCAAGGGCAACGTGATCGTGGTGGCCGGTGACGCGCACCCGCAGACCATCGAGGTCATCCAGACCCGCGCGAAGCCGCTGGGCCTGGTGGTGAAGCTGGCCAACTCGGCCACCGAGTGGGCCGAGGCACTGAAGGGCGACGACTACTTCGCCGTGCTCGCGCAGTACCCGTCCACCAGCGGCCGCATCGACGACCTGCGCGCCGAGGTGCAGACCGTGCACAGCAAGCAGGCCGCCTTCATCGTGGCGGCCGATCTGCTGGCGCTCACGCTGCTGGTGCCCCCCGGCGAGTTCAACGCCGACATCGCGATCGGCACCACCCAACGTTTCGGCATGCCCATGGGCGCCGGCGGCCCGCACGCCGCCTACATGGCCTGCCGCGACGAGTTCAAGCGCTCGCTGCCCGGCCGCCTGGTGGGCGTGAGCGTGGACACCCACGGCAACCCGGCTTACCGCCTCGCGCTGCAGACGCGCGAGCAGCACATCCGCCGCGAGAAGGCCACCTCCAACATCTGCACGGCGCAGGTGCTGCCGGCCGTGGTGGCCAGCATGTACGCCGTGTACCACGGCCCGCAGGGTCTGAAGCGCATCGCGCAGCGCGTGGCCGCGTACACCGCGGTGCTGGCGCAAGGGCTGGCGCAACTGGGCCACACGCTGACGAGCACATCGGCCTTCGACACGCTGACCGTGAAGGCCGCCGACGCGGCCCAAGCGAAGGCCATCGTGGCCAAGGCCGTGACCAAGGGCGCCAACCTGAAGCTGTCGTGGGGCCAGTACGTGAGCATGTCGCTGGACGAAACCACCACGCGCGAGGACATCGCCCTGCTGTGGTCGGTATTCGCGAAAGACGGCCAGACCCTACCCAGCTTCGCCGCCTTCGAAAAAGGCATCGAGCCCCTGATCCCCGCCGAGCTGCGCCGCACCAGCGCCTACCTCTCGCACCCGGTGTTCAACAGCCACCACTCTGAGACCGGCATGCTGCGTTACCTGCGCGCGCTGTCCGACAAGGACCTCGCGCTGGACCGCAGCATGATCCCGCTGGGCTCTTGCACCATGAAGCTCAACGCGACCAGCGAGATGATCCCCATCACCTGGCCCGAATTCGCCAATGTGCACCCCTTCGCGCCGGCCGACCAGCTGCAGGGCTACCAAGAGCTGGACGAACAGCTGCGCGCCTGGCTGTGCCAGGCCACGGGCTACGCCGGCATCAGCCTGCAGCCCAACGCCGGCTCGCAGGGCGAATACGCCGGCCTGCTGGCCATCAAGGCCTTCCACGCCTCGCGGGGTGAAGCGCACCGCAACATCTGCCTGATTCCTTCGTCGGCCCACGGCACCAACCCCGCCAGCGCCCAGATGGCGGGCCTGCAGGTGGTGGTGACCAAGTGCGACGAGAGCGGCAACGTGGACATGGCCGACCTGCAGGCCCAGTGCGAAAAACACAGCGCCAACCTGGCCTGCGTGATGATCACCTACCCCAGCACCCACGGCGTGTTCGAGACCACGGTCAAGGAGCTCTGCGCCCTGGTGCACAGCCACGGCGGCCGGGTCTACGTAGACGGCGCCAACATGAACGCGCTGGTGGGCGTGGCAGCGCCGGGCGAGTTCGGCGGCGACGTGAGCCACCTGAACCTGCACAAGACCTTCTGCATTCCCCACGGCGGTGGCGGCCCCGGCGTCGGCCCGGTCTGCGTGGTGGCCGACCTCGTGCCCTTCCTGCCGGGTCACCGCGCTGGCGCCGAGCCGGCCGGTGTGTGCGGCACGCCCGAGACGGAAGACAAGTTCCGCGTCGGCGCCGTGAGTGCGGCCCCCCTCGGCAACGCCGCCGTGCTGCCCATCAGTTGGATGTACATCCGCATGATGGGCGCCGACGGCCTGAAGCACGCCACCGAAGCCGCGATCCTGGCCGCGAACTACATCAGCAAACGCCTGGCGCCGCACTACCCCACGCTCTACGCCTCGGCCAACGGCCACGTGGCACACGAGTGCATCCTGGACCTGCGTGGGCTGAAGGAAACCAGCGGCGTGATGGCCGAGGACGTGGCCAAGCGCCTGATGGACTACGGCTTCCACGCGCCCACGTTGAGCTTCCCGGTGGCCAACACCCTGATGGTCGAACCGACCGAAAGCGAGACGTTGGAAGAGCTGGACCGTTTCATCGACGCCATGATCGCGATCCGCGAGGAAGTCCGCCGCGTGGAAAAGGGCGAGTGGCCGCAAGACGACAACCCGCTGAAGAACGCGCCGCACACGGCCGACAGCCTCATGAAGGCCGACTGGCCGCACCCCTACGCGCGCGACGTGGGCGCCGCCAGTGCATCGACCCGCGCACACGCCAAGTACTGGCCGCCCGTGGGCCGCATCGACAACGTCTACGGCGACCGCAACCTGTTCTGCAGCTGCGTGCCGGTGGGGGACTGACCCCCGCGTCGCCTTCGGTGCCACCCCTCTGATGTAGCAACGGACAAAACCATCGCTTGAACAAACCGCCACAGCGGGAGAGACCAGGGCCCGCGAGCCCTGGCGCCGAAGGAGCAACCACCCCGGAAACTCTCAGGCAGCCCAGACCGCTGAGGCGCATTCGGTGCGTATCGCCGCACCACACACTCTGAAGAGCGGCCGGGATTCGTCGTCCCGGCCCACCGCAGGAGCAAGCCCGCCACACCGGTGGGTGAATCTCTCAGGTCACAAACAGAGGGGGTCATGGCCCGCACACGGTGTGCGGTTCGTGCCCCTTTGTTTGACGGCTTTGAAAGAGATTCCCATGGCACAGCCACACCTCATCGTCATCGGCGGCGGCATCACCGGCGTCACCAGCGCCTACGCCCTGGCCCGTCAGGGTCACCAGGTCACCCTGATCGAAAAACACCGCTACGCGGGCATGGAAACCAGCCACGCCAACGGCGGTCAGCTCTCGGCCTCCAACGCCGAGGTCTGGACCCACCCCTCCACGCTCATCAAGGGCCTGAAGTGGATGCTCAAGGCCGACGCGCCCTTGCTCGTCAACCCCAAGCCCAGCTGGCACAAGCTCAGCTGGTTCGCGGAGTTCGTGGCGTCCATCCCGAAATACCGCGACAACACCATCGTCACCGCCCGCCTGGCGATCGCCGCGCGCGAGCACCTGTTTGGCTGGGCGCAGGCCGAGGGCATCGATTTCGACCTGAAGCAGCAGGGCATCCTGCACATCTACCGCGACAAGGCCGGCTTCGAGCACGCGGGCGAAGTCTCGAAGCTGCTGGCCGAAGGCGGTTTGCCGCGCCGCGCCGTCACCCCCGACGAGATGCGCGCCATCGAGCCCACACTGGCCGGCGAGTACTTCGGCGGCTACTACACCGAGAGCGACAGCACCGGTGACATCCACAAGTACACCCACGGCCTGTCCCTGGCCTGCGAGCGCCTGGGCGTGAAGCTGCTGACCGGCCAGACCGTGGCGCGTGTGCAGAGCAACGGCACAGCGGCACAGGTCACGCTCGCCAGCGGCGAGGTGCTGAGTGCCGACGCCGTGGTGGTCTGCGCCGGCGTGCACAGCCGCGCCCTGGGCGCGCAGCTCGGCGACCGGCTCAACGTCTACCCGGTCAAGGGCTATTCCATCACCGTGATGCTGAACGACGAGCACAGCCAGGCCGCTGCGCCCACGGTGAGTCTGCTGGACGATGAAACCAAGCTGGTCACCAGCCGACTCGGGTTGGACCGCTTCCGCGTGGCCGGCACGGCCGAGTTCAACGGCATGAACCTGGACATTCGCGCCGACCGCATCCGCCCGCTGGTGGACTGGGTGAACCGGTGTTTCCCCGGCGTGAGCACGCGCCGCGTGGAGCCCTGGGCCGGCCTGCGGCCCATGATGCCCAACATGCTGCCGCGCGTGGGCGCGGGCCGGTTGGCCAACGTGTTCTACAACACCGGCCATGGCCATCTGGGCTGGACGCTCTCTGCCATCACCGCGCACCAGCTCACCGGGCACGTGGCACAGTGGCAAGAGCGGTTGTCGCCCCACGCCACACTGCGATCCGCCACGGCCTGAAACCGCCCCATACAAGACCACACAACAACCAGGAGACACCATGGCCATTTCGGCTTTTGATCTGTTCAAGATCGGCATCGGTCCCAGCAGCTCGCACACCGTGGGGCCCATGCGGGCCGCGCGGCTATTCGTCGCCGGGCTGCAGGCCCACGGCCTGCTCGCGCAGGTGGCGCGCGTGCATTGCGGGCTGTACGGTTCGCTGGGCGCCACCGGCAAGGGCCACGGCAGCGACAAGGCCGTGCTGCTCGGCCTGTGCGGGCATGAGCCCGAGTCGGTGCCGATCGAGTCGGTGGAACCGACCATCGACGGCATCCGCTCCAGCGGAAGCATCCAGCTGCTGGAGCAGCACACCGTGGCCTGGAACGACCGCGAAGACCTCTCCTTCTTCCGCAACCAGACCCTGCCCTTCCACGCCAACGGCATGCGCCTGAGCGCCTGGGACGCCGCCGGCACGCTGCTCGCCGAGCGCACCTACTACTCGGTGGGCGGCGGCTTCGTGGTCAGTGATGAGGTGGCCGCCGACGGCAGCAAACAGAAAGTGATCGCACCCGACGCGACCCAGCTGCCCGTGCCGTTCCGCTCGGGCGACGAATTGCTGCAACGCTGCCGCGAGCAAGGGCTGTCCATCGCCGGCGTGATGCGCGCCAACGAGCGCCACTGGCGCAGCGACGTCGAGGTGCGCGAAGGGCTGCTGCGCATCTGGGTGGCGATGCAGGCCTGCGTGGAGCGCGGCTGCCGCACCGACGGTGTGCTGCCCGGCGGCTTCAAGGTCCGGCGGCGCGCGCCGCAGCTCTACCGCGACCTCACACAACACCCCGAAAAAGCCCTGACCGACCCGCTGGCCGTGCTCGACTGGGTCAACCTCTACGCGCTGGCGGTGAACGAAGAAAACGCCGCCGGCGGCCGCGTGGTCACCGCGCCCACCAACGGCGCGGCCGGCATTGTGCCCGCCGTGCTGCACTACTACCGGCGCTTCGTGCCCAGTTCCACCGACGAGGGCGTGGTCGACTTCCTGCTCACCGCCGCGGCCATCGGCATCCTCTACAAGGAAAACGCCAGCATCAGCGGTGCCGAGGTCGGCTGCCAGGGCGAGGTGGGCGTGGCCTGCTCCATGGCGGCCGGCGCCCTGTGCGCCGTGCTGGGCGGCACGCCCGAACAGGTGGAGAACGCGGCCGAGATCGGCATGGAGCACCACCTGGGCCTGACCTGCGACCCGGTGGGCGGCCTGGTGCAGATCCCCTGCATCGAACGCAACGCCATTGCCTCGGTCAAGGCCATCAACGCCGCGCGCATGGCCATGCGCGGCGACGGCGTGCACCACGTCAGCCTGGACAAGGTCATCAAGACCATGCGCGAGACCGGCGCCGACATGAAGACCAAATACAAGGAGACTTCGCGCGGCGGGCTGGCGGTGAATATCGTGGAGTGCTGATCCCCCCGCGCCGCCTGCGGCGCCACCGCTTGTTGCTTTCCATCGCACCCGTCGGTACAAACCCTCTCCCCGAGCGAACGGTCGTTCTATTACAAAGTGATGGCCGATTGGTACCAATCGGTACCAATCCACCTACAACGAGGAGACGGACCACATGAGAAAGCTTTTGCCCATCGCCGTGCTGGCAGTGGCGGCGTGCGTTGCCATGCCCGCCAGCGCCCAAAGCGGCTACACCCAGACCCGGCATCCCATCGTGCTGGTGCACGGCCTGTTCGGGTTCGACGCCATCGGCCCGGTCGACTACTGGTGGGGCGTTCCGGCGGCGTTGCGCAGCAGTGGGGCCAAGGTGTACGTCACCCAGCAATCGGCGGCCAATGCCAGCGAGGTGCGTGGTGAGCAGTTACTGGCCGAGTTGCGCCGGCTGCAAGCCGCCTACGGGCACCAGAAATTCAACCTGATTGGACACAGCCACGGCGGTCACACCATCCGCTATGTGGCGGCCGTGGCACCCGAGCTGGTGGCCTCGGCCACCAGTGTGGGCTCGCCCCACGCCGGCAGCCCCGTGGCCGACAACATTGCGGCTGCGGTGGACGGCACTGGCAGCACGGCCGTGGCCGCGAAGCTGATGGATGCCTTCGCCGGCCTCGTGAGTGCCCTGTCGGGTGAGGCAAAACCCCAGAACTCCGAAGCGGCCATGCGCTCGCTCACCACCCAGGGCAGCGCGGCGTTCACCCAGCGTTTCCCCGCTGGCAAGCCGAGCGAGCCCTGCGGAGAAGGATTGGCCGTGGTCAACAACGTGCGCTATTACTCCGTCGGCGGCACGGGCGTGGTCACCAACCTGCTCGACCCCACCGACGGCCTGTTGGCCGTGGGTTCGCTGAGCTTCAAGGGTGGCGCCAACGACGGGCTCGTGGGTCGCTGCGCCTCACACTGGGGCGTGGTGCTGCGCGACAACTACCCGTGGAACCACCTCGACGAGGTCAATCAGGCCTTCGGCCTGCGCGGGCTGTTCACCCCCGACCCGGTGGCCTTCTACCGCACCCACGCCAACCGCCTCAAGCAAGCCGGGCTCTGACGATGGGGGGCAAACAGCGGCTCCGGGCCGTGGGAGCCGTGGTGGGGGTCGCCGGTGTGGCGGGGCTGTTGTTCCTGCTGGCCCCGTCACCGGCGGTCCCGCCTTCGGCTGCACACCGCAGCGCCGATCCAGGCTGGAGCCTGCTGGCGTTGGGCGGCGCAGAGAACCCACAGGCCAACGCCGCCCAGCAGGCGCCCCGCCCGTCCGTGGCGCCTGAAGACCTGTGGCACACCCTGTTGACCGAGGGGTCCCTGCGCGGCGCCGAACTCGATGGCGCCTGGGGCGCCTGGGACGGACAGCGACTGATGCCCCATGCCGACTTGCGCCGCCGCTTCGACCAGTTGCTCACCACCCTTGGCGAAACACGACCCGACGAACTGCGCCAGCTGGTGGCGTGGCTGGCCGAACGCGACCTGGGCGCCCCGGGCGCACAGGCGGTGCTGGAGGTGTGGGACCGCTACCTGAAACTGCAGCAACACGCCTTCCGCGAGACCATGGACCTGAATCGGCC
Source organism: Hydrogenophaga sp. GW101-3F08 (assembly GCF_059424585.1). NCBI lineage: Bacteria > Pseudomonadati > Pseudomonadota > Betaproteobacteria > Burkholderiales > Comamonadaceae > Hydrogenophaga > Hydrogenophaga sp. GW101-3F08. Next base: position 1,105,819 of record NZ_JBWKZP010000001.1, read on the forward strand.
CGAGCGCTGGGCGTCCGTGCTGCAGGAGCGCCAACTGGTCAGGCGAGACGTGCTGGGCATGGCCTGGGCCGATGCGTTCTACCGGGAAGAAGAAGCGGCCTTGCGCCAGCGCCTGGACCGGACCCCGGAAAACCAGGGCGCGGCCGAACCGGCGTGGACCGCCGCTGCGCCCGCGGGCCTGGAGCCGCAGGCATGGCACCGCGAGCGGGTGGCGGCGCTGGGCCAGGAGGCGGCGGATCGGCTGCAGGCCGAGGAACGTGCCCAGGCCGATTGGGAACAGCGACTGACCACCGCCCGCTCCATCATCGAGCGCCTGTCCCGCGCGCCCGAGCTCTCGCCGGGTCAGCGGCAGGAAGCGGTACAGAACTGGTTGAACCAGCATTTCCAGGGTTCTGAACGGCTGCGTGCAAGCGCGCTGCTGGGCCTTTAAACTGCCGGCTGGCGCTGCACCGGCAGCGCCCCGACCGCCTCGCCCAGCGGCCCACCACCGCCGCCCGCCCCATGACCACCGATTTCCGCGTCTTGAGCCTCATCCCCCCGATGACGCAGCTCAACACGCCCTACCCCTCCACCGCCTACCTCACCGGCTTCCTGCGCTCGCGCGGCATCAACGCGGTGCAGGAAGACCTGGCGCTGGCGCTGGTCTTGAAGCTGTTCACGCCCGCCGGGCTGGAGGCCGTGCGTGGCCGCGCGCTGGCCTTGCCCGAGGCGCAGCGCTCAGGCAGCGTGCACGCTTTCCTGGACCAGTTCGACGCCTACCGCAGCACCATCGGCCCGGCCATCGCCTACCTGCAAGGGCGTGACTCCACGCTGGCACACCGCATCGCCGCGCGCGGCCTGCTGCCCGAGGGCCCGCGCTTTGCCGCGCTCGACGCGTATGTGGACGACGGCAGCGGCGACCCGCTGGCCTGGGCCTTCGGCGCGCTGGGCGTGCAAGACAAGGCGCGCCACCTTTGCACGCTCTACCTGAACGACCTGGCCGACGTGCTGCGCGACGCGGTCGATGAGCGCTTCGAGTTCGTGCGCTACGCCGAGTCGCTGGCCAGCAGCCAGCCCACCTTCGACCCGCTGGCCGCCGCGCTCGCCGCGCCGCCCACGCTGGTGGACGAACTGCTGAGCGACCTGACGCTGGCCGCCATCCACCGCCACCAGCCCACGCTGGTGCTGCTCTCGGTGCCGTTTCCCGGCTCGGTCTACGCGGCCTTGCGCATCGCGCAGACCATCAAGTCACACAACCCGCACATCCGCATCGCCCTGGGCGGTGGCTTTGTGAACACCGAGCTGCGCGAGCTGTCGGACCCACGCGTGTTCGACTTCGTGGATTTCGTGACGCTGGATGCGGGCGAGCGACCGGTGTTGTCGCTGATTGAACACCTCCATGGGCAACGTGGGCGGCAGCGCTTGCAGCGCACCTTTGTGCTCGAAGGCAGCCCTCACCCCAACCCTCTCCCAGGGGGAGAGGGGGAAAAAGCCACCGTGCGCTACATCCACCTCGCCGAACCCGACATCCCGTTCGAAGACGTGGGCACGCCCACCTGGGACGGCCTGCCGCTGGACCGCTACCTGAGCCTGCTCGACATGCTCAACCCCATGCACCGGCTGTGGAGCGACGGTCGCTGGAACAAGCTCACCGTGGCGCACGGCTGCTACTGGAAGAAATGCAGCTTCTGCGACGTGAGCCTGGACTACATCGGCCGCTACGAAACGGCGACCGCCAGCAAACTGGCCGACCGCATCCAGGCCATCGTGGAAGAAACCGGCCAGACCGGCTTCCATTTCGTGGACGAAGCCGCTCCGCCCAAGGCCCTGAAGGCGCTGGCCGAAGAGCTGATCCGGCGCGAGCTCAACATCTCGTGGTGGGGCAACATCCGGTTTGAAAAGACCTTCACGCCCGAGCTCGCCGAGCTGCTGGCGCAAAGCGGCTGCATCGCCATGAGCGGTGGCCTCGAAGTGGCGAGCGACCGCCTGCTCACACTGATGAAAAAAGGCGTGTCGGTCGAGCAGGTGGCGCGCGTCACCAAGGGCTTTTCCGACGCCGGAATCCTGGTGCACGCCTACCTGATGTACGGCTTCCCGACCCAGACGCTGCAGGACACGGTGGACGCGCTCGAATACGTGCGCCAGCTGTTCGAGGCCGGCTGCATCCAGAGCGGTTTCTTCCACCGCTTCAGCTGCACCGTGCACTCCCCCGTGGGCCTGGACCCGGCGGCCTACGGCATCGAGCTGATCCCGCTGCCGCCCGTGAGCTTCGCCAAGAACGACATCGGCTTCATCGACCCCAGCGGCACCGACCACGACGCGCTCGGCATCGGCCTGCGCAAGGCGATCTACAACTACATGCACGGCCTGTGCGTGGAAGACGACGTGCGCCGCTGGTTCGAACACCTGCCGCACAAAGTACCCAAGCCCACGGTGAGCCGGCACCGCATCGCCAAGGCGCTGGCCGCCGCGACCCACTGAAGCTGGATATGGCTGGAGTCGCCCATGCCTACCAGTACCTGGCGCGATCCGAACTGCGCCAGGGAAACACATCGGGTCTGCATCTTGCGACATCGAACCCTGGAAGCGACGCCAGTTCGCACCCGCATCTCTACGAAGGGCGCTTCACTGCTCCGCGCCAGGCCGCCGCCCTGCTCAGCGCGGTGCACCTCCTGGTGGGTTCGCGCTTCTTCACCCCGGCCAACAGCGTGGCCAAGGCGATCGCGCTGGCCGACCCCGTGATCACCGTCGATGGAGAGCGGCTTCGGTTTGAAGGCTTTTCTTCCTGCTGCAGCGCCTACATCCGCGCCGACTTTCTCCCCGAAAGCCATGAGGGTGAGGTATTGGGAAAAGGCACCACCAACGTCGACTTCAACCTGCCCACGCGCTCTGCGCTGGCGCGTGTTCGCGATGAAGACGGACTGGCCTTGTCGGTCGGGCATGACGCGGTACATCTCACGAGTGGGCGCGACCAGATCATCGAGCGCAAGGTGGATCTGCCTTTGCGCTGGCTTCGTGGCATGGTGGAGGTGCAGTCTTATCTGGCCAACATGCGCGCGACGCTGCGCTTCAGCGGAATCGAAACCATCCAGTGGTTTCGCCACCTGCCCAAAGGCAATACCCACCACACCCCTTTGTGGCTGATACAGGTTGCTGGGCGACTGGTCAGCTCCACACTCGACAACCCGAACGGCGTGCGTCTGAGCGATACCCGCCGCCTGCGCGTGCTCGAACCCTTGTTGCCATTCACGCAGCGGGTCACCGTCTATGCGGACGCCCACCAGCAGGCCAGCGCCTGGGTACTCGACCTCCCGGGCGCACGCCTCACACTGGCCTTGAGTGCCGAACCCTGGCGCGCCTTCAGCGGTGAAGGCCAGGCCCTGCAAGCCCTCATGCACATGCAGAACCACGCCAAGCTGCCCGAGCTGCGCGCTCAGCTGCATTGGCAAGCCCGGCTGATCGCGTCCGACCTGGGCGAGCGCCTGGACATGCCACTGCAACAAATCCAGCAAGGCCTTCACGTGCTGGGCGCCAGTGGGCTCTTGGGATTCGATCTCACCGATGGTTGCTACTTTCATCGTGTGCTGCCCTTTGATCTGACCGCCCTGCACGACATGCACCCCCGCCTCGCCGGTGCGAGTGAGCTGCTGGACAGCGGGTGTGTGACCCTGCACAGCCTCTCACCGGTGACGGCCAGCGTGGGTAAGGGCGACTCGGTTCACGCCGTGCGAGAGCACGACGGGCAATGGCGCTGCACCTGCCCCTGGTACGGCAAGCACCAGGACGAACGCGGACCTTGCAAACATGTGCTCGCTGTAGAAGCAGCCGCGGCAAAAGCGATACCTCATTGAAAACACCGCCGATCGATTGACAAGGCCTTTGCCCTTTAAATTTTTCTCCAGCACTTCCAACATGAATGCTCGACCAACCGATGTCGGCCCCTTCAACGATTCACTTGTTGAAGCCATTGAGAAAGGCGATGCCGAGGCGGTAAAAACACTGTGTCTGGCCATGACACCCCAGCAGCGTCGGGCTTGTGCGGCGGGCTTGGTGGAGCTGGGACAGGACATCAAGCACAGCCTGTGGCCTGCAGCCCATGGGAAGGGCCACTGGAAGCGCCCGGCAAACGCTGCGCACCACCGTGCCCACGACCTGGCCACTCTGGCCTGCGGCGATCCTGAGGACCTGCTCAACCTGGTCGAATACGTGGGCATGCGGTGGGAGGAAGCATCGGCCTTTCTGACCGCACTGGGGAAAGACCCCATGGTCTGGCGACAGGCCTTGCAACGGGTCATCGGAAACCAGTTGGCCAAGCACGTATGGGGGATCGAAGCCATACAGCGCCTGATCGCTAGCGGATGCGCAGATCGCCCAACAGGACACGACTACACCACCGCATTGATCGGATGGCCGCGCTTGATGCATTGGCAGAGCCCGGGCGGCTGGGCGGCACGGCTAGAGGCAGATCCCGGACTGCATGAGGCGTTCCTGGCATTTTTTGAAGAACAAGGCAGCGCGGAAAACAACCTTGCATCCATGGAAAAGTATGCAAAAACAGGTCAAATTCTCTGGTCTCGCGTTTTTCTCGACGGTATTGAACAAGGGCACTACACACGCGCCCAACTGCTGGAAAAAACGCTGGGCACCCTGGAAAGCGACTGGATACAGATGCGCGCTGGATGGTTTTCAAGGTTTCATCAGTTGCTCGCACCCAGCGCCGACGAGATGGCTCCTTTTTGCGAGCGCTATCTGGGCCTGACACACAGCCGCATCCCTCCCACGGTTGCTCTGGCACTCGATGCGTTGCGAACGTTGTTCTCGGCTGGTGTGATCCAGGGGGCCGACCTGCTCCCATCGCTTGCGCCCGTGTTCTACGCTGCGGCAAAAGCCCATGTTTTGGGCGCATTGAAGCTGGCCCAAGCCGCGAGTCTGAAAGACCCATCGCTCAAGCCACTGGCCAGCCGTGTTGCGATGCCGGGCCTGCTACACCCCGCAAGCGATGTGCAAGCGGCCATATTGGCAGCCTTGCACACATGGGGGCTGGACGAGCAGCAACGCGAAGAACTGCGAACCTATGCCACGGGAATCGCCCAGGTGCATCGCGGTGCACTGAGCAAGTTACTTGGAGCCGCAACTTCGGAGCCGGCCGTCGATACCGTGCCCACCCAAGCGGTAGAGCTACTCGAACCTTGGAACCCCTTGAGCGAAGCACGGCGACTGAGGCCCTGGGTCCTCGATGCTGAAGGCATTGAGCGCATTGCGTTTGCTCTCGAGAATCCGGGCGCCATTGATGAAGTGGAATGCGCGCTGGCAACCCTGGTGCAAGCCGCTCCGCTCCCGGCCGAGCAGCAACAGCAATGTGCGCCCTTGCTCAAGCGGGCCAGGAAGATGAAGGCCCGGTCGATGCCCGCCGAACTTTCACGGTTGCTGATTTTTGTATTGGCCGGCCAACGGCAACCCAACGCCAATCAGCAGCACCGCTCCATCTACAGTGGGCCACAGACGCCCACACCACTGGAACGCTTCGCTTTCCGCATTGACGATCTGATCGATCAGGCAGCACAAGGCTGGGGACTCATTCCCATTTCAACGCCCAGCCACCAAGGCGGCTTTCTGGATGCTGCCGAACTGCAAAGCCGTCTGAAAATCTACCAGGATCGCGGTTTGACTGTTTCGGCCACTGAACTTGATTTGGCACGGCAGCGTGCCCTGCCACGCCCCACCAAGCAGCCCCAATTTGTCTGGACAGGTGGAACCCGAACGCGCGAATACGACGGGCATGTCACCCACTCCCCGCACTTCGACATTCGAACCCAGCAGGGTGTTGCGCCCGAGCATTTCTACCTGGAGCACTTGGCGTTGGCCGATTTGCGCTATCTCGCCAGCACCATGCCGGGACAACTGGAACCCTTTTTTGCCGAAGGATCGCAGGCCTTGGCAAGCAACCTGGATTGGTGGGAGGCCCGCTGGGTCAACCAGGCCTATATCGAGCGGCTGCTGGAGCCCAGCACTGTGATCGACGCGGACCATCCGATGGCGGTGCTGACACTTGCCTTGGCGCTGGGTGGCAAACAGCCGGGGCAGACCGCGATGGCGGTCGATGCCTTGGCACAGGCCCATGCACAGCGGCGAATTGATCCAATCGCCCTGGGCCAGGTGTTGCAAGCTTTGTTCAAAACGCCATTGGTGAAAGCCAAACGCTACGCCGCCAGCCTGGGCAGCGCGCAACGCAACAACCCCGAAGCCGGTCCGCTGGTGTTTGCCTGTGTCTGTGACATCGTGCGTGCCCACCAGACCCATCCGATCAAAGACCTGGGAGCGTTGCTGGATCTGATGCTGGAGGTAGGGCTCGCCCAGGAGCTGCGATTGCCGCCCGATTGCGCCACCATGCTGCAGCAGGTCGATGCGACCGGTAAGCTGAAAAAGCAAATGCAGGCGGTGCTTACTCACCTGTGCTGATCCAGCGCAGCTCCACAAAGGTCCGAGTTCAACGGTTCCCAGCGTGGCGACCTACAACCGCATGCACGGGCCTGTGCATGGAAGACGGTGGAGACGCGCCCTCAGCGCATCATCTGCAGGTAAGCCGTGGTCACGGCCACCTGGGATTCGTCCAGCGAGGTGGCCACGGTGGTGCCGAAGGCCATGCGGTCGTCGATGGGCCAGATCTGCCCGTCGGTGGTTGCAATGTCGTTGGCGAACGACACATCGCGGAAGCGACCGAACCGGGCGTCGTTGCGGCCGTCGATCTGCTGGTCGAGCATGGACGCCAGCGAGGGGGTGACGCTGCTGAGCACCATCACGTTGCGCGGGCGGGTGGCGTAGGTGTTGACCGTGGCGCCGGGTTCGGCCCAGTCCACGCTCTGGAAACAGACCCGCACTTCCTGCGGGTTGCCGTTGCTGTCCAGGTAGACGTAGCGGTCCGCGCTGCCGGCCGTGCGCCCTTCCGGCAGGCGCACGCCAGCGGCCAGAAAGGCGTTGAGCATGTCGTTGCCGCAGAGCTGGGTGCCCGCCGGGGCGGTGCCGCCGTTGATCTGCCCGGTCGGGTTGGTGGCGCTGTCGCCGGGCGGGCGCCCCACGCCGTTCACATAGGCCTCGTAGGCCAGTTGCCAGCCCTGCACGAAGTCGGTGGACAAGCGCTGGTTGGCCGCGCTGCGCTGCAGGTCGCGGCCCACGGCCACGGCGCCCAGCAGCAGGCCGATCACCAGCAGGGTGATGCTCAGCTCCACCAGGGTGAAGCCGCGCTGGCGATGGCCTGGCGCGGCGGACTTGGCGTTGGTCGGTCGATTCATGGTGCGTACCCCGAAAACACAGTAGGGCTCAGAAGCCGATCGCATCCGCGAGCAGCGCGTTGCGGTTGATGGAGATGGACAGGTCGGTGATGGCGGTGGTGCGGGCCGCGAATGCGTTGTGCGTGTCCTGCGCGTCCACCAGCGAGTCCACGGACAGCCCCATGGCGACGCCCGCGGCAATGCCGCCCGCCACGGCGGCGGCGATCCCGACCGCGGCCAGGCCGATCTGGAACGAACGCGCGCCCGCGCTCATGGTGGTGTCGGCGGTGGCCGAGAGCATCGCCTGGGCGGCGTCGGCCCCGCCGGCGATGGCGCTGGTCACGCCCGCCGTGGCGGCCGCGACGTCCGCCTCCGCCAGCTTGACCATCACGTACAGCTGGTCCCGGTAGTCGTACAGGGCGCGCTCCAGCACGAAGGCCCCGGTGGCGGCGTTGAAATGGGCGTGCTCGGCCACCGACAGGCCGGTCTCGCAGCCCAGCGTGGCAAACAGCTCGGCGTGGCTGGCGGCGAGCACGGTGTCGTCGTAGGCGTGGGTCGAGCGCGTGTTGGACGACTCGAAGGTGGGCGAGGCATCGCTGGCCGTGGCGTTGGCGCCGTCAAAGGCCTGACCGTTGCCGTCGGCGTCGAGCAGGCCCGGCGCGGCGATCACGAACGCGGCCGGGCGGCGCACGCCGGCGGACATCACACCAAGCGACCCGGCGGGCACGGTGGCGGCGTCCGAGGCGGTGTTCAGCGCAAGGCACACGTCCACCTGGTTGACCGAGGCCGCCCCGCCCGATGGGCAGGGTGGCGCGTTGGCCGCGTTGCACGCGCTGTTGAGCGGGGCCGCCACGTCACCCGACTGGGTGGCGCCCAGCAGCCCCGCCGTGGCCACGGGCAGGGGTGGCGCGTTGCCGTTGGGCGCATTGCCGTTCTGCGGGCGCGGGTTGGGCGTGCGCACGCGCAAGGGGTTCATGCGGTCCTGCGCCACCGCGAGGTCGCGGTCCAGGTGGGCCGTGGCCGAGGCCTCACGGAACACGCCGTAGCGCAGCCGGCCGGCCTCGGGGCGCGGCAAGGCCAGCGTCTGCCAGGGCACGTAGCCGACCTGGCGCAGACCGCCACCCGCGAGCGAGCAGGACTCCACGCCGTTGGCGTCGGCCGCCGGGCAAGGCAGGCGGTGGCGGGCGTACAGAAAACCCAGCACCGACTGGCGGGCCTGCTGCTGCGCGTCCAGCTGCACGGCCGACACCCGCTGGCCCGCGGACTGCTGCCAGAACGCCACCGCCCCCCACACGATCAGGCCCAGCGCCAGCAGGGCCACCGAGATTTCCACCAGCGTGAACCCCCTCATCCGCTGTCTCATGGGTTCAGTCCTTTCGTGTCGAGTGCAATGGATTGGCTCAGCGCATCGGCCAACGCTGTGTAGACCCCGGCCGCGTAGGTGCTGGTGGCCACGAGCTTGGCCCGGGAGTCCACCAGGGCCTGCTGGGCGTCCACCAGGTCCTGCGCGGCCAGCACGGTTTCGGTGACGGCCACGGCCATGTTGACGGCCGCGATGGCCACGGCATAGACGGTCAGGCCCTCGGTGTTGGCGGCCGAGGCCAGCCCCACCAGGGTGCTGGTGGTCGAAATGGCCAGGCCCATGGCGGCCATGGCCACGCCGGTCTCGGCGCCGCTCACGCCGTCTTCGGCCGTGGTCACGTCGAACTCGCGCAGCGACCAGTACTCCTGCATCACGCGGGCGGTGTCGTACTGGGCGAAGGCCGCCTGGGCCGACCCCTGGGCAGCACTCAGCCGCGCCACGCAGCCCATGCGGGCGGACAGGTCCGCCGGCCCCACGGCCAGGCCGATGTCGTCGAAGCCCTCGTCCTGCGCCCGGCCCGGCAGATCGAACCGCCACGAGCCGCCCGCGCCGACCCGGTTGTTGCCGTCGAACTGACCGTTCAGCCCCGGGTGCACCAGCGTGAACGCCACCGGCAGGCTGGCCGTGATGTTGCCGGCGCTCAACACGCCGGCCGCCGTGGGGTTGGCCGCGAAACCGCGCAGCACGCGGCACCAGTCCAGCCCGTTGACCGCCGTGCGCCGGGCCGCGGCCGTGGTGATCAGGCTGGTCACCTGCGTGGCCGCGGCGGCGGCGGCCGGAGCATCGGCCGTGGCCACCGGCAGCACCGGCACGCCGGTGAAGTCGATGTTCAGATCGGGCGCGACCCAGGCCGCGCCGGTGGCGGCCAGGTCGGCCCCGCCGCCGCGGTTGACGCCGTAGTGCAGCACGCTCAGGTCGCTGCTCAGGCCCAGCGTTTTCCAGGGCAGGAACACGGCGTCGGCCGTGCCGCAGGCTTCCACCCCGGCGGTGTTGGCCGCGGCGCACGGCAGCCGGTGGCGCGTGAGCACGAAGCCCTCGACCGCCGATTGCGCCTCGCCCAGATGGCGCCGCATGTCCTGCGCCGAGACGGGCTGTTGCGTCGCGGCGATCCAGCGCCAGAGCATCAGCCCGATCACACCGGCGATCACCAGCGACACGCCCAGCTCGATCAGCGAGAACCCGCGCTGCCGACGGCGGATGACAAAGCGGTTCATCGCGTGCCCCCCTTCACGTCGACGTTGATGAGCAGATCGGCGGCTGTCGTGGGCGACCAGGGCGTGACACCGGTGCCAGTGAGGTTGCAGGCCGGCGGGTTGTCGGCCTGGGCTTTCAGGTCGTCGTAGCGCTTCTTGGTATCGACTTCCATCTCCCGCGCGGCGGTGAGCTGCGCGTTCAAGCCGTCGAGCTGGCGCTGTATCGTCAAAGGCCTCATGTATTTGCTGTCTGCGTGGGGTTGTGTCGATCCGGTGTCGCCGCCCGAGCCGTACAGGTCCCGCATCGCCGCCAGAACAAACGGCCTGGTCTGTATCGATGCCCCGGGACAGGTCGACGGGAATGTCTGTGGTGTACAGGCAGTAAGGGAACCCAGCGGCGGCGTCCTCTGTATCAGGTAAGGACCCCAGCTGCCATTGGCGAGGTTGGCGTAGGCCGTCTGGTAGCTGCCGCGCGCGCCGTTGAGCACCGCCAGCGCGTTGGCTTCGGCCGCGATGGCAGCTTGCAGGTTCACGTAGGCCTGGTCCCGCTTGACGATGGCGTTGTCGCGCTCCGAGGTGAGCGTGGTCACGTCGTTGAGCAACGCCAGCTCACCCTGCTTGTTGCTGCGCTGGAGCTGCAGGGCTTCCTTGGCGGTCTGGTCCGTCTCGGCGGCGATCAGGATGTCCAGCGCGGCAATCTCCGCCTCCACCTGGGGGATCAGCGTGGTGCGGTTGGTCAGCATGTCGTTGTAGCGCACGACGATGTCGCTCCAGCTGTCGTATTCGGTCTGGTTGAGGGTCCGGGTGGCCTGGGCAGCGGCGTAGTCCAGCGCCTCCTGGTTCCAGGTGTTCGACCCGGCGATCAGTTGGTCCACGGTGCCGTCCAATGTGGAACTGATACCACCGATGAAGCCATCGGTTAGGACCGAGGATTCCAGCGCAGTGATCGCGGCGGTCTTCGCGATGTTCGCATTGGCCAGCTCAATTTGCTTGGCCGCCACCTCGCCCTCCAGGCGGGTCACCTCGGCCTTGGCCTTGTTCCATTCGTCCAGCGACGCGGCCAGCGCCGCGCTGACGTCGGGCACGGGGCAGGACACCGATGCCGGCGGCCGGCTGTTGTCGGCCAGCACCAGGGCGTTACCCGCCATGATCGCGGCCGTGACGTTCAGGGCGATGGTGGCGATGTTGGCCGCGGTGGACACCCCGGCGAGCACGGCCGAGGCGATGTGCTGCGGGAAGGCCGCGCAGGCGTTCACCGCCAGGCCCAGCGTGGCGCCGCACAGTGTGGCCTCGGCCACCGCGTTGCCCGTGTCCGAGGCGGCCTCCACCACCGAAGCGGTCAGCTCCACCGCCGTGATCGCCGCACCCAGAGCCGCGAAGATCACCGCCCGCTCGGCGGCGTCGATGTTGTCCTCGCGCATCTCGTCGACCTGGTCCACCACGTCCAAGCCGAGCGCCACGGTGTCGATCGACTGCGCCAGCGGCTGGCAGTGGAAGGCCGACTGCAGGCTGGCCAACGAACGTTCGCGCACCACGTCGTCGTAGCTGCTGAGCAGCGGTGAACGGTCCGGGTCTTCCACCGTGTTGCCCGCGGCGCCGTTGACGCCGTCAAACAGCGAGCCGTCGCCGTCGGTGTCTTCCAGCCCCGGGTGCACCAGCGCATAGGCCACCGGGCGCAAAGGGGACGAGGTCACGTGGGCCATGCCCGCGCCGAAGGTGGCGGCCACACCCTGCCCCACCCGCTGGCACAGGTCGGGCAGGGTGAGGATGTTGGCCTGGTAGCTGCCGCCGTTGCCAACGGTGTCGCGCATGGCCGCGAAGGTGGTCGCGCCGTCGTCGTATTCCAGCGGGCGCCAGTCGTCGCCCAGCACCGCGAGGTCGTAGGCGGTGGCGCCGCGCTGCACCAGGTAGCGCAGCTGGGCCACGCCCACGCCCGCATCGGCCCCCGCCAGCTTGAGCGACACCGACGGCAGCCAGCCTTTCTGGGCCCCGCCGCCGCAGTCTTCCAGCCCGTCGCGGTCGGTGTCGGGGCATGGCAGGCGGCGCATCACCGTGGCGAAGGTGATCACGGCCGTGTCCGCCTGGGACAGTGACGCGCGTCCCTGGCGCGAGCTCTGCAGCGCGGAGCGTTCGCGCCATTCGAGGTAGCCGACCGTGGCCAGTCCGCCCACGATCGCGATGAACAGCAGCACTTCGAGCAGGCCCAGGCCGCGCTGGCGGCGCCGGGTGGTCGGGGCGGGCACGCCGGCCCGGGGCGTCAACCGCATCAGCCCCCTCCCAGCGAGTGGTTGACCGACTGGCGCACCAGGTCGTAGATCGGCAGCAGCAGCGCGACGATGAGGAAGATGAACAGCGCGCCGGCCAGCAGGATGAGCGCGGGCTTGATGATCTCGCCCAGCGACTTGACCACCACGTCCAGCCGCTTGCGGTATTCGGTGGCCAGGCGGTCGAGCTGCTTGTCCAGCGAGCCCGACTCCTCGCCCACGGAAATCATGCGCACCGCCATGGCCGGGAAACCGCCCACGCGGCGCATGGACGCGCCGATGCCTTCGCCGCGCGCCACGCCGTCGCGCACCCGCAGCAGGCGCTCGCGGTAGTACTGGTCGGTGGTGGCGCGGGACAACACGTCCAGGCTGAGCATGAAGTCCAGGCCGGCGCGCACCAGCAGGGCCAGGTGTTCGCTGATGAAGGCCATGCCCGAGGAGGTGGACAGGGTGCGTGCGATCGGCAGGCGGTGCAGCAGCTCGTGACAGGCGAGCCTGAAACCGGGGATCGAGCGGTACAGCCACATCAGCGCCATGATCAGCAGCACCACGCCGACCGCGAACAGCACCAGGTAATGGACCAACGCGTCCGACACCGCGATCAGCCATTGCGTGAGTGGCGGCAGCTTGGCCTGGAGCTGCTTGAACAGCTGGGCCATGTTGGGCACCACGTAATAGAGCCAGAAGAAGCCCACGCCCAGGATGGTGGTGAACACCAGCACCGGGTAGATCAGCGCGGTGCGGATGTCGCGGCGGATGTCGATCAGCCGCTCGATGTGCGAGGCCGACTCCAGCAGCATGCGGGGCAGCTCGCCCGACTGGTCGCCGATCTCCGCCAGGTTGCGCACGGTCTCCGGGAACACGTCGGGGTGGCGGGCGAACGACTGCGGCATGCGCATGCCCGAGCCCAGGTCGGTGTGCACGCGCTGCGCGACCTCGGCCACGCCGTCGTCGCCGGACTCGTCTTCCACCAGCGTCTTGAGCGCCTCCATCATCGGCACGCCCGCGTCCAGCATGATGCCCATGTCGCGCAGGAAACCGGCCAGATCCTGCTGGCGCACGTGGCGGCGAAACAGCCGCATGCGCAGGTCGTTCAGGGCCGTGATCCAGGCCGGCAGGCGCACCAGGCTGAGCACGGCGCCCTCGGTGGTCTGTTCCAGGCGCAGGCGCACCGAGTGGTCGCGCTCGACCAGCAGGCGCAGAAAGCCGCTGCGGACCTTGCCGTGGGGCAGCAGCACGCGGTAGTAGTAGGTACGCAGAGCGGCGGCGGTGCTCATGGCTTACTCCAGTCCGATGGCGCGGCGCACCTCGTCCACCGTGGTCTCGCCCTGCAGGACCCGGTAGCGCGCCAGGCGCACCATGGGCTTGAGACCGCTGGCCTCGGCCAGCTCGCGGATGCGTGCCCGCGGTGCCTCGCCCACGATGGCGTCGGCCAGCTCGCGTTTGACGGTCAGGATTTCATAGACCGGCAACCGGCCGCGGTAGCCAGTGCCACGGCAGTGGGTGCAGCCGGCGCCGTGGTGCACCATGGACACCTCCGGCCCGAGCCAGGCTTTTTCGTCGTCGGTCGCGGCGCGCTGGGTCTTGCAGTGGGGGCAGATGCAGCGCACCAGGCGCTGGTTGATGACCGCCACCAGGTTCTCGGCCACGGTCTCGGCGTCCACGCCGAGCAGCCGCAGGCGGGGCACCACACCGAAGATGCCGCCCACGTGCAGGGTGGAGAGCACCAGGTGGCCGGTGGACGAGGCGTCGAGCGCGGCCCGCGCCGTTTCGGCGTCGCGCACCTCGCCGACCAGGATGATGTCCGGGTCGTGGCGCAGGAAGTGCCGCATGGCGCTGGCGAAGTCGTAGCCCGCGCGCCGGTTCACCTCGGTCTGGCAGGCCACCGGCACCCGGTACTCCACCGGGTCCTCCACCGTCAACACGTTGCGCTCCACCAGCGGTTGCACCCGCAGCGCGGCGTGCAGGGTGGTGCTCTTGCCCGAGCCGGTGGGGCCGGTGATCAGGATCAGGCCGTGCGGGCGCGCGAAGGCCTTTTCCATCTCGGCCACGTCTTCTTCCAGAAAGCCCAGGTCCTGCAGGCGGTCGAGGTCGCTGCGCTCGGCCAGCAGGCGCATGGCCACGCGCTCGCCGAACTCCGAGATCATGGTCGAGACCCGGATCGTGTAGGTGGCGTCCATCAGGTTGATGGTGAAACTGCCGTCCTGCGGCAGGCGCTGCTCGCTGGCATCCATGTCGGCCTTGAGCTTGATGAAAGACACCAGGCGGTCCAGCGAGGGCGGCATCGCGAACATCGGGCGCAACACGCCGTCGATGCGCATCAGCACCCCGCGGCTGCGGGCGGTGGGGGCAAGGTGCACGTCCGTGGCGCGCTCGCGCACGGCGGTGTGCAGGATCAGCTCCATCAGCCGGTCGGGGCTGTAGGCGTGGTCGCGGTCGTCGCCGAGCTTGCGGATCTCGGCTTCGATCAGCCGCTCGACCGGGTTTTCCTGGAAGTAGTAGTGCTGGTGGATGGCGTCGACGACGGCGAAGAACTCGCCCTGCCAGAACACCACCTCCTGCCCGACGCGGCGCTGGATCAGCGTGGCCACGGCCTCGGGCTCCGCGTCGCCCAGCAGCACCCGCAGCTTGTCGCCCTCGCGGCCCACCGGCAGGAAGTTGTGCGTCAGGCACAGGCTGCGGTTGAAGGCCGCGGCCACTTCCGGGTCGACCGCGGGCACCTCCTTGAACGCGATGCCGCGCTGGATCGCCAACTGGCGCGCCAGGTCCTTGGCGCTGATGAAGCCCAGCTCCACCAACATGCGCCCGAGCTTCTGCCCTTCGACCGCCTGCTTTTGGCGCACGTAGTCGATCACGATCTGGCTGACCAGCCCGTTGGCCACCAGCATCTGGCTGAAGCTCTGGCGGATTTCGATCATGGGTTCCATCCCGGTCTCACTGTTCTTGTACATAGAACTTCTCCAATAGCAGGCCACTCAGGGGGTCCACCTCGCCCGAGGGACTCAGGCCCAGTTCGTTCTGGAATTGCCGCAGGGCGCCGCGGCTGCGCTCGCCCCAGATGCCGTCCACTTCCCGGGGCAGCAGGCTGCCGTATTCGGTCAGCGCGATCTGGAAACGGGCCGCGGTCAGCCGCTGGTTCACGGCGTGGCCGGCCTGGGGCGTGCTCCAGGTCAGCCACACCTGGCCCTGGCGGTTGTCCAGGCAGACGTCGGCCAGGCGGGCCAGGCGCGCGCCCAGCAGCTGGTGGGTCAGTTCCGCCAGGGGCTGGCTCACCACCATGCGCCCGGCGGGCTGCTCGGTGGCGGGCTCACAGCCAGCGCCGAAGAGGCCGCCGGGTGCCACGGCCGGCACGCCCTGGGCGGCGGAGGCATCGGGCGCAACGGACAGCGCCGCCACGGCCGGTGCCGCAGGCGTTGCGGCCTGCGGCGCGGGGGCCGGTGCAGGGTAGGGCGACGCTGGGGCCAGCGCGACCCCCTGGGCCGCCGCGCCATCGGCCCGCGGCTGCCCGGGGCCGCCGTCCACCCCGCCAAAACGCGAGCCCAGCGCCGCCCCGGTGGCGACCAGGCCGGCGAAGGCGGCGGCGACCAGCCACGGCCGGCGGGCGCGCGACGGTGGCACCACGCCCACGGCGTCCGCCGTGGGGGCGCCCACCAGATCGACCCGGCTGTCGTTGACGGCCTCTTTCATCAGGTTCGAGTCGATCACGTTGCCGTTGCGCGCCGCCAGCCCGTACAGGCAGCGGTCCATGATCAGGTGGATCTGCCGGGGCACGCCCTGCGTTTCGCGCCAGAGCAGCTGGCAGGCATCGGTCTGCAACACCAGGGCGCCGTCGCTGCCGGACGACTCGAAACGGAAGCGCACGTAGTCGGCGATCTCGGTGCTGGTCAGTCCGTACAGCCGCGAATGTTTCACCAGCCGGCTGCGCAGCTGGCGCAGGCTGTGCTGCGACAGCATCTCTTCCAGCTCGGGCTGGCCGGCCAGCAGGATCTGCAGCAGCTTTTCCTGGTCGGTCTCCAGGTTGCACAGCAGCCGGATCAGCTCCAGCGAGTTGGCCGAGAGGTTCTGCGCGTCGTCGATGATCAGCAGGCAGGTCTTGCCCTCGCGGTGGTTGGCGAGCAGGAAGGTGTTGAGCGCGGAGATGTCGGACGACAGCGTGCCGGTGCCCTCCAGGCCGAAGTCCTGCAGCACGGCGGCCAGCAGCTCCGGGCCCTGCAGGAAGGTGTTGAACACCAGCGCGGAGACCACGTTCTTGGCCGCCAGGTCCGTCATCAGCCGCCGCACCAGCGTGCTCTTGCCCATGCCGACCTCGGCCGTGAGCAGCGAGAAGCCCTTGCGCGACACCACGCAGTGCTCCAGCTCGACCAGTTGCTCGTCCAGGTGCGGGGTCGTGAAATAGCAGCCCGCGTCGGGCGTGTAGGGGAAGGGGTTGCGCACCAGGCCCAGGGCGGCCAGGTGGCTGTTGCGGGCGTTCATGGGCTGGTCTCGCTGCGGGCCAACTGATCCACCGCCGTGCGCAGCGCGGCCGAATTCGGGTTCTGGCGCAGGGACTTGGTCAGCAGGTCCCTGGCCTGGTCAAAGCGCTGGCGCTGGCGCTCGATGGCCGCCAGATTGAGGCTGGCGTGTTCGTCGCCCGAGAGCTTGTCCAGCAGGCGCCGGTACAGGCGCTGCGCCCCGTCCAGATCGTCGCTCTGGTGGGCAAACCAGGCCTCGGCGCGCAGGCGGGCCACCGAAGACGCCGGCAGCCTGGCCTGGATCGCCTGCAGCTGCTGGCGGGCCGCATCCACCTCGTGGCCGGCCAGCGCCTGGTTCAGCGCATCGAACAGGGCCGGCAGCTCGTCGGGCGTGGGCTGGGACACCGGCGCGCTCGCTGGCGCACGCGGACTGTCGGCGGCCCCCTTCTTCCCGGTCACGGGCTCGGCGGATGGGCGCGTGTCCTGGACGTTCTGCGTGTTCGGAGCCGGTGCGGCCGGCGCCGCTGCGGGCGGGGTCGAGGCCGCGCCCGCGCCCGAGCCAGCAGGCACCGACAAGCTGCGCGCGAGCGCCAGCCGAGGCGAGGCGGTGGGCAGCGGCAGGTCCGCCTTGGGCAGGGCCGCTTCAGGCCAGACCACCCGGGCCGTTCCCGCCGGGGACGGAGCAAGGGGTGCGGGCGACAGCGCGCCGGCGCCGTCCCGCGCCGCCGGCACCACGGGCGCTGGCGCAGGCACAGGCTTTGATTCCGCGGACGGCCCATGCGGGGCCGCCAGGGCCAGGCTCACCACCCAACCGGCCAGCACCGCCACGGCCGCGATCCCCACGCCCCACAACGCCGGCACCGGGTTCCAGCCGCGCCTGGCCGGCGCGGGCGCGGCCACGCCGGTCCACCGACGGCCAGACCGCTGTGCCGGCGCCGCCTGCTGTTCGGTTTGTTTGAGCGCCTGGTAGATGAGGCTCATAGGAGGCGAACACGCAGCACGACGATGAGTTCGCGGGCGGACTGGCTGGTGTTTTCCTTGGTGACGAGCTTGCCGAAGAAGGGCACGTCCGACAGGAAGGGCAGGCCGCCGTTGTTGTTGCCGCTCTTCTGGTCGATCAGGCCGCCCACCACGACCACGTCGCCATCGTTCACATTCAGGGTGGTGGTGAGGCCTTTGTAGGCCACCTGGGGCAGGCTCACGCGGTTGGAGTCGTTCACCTCGACCAGGGCCAGACTGGCGGGGTCCACATCGCTCTGCACCGGGTTGATCAGCAGTTCGATGCGCCCGTCCTCGCGGATCATGGGCAGCACGCCGACCATCACGCCGGAGAACACGGCGTCGGTCTGCACCTCGGACGAGGTGGTGGTCGCCCCCCCGCCGATGTTGTTCTCGGCCGAGCTCGACTTGGACACGTAGCGCTGGCTGGTGCCCACCGAGAGCATCGCGGGGGTGCCGTTGCGCACCTGGATGTTCGGGTTGGAGAGGATGCGCAGGTTGCCGAACGAGCGCAGGGCGTTGATCACGGTCGAACCGCTGCTGTCCTGGTAGGCCACGCCGCCACCGGTCTGGCCCGTGCCCGGCCCGACCAGCCGGGAGGGAATGGTCAGGCTGCTCGCGGGGTAGTTGCGCGTGCGCGAGGAGTTCGGCAGGCTGGCCACGCCGCCGGCCAGTTCCAGGGCGCTGGAGCCGAAATTCAGCGCCAGGCGGCTGCGCAGCTGGGTCCAGTCGATGCCGAACTCGTAGCCGTCGTTGAGCGTCACGTCGATCAGCTGGGCTTCGATGTAGACCTGCTTGGTCAGCATGTCCTGGGTGTTCTTGATGAGCTTTTCCACCGAGCGCATCTGGGACGGGCGGGCCTTGACGAACAGGGTGCCGGAGGTGCGGTTCAGCGTGAAGCCGTGTTGCTGGTTGGGCTGCACCACCTGGGTCGGGTCCTGGTTGCCCTTGGCCGCCGAGGCCGGGTCCACCACGGGCGAGCGGGCCTCACCCAGGATGGTCTTGAGGTTGTTCTCGATCTCGGTGTAGGGGTCGGCGCGGCTGCCGGCCGAGGCGCTCATGGACAGGCTGCCCGAGATCGCGGAGTTGGCGCCGGTGGAGTTGGAGCCGAACACGTTGCCGCCCGAGTTCAGCGACATCTGGGTGTTGATGTTGAGGAAGTCCATCGCGAAGAACTTCTCTTCGTGCAGCTTCACGCGCAGGGTCTGGTTGCGGATTTCGCCGGCCACGTCGTAGCTGCGCAGCAGCTCGTTGAAAGCCTCGCGCAGCGACACGTCCTTGAGGAACATGTCGGTCAGCGCGCCCTGCTGCACCACCGCCGGCTCGACGATGAGGTTGACCTTGGCCGCGTCGGCGAACGCCGTGAGGATCTGGCTGATGTTGCCGTTGGACACCGCCACGCTGATGGTCTTGCCCTCCAGCGGGTCGTAGGTGGGGGCGGCGGGCTCCAGCGGCTTGGC
This sequence comes from Hydrogenophaga sp. GW101-3F08, assembly GCF_059424585.1. Lineage (NCBI taxonomy): Bacteria > Pseudomonadati > Pseudomonadota > Betaproteobacteria > Burkholderiales > Comamonadaceae > Hydrogenophaga > Hydrogenophaga sp. GW101-3F08. Next base: position 1,124,796 of record NZ_JBWKZP010000001.1, read on the forward strand.
CGCCGCGGTGCGGCGCATCTCCCGCAGGATCTGCTCCTGCTGGGCCAGCAGCTTCGCGGACTCGGCCCGCGTCACCTCCTGCATGCGCTTCAAGGAATCGACGTCGGGGTCGCCCAGGTTTTTGGCGCTCTGGGGCGGCGGTGCCACGCAGGCGCCCAGCAAGGCTGCCGAAACAATCGCGGTGGTGGTGGCCATTCCGGGCTTGAACATGGAGATCTTGAAGTGGTGCATGGCGGTCTTTGAAGCGGAGAAAACGGTGAAGGAAAAGGCGGCGGCTCGGGGCTGGTTCAGGGCAGGCTCTGGCGCAGCCAGCCGGCCAGCTGCGCTGGCGATTCGGAAAGGACGACGTCGTCGTTGGTGGCGCTCACGGGGGTGCCCGGGCTGAACACACACAGGCCGGTGCTGGCATGCGGCGGGTCCAGCCGCTCGCCGTCGCCGCTGCGGTCCTTGAGCGGCACCACGATCCAGTAGGCGACCGACATCAGCCGGTTGGTGGCGCAGTCCACCGCGCCGGCCACACCGCCGTCGCCGGTCAGGTGGGGCTGGTCGGTCGCCAGCGCCAGGCCGGCCACGTTGTTCAGGGCGACGATCAGGTCGCTCACGTCGCGGTGGTTCACGTGGCCGATCGCGTCGCCGCTGCGCTCCAGGGCGAGCGCCAGGTCCGCGTCGGCCGGGGCGCTGGCGTTGGGGGCGCGGTACACGGCGTAGCGGGCGCGGTGTTCGGCCACGGGCAGGTCCGCCCCCACACTGACGTAGGGGAACCAGCCGATCAGATTGCCGGTGCCACAGACACCGCCCACCAGGCTCTCCAGGCCCGTGCCCGCGGCGCTGGCGTCGGGGCATGGCAGGCGGCCGTGGCGCACGGCAAAGGCGCGCAGTTGGGACTGCACCTGGCGAGCCATGTCCTGGGCCTGGCGTCGGTCTTTGGCGTCGAGCACCGTGTCGTAGGCGGAAAAAGCGGCCCAGCTCAGCAAACCGGCCACGACCAGCACCACGGCCATCTCCACGAAGGTGAAGCCGGTCTGCGCGGGTCGGCGGGAGCGGGTGGCGTGCATGGATCGTGCTCGCTCAGGGTTTCTGCTGGCCGGCCAGCAGATCGCGCGAGTACGACTGCATGGTTTTCGAGCCATTGGCCACGCGGTCGCCGATTTCGCGCAGCTCGCCCAGGATGGCCTGGCGGCGCGCCACGTCCTTGGGCGCGGTGCTGTTGGCGATGCGGTTGAGTTCCGCGCTCAGGCGCTGGGCCTGCGCGCTGTGCTGGAGCATCTGCCGCATGATCTGGAAGTACCGCGGGTCGAACTGGCCCTGCCCCAGCCGCTCGATCTCGTCGAGCAGCCCCTGGGTTTCGGCCAGCGACAGCTGCGGCCCTTTGCTCAGCAGCTCGTTGACCTTCGCGCGGATCTGGGCCCGGGCCTGGCGGCGCTGCTCGCGCGTCAGGGCGGGCGCGCCCGGGCCGCTGGCCGGGCTCGGGCTCAGCGCCCAGGGCGGCGCACTGCCCTCAGCGCCCGGCCCTGGCCCACCCGGTGCGGGGCCGGTGGATGC